>NZ_JBHVMZ010000004.1:0-654214 GCF_042796655.1 Paenibacillus sp. NPDC057886 | reverse complement strand
CAACGATTAGAAGCCTTCCGAATCCGTGTAGGACCAAGCGCTTCAATGTCAAAACCCGCCTCCAGGAAAATTTCGCTCGGAAGCTTTCCCTTGCCGTATTCATCAATAAAAATCCCTTTAAATTCCTCTGTATACGTAATAGCTTTTGCACTCACGTTTTTAACATACGGATTTAATTTTAATTGTGCCTGTTGTTGATCTGTGAAACATTTTATTGTCATCTCAATCCTACCACCGCTCATGTTTTCTTCATTATAAACAAAAAAAAGCCCTATAAGATGACCTTTTTCAAAGTGTCTATCTTATAGGGTACATTTTATTCACGAGATATCCTTTTTAAAATCAGATCCACTTAAGGCTTGATGGAAGAGGCAATTTGACCATCTTCATTATGGATAATAGCCCGAATGTTCTGTTTTTCACTCTTTTCTTTGGCAGCATCCACCGCTTCGGCTTTGGTTCGGAACGTAGCCAGAGATTTGGATTGACCTTCTTCCTTGATTGCCCAGCCCGAGTCGGTAGGAACGACATGAATATTATCATGGCTTTTGGAAGAAGAGACAGGTTCGGAATGACGGCGTGGAGATGAAGATTTTCCATGCTCCGATTTGCTGTCTGATGAAGTATGTTTTGCAGCCTGCTTCGAATTCTTCGATGTGGGATGATTCTCATCCCATTCTTCTGCTTTGGCAGTAGCGATCGCAATGGAGCGTCCTTCCTCGTAACCGTCATCCAGCAGGGCATTGGCAATCTCAATGGCCTTATCTCTGACACGAGGCTCCAGATTTTTCATGGAAACGGGATAATCTTGTTTGTTCCACGGCATATTGATTCCCTCCTGTACATTATAAGTTATTTGTATATTACCCTTTACCCGGATGAATAAACGATTATTGTGGAGAACGAAACGTATGCTGTAGTTATTGTGCATTCTACTGTTCAACTTCTCCGCGCTTTTCTATACTTTTATGTGGATGAAGAGTATAATGCTTCCATGCTTAAAAGTATAATAGAAGCACATGAGGAAAAAGAAAAGATAAGGAGATTTACATATGTTTAGTTTAAGCTTAGCCATTCCTATGTTGTTTACCATGCTTATTCATGCGGCTGATAGTATGTCCTATGCGCTGCGCCTTGGGGGATTACGTACTCGAAGAATAGCGCTGGCCTTGTCCCTGTCCGGAATTTTGCTGCTGGTGTCGCGTACCTCCAATATGGCCCAAGGGCCGATGGTAGGCAATCTCGTGGATACTGCGACGAATGGAGGGAACCCACACTTTGCAGCGCAACTGCACTGGCTTATGGGTGCGGCTACGGTAGGAACAGCCTTGGCTATTATAAGCTTTCCAACGATGGTCAAGCTTGCTTCGCGAATGGTCGTTCATTTTGAGGCGGCAGGATCGATTCCTTCCATGGTTCGAGGCCTGTTGAAACGCAGCAAGATCAAAAACGCGATGTATTACATTACCCCGCCATCATGGAAAATGGCAAAGCTATTGGTACACAACGGAATGCCCAGACGTCTAATGACGTTGAACATAGCGGTGACAGCGATCTATACGACTGGAGTCCTGTCCAGTCTATACGCTGCGTATCTTTATCCGGGGCAGGCTGTAGCTGCTTCGCAATCCACCGGACTTATTAATGGAGTAGCGACCATTTTGTTAACCATCCTGATTGATCCACGTATTTCGTTGCTCAGCGACAAATCACTACGCGGTGAAATCCGGCTGGATCGAATGAATCAGATCTATGGCTGTATGCTTGTATCCCGTTTATTTGGCACATTGTTGGCTCAGTTGTTATTGATTCCATTCGCGTATTGGATCGGCTGGGTTGTTAGTATGATGTGATGGGAATTACTCCGATAATCTGTACTTTCGCATCTGAATCCATTCAAGAAAGGGTAGGATAACCATGGAGAGCCCTAGTAAGGAGAGAAGCAGAAGACTGGGTTCTTCATGCATCCAATGGTCTATAGCAACAGCGATGAGAATAAAGAATGTCAGTAGAAAATACCCCAGCTTCGAGCTCTGTTCCGTAATTTTTCTACCCAATTCCTCGTCTTCACGAACATGATCTTGATCTGCCTTTGTTCCCCATGTCACGGTTGACATGAACAGCATCATGATTGCCCCAAGTGTTACCATTTCGCCGAGTCCAACGGATTTCCCAAAAGCTGTCCGATATATCACCATTCCAAGCACAAGAAGTGCCGATAAACCTGTAATTCCTATTGTCCAGTTTCTTGACCTCATCAGGATTTTCTCCTCTCATACATAAATAACTGTTCAATCGTGACCTCCAGTGCTTCTGAGATAGCAAAAGCCAGTGGTAAACTGGGGTCATACTTGTTGTTTTCAATAGCATTAATCGTCTGTCTGCTGACATCACACTGTTCGGCAAGTTTGCCTTGTGAAATGTCTTTCAGTTCACGCAGTACTTTTATCCGATTTTGCATCCACAAACCTCTCTTTACATGGCACGAATGAACTCAAGCGTGTCAAGAACTCTTTACACCTGGATTTTATATGATTGATCATTCGTATGTCAAGAACTCTTTACATCCCAGCGGAGAATGGGCAAAATATACAACCAAAAGAGCAACGGAAAATTTCCGCTGCTCTTTAAGGTAATTCTATGTGAATGTTATCTTATCTTAATTAAACAGTATGGCGTACTCTGGGTATCCTTCTTTTTCCAGATCTTCTTTGGGTACAAAACGAAGGGCTGCGGAATTGATGCAATAACGCATCCCACCCGCTTCGGCAGGGCCGTCGTTGAACAAGTGCCCCAGATGGGAATCCCCTTCACGACTTCTCACTTCGGTACGAATCATGAAGTGGCTGAGATCTGTTTTTTCCTTCACATTGTAGTCCCGCAGTGGACGGGTGAAGCTTGGCCAGCCGCAGCCGGAATCGTATTTGTCGGTGGAACTGAACAGTGGCTCACCGGATACGATGTCCACGTAAATTCCGTCACCATGGTGATCCCAGAACTCGTTATGGAACGCTGGTTCGGTTGCGTTGTTTTGGGTAACTTCGTACTGAAGCGGTGTCAGACGCTCTTTCAGGCCGTCTTTATCCACTTTGCCGGACCAATTACGTTCGATAAAGTCTTCACGTCCAGAACCTTTACGGTACCGTTTGTAGTGAGCAGGGTTTTTGTGATGGTAACCTTGGTGATGCTCCTCTGCTTCATAGAACGTTTTCGCTGGCAAAATCGGTGTGAAAATTGGTTTGTCAAAACGTCCGCTTTGTGCCAAAGCTGCTTTGGAAGCTTCTGCGATCTGGCGTTGTTCTTCACTGTGATAGAAGATGGCCGTCTGATAAGATGATCCACGGTCATGGAATTGTCCACCCGTATCCGTTGGGTCGATCTGTTGCCAGAACAATTCAACGAGCTTCTCATATGGGAAGATGGCCGGGTCGAACGTAATTTGAACGGCCTCTACATGACCTGTCGTTTCCGAGCAGACCTCCTCATATGTTGGGTTCTCCGTATGTCCTCCTGTATAACCCGATACAATCTTATGAATGCCGGGTAGTTCCTCGAAGGGGGATACCATACACCAGAAGCATCCGCCTGCAAAAGTTGCTTTTTCACTTGAATGTTGGTCCATGCTATAGTCACTCCATTTCTGATGAAGATTGATATTTTGGCTTACTCTTCTATTATATCCTGAATTGGCAAGCCAACCAAGCAGGATCGTAAAGAGGGTGGATCTGAACTGTTTCTGACTGTACCGACTTAGACTTTTTTACGAGAGCGCAAGCGAAACAAGAGCAATACTATCGTCATGAACACCAGATAACCGGCAAGGATTATCAGACTAAGCCAGATTGATGATTCTGCTTGTGCACCCGCATAGGCAAAAACAAAAATCGCAGGAAGTTTGCCAATTGCCGTCGCGACCATAAAGACCCAGAATGGGGTGTAGGTAATGCCCGCATAAATATTAACCGCCATTTGGGGCACGATGGGCAGCAGTCGCATAGACACGATACCCATGAAGGGATGAGCCTCCATCCATGTTGTAAATCGATTCAAACCCCGAATGCGTTCAAGATAGGATCTGGCCTGATTTCTGAATATCGTTCTTGCTCCGGTGTATACCAGCAGTGCAGCGAGCGTAGTGCCAAGCCAGCATATCCAGGCTGCTGTTGCGGTACCGTAACTATACCCAAAGGCAATAATGACAATTTTGTACGGAATCACGGGTACAAGCGCAAACAACGTCGCCATGGCGAGTAAAAGTGGAATGGACTGATGCAGATCGGTCCAGGCCAGCAGTTCATATCTGTAAATAAACGTGACTCCGGCAAGTAAAACATATAAGAGGAGCCATAACCATTTTCGCAAAATCCCAAACGCTCCTTTCAGACTAGGAAGGTCTACCTGTATCCCAATCCGTATTGCTAACTCTTTAAAGTTTACCACGTTCAACCAAAGGATGGATAATTAGGCCGGTTCTAGCTGCAATCACTGGCATGTTGCTGCCCGAAGGGTTACACTATAGGACGTAGAAATATAGAACTCATCTGAAGGTGGAATGATCATAATGGAAACAACCAAGCGAACTCGTGCTGCGATCATCGGACTCGGGGATATTGCACGTAAAGTATATTTGCCGCTGCTGACTGCCCACTCGGACGTGGAAATTACGGGGATTATGAACCGTTCTCCCGAGCCGGTGAAGGAAATACAGCATACCTATAGATTGAACCAGGGAACAACGGATATAAAAGAATTGTTGTCCTGGGATCTGGATGCGGTGTTTGTACATACAGCGACAGAAGCTCATTTTGACATCGTCATGCAATGTTTGGAGCGGGGGCTGGCAGTATACGTAGACAAACCTCTATCCTATACGTTAAGGGAGTCAGAAGAAATGACCGCTTTTGCGGAAGCACAAGGTCTGCTGCTGGCGGTAGGTTTTAACCGGAGATATGCACCGTTGTATCAAAACGCGAAGGAATGGATGCAGGCTGGACAAGGCTTTGAATCGCTGACAGTTACTAAACATCGGACAGCTATTCAGGATCGTCCGGCTGCGGAAACCATCTATGATGATCTGATTCATATTCTTGACCTGATGTTATGGTATTCGGATCACAATGTGCAGCTGCTCCATCAATGGATACGTAAAAATGACTTGGACCGACTGTTGCATGCGGCTGGATCAGCCAAGCTGGGCAGAACGGCATATGGCAGATTCGATATGGTACGCCAAGCAGGAGCGGATCTGGAGAAGCTTGAGCTGTATGGCGGAGGAAGGTCGGTAGAAGTGCTGAACATGGAAATAGCGAAGTATGAGGAACGCGGCGTACAGGAACGCAAGGAAACCTTTGGCAGCTGGGAAAGTATTTTGACCCGAAGAGGATTCACGGGAGCCATCGATCAATTTTTGGCAAATCTTGAAACCCCGGATGACTGTGCCATCAGTGCGAGTCACGTCATGGACAGTCATGACCTGGCTGAACAGCTTATCCGCGGTTAATCTTGCAGAAGTCTGTGCGGGAGTGTGAATGGAGCCTTCCGCACCAATGATTCATTAAACGATATTGGAGGAAGAATAACACCATGGATGAATATGAAAAAGAACGCAACAAGCAGATTGAGGAAGCTGTAATCGAGACGTATAAACAGGAAGAGGAAATGATGATTCTGGTATTTGCCCAGTGGTGTGTCAATCATGGACTGGATCCGGAAGAGATGTACCGGCAAGCCTACCCGGAACAACTGAGCAACGAGCGTTTGCAGCAGGTGTTGAAGCTAGTTGTATCCAAGGAGGAAGCCGGTGACATTCCGGACGACACCGTATTGGGCGTGCTATCCATGTTTGGCAACGAAGATTTGGCTATGGTTGTATCCGAGGCGATTGCCGCGCGCAAATAGGTTTCGGTTACGAATAATACGTATTAACGAAGCGATTACATCTGTTCCCGGTGTATGACGCGGAATTCTTTGGGCGACATGCCGAACCGGGAGCGGAATACCCGGTGGAAATACGTATAATTGTTAAAGCCGGAAGACTCGGCTACATGTTCGAGTGTCATTGGACTAAAAATGATCCGTTCCCTGGCCATGTTCAGCCGTACATCCAGTGTATATTGCATAATACTTTTACCAAACGCTTCTTTGAAGAGATGAACTCCCCGTGAAACACTGATTCCAATATGGGTAGCTATATCTTCAAGCTTGAATAGAGAAGAAGCGTTCTCCTCGATGTAACTTTTAATCTCATATGCCACATAGTTGGTATTGGTAATCGTTGGATGCTCCGAGAGCAAACGATCCACTTCAAGACAAAGAATTCGCATATAATAACTGGCAATTTCAGGGTAAGGATTGGAAATACGGCGCTGCTCCAGTACGAGCTGTCGAAACAGGGTGAGCAGGCTTTCGGTCAGCTGCACCTTGATCCGGTTCGGCCTCTTGTGATGTTTCCACCACTCATCCACCCAGTCCCCATTGAAGAAAATATGGTAGTCACCACTCTCCACAAGTCGTTCACCCATCGGATTTTGCTCTTTGTCTATTCTCAGTTCATACGGCTCATCTGGACTAAACAGAAGCAGATCACCCGCATCAACAAGCGACATGACGCCGTCTACACGGGCTCGGCAACGTCCGTCCGTCTGGAGCCTCATCAGGTAATTCTTTACTCCCTCAGGATGCAATCCTATATAAGGTTTGCGATGAAACGAGAAGCCTGCTGTAAGAACCTGGCAGGAATAATCAGTCGGCATTGGCATACTCCTTGCAATTTGAAAATTATGACCAGATAGTTCATGTTTCAATCATATTATTCATTTTAATTGAAGCCGAAACGGAATACCATAGTATTAAATTCAAGTGCAACAATCTAGCGCAAAACCTTCAATTACAAATATGCAAATTACAGGTTCTCACCACTCATAAGGAGATGAACACCACTGTGGAGAAAATGAAAGCAGGCATTATTGGTTGCGGTAACATTAGCGCCATATATCTGGAAAATTTTAAAGATAATCCTCTCATTGAAGTGGTGGCTGTTGCGGATTTGATCCGTGAACGGGCACAAGAACGAGCTGATGAATTCAATATCGCAAACGTTTACAATGTAGATGAGTTGCTGCAAGATAACGAGATTGAGCTTGTGCTAAACCTCACGGTTCCTGGTAGTCATGCCATGACTGATCTGGCTGTGCTTGAAGCAGGCAAACATGTGTATGCCGAGAAACCACTGGCAATCTCTCTTGAGGATGGGAGCAAGGTAATTGAACTGGCTGAGGAAAAAGGATTGTATGTCGGTTCAGCACCGGATACGTTCCTTGGATCAGGCATTCAGACTGCCCGCAAGGCTATTGAAGAAGGACTGATCGGCAAGCCGATTGCGGCAACTTCATTCTTCATGGGTGGAGGGCCCGAGGCCTGGCATCCAAATCCGGAGTTCTTTTATGTCGCTGGTGGCGGACCGATGTTTGATATGGGGCCTTACTATTTGACCGCTCTGATTACCCTCCTTGGACCGATTCGTAGAATCAGTTCATCGGCAGGTGTACAGATTACGGATCGTATTATTGGTTCCGGACCGAAGGAAGGTACACCTCTTGAGGTACAGACGCCAACACATCTTGCAGGAACGATTGATTTTGAGGAAGGTGCCATTGCAACGATGATCACCAGCTTCGATATCCGGGGCGCTTCGGATTTGCCGCGGATTGAAATCTACGGTACCGAAGGCACGCTGAGCATACCGGACCCCAACTTTTTTAATGGGGAAGTGAAACTGCGCAGATTCGGTCAGGATACATGGGAGACTGTGACACCTGCTTTTGAAAGCAGACAGAACGAGCGTGGAATCGGCGTTACCGAAATGGTTGAATCCATTCGAGCCGGACGTGAACACAAGGCCAGTGGCAAGCTCGCCTACCATGTGCTTGAAGCTATGCATGCGTTCCAGCGCTCCTCGCTTGAGGGCAAACACATCCAGCTGGAGAGCACTTATGAAGCAGGAGCAGAAAACAATACAGATGAGAATCAGTCAGAGGCTGTACAGTCACACTAATTGATTTCGGATGAGGTGAACCGGTAAATGTTGAAGGTTGGATTACAGCTATATACGGTACGTGATGAACTGGAGCGCGATTTCAAAGGTACACTCGCCAAGGTTGCAGAGCTTGGATATCAAGGTGTAGAATTTCACAACTTTTACGGACGTAGTCCGGAAGAAGTAAGGGCCATTCTGGATGAATTCGGTCTGGAGGTCGTTGGTACCCATATTCAGTACAATAGTCTGCTTGAGGATCTCGATGGCGTGATCGCTTATCACAAAGCCATCGGAAACAAAAACCTGATTGTCCCTTATCTGTCGGAAGAACAACGGCAATGGGATAACGTATTTGGTTCCCTTAATGAGATTGGTGAGAAGTGTGCAGCTCAGGACATGGTGTTAATGTATCACAATCATGATTTTGAATTTACAGAGCAGGTTGAAGGGGAGCCGGCGTTATACGCGATGTATGATACCGTAAACGCTTCCCATCTGCAAGTGGAGCTGGATTCGTGTTGGGCTCACGCCGCAGGATACCCGCCAACGGAAGTCATCGCGAAGTATGCGGGACGTCTGCCACTGGTCCACTGGAAAGACATGCGCCGTTCAGAAGGTCAAGTCCTGACAGTGGAATTTGGCCAAGGCGAGGTAGATCTGGGGGCTGTAGCTACAGCGTCAGATCAGGCGGGAGCCGAGTGGCTTGTTGTGGAGCAGGATGTATGTCAGAATCCTCCACTGCAAAGCATCGAGAGCAGTATGAACTGGATTAGAAAATATGCCGCTAATGGAGGACTTGTTCATGTCTAAAGTACTTAATATCGCCATCGTTGGTTGTGGCGGAATCGCCAAAGGTAAACATATGCCCAGCCTGTCCAAACAATCTAAGGGCCGTATGGTCGCTTTCTGTGACATTGTGAAAGAACGTGCGGAGGAGGCAGCAGCCGAATTCGGTGCTGAGGGAGCCAAAGTATATACGGATTATCACGAGATGCTGAAGGATGAAAGCATTGATGTGGTACATGTGTGTACACCAAACGACTCCCACTCCGTGATCACAGTCGCTTCTCTTGAGGCGGGCAAACATGTAATGTGTGAAAAGCCAATGGCGAAGACGTCTGCACAAGCGCAGGCTATGCTGGAAGCCGCACAACGTACAGGCAAAAAGCTGTCCATTGCGTATCAGAACCGTTTCCGCAATGATAGCCAATACCTGAAACAAATGTGTGAAGAAGGCGAGCTGGGCGATATTTATTTCGGTAAGGCGATTGCTCTTCGCCGCCGTGCTGTCCCTACCTGGGGTGTGTTTCTGGATGAGGAAAAGCAGGGCGGAGGACCGTTGATTGATATCGGTACCCATGCGCTGGACCTGACTCTTTGGCTGATGGATAATTACAAGCCGAAGAGTGTAATGGGATCAACTTTCCACAAGCTGGGTCAACGTGAGAATGCGGCCAATGCTTTTGGTCCGTGGGACCCGGAACAATTCAAGGTAGAGGATTCTGCATTCGGCTTTGTGACGATGGAGAATGGGGCTACAATTATTATCGAATCCAGCTGGGCGCTGAACGTTGCTGAGTTTGGCGAAGCCAAAACACTGCTTTGTGGAACAGAAGGTGGCGCGGATATGCAGGATGGTCTGCGTATCAATGGCGAGAAACGCAGTCGTCTGTTTGAAACCAAGGTAGATCTGGACGCAGGCGGAGTTGCTTTTTATTCCGGTAGTGCAGAAAATGAAGCGGATCGTGAAGCCAGAATGTGGCTTGAAGCGATCGTGGAAGACAAAGATCCTGTTGTAAAACCTGAGCAAGCTATCGTGGTTACTCAGATTCTTGAAGCGATCTACGAGTCTGCTCAGACAGGCAAAGCGGTTTATTTCGAATAACCGACCGGATCTCATTTCCAATGAAATAACCAGTATTCTTACGTTTAATTTCAGGATAGAATAGCTCTTGATTTTCCACAATAATGGTACAATCATGTGATCTGAACGGTATATTTATGCAGTTCATTGTTCATAAAAATAGCAATTAATATGATATCTAATCTAGGGAGGAATCGCACTTGAAACTCGGCGTATTTTTGGTACTATTCGGAGGACGTAAATTGGAAGATGCACTCGACTATGTTGCATCCAAAGGCTTGAAAGCAGTAGAAATCGGAACAGGTGGACATCCAGGGAATGCTCATTGTAAGCCGGATGAGCTTCTGAGCAACCCGACAGCATTGAAAAACTTCAAAAATGCAGTAGAATCCCGTGGTCTGACCATCAGTGCATTGAGCTGTCACGGTAACCCGCTTCATCCACAAAAGGATATTGCGAAAGGATTCCACGATGATTTCGTGAAGACGGTAGAACTGGCTGAGAAACTGGAAGTGCCTGTTGTAAATACATTCTCCGGTTGTCCGGGAGACCATGAGGATGCCAAATATCCGAACTGGCCCGTTGCACCATGGCCGAATGACTTCCAGGAAGTTCTTAAATGGCAATGGGACAATAAAGTTATCCCTTATTGGACAGAGTGGGGCAAATTCGCTGCAGATCACAATGTGAAAGTGGGACTGGAGCTGCACGGTGGATTCTCGGTGCATACACCAGCTACCTTGCTGAGACTGCGTGAAGCAGCAGGCGAAGTGATTGGCGCCAACTTGGACCCAAGCCACATGTGGTGGCAAGGGATTGATCCGGTGCAAGCGATCCACATTCTGGGACGTGAAGGCGCGATTCATCACTTCCATGCGAAAGATACAACTATTGATCCAATTAACGTGAATAAATATGGTGTAACGGATATGCAGGATTATACAAACATGCTTGATCGTGCTTGGCAATTCCGCTCGGTCGGTTATGGTCACGATAACAAGACTTGGGCTGATATTATTAGCGCCCTGCGTCTGGTCGGATATGATTATGTCGTAAGTATTGAACACGAAGATGGTCTGATGTCGGTAGAAGAAGGATTCTCTAAAGCTGTGCAAAATCTCCAACAAGTGTTGATTGAGGAACCGCTGGGAGATATGTGGTGGGTTTAGAGTTACACTAGGGGGAAATTGAATATGATTAACGTCACCATTTGGAATGAATTTGTCCATGAGAAAATTCACGATGAAGTAAGGGAAGTCTATCCAGACGGTTTGCACATGGCGTTGGCAAACGGACTGGGAGGCGAAGGCTTTGCCATTCGCACTGCAACACTGGATCAGCCTGAGCATGGATTAAGTGATGAGGTGCTGAATTCTACAGATGTGCTTATATGGTGGGGACATATGGCGCATGATCGTGTGAGCGACGAGATTTCACAAAAGGTTGCACAGCGGGTCCTGGATGGTATGGGGTTGATTGTGCTGCACTCCGGTCACTTCTCCAAGCCATTCAAGGCGCTGATGGGCACAAGTTGTGATCTGAAATGGCGTGAAGCCAATGAACAGGAGATTATCTGGTGTGTGAATCCGTCCCATCCGATTGCCGAGGGCATCAATGGTAAGATTATTCTGGAAAAAGAAGAAATGTACGGGGAATTCTTCGATATTCCAGTGCCGGATGAGCTAGTGTTTGTGAGTAATTTCCAAGGCGGAGAAGTATTCCGGAGCGGATGTACGTTCCTCCGCGGTTCAGGCAAAATCTTTTATTTCCGTCCAGGTCATGAAACGTACCCGACCTTCTACAATCCGGAAATTTTAAAAGTGATCAGCAATGGAGTGAAGTGGGCATATCCTGCGCGCAATGTTAAGCCGGAATACGGCTTCAGCGAACCTGTAAGATCACTTGGTAACGTGCTGGTATAGGTCGCAAATTGGCTGTGTAAACACATGAAATAAATGGTATACCAGGGAACCCTTCTCCAAGTCGATTATGACTGTGGCAGCTGGGTTCTTTTTGGGTAAGATAGCTACATGGGAGTTAGACGATATTTTCCCATGGTTCCTATGTCCCATGTGATGTATACTGAGTTGTATCATCGAAGTTGAGTTATGCCTCTAAAATTTTAACTTTTTAGCGGCAGACGTTTTCTTTCAGACTTAAATATGTTATTATGAAATATACTAACTAAACGTAAGTTGAGTGATCTCTAAAGAGGTGATTAATGTGGAAGGCCAAGATTTGCGGATGTGTCCGCGCTTTGAGACGGCGTTTTCTTTTCTGGGTAAGCGCTGGAACGGTCTGATTATTCAAACGTTGATGAGTGGTTCGAAGCGATTCAAGGATATCTCCAACC
Source organism: Paenibacillus sp. NPDC057886 (assembly GCF_042796655.1). Taxonomy (NCBI): domain Bacteria; kingdom Bacillati; phylum Bacillota; class Bacilli; order Caryophanales; family Paenibacillaceae; genus Paenibacillus; species Paenibacillus sp. NPDC057886. Next base: position 641,962 of record NZ_JBHVMZ010000004.1, on the reverse strand, counting down.
TGATTCCATCGATGAGTGATAAGATGCTGTCGGAACGGATGAAGGATCTGGAGAGCGAAGGAATTCTGATCCGCCATGTCTATCCGGAGACGCCAGTTCGTATTGAATATGAACTGACAGAGAAAGGCAAGGCGCTACAGCCCGTTATGAATCAAATTCAAGACTGGGCAGAGCAGTGGGTTGATTAGTAACACCTTCCCCGGCTCAAACAAAGTGAACTGATGGGATAAAGGCTCTTGATTTCCAGTGGAAATCAGGAGTTTTTGTCTTAAGGGTTCTGCACATGTTGTCGTGAGTTGTAGTATAATTGTAAATAAAATGGCCGCAGGCGGCCGGAGCGAGGAGGCCACTTGTCATGAGAGAAGAAAGCTTATCCCGTGAAGTACGCTACGGCAAGCAAGATATTGCAGAACTTGAGAGCGCATCCATCCAGGTACATCTGATCTACAAAAAAGCTGCGGAGTTATTTAAACGAACTTCAAATTCCCCGTCGGTTAAGGATGATGTTACAGGAGCGAAGACTCATTCCACGAATAACAATGGTCAAGTAATGGCTCCGGCGGTACTGCAAAAATGGATTCAGACAGCAAGAGGCTGGAAATGTATTGGATGTGAACTGAGACAACCCGATTTCGGGGTTCAAGCCGAAGCCACCTTCCATGAAGAACGTGTGTATCTGGATGTGGGCGAAGGTCGTTTTGTCCAAGCGGAGATGCTGATTCAGGCGATTGTATGGTCACAGTATGAGAAGATCCGTCTGTTCGCACCTTGGCTGGGTGATGACACCTTCTACACTGTACAGGAGCTGGATGTGATTGCCCGTTATATTGTACCTACCTATTTCTCTGAACGGCCGCTGCATGAGCAGGGCAAGGCATCCAAGGTACACCATTCATCTGGTCAGATTCCGCTCTACCAGGAATATGTGGATGCACCTTCATTCTGTGTACAGGTGGATGGTGGATTACTTGAAGGGCGTTTGCTGACAGGCGTTTATGTGTCGGAGGAACAGTTCTTTGGGCTCAATCCATATCTGAAGGATGGAGACGGAGGCCGCACCTACATGCAGGCTTGTGTTCAGTAACCATGCTACTCAATAGACCTTAATGATAATTCGGAGCCAAAGGGCCTGCTTGCAGGCTCTTTGTGTTGTTGTACAAACCAGTTATGGACGCTGCTGGATGAAAAGTAACGGCATTGACACTTTTTTTGCATGAATTTTGTGCCATAATAAAGGTTATGGACAACAGGGTGAATGATTTTACGCAGGGTGGTGTTACCTACATGAAGAAGAGAATCCCCGGTTACATAGGTATATGTCTGCTTATTCTGGTTATATTAGCCGGGTGTAGCGAGACACAGCCTTCCGAACAGCCAATCGTCAAAGAGAACGAATCGCAAAATACTATTACTGTGGCAGTGGATGGCAGTACTTTTTTGCCTGACGCAACGAAGTCCATTAAGAGAGATTTTAGTGAAGGTCTGACGCTCAAGAAAGCACTATTGAACAGTGGACTTGTCGATTTTACGGCAGATGGCAAGCGGATCCAATCCGTTGGGGAAGTTTCGCTCGATTCCTCCCTTAGCTGGGCTGTCAAACTGAATGGCAAGGATATTGACCCGGAAAATTGGGACATGGAGCTTCATGTCAAAGATGAAGTGATCATATATGTAAAAGCCGCTGACAGTGGGGGAGACGATGTTGTTTACCAAACAACATTACTCAAGGTGAGCGGTGGAAATATTATGCCAAATCTCAATCGTCAATATGCCGGGGTGTATGTTCAGGAATGTACTGTGCGTGATGTATTGAAGTCCAGTGGGATTGTAAGAATGTCGGAGAACAACAAATTCGTTGTTTCCGTTGAAAATGTAATTCCCCGGATGAACCAACGCTGGATGATCATGGTGAATGACAAGGAACTGATGGAAAACGGTTTGGACATGAAGTTGAATCCACGTGATGCAGTAAAGCTCGAGTTGACTACTGTATCTTAAGCATAACAAAAGCCCAATCTTCGTCTCAGAAGATGGGCTTTTTTCATTTGTATATTAGGTGATTACAAGACGGGAAAACGTCAGATTCGGCAAATCTCGTTAGGACACAATTCGCAGTGGCAGATGCCCTGCAGCATGTGCAGATCCTTAATGACAATCATGCCGTTGTCGTATTCAATGGCGTCTTTTTTGCGCAGATCGCTTAACATGCGGTTGACACTTTCACGGGTCGCTCCAATCATGTTGGACAGATCCGTGTGCGTTATTTTTTTATGAATCATGACATGCTCTCCATGAGGCTCACCATAGGAATTGGACAAGCGAATTAGCGTGGAGCAGAGTGCGCCTGGTTTGCCATATAACATCAAATCACGGAATTTGGTCTGGGTTAACCGGTGGTGGATGCCCATCCATTTCATAAAGTCGATCGCAAAGTCACAATGTTGGCAGATCAGCATCTCCAGGTCTTTGTGCTCCAGTACACCGATCTCACTGTCCTCAAGCACTTCCGCAGAAAAGCTGTGTTTCGATCCGAAGAACGGATCAGCCTGACCAATCATATCACCGGATTGATACATGTACATGATCAGTTCCTTGCCTTCATCCGTGGATTTGGTGATCTGGGCACGACCCCGTTTCATATAATAAAGTTTGTCAGAGACATCTCCTTCCCAATACAGATGGGTTCCTTCCGGATAGGTTCTGTCCTTCATCGTTACGAGCAGATGGTTGAAATTCGCTTCCGAGAAACAGTTGGTATTTCCGCGTTTTTCCAGTACACTCAGTTGTTCTCTCATAAGTCTATCTCCCCTTTGTGTCCATCGGACGGCCTTCTGCAGCTTGGACTGGCCCCCGTGGTTCGCCGCAAACCGTTGCCGTCCTGATCAGGGTCATCTCTCGGCCGGGAAGGACGGTACAAATTGCGGTGGTTCAATTTTTAAGTTCAGTATATACCTTATCTTGCCGTTTGAGGGGCATGGAAAGGGGGCAAAAATGGCGAAATTTCAAACATTGTGATTAAATTCACTTTATAAAGGGGAGGATGAATCTGACAGCCCTATAGTTTTAATAGGAAGACTAAATGGCTAAGTGAGGGACACTAAAAAACTTAAATTAAATTTGTTATACTTTGTGAAAAAAATCACATAATTAACCCATTCCCCATGGTACGATGTGAATGTAAAGAAGAGAGACAAACCAATACGAACCTTTAGGAGGATGAGGGAGATGGCTGTAAAGAACGAAGTCGCCCCAGTAAAAGAACCGACAGCAGGTCAGTATATTCAAACGTTAATTGACAAAGCGAATAAAGCACATGCAGCATTCATGTCCATGGATCAGAAACAGATTGACCGCATCGTGCAAGCGATGGCGCTGGCAGGTCTGGACAAACATATGATGCTCGCCAAAATGGCCGTGGAAGAAACAGGCCGGGGTGTGTATGAGGATAAAATCACCAAAAATATATTTGCAACAGAATATGTGTATCATAGCATCAAATATGACAAAACAGTAGGGGTTATTGAAGATAACGAATACGAAAGCTTCCAGAAAATTGCGGAGCCTGTCGGCATCATCATGGGGATTACCCCGGTAACGAACCCGACATCCACCACGATGTTCAAAGCACTGATTTCCATCAAAACGCGTAACCCGATCATCTTCGGTTTCCACCCATCTGCACAGAACTGTAGCCGGGAAGCGGCTAGAATTCTAATGGAAGCTGCAGTGAAGCATGGTGCTCCAGCGGATTGTATCCAGTGGATTGATGATCCTTCCATGGATCGTACAAACGCGCTGATGAATCATAATGATGTGGCGCTCATTCTGGCAACAGGCGGATCAGGCATGGTACGGGCCGCATACAGCTGTGGTAAACCGGCACTGGGCGTAGGGCCGGGTAACGTTCCTTGCTTTATTGAGAAAAGTGCAGATATCAACCAAGCGGTAACGGATCTGATTTTATCCAAATCGTTTGATAACGGCATGATCTGTGCTTCCGAGCAATCAGTCATCATCGAAGAACCGATCTTCGATCAGGTGAAAAAGAAAATGATCGCTAACGGTTGTTACTTCGTCAACAAGGATGAGGCTGCGAAACTGACCGCAGGTGCGATTAACGCTGAGAAATGTGCGGTGAACCCAGCGATTGTTGGTCAATCTGCAGTCAGCATTGCGCAAATGTGCGGGATCGAGGTTCCTGCTGGCACCAAAATTCTCGTAGCCGAGATTGAAGGGGTGGGCACGAAGTTCCCATTGTCAGCTGAGAAACTGAGTCCGGTACTGGCTTGTTACAAAGTGAAAACGGCAGCTGAAGGGATTGAGCGTGCAGCAGAAGTGGTTGCTTTTGGCGGCATGGGTCACTCCTCCGTTATTCATTCGACGAACGAAGAAGTCATTGGCAAATTCGCAGATCGTCTGCAAACCGGACGGATTATCGTGAATTCACCATCCACACACGGCGCCATCGGTGACATCTACAATACCAACATGCCGTCTCTGACATTGGGCTGCGGATCGTATGGACGGAACTCGACTTCTTCCAACGTAACCGCTGTGAACTTAATCAACGTGAAAAGGGTGGCTCGCCGTACCGTGAATATGCAGTGGTTCAAAGTGCCGAACAAAGTCTATTTCGAAAAAGGTGCAACACAGTATCTTGCCAAAATGCCGGACATCACACGTGTAGCCATTATTACGGATGCCATGATGGTCAAACTCGGTTATGTGGAAAAAGTAGAGCACTATCTGCGTCAACGTCAAATGCCGGTAGCCATTGAAGTGTTCTCTGATGTAGAACCCGATCCATCCACAACAACGGTAGACCGCGGTACGGAAATGATGCGCCGCTTCCAGCCAGACTGCATTATCGCACTCGGCGGGGGATCACCGATGGATGCTGCCAAAGCGATGTGGTTGTTCTATGAATATCCAGACACAGACTTTAACGACTTGAAGCAAAAATTCATGGATATCCGCAAACGGATCTACAAATATCCACGTCTCGGCGTGAAAGCGAAATTCGTAGCCATCCCGACAACTTCGGGCACAGGTTCGGAAGTAACATCGTTTGCGGTTATCACGGACAAAAATCAAGGGAATACCAAATATCCGTTGGCAGACTACGAGTTAACACCAGATGTAGCCATCGTAGACCCAGAATTCGTATACTCTCTGCCTAAAACCGCTGTTGCGGATACAGGTATGGACGTATTGACTCACGCCATTGAAGCATATGTATCCGTCATGGCGAATGATTACACGGATGGACTCGCGATCAAAGCGATCCAGCTGGTATTCCAATATCTTGAGCAATCGGCGCTGCAAGGTGACAAACTGGCTCGTGAGAAAATGCATAATGCTTCGACGATTGCAGGTATGGCTTTTGCCAACGCGTTCTTGGGCATTAACCACAGCTTGGCACACAAATGGGGCGGTCAGTACCACACCGCACATGGACGTACCAATGCGATCCTGATGCCACACGTCATTCGCTACAATGCGAAAAAACCGACCAAATTTGCATCGTTCCCGAAATATTCGCACTTTGTGGGAGATGAGCGTTATGCCGAAATTGCCCGCATTCTGGGATTGCCTGCTCGTACGACAGAAGAAGGGGTGACCAGCCTCATCAATGCCATTCGCAAACTGAACAAAACATTGGGTATTGAAGAGTCGTTCCAGGAAATCGGATTCGATGCCAAAGACTTTGAAGCACATGTGGATTATCTGGCAGACCGTGCATTCGAGGACCAATGTACAACAGCCAATCCAAAACTGCCGCTGGTGACTGAACTGGCAGATGTATACCGCAACGCTTTCTACGGCAAGTTTGAATAACAATTAAAGCAACAGCAGGATTTAGGCAGATATAGTCAGGGTTCCCCGTAAGGGGAGCCCCGATTGCCGTCTTTTTTGTAAAAAAAGGTATAACGGAATCCTTGCAGTAGCCGTTTGAACCAGGTTTTCACACCATAACGGAGAGGGTAGAAAAAACTGAAGAAGCGAAGCGTTCGCTTTCAAGCACGATTTTAACCTTCTATGCTATATAGTTTGAACCATACATGTACACGATAACGTAGAGGAGAGAAAAAACCTGAAGAAGCGATAGCGCTCGCCTTTATCCCCGGATTTTACCTTTTTAAAAGGGAATCAAAAAAATCTGGGGGTAACAGCGATCGGAAGGTTGTTCTATCCTTGGAGTGGCCAGTGTACATATCCTTTCTTTTAAATTTTATTGTTCGATCGGGGAAATCGGGTTTGAACATTGATCGGAAGTTGTTCTGCCCGCGTAGTGGCTAAGTGTGAATAATTTAGGGTTCAACTTGACACAGCACAGGTGGAGTGAGGATGGTCACAAACTTTGTGATAAAAATCACAGATGATGAAAGAGCCAAGACGTATACTGAAAATGTAAGAAAAACATTCATCCGCGGTTCCGGTTCCCAAGTAGAGAGAACATGTTCCGGCTTACATGTGAAATTTATCACATTAATCGCGGCTCTGGGCACAGATGAGACGAGTGAAGCATCCTGTCATGTGTCCGGAAATCCAAATTTGTGGAGGGATTACTATGTCGGTGATCGAAAAAGATGTCAAACAACAAACAGGCTGGAGAAACTTTACCAAAGGAACATGGACGAAATCCGTAGATGTGAATGATTTTCTGGCACACAACTTATCTCCTTACTATGGCGACGAAGCATTTCTTGCAGGTGCAACTCAGAATACGAAAGAGTTATGGGATATCGTATCCGATCTGACCAAAAAAGAGCGCGATAACGGCGGGGTACTCGATGTTGACGTAAATACGCCAGCGACGATTGTTTCTCACCAACCAGGTTATCTGGATAAATCCAAAGAACAGATTGTTGGTGTTCAAACGGATGCTCCATTCAAACGTTCCATTCAGCCATTCGGTGGAATTCGCATGATGATTGATGCTTGTGAAGCTTATGGTTTTGAAATGCCTCAAGGCGTCATTGATATATTTACGAACATCCGTAAAACACATAACCAGGGCGTATTTGATGCTTATACATCCGAAATGCGTGCAGCACGTAAAGCAGGGATTATAACCGGTCTGCCGGATGCTTACGGCCGCGGCCGGATCATCGGTGACTATCGCCGGGTAGCTCTCTATGGCGTGGACTTCCTGATTCGAAATAAAAAAGGCGAACTGAATGCACTTGAAGTTGACGTAATTGATGAAGATGTCATTCGCCTGCGTGAAGAACTGTCCGAGCAGATTCGTGCATTGCAAGAATTGAAACAACTGGGTGAAATGCATGGTTTCGATATTTCCTTGCCAGCCACAACCGCAAAAGAAGCGTTCCAATGGCTCTACTTCGGTTATCTGGCTGCAATCAAAGAGCAAAATGGTGCGGCGATGTCGCTTGGACGTGTATCTTCTTTCCTTGATATTTACATGGAACGTGATCTGCAAGAAGGCTTGCTAACTGAAGAACAGGCTCAGGAATTGGTTGACCATTTTGTTATGAAACTGCGGATCGTCAAATTCCTGCGTACGCCGGATTATAATGAATTGTTCAGTGGAGACCCAACATGGGTAACTGAATCCATCGGTGGCATGTCCGTGAATGGAGAAACCCGTGTTACGAAAAACAGCTTCCGTTTCCTGCACACCCTGAACAATCTGGGTCCTGCACCTGAGCCGAACCTGACGGTACTTTGGTCCACCAAGCTTCCGGAAGCGTTCAAACAATACTGTACAAAAGTATCCATCGAAACGAGCTCCATCCAGTATGAAAATGATGATCTGATGCGTCCGATCTACGGAGACGATTACGGGATTGCTTGTTGCGTATCTGCGATGAAGATCGGGAAACAAATGCAGTTCTTCGGCGCTCGTGCCAACCTCGCAAAAGCATTACTGTATGCAATCAACGGCGGTCGTGACGAGAAATCGGGTGCACAAGTTGGACCTGAATATCCGGCGATCACAAGCGAAGTACTGGATTACAATGAAGTGATGAAACGTTTCAAACCGATGATGGAATGGCTTGCGAAACTGTATATGAACTCACTCAACGTCATTCACTACATGCATGACAAATACAGCTACGAGCGTATTGAAATGGCCCTGCATGACCGTGACATCGTTCGTACGATGGCTTGCGGTATTGCCGGCCTCTCGGTTGCAGCAGACTCCCTGAGTGCAATCAAGTATGCGAAAGTTAAACCGATCCGCAACGAACAAGGCATCGCAATTGATTTTGAAATTGAAGGGGATTTCCCTTGTTACGGTAACAATGAGGACAGTGTTGACAGCATCGCAGTTGAACTGGTGGAAAGCTTCATGGGCATGATTCGCAAACACAAAGCGTATCGTAATGCGATCCCAACACAGTCTGTGCTGACGATCACATCCAACGTGGTGTACGGCAAGAAAACAGGTACAACACCGGATGGCCGTAAAGCAGGCGAACCGTTTGCACCAGGAGCGAACCCAATGCATGGTCGGGATAAAAAAGGTGCACTGGCATCCCTTGGCTCAGTAGCCAAACTGCCGTACGAACACAGCCTTGACGGGATCTCTAACACATTCTCCATCGTGCCTAAAGCACTCGGAAAAGAGTCAGACACACGCAAATCCAATCTGGTTGCCATGATGGACGGTTACTTTGGTCAAGGGGCACACCATCTGAACGTGAACGTATTTGATCGTCAGCAGTTAATTGACGCGATGGATCACCCGGAAAACTATCCGCAGCTGACTGTACGGGTATCCGGTTACGCGGTTAACTTCATCAAACTGACACGTGAGCAACAACTCGATGTCATTAACCGGACCTTCCACGGTTCGATGTAACTCGGACTTAACTCAACAGTTCAAAGGTGCAGAATCTCCATACTAACGCACAGCGGATGCGATACAGAAAGGAAGAGGCAGCATGGTTAATGGACATATTCATTCACTCGAAACTTTCGGGACGGTTGACGGCCCAGGCATCCGCTTCGTGCTTTTTATGCAGGGATGTCTGCTCAAATGCCAGTATTGTCACAATCCGGATACATGGGCACTGGATGGTGGCAGGGAAATGAGCGTAGAGGAGGTATTGGCTGAAATCGAGCCGTACTTGTCCTACTATCGCAGTTCCGGCGGAGGACTTACGGTATCCGGCGGGGAGCCAACATTACAGGCTCATTTTGTAGCCGAAGTTTTCAAAGAAGCGAAACGTCGCTGGGGATTGCATACTACGCTGGACAGCAATGGGTTCAATGAACCGGATCGAATTCATGATTTGTTGGATAACACGGACCTTGTTTTGCTAGATCTGAAGCACATCAATGATGAGAAACATATCAAGCTGACAGGCAAATCCAACGAGAGAACATTGCGCACCGCACAGTGGTTATCGGAACAGGGACGAAAAATGTGGATTCGTCACGTGTATGTGCCGGGGATTCACAATGAGGAAGAAGACTTGCTCAATCTGGGACGGTTTATTGGAACGCTAAATGGAGTCGAGAAGTTCGAAATCCTGCCTTATCATCAGATGGGTATCTACAAATGGCAGGCGCTGGGGAAAGCTTATCCGCTCGATGGTGTTCCTTCTCCGAGTGATGAGGAAGTAGAGCGGGCGTATCGCCTGATTGAACAAGGTCGTGCGGAGACAGCGGGCATGGCTTGCTCTAATCAGTAACAACAGTTATATACCAACCAAGCAGTCTTTGCGAACATGTTTCGCAGGGGCTGTTTTTTTTTGCTGTTATCCATTGTAAATACAAGATTATTTGTCCAGTGAAGGATTTTATCCCTCCATTGATGAATTGTCATCCTTACGATGTAAGCTACAACTTTTTATAATCAGAGTGTAAAGCCAAATGCTCAATATCTTGAGGGGGGTCATACGAATGAAAAAAGGAATGACATTACTGCTTTCATTATTGCTTATCACATCATGGACATTGGCAGGTTGTTCGAGCTCAACTAACGAACCGCAACAGGGAGCAGGCAATGCGCCCGCAGAGACAAGCAAGGAACCGGTTGAGATGCTTCTCCGTCACACTCAGGTGGGTGCCGACAAACAAAAAAGGCTGGCCATTCTGCAGGACGTTGTGGCCAAAGTGGAGAGCGAAGTACCCAACCTGACCTTTACACTGGATGGAGTTGAATCCGATGTAAACCGTAAGGAGAAACTTCGTGGAGAGATGGCAGCAGGCAATCCGCCGGATATCTTCGAATTGTTCGGTAGCCCGGACTCCAAAGTATATGCCAAAGAAGGCATGTTGTTGGATCTCACGCCAATCTTGCAAGAGCTGGGCATTCAGGACCAATTTTCATCGCTTGAACCATTCACCTATGAAGGTAAAGTGTACGGACTGCCTATTGGCGGATCGGGTGAAGGATTCTTCTACAATAAAGAGTACTTTACGCAAAAAGGTTGGAAAGCGCCTTCAACAATGGCTGAACTGGATAATATGCTCGCTGAGATCAAAGCTGATGGCAAGGTACCACTTGCTTCTGCTTCCAAAGCAGGCTGGGTTCCACTCATGTTAACGAACCATCTGTGGTCCCGTTACGCTGGACCTGATATTACGGCAAAATTTGCAACAGGCGAAGCCAAGTGGACGGATCCAGGCGTTGTTGCAGGATTCGCGAAGCATAAGGAATGGGTGGATAAAGGGTACTTCAAAAAAGGCGAGCTTGGCTTTGAATATGCAGAATATACAACTCAATTTACGAGTGGTGAAGCGATTCTGATGTACGATGGAACGTGGAAATCTTCTGTATTTAAAGAAGGACAGAGCGGTGAATCACTCATTGGCAAGGTTGGTTTCTTTAATATGCCTCCAGTAGAGAACGGTGTAGGCGATCAGACGGCCCTGATGCGTGACGTCAATAACGGATATGGTTTCTCTGCAGCGGTTGCGGATGACCCTCAGAAGCTGGCGGCTGTTAAAGCCTTTATCAAAAACTTCTACAACGAAGATATGCAAGTACGTGGACTCGTAGAAGACGGTGTGTTACCAGCGATGAAACTGGATGAAAAAGTGCTGACAGACAGCATCACCGACGATTTGATGAAAGAAATTGTAGCAGTTCTGAATGCATCGCAGACTTCATTCCCGGCATTCGATGCACTCGTTCAGGCCGATGTAACAACAGAGATCAGTAACTTGCAAATTCAGAAGCTGGTTGGTGGACAGACGACACCAGAGAAAATGGCCGAAGAATTGCAAAAGGTTCAGGAAGAGGCTAATGCTTCAGTAGAATAATCGATCTTTCAAGCAAAGAACCGTACCGATTTAACACCATGCTGGTTTACCCCGGTTGGAACACTGCCGGGGTAAAACCCTTGGTCTAATCTAAACAATTTACACCGCTGAGGAATCTGCTCTAAATATGAGCATAAGAAGTTGAAGTCACTGAAGGAGGTAGATCATGAACACTTCACTCCGCAGCCCGCTGATCTATACGTTGTTTGTGTTGCCGGCACTGATCTTGTTTATCATGTTTTTCCTGTATCCTATCGGCAGTTCGCTCTATTACAGTCTGACCAGTTGGAACGGTGTATCCTCAGAGCCGCGTTTTGTGGGACTGTCCAACTATGCAAAAGCATTGACAGATGAACGTTTTTGGATTTCTACGCGCAATAACGGTTTCTTTATCGCATTTTCCGTTTTGATCCAGGTGCCTCTCATTGTGTTGTTTTCCCTGCTCATTGCAAACGTGAAGAGATTGAAGGGATTATACAAAACAGCCGTCTTTTTGCCGTCCATTATGTCAACGGCAGTTATCGGTATTCTGTGGGGATTCATCTACGAACCTAACATCGGCCTGTTGAATCAGTTACTTGAAACGGTAGGAATTTCGCCGGTCTATTGGTTGTCCGATAACCGATTCGCAATGATATCCATTCTCGTAACCAATGCTTGGCAGTGGACGGGATTCTATATTGTCATGGTTTTGGCGGCCATTCTGGCTATTCCCAAGGATCTGGATGAAGCGGCAGCCATCGATGGAGCAACAGCCGTACAAAGAGCATTCAAAATTACATTACCACTAATCAGACCTATCATTTCCGTCGTCATTATGCTGTCTATTGCCGGGGCGATGAAGGCAGCTGATATTGTACTGGTTATGACCAAAGGGGGGCCAGCAGGCTCTACCGAAGTGCTTGCCACGTATATGATCAAATATGCGATCACCAATTTTAAATATGGCTATGGCAATACGATTGCGGTTCTGATCTTTGCTCTGACGCTTGTGCTCACCGCGGTATATCAGTTGTTGGTGGCGAGACGCAACGAAAGGGTGGAATATTGATGGCAAAGAGCATAAAAGGCAGTATACCTCATGTTTTGTTGATGTTGTATCTACTTGCGATTCTGTTTCCCTTTTTATTCGTAATCTTTTCTTCATTTAAGCAGGATAACAACGAAATTGCACTGAATCCGTTCGGTCTGCCTTCCACTTGGGTGTTTAATAACTACGTGGAGGCCTGGGTGAATGCCAAGATTGGAACGTATTTCTGGAACAGTATGTACATTTCGGTCTTGTCCTCAGTCGGAACCATTGTGCTGGGTGCCATGTTTGCTTTTGCTATAACCCGGATGAGACACCGCAAATGGAGCATGTTGCTGTACAGTCTCATTCTGGCGGGCATGCTGATTCCTAATAATGCGCTCATGCTGCCGATTTATTTGCTTGTCCGCAAGCTCGGCATCTTGGATACTCATTTGGCGCTAATCATTCCTTATGTTGCAAATGCAATTCCGTTCACGATTATAATTCTGGCTGCCTTTATGCGATCACTTCCTGGAGAAATTGAGGAAGCTGCAGTAATGGATGGGTTGAGGGCTCCGGGTATCTTTGCTAGAATAGTGATACCCCTTACAGTTCCAGCCATTGTTACGGTGTTTATCGTAAATTTCCTCGGCAACTGGAACGAATTTTTACTCGCCAACTATTTCTTATCCACCGATAAACTGCGTACCCTGCCTGTCGGCATGGTCCAGTTTCGTGATCAGTATCAGATGAATTATGCCCAGATGTCAGCAGGCATTGTATACAGTGTTGTACCGGTTGTTGTGATCTACGCCATATTGCAGGAGAAAATTATTGAAGGCGTAACGGCAGGTAGTGTTAAAGGTTAATTAACGATGCGTTATATAGGGAGAACGGGAAATGAACTTGCGGATGAAGCTGGCCATGGCATTTCTGTTGCTCATCATTGTACCGATGTGCACGCTTGGAATCGGCATGTTCTTGGTCACATCACATACGATTGAGAAAAAATACAATCAGCAGTCTGAATATGCACTCCAGGCGATTAGCTATAATATCGAGAATGTTTTTCAGCAGATCAACAATGTCACGGACAACGGCATTGCCACATCAGTATTCCAGATGGCTTTGAACGCCAAAGATCCGAGCAAACAGGACCTTGGAATCGGTAATCAATTGTCGCTGAATGCCAGCCAGCGTAATTTCCGTTCCCTTATATACAACTACCCGTTCATCAGTTATGCCTTCTTGTATGATTTGCGTCCGCGTTCGTCACAGGATAACCAGATTGTCTCTATATTTACGAAGGAAAATTTTCAAGCGCTTCCTTTTCAACAATTTAAAGTTCATCCAATATTCAAAGAAATCCAGGATCTCAACGGCGTGCCTATATGGCTGGCCCCTCTGGAATATCCTGAACTGACGGGTGTAGAGCCTGTCTTTACTCAGATTCGGTTAGTCAAGGAACTCAGTTATTTTCAGAATATTGGGGTCCTTGTCGTTCAGATTAAAAAAGGGGAGATGGACCGCATCTTCCGCCATTTGCAAATAAGTGATCCTGCACAGGATACTTCGTTCTTGCTGATCAATGAAGAGGGTCTGATCGTATACGATCCTTCCGGACGCTACAGCGGAGAGAAGATGGAGAATCTGGGTGTGCGTTCTGGAATTTACGGACCAGGGTTCAGCAGTACCAGAGCAGTGTTCGATGGCAGTGAAAGCATCATTTCACAATATCATCTGAAAAACTATAACTGGAGTCTGGTCAGTGTCACTTCATGGGAAGCATTATCCGCAGAGACGAATGTGTTCGCAGGCTGGTCTATTATTATCATTCTGCTGTGTCTGCTTGCTGCGATGGTTTTCAATGTGTTCTTCATGAATCGGATTACAGGAAATATTGCTGTGCTCGTACGATTTATGAGGCGTGTAGATGACGGAGACTTTAATGCCCGAGTCGAAGGAAGCGGCTTTGACGAGATGCAGCTGCTTGCCCAAGGGTTCAATGAATTGCTGGATCGGATCGGAGGTCTGTTCCGACGTGTGCGTGCAGAGCAGGAACAGAAAGCCAAGGCAGAACTACGCGTGCTTCAAGCCCAGATCAAACCACATTTTCTATTTAATACGCTGGAATCCATTAACGGACTAGCCATGAGGGGAGAAGGGCGTAAAGTAAGTGAAATGGTGACACGCCTTGGCAATATGCTGCGGATCAGTATTCAGGATCAGGAGGAGATTTCGCTCAGTGAGGAGTTAAGGCACTTGCAGAGTTATCTTGAGATCCAGCATTACAGGTTTAGTGATTTGTTCCGGTATGAGATCGACATTCCATCTCATCTGTACACATCATCCATACTCAAGCTTACACTCCAACCACTTGTGGAAAATAGTATTCAGCACGGGTTTGAGGGAATTGAATATCAAGGTATACTTCGGATCAGTGGATTTGTGGAACGGAATAACCTGGTGCTGCGAGTTGAGGATAATGGTATCGGTATTCCCCAGGAAATGTTGGCTCGATTCGAATATATGGCAGAAGATCCACCTGAATACATCATGGCTGAGGGAACGAAGCCAATGTCTTCAATGGCAGAGCGCCGAGGGCTGGGGTTAAGAAGTGTTGCGGATCGGATAAGGATTCAATATGGGGCCGGATACGGGGTGTTTATATGTTCCTCTCCGGGACATGGCACCATCATTCAATGTATTATTCCACAATATGAGCAGGGGGAAGATGAATGAATCTAACCGCGTTGTTGGTTGACGATGAGCTGCCGATTTTGGAGAATTTGAGTTATATTTTGCCATGGGAAGACATGGGCATTGAAATTGTGGGTACGGCCAGAAGCGGGTCAGAAGCACTGGATAAAGTTGCAGAATGTCACCCTGACATCATGTTATGTGATATTCGTATGCCCTCCATGGATGGTCTGGAACTGATTCGAATGTTGCGGGAACAAGGTGAAACTTGCGAGATTATTTTGCTGACAGGATATCAGCAGTTCGAATATGCTCGTACGGCCATTCGTTACAATGTCCATGAATACATATGCAAGCCAATCGATTACCTGGATCTCGAACATAAATTGCGTGAGCTTGCCGGTCAGATTCAGAAGAAACGGTTGGAGATGGAGGCTGAACGCCACCGTAAATCGGAGATGGAAGTATGGGTAAAGCACAAACATATCATTGACCTGATGCGAAAAGAGGAGGATTCGTTATTTTCTTCCCCTCCTTCTTCCCCGGAACCACAGGCATCCTCGTTACGGTATATCCTGCTGCTTATCGATGTGTCGGGTTACTTCAAGCATTCGATCGGATGGTCCGGAACACGGCACCAAAGCTGGCATGGAATGATTCGTTCCAAACTTAGGGAGATTACAGACCGAATCTGCGAAGGAACTCTGCTGATTTCGGCCCGTAAGGGAGAATGGTGCATGTTGGTCGAGGCCTCCGATGAATGGAGATTGCGGGCAGATGCTTTGGCTCAACAGGTTCTGTCGGAATTAGACACGACATTTGAGCCGGATTCAGGAATGAAGACAAGGGTCATTCAGGATGTTATGCCTGTGAAATTGGACGATCAGATGGCGGAGCGATACCGGCACTGTCAGCGATTGCTGATCATGAATGATTCTAATCAGCACAGCGATGTGCTGGAACAGGAATCTGCTCAGCACTCCATCATGTCATCCAAAGAACCTTCCAGAAGGGCAACGATGTGGATTACAAAAGAAGATCTGGACTTGATTACCCGCTGGATCAGACAGGGAAATAAACAGGGATTAATTGACCTGCTCGTTATGCTCAAACATCGGATGAGCGAGCATAAGAGTGCGCTGGATGGCGTAGCCGAAAATAGCCTGCGTTTTCTGCTTGTACATATGCTTCGTGAATTGCGCGAAGTACATGTCATGGCTGAACAAGACGAAATGCGCTTCTGGAGTGCATTGCATTCGGCAACCTCCATCAAGGAATTAATCGAACTGGCGGAGGCACTTGCTTATGTTTGTCATGATAAGAAAAGTGCACCTCGCCCTTCTGTGTCTGAGTTGATTAGTTCTGCGTGCGAGTACATGAACGCCAGACTGGAATGTGATCTGGGCATTGATGAGGTAGCTGATTGGCTGGGCATCAGTCCGGGCTACTTTTGCCAGCTGTTCAAAAACCAGATGGGTGTAACCTTTGTTGAATATATGACCCATAAGCGGATGGAGAGCGCAGCCTTATTATTGAGTACAACGGAATGGAGTATTACAGCCATTGGAGAAGCGACGGGGTATAAGGAGCGGCGATATTTCTCCAAAGTGTTCCATAAACATTTTCACATGAAACCATCTGAATTCAGGTCAAACCAAAGGGCAGGTTCATAATGGGGAGGAAAGCATGCGTATGAATTCGATCGATCAGCTTTCGTTGGAACAGCGGGTAGGACAGATGTTTATGTGTGGATTCCATGGACAGCATGCGGATGAACAGATCAATCAACTGATCCGTGAGTATCATGTTGGAGGCGTCATTTATTTCAGACGGAATGTGGAAAGCGTAGAGCAGATCAATCGATTGTCTGCCGACTTGCAAGCGATTGCGGCTGAAGCCGGGGAATTACCTCTGATCATTTCCGTGGATCAGGAGGGCGGGATGGTGGCCCGGATTGACAAAGAGGGAGTAACTCAGGTGCCAGGGAACATGGCGCTTGGAGCAACGGGGAATCCGGACTATACCCTTGAATGTGCACAAATTCTAGGTCATGAGTTAAAAAGCATCGGTATCGATATGAACCTCGCTCCAGTGCTGGATGTGAATAACAACGTTCTTAACCCGGTCATCGGCGTGCGCTCCTATGGCGAGAATGCGGTGAGCGTAGCTGCTCATGGTGCAGCAGCCATCAAAGGATATCAATCCCGAGGCGTTGCTGCAACAGCCAAACATTTTCCCGGACATGGAGATACAGCGGTGGATTCACATCTCGGTATGGTCACTGTACCTCATGAACGTAACAGGCTAGATCAGGTGGAACTTCTACCGTTCCGTCGCGCTATTGAGGCCGGAGTCGATGCCATCATGACTGCTCACGTCATCTTTCCGGCAATTGAACCGGAGCCGATTCCAGCTACATTGTCCCGTAAAGTATTGACGGGGCTGTTACGCGAAGAAATGGGCTTTGACGGCATTATTATTACAGACTGTCTGGAAATGCATGCGATATCCAAGCCATATGGTGTGGCTGAAGCAGCCATTCGTGCTGTGGAGGCAGGTGCTGATCTAATTCTGGTAAGTCACACACTGCAAGATCAAGTCTCTGCTGTGGAAGCCGTTGTGGAAGCAGTCCGTACTGGGAGAGTTGAAGAAGCCATCATTAACAAGGCATTGGAACGCATTATTTCATGGAAGACAGCGCGTTGTGGTCATTGGAAGCATACGTTTGTCTCTATGGAAGAGAATGATGCTATATCAGATGGATCTGATGAGGATGGGATCACGTTCTCAACAAAAGAGAAGGATGAATCATCAAGGTCGCTGGCCTCCATCGAATCCAGATTGGATGAGATTGCCTCCAATAGCATTACTGTAGTTCAGAGTGATGGATTGCTTCCCTTAAACCCTGAAAAGAATGTGTATGTCATCTGGCCCGAGGTTGTGCAGCGGACAGAAGTGGATGAACCATGGTCTCATACAGATTCGCTTGGCGTGGCGTTATCGCAGCTGAGAGGCGGAGTTCGGGAGCACAAAATAACGACACAGCCCACTTATGATGAAGCGGATCAGATACTGAAAGATGTGTCGGATGAAGATCAAATCATCGTATGTACTTACACTTCCGCAGGCCATCTTCCGAAAGGACAACATCATTTGGTTCAAAAACTTAGTGAGAAGCATTCCTTGATTGTAGTCGCTCTGCGTAATCCATATGATCTATTGGAGATTCCGACGCCGGGAAGTTATGTATGTACGTACGAGAACACTCCTGCAGTGGTTCGCGCATTGTCCCTCGTCTTAACAGGTGAATTGCAGCCAACAGGACGCTTGCCCGTCAGTTTACGTTAGCAAATTCGAAAAATCTATATTCTCTATATCTCTCTGTGGCATGGTGCTTATTCAACCATGCTCTGGAGAGATTTTTTTATTGGAATTTGTGACAGTCAGCAATACAGAATTCGTTTTGAGTCGAAGGTGTAATAGATAACTATTTTCATAGTATTTTCGCTCTATTAAATGTTTACAATTCTTATCAAATATTTTTAGCAACTTTTCCCGGTACTAAGCGTCTAATAGTATGACTTTTTGAGGGGGATATTTATAAAATGGGAGCAGAAGGAGCCAAAGACAAAGAATGAATTTGAAGAAGAAATTATCCATACTTACCGCTTTAGCTGTATTCCAAGCGTTTGCAGCGATTCCAGCGAATGCACTAGCAGCCGATCAAAGTGATACAACAACAACAAATACAGCCAATGTTAAATCCGTGGAGGTTGTGAAGAAAGAACAAACGATCGCGGAATCGGATGTAAAGTCCGGGTCAGAACCAAAACAGTCTGATAACAATGAAGTCGAAGGAACAAACCCGGTGACCAATGAACCTTCAGGTACAGACGTTACTCCGGTTGACGCTGTTACAGACCCTGCTGATGAAGAGGATGCAGGCGAGGAAACAACAGTTCCAACGGCTCCAGTTGAGGTTGAACAACCATCTACAAGCGGTCAATCTGTAGCCGGAAGTAAAGGCGGAGATCTGACACTTTATATGAACAGCAACAAAATGGTGCAAGACGGCAAAACATATCTTGCCGGGCAGCCGATGGCTGTTAAAAATGGAGTATCTTATGTAGCGATCCGCGCACTGGTTGATCGGGTTGGTTATGAAGTGAAATATGACAATACAACCAAAGAAACCATTATTATTAGTGGCGAAGATGAGCTTCGCTTCAAAACGAATAGCACTATTTACACAGTGAACGGTGAATCCAGAACAATGAAGGGCCCAGCCTATCAACAAAAAAATACGTTCATGGTGCCACTGACGTCGATTACTCAGGCTCTCAACATTACTTATAAAGTTAATCAGTCTGCCAAGACTGTTGTACTGAACCTGAATACCAAACCGGTAGCCAGCTTCACAGTACAAAAAGAGATTTTTACAGGAGACACGGTAACATACAACACTAAATCAAGCTCTTCCAAGGGACTGGACATCGTAGACGAGCGCTGGACTGGCCGTCAGGATTCGTTTGACCAACCAGGTACATATACGGTAACGTATGCTGTCCAGGATTCGAGCGGACAATGGAGTGATCCGTACTCTGTAACGATTCAGGTTCAAAAACCAAATCTTCCTCCTGTAGCGATGTTTACGACAGACAAGGAAGAGTACAAGATGGGTGAAAAGATCACGTACATTGATCAAAGCACCGATGATGAAAATGCCATTGTGAAAACCGAATGGGAAAACAATGCTTTGGCATTCTTTGTTCCGGGACCAAAGAGTGTAACGATTACCGTTACGGACAAACATGGTGCTAGCGACAGCTATACAAAGACGGTTAACATTACAGGTGAAACGCTGTACACCATGTCTGATTTTAATCAGTTGTTTACACCAGTAGGTGAGAAGTTCAGCTTCGATGGTAGTGGGGTACCATCGATGGAGAAAATACCTTTCACTTATCACGACGAGCCAAGTTTGCTGATTCGTAGTAACAGCCCCGAAACCGTTAATTCAGAAGGTATTGTTTATAAGGAATCTTCCTTTGGACAAACACGTTTCATGATTCACCATGTGAACAACACAGGTAAAAACGTGAAAATGTATGTTGTTGCGACAAACAACAATGCGTATACAGCATCCATTGAGCAGCAAAACATGGGTTTTGCAGGTCCTTCACCAATAGCAACTGCGGCAGGTAAATTGTCCATTGATCGCTGGTTCCAGTCCATACAGAACGGGACAGGACAAAAGAAAGTGTACATCCAGCCTGGAGAGAGCAAGCTAATTCTGACCGAATTGAGTGCTCTTCCTATGAAACAGGGTCAAGTCATCTCCTTGTACTCGGATGTATTCAGTGACTATGAACTGGATTACAATATCATTATGATTGATGAGAACAAAGATCCAATGACGGTATGGTCCACATTGCCTGTACTGGATCGTGATGGTGTGCATAACCGGGGAACATACCCGAATGCAACCCGTATCATTACGTACGATCAAGAAGTAGGTTCGAAGCCTGCTCGCTTGCCGCTCGGGGATAATGCAAGTGATCCGAATCTGGTCGGAACAGATCCAATGGCGTACACAGATGCTTCCAACGCGGGTAACTTCGGCGTACTGTACAAAATTACACTGAATAATGTGGCTCCACGCACATTGATCTCGTTCAACCCACGTGGTGGTAAATACTCGGGTGTAGCCCTCGTTAATGGAGAAGTTGTTCAGATTTCGAACGGTAAATCCGTAAGTGCACCAAACGAACAAAGTGTACTCTATCGTACAGGTTCGTATGGTCAAAGTGTAACGATTCTGTTCTCCGCAGCACCGGGAAGCAATCTGCCGGTTAACCTGCTGTTCACACCGCTTCCGGCAGAGAAGTAATTACTTCTCCTGTCACCAGGAACGGACGGTTTGGAGTGAAAGCTTATATGCTATTTATCCTGTCACCCCAAAAGTCGCCCGAAGGATTGATCATCTAAACCGTCAGGAAAGGACTCCATGTTCATGGAGTCCTTTTTATTGTTACTGCAGCAGCAGCGGGCTCAGGTTCGTTCGTTGACTATGAACTTCATTTAAGGCATTATTAGAAGTATATAAATTAAGCATAAGTATCAGCATTTTGCATAATTTGATCCACACGCTAACGGGTACGATTCCTAGACGATTAGAACCATTTCGATCTAGGTATTGCTGGATTGAAGTCGCTCGTTGGATTTATGCAGAATGCTCGTATGACAGGAGGTGCTTTAGGTCATGCTGTCGACAGAACAGATTATTACTACCATGTCCTCGCAGGGGCTCCGCATTACGGATCAGCGGAAGACGCTGGCTCGGTTATTTGCCGAATCCCCTGGGTATTTGACTCCCAAGGACGTCTATGAATATATGGGTAAGACTTACAGCGGACTGAGTTTTGACACGGTGTACCGGAATTTGCGTGTCATGCAGGAATTGGGTGTACTGGAGCAGGTCATCTTTGAAGATGGGGTGAAGTTCAGAGCACATTGCAGCGAGGATCACCATCACCACCATATGATTTGTCTGAAATGCCAGAAGACATATCCAATTGTTTTTTGCCCAATGCAGCTTGCAGATGCGCCTGAGCAATTCCAGGTTGTCGATCATAAATTTGAAGTTTTTGGGTACTGTAAGGACTGTGCCGAACATGTGCCAGCCAAAGTGTCAACTGGACATCAGCACACTCATGGGAAGCACTGACGATGAAGTTATCCCGCAGACTGGTTCAGGCTCCCATTCGGGTGTATCGCAGCTATATCTCTCCACTGAAGCCGCCGACGTGTCGTTTCTACCCTACTTGCTCGGCTTACGCGATGGAGGCGATTGAGGTGCACGGTGCGTTCAAAGGATCGCTGCTGGCGGCAAAGCGTATTGCCAAATGCCATCCGTTTCATCCAGGCGGAGTGGATCTGGTGCCGCCGAAGGTCGAAAAGTCTGTGATGGTATCCGATTAACGATTCAATGGTCGTATTTGCAGGTATGAGTTGATTTAAGATTGCTGTCCACTTGACAAAGGAGGCAGTATTTCAGTATATTTTTGGTATGTATAGCTGTTCAAAAAGTTTGGTTTTCAGTACCAAGAAGAGGGAATGAAGCTAGAAATGGAGTAGCGGAGCGTAGGGAAACTACGTGAGCAACGGACATTTCGGCTGAATTTCATATTCGATGCTGATGATGCCCCTAGGCATTATTCGTAATCAAAATTGGACTTTTTGAACAACTTCTATATGATTTCCAGTGAAGGGATAAGTACAGACACACCCCCAGTGCAGAGAGCCGGATGAGCTGAGAACCGGTCTGGGAGGAGGATGGAATATGGTCCCGGAGGAACCTCTTTCGAGCGTGCAGACGTTGATTAGAACGGCTGTCGTAAGGCTGAGGCGTGATCCAGCGTTAATGGGCGGTCGAAGGACCGGCAGAGCCTGTGTTTTGTGAAAAACACGGGGAATTTGGGTGGTAACACGTGAGAGCAACTCTCGTCCCATACAGGGACGGGAGTTTTTTGTGTTCTTTTTTAGACAAATGTAATGAAAAAGCACGACCATATGAAGGAGGAGAAGTCATTTATGGCTGATCAAAAAACATTTTATCTGACAACCCCGATTTATTATCCGAGTGACAAACTGCATATCGGGCACGCGTACACGACTGTGGCGGGTGACGCCATGGTTCGTTACAAACGTCTGCGTGGTTATGCTGTTCACTATCTGACAGGAACGGATGAACATGGGCAGAAGATTGAGCGCAAGGCACAAGAGAAAGGGCAGTCACCGCAAGCCTTTATAGACGACATCGTTGTTGGTATCAAGGAACTGTGGAACAAACTGGACATTTCCAATGACGACTTCATTCGTACGACGGAGGAGCGTCACAAAACAGTGGTTCAGGATATCTTTGACCGCTTGTTGAAACAAGGGGATATCTACAAGGGTGAGTATGAAGGGTGGTACAGTATCCCGGATGAAACCTATTACACGGAAACCCAGCTGGTTGATGTGGAGAAGAATGACAAAGGCGAGATTATTTCGGCCAAAAGTCCGGATAGCGGGCATCCTGTGGAACTGGTAAAAGAAGAATCCTACTTCTTCCGGATGAGCAAGTATGCCGATCGTTTGCTGAAATATTATGAAGAGAATCCGGGTTTTATTCAGCCGGAGTCCCGCAAAAATGAAATGATCAACAACTTCATTAAGCCGGGTCTGGAAGACTTGGCTGTATCCCGGACAACTTTTGAATGGGGCGTCAAAGTTAAAGGCGATCCGAAACACGTTGTATATGTCTGGATTGATGCGTTATCTAACTATATTACAGCTCTGGGCTATGGATCATCCGATGAATCCCTGTATAACAAATTCTGGCCAGCGGACGTGCATCTGGTAGGGAAAGAAATTGTTCGTTTCCATACGATTTACTGGCCAATTATGCTGATGGCATTGGACCTGCCTTTACCGAAGAAAGTATTCGCTCACGGTTGGCTGTTGATGAAAGACGGCAAAATGTCCAAATCAAAGGGCAATGTCGTTGACCCGGTAACCCTGATTGACCGTTATGGTTTGGATGCACTGCGTTATTACCTGCTGCGTGAAGTTCCATTTGGTTCAGATGGTACCTTTACTCCAGAAAGCTTTGTAGAACGTGTGAACTCGGACCTTGCGAATGACCTTGGAAACCTGTTGAACCGTACGGTAGCCATGGTGGACAAATATTTCGAAGGCAAAGCGCCTGAGTTTACTTCCGGTGTGACCGAATTTGATGCATCTCTTGAAGAGGCGGGTCTTGCTGCTGTGGAGAAAGTGGAGCAGGCTATGGAAAATCTGCAATTTTCCGTAGCGTTGACAGCGATCAGTCAGTTTGTTAGCCGCAGTAACAAATACATTGACGAGACTCAGCCTTGGGCTCTGGCTCGTGATGAAGCGAAACGCAATGAACTGGCATCGGTAATGTCGCATCTGATTGAAAGCTTGCGGATTGCTTCCATCCTCTTGCAACCGTTCTTGACACGTGCTCCGCGCAAAATCTGGGAACAGCTCGGCATTCAGGAAGGTGAACTGACGGCTTGGGATTCAGCGAAGCAATGGGGCGTTATTCCGGCTGGAAACGCCTTGCAGAAGGGTGACCCGATCTTCCCACGTCTGGACTCTGAACAGGAGATTGCTTATATTGCTGAAGCAATGACCGGGGGCAAAAAAGCAGAAGCGCAGACTGAGGCAGCTCAAGCTGATGCTGGAGGCTCTTCGGAAGCAGTTCAACCCGTCACAGCACCCGAAGGCAAAGAAGAGATCGGTATTGACGATTTCGCCAAAGTGGAACTGCGTGTCGCTCAAGTTATTGCCTGTGAACCGGTCAAGAAAGCCGATAAATTGCTGAAGTTGCAGCTGGATCTTGGCTATGAGCAACGTCAGGTTGTATCGGGAATCGCGAAGTTTTATTCACCTGAAGATATGGTTGGGCGCAAAGTCATCTGTGTGACTAACCTCAAGCCTGTGAAATTGCGCGGTGAACTGTCCCAGGGTATGATCCTGGCAGCATCCCATGGCGACCAACTTACACTGGCAACAGTACCTGATAATATGCCTAATGGTGCACAAGTGAAATAAAAATTTGACCGTGTAACCAAGAATATGGTTTATATAGCGGTAATAGAAGGTGGCTCGATGCGAATCGGGTCACTTTTTATTTTGGGATGAAATCGGATCTGATGCGAAGAAAACAAGCATATACTGTTATGAACTCCGTGCTCAAGGAAAGAATGAATAGGACAGAGTGGCTTGACAAGTTCGAGCAGGTTACCTATAATTCTTTCAGTAATGTTTACGATTAAGAGATGCGGAGTGAATACTAGTGAAACTTTATAATGGAAGAAATCTAGACCAGGTAAACCGGACTCTAGTGACAGGTAGAAGAAGGCATATGAAATTGTTGCTCAGCGGTCTGCTTGTTCTTAGTTTGCTCATATTGTCGGCATGCGGTCAGAATAATTCGGAGAGTGCCAAGTTGGTGGAAGGCAAAGTGAATGTGATCACGAGCTTCTATCCTGTTTATGCGTTTACTTCGACAATTGGCGGGGAAGATGCAAATGTCATTAATTTGCTGCCCACAGGTGTTGAACCACATGACTGGACGCCGAAGAGCCAAGATATTGTGAATACATCCAAAGCCCAGTTGTTTTTATACAATGGTGCAGGTCTGGAGGGATGGGTCCCCAACTTCCTGAAGTCACTGAATAGCGATACCCAAGTGAAGTCGGTTGCAGTAAGTGAAGGGGTTACTCTATTGACTGCTGAAGGTGATGATGGACACGGTCATGGTGAAGAACAGGTGGATGAACATAGCGACGAACATGCAGATGAAGCGAACGCAGAGGACATTGCGGACCATCATGTGGACCCTCATACGTGGGTAAGTCCAAAATCGGCAATGGTAATGGCTGAGAATATCAAAAACAGCCTGGTTGAAGTAGACCCTGCACATAAAGAAGGATATGAACAACGTTACGAAGAGCTGCGGACCAAGCTGGAAACACTGGATCAGCACTTTACGGACGAACTGTCTAAAGTACCCCACAAGGAAATTGTCGTATCACACCAGGCTTTTGGATATCTTGCACGGGATTATGGGTTGACCCAGCATGCCATTATGGGACTTTCTCCCGATGCGGAGCCCACAGGTCAGGATATTGTGAAGTTGGCCAAGTTGGTGCAGGATGAAGGGATTAAATACATTTTCTTTGAAGAGCTGGTATCTGACAAACTGGCAAAAACCCTTGCCAATGAAGCGGGTGTAGAGACAATGGTCCTGAATCCGGTAGAAGGTTTAACCAAAGAACAGGCCACAAACGGGGATGATTATTTCACCCTTATGGAGAAAAATTTGCAAAATCTGCTGATCGCATTAAAATAAGATAGACTGAAGGATTCGTATGCAATCCTTATATATAATGAAGGGCGGCTTTGCCATGCAGCAAATCATGCCATTGTGTCATGATCCAATCATAGAGATCGAGAAACTATCATTTTCCTACGGTGACCAGCGAGTGATTGAAAATCTTGATTTTATGGTCCAGGAAAGGGATTTTGTCGGGATTATCGGTTCAAACGGGGCGGGCAAAACGACTTTGCTGCGGATGTTGGTTGGACTTTTGCCTCCAGCCGAGGGAGATATCAAGCTATTCGGACAGTCGATCCGCCGGTTCAAGGATTGGGAACGGATTGGTTATGTTCCGCAAAAAAATGCATTTAACCCATTGTTCCCTGCAACGGTACGGGAAGTCGTAATGTCCGGCTTGTACAACAACAAGAATATGTTCCGCCGAATGTCCCGTAAGTGTCAGCAGCAGTGCACAGATGCTATGCAAGTGATGCGGATTGAGGATCTGGCGAACAAACGGATCGGACAATTGTCCGGCGGACAGCAACAGCGTGTGTTTTTGGCACGTGCACTTATTAATCACCCTGATCTGCTGATTCTGGATGAACCGACGGTGGGCATTGATGCCGAATCCCAGGCCAGCTTTTTCGAACTGATTACCCATATGCATGAACACCACCGGATGACATTCCTGATGGTATCCCATGATATGGACCGGATGGAGAGTTATCTCGGTTCCAAAGCAGCGGTGACAAACGGAAAAATACATTTCCATGTCCGTCATTCCCATGAGGTGGAAGATTGTGCCGAGACTAATTTGCAGCATACCACCACCCAGGTACGTTAGACGCGAGTGCGCAACCAGATGAAAGCAAGTCCGAAGGAGTCGTGTGTGTTTTGGAAATTTTAATGAGTGATTTTTTTCAGCGGGCGCTGGCGGGGGGATTGCTAATCGGCATCACCGCACCATTGATCGGATTGTTTCTGGTGCTGCGGCGTTTATCCATGATCGGGGATACCCTGTCTCATGTGACTATTGCCGGGGTTGCACTCGGATTCCTGATTGAAGTGTATCCGATTGCGGTGGGGCTTATTTTCGCCGTGCTCGCATCATTTGCGATAGAGAAGCTGCGCAAGGCATACAAGAGTTACGCCGAGTTATCGATCGCGATCATCATGTCCGGTGGAGTAGCGCTGGCTTCGTTGTTCTTCACGCTGGGCAAAGGATATAATACAGATGTTATGAGTTACCTGTTCGGCAGTATTTATACACTAGACTCCACGGATTTGAAGCTGGTTGGTGTGGTCACGCTGATCGTGGTCATCGTTGTAGCGCTGTTACATAAGGAGTTTTTCCTGCTCAGCTTTGAAGAGGATGCCGCAGCGGTTACCGGATTGCCTGTGAAACTGCTTAACATGCTGATTACCGTGATGACAGCCCTTGTTATTAGTACGGCGATCAAAATCGTGGGCGCATTGCTGGTATCGGCATTGTTGACCATTCCGGTAGCTGTAAGCTTGCTGATGGCACGAAGTTTCAAATCGGCGATTATATTATCCGTGGTCATTGGCGAAATTGCAGTGGTCATTGGACTGGTTGTGGCCGGGATCTGGAACCTTGCACCAGGAGCAACGATTGTACTTTTGCTTATCATGATGCTAATTCTTACGATGATTGGAAAAAAAGGGTTCCGAGCCTAGTCTGAACGTGAGCAAGTGAGCCCCCAGGGAAGGGAGACGTCCGCTTCATGCCTGATGTTAATGTGTGGCTGGCTTTTGTAGCAGGATTAGCTTCGTTTATATCGCCATGCTGTCTTCCACTGTATCCTTCGTATCTTTCCTACATTACAGGGATGACGGTACAACGCTTGAAGGATGAACGCAATCAGCGTGAAGTTCGCTTCAAGACATTGACTCATACGCTGGCGTTTATTTTGGGCTTCTCGGTTGTGTTTTATTCGCTGGGGCTGGGAGCCGGATTATTCGGTCAATTTTTCAATGATAACCGTGATCTCATTCGTCAATTATCCGCGATCTTGATTATGTTAATGGGGTTATTCCTGCTTGGTTTGTTCAAACCTCAGTTTCTGATGAAAGAGCGTAAGATGGATATGAAATGGAAACCAGCGGGTTACTTGGGCTCATTCATTTTTGGCATAGGTTTCTCGGCAGGTTGGTCGCCTTGCATTGGGCCGATTTTGACTGCCATCATCGCGATGGCTGCGAGCGAACCAACAACCTGGCTGGCTTTGATTACGGGTTACACGGCCGGATTTGCGTTACCGTTTTTCATTCTGGCCTTTTTCATCGGTTCTACACGATGGATCTTGCGTTATTCTAACATCATGATGAAAGCCGGGGGCGCATTAATGTTGTTCCTCGGAGTGCTGTTATTCACAGATCAGATGACAAAGATTACGATTTGGCTACAGCAGATTACGCCAGACTGGATGATTATATAACCTTATATAGCCGTCAACCAGTTGTTGTTTTATTCATGGTTTATTCTAAATAAGAACAAAGCAGGCTGCATGAACCCAGAATGATTCTGGCTCGTGTAACCTGCTTTTTTAATCAATGGCACTTTAATAAAAGGTGTCAGCCCTACGCTTAAGTGAAGTAATCCATGTTGGCCTGAGGGAAATGCTCAAAAATGCGCTCAGTAATAAACTCGCGCAGGGCATCCTGCTGATCATCCTTATACACATATTTGTACTGGCCCCAGCGGCCCCATTTCATTTTCCGCTTTTCGATATCCATCTCCAGCTTGGTTTTGGGGTATCGCTTCTCAATGGTGGCTTTTGCCGTTTTGGTAAAACGGTGCTGGATCATTTCAAAGGTTAGATCCTTGGTTGCGTCTTCAGGAAGTGTATCGGCAAGCTTTTGTAAAAGCTCGCTATATCCTTCTTCCCATCCGTCGTACCACATAATTGGGGCAATAATGAATCCGAGCGGATAACCGGCATGAGCTATTTTGCCTGCGGCTTCAATACGCTCTTCAAACCGTGAGGTGGCTGGCTCAAAATTTTTGATAACATAATCGGAATTCACGCTGAAACGGATACGAGTGTGTCCGTTATGCTTGATGTTTAATAAAGGATCAACATGATGGTATTTGGTCACAAAGCGAAGTCGTCCGTGTTCCTCATCCGCCATAAAACGAATCAGGTCACCGAGATTTCCCGTAATATGCTCCAGTCCTACGGGATCAGATGTACAAGCTGCTTCAAAACGGGTAAGTTCAGGTGCACGTTCCTCAATGTACCCCTTGGCAGCCTGAATGATTTCTTCGGTGTTGACATAGACACGGACATAAGGCTTGGCCCCAAGTGTCGTTTGAAGATAACAATAATGACAGTGGCCCATACAGCCTGTGGAGATAGGAATGGCATATTCGGCCGAAGGCTTCGATTGGTCAAACTTGAGTGTTTTACGCACGCCGACGACAAGGGTGCGCTTGGCCATTCGGTACTTTTCCTGTTCCGTTTCACCAGGGAGATTGGTGATTCGATTATGGGATGTCGTCATCTGATATGGGATATCCCTAGAGGTAACCCATTCCATAATCCGTTTACCTTTTTCATATTCCAGCGCACCGGGTTCAAAATACACCAAATCGGGAATAAAGGGTTTAGTGCCTTTTGCTTTGCGAACGGGCGGTTGCGCTACACTTGTACTCACGAAATCACTCCTTTCAATACAGAACCTTGTTTAGTTTGCCTCGTTTCGGGATAAGTCTACCCTTGCCAATACTTGCGTAATGGCGACGAAATTTGCGTCCTGAGAGGTGTTTTATGGACAGTAAATAGTGAATGAATTGTGCAGGACTTGCCAATGCGTATTGATAACATGTATCATTATAAGATAGGGACCAGACAAGAATATTGTCGGTCAGAGAGAAGAGAGGGAAGCAGATGCCAACGCCCAGTATGGAAGATTATTTGGAGCGTATATACAAATTAATTGATGAAAAGGGCTATGCTCGTGTGTCTGATATAGCTGAAGGTTTGGAAGTACATCCTTCATCGGTGACGAAGATGATCCAAAAGCTGGACAAAGACGAGTACCTGATCTATGAGAAGTACCGCGGGCTGGTACTTACGCCAAAAGGCAAAAAGATGGGCAAACGATTAATGGAGCGCCATCATCTGCTTGAACAATTTTTGACGACGATTGGTGTTCAGGAGGAAAATATTTACCAGGATGTCGAAGGTATAGAACACCATTTGAGCTGGGATTCCATTACCTGCATCGAATCTTTGGTTGAATATTTCCGCCAGGATGAGAATCGACTGCGTGATCTTAAAAGTATTCAGGACGTCATGAGCAATACAGAATCCTAAGCTTTCAAAGCCAGAATGACCTGAAAAATTGCAATGCATATCATTCAAAATCAGAGGATGCACCTGCCGCTAAAACGGTAGGGAGCGTCCTTTTGCTTTTTTTTGACCAAAATTTGGCGATTATTCGCAACTTAACATTCATTAGGAGCGTCTATTAAACTAGCAGAATTTGCCGCGAATTTATAATTATTTTGGAGGATTGCACTGATGAAGATTCGTAACGGATTGATCCTGCTGCTCATTTTTGTTCTGGGTTTACAAACCTCAGGACTGACGGCGCAGGCAGCTAGTCAAAAGGAAATTGTTATTTATTTGGATGGTCAGCGTTTGGAATCGGATGTTTCACCTTACATTTTGCCCAAAGTAAATGTAACGATGGTTCCTCTGCGTGTCATTAGCGAAGGACTGGGTGCATCTGTGCTTTGGTCACAGGCTACGCGTACGGTTACAATCAAGAAATCTGATTCAGTCATTACAATGACGAGTGGACGCCAGCAGGCAACGGTAGATAGTGCCGTGGTTGATCTTGATGCATCGGTAGAATTAAAGCAAGGCCGTGTCATGGTACCGATTCGATTCGTCAGTGAGAACCTGGGAATCCAGGTCACCTGGAACCAGTCTGAGCAGACGATTAATCTGACCACAGGCAATGCCCCTAATCCTACCCCAGTGACACCAGCAGAGCCTGGAGGAACGGGAACTACGCCAAATACGGATGAGATGCGAGGAGCCTGGATTTCGACTGTAAACGGAGACTGGCCTTCATCTGGTGCCAAAGGAAATGTGGAGAAACAAAAGCTGGAGTTCATTCAGCAGCTTGATACGTTGAAGGATATGGGAATCAACGCCGTATTTGTGCAAGTTCGAGCCAATGGGGATGCGATCTATCCATCAGGTCTTGTACCGTGGAATAGCGTACTGACAGGAACACAGGGAAAAGATCCCGGGTATGATCCACTTGCATTTATGATCGAGGAAGCTCATAAACGTGGCCTTGAGTTCCATGCCTGGTTCAACCCGTTCCGGGCTACCAATTCGGCAAGTACAACCGGGCTTGCAGCCAATCATGTATCCAAGCTTCATCCGGACTGGATTGTTAATGCATCAGGCAAACTGTATATTAATCCAGGCATTCCGGAAGCGAGACAGCATATTATTGATTCCATCATGGAAGTGGTTGATCAGTATGATGTTGATGGTGTACATTTGGATGATTATTTCTATCCATCTAATGTAACTTTTAATGATGATGCGGCTTTCAAAGCATACAACACATTGAATACGAGTGACCGTGCGGAATGGCGCCGGGACAACATCAATCAATTCGTCAAGCAGCTTGGAGAGAGCATCCACAAGGTGAAAGCTGGCGTCCAATATGGCATTAGCCCATTTGGTGTATGGCGTAACAAATCGGTTGATATGACAGGTTCTGATACAAAAGCCGGAGTAACCGCTTATGACAGCATGAATGCGGATGTGCGGACGTGGATCAAGCAGGAGTGGATCGACTATGTCGCACCCCAAGTGTACTGGAGCATGACACTCAGTGCAGCACGATATGACAAGGTGGTTGACTGGTGGGCCAATGAAGTGGCTAATACCGATGTGAAGTTGTACATTGGTCATTCGCCTTATAAGCTTGGCACACCGGAAATCGGGTGGCAGACATCACAGGAGATCATTGATCAGCTTATATATAATGAGAAATATGATACAGTGAAAGGGGATATTTTCTTCAGCTCACAGTACCTGACGAAAAATCCGCTCGGCTTGATCGCCAAATTAAAGGCCTATTATGGACTGTAAAACATTTTAACGTAATATGACCAACCCCTGTTCTCATACAGTGGCAGTAGTAGCATGGACTGCCTGGAGAACGGGGGTTTTATTGTGTTGATTAATGGAGTATTTGAAGGTGGCGGCGTGAAGGGGATTTCGCTTGCCGGCGCCGTAAAGGGTGCAGAGGATCACGGTGTTGAGTTCAATCGCGTAGCGGGCACGTCATCGGGTTCCATCGTAGCTACTTTGCTGGCCGCGGGCTATTCGGCGGAAGAGATGAAAGGCATTATCGAGAATACACCGTTTGCTTCATTGCTGCGACGTTCTCCCATATTCGATACCAAGTGGATCGGACCCGCCGCAAGGCTGTTTTTGAAGAAAGGACTATATTCTGGGGAAGCGCTGGAATGCTGGATACGGGATATGCTGAAAAAAAAGGGAGTACGGACGTTTGCTGATCTGCCTCCAGGTAAGTTGCTAATCATTGCATCCGACATTTCCAATGGCACTATTTTGGTGCTTCCAGATGATATCAAACGATTCGGAATTGACCCAGCGAAGCTGGAGGTGGCCAAGGCCGTACGCATGAGTTGCAGTATCCCCTATTTCTTCGACCCCGTAGCCATTCGCAAATCCCCGATCTTATCCAAAGGTTTACGTTTTGCGGACCAGTTTGTCTACATCGTCGATGGCGCTTTACTGAGCAATTTTCCGCTCTGGCTGTTCGATGGAGAGCGTACAGAACGTGGAGGAGAAATCATCCCTGTAGTCGGTTTTAAAATGGTTGGCAAAACCGAAGGAGAGCCAGCTAGAATCAGAGGGCCTCTAAGCATGCTTCAGGCATTGGTTGAAACGATGCTTACTGCTCATGACGAGCGATATATTGAACAGGTTAATCGATTCCGTACTGTGAAAATTCCTACCCTTGGAATTAAACCTACGGAATTTCACCTTTCTGTACAGGACAGTACAGCTTTATATCAATCTGGGGTCACTGCAGGTACTGAATTTTTCAGTGGATGGAATACGAAGATATATGGTGAACAGCTGGACAAACAGAAACGAGAGTTAAGAAAGAAACAAGCGGAGACACCACCGCTGACTCCTGTATAAAAATGAAAAAGCAATTCTCCGCATGTTTGGAGAATTGCTTTTCTGTGTGTTTCGCCGATATTAGCGCTTTAGTGATACTTAGGTACGTCTTCATCACTTTTACCCTTTTGTCCCTGAATCACTTGGAAAGGATAATCCTTGCGTTTTTTGGAAGAACCACTACTTTTTCGAGTGCCAGACTGCGCATTAACTTTAGCCATGGTTTTAGCCGATGGTTTGATCTTCGGTGACGATGTCTTGCGTGCCCAACGGCGGGGCGGATATTTATAGAGCAGGAACACAACTCCGAACACGACGAGGGGGATGATAATTTGAGATAAACCTCCACTTCCCAGCCTAGTCAAGATTCCAATAGCAGCGAGTGCAATGAACGTCCAAAATATGATCGCCTGCTTGTTCATATCATTCACCCTTTCACAGGATCAAGTGTTGCAACAGGAACTTCCGACGTGGCGGATACGTTTGCGAGTTTGGCATCCAATTCACGCATACGGTTAAACGAAGCAATGGATACTTCTACCTGTTCATTCGTTGGCTCTTTGGTTGTCAGCAATTGCAGCCACAGCCCCGGGTATCCGAGATAACGAAGTACAGGGATGTCACGTACCGAGTTGGTCAACTTCAATAATTCGAATGAAATACCAAGTACGACTGGCAACAACAGCAACCGCTGTCCCATACGTTCCCAGAGGTTATCGTATGTGAAGAGCGAGTACAAAAATACCCCAATAATGACAGTCAGCATAATAAAACTGCTTCCGCAACGGTAATGCAGACGGCTATACTTCTGCACATTCTCTGGCGTAAGCTCTTCTCCGGCTTCATGAGCACTAATGACTTTATGTTCTGCACCGTGGTATTGGAACAGACGTTTAATCATCGGTGTCTGGGAGATCAGCCACAGATAGGCAAGCAACAGAATCAGCTTAATTCCGCCTTCCAGTAAATTATGCAAAAACTGATTGTCGAATGCATTTTTGAACAGAAAATTCTCAATAACAACCGGCAACAATGTAAGCACAATTTTACCAAAGAGGAACGAAAGGATTGCTACTGCGGTGACGCCGATAATCATGCTAAGGCTCCAGCCTGAGCCTTCTTTTTCTTTTTGCTTTGCTTTTTCTTCAGGTTCCAGTTCATCATCAGCATATGCGTCAGCAGAATAATTAAGATGTTTGCTTCCTTTGACGCTCGAATCTATAATGCTGACAATCCCGCGCAGTAGTGGAATCCGCCGCAATTTCATGACCCAGGACTTGTCTTGCTTGGGAACTTCCAGATACGTAATTTCGCCGTCTTTTCTTCGCACAGCTGTAACGTTGACATGTTTACCGCCGAACATTACGCCCTCAATGACAGCTTGCCCCCCGTAGCTGACAGGCTTGGATTGTTGAGGCAAATTATTCACCTTCCTATTCTGTTCTAGGCCTTCATGGTTGAAGGCAGTTTTATAACCCTATTGTATCGAATTTTGAGAGCAATTTCTAGTTTACCAGTCGATCCAAGGGCGATGTTGTTAACTTTGTCCTGATTTGTACATACTACCCGGTAGAGTTAGGACGAAAATGGAGATTTATTCGCAGTTTTGCAAACTGAACGTGAAGGAGAATGGCGATGACAGAGTACACGGGTGAACGCACATCCCATAAAAATCAGCGTGCAGACAAAGGAGAGCAAAAGGACCGGGGGAGACGTCCTACCCAGCGGCAAGGCCAGGCACATTATTTCACCAAACCGTTCCCATTTGCAGTGGAGCTAGGTTTTTTCGCAGGTTTTATCTGGGGAGGTTTGCATTGGCTGTTCTATCTGCTTCATTTTACGATTGTGCCATTGGGATTTTTGGCTGAACCGTTTTTCAAGCACAATTTTATCTATACTGCAGCAGGACATTTGACCGGGTGGCTGTTTTTTATTGTCTTTTCGGTCCTTGCCTCTCTGATTTACACGTTTACTATGAAAAAATGGAAAGGGCCGCTTCCAGGCATGGGTTACGGAATTTTTTGGTGGCTCATTATCTTTGTCCTGGTAGGTCCAAAACTGGATATGGTGAAGCCCTTAAACCGCTTAACCTGGGATTCAATCATCACAGAATTTTGTTTCTTTTTGCTGTGGGGACTGTTTATTGGCTACACCATAGCCATGGAGTTCACGGATGAACGGAAACGAGAGCCAGAGCAAGCGGGAGCATAGCCGCAAAAAAGCTTCTCAATCCGGCAATGGCTGTGTTAAAATAGCAGATGGTTATTTGCAGAAAGGGTGGAGCAGCTATGAAACGGATTGTTGTAATCAATGGCCCGAACCTGAACATGCTCGGTGTACGTGAACCCGGCATCTATGGAACGCTTAGTCTGAAGGATATTGAGGACAAAATTCGCAGACAGGCGGAGGAGCTGGGCGTCTCCATCGCTTTTTATCAATCCAATCACGAAGGGGACATCATTGATCGAATTCATGCAGCGATGGGCGATGCAGACGGAATCATGCTGAATGCCGGAGCGCTGACCCATTACAGCTATGCTGTGCGTGATGCCATCAATGCCGTAAAAGTTCCTACAGTAGAAGTACATCTATCCAACATTCATGCACGCGAAGCGTTCAGACATCATTCCGTAATTGCTGCAGAAACAATCGGGCAGATTGCCGGATTTGGCGAAGTAAGCTATGAACTGGGGCTGCTGGCTCTCGTGCGTCATCTGGACAAACAAACCTGAGCCGGGGACCCGGGAATGTGAGAGAAAGAAGGGTTACCGATGGAAAACAAACGAGTAAATAAGTTGCGTGAGGCCATGCATAAACATGAACTCACGGCTATGCTGATTACAAATCCGATTAACCGTCGTTACATGACGGGCTTTACAGGTTCAGCAGGATACGTGCTGATTACGGAACAGGAAGCTTATTTGCTTACCGATTTCCGTTACATGACACAGGCACCGCAACAAGCCAAAGGGTTTACCGTTGTAGAACATGGACCAAAACCGTTGGAATCCGTACGTGAATTGCTTGCATCGGCGAATATCAAACAGGTTGGCTTTGAGCAGGATCATGTCACTTATGGCACGCATACTGCTTATGCTGAGGCACTTCAGTCTATTGAATTGAAAGCTGTATCCGGTATAGTGGAGCAACTTCGTATGTTCAAGGACGAAGATGAGATCGCTGTAATGCAAAGAGCTGCAGATCTGGCAGATGCAACATTCAGTCACGTTTTGCAATTCGCAAAATCGGGTATGACTGAACGTGAAGTGGATTTGGAGATGGAGTTTTTCATGCGCAAACATGGAGCAACTTCCTCTTCGTTCGATACCATCGTTGCATCGGGTGAACGTTCTGCTATGCCTCATGGTGTAGCAAGTGGCAAAGTCATCGGACAAAATGAGTTAATTACATTTGACTTTGGTGCGCTTTTGGATGGATACTGTTCAGATCTGACACGTACCATCGCAACGGGCACACCTGTACCTGAACTGCGTAAAATTTACGATATCGTACTGGAAGCCCAGTTACATACGCTGGCGAACCTGAAACCGGGCATGACCGGACGGGAAGCAGATGCATTGGCACGTGATATCATTGCAGGCCACGGATACGGAGAGCAATTCGGACACAGCACAGGCCACGGCCTGGGTATGGAAGTCCATGAGGCTCCTCGTTTGTCCAAGCTTAGCGACGATGTATTGAAACCGGGCATGGTGGTAACCGTTGAACCGGGTATCTACATTGACGGCCTTGGCGGCGTGCGTATCGAGGATGACGTGGTGATTACCGAGACAGGTATTCACATTTTGACGAATTCGGACAAGAAGTTCACCGTAATCGGCTAAATTACAGCCAACGGTGATATAAGACGATTTTTAATTTATGCTTTTGAATGAAGTAAACTTGGAATTACACAATAACGGAGAGGGCAGAAAAAACCTGAAGAAGTGAAACGCTCGCCTTTATCCCCGGATTTCTCCCTATTAGGATAGGGATCAAAAAGAAATCTGGGGATAACAGCGATCGGAAGGTTGTTCTGCCATCGTAGTGGTCTGTGTAATATGACGGTTTGACTTGTTCAAACTTAAATTAACGCATCGTCTTATATCACCTACTTTTCAACCATATCAGGAGGGATTTTTTGTGATTTCAGTAAACGATTTTAAAACAGGCTTGACCGTACAAGTAGATAACGACATCTATACCGTTCTTGATTTCCAACATGTTAAACCAGGTAAAGGCGCTGCCTTCGTACGTTCCAAACTGAAAAACCTGCGCAACGGTAACACAGTTGAGAAAACATTCCGTGCAGGTGAAACTATTGGCCGTGCCATCATCGAAAACCGTGGCGTGTCCTACCTGTATGCAAGTGGTACAGAGCACACGTTCATGGACAACGAAACATATGATCAGTTCACACTGACAAGCGACCAACTGGAGTGGGAATTGAACTTCCTCAAAGAAAACATGAACGTTAAGATCGTTAGCTACCAAGGTGAAATCCTCGGAATCGACTTGCCTACAAGCGTTGAGTTGAAAGTTATCGAAACAGAGCCAAGCGTAAAAGGTAACACGGCACAAGGCGCTACCAAAAACGCAAAAGTGGAAACAGGCTTGAATGTACAAGTGCCATTGTTCATCAACGAAGGCGATGTTCTGCTGATCGATACTCGTGAAGGTAAATACTCTTCCCGCGCGTAACGTTTACATGATGTAAGCTAAATAAAGCGTTAATTCAACCCTTTGCCATTTCTCTGGCAAAGGGTTTTTTCGAAAAAAGATTAGCCTATCAGACGCTTTCGTAATATACTGGGTTAAAGTCATTTTTCGGAGAGAATAATGACGGTGGATATCAATTATGCATACTGCACAAGGTAGGGAGTGGATTTGCGTTGTCATTGTACGTCATGAAATTTGGGGGCAGCTCGGTCGGAGATACAGAGCGCATGAAGCGTGTGGCCGGACGTGTTGTAGAAAAAGCGGATGAAGGACATCAGTGTGTAGTCGTGGTTTCGGCCATGGGGGATACCACGGATGATTTGATTGATCAGGCGAAACAGCTGAACAGTGAACTCCCTGCTCGTGAGATGGATATGCTGTTGACTACGGGAGAACAGATCTCGATTTCATTGTTATCCATGGCGATTCAGGCGCTGGGACGCAAAGCCGTTTCATTTACAGGCTGGCAAGCGGGATTCCGGACAGAGCCGGTACACGGCAAAGCGCGAATTAACGATATTCATCCGGAACGGGTGAATCAGGCATTGGCAGAAGGCAACATTGTAATCGTTGCTGGCTTCCAGGGAATGACGGAAGAAGGCGAGATTACGACGCTTGGCCGCGGCGGATCTGATACAACTGCAGTAGCCTTGGCAGCAGCCATTAAGGCTGACGCTTGCGAGATTTACACGGATGTAGACGGTATCTATTCCACCGATCCACGAATCGTGAAAGTTGCACGCAAGCTTAAGGAAATTTCGTACGACGAGATGCTGGAACTGGCCAACCTGGGAGCAGCGGTATTGCATCCGCGTGCAGTTGAATACGCGAAGCATTCCGGTGTGCCTTTGATTGTAAGATCCAGCTTTAACCATAATGAAGGAACGGTTGTGAAGGAGGAAGCAACAATGGAACAAGGCGTGGTAGTTAGTGGAATTGCCTATGACAAAAATGTGGCTCGCATCAGTATTCTGGGTGTACCTGACGTACCGGGGGTTCTCGCTGAAGTATTTGGTGCCCTTGCATCAGAACAGCTGGATGTCGACATTATCGTTCAGAGCGGTGTGATGGACGGTAAAGCAGACTTCTCGTTCTCTGTTGCGCTGTCTGATCGGGAGAACGCACTGCGTGTCATTGAAGCCCTTCATAGCCGCCTGCCTTACCGTGAAGTTACTTCTGAAGAAAACCTTGTTAAAGTCTCGATCGTTGGCGCAGGAATGGTTAGCCATCCGGGCGTTGCTGCGAAGATGTTCAAAGTCATCTCGGGCGAAGGCGTTAGCATTAAGATGGTCAGCACTTCTGAGATCAAGGTATCCTGTGTTATTGACGGAGAGAAGCTTCATGACGTAATCAAGGCGCTGCATACAGCGTATGATCTGGATACCGCTGAGCAGGCCGTAATTGGCGGACCGCAAGTTCGCAGATAAAAACAGTAAAATTGTAAAGACACACCAAAGGTGTACTGTGTATTCCCATCCGGGATCGCAGTACACCTTTTTAGGTTGTTCACAGTAATTTAAACAGCCGTTCCTTACGCGTTCCTCTGAATGGTTGCATCCGGTTACCTTCACCCATCTCCGGAACGCAGTCCAGCAAGTTCAATTGGGTACAATACGTTACGTCATGCAGCCTCCCTAGCCTTTCCAGCCTTCGGCCACCGGCGGATACTCTAACCAGATCGGATAATTTGTCCTCGGCATGAGCGGCAGCCTGATGGAGCGCCAGGCCCAGATCATTCAGCATGATTGGGAAAGGGGATTGTCGGTACAACTCCTCGATAATGCTGCCTGCACATAAACCATCTTCCAGCGCGAACTCATCCTGATCCCCGGCACATAACAATAAGATATCCCGGCGCATCTCGCACAGAACAGCCGCCACAGCTTTCACATTAAGAAATGAGCCTGCGAACACATGTCTGGCCTTGGAGGCCTTGATCAGGGCACGTGTACCATCTGTCGTAGTCAGGATAATGGTTTTACCCGCAATATTCGGAGTCATATATTCATAGGGGGAATTGCCCACCTCGAATCCTGTAACCTTTTTATCAAAACGCTCCCCGCCACGAATGGCATCCTTCACGTTCAATTGTTTCGCTTGAGGTACAGTTTCTACAGCAATCACGTCCGCTGCATCGTATGCCAGTGCCGTAACAATTGTACTGGTCGTTCGCAACACATCGATTACAACCACACATCGGCCTGCAATATCCATTCTTCGAACTTCATTCACATTGCCTACCACATCGACTCGCACTCCCCCACAACTCCTTTCTGTATTTGGGGATAGGTGGTTCTGTCCTTTTTTATCCCGGAATGAATATCACCTGTCTGCAAGCACTATATGCACTTGGATCTAGACGGGTGCCTAGAACTAGAACAGTAGGCTGATCTATGATTTTTAACTCTCCTCCCTATTTTGAAGAAAATGATAGATTTCAGCGTCATAAAATCAATGTACACACATAAACTTGAGATATGAACAAGCACCAGGAACGCAACAATACCGAATTCAAGGTTGGAGGGGCCTATTCATGATGGTGAACTGGAAGGATCTCTTTCCGGAACCGATTCGAACCATTCTGGGAAGAATGCCGTCCGCTTTATTAGATAAAGTGGAGGAAGTACGTATCCGTGAAGGAAGACCACTGGAAATCAATGCAGGAGATACCTATCACTTCCTCACACCCCAGGGCAGTCCGACTTCGAAGCCTGATGAAGCCTATATTCCCTTAAAAGAGGTAACACACAGGCTGCTGGATCTGATCAGCAATCATTCGCTTTATACATTGGAAGAGGAACTGCGTAAAGGGTTCATCACCATTCCTGGCGGGCACCGGATCGGACTGGCTGGCCGGACGGTGTTAAGTGGAGGCCGCGTCGAATACCTGCGCGACATCAATGGGTTTAATGTCAGGGTAGCCCGAGAGATTCACGGAGTCGCTGATCGGATTCTGCCTTATCTGCTGGACATGAAAAGTGGACAGGTCATGCACACCTTAATTCTTTCACCTCCGCAGCAAGGCAAGACCACATTACTGAGGGATCTGGCAAGACAGATTAGCAGTGGAACCAAACTTACGGGTGTCAATGATCTTGTTCAGGGCATACGTCCACGTCTAAAGGTTGGCATCGTTGATGAGCGGTCCGAAATCGCTGGAAGTTACAAGGGTGTACCTGGATTTGACGTGGGACCTCGTACCGATGTCATGGATGGTTGTCCAAAGGCTGAGGGCATGATGATGATGCTTCGCTCCATGTCTCCCGATGTTCTGATCGTGGACGAGATAGGCCGTCCGGAAGATGCGGAGGCGGTGATGGAAGCACTTCACGCAGGTGTATCTGTCATCGCTACTGCACATGGTCGTGATCTGGCTGAGCTTTCTTCCAGACCTGCGCTAAGGACCCTGATCGTTGAGCAGATGTTCCAGCGATATGTACAGCTGCAACGGACGAGCCGGGGCATGAGCTTTCGATTGGCCGATGGCAAAATGCGTGGTCTCCAGCAGACGGAAGTGGGAGGTGAGGCATTTGGTTAACATGCTCGGTGCCGTCATCATTCTGTTGGCTAGTACCCTCGCCGGATTCTACAAGGCAAGGCAGTATGCCTTGAGGCCACGACAACTGCGAGAATTAATCGCCGCTCTCCAGCGGTTAATGACAGAGATTAACTACGGGCTGACCCCGTTGCCTGATGCCATGGGGAAAATGGGAGCCCAGACAAAAGAGCCTGTTCGGACGCTGTTCCTCCACGCAGCCAAGCAGATGGAACCACCTCATGGACACACTGCTCGTGAGAGTCTTCAGTCTGGTATAGAAGAGGCGTGGGGAAGATCAGCCATGAAGGCGGACGAGCGGGAAGTCATGCTGCAATTGAGCTTCAGCCTTGGCACCAGCGATCGTCAGGATCAGACCAAGCACATCTCGTTAGCCATTCAGCAACTCATGCATGAGGAATCCCGTGCCCAAGCCGATCAAATGAAATATGAACGAATGTGCCGCAGTCTCGGGATGCTTGTCGGAGCGTTAATCGTCATTCTGATCTTCTGAAATAGCCGGGATAGTGAGGTGCCAAGGTCATGAATTTAGAAGTGAACGCAATCTTTCAAATTGCGGGCATCGGAATCATCATTGCAATGATTCATACGGTGCTGAAACAAATGGGAAAGGAAGATATGGCTCACTGGGTGACCGTGATCGGATTTGTCGTTGTATTGTTCATGGTGGTCCGTATGCTGGACAGCCTGCTGCAAGAGATCAAATCGATATTTCTTTTTCAATGAAAACGGTCATGAAGCCGGGATGGTGGTGACCTGTGGAAATTATCCAAGTTGTAGGTCTGGCGCTCATCGCAACGGTTCTCATTCTAGTTATCAAAGAACAGAAGCCCATGTTCGCTTTTCTGATTGCTGCTGCTACCGGCATCGTGATTTTCATGCTGCTGATTGGCAAGATTGGTGCGGTGATCGAAGTGTTGAAACGGCTTGCCGAGAATTCAGGCATGGAGAGCATTTATCTGAAAACCGTACTGAAAATTATAGGCATAGCGTACATTGCTGAATTCGGAGCACAGATTGTCAGGGATGCAGGCCAGGAGAGCATTGCTTCCAAAATTGAACTTGCTGGCAAGGTGCTGATCCTTGTACTCGCGATACCGATCATCAGCATTATTATCGAAACCGTCATGAAGCTGATGCCGGTGTAGAGGGAGGCGTGCGGACTTCATATGAAAATGATGCATCACAAGCCGCAGTGGCGCCTTACCTTCGTGCTGACGCTGTGTTTTCTGTTTGCGATCATGGGACAGGTCGCCGCTGGTTCTCCCTCGGGAGAGTGGATGCAGCAGCAGGCTGACCAGCTTCCCAAGGATCAGGTAGAAAAATATTGGGACCAACTTATGCAACAATACGGCGGTTTTTTCCCGGAAGGAAAAACGCCTTCCTTTATGGATATGTTAATGCCCGGCAATGAAGGGTTCAGCCTGAAGTCGGTGTTTATAGCGATTGGAACCTTCATGCTGCATGAAATTTTATATAACGGCAAACTTCTGGTCACGATTGTGATGCTAAGTGTGCTAAGCATGATTCTGGAGACATTGCAGACCGCTTTTGAGAAAAACAATATTAGCAAAATCGCTTACTCCATCTGTTACATGGTCATTATCATCATCGCCATAAACAGCTTCAGTGTGGCGATTGGATACGCCAAGGATGCCATAGCGAGCATGATCAACTTTATGATGGCCATGGTGCCCCTGTTGTTTACACTGCTGGCTTCAATGGGAAATGTCATTACCGTTTCTGTGACCCATCCGCTTATCATTTTCATGATTCATCTGGTCGGTACATTGATTCACATGCTGGTGTTCCCGCTACTCTTTTTCTCAGCCGTATTACATCTCGTCAGCTCCTTGTCCGACAAGTACAAGCTTACACAGCTGGCAGACCTGTTACGGAACATTAGTGTGGCTCTGCTCGGTATACTGCTTACGATGTTCCTGGGCGTAATTTCGGTGCAGGGGGCATCTGGCTCCGTGGCAGATGGTGTCAGTCTAAAAGCGGCGAAGTACATCGCAGGCAACTTTGTCCCCATTGTCGGCAGAACGTTTGCGGATGCAACCGACACGGTCATCACAGCGTCACTGCTGGTGAAAAATGCAATCGGACTAACGGGTGTCATCATCATCTTGTTTTTATGCGCGTTTCCTGCACTTAAAATTCTGACGCTAGCCCTGATCTACAACATAACTGGCGCGATCATGCAACCGCTAGGGGATACGCCGATTGTAGGATGTCTGCAGGCGATAGGCAAAAGCATGATTTACGTATTTGCGGCACTGGCGGCCGTTGGACTGATGTTTTTTCTGGCAATCACGATCCTGCTAACCGCAGGCAATCTGACCGTCATGATGAGATGAGGGGATGCTCGAGAGAAAGGGGCTGAAAGGATGGGGTGGCTGAGCAGCTGGCTCCGAGAATTGATCATGATCGTTCTGCTGGCGACTTTCGTGGATATGCTGTTGCCCAATCGATCCATGGAACGCTATGTCAAGCTTGTGCTGAGCCTTCTTATCCTGCTGACCCTGTTATCGCCCATAACGAAACTCTTGAAAAGTGATCCGGTTGGCGAGCTCAAGCGAGCAATGACCGCCATGGATTCGCCATCCGATGGAAATGCAACACTTGAACAGATTTTGGCTCAGGGCAGGCGGCTGCAATCCAATGAACAGGAACAATCGCTGCAATGGACAGCCAAAGAACTGGCTAACGTAATGAAAGGGCAAATTGAAGAAACAACCGGGGAGCAAGTGCAGTCTGTTGAGGTAAAGCTCGCCATGGATACAACCAAGCCGGAGACGGATTTGGCCTCCTCGGTGGAACTTCCCGTAATCCAGTATGTTTTGGTGGAGATGGCGGGTGAGACAACAGCCGGGAAAGTCAACTCTAATACAGGTCAACAGGAAGCAACGGCAACTACAAAACCGATATTCGACTCTGACCCGGAATCCGAAGCCACTGAATCACCTCCAGTACAGGAGCCAATCCAGATTGGTCAGATTGAGGTCCCGGATGTACAGATCGAGGTGAACAACGGCAGTAATCGTGAAAGTAGCGTGGGTAACGGAGACTCTGGCGAGCCGCAAAATGGACAGGAAGCTGACTCCACACCTGTTTCGGGTGAGCAGGCGGAGTCAACCTCTCAGCAAGGACAGACGTCCTCCCGATCTGAACGAGTAGTACAAATTATTACGCTATTGACAGAAAAGTGGGATATTGATGCAAACAAAGTACAGGTGAAAGAAAAGAAAAGCGCTTCGGCGCTGTAAGAAGGAGGGTATCCGATGAGGCAATGGCTCAAAAAGATGGAAAGCTGGCTCGGCGGAGGAGAAGGTGGGCAACGGCGCAGTCAAACTTTTCGCTTGCTTATTATCCTTGGTTTGATCGGAGTGGGAATTATGCTGTTCAACTCCTTCGTCAATGTCAAAAAGATTGATTCCGAAAATATCGGTCGCGAGCCTCCTGATCCAGCTACATCCATGGCATCCATACAGACGGATCCAACGGATCAGAATCCATTTCAGGCGATAGAGATCGCATTTGAGGACAAGATCAAGGGTGTGCTGGAAAATATCGTAGGTGTAGGAACTGTTGA
Organism: Paenibacillus sp. NPDC057886; assembly: GCF_042796655.1. NCBI lineage: Bacteria > Bacillati > Bacillota > Bacilli > Caryophanales > Paenibacillaceae > Paenibacillus > Paenibacillus sp. NPDC057886. The sequence goes on along the minus strand of NZ_JBHVMZ010000004.1, from coordinate 597,031 downwards.
TGTGATGGTTACCGTGGATTCTACAGAGGAGCTTGTTGTACAGCGTAATGTGAAGGATTCGCAACAGCTCACCGAAGAAACGGATGCAAACGGGGGCAAGCGACATATGACGCAATATACCCGGGATGGTGAGATTATTACGTATGAAATATCAGGGGATCAGACACCAATTGTCACGAAAAAGCTCAAACCGCAGATCCGGGGCGTGCTTGTTGTTGCCAGAGGTGCAGAGAACAAGGTTGTGAAGAACCTGATTACAGATGCTGTGGAAAAAGGACTGAATGTTGCGGCATACCGAATTTCGGTTGTTCCGCGCAAGCAGGATTAGTCCGGAACCATGAATCACAAGAATTAATTGTCATAAGAATGAAGCCAATTCGAGGAGGAAGTTCTAATGAATAACAAACGTCAAACGGTATGGCTCGTATCCATGCTGAGTCTGATGGTCATTTTGTCCGCGTATTACCTGTTCACTGAAGATTCCGGTCCTGTTAATACACCTGTAGCGGACAGTACGCAGGTGGATGGTATGAAGCAGGGAGAAGCAAAGGAAACGGCTGGAATCCTTGATCCGACAGAAGGTTTGGTTGTGAATGAAGTGGTCAATAGCGGCGAAGTTACAGGGACTGAAGGAGAGCAAACGGCAACTGAATCGGTTGATAATCCTGCGGTTGTAGACGGCAAAGAAGCTGGAGACACCGAGAAATCACCGGCTGCGGAATCGGGAGAGAAACAAGGTGAAGCGGGTAAAGGCAGCGAGAAAGGGACAGACAAAGGCGCAGCAACCACTCCTGAGACAAATGCTGGAACAGAAGGCAGTGCCACGAAAACCGATGAGGACGTCCTCAAGGAGATGGAGGAGCAGAATACGGCGGCGTCTGCGAGCAGCCAGTTCCAGAACTACCAGTGGCAGCGTGAGGAGAGCAACAATCGCAAGTATGAAGAACTCATGACCGTTGCGGGCGATCTGAGCAAAACGCCAGAAGAAAATGCCAAAGCAACTGAGCAGCTTCGTACGCTGGAAGAAAAAGAAGCCAAAATCAATGGCATTGAAGAGACGCTGTCGCAGCAGTTCGCCAATGCCATCGTTCAAGAGGATGCCGACAAGTATAAAGTTGTTGTTCTCAGTGACAAACTGGATGTAAAACAGGCGGTTTCCATTGTGGATCTGGTCATGAAAGAATTGGCTGTATCGCAAAATAAAATCAGCGTACAATACGTGACAGAACAGTAATCCAAAATAGGAAAAGTAGCCCCGAGAGTTGGATCAGATCTCGGGCTCTTTCCATTTTTAACGATTATGATATAATACATAAAGCCATATGACCGTCCTAGTGAGACTGGCATGATGCCGAAGGAGTGAACAATGGAAATGTTTAAATTGAGTGAGATCAAAGAGCTGATCAAACTGGTAGATGAAAGTTCCGTTCAAGAGTTGGAAATTGAAAACGAAGGATCACGGTTGTCGATTCGCAAACCGGGTAAACCCGAGTATGTTCAGGCAGCTGCTATTCAACCGCAAATGATTGCTGCACCACAGGTGCAACCAGCTGCAGTTGTAGCTGAGGCTGCTCCGCAAGTCGATACTACAAGTCATTTACATAAAATTGTATCTCCGATGGTGGGTACTTTTTACAGAGCTTCCTCGCCGGAAGTGGGTCCTTTTGTAAGCGCTGGTGATAAAGTTGTTGAGAAAACAACGGTATGTATCATTGAGGCGATGAAGCTGATGAACGAGCTTGATGCTGATATCAAGGGAGAAATCGTTGAAGTGCTGGTTGAGAATGGGCAGCTGGTTGAGTATGGACAACCCCTGTTCCTGGTGAAACCGGAATAACGGTTATAGCCGCATAACGGCAACTGCATGAGCTTCGAAGGAGGACAATAACGAAATGAAATTTCAAAAAATATTGATTGCGAACCGTGGCGAAATTGCGGTACGTATTATTCGTGCCTGTCGTGAAATCGGCATTTCGACGGTAGCAGTCTATTCGGAAGCGGATAAAGACTCCCTGCATGTTCGTCTCGCAGATGAAGCGTATTGTATCGGGCCTACACTTTCGAAAGACAGTTATCTAAACTTCACAAACCTGATGAGTGTAGCTACACTGACGGAATGTGATGCGATCCACCCAGGATATGGATTCCTGGCAGAGAACGCTGATTTTGCAGAAATCTGTGGTTCCTGCAATATTACGTTCATTGGCCCTTCTCCGGAAGCCATTACGAAAATGGGTGATAAGGCTGTCGCCAAACAAACGATGAAGGATGCAGGTGTACCTGTAATTCCGGGATCCGACGGTTTGGTTGAAAATATGGATGAAGCCATTATGATTGCTAGAGATATTGGATATCCTGTCATTATCAAAGCTACCGCTGGTGGTGGAGGTAAAGGGATTCGTATTGCTGAAGATGAAGAGACGCTGATCAAGCAAATTACAGCTGCCCAGCAAGAAGCACAGAAAGCTTTCGGCAATGCCGGAGTATATCTGGAGAAATTCCTGACAGGCATGAAGCACGTGGAGATTCAGATCATTGCAGACAAACATGGAAATGCAGTGCATCTGGGTGAGCGCGATTGTTCCGTTCAGCGTCGGCGTCAAAAGCTGGTGGAAGAAGCACCTTGTCCAATTATCTCTGAAGATGTGCGTACATTGATGGGAGAAGCCGCAGTACGGGCAGCGCTTGCCGTGAATTACTCGGGAGCAGGTACACTTGAGTTCTTGCTCAGCCCTAACGGTGAATTCTATTTCATGGAAATGAATACACGTATTCAGGTTGAACACCCTGTAACGGAAATGGTTACAGGTGTGGATTTAATCCGTGAAATGATCTCGGTAGCTGAAGGCAATCCGCTTTCTTTCCGTCAGGAAGATGTTGTGATCAATGGTTGGTCCATTGAATGCCGTATCAACGCCGAAGATCCGGATCGTAACTTTATGCCGTCACCAGGCAAAATTGGTTTCTACCTTGCACCAGGAGGACCGGGTGTACGTGTGGATAGTGCAGCTTATCCGGGATACACGATCTCTCCTTATTACGACTCCATGATTGCCAAATTGATCGTGTGGGGAGCAAACCGGGAAGAGGCTATCGCGAAGATGAAGCGTGCATTGGCTGAATTTGCGATTGAAGGCATTTCCACAACGATTCCTTTTCATCAGAAATTGCTGGAGCATCCAACGTTTGTTCGTGGTGACTTTGATATCAAATTTCTTGAGGAAAATGAGATTTAAAAGGTATATTGGGCTTGTTTGTCATAATGTAGCCCAAATGATATAGTATGTAATAATAAGAGCGCATGTCTCCTGCAGAGGATAAGCCGCACGTACGCGGATGAAGGTTGCAGGAGTTCCGGTAAAGCCGGACCGGAAGGGTTCTGAAGGCCAGATTGGCCTGAGCACCAGCGCCCTGACGGATGGCCGCAAACTTATTTCGCGAAAGGTGTGTTGAACAGTTATGAGTACACTGCCGACAGAATTTGAACGAACGGATATCGGTGAAATCCAGATCGCACCTGAAGTTATTGAAGTGATCGCTGGACTGGCTACAGTTGAAGTGAAAGGTGTTGCAGGCATGAGCGGCGGATTCGCTGGTGGATTTGCTGAATTGCTTGGTCGCAAAAACCTTTCCAAAGGCGTTAAGGTTGAAGTAGGTCAGCGTGAAGCTGCTGTGGATGTTTCCGTTATTATTGAATATGGTTACCGTCTGCCACAGGTGGCTACCGAAATTCAACAGAACGTGAAGCGCTCTATCGAGAACATGACAGGATTGAATGTGAATGAAGTTAATGTGCACATTCATGACGTCCAGTTCAAGAGCACCGAGAAAGTGGAAGAAATCGACCTGAACAGTCAGCGCGTAAAATAAAAGAAGACAGATTCCCCCGGCATCACTGTCGGGGGTTATCCCGTCTTGGACAGGTCTTCATAAAAAGCGGAAGCTTGCACCTGAGGATCATCCTATTGCCAATGGGCAGGTTAAGCAATGTTAGTGAGCAAGGGAGGCTGTGCAGTTCGTGGCTAAAATACTGGATCGGCTTCTGTTGTTTATATACAGCATAAGCGTTGGAGCAATATCGGCAGCAGTCATACTTCTTATCAGTGGTCTGCTGCCTTACGAATTGAATTACCAGCAGGAACAAAACGTCATTATTGCGGCAGTTGTTGCCGCAGCGATTTTGTTTATCCTGAGTTTGCGATTTTTCTACATCTCGGTTCGGCGTGATCGTGCTTCATTGCCGTCTGTAGATCAGCGTACTGAGTATGGTGATGTGCAGATTTCGATGGAAACGATTGAAAATCTCTGTCTCAAAGCAACTTCCCGTTTCCGGGGAGTACGTGATGTCAAAGCTCGTATTCGTGTGGTTGAATCCGGACTGGAGATTATGATCCGTGCAGTAGTGGATGGCGAGACGCCAATCCCGACGCTGACAGCCGATCTGCAGAAGGCAATACATGATCATGTACAGGAGATTACGGGTATCCCGGTTTCTTTTGTCACCGTGTATATTGCCAACGTTACCCAGTCACCTAACTACAAGAGTCGAGTGGAATGAGGTGAATTTCACTGATGCTGTGGAGAGAGATTTGGGATAGTCACAGAGGCCGAATTATCGGAATTGTCGGCGGCATCTTTTTTGGATTTCTTTATGTATGGATCGGTTTTTGGGATATGTTGTTCTTTGCACTCTTGGTGTTCATCGGTTATACGTTAGGCAGACGAAGCGACTCGAAGATGGGCTCGTTCATTCCCTGGAGGGAATGGGGGCAATGGCTCGGGGATCGCTGGCGTCCCTTTAAGTGAGCCACCTGAACCCTGCAATATGTTTCTTCCGAAAATAGAGCTGTAGTTTAGGTTGCCCGTTTTTTGGAGGAAACGATTGCAGGTTTTTTTGTGAAAAGGGATAACAATATAATAAGATCTCTGATTCCATCAAAGATTTTATATTTTAAAATAAGCATGATGACGCTCCAGAGGAGCGCTGCAGGAGGCAGGACATGAAAAGACGTTTGGCAAGGGAAATTGCAGTACAAAGTTTGTATCAGATGGAAATGAATGAAGTGGGCGCAGCTGAAGCTGTGAATATGTTGATCAATGAAGCCGCTGAAGACAATGAAACCGATGTGGTTATTCATGATGCAGATGTAATGCGTACCTACGTGACCGAAATGGTACAGGGCGCATGGAATAATAAAGAAGCGATTGACGGATTACTCGTCGATTATTTGAAAGGCTGGCAGATTAGCCGTCTATCGCGCGTAGACCGCCAGATTCTACGGCTTTCAACGTATGAGATGGTGTTCCGTGATGATATACCAGCAAAAGTATCCGTCAATGAAGCGATTGAATTGTCCAAGTATTTTGGTACAGATGAATCCGGTAAGTTCGTTAACGGCGTACTTGGGCGCATGATTCAGGAAGTCAGCACCATCAAAGCAAAACTGTCTTAAGTTACAATTAACTATAAGTGCGTGTTCAAAAAGACCGGTTTTCAGTACCGAGAAGATGGGATAAAGCTAGAAATGGAGTAGCGGAGCGTAGGGAAAACTACGTGAGCAACTACAATGTTTCCGAAGGAAACATACTTCGCAAGCATCCGCTTATTTCGGCTGAATTCCATATTCGATGCTGATGAAGCCGATAGGCATCCTTCGTAATCAAAAGCGGAATTTTTGAACAACCTCTAAATATATGTTCACATAAGGGAGAGAGAGTACAGTGACAGCATCTATTATTAACGGTAAAGAAGTATCCCAAGAGATCCGCGCAAGCATGACGACAGAAGTAAAACAGCTTAGCGAACAGGGGGTAGTACCTGGTCTGGCTGTTGTGCTCGTCGGGGAAGATCCGGCATCCCAAGTATATGTGCGTAACAAAGAAAAAGCATGTCACGACCTCGGTTTCTATTCCGAAGTTCATCGTCTGGATGCAAGCACGTCCCAAGAGGATCTGCTCGCTCTGGTGGACAAGCTGAACAAACAGGAATCTATTAACGGCATTTTGGTTCAGCTCCCATTACCGAAGCATATCGAAGAGAAAGCGGTTATCGACGCGATTGCCGTGGACAAGGATGTGGACGGATTCCATCCGGTTAACGTAGGTAATCTCGTCATTGGTGACGATAGTCTGTTGCCATGCACCCCTGCGGGCGTGATCGAACTGATCAAGCGTACGGGGCTAGAAATGTCGGGAAAACATGCCGTAGTCATCGGGCGCAGCAACATTGTTGGCAAACCGGTATCCTTGCTGCTTCAACGTGAAAATGCAACGGTAACGATGTGTCATTCCCGTACAGCGAATATGAAAGAGATCACGCGTCAGGCAGACATTCTTGTGGTTGCCATTGGACGTGCAAACTTTGTGGATGCCGATTTCGTCAAACCGGGTGCCGTTGTAATTGATGTTGGGATGAACCGTCTGGATAACGGCAAACTGGCAGGGGATGTGGATTTCGAAAGTGTGAAGACGGTATCTGGTCCAATTACACCCGTTCCTGGAGGCGTCGGCCCAATGACGATTACCATGTTGATGCAAAATACACTGATCGCTGCCAAACGCGCTCACGGATTGGCCTAGGTCGAATCTGTGGCAGATCAAAAGATCTACTCCATCAAAGACCTGAACCGATACATCCGGATGAAGCTGGAATCGGATCAGGTACTGTCGGATGTATGGCTGCGCGGAGAGATTTCCAATTTTACACATCACTCCAGCGGTCATATGTATTTCACATTGAAGGACAAGGACAGCCGGATTAAGTCCATTATGTTTGCTTCCCATAATCAACGATTGCCCTTTGTACCGAAGGAGGGTGCAAGGGTTATTGCTCGTGGTAATGTCTCGGTGTATGAGCGGGATGGACAATATCAGTTCTACGCCACACATATGCAACCGGATGGTATTGGAAGTCTGTATTTGGCATATGAGCAGCTGAAGAAAAAGCTGGAGGACGAGGGGCTGTTCTCTACATCACGGAAAAGGCAGATTCCCCGTTTTCCACAGACGATTGGTGTGGTCACTTCACCTACAGGTGCAGCGGTAAGGGATATCATGATTACATTGCAACGCAGATATCCTTCTGCCCAAGTGATTCTATATCCTGTACTCGTTCAAGGTAAAGGTGCGGCTCCTTCCATTGTGAAGGCTATCAACAATTTGAACCGAATGGGCGAAGCCGATGTGCTGATTGTCGGACGAGGCGGAGGATCACTGGAGGAGTTGTGGGCTTTCAATGAGGAGATCGTGGCAAGAGCGATTGTGGGTTCGGCCATTCCTGTGATTTCAGCGGTTGGGCATGAAACGGATTTTACAATTGCTGATTTTGCCGCTGATCTGCGTGCGGCAACGCCTACGGCTGCTGCCGAACTGGCTGTACCCAATCGAGCTGAGCTACTTGATCAGATCGCGCAGCGCCAGCGTCAGCTGCAGCACAGTTTACGTCAGCGTGCTGTTCATAATCGGGAACGACTGGCCAGATTGCAACGATCACCTGTACTTGTGCATCCCAGACGCACCTTAATGCAACATACGGAGCGACTGGATATGCTGCAACAGCGTCTTCTGCGAACTGTAGATACTCGTGTGAAATGGACAACTGAGAAACAGGAGCGTTTGCGTGCAGCGCTGCAGCGATTTAATCCTCGTGAACAGGTGAATGCAGCAAGACGGGAGAATGCATCAGCCCGGCGTCAACTGGAGGTTGCAATCCGATCCATTACGAGAGCGAAGCAGCAACAGTGGAAATCATCTGTGCGGCATCTGGATGCGCTTAGCCCGCTCAAAGTCATGTCACGCGGATACAGCCTTGTATATGACGAACAGGAGCAACGATTGATCAAATCGATGAAGGATGTACAGCCTGGAGATTCGATAAAGATTAAATTAACAGACGGACAGCTGGACTGTCAGGTTTGGGGAATGAAGGAGGACGACAATACCCATGGCGAATGAACCGGAATTGAATTTTGAAGAGGCAATGGCGGCATTGGAAGACATCGTAGGTCAGCTTGAACATGGTGATGTTCCATTGGAACAGGCCATCGATTTGTTTCAGCGCGGAATGAAGCTTTCCCAACTTTGTGGTTTGAAGCTGGAACAAGTGGAACGTAAGATCGAGATGATCGTAGAAGAGGATGGAGAACTTCGCAAGAAACCGTTCGGCACTGCCGTCGACGAAAGCGGTGAAGTCAATGAGTAATCGTCCTTCGTTTGCAACGTATCTTGAGGAAGTCACAGCTGAAGTGATGGGAGAGTTGAAGCAAACTCTTCCAGTTCACTGGGATGTACCTCAGTCACTGGTTGACGCGATGCAGTATTCACTTATGGCCGGGGGCAAACGCCTTCGTCCACTTCTGGTCGTTGCTGCGGCGGAAGCCTTCGGTGCACAGCGTACAGCTGCATTGCCGGTAGCCTGCGCCGTGGAGATGGTTCATACGTATTCGTTGATCCACGATGACCTGCCTGCCATGGATAATGACGACTATCGCAGGGGAAAGTTAACGAATCACAAAGTATTTGGTGAAGCGACAGCTATATTGGCTGGCGATGCACTGTTAACGCATGCTTTTTACAGTATCGTTCAGTCAGGTCGTCGCAGCGGTGTGTCAGCAGATGCATTATTGTCCATTGTGGAGGAATTATCCGAACTGGCTGGAGCAAGAGGCATGGTTGGCGGACAAGTGGCTGATATGGAAGGCGAGCAGGGTATGACCGATCTTGCTCAACTGCAATATATTCATCTGCACAAGACCGGAGATTTAATTGTGTTTTCCCTCATTGCAGGTGCTCGTATTGGTGGTGCGACAGAAGGACAGTTGGAGGCGCTGCGCGTATTTGGTAGAGACCTGGGGCTGGCTTTCCAGATTCAGGACGATATTCTGGACCTGACGGGTGACGAGCAGAAAATGGGCAAGAAGACGCAAAGTGATGTGAATCAGCAAAAGGTCACATACCCTTATTTTATTGGTATGGATGCCTCCCTTCAAGAGGTGAAGTCCCTTACGCAATCTGCGAAAGATGCACTCGGCAGAGCGGAGTTACCGGACCCTTCCAGACTGATGGAGATTGCAGATTATCTGATGAGTCGAGATCATTAGTTTGGGTTGAGCGTCGCTGTTTCAAATCACCCAGAATCGTGTAATCAATTTAATGTGCTTTTTCTGGGCTTCATGAAGAGATTCTGTTCCAAGTGGGTTTGGAAATACATATTGAGGAAGATCATACGAACCTTGCTGGCGAAAATGCTCGTTATCTGGAGTATAGTGCCGTAAATTATGATTCTTGTTCTTTTATGTTATAATGTTTTAATGTCATTTAATAAACTGAGTATATATGGATTACACCAAATCAAACAATCTAGGAAAGCGGGGAGATTCTCGTGCTGCTTCCACAAATTAAACAACCCAGTGATCTAAAGTCGATGTCTCAGGATGATCTCGTTCTTTTGTCGGCAGAGATCCGGCAGTTTCTGATTGAGAAGCTGTCCGTTACAGGGGGCCATCTCGCACCCAACTTAGGAGTGGTTGAGCTCACGGTAGCCCTGCATTACTGCTATAACAGTCCAGTGGACAAAATGATTTTCGATGTAGGGCATCAGGCTTATGTGCACAAGGTTCTAACGGGGCGGATGGATCGCTTCGATACCCTGCGTCAGCATAATGGCTTGTGCGGATTTGTTAAACGTAACGAGAGTGAACATGATGTATGGGAAGCCGGTCATAGCAGTACATCGTTATCTGCTGCGATGGGCATGGCGCTTGCCCGTGATCTTAAGGGTGAAGACAATCAGGTTATCGCGATGATCGGGGATGGAGCGCTTACAGGTGGTATGGCCTTTGAAGCTCTCAATCACATCGGTCATGAGCAGAAAAAGCTGATGGTTATCCTCAATGATAATGAAATGTCCATTGCTCCGAATGTTGGGGCTATGCATAAATATTTGAGCAAAATTCGTTCGGATCGCCATTATTTGAAAGCCAAGGATGACGTGGAAGGAATGCTCAAAAGAATTCCTGCCATAGGGGATCGTTTGGCCAAATCGGCGAGCTGGATTAAAGATAGTGTCAAATACATGATGGTTCCAGGAGTTCTGTTCGAAGAGCTGGGCTTCACCTATTTGGGACCCATTGATGGACACGACATTCCTAAATTGATTGAAACGTTTAAACAGGCGGATAACGTGGATGGTCCTGTAATGGTTCATGTGCTGACAACCAAAGGCAAAGGCTATCAGCCAGCTGAGGCCGATTCACACAAATGGCACGGAATTTCTCCGTACAAAATTGAATCAGGTCAAGTGCTTAAAGCTGTAGGCAAACCGATGTATACGGAAGTGTTTGGTAAAACGTTGATTGATCTTGCGAAGCAGGATAAACGAATTGTAGCGGTAACACCAGCTATGCCAACAGGTTCAGGCCTCATTCCTTTCAGTAAGGAATTCCCTGATCGCATGGTTGACGTGGGTATTGCCGAACAGCATGCAGCAACCATGTGTGCAGCACTGGCTATGGAAGGGTTAAAGCCGGTTTTTGCCGTTTATTCGACGTTTATGCAACGTGCGTATGATCAGATTGTACATGATATTTGTCGTCATAACGCCAATGTCATGTTCGCTATTGACCGTGCCGGATTTGTCGGTCCAGATGGTGAAACGCATCAAGGTGTGTACGATGTGGCGTTTATGCGTCATATTCCTAATATCGTTCTGATGATGCCTAAGGATGAGAATGAACTGCGCCATATGATGAAGACGGCGCTTGAATATAATGAAGGTCCAATTGCTTATCGTTATCCACGAAACAATGTTATAGGCGTGCCTCTTGACGATGAACTCATTCCGATTCCAATCGGTACATGGGAACAGCTTCGTCCATCTGAAGGTTATGCTATCATTGCTTCGGGATCGATGGTACAGCTTGCTGAAGAAGCTGCAGAGACCGTTAAAAGAGAAGGTATCACGGCTGGCGTAATTAACGCCCGCTTCCTTAAACCTCTTGATGAGCAGATGCTGCGTGATCTCGCAGTTCGAGGCACAAAGTTAATTGTGCTTGAAGAAGCCTCACAAGCAGGAAGTATGGGCAGTGCAGTTCTGGAGTTTTACGCAGAACAAGGGCTGCATGATGTTCATGTGCAACTGATGGGCATTCCGGATCGATTCATTGAACATGGCAGTATTGAGGATCAAAGAGCTGAAGTGGGACTCACGGTTGAGAATGTGAGCTCGGAGCTGCGCAGTATGGCAGCCCAATCTTCATATGGTATGTCCAGAACTCGGTTTCCTTCATAACTGGAACAATTAGAGAAACTGGAACACATTATTGATTAATTAGGATAACTACATGATAGGAGAAAGACATGTCACTCCCGAAAGAACGAATTGATGTTCTGCTGGTTGAGCAGGGATATTATGAAAGTCGTGAGAAGGCAAAAGCTGCAATCATGGCTGGATTAGTATATGCCAACAATGAGCGGATTGAAAAAGCGGGCATGAAGATTCCACGGGAAGCCGAACTTAAAGTAAAGGGTTCAGTACACCCCTATGTCGGTAGAGGCGGATTAAAGCTTGAAAAAGCGATCCGTCACTTCGATCTCGATATGAATGGACTTGTGATGCTCGATATCGGTTCATCCACTGGCGGTTTTACCGATTGTGCCCTACAACATGGTGCATCTCATGTATATGCCATCGATGTAGGTTATAACCAGCTGGATTGGTCACTCCGTAATGATGAACGGGTTACTGTAATGGAAAGAACCAATTTCCGTTATGTGACTCCCGAAGATCTCCATGGACCTGTGCCGAACTTTGCCAGTATCGATGTATCCTTTATTTCGCTGAGAATTATTTTGCCGCCGTTGCTGGCACTTCTGAAGCAACCGGCAGACATTGTAGCGTTAATTAAACCTCAGTTTGAAGCAGGTCGTGAGAAAGTCGGCAAGTCTGGCGTTGTTCGTGAAACTAAGGTTCACAAGGACGTTTTGCAGACAATGCTTCGTTTCGCCAATGAACTTGGATTAAAGCTGAAGGGTTTAACCTTCTCGCCGATTACAGGCGGCGAAGGTAATATCGAATTTCTCGCTCACTGGCGTCTGGAAGAACCAGAGGCAACACAACAAGAGAACGTTCAGGCTTCACTTGATGCACTTGCAGATCAAGTTGCAATAGAAGCTGCACATACTTTTACAGGAAACTCATCATAGGATGGGTTTCTTTTCGCTGGAAAGGTGACATCCTAAAAGGAAATCGGTTGTCGAATCTCGAATATGTCTTCGAGGTGAGCGATGATGGATGGGCAATATGACACAATTGTTATTGGTGTACTTGCTGTCTGTTTGATTATTTGGCTGTTCTTTGGCTTTCGGACTTGGGTTAATCGTCCGATTCCGGTAAGCTTGTCGGGTATGCAACTGAATTCAGAAATTCAGGATTCACCGGTAGTGGATCTGCTTGAAGCGGAAGGGTATGAAGTCATCGGAGGTAAAATGAAAGTTCCTTTAGCCTTTGAAGTGGATGAATCCGTTTATTACAGCAGGCTTTTCATTGATTATGTAGCAGAGCGAGATGATGAGAGATATCTGGTGAAAACGTCCCGTCGCAGGCAACCTCTTGAACTTACTGGGCCATCCCTGCGAGATCGCTTCCTGTATTATTTATTGTTATATCCCGGCTGTGAAGGGTTGCTGTATGTGGACATGGAGGAATCGGATATCAAGGTAATAAGACTCATGGACTATCAGGAAGACGTGTACGATGGAGATGATCTGGACTAAGGGTATTTATGGCACCTGAAAGTTGTTTATATAACGAAAGACGAATTGCAGGATGGTAAACTTTATGGAAATTAGAATTAGCCGTCTTATTGCAATACATTGAACTTTTAACTGGAGGCATGTATGAAAGGACAACGACACATTAAGATACGTGAAATCATTAGTCAAAACGAAATAGAAACCCAGGATGATCTGGTTGAAGCTTTGCGTAAATCCGGATTTCAGGTGACTCAAGCCACCGTATCCCGGGATATTAAGGAGCTTCTTTTAATCAAGATCCCTATGGATGATGGACGATATAAGTATTCGCTGCCTACAGACCAACGATATAATCCGATTCAGAAACTGAAACGCGCCCTCGTGGACAACTTCTTACACATTGATCATACAAACAATCTGGTTGTGATGAAGTGTTTGCCTGGCACAGCGAACTCCATTGCTGCCTTGCTCGATAATATTGAGTGGACTGAAGTGATGGGCACCATCTGTGGAGATGATACCATACTCATCATCTGTCGGACGGAAAGTAACAGCGTGACCGTAATCGAGCGGATTATGGGTTATATTTCCTAGAATATAATGGTTCAAAAACATAATTTCTGAGTGAGTCATCCGGAGGTGTTTTTGCAGATGTTAGTTACATTATCGATTCGTAATCTGGCTGTTGTAGAAGAAGTTGATGTAGTTTTCCACCCTGGATTCCATGTTTTGTCTGGTGAAACAGGAGCGGGTAAATCGATCATTATTGATGCCCTGGGTTTGATTGCAGGTGGACGAAGCTCGGCCGATCTGATCCGTTATGGATGTGAGAAGGCCGAGATGGAGGCTTTGTTTGAAATGGAGCCAAGCCATCCGGTATGGGAAACGCTGGAGAAGCTTGGCATCCATTGTGAGCCTGAGGAGCATCTCGTGATTCGTCGTGAACTAAATACCCAAGGTAAAAGTACATCTCGTATTAACGGCCAATTGGTCAATTTAACGATGCTCCGTGAAGTCGGAGAAAAATTAATTAATATTCACGGACAGCACGAACATCAAAGTTTGTTGCGCGCAGAAAGTCATCTGGGGCTTCTGGATACATACGGGGCAGCAATCATCGGTCCAGTCAAATCGGAATATCAGGAACGCTACAGTAAATTTATTACTGCGGAAAAAGAATTGCGTGCACTTCAGGAATCCAGTCAACGTGCGTATCAATTGCTGGACATGTATCGCTTTCAGCTTGAAGAGATTGCAGCTGCTTCTCTAACGCAGGGTGAGGATGAATTACTCGGAGAAGAACGGGTCAAACTATCCCATAGTGAGAAAATGATGGACAGTGTTGCTGGTGCATATGATTTGCTTAGCGGTCAACGTGGGTTAGAAGCTGTAAGTATCGCACTGTCACGAATTGAAGATATATCGGGATATGACAGCAAAGGCTTGCAGCCTATTGTTGAACAGCTCCAGTCAGCATTTTATCAGCTGGAAGACGCTACGTTTCAGTTGCGTGATTATCGGGAGAAGATCGAATTTAACCCGGGTAGATTGGAAGAAGTGGAACAGCGACTGAATCTGATTTCTGGCCTCAGACGGAAGTACGGCGACAGTGTGGAACTTATTTTGAATTATTATGAACAAATTAGTCATGAAACCGACCAGCTGGAGAACAAGGATGAACGTCTGGAGAAGCTGCGTAATGAACGTGACAAATTGCTCAAATTAGTCATGGAGTCTGCGGAGGAACTCAGCCGGGTTCGCAAACAATGTGCAGAGGAACTTGCAGCGCAGGTGGAAAGTGAGCTGAAGGATCTACAGATGGAGAGAACGACGTTACGAGTTCAGATTACGCCTTTTGAAGATGCAAAAGGGATTGAATGGAATGGGCGTCGCATTCGTCTTACGCGTCAGGGTGCAGATAATGCGGAGTTCCTGATTTCTCCGAATCCAGGTGAGCCTTTACGTCCGCTCGGCAAGATTGCTTCCGGTGGTGAGTTGTCCCGAATGATGCTGGCGATGAAGAGTATTTTCGCACGTCATGACCGGATTCCGGTGTTGATCTTTGACGAGGTGGATACCGGGGTAAGCGGAAGAGCAGCACAATCCATTGCGGAGAAATTATACCGTCTGTCCTCCACTTGCCAGGTTTTCTCTATTACTCACTTGCCACAGGTCGCTTGTATGGCAGATCATCAGTATCTCATCGAAAAGCATGTTTATGACGGGCGCACGATGACACAAGTGGAATCGCTGTCAGACGAAGGCAGAGTGAAGGAATTGGCACGTATGCTGGGCGGTGTGGAAATTACAGAAAAAACGCTGCATCATGCACAGGAAATGTTGAATTTGGCGGAAGCCAAAAAAGGGTGAAGCGAGCGGCTGGCGTAATGATTGACAGTAATAAAAGCCTGGGGGCGAGGTTATCTTATAGGTACGCAATTGGCGACCACCTTTCGTCAAGCGAAAGAAGCAAAGGGAGTGTGACAGCCATTGAATTCCCCCCTCAGGAAGAAATTGCTAGGTCTTTTATTTGCCTTCTTTCTATGTGTGATCAGCCAGGTCATTCAGCCTGTACAAAGTTATGCTTCATTGCCTGATGAACTTCAGGTATTTGCAGGCAGGCAGGCTGACGTTCATCTCGCTGTACCGGCTGCTTCAAGCGCTGTTGTGGATCGTCCTGACATCGTTGGTTTTGATGGAAAGGAAACTGCGGTCCACGTAACGAAGCAACAACCTTTGCATCTTCATCCCCAACAAACGGGACATGCCAAATTAACGTTGAAGTTGTGGGGCAAAATTCCGGTAAAAACGGTTAATGTAAACGTAATTCCGGATTTGCGTGTAGTACCCGGGGGTCAAACCATTGGCGTCAAAGTGAAATCTGCAGGTATTCTGGTTGTAGGGCACCATCTGGTTCGTTCTGGACAAGATGAACGTGTATCCCCTGGAGAATCAGCAGGCATCAAGCTTGGAGATTTGATTACCCATATGGACGGTAAACGTCTCGAAGGTGTATCGGGTGTAGCTGAAGCGGTGGAGCTTGCAGGCAAGAGTAAAAAAGGAATTGATGTCGTATTAAAACGCGGCAAAGAAACGGTTAAAACCCGTTTGACACCGGCTTATGATGCAGAAGACAAAGCCTGGAGGCTTGGATTGTACATTCGTGACTCCGCTGCAGGTGTAGGGACATTAACCTTCTACGCTCCGGATCAAGGCGTTTATGGCGCACTGGGACATGTCATTACGGATATGAACACGCAGACCTCCATCGTCGTCGGTAGTGGTCAAATCGTTCAGTCCAATGTAACATCGATCTCCAAGAGTGAATCCGGTGATCCGGGTGAAAAAAGAGCTCATTTCCTGAAAGAAAGCAAAATTTTGGGCAATATTGAACGTAATACGGCTTTTGGTATCTTTGGTAAAATGTCTGGTAATCCTGAACATAGTTTGTATTCAAAAGGCATTCCCGTTGCGTTCTCCCATGAAGTAAAGGAAGGTCCGGCGGAAATACTCACAGTCGTTGAGGGCCAGCAAGTGGAACGTTTCTCGATTGATATTGTTCACGTAGCAGACCAATCCGAACCGGCCACCAAAGGTTTGGTGCTTCGTATCACAGATCCGAAGCTGCTGGATAAGACCGGAGGCATTGTACAAGGCATGAGTGGCAGCCCCATTGTGCAAAATGGAAAATTGATTGGTGCCGTGACCCATGTGTTCGTCAATGATCCGAAATCAGGTTATGGCTGCTTCATTGAATGGATGCTACAGGATGCAGGAGTCATGATGAAGAAGGAACATGCAAAAAACCTTAAGGCGGGTTAACCCCCTTAAGGTTTTTTTGTCGAATGAATACATATAATATCGGATAATGAAATAAATTATTTATTATATAGCAACTAGAAAAAAAAATAAAGAAAAATAATTTTCGACAGAAGGAATTTCCTCCCCTGTGTCGAAAATTTAACCTGTAAGGAAATGTACGAAACGATGTTTAAATTAAAGGAGGATACCGTTTTGCAAAAAATTGAGGTATTGCTGGCCGATGATAATCGTGAATTTACGAATTTGCTTGCCGAATATATATCTGAACAGGAAGATATGGAAGTAACCGGAATTGCTTACAATGGAGAAGAAGTGCTGCAGTTGCTGGAGCAGACTCGCGATGTACCGGATGTTCTCATTCTGGATATTATTATGCCTCACCTGGATGGACTGGGTGTACTGGAGCGTCTGCGCAACCTGAATCTGTCTCCACAGCCCAAAGTCATTATGCTTACGGCTTTCGGACAAGAGAATATCACGCAGCGTGCCGTGCAACTCGGAGCTTCTTATTACATCCTGAAACCGTTTGACATGGAAGTGCTCGCGAATCGTGTACGTCAACTGGTTGGCACGCAAACCACGATCTCCACAGGTGGTGGCGGCGGTTCATCGATGTTTATGAACAAGTCCAACGTCGTGCCGATGGGTAAACACAAAAATTTGGATGCGAGCATTACGTCCATCATACATGAAATCGGCGTTCCTGCGCATATTAAAGGATATCAGTATCTACGCGAAGCCATCACCATGGTGTATAACAATATCGAAATTTTGGGAGCCATCACCAAAACCCTGTATCCAGCGATTGCCGAAAAGTTCAAAACAACGCCGTCTCGCGTCGAACGAGCTATCCGTCATGCTATTGAAGTGGCTTGGACACGTGGCAACATCGACAGCATCAGCCACCTGTTTGGCTATACGATCAACATCAGCAAGTCGAAACCGACTAATTCGGAATTCATCGCGATGGTTGCTGACAAGCTTAGAATTGAGCATAAGGTGTCCTGAAAGGATCAGGAATAGTAATTCATTTGAAACAAATAAATTGAACTTATTTACACATAAGCGAACACCACGTTTTTATTGAGTCTTTCAAGACCAATAGAAAACGTGGTGTTTTTTTCAATAATATGAAATTCATTAAAGAAATCGAAGCATGCTTAAGTTACAGGCAATTCACCGGACTGCAAAAAATTATGCGTAATAGAATGCTTACCAGCCAATCTTGAATCTGCAGAGCGGGCGATGTCTTGGTTACGAAATATTAAACCGTCCTCCCATATCCAATCTTGTTCCAAATGCAGAATCTTTTTATCAATTCATTGGTCATACGGATCAGGTCTTCACGTTTGAACGCTTCTGTCGTGAGATTTCGATTGAAAGATTCAGAGCCTAGTGGTCTTCGAGCTAACCGAGAAACAGGCAGTTCAGGACTATGTAGAGTTCGAACGCATTCTCTCGAATTATCGCTCACAGGGCTTTCGAATTGCCATTGATGATGCGGGTTCCGGATACAGCAGTCTCAAGGCGATTGTAAGTCTAAAACCGGATTTTATTAAATTGGACAGGGCACTGATTAGCCGAGTGGACACACATCCGGATCAGCAGCACATTTTAAGGATCCTTAAACAATTTGCTGTCGACTCGGGGACCAGTATCATCGCGGAAGGTATCGAGCGTTACGAGGAAATTCAATTTTTGCGACGTGAAGGTATCGAATACGGTCAGGGTTACGCACTTGGAAGGCCTGACACAGTATTAAGGCCATCTCCCTTAACTTTTCCTAGAGGTGATTAAAGATTTAAAAAGCAGGTGGTATGGCTATGTATAGAGGAGGCGAATGGTATATTTACGCAAATAGGTGAGATAGCCGATACGATTCCTGTAGTAGCGCCTGAAACAAAATGTGATATCGTCTATCATCTTTTTAAATCAAACCCCAATCTGGAAGGTGTGGCGGTTATGGGCGAACAAGGGGTGTCATTAATGATGCGAGCTCGTTTCTTCCAGCAGATTGGTACACAGTACGGCTATAATTTGTATATGGGACGCCCTGTGGAACTGGTTATGAACGCCCGGGCACTGGTCGTCGATTACGCTGAACAGATTACGGATGTAAGCGTTCTGGCTATGAATCGATCTGAAGAAGAGTTATACGATCTAGTGCTTATAACAGCTGAAGGTGCTTTGTATGGAGCAGTTAGTATCCGACGTCTACTGCTTGCTGTTGCGGATGTTCGAGCCGAGATGGCCATTTTTATGAATCCCTTGACAGGTCTTCCAGGTAACCGAATTATAGATGAACGATTGTATCAGTTACTGCAGCTTGATGATTTTAGTGTTCTATACATAGATTTGGATCACTTTAAATCCTACAATGATAGCTATGGGTTCAAAATGGGGGATCAGCTTATTCAAGCCACTGCTAACCTGCTCCGGAAGCTTTTTGTTTTTCCAGAGGCTTTTCTTGGCCATATCGGTGGAGACGATTTTATTGCGATATTAAATCATCATGACTTTAGATATCTCTGTGAAGAGGTGATAACAGGTTTGAAGCAGATCAAGCGAATGTTTTACAATCAGAATGACATGGATAATCAATATGTTTTGGGCGAAGGGCGTTCTGGGTTGAACCGACCCATACCGCTCATATCGGTGTCGATCGCAGTGGTCACAAACCGTAGACGACAGTATGAAAACATTGATCAAATCGTGTGTGAGGCGACCCGAATTAAAAAAGTCTGCAAATCGGTGAATGGTAGCATTATTTGTGGTAATGAGGAAGCCGTATAACCATAACTGTGGGAAGATTCATTAGGTACGGAAAAAGACCTTTATTTATCAGGTAGAAGTGACCCTGTAAATAAAGGTTTTTTATTGGGAAATAGTTATCCATCAATATGTAATCTATTAAACTCGAATGTCGAGCGATGTATAGGAAGGTGCAGGGGATGCATTTGATTGCGTCTCTTGAATTTTTCCTGGGTCTTTATCATTCTGCATACCATTGGCAACCTTAGATTTGTTTTCAGCCTTATTTTCTTTATTCACTTCCTGATCTTCATCTGCATGAGATGGTGGAGTAGAATGGGTAGCTTCTGTTGGTACCGGTTGGTTGATTTCTTTTAATTTTTCCCCGATAGACTGATCAACTTTACGGATTTGAGAGTCAATCTCTTGGACCATTTCACGCTTCATTTGAAAAACAGTTTGTTCTGCGTTCTCCAGCATCATCGACTTGCCCATGTCATTTCCTGCGTCATTATCGAGAACGATCCGGTCGAAGCGGGTTTCTCCTTCTAGTGTTTGAATGGACCCGTGCATGCGATCACGCAAGCCGACCAGTTTGCCTAACTGATCATAAGTCTGGCTATGTTTGATTAGATGCCCCATTGCCGGAGCCTGATTTTCGTCAGTGAGCTCAGAGGGTTGAGGCTGTTGTTGTTTGGGTTGCTCAGACTGTTTCAGTTTATTTTTTTCTTGAATCTCGTCGCTTTTGATTTGAGCGATTTGATTATCGACCTGTTGGATGAAACTCGTTATAGATTTAACTCGTTCCGCCTTAATTTTGGAGTCCAACTGATCATTGGATTTGACAGATTGCAGTTCTTCATTAAGCCTGATTTTTTGTTTCATAAGTCCCTGAATTTCCTTATCTCTGCTGGAGACTTGGCTCCCGGACGTGAAGCTGTTTTTGGAGGCAGGTGAAATTGAATTCATGGTCTTTTCCCCTTCTTCGTTATATCGTGGATCTACTTACATATATCGGATGTTACGAGAAGCAAATGAAGATATGCTGGCTAATACGTTGACTTTCACTTGTGTGTTGCTTACTTGCTAATAATAATTGATAATGGTTATCAATGAGTGAAGGACTGTGTAGTCAATCTATTTAGACGGAGTTGGGTTAAAGGAATGTGGAATAATTATTACATACTCTGGAACTATGCTGCTGTGAGTATTGCGGATATACGTTATATGGAGTTAGGTCCATGTGAGGAGCTAACATATAAATTTCCTGCGAGCACGTTTGTGTTCACCATTCAGGGTAAAGCCTATGTGACCATAAACGACCAGAAGCATGAAGTGAGTCGTTTTTATGTTCTCCATGGTGGAAAGGGGAGCGTGCTGCATATTGAAGCGGAACAATCCGGATTGAACCTGTTTTACCTTATGTACAGAGCAAGCTTGCCAAGTGGAGGAAGAACCGATTTGGGTAACATGATGGAGCACATGAATCCATTTCAGTTAACCTATGGTTTTGGCCCCAAGTCACCAGTTGTACTTTATGAGCAAGTGAAACAGATACACGCTTTATGGAATCAAAAGCACCCCATACATCATTTTCAGGCAAAAAGTTTGTTTTTTCCTTTCGTACAGCAAGTATCAGCACAAATTCCTCATGCTGCAACTCGCTATTCCATGACGAATCAAGTCAGCGAAGTCATCGAAATTGTGGAATCCTCTTATGCTGAGCCGTTAACGTTGCGTGTTTTGGCAGAGAAGGTCGGCAGCAGTCCTAGAAGTTTGTCCCGCAAGTTCAAACAGGCTACGGGTTATAGTCCAATCGACTATTTGATTCAGTTCCGTTTGTTCAAGGCCAAGGAGATGCTGTTGCATACCGACGCTACATTGGATGAGATTGCAGCAGGCATCGGTTATCCAGACGGATATTATCTGGGACGTATGTTCAAAAAACATACAGGCGTTTCTCCGCTTAAGTTCAAGGAAAAAACATCTGAACCCTTAAAATGGCCTGATTTGACATCGACCTTGGCGCGAAATGACATTTCCAGAGGAAGAGCTGGAAGGTATGTTTATAACGATGATGATAATCATTATCAATATAAACACGGAGGGTCATTGTACATGAATAGACAGGCAACGGGAATGCTGCTTAGTATTTTATTAAGTCTCACTTTACTGCTGAGTGCCTGCTCGACAGGGGCAGTTAGTAATTCTGGGGGAGAAACAGCAGGGAGCAAAGGGACTTCGAGTGCCACCAGCACAGTAACGGCAGATAGCCAATCGAGCACTTCCGAGCCTCGGATCATCTCGACGGTCAAGGGAGATATCACGGTCCCGGCTGAACCCAAACGAATTGTGGTTGATTTATATTTGGGAAGCCTAATCGCTTTGGGAATCAAACCAGTTGGTACACCGGAAATGAATCTGAAGAATCCCTATTTTATCAAGTCACTTGAGGGCGTAGAAAATATTGGTGAATACGAAACCATTTCTCTTGAAAAGGTGTTGGAACTTCAACCAGACCTGATTGTCACAGGTGATCCTGATTTGTTTGATTCTTTTAGCAAAATTGCGCCTACACTTGTTGTTCCTTATGGAGAGTTAAAAAATACCCATGAAGAGATCGCTTATTTCGGTAAAGCGTTGAACAAAGAAAAAGAGGCTGAGTCATGGTTAGCCGATTACGACGGACGAATTGCGGACGCCAAGAAGCGTGTAAGTGAAGCAATCGATGCAGATGCAGAAGTATCAGTTATGCAATTTTACGATAAAGCACCTTTAGCCTTTGGTGATAATTTTGGGCGTGGAGGTCAGGCTGTGTACAGTGCTCTCGGATTGAATCCTCCGGCAGACAAAACAGAGATATTAATGAAAGATCAGCTTGTTGAAGTCTCGTCCGAATCCATACCCGAATTTGCCGGTGATTATATTATTCTTACGGCAGACAACCTGACTGTAGAGGAATTGAAATCCAAGCCAGTATGGAGTTCGCTTGATGCCGTCAAGAATGATCGTGTGTTTATCTGGAGTCCGGATCGTTCATGGTACTTTGACCCGATTGCAACCTTGGATCAGACCGAGGAATTGGCAGCTTGGTTCACGAAGACAGCGGATCAAAAGTAAATCTTTCGGAGCATTGGTTGGTGAAATTGAATCCCGGTCAAAATACAGTTGATAATGAAAATTATTATCATCTATAATGAAGAAATACTAGTGAACCACTATAACGCTTCGGTTAGAGGGTGGTTTGCAGAATAAAGACCTGTACAAGGTCTTTGTTCCTTGTGAGACTGGGATTGGAGAGTAATCGATGCAATTAAATGAACAGATGAAATGCTGGAATCACGCGGCTGTTAAAATTCTGGATATACGCCGGATCGTCGTGGAGACAGGGCAGATACAGGGGGCCTATTTGCTTCCGGCAAACGCTTTTATATACAGTATTCGGGGTGCAGCTCAACTTAAACTGGATGGGAAAACATACGAAGCACAGCGATTCTGTATCCTGCATGGTGGTAAAGGATCATCACTGGATATTCGGGTGAGCGAAAAGTTTGAATATTATTTGCTGTTCTACAGGGCGTTTCTTGCGTTCCCAACTCATCGTAAAACATGGCGGTTGTCACAAGCTTCTCAGGTTGCTCCGTTTTCTTTGCAATATGGATTTACGCCGAGTAATCCTCTTGCTTTATTACGCTATCTTGGTGAGCTGGAGAAAGCGTGGGATCAGGCAAGCAGCCTGGACTTGCTTCAAGTGAAAAGTTTGTTCTACCAATTTATTCATGAGCTGTTGTTTCAATTGGCAGAGCAGGAGGTCAGAACCGTGCTTCCAGACCCTATTGAACAAACACTTCGCTACATACAGGAACATTATAGGGAACAGGTGACTCTGGATTTTCTGGCTGAACAATTCAACTACAGCTCCCGTCATTTATCTATGCAATTTAAACGAAAGACTGGACACAGTCCGATTGATTATCTCATTCAAACGAGACTGATCAAGGCCCGGAATCTGCTTATGCGATCCGATGCCACCCTACGCGAAATCGCGGCAGAAGTGGGGTACGCGGATGTGTATTATTTCAGCCGTATTTTCAAAAAACATGTAGGCCTTTCTCCCACGCTCTACCAACGGAAAATAAGAGACCAGAGCCTGGCAGAGGATCGTCCATTACAATGCTCCGAATCGTCCATTGGCTGGAGATGGAAGCGAGGATATATTGATTATGAGAATCATTATCAATATATAGACGGAGGGTCTACATCAATGAAAAGAAGAAAAACAAGCTCCAGCATGATTTTGGTTGCACTTTTAAGCATCACAATGCTTTTATCGGCATGCTCTGCTGGCTCTGCAACAACCACAGCTACGGGGGAAGGCACGAATACGAACTCATCTACGAGCACGGCCGTATCTTCATCATCAGATTCAGGTAGCCAAACGAACAATGAAAATGGAACACGCACGGTTTCCACGGTTAAAGGTGATGTTGTTGTCCCGGCAAATCCTAAACGGGTTGTAGTGCTTTATCTTCAAGGAGATGTTGTAGCGCTTGGGATTAAGCCTATTGCGACGTCTGACGTATACGATGGAGCTGCATATAAGAATGAGCTTGAAGGTGTAAATTCACTGGGCACCTGGTTTGAACCAAATCCTGAGGCTGTCATTGATCTGGACCCAGATTTGATCATTGTTCCTTCAGAAGAGACTTACACGCTATTAAAAGATATTGCACCAACTGTGTATGTCCCATATGAAAAAATGACAACAGAAGAAAGACTTCATAGTATAGCTAGCATTTTCGGCAAAGAGCAGGAAGCCGACGTTTTAATCGACAATCTCAACAGCAAAGTCGAAGAGAGCAAGAAAACACTTGCTGATGCAGGCATACTGGACAAAACGGTTTCCATCGTCGAGGGTGGGCTGAAAGAGATGGTCATTGTAGAAAGTAAGCAATTCGGCCGAGGATCTCAGGCTTTATACGAGTATTTGGAAATGAGAGCACCTGAAGCGGTCCAGAAAAAAATTGACGTAGTATCCGATGCGGCAGGTTCGACCTTGTCCATGGAAGTTCTTCCTGAATATATGGGAGACTACGTGTTTCGTTCGGTATATGAAGGGGCAGATAACCTTAACGATAATCCAATCTGGAATAGCATACCCGCTATCAAAGAAGGCCGTTTAATCGAGATTGACTTTGATTTCTTCTATTACTCGGATATCTATTCCATCAACAAGCAAATCGATTTCGTTGTCGAGCATTTACTGGCAGCTCCCAAAGTAAAGTAATCAACAAATAAAAAAAAGATGGTAGTTTTGTATAAGAAATGTTTGAATTTTAGCCATTGTAATTTGATAAGTTTCCCATTAGACTAGGAAAAGAGTGATAATGAGAATCGATATCAAATAGTCGAGCGCTTTGGATCGAACTGATGGAGGTAACGAAATGGATCAGCATTTGGAATTATATGATGTAACAATTATCGGCGGGGGACCTGCCGGCATGTATTCTGCATTTTACAGCGGGATGCGTGATATGAAGACCAAGTTGATTGAGGCGCGGGATAAATTGGGTGGTCGCATGCTCTTTTATCCAGAGAAAATGATCTGGGACGTTGGCGGCGTCACCCCGATTCTGTGTGAAAATCTGATTAAGCAGCTGGAAGAACAGGCGAGAACGTTTGAGCCAACGATTGTGTTTGAACAGCAAATTGAAGGATTCGAGCGTCAGCCTGATGGCACGATTCTGCTGACATCGAATACAGGAGAACAACACTGGACACGTACCGTCATATTGGCGATCGGGTATGGTATATATAAAATGGCCAAGCTGGAGCTTGAAGGCGCTGACCGTTATGAGGTTACCAATCTTCACTATACAGTACAGGAGCTGGAACCTTTCCGCGGCAAGCGGGTATTGATCTCCGGTGGAGGCGACTCCGCTGTGGATTGGGCTAATGAGCTTGAAGCACTGGCAGAGCAAGTGACGGTTGTGCATCGTCGTGACCGCTTTGGCGGATTGGAGCGCAATGTACTGCGGATGAGAGAATCCTCAGTGGATATTCGTACACCATACGCCGTTGATACGCTGCATAGTCAAAGTGGTGAAATCATCGAACAGGTCACGATATCCCATGTTGAGACAGGTGAAAGCGAAGTTCTTGATGTGGATGCGATTATCGTCAACCACGGCATGAAGAGTGATTTTGGCCCGATCCGGGATTGGGGACTTGATCTTGGTGAATGGCATGTCAGCACAACAGAGAAGCTGCAAACGAATATTCCAGGCGTCTTCGCCGCAGGAGACTTTGTAGATTATGGAAGTAAACTCTATCTGATTGCTGGTACATTTACGGATGCAGCGCTCGCGGTAAACAGTGCAAAACTGTATATGGACCCTGAGGCGGAGAAAGTTGCCTATGTGTCTTCCCATAACAGCCGTTTTAAGGAGAAAAATAAAGCACTTGGTGTTGTGGAAGAATAGAATCTCTTCATAATAAGTTCAACTCCAATAGTTCAAATTCAACGAAGTAGTTCTGGCTGATGCCGGAACTGCTTTTTTTCAGTTTCCATTTCGGTATGAACCTCCTCGAATTACACAACATAGAACAGGCACCGGAATTGAACATGCATCATCAACTGTCTATAATGAGCCTTAGAAGTGAGTAAAAACATCAAAAAACGTCAAACAGATAGAGTGGAGTGCAGAATATGAAAAAAGAATTTCAACGTATGTCCACATTCATTCATCGCTGGTTCAAAGGCTCTGAGAAAAAACGGTTCAAATGGTCTGAAGTCTATCTTGCTGTTGCTGGAAAAATGCACCGACTACTGGTGGAAGGCAGGCGCGTACGTTCAGCGGCCAGAAGACTGCATCAGGATTTGCCTATTATCGCTCTAGGCCAGATGAAGCTGGAGCCGGGAGATATTTTATATACACCAAGTTCGGAATCGACTTATTACGCCGGGCACATGGGGATTATTGGACTCGACGGTAAAGTGTATCACGTACACCCTTATGGGCCTGTGTTTGCCGATTCCCTGGATTGGTACATCACCCGCTTTTATGAGGGAGATCGTTTCATAGTATTTCGTTCCCGTTTGAATCAGGCTGGCGTGAAGGCAGCGCAGTGGGTACAGGATCATTATAAGCAAGTGAAATTCTATCGATTGCAGACGAATCTGCGCAGTATTGAACGGAACTATTGTTCCAAATTTATATACCAGGCGTACCAATTTACGTCTGGACTTGACCTGTGGAGTCGCAAGTTTGTGAAGCTGAATCAGGGATATATCTATCCGTTTCGAATTGAGCGCTCACCCGCGCTGGAGGTGCTTGGAACGTTTTATAAATAAACACGTTATAACCGACATAAGTTCCTTTATTTCACAAGAGGTAGGGGCAGGTTCTGTCGGTTTTTTTGTATGTGTAGAGATTAAAAACAGGAAAAAGACTCAAAACGTCGAATAGATTATGAGATAGGCATGCACAACTTGGAATCGTATACATAACCAATGCAGGATCAATTTTTGCCCAAGCATAAGCAATTCACTCCTTAGAAGGCAAACAAGGAAGAGAGAGAAAGAGATGAAATGGCTGAACTTTGTGCGCAGGTTCAAATCAAACTCAAATGTAGTAAACCTATCCGATTACACTCCCAGGAAGGAAAGGAGGCACCATTGTTCCATTTGTAGCAAAAAAGTGAAGTCCATTGTGCATTATGCGACTTCCCAGGGAAATGTTTCAGGTGTATGCAGTTCTTGTAAATCAGTGGCGGAACATCGAGGAATGTTACCCATTTAATAAGGAAGAGATACGCTCAGGAAATAACATTGCTTTGATTTATGAGCGTTTTTGTAGTACATTAGCAAATGTATTCGAAGGAGGATTCTAATGTACTCAGGTAGACAAGACGATACTTTATACATCATGACCTACACCTTAAACAGCGGTATCAAGGGTACGGTTCCACTGTCAAATAAGCAGATTATTGAGTGGCTGGATTGCTACAGAAATGAGAAGCGCTTCGTGACCGAAATCGGCAAGGAGTTTTTTGGATTGAATGCAGGATTGGTAGCAGATTTCAAAGTTCAGAATCATTTATCGGATTATCAGCAGACGATTATGCCTACACAGCAGCAGGATAACATGGAACGCTTGTCCAGCGCATATAAATCAACCGAGTTATTAATGAAGATTGATTGCAAATGTGGCACGGCATATGTTACGGAATCTCCATATAAGCGCACCAAATGGTACTGCACCAAGTGCAAAGAGATCGTATTTTTGGATGCCAAAAAAGGAATGGTAGAAACGTCGCGTGGCGACGCTTACTACATGACCAACAAATATTTTGTTTCCCGGGACTAGCGGGAGATGACGAATGGGAAGCATCGCTGTCAAGCGGTGCTTTTTTGTGTGCACAGAAAGAGCTAACGACCGATATAAGAAGAGGTATATTAAGGGTATGCTGGTAAAAGGGAGCTATAATAAAAAAAGCCCTCAGGGGCTTTTTTTGAAATCTCAGGAAACCTGTAGCAGCAGATACCGCCGATCAGAACCTATAGATTAATCATTGAAAGCTGAATCAGCTCAGCATTCAACTTTGTGAGGAGGAATGAAGCAGCAGCGACAGCGCGGCTCGTAAGCTTCTGAATCGCCAATCATGACGACAGGTCCGAGCGTGACAGGCTCTCCATTAACGATACGCTGGGTAAAAGCCGCATCCGGGCTTCCGCATACGGCACAGAATGCTGACAGTTTCTCAATGTCATCCGCCATAGCGAGCAAACCGCCTACATATCCAAATTCCTTGCCACGGTAATCCATATTTAGTCCATCCACAATGACGTGTTTGCCACAGTAGGCTAGCTCGGAGACCAGTTCCATGATGGCACTGCTGAAAAATTGTACTTCATCAAATGCAACAACATCAGCATCTTTGGTCTGAGTAAGGATCATCTCTACGGATTCCGGGGTCAATTGCCGGGGAATGGAATGGGCAGGCAGACGATAGCCGATACGGCTAACAATCTCGTCTTGAGCAAACCGATCATCTTCGGCAGGTTTGTAGGCAACGACCTTTTTACGGCCAAATTGAATTAATTTCTGACAACGGCGAATAAGTTCACCGGATTTTTCACTAAACATAGGTCCTGTAATTATGGTAATTCGTCCTGTTTGCACAGTTCTGCTACTCCTCTCACATACGGGATTCAACAAAAAAAAGCGACCATTACAGAGTACCACAAAATCTTTAGTAAGAGCCAGAACTAATCTGAGCAGCTTTGTGTTACTATATGGATTGTTAAGCTGTTGGTTACGGCAGTGCAGTGCATGAACCAGGAGCGATTGAAAAGAGGTGTTAACGATGAGTGAAGCATTATCCGAAATACAAGAGCGATATGAACGTTTGATAGGGCAGTCAGTCCTTGACGAAGCTGCGCAGGCGTTGTTTGCAGATTTGTTCGCTGAAGCGGAGCGGCTGCAAGCCAGTAATCTGACGCTCCGCAGAACGATTCTGAAGTCCTCTTCCAAAGAGTCGCGCATGTCTACCAAGCTGCGGGATGCATTATACGAATAACCCGGAGACTACTCCGGGTTCTCTTCTGTCTGCAATTTGCGTGGAAATAGAATACCTGCTGTAATTCTGGCAATCATGGCGAAGGTGAGGCCGATACCTGCGAACATATAGATGACCGTAAATGCCTTGCCGAATCCGGTCGATGGTACAAAATCCGGGTGTCCCACCGTGGTTAGAGTTACTGCGCAGAAGTAGAGGGCATCAATCCAGTGCAGCCCTTCAACACGGGTATAAAATAACGTGCCCGAGAGAAGTGTCGCCGCAGTCAGTACAAACAAAACCAGGAACTTCTGATCCTTGAAGGCATGAAAAATGCCTTTAAGCAATCTTTTTAGCGTAAGGATAAACGAGACCATGTTGATCCATCCTGTCTATGGAAGAGTGGGCACTGTGCATATTCAAGATGCTAACTATGAATTTATGCAAAATACGTGTTTGAATAAATAAGCATTATACCTGATCGAGTACCGTATATAAAGGCAGATGTAAGGTTCGGATGTTGAAATGATGCGGAGCCAGAAAAAATGACAAAAAGCCCGGACTCAGGAAGTCGTACCGGGCGTCTCTGCTTTGTCGGCTGAGGGTGCGCTTTTTGAACGAAAACGGGGTCCTACATAATTACGCTTCCGGTCACGGAACAGAATCCAGCCTCCCAGAAAACTCATGCCTGCGGCGAACAGGACAAGTCCTCCACTAAAGGAGAGCCATTGAAAACCTGGTGAGATCTGCTCGTTCCCATGCTCGGCATAATACAGGAAAAGGGCGTCTTTCATCATTAGAAACCCCTTCATTGCCATTAATCCGGGAATGACCAGAACAATAATCGCCACAAATCGTGCAAAGATCAGTCTAGTATTCATTACCATTAAACTCCTTCTGCCTGAGGTTGACGTAAAATAAAGGTTGCGCTTACAGGTCATACCTGATTCCATCATAGCTTGGTTTCCAGAAGCTGTCCATGCGTTTCAGGGTCAAATTTTGAGTTGACTGCTCAAGGGGAGTACAATGGAATATAGATAACGTCTATGAAAAAGAGAATCATTCGAATCATCATCTTACAAATATATTGAAATTGTATTGAAATTATATGGATAGAGGAGAACATTAAAGATGCCAATTACATGTGATGTTGCCATTCTTGGAGGAGGAACTGGAGGGTACGTTGCTGCCATCCGTGCCGCACAGTTAGGAAAACAGGTTGTTATTATTGAGAAGGATAAGCTGGGAGGCACCTGTCTGCATCGTGGCTGTATTCCGAGCAAGGCGTTGCTGCGAAGTGCAGAAGTTTACGCAGAGATACAAGAGAGCGAAATGTATGGAATTGAAACAACTGGAGCAACACTAGTATTTCCGAAGGTGCAGGCGCGCAAGGATGCAATTGTGGAGCAGCTTCATCAAGGTGTGCAGTATTTAATGAAAAAAAATAAAATTCAGGTCGTCCACGCCAAAGGGCGTGTGATCGGACCTTCCATTTTCTCCCCTCAGAGCGGTGCAGTGGCTGTCGAGTTCGAAGATGGCGAGATGGATACGGTTGTGCCAACCAACCTCATTATTGCTACCGGGTCTCGTCCACGGGTGCTGCCAGGTCTTGAGCCAGACGGCCGGTACATCATGAGCAGTGATGAGGCTTTGCGAATGGACGAATTACCGGCATCTCTGATTATTGTTGGTGGCGGTGTGATTGGCCTCGAATGGGCCTCCATGCTGAATGATTTTGGCGTCGAAATTACAGTTGTTGAAGCCGCTGCACATGTATTGCCAGCAGAGGATGAAGATGTAGCGAAAGAAATGCAGAGATTGCTTGGTAAACGCGGTGTTCGCTTCCTGACAGGCTCCAGTGTTCTGACAGAAACGTATAGTGTGGCGAAAGACGGTATTCAGATTGATGTCAAGCTGGGGGACGAGAAGCAAGAGACCCTGAAAGCGGACAAGATGCTGGTGTCGGTTGGCCGTCAGGCCAATGTCGAAAATATCGGACTCGAAAATACAGATATCAAACTCGAACGCGGATTTATCGCTGTGAATCAACATTTGCAAACCGGTGAGGGACATATTTATGCAATCGGTGATGTCATCGGCGGATTACAGCTGGCACATGCAGCCAGTCATGAAGGCATCCTGGCAGTGAATCATCTGGCGGGTGAAACGGTACATGCCGTCGAATCACATCGAATCCCGCGCTGTGTCTATACACGTCCGGAAGCAGCGAGTATCGGATTCACGGAGCGTGAGGCCAAAGAGCGTGGTTATGAAGTGAAGACAGGCAAGTTCCCGTTCCAGGCAATTGGAAAATCTTTAGTCCATGGAAGTCGGGATGGATTCGTGAAGGTAATCGCGGATGCCAAGACGAATGATATATTGGGAGTACATATGATCGGTACCCATGTGACGGAACTGATCGCAGAGGCCTCACTGGCTCAGATGCTGGATGCCACACCTTGGGAAGTGGGACAGACGATCCATCCTCACCCTTCTTTATCTGAAATCATGGGTGAAGCCATGTTGGCAGTAGACGGAAAATCGATTGGAATGTAAGCCGGACAGGCTTATGAGAAAGGTCCTTTCCTTTTTTGGGCAAATGGGATTATAATAAGGTTAAGCCAAGTCTTAGTACCAGGTTATAAGATCGGGTAGTAAGACGGGCACAAGGCTCTGATTAAAAGGAGGTACCTCATATGAGTTCAAAAGGTACTGCAGACGCGGTCCATCGGCATGAACAGCTGGGACTTAGCGATGGTGAAGTATTGGATATGTACAAATACATGCTGCTCGCACGCAAGTTTGACGAGCGTTGCTTGCTCTTACAGCGGGCCGGCAAAATTAACTTTCACGTATCCGGTGTAGGACAGGAAGCTGCGCAAGTAGGCGCTGCATTTGGTCTGGACCGGGATCACGATTATTATTTACCGTATTACCGAGATTATGGCTTTGTACTGGCGGTCGGCATGACTCCACGTGAGCTGATGCTGTCTGCTTTTGCGAAGGCGGAAGATCCGAATAGTGGCGGACGGCAAATGCCGGGTCACTTCGGTCACAAAAAGCTGCGGATTGTAACGGGCTCCAGCCCGGTTACCACACAGGTTCCGCACGCTGTAGGGTTTGCATTGGCTGCCAAAATGAAGAAGAAAGATTTCGTTTCTTTTGTAACTTTTGGCGAAGGGTCAAGCAATCAGGGGGATTTCCACGAAGGTGCCAATTTCGCAGGTGTTCATAAACTTCCTGTGATCATTATGTGTGAGAACAATCAGTATGCGATTTCGGTGCCAGTCCACAAGCAGCTGAGTGGTAAAATATCGGATCGTGCACTTGGGTACGGGTTCCCCGGACTTCGTGTAGACGGAAACGATGCGCTGGAAGTATACGGTGCAGTCAAAGAAGCTCGTCGCCGCGCAATCGCTGGTGAAGGACCTACGCTTATTGAAGCGATGATGTATCGTTTGTCTCCACACTCCACTTCCGACAATGATCTGGCATACCGGACCAAGGAAGAGGTTGAAGAGAATTGGAAGAAGGACGGCGTGCTTCGCATGAAAAACTATTTGATCGATTGCGGCATCTGGGATGAAGCTCGGGATGCGGATTTGGCTTCCCAGCTTGCACTGGAAATGAAAGAAGCAACTGAATACGCAGACAACGCGCCATATCCGAAACCTGAGGACACTCTGACGCACGTTTATGCGGACAGCGAAGAAGGGGGACGGTAATCATGGCGGTTATGGAATATATTGATGCAATCCGTCTCGCGATGAAAGAAGAGATGGAGCGAGATGAAAATGTCTTTATCCTTGGTGAAGATGTCGGGGTCAAAGGCGGCGTGTTCACTACAACCAAAGGGTTGCAGGATCAGTTCGGCGAAATGCGTGTTATGGACACACCTTTGTCCGAATCAGCCATTGCAGGTGTAGCCATTGGCGCTGCGATGTACGGTATGAAACCTATTGCCGAGATGCAATATTCGGATTTCATGCTGCCTGCAACGAATCAGATTATTAGTGAAGCGGCCAAAATTCGCTACCGCTCCAACAATGACTGGAGTTGCCCGATTGTTATTCGTGCGCCGATTGGCGGCGGTATTTTTGGTGGGCTGTATCACTCCCAATGTCCAGAATCGATCTTTTTTGGCACACCAGGTCTGAAAATTATAGCTCCATACTCGGCATACGATGCGAAGGGACTGCTCAAAGCAGCTATTCGCGACCCGGACCCGGTTCTCTTTTTTGAGAACAAAAAATGCTACAAGCTGATCAAGGAAGATGTGCCGGAGGATGATTACATCGTTCCAATCGGTAAAGCCAACGTGCTTCGCGAAGGAGCAGATATTACGGTTATCGGTTATAGCCAGCCACTTCATTTTGTCATGCAGGCTGCCGAGGAGCTGGAGCGTGAGGAAGGCATTACTGCCCATGTACTGGATCTGCGCACATTGCAGCCACTTGATCGCGAAGCCATCATTGCATCCGCTCGTCTGACAGGCAAAGTGCTAATCGTGCATGAAGACAATAAAACTGGTGGTGTAGGAGCTGAAGTGGCAGCTATCATCAGTGAAGAATGTCTGTTCGAACTGGATGCGCCGATTCAGCGTCTCTGTGGACCGGATGTACCGGCAATGCCAATTAGCCCAACATTGGAGAAATTTTATATGCTGAGCAAGGACAAAGCCAAGGAAGCGATGCGTACGCTCGCCGAGTATTAATTCGTGTAGTGAGATAGTTTAAAAGCAAAGTTTGGAGTGATATAACCAATGAGTATGAAATGGATCGAGGTCATTATGCCGCAGCTGGCGGAATCGCTGGTCTCGGCTACCATTGCCAAATGGTTGAAAAAACCGGGTGACCGGGTTGAACAATACGAACCGATCTGTGAAGTGATTACGGATAAAGTCAACGCAGAGATCCCATCAACCGTTGATGGAATTATGGGTGACCTGTTGGTCGAAGAAGGTACGACCATTGCGGTTGGCGAAGCCATCTGCCGGATGCAGGTAGCTGCTTCTGATGAGGAAGCAGAAGAGCAAGTAACACATGCTTCGCAGCAACAGAATGGTGATCATGTTCATGTGCAACAAAGTGCGAATTACGCATCTGCTGCTGGTGCAGCGAGTACAGCAGGCCATGATCCTAATCAGCCGATGCGTAACCGCTATTCTCCTGCGGTTCAATCCCTTGCAGCCGAACATGGTCTGAACTTGCAGAGCATTCAGGGCACTGGAGCAGGTGGCCGGATTACACGTAAGGATGTACTGGCAGTGATTGCGCAGGGTGGAAACGCGGGTGCAGCGTCTGTACAGTCTTCTGCCGTAGCAGGACAGCATGCTTCTTCGGTACCTTCAGGCTCGCCTTTCAGCGGTTTGAATCGGGGGAATGCAGACTTGGGCGCATCTGCTGGAGAAACAGTTCCAGCAGTCGACGCAGGCGTTCCTGTGAGACATTCCGGCATACATCTGACCGAAAGTCCGAAAATCCCGCAAATCGAAGTAGAGGGCGGCGGACAGGGAAGATCCGAATATTTCATCGACGTAACTCCTGTTCGCAATGCCATTGCTCGTAATATGCGTCAAAGCGTATCGGAAATCCCTCACGCGTGGACGATGATTGAAGTGGACGTAACCAATCTGGTGATGCTGCGCAACAAACTCAAGGATGAGTTCAAGCGCAAAGAAGGCATCAACCTGACGTACCTGTCCTTCATGATGAAGGGTGTCGTCAATGCCATTAAAGACTATCCAATCATGAACTCCGTCTGGGCTGTCGACAAAATTATTGTCAAACGGGATATCAACCTGTCCATGGCAGTAGGTACAGAAGACTCTGTACTGACACCCGTGATCAAACATGCCGATCAGCGTAACATTGCGGGTCTGGCCCGGGAAGTGGATGAGCTGGCACGTAAAACACGTGAAGGCACGTTGAAGCTGGACCATATGCAGGGCGGAACATTCACGGTTAACAATACCGGATCATTTGGTTCGATTCTGTCGCAACCTATTATTAACTACCCGCAGGCGGCGATTCTTACATTTGAGTCGATCGTCAAGAAACCTGTGGTCATCAATGACATGATTGCTGTCCGTTCCATGGCGAATCTCTGTCTTTCCCTGGATCATCGTATTTTGGATGGAGTCATCAGCGGACGTTTCCTGCAACGGGTAAAAGAGAACCTTGAAGGATACACCATGGAAACGAAAGTGTATTAAGTGAGAGCATGTGCATCATTTCAATGAATTACGAATGATGCCAAGCGCTGAATAGATGGATAATGGGAAAGTGTATGTGCCAAAGGCCGTGCACTTTTCCCGTTTTCTTTAATGAATGCTCATCATCATACAATGAACATTGAAACAGAAGGGTGTGGGGGAATCATGAGCAAGCCGCTGGATGTTGTATACATACCGATGCTTGATTATGAAGAGGCTTGGAACCGCCAGAAAGCGATTGTGCAGCAACTGGATGAGGGAGAAGGCGCGGAACAGATGCTGTTGCTCCAGCATCCGCCGACGTATACGATCGGTTCACAGAATCACCCGGAGCACCTGCTTCTCAGTGAAGATGAACTGCGGGAGCAAGGTATCTCCTTGTTTCAAATTGACCGCGGCGGTGATATTACTTATCATGGCCCTGGCCAGTTGGTAGGTTACCCGTTACTTGTTCTTGGGCGAGATGAAGCCTTGGATTTACATGGCTATTTACGTTGTCTGGAGCAGATGATTATTGATTACCTGGCTGATCAGGGTGTTGAAGCGGGACGCAAAGAGGCTTACACGGGTGTATGGATCGGAGATTTGAAAATTGCCGCCATCGGCGTAAAGTTCAATCGGTGTAAACACCGGCGCGGCTTCGTGACGAGTCACGGATTTGCTTTTAATATCACCTCCGGCATTCAGCACGCAGGTTTTCAGGGGATTGTTCCTTGCGGGATTGAGCAGTATGGCGTGACCTCGTTGGAGGATATTACAGGCAAGACCTACACTGTGGAACAGGTTGCACAGGAGATCGTTCCATACTTTAACCGGATTTTCCCGTATGAGATTACCTGGATTACAGAAAAAGAAGCCCTTCCCCGTCTGTAAATCAGACAGTCAAAAGGCTTCAGGTTTCTATCCGAACAATAAAGGTTCGAGTGCAATGAAAAGGGTGGACCCAATCATGGCGAGCAGCATGAGATAGATAATGATGCGGAACCATTTCTTTTTTTGCATGATGAGAGAACTCCTTTCAACAAATGAATAAACAGACCATAGTAATTGTATTGTACCGTATCGACGAAAGGTAGGAAAGTCCTATGATAAAACAGCAGCGTGTTATTGATCAGTTTATGGAACTGGTGCAGATTGACAGTGAAACAACCCATGAACAGAATATATCAAAAGTGTTAAAAGAACAGTTTACTCAGCTGGGCCTTAGCGTATATGAGGACGACACAATGGAGAAAACCGGACATGGCGCGGGTAATCTCGTGATTACCTGGGAAGCCGAGGGTGCAGAAGAAGCGGCGCCAATCTTTTTCACATGTCATATGGATACCGTAACGCCGGGACAGGCAATTAAACCTGAGCTGGGTGAAGACGGCTGGATTCGCAGTGATGGCACGACGATTCTGGGTGCAGATGACAAGGCGGGGATTGCTGCGTTGTTTGAAGCGATTCGAGTTATTCAAGAGAACAACATTCCTCATGGGAAAATTCAATTTGTGATTACCGTAGGTGAAGAGTCGGGTCTGGTTGGTGCACGTGCAATGAATCCGAAGGATATTGATGCCGAGTTCGGTTATGCCCTGGATTCCAACGGAGCCGTGGGTACAATCTGTGTGGCTGCTCCGGCCAGAGCGGAAATTCAGATGAAGATCTATGGAAAATCCGCGCACGCGGGCGTGAATCCGGAAGACGGCATCAGTGCCATTCAAGTGGCAGCCAAAGGGATTGCGGCGATGAAGCTGGGACGGATTGATGATGAGACTACGGCGAATATCGGGAAATTCCAAGGTGGATCAGCACTGAACGTCGTCTGCGATTTTGTGCAGATTGAGGCTGAGGCCCGCAGTATTGTGCAAGAGAAGGTAGAGCTGCAAGTGGCCCAGATGCGTGAAGCACTGGAAACGACATGCCTCAAATATGGTGCAACCGCTGAATTCCGCAGTGAGATCCTGTATCCTGCATTTGGCTTCCATGATGAACACGAGGTTGTTCAGCTTGCTCAGCGTGCCATTCGGAGCCTGGGGCTGGAGACTAGCACGTTTGCATCCGGTGGTGGCAGTGATGCCAACATCTTCAATGGGTTCAACATTCCTACGGTCAACCTGGCTGTAGGCTATGAAGATATTCATACAACGAAAGAACGCATTCGTGCCGAAGATATTGTGAAGTTATCCGAAGTCGTTGTGGCCATTATTCAGGAAACGGCTGCAAACAAGAAGTGAAAAGTTGATTCCAGGAAAATGGGAATAAATGCTCCATACCTCAACAGAAAAGTCCGAATCCGGTACACACCGTGTTCGGACTTTTTGGCAAAAACATGTTATATTTCATGGGTACTACACACCAAGAACATTATCATTTGCGTCCAGCAAGCATATCGCTTAATTTGGCATCCGGACCCCACTCACGTACCCATTGTTTGAGTATGAGCTGGACTTGTCTGGCTTGTCCGACCACGTGTACAGATTGCGGTGTTAAATAACTGTTCATTGCTTGTCCCCCTGATTCGCTATATTTGTTTGAAATCGATATAAGCTCACCATATGCCAAAAAACAGAGGTTTATACGTATAAAGAGAACCAAAATTCGAAGAAGCGGAGTTGAAGAACAGATGAACCCAACCAATCATAAGCATCCTGCCAATCCTAAACTGGATGAAGAGACGATATCCACAAAGCCCATCTTTGAGGGCAAAGTCATTTCCCTTCAGGTCGACACGGTCAAGCTGCCTAACGGTCAGACCGCTACCCGTGAGATCATCCGTCATCCTGGTGCGGTAGCCGTCCTCGCGCTGAATGGCGATCGTATGCTGGTCGTTGATCAGTACCGTCAGGCCATGGGACGTACAGAAGTCGAGATTCCAGCAGGCAAACTGGACCCGGGAGAAGAACCTGAAGTGGCAGCGGCGCGTGAATTGCGTGAAGAGACTGGTTATGTAGCCAAAACATTGCGGCATCTGCGTTCGTTTTACACTTCGCCAGGTTTCGCGGATGAGATCATCCATTTGTACATTGCCGAGGAGCTCGAAGCAGGAGACATGGCTTTGGACGAAGATGAATTTCTTGAAGTGTCCGAGATTACGATTGAAGAGGCCTATCAGTTGATGGATCAGAATCGGATCAGTGATGCCAAAACGATGATGGCTGTGTATGCATGGGATCTTTACAGAACGACAGGACGGTTTTAATGATGAATGAGCAGCAGGCAGCGTCTGCAGGATGGGAGCCTTGTTATGCAGACCTCCATATTCACATTGGACGAACTTCGCGCGGTGAAGCGGTTAAAATCAGTGGCAGCCGTGATCTGACATTCGAGAACATTGCTAGGGAAGCCTCCGATCGTAAAGGAATTCATCTACTCGGCGTTATTGATTGCCACTCTCCGGTTGTGCAGATGGACATCGAACACCTGCTCGAGAACGGCACGATGTCCGAGCTTGAGGGAGGGGGCATTGCGTATCAGGACACAACCATCCTGTTGGGTACGGAATTGGAGCTGCGCGAGCCAGGGATGCGGGAGTTCCATATGCTGGCCTACTTCCGTGATCTGAAAGCTATGAAGTCCTTCACGGACTGGATGAGACGTTATATGAAAAATGTGAACCTGAGTTCACAGCGGGTATATGTACCCGCGCTTGAGATGCAGGCCGAGATAAAGGCGCGTGGCGGGCTTATTGTGCCAGCGCATGCGTTTACCCCGCATAAAGGCA
The DNA here is from genome assembly GCF_042796655.1 of Paenibacillus sp. NPDC057886. Taxonomy (NCBI): domain Bacteria; kingdom Bacillati; phylum Bacillota; class Bacilli; order Caryophanales; family Paenibacillaceae; genus Paenibacillus; species Paenibacillus sp. NPDC057886. The sequence goes on along the minus strand of NZ_JBHVMZ010000004.1, from coordinate 558,227 downwards.
TATATGGCAGCACGGCCCCTCGTATGGCTGATGTGCTGGATACTAGCCTGATCGATGCGGTTGAGCTTGGGCTAAGCTCCGATTCATCCATGGCAAGTTACATTCAGGAACTGGATCAAGTTCCTTTTCTGACCAACTCGGATGCTCATTCTCTGGGCAAGATTGGACGGGAGTACAACGAGTTGCAGCTCGCGAAGCCTTCCTTTGACGAATTCAACATGGCACTTAAAGGACAGGCAGGCAGAAGCATTACGGCCAATTACGGTTTGAATCCAAGGCTTGGCAAATACCACCGTACCTATTGTGCATCCTGTGGGAGCATTATGGACAAGCACGCGATGTCGGCAGAACGTTGTCCATACTGTGGCAGTGTGAAACTTGTGCAGGGTGTACTCGATCGTATACTGGCAATCGCTGATCGGGAGAGTCCGCATGTTCCAGCAAACCGACCTGTTTATCACTATCAGGTACCGTTGGAATTCATCCCGGGTTTGGGGAAAGCCAAACTGCGCCAGCTACTGGACCGTTTTGGTACGGAGATGAACGTATTACATCGTACAAGCGAGGATGAACTTGCAGAGGTCGTTGGATCGGTTCTTGCAGGTCTTATCGTTGCGGCGCGGAATGGTCAACTGGAATGGTCATCTGGTGGTGGGGGCACTTACGGAAAAGTGTCCAACAAGGAAAGACTAGAGTAGAGTAGAGTAGTTTGCGGCAGGCCCGTAAAGTGAGTTAGCATCATTTGGTGCGGGAATGGCATTTTGTCATGGAGAAGAAATCTGAATCTGGACAAGAAGTCATACGTGTGCATTCCGGTTCATAAGAATGACTATGAGGATTTCACTCGATATCCTTGCAGCATGATAACCGGAAAGGGGACCCGTACCTGTATGCGTTCTGCCTACTTCACATTCAAAGGCCAAACCTCTTTATATGTATTCGTGGCTGTCTTGTTCCTGGTCGGTGTCATTTTTGGCGCCCTCATGGTTAATGCCCTATCCCTTGAACAGCGCCAGGATCTGGAGGGCTACCTCGGTAACTTCTTCATGACGGTACAGCACAGCGGACAAGTAATTGAGACCGGCACCTATTGGGACATCGCCATGCTTCATCTAAAGTGGGTTGGTCTGATCTTCATTCTGGGCTTATCAGTCATCGGCCTGCCGGGTATATTGGTTCTGGATTTTCTGAAAGGTGTACTCATCGGTTTTACAGTGGGGTATCTTGTCGGTCAGTATTCATGGAAAGGGCTGTTGTTTGCCCTGGTTTCCGTTGCGCCTCATAATTTATTTGTGATTCCGGTACTGCTAATTTGCAGTGTGTCAGCCATGACCTTTTCGTTATACATTATTCGGAACCGTGTTCTGATGCAGCGGACGCCAGGCCGTCAGAAGCCTTTTGCTTCATATATGGTGTTAACTCTCGTTATGGCAGCGCTGCTGTTAGGGGTTGCTTCATTTGAAACATGGGTTACACCTGCGATGATGCGCTGGGTCACACCGATGCTACTACCGGCTTAGCTTTCCGCGTGATAGTGTAAAATGTTGACTTTAATTATGTACTCCCCCTATAATGAAAGAAGTGGGTTAAGTTGCAGTGTGCAGTGATTTCCTAGGGGGAGGGAGAAAATGGAAGCACGGATCGATAAAATTAAGCAGCAACTACAGTCCCAAGGATATAAATTAACGCCCCAGCGGGAAGCCACCGTAAGAGTACTTCTTGAGAATGAAGAAGATCATCTGAGCGCAGAAGACGTATTCATGCTCGTGAAAGAAAAGGCTCCCGAAATCGGTCTGGCAACCGTGTACCGTACCCTCGAACTGCTGAGTGAGCTGCATGTTGTAGAGAAAATCAACTTCGGCGACGGTGTAGCGCGTTATGATCTACGCGGAGATACATCCAAGCATCACCATCATCACTTAATCTGTGTTCAATGCGGAAGTATGGATGAAATACGTGAAGACTGGCTTGGACCGCTTGAAGAGCGACTGGAGCGGGAATTTAACTTTTCGGTAGTAGATCACCGACTGGATTTCCATGGGATTTGTTACCGTTGCAAAGCTAAAAATGACCAGAAGCCCAAAGATGAAGAATAACATAGCATATCTTCAAGCTCTCACCGGCGGTTTTGACGGGAGAGCTTTTTTGGTCCAGCGAGTGATGTGAGGTTTACCCTGAATGTCATATTCCTGTGTTCGTTAACATACCCTGATTCTAGACGAGTCGGATTCGAACCAGAAAGGGGTACAACCCATGATTATATCGCTGCGGAGAGGACTCCGTTTTATTCGATTTATCGTATTTTTTGCTGCATTAGTTTATCTGTTCTATCATGTCCTGGATTTGTTCAACGGATGGATCTCACCTGTGGACCAATATCAGATGCCAACAGGAAATGCGGTTAAAGTATTTCAGGAAACGGTTTGGCCAAGTAACGGGGAAGGACGTCCTACAATGGCAGAGCGTCTCCGTTTATTCTATTGGTACGGAGAGTAGCTGGACAGCCAGGGATGCAAATACGGAAGCAGGTTGCCCGTGTGGCAGTCCTGTCAGATGAGGAGCGTTGTGCATGAAGCAGACGATACACGCCTATGCCTTATACTTGGAAGAGGATAAAGGGATGTCGAGCAGCACGCTGGAATCGTATCTTCGGGACGTGGACAAGTTCATCGAATTTGCGGATAAAGAATACGGTATCCGGGAAGCGGAGCAGGTGCGCCGGACGCATGTTATCCTGTTTATAGGTCAGCTGAAACAGGCAGGACGTGCGAATGCAACCATTGCCCGCAGCGTCGTATCCCTGCGCTCCTATTTTCACTTTTTGATGCGGCGTGGTGAGATTTTACAGGACCCTACGTTTGACGTGGAGGCTCCAAAAGCAGACAAGACACCACCGCAGGTGTTAACCATCCAAGAGATCGAATTGCTGCTCGCGTCCCCCGATACCCGTTCACCGCAAGGGGTGCGTGATCGGGCCATGCTGGAGCTATTGTATGCGACAGGCATTCGTGTATCCGAACTGATTGCACTGGATGTGCGGGATGTACAGCCAGGCATGCGCTTTATCCGCTGTGGAGGTGCCGGTAAAGAACGAATTTTGCCAATAGGTGCTCCTGCCGCACAGTGGGCGAGTGTTTATGTGAACGAGTATCGCAACCTGCTAATCAAAAATGAGACGGACGAGCAGGCTCTCTTTGTCAACGTATCCGGCAGACGATTAACCCGACAGGGCTTTTGGAAGCTGCTCAAAAAAGCAGCGATGGATGCGGGAATCTCGGGCGAAATTACGCCACATACGCTGCGTCATTCCTTTGCCGCTCACCTGATTGCGAGTGGGGCAGATACACGTGCGGTGCAGGACATGCTCGGTCATGTGGAACAGCCTGGGCAACAATATGGACATCATGGTCGCAAAACGATGAAAGAGATTTATGAATCTCATCATCCGCGGGCAAAATAGTTTGTATATGCATACAATCTGCAAAAAAAGGCGGAACATTAGTCCGATTTAGGATAAAATAAATTGAACACATTTAAACGCCGTTATACATAAGCAAATGCATCATTTCAGCGTGTAGTTCTGATTGATGCCATTTGCGGATACAGACGGATCGTTTCAACTCAAGGGGGAACATCTTATGGCAGCATTGAACCAACAGATGATTTTGGAAGCGGCATCTTACATCCAAAGCAAAAGTTCCATTAAACCGGAAGTCGGTTTGATTTTAGGTTCAGGACTTGGCATTTTGGCAGAATTGATTGAAGATGGCGTAAGCATCGCTTATCAAGACATTCCGCATTTTCCAGTGTCCACAGTAGAGGGACATGAAGGCGAATTGCTGGTGGGAACCATCAAAGGCCGTCCGGTTGTCATGATGAAAGGTCGTTTCCACATGTACGAAGGATATGGTCCTGAATTGACTGCCTTCCCGGTACGTGTCATGAAAGAACTGGGCGTGACATCCCTGCTCGTAACCAACGCAGCAGGTGGTGTAAATACCTCGTATGAGGCGGGTGACCTGATGCTGATCTCGGATCATCTGAATCTCACAGGCAAGAATCCGTTAATCGGACCGAATGACTCCGCGCTGGGTGTGCGCTTCCCGGATCTGTCCGAAGCGTACAGCCGCCGTCTGCGTGCGCTGGCGAAGGATACGGCGGCATCACAAGGCTTTAGCGTACGGGAAGGGGTATACGCAGGTATGCTCGGTCCGAACTACGAGACACCGGCTGAGATCGTGATGCTGCGTACACTGGGTGCCGATGCTGTTGGCATGTCTACCGTTTCCGAAGTCATCGTGGCACGCCACGCAGGACTGGAAGTACTCGGTATCTCCTGTATCAGCAACATGGCTGCCGGAATTCTGGACCAGCCGTTGTCTCATGATGAGGTTATGGAAACGACAGAACGTGTTCGTGAATCGTTCCTGGCGCTTGTCTTGGCTGTTATTCCACAAATGTAACTGATCATTAAGAAAAGGCGATCTACCCTAATGTGATTCATTGGGGCAGATTGTCTTTTTTTATTTTCCTTAACGGGCCGCTCACTGATCCAGTGAGTGCAGGCTCGTTTTTTTGTGTTTCACACGGATTACATAAAAAGTTTGGGGAAATAATTCTTTACATGGAATAATTTACTTCAATCGGGCCGACAATGATTAGCAGTACATGCATGGAACATGCAGTAAGAAAGTCATTTGAGGAGGTAACCCTAGTGAAGAAGCGAATAATGGCATCGTTCATGACCCTTTGTATCCTGCTGCCCCTGATGGCATCAACCGCGCTGGCAAAAACTCCCAAAGCAGCGGGGGGAACAGATTTGGCCCCGTCGGCACGCTCTGCCATTTTGATGGATGCTGATACGGGCACCGTCATTTTTGAAAAAAACAGTCATGATCAGCTGCCTCCGGCGAGCATTACGAAGATTATGACCATGCTGCTCACCATTGAAGCAGTCGACTCTGACAAGCTGAAGCTGACGGATAAAGTGAGAACGAGTGAATATGCCGCATCCATGGGTGGATCACAGATTTTTCTGGAACCTGGGGAAGAGATGACAGTCGACGATATGTTAAAAGGGATAGCTATGGCTTCCGGTAATGATGCGTCTGTAGCAATAGCTGAGAAAATTGCCGGTTCGGAGGAAGCCTTTGTGCAACTGATGAATGAGCGGGCGAAGGAGCTTGGCATGAAGGATACTCATTTTGCCAACTGTAACGGCCTTCCGGTAGATAACCATTATTCTTCCGCCCATGACATTGCGGTCATGAGCCGTGAACTTCTAAAGCATCCCGGGATTACGAAATATACCGGTGCATACCAGGACTACCTTCGTAAGGATAGCGAGAAGCCATTCTGGCTGGTGAATACGAACAAGTTAGTTCGTTTCTACTCCGGTGCGGATGGATTGAAAACAGGATACACTTCCGAAGCCAAGTTTTGTCTCTCGGCTACAGCGATGAAGGATGGTCTGCGTACGATTGCGGTAGTACTCGGAGAACCCAATACCAAAACACGCAACAGCGAAGTGTCCTCGATGTTTGACTATGCTTTTGGGCAATACACGATGAAAGCTCTTTACAAGTCAGGGGATCTGCTGGGCAGTCTGAAAATTGAAAAAGGTGAAGTTGCCGAATTGCCGCTGAATGCAACGCAAAATTATAGTGTGCTGATGCGCAAAGGTGCCAAATCGGATGAGATCCGTCATGAACTGCTGATGGCAAAAGAAGTGAAAGCCCCGGTCAAGGCAGGTGAGAGTGTAGGTAAGCTAGTCGTCTACCAGGGCAATGAAGTAATCAAGGAATTCGACATTCAGGCTCCGCAGGATGTGGACAAGGCCGGCTGGTGGAAGCTGTTCAAACGCACGACCTCCAAACTGTTCGATTAAACGGCGATTTATGCAGGTTACGTACATCCGTTGAACATATTTTGTAGTTAAATAGGGGTTTTCTTCTAGTTTTGTCGGGGGGCAGGAAAAGCCTTCGGGAACGTAGAAATCCTTGTTCAAGACAGGGAGGAGAGTGAGCAAACGTGAACTTGCATGTGGAAATGGAACATCACCGCGGGATTCTGATAGTGCGATTATCCGGGGAGCTGGATCACCATACAGCTGACATGGTACGGATGCAGATGGATGAAGCGATCCAGCGCAGACAATGCGAACATCTGATACTCAGCCTGAAAGATCTGCAATTCATGGACAGTTCGGGTCTGGGTGTCATTTTGGGAAGATACAAGCTCATTAAGAATAAAGGCGGCAAGATGGTTGTCTGTGATGTCAATCCGCCAGTGTATCGTTTGCTGGAAATGTCGGGTTTGTTCAAGATTATGCCGATTTACGAAAATGAGGGAACTGCTCTCTCGGGTCTGGAGGTCGTCTCATGAATGAAGGAACGGGGACAAATTTCATGAATCTGCAATTCGCGGCCAAGTCGGAGAACGAATCGTTCGCACGGGTGACGGTTGCTGCCTTCATCTCCCAGCTTGATCCTACGATGGACGAGCTTAGCGATCTGAAAACAGTCATTTCGGAAGCCGTAACGAACAGCATCATTCACGGTTACAACAACAATCCGGAAGGTGTCGTGTCCATTCAAGCCGAGATTCGGGATGACATGATTACCATCATTGTGGAAGACCGTGGTGAAGGCATCGAAGATCTTGAACTGGCCAAACAACCGTTGTATACGTCCAAACCCGAACTTGAGCGCTCGGGCATGGGCTTCACCATTATGGAAAACTTCATGGATGAATTCGAAGTCAGCAGTGAGCCCGGCAGAGGCACCTCCATCAAGATGAAGAAAAGGATTGAATCCAAGAAAGCATTGTATAATTAGGGGTTGGTGGTCTTATGGATGCTGAAGTGAAACAGTCTTCACAGACCTATTTGGACGATGCCGAGGTCAAACGGCTGATTGCGCTCAGTCAGTCGGGTGACCATGTCGCACGGGATACGCTGGTGAACTGCAACATCAGACTCGTCTGGTCCGTCGTGCAACGTTTTATGAACAGGGGATATGAGCCGGAAGATCTGTTCCAGATTGGTTGTATCGGGCTGCTCAAATCTGTGGATAAATTCGATCTCAGTTATGATGTGAAATTCTCCACCTATGCTGTCCCAATGATCATCGGAGAAATTCAGCGCTTCCTGCGTGATGACGGTACACTCAAGGTCAGTCGTTCACTTAAGGAAATGGCCAATAAAGTCCGCAAAAAAAGGGACGAGTTGTCCAAAAACCTGGACCGCCTGCCCACGATCAAGGAAGTGGCTGAAGAGCTGGGGGTTACCCCGGAGGAAGTTGTCTTTGCCCAGGAAGCGAACAAACCGCCGACCTCCATCCATGAGACGGTGTTTGAGAATGACGGCGATCCGATTACATTAATGGACCAAATTGCCGACGAGTCTCAGGAACGGTGGTTTGATAAACTGGCGCTAAATGAAGCAATTGGCGGTCTCAGTGAACGGGAAAGGCTGATTGTATACCTCCGGTATTACCGGGATCAGACCCAGTCCGAGGTGGCTAGCAGGCTGGGTATATCCCAGGTGCAGGTATCACGGCTGGAGAAAAAAATACTTCAATCCATCCGCGACCAGATCGCACAGTGATTTTGGATTGCATACAACAATATTGGTGTTGAATCACCAATATACGACAACTAACAACCTTCTACCGCGCACCAATATGCGGAGAAGGTTATTTGTCGCTGATCTGGACAGGTTTGGAGCGATTCGACTGCAACAATAATATCAATCCAATGATACAAGCGGTTCCCAGCCATTGAAATAAACCAAAAGGTTCATGCAGCCAGATTACAGTGGTGCCAACGGCAGCAAGAGGCTCCGCGCTTCCCATTAGACTTGTTTCTTTGGCTGTCAGGCTTTTTAAACTTTCAATATAGAACCAGAATGCAACCATCGTTCCTAAAATAATGGTGAATGCCAAATATCCGTAGGTTTCCAAACGCAAGCTGGCAAAGTCCATTTTCCACGGTGGGTGGATGAGGCTCAGCGCAGCCCCTCCAATAATCATTGCCCAGCCTACCACAACGAGTGAATCAAACTTTTCAATCAGTTTCACGGCGTAAAGGGTATAGAAGGCAGCGGCAACTCCGGATAACAGCCCCCACAATACTGCAGGTAACGCCACAGACAATTGGGAGAGGGAACCGTTTGTAAGCAGTAGAAAACACCCGCTCAGAGCCAGAATCGCAGAGGTAACATCCTTTCTGCTCAAAGCAGCCTGTTTTCTCCAGATCATATAGACCATGATCATGACCGGTGACAAATATTGAAGTAGAGTCGCCACCGCGGAGTTGCCATGTTGAATGGACGCCATGTACGTATATTGAACAGCGAGCATCCCGAATAATCCGAAAATGATTAGCTGCAAGGCTGTTTTTTTCTGCTTCCACATATCGAAAATTTGCGAGCGCCTTGTTGTAAAGGATTGAACCGTCAGAAGCAGTATGCCGGCAATCAGCAGTCGTACCGTTACAAACCAGTTGACTTCGATTCCGTATTGTTGAAACAGCTTTTGTGAAACCGTTCCGCCAATGCCCCAGCATATCGCTCCTGTAAGAACGAAGAATAGGCCTGATTTTCTAGATCTTTGAATAGATATTTTCATGGATAGCGCCCTCACCTTAAATATAAGAATAGTGCTATTCTAAAATGAAATAGGCTATAATAATATCAATATCGCACAGATAAATATAATTATATTGAGATGAGAGAATATGCTTAAGACAGAATTTAGGATTGATCAAAACGGGAGGGAATTGACGGAGCATCGTACGGTTACATTGCCTGTTGCGTGTTATGAAACCACAATTGTACGCAATGTTCACGGGCATATTCCTTTGCATTGGCATGATGAATTGCAGTTTGTTTTGGTAGTCCAGGGAGAAGCTCTATTTCATGTGAATGATCAAAAGGTCGTTGTGCCACAAGGTGACGGGCTGTTTATCAACAGTGGTTGTATGCACATGGCGGAGGAACAAGGTAAGAACGATAAATGTATTTATCTCTGTCTGAATATCTCTCCTCATTTTGTTGTGCCTTCCGAGTTATATTTGAAGTATGTTCATCCGTATATCTCGGCGACCAATTTGCCTTATCTTCATATCAAAGGGGAAGTTTCCTGGGGAGCTCAAGTCCTGGATGCCATCCGCCGTGTTAAAAAGGATCTGGATGAGCAGCCTCCATTTTACGAAATGAATGTGGCTTCAAGCCTTTTGGCAATATGGAAACATCTGATTACAAGTGGATACGCGCTGGAATATGATCCATCCGAAATCATCAGAAACAGGCGAATGAAGGACATGGTCGAATGGATTCACCTGTACTTCGCCGAACCAATCAAATTGGAGGACATTGCAAGGGCTGGTCAGTTAAGCCGCTCGGAAACATGCCGTTATTTCAAGCAAATGTTGAAGATAACACCCATGCAGTATGTTATCGATTATCGCGTCCAAAAGAGTGTGGAGCTGCTGCAACTCCAAGAACGCAGTATTACCGAGATTGCTTATGAAGTGGGTTTTAATAGCACAAGCTATTTTATTAATCAGTTTCGCAAAACCATGCAAATCACCCCGTTAAAGTTTAGAAGGGAAATGGAGTTGAGGAATAAGGAGGGTATTGGACAGTGAACAAAAAAATGAAGGTATTGTTATCCGCCTTGCTGATGATCACAGCTCTTGTTTTTGTGTACATGCATTATTTCCATCCGTTCCCCAAAGGTATTGAAGTAATCCAAATCACTCCTTCTTCAGATATAACAACTTCACAAGAAGTCCTGACAACGATACGTAAGGCTTTCCCAAAGATACCTGATCCCCAAATTTCTTACCAGTCAGTCCATAACATTTTCTCCTCCCAGTAAGTCGCTATATTAGCGGCTTTTTTTGTTTGAGTAACAAAAAGATTATGACAAAATAAAGTCCAAATTCCCCAGCTAATAAAGTCTCCTACTACAGCCACCCAGCATATTTATTGCAGGCCTTTGGAAAAATGGAGACCCGTGCAGCGGAGGGATGGAATCGGACAAAAGGAGCGAAGCCTCGAAGGTATATTTAAATACACTAGCAACGTAGGCGGCAGAATAAACCTGAAGAAGCGAAGCGTTCGCCTAAAAGCTTTCTGAAAGAAAGCTACTTCGAAAGCATACACATCTCCGAATTTCTACACTAGTAGAAATCAATCAAGATAATTTGGAGACAACAGCGATCGGAAGGTTGGTCTGCTGCTGGAGTGCCTGCGTGTATTGCCCCCTACTAACCTGAGAGCAACAGCGACCGATGGCCGATCCATCCCGAAGCGCCCGCAGGGTCCACACAACCTTTTTCCAACCAGAATGTAATAAATTTGCACATTCTTCAAATACTAACCTAAATTACGCAGTAAAGGAGTGTTTCGGATGTCCCTGACCCCCACTCCAACGGTCTATGTTCGTTTGCGCAGCCGTATTCGTATCCAAAGGGGCCGAAGTGTCAAGCTTGGAGATGTAGCTCACTTGCTCACCTCTCCCGAAGAACAGGAAGGAAGGCTGCTTGAGCTTGAATTGCTGCGCCCCGGACCGGAGGACGGCAATCTGATCCTCATTGATATATTGCAGATCATTCCCCAGATCCGTCGAGCCTTGCCAGATGTCACCGTTGAATTAATCGGATCGGGTCATACGCTTGTTGAGGTAGTTGTGGGAAGTGGCAAACCTTCCAAATCTCTGTTCATCCTGGTGTGGCTGCTGCTTTTCTTTGGATCAGCATTGACCATTATGAATTTTCATGCGGACGTAAACATGCAGGAAGTTCAGATTCGAATTGTAGAGATGATTACAGGTCGTCGGGATGAGCATCCGTATCTGTTTCAGGTGGCGTATTCCATCGGGATCGGGTTTGGCATGGCCGTATTCTTCAATCATTTATTCAAGAAAAAGTGGAATGAAGAACCTACCCCTTTGGAAGTGGAAATGTTCCTATATCAGCAAAATGTAGACAAGTATGTGGTGATTGAAGAAACCGAACGTATGCATGAAGAGGAACGCAGGGAGATGAATGCGGATGAGCGTTCTTAACGGAGCAATCAGCATTGTGCTGGGTATTGCAGGGGGAATCGCCGTAGGAAGCGGTGTGATTGCGCTTATTCTCGTACTTGATATGATCCCAAGACTAGCTCAGCTTACGCGAACCTATGACAAAACCCATTGGTATGAAGGGGCATTGATCGGAGGTTCGCTGCTCGGTACCGTTGCGGATTTTTGGCACTGGAAGGTACATGGAGCGCTGTTGCTCAGCCCGATCATCGGACTGTTTTGCGGTGTGTTCATCGGTCTGCTTGCAGCGGCACTCACAGAAGTGCTGAATGTACTGCCAGTGCTGGCGAAACGACTGGGTATGAAATCGTATTTATTTGGATTGCTGCTTGCCATGATTTTGGGGAAGATGACAGGCTCCCTGTTTGACTTTTTTGTATACCAGCGTTAAAACGTTAGGCCTAAGGAGGATGGGAAATGGACGTAAGATCGGACAACGATGGGCAAGACTCTGGCGAAGCAACATCCGAAGAGATGATGCATAAATCTCCTTATGAGATTCAGAAGGAAGAGGAGAAGAAGGCTTACGAAAAAAAGAAGCAAGATGAAATGTCTGACAGCATCGAGGAATCAGTGGAATATTGGCAGGAAAACGACGATATTTCCCCTCTCATGAGTGATAACAAATATACGCTTCAGCAAGTTCTGGGACTTGGGGAGTCCTTTGATGTGGATATGAGGGAAATGGTCTTGGGCGGCAAACACGTTGGATTGTTGTTGCTGACTGGATTTGCGAAGGATGAAATTCTGCTTGAAGTGTTAAAAAGGTTAACCTATCTTACACCGGAGCAAGTGTCTGGACATGCGCTGAAATCGTATTTCGAATGTTACATTCCTCATATTCAAGTTGAACGCGTGGAGAAAATGAGCGCCGTCATCAAGAAGGTCCTCATGGGAATGAGTGCCATGTTTGTCGAAGGGGATCGTTCCGTTATTATTATGGATACGCGCAGCTATCCAGTACGCTCACCGGAGGAACCTTCGTTGGAGAGAGTGGTGCGTGGTTCAAGAGACGGATTTACAGAAACACTCCTGACTAATGTGACGCTAGTGCGTCGCAGAATACGCGACCCTGGATTAAAGTTTGAACTCATGCAGGTCGGCCGGAGATCCCAAACGGATGTCTGTGTTGTATATATTGACGATATCGTGGACAAGGTTCAGGTGGATTCTGTTCGTGAAAAAATCAAACGGGTGAATATCGACGGTATCCCTGCTGCCGACAAGCAGCTTGAAGAAGCGATTATTAACAAGGGCTGGCACCCGTATCCGTTGGTTCGTTATTCGGAAAGACCGGATGTGACAGCTTCCCATCTGATGGACGGACGGGTTGTTGTTTTTGTAGATACTTCACCCAGTGTGATGATTCTGCCTACGACCTTTTTTGACCTGTGTGAGCATGCGGAAGAGAACAGGCAGACCGCTTTTATGGGAACTTATCTGCGCTGGGTACGATTTGGGGGTATTCTGATTTCACTTTTCCTGTTGCCGTTGTGGTTGTTGATGGTTATTGACCCTGCCATTAAGCCAGCAGGAATGGAGTTCATCGGTCCTCACGAGAATGCCCAATTGCCGTTAATCCTGCAGTTTCTGCTTATTGAATTCGGGGTGGATCTATTGCGGATGGCAGCTGTCCATACCCCGACGCCACTCGCTTCGGCCATGGGTTTGATTGCGGCCATTTTGGTAGGGGATATCGCCGTGAAAACAGGCTATTTTGTGAATGAAGTTGTACTTTACATGGCGATTGCCGCGATTGGTATGTTTGCAACACCCAGTTATGAGCTTGGTTTGGCAAACCGGTTGGTCAGATTGTTTTTGCTGGTTGCCGTAGCGATATTCAAAGTTCCCGGATTTGTGGTCGGGACGACGTTCATTATTGTGGCACTCACCTTGCATCGCTCCTACAACTCTTCTTATCTCTGGCCATTCATACCGTTTAATGCAAAGGCTTTGGGTAACTTTTTGTTCCGTTTGCCGCTGTTGGAAAATAAAAAACGTCCTTCGATCAACAAAACGCGTGACAATACCAAAATGGATAAAGACCCGGACGGGGAGTTGCAAAAAAGTAAAAAACACAAATGATCTGCCGAAAAATCCATTCTTCTCATTTTCTAATTTGATATACTGGTGTAAAATCATTGGAATAACAGCTGTTCCAGTATATAAAAAAGTGAGGAATGCAGAATATGTATTTACATGGTACAAGTAAAATAAATGCACAGGGACATCTGGAAATTGGCGGAGTCGATACAACCGTGCTAAAAGAACAATTTGGAACTCCCCTATATGTTGTGGACGAGCAATTGGTTCGTGAGCGCTGCAGAGAATACATGGAAGCGTTCCGTGCTTCAGGTCTAGGTTTCCAGGTTGCTTATGCAAGTAAAGCATTCTGTGTAATGGCCATGTGTGCCCTTGCTGCGGAAGAAGGACTTTCCCTGGATGTTGTATCCGATGGTGAATTGTTCACGGCACTACAAGCCGGTTTCCCGGCAGAGCGGATTCACTTCCACGGCAACAACAAAACACTGGAAGAAATCGAAATGGCACTTGATGCAGAGATCGGCTGCTTCGTTGTGGATAACTTCAATGAGCTGCACTTGCTGCAAGCTGTAGCCGCAGACAAAAATCGCATAGTTAACATTTTGCTGCGTGTGACGCCTGGTGTTGAAGCGCATACGCATGAATATATCTCGACAGGACAAACGGATTCCAAATTTGGATTCGATATCGGAAACGGAACGGCATTTGAAGCAATTGAATTGGCTTCCAAGCAGTCCAACTTAGTTTTACTCGGTGTGCATTCACACATCGGATCACAAATTTTCGAAGTTGAAGGTTTCCAGATGGCAGTTCAACGCGTTGCTGAGTTTGCAGCAGCTGTGTATGAGCGTCTTAACGTGGCATTCAAAGTGGTTAATCTGGGCGGTGGCTTCGGTATCCGCTATATTGATGGAGATACACCGCTTGAAGTTTCACAATACGTGAAAGCCATCACGGATGCGGTGAAAACTCATTTTGCTCAAATCGGCTATGCCGTGCCTGAGATCTGGGTTGAACCAGGCCGCAGTATTGTGGGTGAAGCGGGAACAACACTCTACACCGTTGGAACAAGCAAAGATATTCCAGGGGTTCGTAAATACGTAGCTGTTGATGGTGGAATGACCGATAATCCGCGCCCAGCACTATATGAGTCCAAATATGAAGCAGTATTGGCAAACCGTGCAAATGAGGCTGCTCAGGAAACGGTATCTGTTGCCGGTAAATGCTGTGAGAGTGGCGATATGCTGATCTGGGATCTGGATCTGCCTAAAGTGCAAAGCGGCGATCTGCTGGCAGTAGCTTGCACAGGCGCGTACAACTATTCTATGGCAAGCAACTACAATCGAATTCGTCGTCCGGCAGTAGTGTTTGTCAAAGACGGTCAAGGGGATGTTGTTGTACGCCGTGAGACGTATCAGGACATCATCCAGAATGATTTGGTACCTGAGCGCATTGCAAAACAGCCAGTTACCCGTTAAATTTAAGAACAAATAGCGGAATCTTATATGAAGAAGACAAAAAAGGGTCATCCTTTTTTGTCTTCTTTTGCATCTTTAGGGCTGGATTTCGAAAAAATCTTGCTGATTATTTTGCGATCAATCCATTTTCGGTGTACACTAAGAAAAGTGCTATAAAGCTTGGCCCAGGGTCATGCGTTCTGGCACCATTAACGATGGTCAATACGAAAGGAGTCATTTACATATGGCGAAACAAGCGAAAATCAAAATGGCAAACGGCGGAGAAGTTGTAATCGATTTGTTCGATCAAGAAGCTCCAAACACAGTAGCAAACTTTGAGAAATTGGCTAACTCCGGTTTCTACAACGGTCTTGTATTCCACCGTGTTATTCCGGGCTTCGTAGCTCAAGGCGGATGCCCTAACGGTTCTGGTGCAGGCGGCCCAGGTTACACAATCAACTGTGAGATCAACCCGAACAAACATGAGCGCGGAACATTGGCTATGGCGCATGCAGGCCGTAACACAGGCGGAAGCCAATTCTACATCTGCTACCAACCGCAACCACATTTGGATGGACAACATACTGTATTTGGTAAAGTAACCAAAGGTATGGAGTTCGTGGACGCTTTCGAAGGTCGCGACAAAATGGAAACTGTTGAAGTAGTAGAAGCTTAATCAATAACCGTATGTAAACCGTTTCGCAATGAGCGAAGCGGTTTTTTATTACACTAAAGCTTATTAAAAGTTAGTATGTGACAAAAAGGAACAAAAAACAATTGATTTTTTGGCGTTAAAGTGCTAACATCCAATTAATAACGCAACGAATCCTTCAGGGCAGGGTGTAATTCCCTACCGGCGGTGATGCATTATGTGAGGATATCTATCCAGCATTGATGCAAAGTCCGTGACCCATCTGCCTGTGGCAGATGGCTGATCTGGTGTAATTCCAGAACCGACAGTATAGTCTGGATGGGAGAAGGAGAGGGTGCAGTCCTTACGGACCGCATTCCGTAGTAGTGTTGCTGTACAGTTTTTGACGAATTCATTTCCTGTGCAGGGAGAAATCCGGTTACTTTTCCGGCAATCTTCATACATATGCCACATCATAGAAGCTCTTTACCTGTAATTGAAGTTCATTAAGGTATGTGTTTGCTTTCACTTGCCTGAAATGAAGTTTTGGGCGATGTGTTGTTGGCACTGTATCAATAGTACTGCTGGTGACACATGTCTCTCATCATCCCCATCGAACGGTTTGTTCGACGGGGATTTTTTATTGGATATGGAACATGCCTCTCTGTTGGAAGGGAGGTCTATAACTAAGATTTTAACCGTGGGGTGAACGGACTTGGAAATGATTAATGATGAATTTTATATGGCGCTGGCACTGGATATGGCAGAGCGGGCACAAGGACAGACGGGAATCAATCCGGTAGTAGGTTGTGTCGTTGTAAAAGAAGGACGTATCGTGGGCCTTGGAAGTCATCTCAAACGAGGAACGGGTCATGCAGAGGTTCATGCGCTGAACATGGCGGGCGATGATGCCGAAGGCAGTACAGTGTACGTTACGCTCGAACCCTGTAGTCATTATGGCAAGACTCCACCATGCAGCGAACGTCTCATTCATGAGAAAGTGAAACGTGTCGTCGTATGCTGCGAAGATCCGAATCCGCAAGTCTCCGGCAGAGGTATCAGTATGCTGCGTCAACAAGGGATCGAAGTTGAGGTTGGAGTGCTGCGTGAGCGCGGAAGACGGATGAACGAGAAATTCATCAAATACATCACAACAGGTCTCCCCTTTGTAACTTTAAAGACGGCCTCTACACTGGATGGCAAAATTGCTACGCGTAGCGGTGACAGCAAATGGATCTCTAACGAGTCAGCTCGCGAGATCGTACATGCTCTTCGCCATCGCCATCAAGGAATTATGGTTGGCGTGGAAACGGTCATTGCAGACAATCCAGAGCTCACGACTCGCTTGCAAGTAGAAGGGATCAGCCCGGTACGAATCGTGGTCGATTCCAAGCTGCGTCTGCCTGTAGGCTCCAAAATGGTCAAGGATGGCCTTGCACCAACCTGGGTGCTTACAACGGATGAGGCGAGCCCTGAAGCTGCTGAGCGGCTGGAAGCCTATGGGGTGGAGATTATACGCTGTGGTCCTGGACCACGTGTCGATCTGCTAAGTGCACTCAGCAAGCTCGGTGAGCGTGAGATCGGTTCGATTCTGCTTGAAGGCGGAGGCACTCTGAACGGGGCCATGCTGGAATCACGGTTGGTAGATCGACTGCTTATGTTCATTGCTCCGAAAATTGTCGGAGGATACGATACACCAGGCAGTTTCCGCTTCGAGGGTGTAGAACGTATGAGTCAGGCGATTCAATTACATCAGCTGGAAATTGAGCAAGTTGGAGATAATATTAGCATTGGCGGAATTCCGGTTTGGCCTGAATAAATGAATTAACAATAACGAAATAAATAAAGGAGGCGGTAGCATGTTTACCGGTTTGGTGGAAGAAGTCGGTCAGATCCGGCGCATAGGTCGGAAAGGCGAAGCGATGGTCCTGAATATCGGAGCTTCCGCCATCATGAACGACTTGAAGATTGGCGATAGTGTAGCAGTAAACGGGGTATGCTTAACTGCGACAACCCTGGAGGGTGGCGGTTTTACTGCCGATGTGATGCCCGAGACATATCGACATACCAATCTTAGTCAATTGCAATCCGGCAGCAAAGTCAATCTGGAGCGAGCCATGTTGTCAGGTGGTCGTTTTGGCGGGCATATCGTTCAGGGCCATGTCGACGGCACTGGGGTCATTGGCAGCATTACACGTGACCAGAATGCGATTGTATTCGAGATCAAACCTGATGATACGCAGCTGTTTAAATATCTGATACCCAAAGGGTCTGTAACCCTGGACGGAATTAGTCTGACCGTTGTGCATACTTCACAGACCGCATTCACTGTATCCATTATTCCACATACCATTGGTGAGACCGTGTTAAATGTGAAAAAGACGGGGGATACCATCAATATTGAGTGTGATATTTTGGGCAAATATGTGGATCATCTGCTGCACTATGGTAAGGGACATCAGGAGACCGGTGCGGGCAAGCCGAGAAGTATCAGTGAGGATTTCCTCGCTAATCACGGTTTTGCTTAACTAATCGTAATTGATTTAATACAAATATAAATTGAAGTGGAAACTGGAGGGTGACCTATGTCAGAGCAATCCATTCTGAATCCTATTGAGGAAGCCATCTACGATCTTATGCAGGGTAAACCTGTCATTGTGGTGGATGATGAGGATCGGGAGAATGAAGGCGACTTTATCGCTTTGGCCGAAAAGGCTACACCTGAAGTGATCAATTTCATGATTACCGAAGGCAGAGGTCTGGTATGTGTTCCCATTACACAGCAACGTGCCGATGAACTCAACCTGAAACCTATGGTTCAACAAAATACGGACTTTCATGGGACGGCTTTCACTGTCTCTGTAGATCATAAAGATACCACAACGGGCATCTCGGCTCATGAACGCTCCATTACAGTCAAGGGTCTAATTGATCCCGAAGCGAAAAGCGGAGATTTCCGCAAGCCGGGCCACATGTTCCCACTTATCGCCAAAGATGGCGGTGTGCTGCGGCGTGCGGGACATACGGAAGCGGCTGTAGATCTCGCCATCATGTGCGGTTCCTATCCGGCAGGTGTAATCTGTGAAGTGATCAAGGAAGATGGCACGATGGCCAGACTTCCGGATCTGCAGGAGATCGCCCGCAAGCATGATCTGAAGCTAATCAGCATTCAGGACATGATTCGATACCGGAATGAGAAGGAACAGCTGGTTCAACGCGAAGTGGCTGTACGCATGCCGACGGACTTTGGTGAATTCCAGGCAGTAGCGTACACAAATGCGGTGGACAACAAGGAGCATGTCGCTTTGGTTAAAGGCGAAATTGACGGATCGAAGCCTGTACTGGTCCGCGTACACTCCGAATGTCTCACAGGGGATGTATTTCATTCTCATCGATGCGACTGTGGTCCACAATTCGATGCGGCACTGAAACAAATCCATGACGAAGGCAATGGCGTCTTGCTCTATATGAGACAGGAAGGACGAGGCATTGGACTGATTAACAAGCTCAAAGCCTACAAACTGCAAGAGGAAGGTCTGGACACCGTGGATGCCAATCTGAAGCTTGGGTTTGCTGCCGATCTGCGAGATTACGGCATTGGTGCCCAAATTCTCAAAGATCTTGGCGTTCGTCAAATCCGGCTGTTAACCAATAATCCACGAAAAATTAAAGGGCTTGAAGGGTACGGACTTGAAGTGGTGGAACGAGTTCCGATTCAGATGGAAGAGAACGAGGATAATACGGTCTACTTGCACACGAAGCAGGCGAAGCTTGGCCATATGCTGAAGTTCGACGATATCGAGCAGAATGAAGAAAAAAATTGAGTAGCTTTTCTGAAGTAAAACAGGGTGAAATAATATTTTGCCGAAGATCTGCTGCGTACATCATATAATACAATTAGGGAGATGACTTGAATGCCACACTTTTTTGAAGGACATTTAGTATCGGAAGGATTAAAATATGGAGTGGTTGTAGGACGTTTTAACGAGTTCATTACAAGCAAATTGCTTAGCGGGGCACTGGATGCGTTCAAACGTCACGGTGTACAAGATGATGAAGTGGATGTAGCCTGGGTCCCAGGAGCCTTTGAAATCCCGTTGATTGCACAAAAAATGGCTGAAAGTGGCAAATACGATGCTGTCATTACGTTGGGGACGGTTATCCGGGGGTCAACAACACATTATGATTATGTGTGCAATGAGATGGCTAAGGGTGTAGCCGCAATTAACCTGAAAACAGGCGTACCTACAATCTTCGGCCTGGTTACAACAGAGAATATTGAACAGGCCATTGAGCGTGCTGGAACAAAGGCAGGAAACAAAGGCTGGGATGCAGCTACTGCCGCTATTGAAATGGCGAACTTGACGAAACAGCTAAAATAGTGCTTATTTAATATAGTGCCCTGCTCTGCGCAGACGAAAACGGGAGACCGGATTCGGCGGCTTAGCGGGGGTTTTTATTTTTCTGGCGGGAGGATTCGTCTAGTGACGGTAGTTACATACAAACTGGAGACTTTTGAAGGGCCTTTGGATCTGCTGCTTCATTTGATCGATAAGGCAGAGATTCATATCCAGGATATTCCCATCAGCGATATTACCGATCAATATATGGCGTATCTGCATTCGATGCAGGAGCTTGAGCTGGATATTACGAGTGAATTTCTGGTAATGGCGGCAACACTGCTGTCGATCAAGAGCAAACTATTACTGCCCAAACCACCGGTAATCGAGGACTTTGAGGATTATGCATATATGGAAGATGAAGATTATGATCCACGTGCAGAACTAATTGCACGTCTGATTGAATATCGCAAATACAAGGGAATAGCGCGTCATTTGCACGAACGAGAGTGGGAACGCAGTCTTATTTTCTCCAAGGAGCCCGAGGATTTGCGACCGTATATGCCTGTAGAAGCACAATCGAATCCGGTCGAGGGTTTGCATACCTCGGATCTGATTGCGGCCTTCCAGAAGGCGCTGCGCAAAGCGGAGAAGCGGACAACCGTGACTCGGATCCAGCGGGATGAAATCTCGGTTAAGGATCGTATTCGCGATGTCATCGGCGCGTTGGAAAGTATGGGACCAGGAGGCAGGCTGTTATTCTCCAAGCTGCTGGATAACCAAATTTATCGGCATGAGATTGTCGTAACTTTTCTGGCGGTGCTGGAGCTGATGAAGATGAAGCAGATTGTCTGTTATCAGGAGCGGATGTTTGAGGATATCGTTATGGAGTGGAGAGGGGAAACAAAGAATCATGGATTTTCCGAAATTGAAATCGATTATTGAAGGCCTGCTGTTTTTGTCCGGAGAAGAAGGTCTGAGCATCAAACAAATCGCCGAAATCGTGGATCAGCGAACCGAACTGGTGTCGGATGCGATTGAGGAAATGATTGCTGATTTTGCCAACCAGGGACGAGGCGTACAAATTCTTAAAATTGCAGGGGTAGTCCAACTGGGTACCTTGCCGGAACATGCGGCTTATTTTGAGAAATTGGCTTATTCACCTGCACGTACCTCTTTATCACAGGCAGCTTTGGAGACGCTCGCTATTGTGGCGTATCGTCAGCCCATCACGCGGGTGGAGATTGAGGAGATCCGTGGCGTAAAGTCCGAACGTGCCCTCCATACACTTGTGAATAAGGATCTCATTCAGGAAGTGGGACGAGCTGAGGCCATTGGACGTCCAATTCTATATGGCACTACCAAGTCTTTTTTGGACTACTTTGGTTTGGCTTCGCTCAAAGATCTGCCTGAGCCAGGGTTGTTTGAGGATTCCGAAAATCTGGAGGAAGAAACACAGTTGCTCTTTGAAAAATTGGATGTGCAGCATGTGGATCTGGACCTGGATAGTACAAATCTCGAAGACGATGCCAATGCAAACGAAATAAATAACGAAGATGATCCTTTGGATTCATAACTTTACAGTCTCAATCGATCTAAAACCGATGCCCTTTGGGGTGCCGGTTTTTTTGACGTGGTATACGGAATGGATTGCAAGGTGGTGTGTCCAAAGATTAAATGGAATTTTCAGGTCAGACGTGAATTTTTTCCTATATAGAGTGTCATACTAGACGAGAAAAGAATTGAGGGCTTGGAGGTAAGGCCTTTGTGGATTTGGCTTGGAGGAATCGGCTTGTTGATCGCACTGCTTCTTGTCGCAGTCCTAATCTCGTATGTTCATGTGCATTTTACATTCAGGAAACACAATCATGATGATTATGCAAAGATTACGGTTCGTCTGCTATATGGCATTGTGCGTATTAACTATGAAATTCCTAGTATTGTCTTTCGTAATATGAAGGAAGGTTTTCTGGTGAAGACGGAGCAGCGAATGAATCATTCGAGGGGAGAAGCACAAGGCAGCGAGCGTGTTAACAAACGTAAAGTCAAAAAATGGGCTAAAGATGTAAAGATCATGATCAGGGCAACGGAAGCATTGAAGCTCTGGATCAAGCAAACGCTCACTCGGGTACATATGACTCATTGGTCCTGGTCTACCCGCATTGGCGTCGGTGATGCAGCATATACGGCTGTTCTCATAGGTTGGGTGTGGAGCATCAAATCGATTATTATTGGATACCTCTCTTATCAAATCCGTTTTGAACAAACGCCAAAATTACAAGTTGTACCGGTGTGGGAAGACGAGCTGGAGTTCCAAACCGAGCTGGATTGGAAACTAAAGATCCGGATTACAGCTGTCATGACCGCAGCAATTACGTTATTAACCCGGGTGCTCCAAGTAGAGGGAGGATGGCGTATGTGGTTCAAACTTTTACAAGAACAACGGCGCAGACGCAAGCTTAAGCTTAAGAAACAACACAGTAAATCGCACATATAAGTGTATGTGTTGTCCCCGTGTTATATAAATTTCTTGAAGATGGCTGGGGGTAGCGGGTGGAACTATGCCCCTTGGCTGGATTTATTCGGTAGATAAGAAAAACCGAGTATGTGAAAATTTTCTACAGTTTACTCGCAAATGCCGGGTTTTATTTTTCCGAGTCAGCGGTCTGAAATATTGAGGTTTAGTTAAATGGCTGGCTTACATAAGTCCCTTCAAGTTTGGGGATGATATGGTTAGATCAAACCTAGCTTAAATTGAAACTGGAGGGAATTTAAATGTCAGATCATCCAATTCAAGGCTTAATGGAAACCGCAATGGAAAATATCAAGGCCATGGTGGATGTCAATACAATCGTGGGCGATGCGGTTGAAACACCTGATGGTACCGTAATTTTGCCGATCAGTAAAGTGGGATTCGGATTCGCTGCAGGTGGCAGTGATTTTCATGTGAGTGATGGAAACAGCAAAGGTGGAAGCGGCGGAAGCAGTACTACTGAACATGCCAGCTCCGCATCGGTTGCCTCACCATTTGGAGGCGGAAGCGGGGGCGGCGTATCCATTCGTCCTATCGCGTTCCTGGTGGTTGGCAAACAGGGCGTTCACATCGTGCCGCTTGACAACTCAACTCATCTGTTCGAGAAATTGATTGATTCCACACCGTATGTGATGGATAGAATCCAGGACATGTTCCGCAATCGTAATACAGCACAACCTGCGGAGTCCGGCATTCCTGTCACACCTGATCCTTCTACGTATAGCTAAATCATGATTCAGTTAAGATCCCTTCCGCAGCATGTGCGAGAGGGATTTTTGCTGTTTGCTTAGTGGAATGCTGGGAGTATATCCAAAGGGATCAATATCTCATGAGACTTATCTCCTTGTTCCGCCTAACCTAAACATGAAAAAGATGTTGAATGTTGAAGGGGGAAGGCAAATTGCAAAAAGATACGATTTTTACCGTTTTATTGGGATGGCTATTGTCTGCCATGGTGTACTTGGTTGGAGGGATCGATCACCTGTTTATTGCAGTAACGATTTTTGTGGGGCTCGATTACATCACAGGTGTGTTATCTGCATGGTACAAAAAAGAACTTTCCAGCAGGGTCGGATGGTGGGGACTTGCCCGTAAGTCATTGACATTTGTATTTGTTATTATTGCTCATCAACTGGATATTGTTGCTGGCAATTCGAACGACTTTATGAGAGATGCCATGCTGATGTTCATCATCGGGACTGAAGGAATAAGCATTCTTGAGAATATGGGGAAATTGGGACTTCCCGTCCCGAAATTTATCACTTCTGCACTTTTCAAGCTTCGGGGTGAGGAAGATAATCAAGCGGAAGGCAAGGAGAAGATATAATGCTTCCAATCACAAAGGACTACATACCTGTTAATAAATATAGTCGAGCGGGAATGAAACTGAAGGCTAAACGAGGAATAGTTATGCATTATACCGCTTCCCCAGGAGCATCGGCCAAAAACATCAGTAAATATTTCGCAAGCTTAGCACAGCAAGTTGGAAAAGGTCGTTATGCAAGTGCACATTACTCTGTAGATCGAGCCTCCATTTATAACAGCCTGCCAGATGATGAACTTGCTTACCATTGTGGTAGCGACACCTACACGAAGGAAGCTTTAACCCATCTTGGAACGTATCCCAACAATAGTACGGTGGGTATTGAAATGTGCATTGAGAAGGATGGCAGCATTCATGAGGATACATTTAATAATGCTGTAGACCTGGCAGTATATTTGATTACAGAACGTGGCTTTCCCCATGTTTTCTTTACACATAAGGAAGTTGTTGGGTGGAAGGAATGCCCATTACCTTGGATCAAAACCCCTGAGGAATATGAAAGATTTAAGCAAGCAGTTCATTCTAAATTGAATCCACTTAAGGAAGAAGTGGTCACGGAGGAGGATGATGATATGAATAAAGTGTTGGATTATGCTCAATGGACATGGAATGAACTTGATAAATACATAGGAGATGCCTATAACGACAAAATCATTGACGAATGGGCATGGGTGGAGAAAGTACGCAAGAAGAAGCTGACCTACGGGGAATTGCTTATGTTGAAAGTTCTGATTGATGAACGCAGACGCAAAAAAGGATGAGATGAAAAGGGGTTATTCGCAACGTCTTTTTAACCAATAATCAAAATGAGCCTGGTCTTTCAAAAAATAATAATTTTGTATGATCACAATTTTGTTAGGGTGTTCGTGCTCATATTGTGAGTGAAACAAGGATGAATCCACGGTTCCAACTACAGGGTGATGTAAATCGTCTATAAGAGGTTCTGAAATTTCTTGGTTCATAAAACCATCCTTTCGTTAAATGGGTCATGTTGAAGAAGGAGATATCCGCGATGTCTCCTACATGTTCTATACGATTTCAGAGAAAGGGTGTTAAGGCGTCATATGTTAAAATTGAAAAAAGTAGAGCCCCAAGTCCAATGGACTTGAGGCTCTACTTTTTTTGCGCTTCCTTTTCCAAAGAAACATGTATCCGTCAATCTAATTAGTAATTATTAAAACGGTGTAGCTACTCTTGTAAAAAAGCGGAAAGGGCCTCATCTGCAAGATCGAGTTCTGCGAAGGCTCTGCACACTTTCTGGAAGGATCTAATGGTATTGGTCTCGTATAAAATGTTAATGGGATCGAAACCTAGCATAACTAGTGAATCCACAAGTTCTGTCTGGTCCACTTCGATATGGTGCAGTGCTTCAAGCATGGTTTCAATGACTGCTAAAAATAGAATTGCTTTATTTACTTGATCCATACGTGTTGCTCCCTTCGTTATTTCCTTTTCTCCTGTCACTCTGCCAAGGTACATTCTTAGAATAAGCAGGGTATGATGGAAAATAACGCGAAGCACATACGTGAGCCAATATAAACTAAATAAATCTGAAATGAGGGGAGAACAACGACGCGAAAAAACAGTAGATGATTTTCAATGAAACTCCCCTTGTATGTAGGGTTATGCGTTCTCGTTTACTTCATTGATGATTGAATCAATCAACTCATCATCAACCAATGTACTGGCTTTTTCAAGAGCGGATAATATGCCTTCCGGATTATCAAAAAAAACGTTAAATAGGACGGGAGCAACGTCGTCTATATTAATTTTCTGGGCTTTAACCATACTAATCAGAGCAACAACGATCTCGTGCCCTTCTACATTGCCTTCCATGAATCTATTTCTTAAGTGAGTTGCCACTGCTTCGGTCTTTGACTGCGAGTACGCCATTACATTCCCTCCAACAATTGAATAATCTAAGTAGTGCTCCTCTTTTATGCAAGTCTAAACCAGGTTAGATTAGGAGTTATCTTAACAATAATAAGTCAGTTAGTTCAATTTATCAATAACTACTACAGCAATGAAATTTAACTTGAATCCCGTCTTTACTCAACAAAAAAGACCCTGGACGGGTCATTTTTTGGGTCTTCCTTCCCAATAATCCGGAAATCCCTCGTAATCCCAAGCGTATAGGTTTTCGCTGTCTGCCTGAATGGCAACATCTGCTCCTGAACCAAAATCAACGCCTACGGAGCCAAGGTCTTTCGCTTTAATGGCTAATACCTTGCCAGGTGCTCCTGCACATACGAGAGCAAGTTTCCAAGGTGTTTTTTTGTAGATGTTTTCCATTTCCTTAGAGGCTGCGCTCACATGAGACCAAGAGGGACAGTCCACCGTTGCCACGATGCCTGTCCAACCGTAACGGCGTTCCAGAACTTCTTTATATTGTTCGGCCTTGGCTCCACAGATCAGTATGGGCATGGTCTTGAACGTTTCATAGAAAAGTTTAAACCGGGCGATGTAATTATTTTCAAACGCATAGAATGTCTCCTTGGGCTTAATCTTGTAATACGCGAGACACATATCAAACAAGGGTCTGAAATACCAGTGATCCGTCTGGGTCAAGTGACCAACATAATCGGCTTTTCGCAAGCAGTGTACAATGATTTCTCTCGCACCTGAATTGGGTAACGTAATGCCGCAGTACGTGGGATCATTCACCCACCCGTAATGGGATTTGATGAAATCCATGGTTAGGACGGTTCCATGGGCCAGAATTGTATTGGAAGCGTCCCCGAATCGAACGGAAGCATGAGCTTCTCCATCCGAAGCTTTTTGGAACCAGTTATGAATTAATTCAACACTCCCAAGCACGCTCTTCACCCTCTTTCGGAATAAAATGATTCAATTCCTTGTTGTACATCTCCATCATCTCCTTCTTTTATAGAATAGAAGAAACGATTCATTCTCTCTCCTCTTTTCAATGAAAAGGTCTTTTTTGTTGGACACGCGGAGGATTGGCGAAGATCGGTCTACACTAAGTGAAAGAGGAGGGATGAACGGTGGCTAACGTATTCATAGGTGCTCCTGTGAGAAACCGGGCATGGATTATGGAGCGGCACTTGCAGTCGCTCAAACAACAGACAGTAAACAAGCAATTTTTTTACATTTTGAATGATAGTGAAGATCAGACAGAACAAATTTTGAATGATCATCAGATTCCGTACTTGACTCATAACTTGGGCAAGACATCTGGTCATTTGCGTGGTCAATACTCCTATCACAATCTGGCGCTACTAAGAAATATACTTGTAGATGAGTTTCTAAAATCCGATTGTGATTATCTGTTCTCCATTGATACAGATATCATTATTCCTGAACAAAGCCTGGAGCAGCTTATTGAAAATGATAAGGATATCTGTGCCATGCTGATTCGAAATCACCTAAGAATTAAGGCTCATAATGCAATGATTGGTGGAAAGCACGTTCCAGAATTCAGCGAGGGTGTAATCCCCGTGGATTTGACAGGTGCAGTGTATCTGATTAAACGTGAAGTTATTGAAGCGGGAGTTCGATATGGTTCACATCCAATTGGTGAAGATGCTCCCTTCTGTGAGCAGGCTCAGCAACTTGGTTATGAACTGTATGTGGATACACGGCTTCGTCCGCTTCATGCCTATGAGGAAGGAGTGGAGTTGGTTGCTGAATTGGCTTGTACATAGAAATAGGCAGAAAAACGCATGTTTTGAAAGCATTGAAATGACGATCATATATCCGCCTGCACTCGATTGGAATCTGTTGTTTCAACGTCCACAGCAATTAATGACCGCATTCTCCAAAATTCCAGGGGTGCGTGCTATTTTTATTAACGAAGAAACGTATAAGAAACAGAGCCGTCCGATCGAGAAATTGAATGACGACCTATTCCTTGTGCAAAAGGGGATTAACTATGACCATCTGGTCAAAGGAAAAAAGGTACTCTGGTTCTCCAGTCCAGGTCAGTATAACTATGGGGATGGTCGTAATTTTGATTTTACAGTATTTGACTACTTGGACAATTCTGCCGACGAATTTGCTGTTTGGAAGGATTACATTCCGAAATGTTTTGAACGAGCAGATCTCATTGCCACAACGGCTAAGGTGATGTACGAAGCTCATAAAAATGACGGCAAACCGATTTTTATGTGCCCGAATGGGGCGGATTATGAGCACTTTAAAAAAGCGCGTGTATCACTCCCAATACCGGCAGACTTCCCCGATGTTAAGGAGGGACAAAAGGTTGTGGGATTCCATGGAGCTATGGCTTCCTGGGTGGATTATTCACTTATTACCGATATTGCAGACAAGGGATATCGTATAGTTCTGATAGGAAACAATGTCCTGTATCAAAAAAACATTGTACATCCCAATATAAATTGTCTCCCACATAAGGATTACAGAGTTCTTCCCGCCTATATTGCCCAATTCGATGTTTGTATCGTGCCATTCAAGCTGACAGAAATGATTCGTGGATGTGACCCGATTAAATTTTACGAATATTTATCTGCGGGTAAGCCTGTTATAACGACTCGTATGGAGGAAATCGTCAATAAATACAGTAACGTGACCTACTTTATGGATCGCCATAATTGTGGGCAGATGCTTCAGAAAGCAATCCGTGAGAACAGCGAGCCCAAAATCACAGCCCGTGCAATGGTTGCAAGAGCTAATAGCTGGGACAGCAGAGCCATGGATGCTGTCAAAATGATAAATCAGGTGATGGGAGG
Source organism: Paenibacillus sp. NPDC057886 (assembly GCF_042796655.1). Classification (NCBI taxonomy): domain Bacteria; kingdom Bacillati; phylum Bacillota; class Bacilli; order Caryophanales; family Paenibacillaceae; genus Paenibacillus; species Paenibacillus sp. NPDC057886. The sequence continues at coordinate 530,100 of NZ_JBHVMZ010000004.1, read as the reverse complement.
CAAGGTTGATGAAACAGATGTTCAAACGAATTTTCGGTAGCCAGACGGCCAAGCCGCCATTGGTAGTTGAAAAAATAGAGGTCCAAATGAGTGAGTTCAATTTCGAAAAATATGTGCCCAAAACCAATACAACCATTGTATATCTGCCTGCTATAGATTTTCATAGTGAACGATTTGGGCGTCGACCACAACGATTGTTAAGAGAACTTGCGGAGATTGGTTATCATGTGATTTATATAAATTCCAGTGATGAGTTTTATCAGGTGGATGCGTTGGAGTATCCCCATCCTGAGCTTCCCAACTTTGTCGTGGCTCGTGTTGGTCAGAACGTTCGTCCGTTGTTTCAGGGTGAAAGAGTCATCTATTGGGTGAATGACAGCCGGTTGGCAAATTCGGTCGAGACAGCATATCCTAACCTGGTTGTATTCGATTCGCTTACGGATCCCGACCTATTTGAAAAAGACAAGCACAGGATGGAAGCTGTTGCTGACGTTGTGTTTATTACACCAGAGCGAATTTATGAGCATGGCAAATACTGCTCTCATATTCATCTGATTACTGCCGATGAATATGAAATAAAGGAACGAGCAGAACAGGTCGCCCAAATTATAGATGAATTGCCCAATAGACCGGCCCCTCTTATGTAGGGGTCTTTTCTTTTTATTTGATTGTATTAGAAGCTGTTCAGTTGGCAGAGAAATCCCGTTTAAACTTTTGTTCAACGTATTCAGTGATATGTGTTAGGGAATGAGATTAGCGTTCTACACTATGAAAAGCAGAGACAGCCACCAGCCAAACTGCTTGGAGGAATGAAATTCTGATCTTTTCAATCCTTCGACCAGCCGAAGGCTCATGTAAGTCTCGGTAGCTAAATAATGATATTACAAATCTAAGGAGTGGACTGTTCAATGGCTAAAAAAATGATTATCAAAGGTGTAGGTACATTCATGGCGAAGCGTTACCCTACAGACCCGCTGGGTGCAATTGAAGTAATTACACTGGGTACCCTGCAAGATTTGAAAATTGACCTCAATGTAGAGCTAGAGGACATCTTTGGTGGTGATGGCCTGTTTGCTATCGATGTACTGGTGAAGTCGAAGTCCATTGAGGTATCTGCTACAGATGCCAAATTCGATCTGGATGCGATTCAACTGATGATGGGTTCAACCGTACAGGAACAAGTGAAGTCCTACGTATGGGTTTTGAATGAGCAGGATACTGCAGCTACTGGCGCAGCCAATTCCGGATTTGCTGAAGTCAAACCAAAATTCGCAAGTACAATCTATGGAAATAACGGAGATATTACGGTTCGTCTCAAAGATTCCAACAAGTTGCTGAAACAACTCAGTTCGAAGGCTGCCGCTGTGGCACCAGATGAATTCTTCTACGATGAAGCAAATGATGTTGTTGTACTGAACGCTGCACATATCAGCAAGGAAATTGTGCTCAACTACAAACGCGAAGAATTGGTAGACATGGTTGATTTGCTAGTTGACGAAGTGCCTTTCCCAATCTCTGTGATTCATCATGGTACATTCCAGCAAAAAGATGGCTCTTTCGCAGGAGTTGAAACTGAGCTGTACATGTGCCGTGCCAAGGGCACATTCAGTATCAATGCTCAGCGTGCTGCAGCATCGGCGTCTGCGATTTCCTTGCAGATTCTTGATCCTGAACGTGCAGACGGCAAATTGGGAAGCATCAAACGCTTTAGCGCAACAAGCAAAATCTAAGATCTCATACGATGTTCCATTGCTCCTGGCAAGGTATTTTACGGCGTCTGTGTCCTCCCCTGCACAGACCCTTGCCTTGCCAGGTTCTTTATTTTACAGGGGAGAGAATGTCCAGGGGGGCTCTACTGATGGTGGAAACAGAACAGGAAAAGGCTGAGCGTGAGCTGGCGGAAAAATTGAACGAGGAAGCTGCCGAACGAATCAAAAATGATCCGGCGAATAAACGGGTAACCCCGGAGGAAGCCGAAGCTGCTGAACGGGCATTCTTCGAAGATGATGAGATTATAACACTTCGCGATCGGCGGAAATACCGCATCCCACCATGTAACCTGAAGGATGCACGTCGATTAATGAAACTGCTAAAAACGGTGAACATCGACGCCATTATTCTTAACTTTATTCCAACAGAGAATGATGAACTGGATGCAAAACGACAACAGGATTTATTTGATGTGTTGGCTATGGCGTTTAAAAACTATCCACACATTGTGACCAAAGATGAACAGGGTGAGTATATCATCAATCGAGAATATCTGGATGAGTACCTTGATTTAAATACGGCTCGTAAAGTCATTGATATGCTCATTGGTCTAAATGGTCTAAAAAAGTAGAACGCGCCGAGGGTGAGCCTCTGGAGGGAACCGAAATCCGTGATGAGGAGACGCAAGAGCCAATTCACTGGGGAGAAATCTTCTTTACCCTTCACAAGCACTGTGGGCTGAACAAGTGGGAGATCTGGGAGTACACGCTCCCTCAGGTCGCGGAGCTGTGCAAGTCAGCCGAGAAATATATTCAGTTTGAGGTTGAATTAATGACAGCACCTCTCCGCATGTTCGGTGGCGGCAGAGGGGAAGAAGAAATCGGGGAAGATGGAAGTATTAGACGTAAACGGACCTTTGATGACGCGGACTACACAGAAATATCCGAGGAAGACATCGGTTTGCTTGCACAAGCGCTTGGAGGATAAGTGAGAGACGTCCCGTTTTGCCTACACTAAGGTAGAACGGGATTTATGTATAAAGGTGGTGATGAATTTGGCTGACACAGAAGAACAAAAACACTCTTTAATCAAAGAGATATTAACGGAGGTAGAGCAGTCTGGTGTCCAAACCCCCGACTTGAAAGGTGGTAACCGATCAGGCTTTCAATCGCTCGTTAACCGTCTTGAAGAGATGAGGGACGAAATGCAGTCCCAAATGATTGCAACGTTAACCAAGGATTTGGAGACATTTTATCGTGGAGCCTTCAATGCAATGGAAGATCTGCCGGAAGCCGATTCACAGGATTTAGTGGACTCTATGAGTAACATGATGAAATATATCTTCTCAGGCGAAGCCAGAGGGTACTCACCCACTATGCTGAAGGAATCACTTGATTCATCACGTCAAATGGATGACCAGATGACCAAGGCAAATCAAAATTTCGAGATCAGATCATCAGGTCAAACAGGTCAAACAGACGGGACCGTCAAGGAACTACAACGGATTGCACTGCAACATGGTATGGATCAGGAGGATGTGGGTCTCGCATATCGCATTGGTTCCCGCTCCTATGATAATCCTCAGGAAGCTACAGCCTTTGCTAAAGAAGTCGCCAAGTTGCGTTCGTATGACAATGTGGATGTAGATCAGACTGCTACGGGCTTGGAAGCCGTTTCCTCTGCTTGGGGAATGAACGGTTATGATCTATCTAAAGTGACGGACATGATGCTTAAGGCTGCAACTATCTCACAGGTAAGCATTCAGGACCTGATCAAGGCCATGCAACAAACGGTGCCTGCATCAGGTGAACGTGAGAGTGAAGTAACAAAAGAAGATGCTCTTGCCCGTTTCATGGCTACGTCTTCATTGTCTCTTCAGGAGAAAGGTCATTCAGGTCTGAGTGGTGGTTTAACTCAGGATCAGGCGTCAGTTGGCGCTCTTGTGGATCAACTTAAGACAGCTGGCGAGAATACAGCTTCCATGGTTCCGCGGAAAGAGACAAGAGACAACTTGCAATTTCGTCAAAACCAGTTCCGTACTGCATTCCAAATCTCTACATATGAAGCCATGAAGGGGTTAAAAGAAGAGTTTTCTGGGCTCCCGACCTATCTTGTTTCATTCTTGCGATTAATTGGAGACCAATCCAGCGGAATTGCAGATCATATGGAACTGATTAATCGGATTATGGAAGAAGCAGGAGTTCAAGTGGCCTGGGACAAGTTCGCCGATGTCATGAACGATGGAGAACAGATGCGATATGGTAAGGGTGATACAGGTACAAGGAAGGGCGAAAGCTCAAGAGGCAACACCTCCAACCCAATCGGAGTTGCTGATGTGCACCGTGCGGGTGTAACCCAGGAAAGGGCAGGACTGCAAAACCGTCTTCGTGCTCAAGGTACCCGTAAAGCAGAGATACAGACAAGGGCAACTGCCAAGCAAGAAGAAGTGCTCAAGCTACATACTAGACGAGATGAACAACAATCCCTCTATGAGCAGGCAATCCAGGATGGTAATTCAGCAGCTTTCTCCTTTCACGCAGGAGAACGTGACCAAGCGGAGAAGGAAGCCAAGGCCAAAAGCAGGGAACTTCGTCTGTTGCGTGAGGAAATGGACTCACTCGATGAGCAGATGGCGAAGACAAAACGGAGTCTTGAATTTCTAAGCCGTGAGTTGGATGAAAACGGAAAAGCGATTATGCAGCTTGAGCATCAAGCGAGAATATTGATGTTGGCGATGGATGATATGGATCTGGATGCAGTGGAGCTTCGAAATAAGTTGTATTTCCTGAATGCGGAGTTCCTTTATGGCTCAACCGATGTTCAGCGTTACGAATCCGAGATCCAGAAACTGCGCAAACAATCGATTCTGTTAAATGATGTGCTATCCAAATTAAGGAGTGAAGTGAATGCACTGAATGCCTCATTCAGACAAGGTTCAATGGATGCCGCAGCATACATCTCCAAATTGAAGGAGCTTGAACACGCTCAATTGGCTACTATGATGAACTCTCCTGGAGGAGTCCTTGTTGTTCCGGGTACAGGGAGTGCAGGTGCCGGATCAGCTGCAAAAGATGATAAAGAAAAGGATGACTTGGCAAACAAAACCTTCGTGGCTCGTCATGAAGACCTGATTAAGGATGTCATGAAAGATGCGATCATGGATGAATTCAATCCGGGGGGCGATTCCAAAAAGGAAAAGCAAAAGTCCAAAAAAAGGGGTCTTCTTTCCAGATTTAAGGACATGAAAGAGACAGGCAATCGCAAAGCATTTTTTGACAGCAATGCTCCGACTCGTGATGAAGGTGGAAATATTCTTCGAGATAGACAAGGTAATTTGATTACTCAGCGTGATATCAATGCGGAACGTGCTGCACGTGGGATTAAAACACCGGGAAAACTTTCGAAATTAGTGAAATCCGGCTCAAGGTTGTTAAGACCTTTAAAAGCTGTACCAGGGCTTGGTGTTGCGATGGGGGCCATGGATGTAATTTCAGGCCTTGTTGATCCGCTTAGTAATATGGGCAAGTCTGAAGCGGAGAAGCAGAATATTCGGGCTACGAACAAGGAAGAGTTGGCAAAACAGTTCAAAGATGTGGAGCAGTCATCTTTTATAGGGAAAGTGTGGAAAGGGCTTAACCTGGGGATGGATGCCGCTATATCCGGGACAATGAGTTCGATATTTGGGGACAATGCTACCAACAACAAGTTTGGTGATTACAAAGAAGGATTCAAAGCTTTATGGTCTGAAGATGGCGGAGATGCGGTTGAGAAGAAACTCGCCAAAGTATACAACTACGAGCAAGAGAAAAAAGAGTCACAGCTTCAAATGGACAAGGAGTCTGGAAAGGCGCCTGAGCAGAACACTCAACCACAAGTACAATATGTGCAGCCTCAGATTCAGTACATTCCTGGTGCTGGCGGAAGTGGTACCATTGCTAACGGATATACAGCTCAGCCGCAAAGCAATGGTATCGATGAAATGATCGCCAAGATTAATCGTCAACTCAACAAGTCAACAAGTGACAACGAAACGAATTATCAAGTCGCTCGATCCCGTCTGTTGATTAGCGGTGTCCGCGAGGATTCTGGCCAGATGCGCGCTTTGATGGAGAAATATTTGCAAGAAAATATCAAGTTCTTTGATAAGGCGATTGCTAGTTTGCAGAAAACGTACGACAAGATGGCGGAGGGCAAGGAAAAAGATGAACTCGGTCTGGAGATTAATGAGAAGAAGCAGCAAAAGGCACAATCAGAGCTTGAACTGAACGGTGTTAAAAACAGTAAAATTGACGAACTCAGACGCAAGATGAACGATCAGCTTGAGCTGACACAGTTGGATTACGACAAACGAATGTACGATCTTTTGGCGGCCAATGGGGGTAAGGAAGATGCACCAGAATTGATTGCATTGAACAAATCCCGTGCATCTGAGCTGAACTCACAAATGAGTTCGATCAAGCAAGATTGGCAGAATTTGCTGAATAGTGGGTTGTTTAAACCGGGCTCGGATGAATATATGGAGATTTTTAAACAAATCCAATCATTGGGTGTAGAACAGTCCAAAAATTTGGCCGAAATCAGCAAAAAAATGGATAAACCCATATCTACATTCAACACTCCAGCAGGACTTAAAGTCATGGATTACTTTGATTATATGACGACAAACAATACACATAAAAGTGTGATGGTTGGGGCGGGCGATGTCACGGTGCATGTGAATATCGACAATATGACAGGCAGCACAAAAGATGTGGAGAAACTGACGTCGTCACTGGATAAGACACTACGGCAGAACAATCCGGGTCTTGTAAACAGGATGGCTAGCAATGTCGGTGCAAGAATGGGGAGTAATTACCCCGTATCTTTTATTAGGTAAGGAGGGCATCTGATATGTCTCAGCAAGACCCGTTTGGCTCAGTTAATGACCGGTATAAAAGAAAGCTGTTTGTGGATACAGGCATGAAGTTCGAGCCTGTGATAGGTCGGATTATTGATCCGTACTCTTCACCTTCGCCCAATCCGCAAGTGAGGGAGATTAAAATGATTAATGCTCCCTCGCATTTTCATCAGATGGGCGTGTCTTCGTACAAGTCCATCATTAACATCCTGTTTAAAGACAAGCAATCCTATCATGACTACGCCATGTACGTAGGCTGGACGCACAAATTTTATGATGAGAAGGGCAATATTTATGTTGGTGTTGTAGAGTCCATCAAAGTCGACCCTATCTTCTATCATCAGGATACGATGGATCAAGATCAGAAGGGCTACAAAGTCGAATTGACCATGACCCTAATCAAGAAAGATGGATATGACCGCAAGAGTGCAGTGCAGTTCCAGGATTTACAGACGACTGAAGGTAAGAATCACTGGGCAAGAGATTCCATTGAACGCATGGCTGATTTGGGACTGACGGTTGTAACAGAATTGGATGGTACACCAATTCTATACTTCAGGCCTGAAGATTTTATAACCAGAGCAGAGTTTGTTACTTGCCTGATGCGCACCAAGCGTCTGCTGGAACGAACAATTCGAGAGTAGGGTGACCTACTCTCTTTTCTGTCTATTCTAAAGATAGGGGGTGTTTATCATACGAAAATGGGTTGATGTAAACGAAGGGGACTGGTTCTATAACGATGTTATGGAAGCCACGAATATGGTTCTGGAAGATGGTGAAGTCTTTGTTGCGGGGATCAACTATAACAAGTTTGAGGAAGGCAAGCCTTTTGTATATGAGGAAATCAAAGGGCAAGCGGGGCAAACCTCATTCAGTCTGCCTGTTCTGATTAAGCCGACAGATAACAATCCACTGTATGTGTTTATTGACGGTGTTCAAACGATCTACGAAACGGCTGAAACCAATAGTAAGGGGTTAACCGATGTAGAGTTGTATACCGGTGTGAAAGCAGGTCAGGTGGTGTCCTTCTGTAGTTATGGAGAACCATTGCTGGACAGTGATTGGAAAAGGCCACCCGTCTCCTGGACTGGAGATCTGCCCAGAGCTGCACTTAGTGCAGCAACGACCTATTTCTACGATCCATTCAGTCGTAATCATCAGGAATATTTGTATGCGGCAGGCCAACCGCTTCGCAGACTAAGTATTCCTTCCGAGGTATGGGCAGACACCATGGGGGATGCGGCAGCGGTAACCAAAATTGCAACAAAGGCAATTGGTTATCGAACAGATGTATATTGTGTCAGTCCAGGGGGTTCAGTCTTCCTCCCATTTAATCTGAACGGTGTCACTTGCAAGTTCAACTATTGGACCAAAAATAGCGGTGGGGCATTCAAATTCAAGAGTGAAGACATCAAAGCGACAACTCTCAAACCGGCATACAATAATTGTTTCTTTCCTAATGCGATTATACAGCGGGGAGAAGCCTTTCATCTGATTAACAAGCTACGCAAGGTGTTCTATGCCAGATTTACGGACAAGGAAGCGCCAACGACGGGGATTAATGAGCCTATTACGGCATTTCAAGGACAACGGGTGTTTAGACTCAACGGCAATTATCCAGCAGGTAAAAATAAACTTAAAGTTACAGTGAAATTCAAAGAAGAAAAAAAAGATAAAGTCCAAGAAACTCCGCCTTATTCAGAAATTGACAATCATACGGTTGTCTTCAATCAACCTTTCTCAGAAGGCGACGAAGTGACTTTCTATTATCTCAAAGATGTGAGCGAGAGGTTCGCAGACGTAGGAAAAGATTCGGCCATTTATTATCAAACCAAGGGTGAGCGAGTCGTACAGAATAAGGATGCATTCTGGAAAATAGCCGTCTCCGAGATGGAAGATGAAACATTTTCCAATAATGATCCTCTGATTGCAGGCATCAATATCAAGAAAAAGCTGGATGGTGCTGCAGTGGTAACTAATATGGGCAGACCTGTAGGTGGTACGGAACCGGATGAGACATGGTTTTTGGGTAACTCTGCTATGACACGGGCTGAAGCCGTAGCTTTCTTGGACCGATTCATGAAGTGGACCATCGAGCGATTTAAGTAGGGGGAGATACAATATGATTCCAATTTCGGATGAGGTTATGAATGTGCTGTCCCAACGTCTGAAGCTGGGGGAAGGAGCACTTCCCAATATTCGGGTCGAAGTAGACAGGCTGGCATTTATCCCGGGACGGACAGAAGAGTTCAGGCATATGGTTTCTGAGCTAGTGCCCGTCATCAGTACACAATCCGTTTGGGTGGATGAGTCTAGTAACGGCATATATAACGGTTCGACCGAAGCGACCGCTCAGGATATTTGTTTTCCGGTCAAGGGTAAAACGATTGATAGCATTACAGTTACAGATAAATTTGGTGCAGCTAGAGATGGCGGTTCTCGAAGTCATCGAGGCATCGATTTGTGGGATGAGATTGGAACACCAATTTTGGCGGCTTGGGCTGGGAAGGTCGTACATACAGCTCGGAATAAAACAAAGGGCGCGGGTAATGCCGTAACGATCAGGCATGCCAATGGTTTGCTTACAAAGTACTTTCATCTGAAAGAAATTCTCTGTTCGGTGGATGATCAAGTAGCACAGGGGGCAGTGATTGGTACGCTTGGTAACACAGGGGGGGTCTACACCAATGGGCACAAGGTTTCAGCTGCTGAACGTGCCGCGGGCAGAGGAAGGCATCTGCATTTCGAGATTTGGGAAGGGGTTAGTCCAACGTCCAAGACTGGAGAGGGCGGTAAGGCGGTCGATCCCCGATTATATCTGAGTGGAAAGCGTAAAATGCACGGAGATGCGGAAACAACATTTACTGATGTAGTGCCGGTTCAGGTTGAAGGATATCCAGGAGAGATTAAACTGTATGAGAAATTCGATAAACGGAACTGGTATGAGAAAAGCGTTTATACAACCGGATTGAAATTTTCGGAGTATGCCAAGATCGAATCGGGCTGGACTCTGTTTGATTCGGGAGGCAAGTTGCTATATACGTTTGAAGGCAAAGCCGCCGTTGCCGAATTTGAGATTAACGTGACAAAACTGAGCATGCCTACTCAAGGGCTTCTTAGTATTGGAATGGGGACTAATTTTAGTGAAGCTGAAGGGGATTCTTTCGCTGTGGTGATTGATGGTAAAACGTATGCCTATGTCAATAAGTTCAACGGGGCATATGACCTGACCAAACTAACGGAATTGAATAATATTGTAATCCCCGCAAAAGCCAAAAGCATCAAAATTAAGGTGACTTATGGTGGCAAACAAAACAACACTGTCCCACCTGGATCGGTTCCTGCTTCGAAGGTGAAATATAAAAAATTCGCCATTGATTATATTCGTATACAAGAGTTGTTGCCTGCTCCGTTGAAGAATCAAAAGAGTGAAGAAGGACTTGATCCGTCCAAAGGCTATTACCAAACGAACAGCTATGAAGGTTTTGTCATGAACAATAGGCCAGAGTCGGATGTTATTCAGGTTGGATCTTTTGTCTATATGGACACGCAGGTTCTTCCCAATATCATTAGTGCCGAAATCGATGATCAGTTTGACTCTGAAGCCAGGGAAGCACGGCTGACTATCTCCAATCCCAGGGGATTCTTCTCCCCGGATTATAATCCTGCCCATTTTCCCGAGCTTGGGGGGGTGCCATCTCCGTGGTCCTATTTTGCCAATGGATTCCATGTTGGAGTTCTGAGTGAAAACACACCGATACGTATTTACATGGGTTATGGTCAGCATATGATGCGGGTATTTACCGGACTGATTGACAAAGTGGACATTAATGGTGAGGGCTCCACGCTGGAGATCACGGCTCGAGATATGTACAAGCGCATTATCGAGAAAGTCATTTCGGAGAAAAAAGCTTATCCGGAGGTAGATGAGATTGATAATGTGCCAGATCCGGTGCCCCCTGCAGCAGTAGGGACGGACCGGACATCATCCATTATTCAGGCTGCCCAAGCTCAAGCTGCGGCGTATGGTGTGCCGGATCACAAATTTTTACTTGCGATATGCAAGCATGAGACCGTACTTGGCACACAAGGTATGGGCAGGGAGGAGAATGGCAGCTTTATTCTTGGATACGGAATCCCTGGCAAGGAATACGAAGGCATTCCGGAGCAGATGAAGCGCGGAGCAGAACGGATGTCCAAAGCACTGGCTTCCAGGGGAAAGAAAGTGACTTCAAAGGCTGATGTACTTTATTTCCATAATGGAGGAGACATTGCTCCGATGACCTGGAGTGAAGATCGGGATAATTGGGTGAACAAGGTATGGACCTTTTATCAGGAGATGCTCGCAGACCCGGCAAGCTGGACCATAACAGCAACCTCCACTCCTGCAGTTACACCGACACCAGCTCAGCCTGTGGAGCTCGAAAAGCCGGCTTGGGTTAAATCCACGGTTGTATTAGATCTGGTTAAACATGCAGGTATGGTGGGTTGGAGGGCAACCAGTGAGGATCGCTCTTATCCTGACTATGTGATCGACGAAACCTATCTGATTGAGGTGAATCAGAAGACGGGCAGAGTCATTGTTCCGGTACCGGGACAGGAGGGTGAGTTTGAAGTCAAGGATGCAAGTACGGTACTTACGCCCAATGGATGGCTTAATCCATTCATCGAGGAGTATGGCAAAACGTTTGAGCAATGGTCCGCCAAAGTTACGGAAGCCGTTCAGCATATTATTTCGGAGATTCCTTATCGAAGCTACTGTGACCGTTATGGTACATACCGATTGGAGCGCTTGAATTATGACAAACCGGTCGTTGCGGAGTTTTCCGAGAATGACAATCTGATCTCCATTACCAAATCGACGGATTGGTCCAGAGGAAGAAGTCACATCGTTGTTATCGACTCGAATCAAAAACAGAGCAGTTTTGTGGACAAGGAGATCTTGCTGGAACTCAAAGGAGAGATCCGAACCATGGTGCTTGCGGTTCCTTGGGCCAAGACGGTTGAAGCCAAGAGACAGGTGGCAGAGCGAGCTTTTTTTGATATGAAACGCATGTGCCGTACGCTACAGGTATCTATTCCTGCGAACCCTGCTCTTGATCTGCTTGACAACGTTATCGTGACGGATAAAACGACTACCACCCGCTCCGTATACACGATTAAAAGTATCAAAACAAGCTATTCTGTGGATCGGGGCATGCTTCAGGTCATTGATATGATGTGGGCAAGAAAGGGAGTGATGGTGTAATGGCCGGTATTGTGAATGAAAATATTGTTTTTCCTGTGCTGGATCTGATCCACCGGGAATTACGCAAGTATAGCAGTACTTCAAATTCGAACAGTTCTCCTCTTGAAGGTGAACCTTCCGTTACATTATATCGGGAACACATGCAGGACCCGGATAGAGTGACTGGAGCAGACCTCTTCTATGAATCGGAATGGAAGGTTTCGATCTGGATGAAGTTCGGTTCAGAGGAAGAGGAAGACTTTCCTTCCGGGGTGGGCTATTCCCACCCAGATTATGAATACTACAAGTATTTCAGGTTAACACAGGTGACCGCCCGCACATTTGATCCAGGTGGAGAGTCGATGTTCACCTACAATATTGGTCTAAATTATGATGACGAAGGACGCTTAACTGGAACGAGCGTAAATCGTATATAGCATTTAGGAGGTGGTTCCATGGCATTTAATGTTTCTTACATCGCGGGTGGCGTCATCGACAAAGTGCGCGAGCTGCCGTACCCACACTTCAGTAAAAAAACGATCCCATTCATACGGGGACAGATGTTGGACATTCCGGCGGCCAAGACCACCAAGTCCGATACGTTCACCTTGGCGTATGACACGGAGTTTCTGAGCATTGCGTTTGCTGCGAGTCACTACTGTGTCGGCGATTACTGGGAACTGACGATCGGGACCGAAAAGGTGTGCCACACCATTTATACGAAGGAGCTTCCTGAGTCGGTATCCATGGGTAATAGTTTCGGAATTGTCTACCCGATTCCGGCGGGAACGACCATTAAGTTTGAATTCGTAAACGTAGTGGCTGAAGCCAAGTCGGTCTGGTACAACATCAAATTTTTGAGATAAGGAGGGTGACGATGGCACAGACAATACCATTAACCAAATTTAGTGGGTTCGTGTCCGGTGAAAGTAAAGCTGAGGATATTATTTTCGATCTGGCCGATGCCATTGTGGGGGCGGAAATTCCGACTGCAGATGGTTCAAATGTAGAGAACAAATGGGGGAAAGTGTACGAGTCCCTGTCAGATGTATGGGTGACCTATAAAGAGATGACCCGTTCAGGAGTGCAAGGGAAGTATAAGCATTCCGATGGCAAGTTGTATGATGTATTGAAATTGGCGAGCAATTTGCAGAGTATTACTGCGCAAGAAAATGGAAGATTACTGGTGGATGAAAATGGGTACTTGAATGAGGTGTTAGATACACCTAATAGGTTATCAGGAAAAAAAATACTTGTTTCTACACATGAGTTTGTTGATGAGAAAGACAATAAAGTTCTTATTAACATCCCGGGTGCCTTAGCTGTTGTTATTCCAGATGAAACATCTAAAGTTGGAGTGCGTTCTTATTTCGTTAAACAAATTCACAAGAAAAAAGATGGATCGCGAGTCGATATCACGGACTGGAATGAATTTGAGGTTATTTCTGAAATGCCAGGTGACTGGGCATATGCATTAAATAAACAAAATTATAAATTAAGGGTAGAATACAAGCTGTATTATATAGATGGATATACGCGTTACTATACTACAGAACCCATCCTTGCAACAAAATACACGTTCACCGAACGATATTACGTTGCAGAACCAACCAATTACACCACACCTAAGGTTGTGTTAAAAGCTACACCAGATGTACCAGAGGGCATTTCCTCACGTGATTACTTCATCATGTTTACTCAGCCACAAAACTTCTCAGGCGGCGATTACAATTATTTTGATTGCCAGCATGGCGTTGGATTTGTAGGAGAGTTAAGCAAAGGTGATCCGTCAGCTACATATAAGGGCATTTGTAATCCGGTAACGGTGTCACCAGGGTCAACACCGGTTGTGATGGATCAGACAGCAGCAGAAGCGATGTACGAGCAGTGGAATGATCCGGAAGCAACTAAACTTTATACACCACCAAGTATCAAATGGGACAAAGATTTCGATGGAGTTACTGAACTCATTAGTCCTCCTTCCCATTTCTTTTACGGTCGTAACTCGACCGTAAAATGGTTGCCGAACAAAAAGCGGAGACCTGATTACTTGGTAGCCTACCACATTTCGGTCAATAACGATCGAGCAGCTGTTGTCCTCGAAGGGGATCCTTCTCCAAACATTCATGGATATTACCGCAGTTTTGGCTATTTTGGTAAGATCGTACCTTTTAACGATCATGATCACAATGGTAACTTTGGTTTAACAGTCGGAATGGGAGATTTGAAGACAGAGCTGACCGGTTACACCAAAAATGAGATTCGAACAGACTTAAATCCGGACAAGTATGCACAGTATGGAGAATATACATCGAACGGCATGGACTCGGTATCTCTTCTGCGAACCAGAGGTAACGTGCTATTTCAGGCTCATTACCCTGCATTTATCACCCAGCTACCGAATTATCCCGATGTTGGGAGCATTCCGAAAGAACTGTCTAAACTAGTGTTAGACAAAGATGGTTTCCAAAAGTCCTTATGGACCGGGAAATATCATGCAAGTCCGGTATATCTTGTGCACCAAGCGGAAGGTTATCGCGGTTATATGGATGGAGTCGTTGCAATCTACGATCAGAATCTGGTGAATCTGGATGAATTGATTGTAGATACGGAGATCCCCAAAGACAGCAGTAATCCTGCAGGCGGTAATTGGACAGAAGTTTACAAGTTCTTTAGCATCAAATCGCCAATGAATTTTTTCAAGCAGTCCCCTGTACCTGATCAGGTCACGATTGCAATACTTAAGGAAATTAAATAAGGAGGGTATCACTACATGGCAAATTTTAAGTATGTGGAAACCATTACAACATCCCAGGATCTTTTGAACAAGTTGAAAGAGGAAATTACGGCTTTCGAAAAATTCCCCTTCGAATCAACAGCGGGGGAGTCAGCCGAAAACAACTCATGGAAAGTGTTCTACGAGGAAAAGGATGCTGAAAATCGCATCAGTCTGCTGATCCTTCAAGGCACTATGACCATTGGAACAATGGAGACGCCAATCACCAAAAAATACTATGTACAGTTCACAAATCACGCTATTGTTCCACGAGTAATCACACCAACACCTAAATATGTAGAGCATAGTACATTGACGGTCCAATTGCTTGAAGGACTGGAAGGAGAAGAGCCAGCTGCTTTGCCAGTGAAGACACTGCCAACATTCAAATTAACAGGTCATCCTGTATTGTACCAGTGGGCACTGGAGAGTCATACGCCAACGGATCGAAACAAAGAAAAACCGGTCTATATGTATATCAATGTTATGAATAATCGATTGGCCATGGTTCTGGTTGCAGATCCGGCTGTGAATTTCCTGGATTACAAAAAATCATTCCTCTATGTAGGTGCTCTGAAGCCATTCAAGTATAACCTCAATGATGTAGACGGAAACGTTATGCTGACGGCAGGTGCAGTTATTGACGAACCGGATATTGCAACAATCGCTAAAGACGGTACATACTATTATGGACAGTATACTTCTGCAGGTAACAACACGTTACAGATGCTCAAGACCAAATCCGGTATTGAATTCCAAAGCCATTATCCTTCTTTCATTACACAAGCACCACCGGTAGGCAAAGCCTTTATTGATCCTGAACTTGGTGATACGGGCCTTGAACTGGAACCACAGGGTTTCCAGGCATCCAAATGGACGTCCAAGTATCACTTGTCACCAATTTACGTTGTCCACCCGTATGAGGGGTATCGCGGTCAGTTTGACAACTGTATTGCGGTAACGAAACATAATATCCTTCACCTGGATGAGCTGATTATCGACGTGGAAGGAAAACCTTGGCATCAAGAGGTTTATCGTTATTTCGACACAGACACGCAGCAGAACTTCATGAATTTGTCGGCAAATCAACGTATGGGCGTCGCGATTCTGAAAGAGGTACGTTACTCAAGTAAACAAGCATAGACCTGAATCGTATAGATTCAGTAGAGGGAACCCTGACTCCGCTCAGGAGTTCCCTTTTTATTTGGAGGGGGTGATGCAGTGCTCACAACAAACGAATACTATTTCAGTATCAGGGACATTGTTCAGACATCACAGGGATATTTGCTCAAGGTAGGCAGTACAGGAAGCAGACCTTTGGACTATATGTTCGTATATATTCCTTATAGTCGTTATGCCAGCATATTGATGCTAGATTTCTACATGGCACGGAATACCGCTGATGATACGATAAAAGACGAATTGATTGACTCCATCAAGAGAGACTTAGAAGGCGAAGAACAATTCATCGTTCTGTCTGATGTACGAGCAAGGGATCATGCTTCGATAAGCGAGGTACCTATTGGAGACAAAAGATATACGGTACAAGGTGATATCGAAGAAGGCATAAAGGCCATGCGTGATCGATTCCAAGAGAGTGAGGTGAAAGGAAGGTTTGAGGGCTCCCTAACATCTCTTCGGAGTAGCGATCTTATGGATAGCTCTGAACAAAAGGTCGCTGATCGAATGCAGCGGCTGCATAATGGAGAGTTGCATACGGAAGATGCAGCATGGCGTGTTGATAATAACAAAGAGTTGAGAATATTCAAGAATGTTACAGTGACACGCAATTTGCTGAAAAATCTGGACAAAATTCATCCTTCCCAATGGGGGATTCGTTTCTCGGATCAGGATGTTATTCTCGATTATATTAGAGATTATGATCGAGATGATGCAGTTGAAACAGTAGTTGAACGAATCATGGAGTCAGCCAGAGATCTTCAGAAGCATACTCGACTTGAGATATTAGCGATAGCCAATCGGACAGTCTCGATGCTCACGGAGCAAATGGTGGTGGATGGTGCTTTGAAAGAAACAGAGCGACAAAGCATCATAGAGAATGTAATCGACAGTGTAAAAGAGAGACTGAAAGACACTGCGATATCTAAGGTGGATTTCGCGTCATCAATGACTCGGCGTGAACTCGATGTTTCATATGGAAACATGCTAAAAGCTACAAAAACTCATCATCGAAATACCTCCAAGGAGCTTATGAGTGATTCCCATCGTTCCTATAAACAGGATTCAATTATGGATCATGACATAACAATAGGGAATTCTTCACGTTCCTTGCAAGAAGAATTTATGGGAATTGTGCATGATCAGATTCTCTCTTCAATGGATCATACAAGAGCAATGAGTGCTCATAAACCAGATCAGGGTGAAAGGAATCTCCGGTTCGAGGGGCAACTAGCTCAGTTCAATCAAGCTTTGCGGCATATTGATTTTGAAACGCACATGCAGTACGTACAGCATTTGGGGAAACGCAAAGATTTAGAGAACGGATTAATCATGCGTCCACCTGTTTTGGCCAAATTGAAAACACGCCAATTCCCAAGTGTTGTACATCAGCCTCTCCAAATGGAAAGAGATACTAAAAAAGAACTGCTTTTAGCCGAAACACAGTTATATAGAAGAAGTACTGAGCATGATATTATTTCTTTAAACGAAATCATGAATCTGGATCGTAGTCGAGTGACTGCGCCTACCTTGATCAATAAGGTTGATCTATGGGGAAGCATGACACAGGATGTGCAAACCTATATGGACAGACCTACAGCGAACAGGTATCATCCCGTATCTGCGTTAAGAGATATTCGTAGTGATCCCTGGGTGATTCCAAATGTTTTTCCAAGAGCGCAGCGTACTATAGGTAATAATTCAGTAAGAATAGATCAAGAATTCCCTTGGGGTAAAAGAATCATAAATCATAATCCTACTTTTATTGAAGATGTGAATACGCAAATCAAGGCTCATCGACTTATTGTTGTACTTGGGGTGGTTGAGCACACCAATAAGCAAATTCTTGCATCAAGGGATTCTACGGAGTTCGGGAATGTTTTACGGGATAAACCCCATGCACATCGGGATAAAGTAGAATTCGCTTATGTCGATAGGAATAAACCTGAAGGCACTCGGGTAGATAAGGAAGCTGCATATCTGCTTCGAGAATATTCAGAAGGGCGCAGGATCGACAAATTTGAATCATTTGTATCTAACCAATTCGATACGGGCCATGTTGGTCCGCGAGCGATATATCTTCCCAAATCAGAAGTGCATGCTGAGCGAACGGATACATATGAGATAGAATTACGATCCTCAACCCTTGGTGACCGAAGTTCAGAGAAAAGCATTTGGGTGCCAGAGCATTTACGTGGAGACCGTGAAGATAAGACATTGACGATTGAAGATACTGTCTACGAGGCGCTGAAGAGTAGGGATAGTAAAAACCTTTTTCTTGACGATGAGATGTATGTGGCACTTAAAGGCAGCAAAGAGCTCAATGTAGAGAAACTGTGGCAATCCCTAAAGAATATGACGCAGAAGCATATGGTTTACTTGGATGAATTGCTGAAAAAGTTCATCAGTGATGGTGGAACGATTGGAAACAAGTTATATCCGGGTCATCTGGAAGATTCATTGATTGCAGCTGAATTATTGGATCGTCCCGCGCTTGTGCTGGAGATGATGATTGATGCAGTATATCAGACCGATGATGTCGCCTTTATGGATGAAAACCTTCTTGCTGGAGTTCGAGAGAGAATAGATGCATTAATTGAAGTGGGTATCCTGAGTTCAAGTCAACAAAGTGATAGTGGATTCGTTACGTTCAGTTCCGAAGGTATTAGGGAGTTGAAACAAGTTATCACTGACCTGGACATGCCGGAAGCATACCAAGAGACCGATGATGCATGGACAGATATAGCATATCTAGATGCAGATCATCTCCCCCATCATGGGAATGTAGAAGATAAAATGTCCGAGTCCATCAAGGAAAAAGACAGCGACTATAATCAAGTAGGGTTGCTGAATGAGCAAAATACAGGTTCAAAGTTTGATCGGCGTGGAGAAACCATCGAGGTGACTTATGCGGATTGGGATGCCAAACCCATTACTTTTAATTTTGATACTCCTCTTGGATTTGTTCATGCATCACCGGGATTTTTCGAAGAGGATCTATCAGAGATGAAGTCTGCTCACTCACAGGAAGAATTCGGGATGGTGAATGAAGCGGTCGATGCTTATAATCACAATCGTGATGGATTATTTAACGAGCAAGATTATGCTACTGGAGATTCTATCCTTCGGTCAGGTGAGAATTCAATTACATACGTTGTGGGTACAACAGATCTGCGAGAACTTCATATTAGTGAAGAATACTCCATCGGTGCCCGTTTCAGTCAACAAGCAGACGTGAGTAAGGAATATAACTTAGGCAGTCCTGTTAGCCGTGAGCTTCAACAGACTGGAGAGATAGTTTCAGGAGCTTCTTCACAAATGAGAAAAGGACAGGTCATTCAGTTGTATACCTCCAGCACTTCTGGAATTCGTCAAGCAAACATAAGTGAGGGTTATGAATTAGGAGCTCCACTTTTACGCCAAGGTCTATCTAATGAAGGCTACGGCCTTGGATATCAGGATTTGCGTAAAATGCAATGGGATGATGGTTATATGGCGGAAACGAATCATCGACTGGGTGTAACGGAAGAAGGATCATTTTACAGTTATATGGAATTAAAACAGGAAAACATGAATGATGGAATGCAAGTGGCCATGAACTTAGAACGACTGGTAGAGCAATCAGGTCGAGTTGAATATGCAACTCAACTGAAAGATTCATGGGTGAATGAAGATTTTCTGGGTCAGGTATACAAACTCGGCAATCTGGAACAACAGTGGATAGCTGATAAGCCACAACAGGGAAATCTGGAAAGCCAATGGGTTGCTACCAAATATCAATATGGTTTGATGGATCAATATCTTGAGAGCGGGGATAAACCTAAATACGCAGATGTGCCAGTAGAGTCTATTGGAGGCTTACCGCTCAAATATGGACAGATTGAAGAGGAGTTGCAGGCAACTAAATACCAGTATGGCAACTTGGAAGAGCAGCTACTCGGAATTAAACCTCAGTATGGAAAAATCGAAGAAATGCTGTTTTCTACCAAGCCTCAATATGGCAATTTGGAAGAACATCTTCTCGCTACTAAGGGTGGTAAAAGTTCGGAATATCACTTCACCAACAACGGAGATAAACGTGTAAGAGATTCGTATGTTGAAGAACAACGGAACGGATCAAAGAGCGAGCGAATCACAGGTCTTGAGGAAGATATAGCGGGAATTCTAAATCCTCTTCAGGCTACATTTGAGTCCGGTTTATTAAGCACAAAAGGTAATTCCCAGGCAGATTGGGAGCAATCTTTAATCAGTGAAAAGGCGAGCAATGATTCCTCAATTGTTACTATGTCTGAAGCATTAAAAATCCAACAGCATGGGCATGTGGGAGAGCAATTGAATGCTAGCAAGTTGGATCAAGATGCTTCTCTTCTAGATGGTTCAGAAGGAAAGAAAGGACATGTGGATAGCGAATTAATCGATTATACATGGACAGGCACGAACTCAGCGCACCACGCTAATGTTGGGGCAGGATTATCCGGTGAAACCGGACCACGTGATTCTACAGGGCAATACGAAATAACGACTGCATTTAAGAATAGTCTTAATGGTGAATTAAATACAGAAGATACTAACATATCAATTAAATTAAGTGGATCAGGACAAGAAGTTGATGATTTTTCATTTGCAGATTTTGAGGGCAGAGTGGCGTTTGTTCAACAGGATGTCATCACTGTAGAACGAGAGGATGAACGAATATCTCATCTGGAAAACCAGACAAGAGAGGCAACATTTGCGAATGCTCGTTTGTCTGAATTGCAGAATCCAGAGGATACATTCGCAACCTTTGAGGAACGATGTACGCAGGTGATCACGGGCTTTATTTTTGCTGAACGACCTGAGATGCGGGCAGAGTATTTGGAACAGCTTTTTGCATTTTTGCCGGAACGAACAGCGCATCTTATGAAGATCTATCACGAAGCCAAAGTGGAAGGACGGGCTTCTGAGATTGAAGTCGATTCGGTGTTGGCTTATCGGGATCGGATTACTGAGGGATATCTGCCTCTCATGGATACTACCGCGCAGGGACTTGTTTTCGATTATACCGATAATCTGTTGGACCACGGAATGAATCCTGAAGACTGGGAGGGTGGTTTTGGCGTGCCCGAAGAGTATGATCCTCATGATCCGTTCAACGTTTATTTCCCATACTCCAAAGAGATGGATGCACTTGAACTTGTTCAGGCGGATGATTGGGTTCAATTCGGAGGAGGCGATTGGAAACGGGATGAACTCCTCGGCAAGTTTTACAGTAAAAATGAAACTTCCCAAATCAACGGATGGTACCGGAATAATTTTCTGGGGGATCAGTATAAATTCTCTGTCGATTTCAAGGTAGATGAGAACGAGAAGGGTGACGACGGCGTTGGTATTATTTTTAAAATGCAAGATACCAATAACTATTGGATGTTCATGGTCAATGGTGGTGATTCGACAAATGCTCTGGACATGAGGACACCGATGCAGCTGTATCATGTCGTCGCGGGGAGAAAAGAGTCTGTAGGTTCTCCGATGCAACCTTTTAAATGGGAGAGGAATCGATGGTATACAATCTCAGTATCCATCATGGGAGGTAAACTACAAATTTATACTGATTCCAAACTACAATATGATTTAACGGGCACTGATTAACTCAGTGTTCTTTTTTTCGTATAGAGCGAGTACGAGGTGATTTTATGGGTCATACATTTGGATTGTTTACAATGTCTCAGAAAGGCGTATTGTTCGCCAATATGAGAGCTAAGATAGCTGATAAAGACGATTATGCCAATCCTAACCATCCAGAGCATCTCCCGGAGAGTCCCAATGCACCGAGAAGCGAAACGGATAGGCATGGTGCTGAAAATAATCCTATTTTGGGTGATCCGGGTTACGGTCAAATCGGACGATGGCAGACGGTTCAATTGGATGCACTTGAAAACAGTATTGATCAAATCATTGAACAATATCTGAGAGATAAGTCTTGGTATGCGAGTGTACGATGCCGTGAAGCACTATGGAATATGTACCGCAGGATTGAATGGTGGGTAGAACAGCAGCAGCCTCCAGATAAAACACAATATCAGCGAGTACTGCAGATGGTGAAAGACTGTATTCACAAGATTCTTGAAAACGCCCAGAAGTCGGGAGGAAGCCATCATGGTGTATCATTGCCAGTCTGTCCGGCACCCTACTACCATCATTTTAGTGGGAATTATTTCAATCATTTTGATGCTACCGTATATGAGATACCGCTCTTTTCGATGAAAAAGGACGTACCGTTCTCGAATAAATTCCCTGATTTCTTCAGATATGTATCATCGACGGAGGATCAGGAATGGGTAGCTGTCCACTCCGTAGGCCGAAATGAACAATCTGGTTCCGAGATGATCTTGAAACTGGACCTAGGGCTCCTGGAGATTGGAAACTCATCCAAGATTACATTTAATTGGCGCGTAAAGCGTTATGGACAGATCAGGTTCAAGTACCTGGCTAGTGCCAAGCGCGGTAATGGCATGCTGTTCTATATTAACGGGCAGCAAGTCGGAGGCGAATGGAGCGAGAGTAGCGGTTGGCAGGAAGCCGCGTTTACGCTGCAGCCAGGACAGATGTATAAGTTTGATTGGCTGATCCGTAAAATGCGCCCAGAAGTATGGCAGAACAATGGCATCTATATTAAGGATGTTGAAGTTGTTGAGATCGTAGATACACGAAAGCCACCTGCGCCGAAGGATTACGATCTGGATGGCGAGGACGTATATGAGTATGGAAACTGGGTTGTAAGATCACCGCAAAGTGTGGCACAGGCACATTTTAAAGGACAGTTCATTACGGATGATTTGCGTAAGAAAACCATGACAATGGACCTGGATAACGAATGTGATGGTACGATTTCATTTGCTTACAAAATGGGTGTGGATGAAGAGCCGTATCCCGATCATGATTATCAGTTGTTTTTTGATGATGAAATGCTTCAACGCACCCAGCGCGGGGATGGAGATCATGGTAGTTATGCTACATCGGTGCATGGTGTGGAGTGGAGACTGAATGGGGAATATTCAGAAACTGAGGCTAACCAGGCTAAAATCGAATATGAAATTGTTGCAGGGCCGGATACGACGGTGGACTTGAGAGGTGCACTTGAAGTAACTTGCCCCCCGCGAGAGATTGATCATTGGGAGCCGTTTCACTATGGACAAGGGATTGGGAAATATGAATGGTACATGACGGGAAGTCCCAGTTGGATTGATCAAGGAGATGTATTGCGTCTAGATGAGCCTAAGGAAGGGGAGATGATTGCCCAGACCTCGGTACCTTTACCGGATGAGGGGTGGTTCATATTCAGTTATAAGCACCAGTTACGGCCTACTGAAGCGTTTGAGGTAGCTGTAAATGGTATGTCCGTTCATTATACAACTATGAATGGTAACGGCGAACAAGTACGTATTCCTTTGCAAGCTGGAAACAACGTAATTCAATTTCGAATCAGAGATAGTTTAACGGAAGAACCCTTTAAATATCAGTTGGACAAGTTGTTTACCTATGGTAATAACACAGGCAATACATACCGCACAACGTCTCCGCTAGGTTCATATGTTGATGTGACCCGTGGCTGGAATGTAACCGATGCTGGAGCATTTACGCAAACAAGCGGAGATACGATTGCATATAGTGCAGAGCTAAATCCTGGTGCCAAATTAAATATTAAAGAGCATATGCGTATTTATCCCGCGATGGATTACAATTACAATCCAAAAACGGGTGCGAATAGAGATGAAATGGTATTTGATGAATTGTTTAATGAAGAAGATAAGATTGATTCAAGATTAAGATTTATAGGAAGCTGGGATTGGAAAGAATTGATTCATGGTGATGGAGTGATGTTGGCGCAGGGACATGATCAGGAATTCATCTGCGAACTTGATTCACAACTGGATAAGCCAGGTTACATATTCTGGCAGTATGGTGGCGATTTTGATCCTGGAGAAAAATTGGAGCTTCAGGTAGATGGCATTTCCGTCTGGACAGGAAATCAATCGAATGGAAACGATGGAACAAACTGCATGTATCCTTTGCCCCCAGGCAGCCACCGTTTCCGCTGGATATATAGAGATGGGAAGGCGTACGTGCCTGGCGATGGTAACACAGGGGGATCAGGAAGCGGAACTGTTGGTGGCAACGGTAATGGTCAATCCAATCAGCCACCCCAAAGCCCGTTTGGAGAAGTATGTTTTCCTGGTGGAATGAAAAATCATGAAATTCAGTATGGACAAAGTTCTTATTCAGGACGGTCTGACCAAACGAGTTTGTGGGGATGGAAAAATGAAGGAGCAACCTTTGACGGTAGTCATAGACTTTTGGATGAAGGAAAATATATTACCCGGGATTTTTATGCTCCTCACATTGGTAAAATTGATTATGTTGAGACACTAAAGGTATATCCTATAAAGAAATTAAACAACACGGGTTTACGACCCATTCGAACTTCGGACATGATGAGACAATATTATGCCGAACCAGGTACCATTTATCAAAATAAAGAAAACAATTATTACGGATTAAATGTGAAAAGTCTATCTCCTGGGGAACCGAAAACGGAGTTTGATAGTCCACATACCAAAATGATTTTTCAACGATTTTACTGTGAAGGCGAGTTTAGCATTGATTTTAGATATATTTGTTATCTGAGAGATAAGGATCAACAAAAAGCGAGATTCAGGGTGTATTTTTATCCTGAATCTGGTACAAAACGAATGCTATTAAACGAAATTAATAACAGAGGTAAAAATAACGGGAAAGTGAATTACAAGAATATAAGTGCTACTGACTGGAATACAGCAGCGACCTTTTCTGAAACAGTTACTAATTTGAAAGCAGGATATTACTATATCTGCATTGGCATTACGGATACTTTTAATGACAGTGATCAAGATAAAGATAGTATTCTCTACCATGCTTCTATTAAGAATCTATCCATTAAAACCAAAGATACTGCTGGATTAAACGGTGGGAATTTGGTTTATCCCAACAGAACAGATAGTTCTACATATGCCTTAGTTGATTTGATAGATAAATCTACAGGTGTGATTCTCCACTCATATCGTTACCCAGCAAGTAATGGAGAGATACAGACGTACGATATGGACTTTTCTGCTTATACATTACCTGGTAAGGCATACACGGTAAAATACAGTTTACATAAAGCTTCAGGTGCTTCTGGAGGCAGCGGTTTAGATGCTGGTGGATTCACTCTCAGCGGAGGGCGCTTCAAAGAAACCTGGAATGCCTACTGTAAAGATGCTCAGGGACTATTGTATCGAGAAGGAGAGTCCCCTCACCCAGGGGAAGATTCATGGAATCCACCTGGGCCGGGTACAACTGCTCCGGATGGGGGAAGTCATGCATGGCTTGATGTAATTCGATTGTATAAAAATACGAGCAGAGCCTGTCCGGGCACAAGAATAGTCATTGAAACCTTTGAGGACGGTCAATTACTACTTCCACCAAAGTACGTGACGAATGAAGATGATCAGATCATCTCTATTGAAGTGGAAAATACCTCAGATAAGAAAAAGAAATATGAGGTTCGTGTTAAATTCGAGCAGGGATGCGCAGGAGACGGTGCAATGATTTGGGGTGGTTCGTTGCGCTTAGATGATATTGATAAAGTTGATCCATCCTGGGCAGAGGTGACTCACTTCGAAGTGTGGAATAACAAACCGATCTGGATGGGCGGCTGCGATAACAGTCATATGCGCGTGAAAATTACCCGCGAGGACGGAAAAGTGTTATGGGATGAGAAGTATTACGGGGATGGGTATCGGGGCTTCGAACTGAATGATCTGGCTCCCAAGCCATATAGCAAGTATAAAGTGGAGATTACCACAGATCAGAAGGGGCAGATCAGCGACTGGACAGGAAAGCGATACATGACCACCTTCCGGGTGCATGACTTCAAAGCTTATGAACGATGGGTGTGGATACCTGAGCCGTTTGATTGTCAGCTGGATTTTTTCATTGATGATGAGCTGATCAAAACATTTACCAAAGAGGGTGGTTACTATACCTTCTCGCATCCAGTTCCTAAAGGTAAACATGAATTCAAATGGGTATTCACCTCACTTCAGGAAGCTGGCACGCGGAGTTATGAATACGCTAATTTGGACTGGATGGAACTGACTAACTGGATCTGTGATGATGTCTATGTCATTCCTTACTGCGAAGGTGGCGGGGGAGACCAGTGTGTAGAAGCACTCATCAAGTGCTTGCTGGAAGTTTGGAAAGCGAGGCCTAAGATGTGTGTGATCGGTAAACGGATCTGGTTATTCACCTAAAGAAAGGAGGATCATAATGGGGATTGTGAAGCGTCAGGAAAAAGGTCTTATCTATTTTGATGAATTCAACAAGTCAGGGCTCGATTCAAGGTGGGAAGTTCTGCCTGACGATCCTACAAGGTACAGTACAGATGGTGGAGTGCTGGAGTTAAAACATGGGGATTCTCCAATATATATGTTCTTCACGGAATTGACTGAGATCGAAGAGTTCGTGATGGATGTAAAAAACGAGTATAACCCAACTGTTGAGGGGGATACAGGGGGCCTTATTGTTTATGCGGACCAAGAAAATGTTGTGAAGCTGGAAGAGTATTTTGATGTCGAAAAAGGTATGGCCAAAAGCTATCCATGGATCCGACTTGTCCGGAGCTTTAATGTGTATTCAGCATACTGGTCGGAGGACGGGAAGATATGGCGTTTCATTGGTAACCAGGAAGTGATATCTTCTGTGCCCAAGATCGGTCTTTTTTTAGAAACAGGAATAGAAGGCCAATCATTAATAATCAAACAGATACGAATTCAAAGAAGTGCCAGGGTAAAAGTGGATAATCTCAAACAAGGATATCAGGTTGATCTTCTGGATCAAGCGGGCAAGTTGCTTGAAACCAAGGCATGTCAATATGAGAATACATCAGTCATGTTCGACCTTCAAAGATATGGTTATCCGCTTACAGGCAGCTTTGCTGTGACTTTGCCTGATAACAATAGATTTGAATCATTGGACAAGTTGAGCATATACGGTGGGGATACGTATTATTTTGAACCCAGACTAGATCTCTACTATCGTGAGTATAACGAAAATGGAGTCTATTTCGATGTCAAACTGCAAGATAACCAGGAACGTTTTCTCGGTTATATGTCTTCTGGGCAATCTGTAACGGAGAATGTGCTGTTTATCGCTAAAAATTCATTGAACCAGGGTGTTTTTCAAAATGTTAACTTTGAGCTTTCGGCTTACCGTGGGGATCAGTATCAGAATGTAGTACGTCTAGCACCCGATGTTCAAGGAGAACCTGGGGCCTGGAGTTTGCAAGTTAACGCAGTTGAGATCAAACCAGAAGATCCTTTTCAATTCTGGGTGAGGGTAGAGAGACTGGATACAAGCACTAATTACGAAGCCCAGG
The DNA here is from genome assembly GCF_042796655.1 of Paenibacillus sp. NPDC057886. Classification (NCBI taxonomy): domain Bacteria; kingdom Bacillati; phylum Bacillota; class Bacilli; order Caryophanales; family Paenibacillaceae; genus Paenibacillus; species Paenibacillus sp. NPDC057886. The sequence continues at coordinate 502,877 of NZ_JBHVMZ010000004.1, read as the reverse complement.
TTACGTTCGGGATCAAAGTTTCTTCAACGTATGTATAGCTCTAAACTTTGAGTGCTCGACCACGTATAGATTCATTAAGGGTTGAGTTGGAGGTGAGAACATGTCTGTCCGCTTTAGTGGGACAAGTTCAGGGACGAACAATGGCAAGTTGCTGGATCATAATAGCTTGCTGAACAAGGGTACCCGGTCCCATCAGGAGATAGATGAACATCTGTCAGAGATAGAGGAAGCTAGAAGTAGTTATAGTAGTCTTCCTGAACGTTTGGATGAGATGGAACGTGTTGGAAAACTAAATGACACACTTATAGCTGGTCAAGAATTACGCATTGCTGATCTGGAACCTAAAGTACTAAATCAGGGTATATTGCTCGAAGACCAAAAGTCCAAGTTGAGTGAATATGAGAAAGCCATAACTGAGGTCAGTACAGATGTACATGAACAAAATGAACGATTGGAAAGTTTGGAAAATGAATTAGGAAACGCCCGGGGAAATCATGAATCAATCGCAGATGTTATATCTGATATTGAGGATTCCATTGATGATCTAAAAACCAATCCATTATCTGATTTGGCAATCAGTAGTGTAACCATGGAAGCTGATGGTCTGCTTAAAGTCCTGATAAACGGCGGATACGCAAGCATTAACAGTGCACTCGTTCAAAAAGAGGAGTCTTTCTATTCATTCATGGCCGAGCAGGACACTAGATATTATGTGTTTCTGAAGAATGATGGTACATTCATGCATCTGCTGGATCCAGATGAACCAGATAACGCCATGATTCTGGGATCTATTGCAATTGGCGCCACTTCCGATGCCATTTACATCAAAGACCATCGCTATTTTCTAACTAAGACTGTATCAGCAGGGAATTTCAAAGATCTCCAGGCAATAGTTGAAGATGCTCAATCGCACATTATTGAACTGGATGAAGAAGTTGTCTCATTAACAAATAAGACTAAAGATCTATCCAAACAAGTTGAAGATCTTGGTGAGATTAAGACTGAAGTGTTTAACTCCAGAACAGACAAAGATGGCTTTCTATTTGATAAGCTGCCAGATCGTTTAAATCATATGCAATCCAAGCTGGAGCTTGCTGCATCCAGGGGAACGATGGAAAATCAATCGATTTTTCGTATAGAGTACCCACCGGATATAAGGGTTACAGATCAAAAGAGTTTTTATTGTCCAAAGTATAGCATTGGTTCTGACAGTGTAGAAGTACTACTAGATGGCATCAGGGTAACCTCTGGGGAAGATTATATCGAATATACGGATACGGAAATTCGTTTTTTCTATGATATTCCGGTGGATTCACGTGTGACACTGCTTAGCCGAGGGTCGATCATCAATACGTCTTCAACATCAGAGTATGAATATGACTCCAAAGGCAGAATGAAGCGTGAGATTATTACCGGAGGCATTAACCGTATTATTGAATATGAGTATGATCTTGAAGGGAATCTTCTGGAAGAACTTATTACGGAAAGTGATGGACAAGTCAAGACGATAACCTATGAACGAGAAGAAGGCAGGATTAAACGTAAGTCTAACAATGGAGCCATGTACTTTTATTTGCAAGGCAGCTCAACCTATGATGATCGGTCCGTCAAGCATCGGCTGTCAACTTTGGAGGACATGGAAGAACAGGATGTCTACTTTGAGTATGATCCAGAAAATGGCTTGATTATCAAAGAAACTACATATAACAACGATTTAAAGCCGTCCGTGATAAAAATGATTGAATACGGTTATAACCCTGATGGCAGTGTGGATACTGAAATTGTTGAGTTTAATGGTTCGAAAATTTCGAAAAAATATCTGTATGATTCGGATGGAAACATCCTTGGTGTTCAAAAAAGAAAGGTAGGTTGATGATATGGATTCGCACTTTTCATTGACAAAGGTTAAAACTGGTTTTCGTACGTTGTTCGATAAGATGGTAGGTACTAACTCATCATTCATTTCGGACGAAGAGGTAGAGCTTCTGATCTTCATGCTGCGGAGCGATATTATTTTCGATGGGACGGGGCAGCAGTACCTTCCCATGCTTGAAGATTTGGAAAAGGTAGTTCCTGATGAGGTTTCAGGCGAGTTAAGCCAGGGAATGGTTGATGAGGATACACAGCGTCAGGAAGAAGATAGACAGATGCAGATCCGCACCGTATTTCTGACAGCATTGAAAGAGTCGATGCTTCAGGAGTTGAAGGTTCGATATGGTATTTAAGGAGGTGGAGAAATGACAGCGACGATGGTTCAAGGTTTTAGGAGGTACGAGTTTACGAGTACGATTACCAATTTTTTAAGCACTTTGACAACTGAGATGAATACCTATCCATATGAGGATACGAATTGGAAAGTAACTTATTATCCGAAAGATCCATATTCTCAGCCAAAGGCATATAACTCACTGAATCAAACATATGGCACTCCGCTAGGTTCTTTGACGCTAGAGAATTTGAATGATGCATCGCTATTTTTCTCCTTGTGTCTAAACTATTCTGTTTCGTATGGATGGACTACTTATGGTTACCAATTAAGGTGTGGGTTAAACCGTCCTACTGTTGGGGAGGCCCCATATCCTGATGTTTCACTTACTATTGGAGAAGAAAGCAATATTCCCTTTCATACTTCGTCTAGTAATGTAACTCTAAATATCACATATAAATGGACGGTATTTCCTTTAAATGAGGCAATATTCATTTTTGGTGAAGCATTAAACAATATCGGAAATGCCTATCCATTCAGATTATACCTAGGAAGAATGACTGCTTATGAGGAAGAAGACCCTGTAGTAAAAGGAAGTTTTGTAGGTATATTTTCTCACGCTCCTATAGGTAGTGATACTAATTGGGCAAATAACAATTTGTACAGTGTTGGTAGAGGAGTAGTCAGAAATTCACGTAATAACAAAAAGTACGAATTATATAACTTCTGCACTAGTGCCCAAGCTACCTCGCCTGGTTCAGGCAATCGATATTTTGTCTCCCCGTGGTATGTTTTCCAATCTAAAGAGGGGGTTCGAGGTGAGTTCCAACAAATGAGGTCTGTAGTATTCAAAGACGCTAACCAACATCCGGACGGAACGATGATTGACTTGGATGGTAAGAGGTACCATGTTTTTCACGTAAACGACCAACAACAGCCAACCAGTTACAAATATTGGATAGACACGGCAGGTCAGACCAGATATATTCAACCCTACTTCTTTGACAGCAACACGCTACTCGGGGATGGACAAAGAGCAATTTTATTCGAACTACCAACGGAGGTGTCCAAGTAATGGCAGTACCTAAACGATACTCTTGGGTAAGCACAATATCCGAGTTTTCAAACAACGCCGAAATACAGATGGCAGGGGACTCATGGTGGGAAGTGAAAAAATATGCGGCTGCTGCAGTTAGCGGTGGGGGTAACTGGGGCAACACTGTTTTCAAAAATCTTGCAGATAATAGTCTGTGTTTCACTATGGCATTTCATGCTCAGTCATATAATGGCGTTATCAGATGGGGAATGATGAATAATGTAACACCCAAGGTGGATGTATTCACAGATTCTCCAGGCAAGGTTCTAACAGAAACACCGTTTTCGGCTAACAGTAATCAATATAATATTACATACAAATGGACCTTATTCACGACAAAAGACATCATATTTATTCATGGGGAATATCAAAATTATACAGGTAATTCATTTCCACTTCGAATATTTTTAGGTAGATTGACAGCACTTGAATTAGAAGACCCTGCAATCGCTAATGATTTCGTAGGTATATTTACGCACATGCCCTCAAATATCAACAATAGTAACAATCTAGCTAATGGTGACTTTAATGTGGGGCGGGGTATTGTAAGGAAGTCACGTAATGGTACTCTTTACGAATACTATAATTTCACAACAGATGCCCAACTTACTTCTCCGGGTGTAGGTGGCCGATACTACGTCAATCCATTTATGGTATTTAATCCATCAGAAGGAGTACGGGGACAATTCACTGACATGTTCACAGCTTGTTTGAAAGATGCTTCACAACATCCGGACGGATCAATTCTTGATTTAGGTGAAAATAAGTATTATGTGTTCCATGTTATTGATCAACAAATGCCAGCAACTTCTACTCATACACTATGGTACACATCATCTAACAGTGCTAGATATTGCAATCCCTGCTTCTTTGGCAGTAACAACGTCATGGGTGGACAACGAGTCATTCTATTTAAAATATAAGGAGGTTCCTTAGATGTCATTCTTCAGTGGTAAAGTCAAAATGAATATGTTGTTTCAAGCTTTAATTAATGGCTTCAAAGGGATTGCATCCTCCCCCTGGTCTGTTTATTTTGAGACATCGGATGCCTTCGTTATTAAATCGATCGGTTCATCGGGCAAAGACAAGCTATTTATCAAGTTTGAAAAAGGAAATACCAAGGAACCAAACGGCAACTATATCATTGTAACTGTAGCCGAAGATGTATTACTCGCTGACGGAAGTATCCCGGAAGGGAAATTGTATACCACAAGGAACTTCTATTGTCATACCTCTGTTGTTGATTCCAACCTGCTTACTGACTATCAAGTATCGGTTACAGCAGATCGTGTCATCATGTGGTTGGCGGGTGATGTGAATTCCGTAACTGGTATATCCAATTTGGGGTATTTCGGTCTGATGTACCGCTATTCCCAAGAAAATCACTCTGGTGCTCAGGGGATTGGAGTGAGCTACCAGGGATTCAATGGTATTCGTACAGTTAAGGATCTGGATAATATTCAGACCAATAATGTATACAAATCTTATTCAGCGATGGTTCCAACCAATCCGGGCTGGGGCGAGCTCTACCATCTTTCGCCATGTATTATGGCCAATAGTGCAGAAGGTCCCCGAGGCGAATTGCATGATATTTACTTTGCACCCGCAGCAGGTGTAAGCCACGGAGATGAGATTACAGTGGCCAACAAGACATACAAGGTATATTCTCTGACCACAGGAGGTTCAAGCTTCCTACCGGGTAACACCGTAGCTGTATTGATGCAGTAGAGGAGGGAGAATATGGATGTAGCAGGGATAGAAAGCACAATTTATACACCTCAACGGGCAGGTAGACAACATAGTTCGGGAGTACTATATAAGTACGATCAAGGTCAATATCGTTCGAGAGCAACGCAAAGATTATCTCTGTATACGAGCAAAAGCTCAGGGATGGCAGGTCATATGAAGGTGGCAGGAGTGCAGTGCACCTTCCAGGTTGGAGAACTGCATCATCCTGTAGAAGACGTACCATCCGAACACCACATCTATTCCATCTGGGGATACGATCAGGAAGACCTTCCGCAATTCTATAACGGACGTCTTATGCTTACTGACACGCATGGAATAATAGTAAGCCATAGCAGAGAATTAAGTATATTTGATACTACGGGTTATCTTCCAACACACAACACGCCAGAAACCAGATATAAAGGTAGACTCGGCAGAGCAGGTGCGCAAGGATATTTAATTAGGTTAACGAATGGTCGATGGATACATACCACCAAAATCGTTTTTTCGTCCAAGGATTCGTTCAGGGGGGTTATTCGTTCCTACGCAGTAGGTAGAAGAAGCTCAGCATCATCAGAGGGCATACCCCTTCAATATATTGTAAGTCATCTACATCATAGTGAGATGGATAATCTTAAGGGGCATCTTTCTGGCCAATCGGGAGGTAATGGGGGGCCAACGGTACCTACCACGCTGTCACCACGAAGGTACCCTGCTACTTATATTCCAACACGCAGGAGGAGTGAGCGATGAACAAAACATGGCGAATCATGCAGGAGTTGAAAGACGTGTACAAACAGGTAGAGTTGTTCCATACCGTTGAAGAATTAAACGGTGGAGGAGAGTCATTGATCGTTTCGATTTCCATGAAAACCCCTCGTTTTCTGATTAAAACCGTACGTGTTATCCCAGCAAAGGAAACGAATGTGGAGCTTCACATACTTGACAGTGCGGACAAAACGAAAGCCCAAATTCTTTATTTTAATACGGCCGAATTTAGTACGGGCAACTTCATAGACGGGATATACGACAATGTGGATCTTCCGTATGACGATAAGGACGGTACATCCCATTTCCACTTTGAGATTATTAATCCAGGTTCAGTGCCTTCAGGTTTTGTCATTGAGGTAACTGGTTTGACGGTTAGATAGGAGTGAGCGGTCATGGATATCATTACTTATGGCAAAGTGGTCAAGATTTCAAATGAGATTAAGGAAGCCAGAGAGGATAATGTAACACTTGATGCACGATTGGATAAGATTGCTTTAGGCAGCATAACGACAGTGAAGGAAAAAGAGGACCTTCCTTCACCTAGTGTACCTGGTGCATTCTATGGCGTTACTGTGGATGAAAGCAATCAAAATCTCCCTACGTTATATATTTACAGTGACGGGTATAGACGTATCGTAGGATCCGACGTTTCATATAACTCAAATGGAGTACTTAAAATAGATGGCGTGAATGTCATGGTTTATGAGCACCCCGCTTTCCACAGTGCAGACATCTTGATAGATGGAGAACAGAACAAAGCGTTTACCTCTCAGGAAAGACTGAAATTGTCCGGAATTGAAGAGAAAGCGAATTTTTATGAACATCCGAAGACCCATGTGGCGGACATGATTGTCGATGGCATTGGAAAAAAGGTCTTCACTTCTATTGAGCGAAACAAATTAGAGAATATTGAGAGTGAAGCGAATCATTATATCCATCCCGATACACATAGCGCAGATATGATTATCGATGGTGCGACCCATGTGAGCATGACTTTATCCGAGCGTAGGCGCTTGAGTGTGATGGACCCTTGGAATGCAATCAGTGATTTGGTGGATTATACAGACGTAGTTACTTATTTTGCTTTTGATATGCAAGGCCGGGTCATTCGACAAGTCGTCACAGACAATTACACGGAGCAGATAGTCACAGAGCCATTGTTGACCATGCCGATTTCGACAGATGGGTATACCCAAAATGATTCGTTCTTGGTGATATCTGTTGGTGAAGTTCATCGGTTGGATGGACAAGTATTCGTGCAGCTGCCGACCCTGGTCGATGTAATATATCAATATGATGATAAGGGAAGACTGGATTCAAAGTCCATCACCAGGATGGCAGCAACCCCAATTCAGACCAACTTCAAATACATCTATGACTCTCTGGGCAATCGCATAGCGGTTAAGAAATATTAAGGGATAGCTTATGCTGTCCTTTTTTTGTTCCAAAAAAGAGAAATGAGGCTGCACAGGGTTAACATCCTGACGATTAGGACGTATAGAGAGAGTAGTGAAGGTGTGAAGGCTAACACTCGAAGTTTGTTCTTTATTTCCTAATACGTTAGAACACTAATTTATCCAGGAGGTATTACTAGATGAATATTGGACTCACCGCTCATTTCTATTTCAAGGGAAGTGGCAAAAAGAAAACAGTGACATGGATTGAGGACAATCCCAGGCTGCAACAGAAAGAGAAAGATTCCGATAAGGTTGTTCGCGAGATTCCTTTAACTGCTGATGAGGTCAAGCAAGAGTATCGCAGACTTTTTACCAAACATAAAAATGAAGGAAAGTCGATCACTTTGGAAGATACAGATGATGTTGTGCACATCATTGATCTCACCGATGTTCGTAATATTGAACTTACTTCAAAGGAGGAACCCATCGATGCTGTATAGACTGACCTTTGCGTTGAATCATGAGGAGATTATCACGATGGAAATGACCACGGAGAAGGATGATCTAGTTGGTGCAACGGAAGAAGCGTTCGATGTAATTGAGAAGGAGTATGGTGCCAATGTGGTTTTGAATTTGGTGGCGTTCAGCCTGCTCAAAGTTGACGTGCCTTATGAACAATAAGTTTAAAAAATAGATGCTAAAACGAAATAGTATAGTTCTAAGCGTAATGTGCTGCTTTATTTGCATAATTGTAAACCATAGTAAAACCAGTGATATACCCCAAGCCTACTTCTGGGGTCTATTCCTTTTTCATGAAAAGATCGTGGGGACTTTAGTCCGTAAACGCATTGAAACTTGTCTTGTATAAGGAGTTTTGATTAAATTAGGTTTGATTATTGTATTCAGGGACAATAGGAGGAAAAAGGATGATTGTAGGGAGGGATGTGAACATTGAGATAAAAGACTTGGAAAGAGAACTCGCGAAAATGGCATCAAGAATAAGAAAAGATTTTACTGAACGCGGGCCAGTAGATACCAGAGTCGTCATCATGAATTATTTTATCATCCTAAAGTTTACAGCAAAATTCACCAAACCTGAAGCGTTCATGCTTGAACACATGCAATCGCATTCCAGTCAGATCTTTGCCGAATACAAGCTGAAGCTTGCACAAATGATGAGAGAAGATTTCAGTCCTGTTTTCTCCTATATTCACCTGGGTTTGAAAATTGAAGATATTGAAACCATGTTCTTTGGCACTGATTTTGCGGAACAGGTAACTGTCTTTAAAATGAACAAGGATGTTGAGGGGCTGCTGAAAAATGATGCTATAAACATGCCTTAAGACCCATTAAAGTTCTTTTTTTTATTAGATAGGTTCTTAGGAACTAATTTTTGTTGTTGACATTATCCTACATATTTCCTTATACTATCCTTATGGCGATCAGATAGAATTAATAATCTTGACGAAGCCTGTAATTGTATTAAAGGGCTTAAAGACCATATCTTCGGTAATTGGAACGAAATAGATGTCAGACCAAGACCGACACATTCCACCATTTTGGTATTTTCCTAGTGGTGCGCTCTGTGTTGGTCTTTTTGTTTGCAAAAAACGGGCTTTACGTTTCGCATGTGGCTTCGTATATAGTGGGTAAATGGTGTTCTAACGAAGCTGATAAAAATATGTTGCGAACATTAGTTCGTATTTGTTATTCTGAATGTAATAGGTTGGAAAAGTGTCTCTGGATAAATTGTCCCATTGCTGAGTTTGAAAGTTAGTTATATATCTTGATGTGGATCGAAAGGGGAGGTGGATCATCTACGCAATTTATATGTAATGCAAAAGACTTATCTAGCTTTAAGCTTTGCCTGAAGAAGAAGTTTTCATATTTACGAAGAAGTGATAACACTACATATTAGATATGGTTTTTTGGACATCGGCAAGAAATATTTGAAGTTTGATTACGGTGAGAGATACTAGATTGTTGAGTGAGCAAGAATTGATCAAAATTTTAACTATAGAAATGCAAGTTATAGAGTTTAAACAAACAACTAAATAGTCATTGGGGGAAAATGATGATGTCTGCTACAACTGCTATGGGGTTTGATGATTTATTTGAAATTGGGGATATAGATACGTTCTTGAACAAAGCACAGGAAAAATGTCGCCACAAGCTTAGAGGCAAAACGTTTGCAGGGATGGAAAAAGAGGATGTAACGCAGGAGATCATGATTAAGTTGTATAACGCGCTGGACAAGTATGACGCAGAAAAAGCAAAAATGTCGACGTTTGTTGATCACCTGATCGAAAATAAAATCAAGGATATGTACCGCAAATGCATGTCTGAGAAAAACCTCAGTGTCGTTAACGCTGTCCAGCTAGTGTGTACTGATCTTGGCGCCAGTGATGAAAGTGATGGAACAGATACAGCGCTAACGCTTGGGCACCCCGGGTTTGCCTTTGAGAATTTTGAATTCGTAACTGACATCATGGAGAATATGAAGCTAAATGACCGGGAAAAAGAGATTTTTAAACTTCGAACCTCGGGGTACGAGTTTGTAGAAATTGCAGCAATGTTAGGTGTATCCAAGGCACGCATATCACAGTTATGGAAAGCGATTCGTGAGAAATACGAAGCTCTGTAGTTTTAATTAAAGTGGCAATTCATAGCCAAAGTTTGTTGCAGATTGATCAAAAAGTTACATAGAACTAAAAGCACCCTTAACGGGGTGCTTTTTTATGTCGTATAGAGTAATTAATCGTTTGAATAATGGAAGGTGGCAGAAAAATATGCTCAGTGTTGTTGTGTTGGGATTTACGTTGGAAAGTCTGTCGGGATTTTCTGATATTGCTTGGGCCCACCATGATTCATCTACAGCTTCCGACCTAAGTAACCGGGAGTATGCGTTGATTATTGAAAAGGTTGTCTTTCAAGCGGATGCGTTGCTAGTTAATCTTGATGTGGAAAAGCTGACTCCTACTGAGGTAGTGATCTTGCATCATGCGTATATTCAAAACAAACCGACCATGGGTGTAGGACTCAGAGTATGGGAGCCTGTCATTGAGGAGATGTTGTCCAATCGAATAAATGATCTTGAGCGGGCTGTAAAGCATATTCGAACGCATTATACGCTCATAAGTGGCGCCCTAAATGTCTCTCCTGTGTAAATCGTTAACTGCTAGTAATATAACGCGTATAGAGAAATTGAAGAGCTGGATAGCCGGGTCCAAGAAAATTTAAATATATGGAGGAATGATTGTATGACACAAATGATAAAAGCAAAAGACGATACATTAACCGAAGAATTGGTTGCAAGTCTGATTGGAAAATGCGTTCACGCACCAACGAATGTGCATGAGATTCAAACGCCAACAGGCGCAACAACAAAAGCCAATGTATGGTTTGCAGGTATTGTAGCTGGTTATGAAAAAGCCGTTATTGGATTCAACTACGAAGCGGGTGAATTTCACGAAGAACCGCAAACCTACTACAACGTTCATTTAACGGACGGTATGGGATATATTCTCACAAGTGCATTTGAACTGGAGATTCATGAGTTGACACAAGAGGAGTTTGCTCAATTGATCGAGGAGAAGAAGAAAGAGGAGAACACCCCAGAATCCCTTTCCGCTGTAAAACGCGATAAAGAAACAAACGAAGAAACAAACGAAGAAACAAACCCTGAGCTTCTTATCGGTAATGAATAAATGGACATGAAAAATTATGCCTTAGATATCGCTGTAAAGATGTTTACATCGCCATCACCGTTGGACCTAGAAGAACAGATTAACACCTGGATGAATGACAAACACAATGTATTGGTCATTGGACTGGATGTTACTTCCTCTTACGATTCAGCAAACAGCAGGATAGAGTACACGGCAATCTTGGCATATCAGACCAGTGAACGAGATGAGTCTTAATAGGAAAAGAGTAGCCTTTAAATTCGACAACAGACCCTCTAATTAATTGGGACACAAGTTCGTACAAGCAGTGAAAAATTACGGTTTCCTTCTATTATATAAGGCTCAACCTAAGGAGGTGAGCAATCCCGTTGGTCACATTTGAAAAAATCGGGATTATCATTACGGCGGTACTGGCATCGATAACGATATATGGAGGGCTGATTGTACCAGTTGCTTCAAATCCGATTGAAGAACAAAAAACAAAACAAATCCTAAAGCAAGAGAAGCCAGATCCGGACTCTACGTCCCATAAACAAATGGTAGATATGCTAGAGCATTATATCGAATCTTATCAGGAGAAGACGGTAAGTCAGACTAAGCTGTTGAAGTATGTGAAGTGGGTGGATCAATATATTGAAGGCTCCAATATGGATTCCGTGTGGATAATGGCCATGATGTGGCAAGAGAGCCGCTTAATAGAGGATAGCACATCATCTCATGGAGCCATTGGACTCCTTCAAATACTACCAAGTACGGCCAAATCGTTTGGTGTTAGCGGCAGTGACTTATACAAGCCGGAAGTTAACATCAAAACCAGCATTGAATATATGAAATATCTGTTGGAAAAGTATGACGGGAACCTTCGTACAGCAACGATTGCGTACAATCAAGGGGAGGGCAATGTGGACAAAGGCAAGGCTCGCCCCTGGTATTACAACCAAGTGAAGAAACACCATAACAATATGATTCAGATGTTAAAGAAAATCAATAAAGAACGTTAGATTTTTGGTGAACTTCCACAACATTTACATAGGGAGATCTAGATGGATAAATTTTCAGAATATATTAGCATGAATTTGAAGTTGGACAAGAAATTTTACTCTATGGACATTGTAGAAAATATTGAACGATGTAAAGTCGATGAACATTTTCTAGGAGATAGCATTTTGGTTAATGAGAACTTGATTTGGCACTCAGTACATAAATACATTGGAAAACCGGAAATCATTATCAAAAATCATTGTGTGGAAAAAGACGATATTCTTCAATTGGGGCGGCTTGGATTCATTAAAGCGGTCAAAGCATTTGACACGGGGCGTGGTGTGAAATTCAGTTCGTTTGCTGTTACTGCGATTGTTAGGGAAATCCGATGTTTTCTCAGAGATAGCGCAAGTATCATTCGCCCCACTCGCACGGCTACAGAATTAATTAACCGAATCAATCGGCTGGAGCACGATATGGGGTATCTCCCGACAGCTCATGAAATCGCTTTGTTGCTTGACGAGGAAGAGGAGAAAATCAACAAGGCGCTCCAAGTGGGCAAGGGAGTCAAATACCTGGATGAACCTGTTGGAGCAGATGATCAGCAAGCACAAGCGGTTACGTTAATGGATACCATTTATAGCGGGGAAAATATTGAAGAGGGAGTGGTCGACAGAATTTATGTTGACGCTGTTATTGAATCGGTGAAACGCAAGTTAAGCGAGAAGGAAGTCACTGTCCTGAAGCATCGGGTAGAGGGCTTTAATCAAACACAGACAGCAGAGATGGAGGACATTAGCCAGATGAGAGTCTCCAGAATTATGCGAAAAGTGGCCAAGATGCTGGACAATAACTAAATTTAATCAATCCTAGCAACTCATCTTTAAAGACTAAAACATCCCTTCCGCAGCGCATGTGCGAGAGGGATTTTTGTTGTTTTCTAACACTGGGACATACTTCGGGTTGTCCAGACATAAGCTAGTACAAGATTCCAAGTGACCCGGAGGAATGAATCGATGCGAAAATTAATGAAATTTATGGCATGTATGCTTGTACCTTTGTTTCTGTTTCCCTCTTTTGGGCTTGCTGAAGCCCAGGGAACCATACCTGGCCCCTCAACCCATGCGCAAAGCGCGGCTCTCATTGATGTGACGTCGGGCCGAATGTTGTACAGCAAAGATGGGGATAAGGAACTCAGAATTGCCAGCTTGACCAAAATCATGACGGCGATTGTAGCGATTGAACACGGTAAACTGGATGACAAAGTAAAGGTAACTTCTTCGGCTTTTGCCAAAGAAGGGTCGTCCATCTATCTCAAACTGGGTGAAGAAATGACACTGGAAAACATGCTGTATGGGCTGATGTTGCGATCAGGCAACGATGCGGCATCGGCGATTGCTGAACATGTCGGTGGATCTGAGGAAGGTTTCGTCCTGTTAATGAACAAAAAGGCAGAGCAAATTGGACTGACCCATTCCCATTTTATGAATCCCCATGGACTTGACGCAGACGGTCATTATTCCACCGCCAATGATCTGGCACGCTTAACCGCGTATGCGCTCAAGAATCCGATTTTCAAACGTATAGTTGCGACAGATAACAAGTCGGCTCCAAATCCGAATGAGAGCTGGGAGTACTCCTGGCAAAACAAAAATAAAATGCTGCGGTTGTACGAGGGAGCCGATGGCGTAAAGACCGGCTATACCAAAAAAGCCTTCCGTTGTCTGGTCAGCTCTGCTACCCGCAATGGACAACAGCTTGCTGCCGTAACCCTGAACGACGGCGATGATTGGAATGACCATGCGCGTATGCTGGATTTCGGTTTTGAAAACTTCCCTTTGGTGGAAATTGCAAAAAAGGAACAGCCTGTACAAAATACGGATGTGGTCACAGGCCGCGGGTTCACCTATCCTCTGGCGAAGAGTGAGACATCCTCATTGACGAAAAAGCTGATTTTTCTCGAAAACCGTGTCCAGCAGAGTACAGGGGGAGATGCAAAATCGACAGAACCTTCTTTTGGACTGGCCGGCCGAATTGATATGCAGCTTGACGGGAAATTTGTGGGTTCAATTCCTGTGTATCGCAAAGGAAGTTATATTCCGCCGGAGCCGAAGACAGAGGATGCAACTCTGGGAGGGGTCGGTGAAATTTCTACCTGGGCTTCTGCTTGGCGCGCAGTATTAAGCCATTTGTTATCTCCATAATGAAGGGAGGGTTATCCTTTGATCAATCTAATCTGGCTTCTCATGATTGTAACAGGCTTTGCTTTCGCAGCAGCACAGGGCAAAATTGAAGTGGTTACCCAGGCGGCTTTTGATGGAGCAGCAACCGGAGTAACGGTCTGTTTTGGGCTGATCAGTGTACTCGTGTTCTGGATGGGCATGATGAAAATGGCTGAGGATGCCGGGCTGCTGGGCCGAATTGCGAAGCTGCTGGGTCCGGTTGTTGGCTTTTTATTCCCTGATGTTCCGCGGAATCATCCAGCCATGGGCTATATTTTATCCAACATGAGTGCCAATCTGCTCGGCCTCGGCAATGCGGCAACCCCAATGGGAATCAAAGCCATGCAGCAGCTGCAAGAGCTTAATCCGGATAAACAAACTGCTTCCCCTGCCATGTGTACTTTGCTGGCTCTGAATACGGCGAGTATCACCATAATTCCGACAACCCTGATAGCCATTCGTCTTAATTATCATTCCGCCAACGCCACGGAAATTGTAGGCACAACGCTAATGGCAACTATTATTGCGACATTTGCAGCCATCGTAGCCGATCGCTGGTACCGAAACAGGGCACTTCACAGGCCGCCACGTGTACATAAAAGTGACAATCCCGGTATGAAAGGATGAGCAACGTTGTTAACCTTCATCAACTGGATTTCCGTCTGGGCCATTCCGGTTATCATCGCGTTTGTTCCATTATATGCGTTTACCAAAAAGGTCCCGGTCTACGAATCCTTTGTTGATGGGGCCAAAGATGGCTTCTCTACGGCCATTAGCATTATTCCCCATCTGGTAGGTATGATGGTAGCGATCAGTGTATTCCGTGCTTCCGGTGCATTGGATTATGTGATCAGCCTATTCGCACCCCTTGTGTCCTGGATGGGGGTTCCGGGAGAAGTATTGCCACTCGGTATTTTGCGTCCTTTGACCGGGACAGGCTCGCTTGCCTTTACGACTGACCTGATCAAAACCTATGGCCCCGACTCGATGATTGGCCGCATGGCTTCCACGATTCAAGGAAGTACGGATACAACCCTATATGTATTGACTGTTTATTTTGGAGCCGTAGGCATACGCAATGGTCGCTATGCACTCAAAGTCGGGTTGTTTTCCGATGTAGTTGGTTTCATTGCCGCCTTGGTCATTTGTTTGATTGTATTTGGTTAAAAAATATGCCTTCTCCTTCCGATATATGAATTATGCTAGAATGATAGCGGAGGAGAGTGAGAACCATGCAAAAAAGTTGGAAACGAATGCTCCGCTTTGGAATGTCAGGCATGCTTGCCATTGCGTTGCTTGCAGGACAGACGGGGTTGGCCGCGGCTCAAGCCGTTAATACGATTCATTTTACGGGTTACTTCGATAAACAATTACGTGCTCAGTTGGCCGTTACAGCAGATTCTTTTCCAGTTGTGAACGTGCGTCTGGTCAAGCAGGATGAACCCGATACAGTATATTATGATGTGGGTACATCAATACTGATCTCCAAGGATGAGGTGCTAACCAACTATCATGTCGTTCAGGAGTTTGCTGAACTGTCTGATGGGGATGAAGGCACACTTACTGTAGCAAGCCCAGGTCAACTGGACAAGCCGGTTAAAGCCAAAATCATTAAAACAGATCCGGTGACAGATATGGCATTGCTGAAGCTGGACAAAGAAATCGACGCACCACCGGTGACGTTTGCTAATGCGAAAGATAATCAAATTGTGTATACCATCGGATTTCCTAAAAATTCAGCCGGGGAACTTGTGCTGTTGGACGAAGATTTCCCTTCAACTTATAATACAATCGCCAAGAGCCGAGTATTTAATTCACAAGATTCCGACGTTCCAGGCAAGAAGGGTATTGGCAGTATCGTAAAATCAGTGGCACAAGGCAATTCAGGTGGCCCTGTTCTGGATCAGAACAATCGGGTGATTGGCATGATGACCTTTGTATACGGAGGACGTACTTATTATATTACTTCCAAAACGTTGCAATCCTTCATTAAAGAAAGTGCAACCCCTGCGAAAAAACAGGTCGTTGTTGCTGGGAAAGTAGCCAATTAACCTTATTATTCACATTGCAATGGTTACATATGGTTGAAATTGAACGGCTCACCTTAACGCTACTGTCGCATACAGGCAGTGAGAGGGTGAGCTTTTTTGGCTTAAATTCATAGCTAAATGCAGCTCAAAAGGAGTTTACAACCTCTGCGTTAACTAAATCGATGGATTATCCTTGTGATTTCCGGCCTTGATGGGTATCATTAGTGTGAGGTGACATGACAAACATGGAAAGATTACAAAAAATTATCGCACAGGCAGGCATTGCATCCCGCCGCAAGAGCGAGGAACTGATCCTGTCCGGCAAAGTAGAAGTTAACGGGGAGGTCGTAACCGAACTGGGTACGAAAGCGAACCCCGAAGAGGATATGATTACGGTTAATGGTAAACCGATCCGCAGTGAAAAGAAAGTGTACATGATGTTGAACAAACCGAAAGGTGTTATCACAAGTGCTTCAGACCCGGAAGGTCGGAAAATTGTATCCGACTATCTTAAAGGTGTCAAAGAACGTGTGTATCCCGTTGGTCGTCTGGATTATGACACAGAAGGCTTGCTCATTTTGACCAATGATGGGGAATTTGCTCATTTGCTGACGCATCCGAAGCATCACGTACCGAAGACGTATCTGGCAACCGTTAAAGGGGTTCCACATGGTACTGCCCTGGAGAAATTAAAGACAGGCATTATGCTGGATGACGGTATGACAGCTCCTGCAGAGGTTGAGTATAAGGATGTCGACACGGCAGCGAATGAAGCTGTAATCTCCATCACGATTTACGAAGGGCGTAACCGTCAGGTTAGACGTATGTTCGAAGCGATTAACCATCCGGTAACACGTCTGAAACGGATCTCGTTTGGTGGTATTTTGCTTCAGAACCTGAAACGCGGACTCACACGTAATCTAACCAAAGAAGAAGTTAACAACCTGATTACACTCGCAAAATCAGAACCCGCCAAAAAAATGAAAAAAAGGTAATGTGAGGACACATAATTTTCATAAAAGCGCCGCAGTTTTGTGACGAAATTCGCTATAATTGTTCATAGGATGTTCACAGTTGTCCGAGACCGTTAATGCGAATGCTAGTCACTTAAAAGGGGAGCAGCACATGGGGAAATCAAGAAGAGCGGTGCAAATCGTCATTTTGTTATTGATCCTGGTGTTGGGCGGATATGCGATTACTACATCGGTATCCGGCTCGAATGGCAAGCCAAAAGAAGGGGACAAGGCTCCTTCTTTTGAACTGCTGGGCCTGGATGGACAAGTTCATACGTCTGAGGAGTACAAAGGCAAAGCCATGGTAATCAACTTCTGGGGAACATGGTGTGAGCCTTGTGTCAAAGAGATGCCTGCGCTACAAGCGCAAGCGGACAAATGGAAGGACCAGGGTGTGCAATTTGTTGGTATCAATGTTGGGGAAGACCAGATGACCGTGGAAAATTTTGTTCGACAGGTGGGCGTTACGTTTCCGATTATGCTCGACCGTGACAAAAACTCGATCCGGGATTTTGGCATATCTCCGATGCCAACGACATTTTTTGTCTCCGACACGGGTAAAATCTCCACCATTCATATCGGTCAACTTGATTTGGACACACTTGACGCTCAAATTTCACAACTGGCGAAACAGCCCTGACAGGAGGTCTAGTCGTGTTCCAAAATACGAAGTGTGAGTGCGGACACCAGAATCCGGTGGGCACTGTGCTGTGTGAAGCATGCGGCAAGCCGCTGCTGGAGGCCGAGGTCAAATCGGATGAAGTATTGGAAATGCGTTATGATGGCATGGCTCGTCGTTCGCAGCGTAATAATCCTAAAATTATTGATCGCATATGGAACTTTTTCTCATCGGTCAAAATTGCTGTTTACATGATTGTGTTTACGCTAGTAGGTTCCATGCTGGGCACGATCTATCCACAAGAAAGTACATTTCTGAATATTGATCCATCCGTATATTACAAGGACACATACGGTCAGTTGGGTCATATCTATTATCTGCTGGGTCTGTCCCATACATACGAATCCTGGTGGTTTATTTTGTTACTGGTGCTGATCGGTGCTTCATTGGTCATATGCAGTCTAGACCGGGTACTTCCACTATACAAAGCGCTGAATAAACAGAAAATACGCAAACACATGCAGTTTCTTACACGTCAGCGACTGGTGTACCAAGGCTCCATAGATGAGGCATCAGAAGACTGGATTAAGAAAGCGGTTACGCCGCTTAAAAAGAAAGGTTATCGTGTGCATACCGAGGGTACTGCATTGCTGGCTGAGAAACAGCGATTCAGTCGCTGGGGTCCTTATGTTATCCATATCGGATTGATTATCTTTCTGCTGGCGGTACTTGCCCGAGGACTTCCCGGGCTGAATCTGGATGAGCACGTGGCTTTTCCCGAAGGTGAGATCAAGAAAATACCGAATACCTCCATGTATTTAAAGAATGAACAGTTTAATGTTGAATTTTACAGTGAGGATGAGGTGCCGGAACAATTCCGTAATTTGAACAAAACCGTTCCAAAACTGTTTGAAACCAAAGTGGTATTGTACGAATGTACAGCAGATTGCTCGGATCCTTCGAAAAAACCTCAATTGTCCGAGGTGGACCGACATGATGTTCGAGTGAACCATCCACTGAATTACAACGGATTGAAAGCATATCAATTTGATTATGATCTGACGCCAACGATTCGTTCTGTAACTCCTGATTTGGTCAATGCTCAGACGGGTGAGAAGTATGGAGCAATCCAAATTGCTATGGTGGATACGCAGCGAACGTTTGAAGCTGGACCCTATAATCTGACTGTAAAAGAAAAATATATGGATTTTGGGCTGGATGAAAATGGAGAGCCCAAATCAAAGACCCCTTCGCCTAATGCGCCTGCCTTTCTATTTAACATTAAGGGGCCTGATTTACCTGAAGAGGGAATGCAGTACTTGTATTTTGCGAAGCAGATAGATAAACAGCGTTTTCAGCAGGACGCAATTAACAAACAGCTGAATGGAGGAGAAATTCCTTTGCAGCTAGAGGTTGACAGCATGGATAAGGTTGACATCATTCAATCCGTGAGTTACCTCAATATCCGTATTGATAAGGCCATGCCTTTTGTGTGGGTTGGGGCAGGAATCGTAATGTTGGGTCTGGTTATGGGCTTTTACTGGCACCATCGACGTATTTGGATTCGGATTGATGATGAACAGCTTACCCTAGGCGGCCATACCAACAAAAACTGGTTTGGATTCAGGCGTGAGGTTGCAGCCGTGTTAAAACATATGAATGTGGAAGTGGATGAGAAGTCGTTGGATAACGGGGGGAACCAAACATGAGTTTATTGGATTTCAGCAGCGACGCATTTATCGTATCTTTTTTTCTATATTGTGCTGCATTTATGTTATATGGCGTTGCCGTCATGGGCAAGAAATGGAGTAATCGTGACCCGCAAGCTCATGTAGAACGATGGGGAAAGCGAGCCTTTATTGCATCAACTGTTGCACTAGCTGCACATCTTATCTTCTTTGGTACTCGCTGGGCTGGAGCAGGCCATATACCAGTAAGTAATATGTATGAGTTTATGAGTTTTCTATCCATGATGATTATGGTGGCATTTATCGTAGTTTACGCAATATATCGTAAGTCGTTGCTAGGACTATTTGCATTGCCACTAACCATCATTATTATGGCATATGCAGCCGTATTTCCTCAGGAAGTACAGCCATTGATCCCTGCTTTGCAATCGATATGGCTCAAGATCCACGTGACGTTGGCTGCACTTGGCGAGGCATTCTTCGCCGTAGGCTTTGCGGCCGGATTCATGTACTTGTTACGCACAGTCGATTTCAGCGGCAAGGACAAGTCATCCAGACGCCAGCGCGGATGGGTTGAGTTTACATTAATCACCATCGTCGTTGTCGTTGGGTTTATCGGGTCGGTATTTGCTTTCCGTGCATCCGGATATGAGGCGGTTTTTGTTCAGGAAACCACTAGCATTGACACAGAGGTACAGGAAAATAGTACAATAGAGAAAGTGATTTATCGCATGCCTCCTATTTTTGCACCTTATAATAGCGAAGTGGAGAGCATAAAACCGTTTCTTGGCATGAAGGAACCTTTGCTTGAGACACCTTCCTGGATGAACGGAGTTAATGCTGGACGTAAACTGAATACGGTAATCTGGTCTTTGATTGTAGGGCTGATCTTATATGGACTTATTCGTTTAATTGTAAGAAGACCGCTTGGACAAGCTCTGCAACCGATGCTGGATGGCATTGATGCCGACGATCTGGATGAGATTAGTTATCGAGCAATCGCTATCGGATTCCCGATATTTACATTGGGAGCATTAATTTTCGCTATGATCTGGGCACAGATTGCCTGGAGCCGCTTCTGGGGATGGGACCCCAAAGAGGTGTGGGCACTGATAACATGGTTATATTATAGTGTGTACCTGCATTTGCGTTTGTCCAGAGGCTGGCAGGGCCGCAAGTCTGCCTGGCTTGCAGTACTTGGATTTTTGGTCGTTATGTTTACGCTCGTTGGTGTGAATTTGATCATCGCCGGGTTGCATTCTTACGCAGGGGCAGACTAGGATAGGTAGTTTCGTGAAGTTCCCGAGAGAGATCCATGAAACACATACGTAAGCCCCTGCGTCCAATGGGGCATTCAAATATTGTTCGCCAGATCGAACATAATAGAAGTGATGAGGAGTTATTGCAAAGGGGCTGGAGTGGAATGGCTGAACATGAGAACCGTATACTAGTTGTGGATGACGAGGAAAGAATCCGACGGCTTTTGAAAATGTATCTCGAAAAAGAAGGTTATGAAATCGATGAAGCAGAGGATGGGGAAACTGCGCTGCGAAAAGCAACTGCAGGTGACTACGGTCTGATTTTGCTTGATGTGATGTTGCCGGGCATGGACGGCGTTGAAGTATGTACCCGTTTGCGTCAGGTTAAATCAACTCCGGTTTTGATGCTTACTGCAAAAGGCGAAGAAATTAACCGCGTTCAGGGCTTTGAAGTTGGAGCAGATGACTATGTCGTTAAACCGTTCAGTCCACGTGAAGTGATTTACCGGGTGAAGGCGATTCTGCGTCGTTCTTCTGCGACAGCTTATCTGTCCAAGGAGAGTAATTCAAGCAACAATATCGTATTTCCTCATCTGGTTATTGAACATGATGCTCACCGTGTAACCGCAGGTGGGGAAGAGATCAGTCTAACACCGAAAGAATATGAACTGTTGCATTATCTCGCGACATCTCCAGATAAAGTTTTCTCCAGAGAAGAGCTGCTGAAGGATGTATGGAACTATGAATTCTTTGGTGATCTTCGTACTGTGGATACGCATGTGAAGCGTCTTCGCGAGAAGTTAAACAAGGTTTCGCCAGAATCAGCGGCGATGATTACGACGGTGTGGGGTGTGGGTTATAAACTGGAAGTACCGAAGTAGTTTTAGTTTCTGGAGATCGCTGGTCGGGAAGTTATGGATTACGATTATTTGCCTTGTGGGCTGTGTACTCATAGCATTGGGTCTTTTTTTGCTGCCGTATATTGATACGAATTTTGCGGAGTCTGAGTCGAGAGATATCAAACGTTTGTTCACGTATGTTTGTATTATCGGCTTCAGCTTGACGACCTTTTTTGCGCTGTTTCTTTTTACGAAAATTACGCAGCCAATGCAGCAGTTAATTCAGGCAGCCAATGCGATTCGGAAAGGAAACTACGGTACGCGTCTCTCCCTTGTAACGAGCGATGAGATTGGAGAATTAGGTAATACATTTAACCATATGGCTGCACAACTGGAAGATAACATTCGCAACCTTAACCATGAGAAAGAACATTTAGCGAGCGTGCTCCGAAGCATGACCGATGCGGTAGTTACATTCGACGGTGAGGGGAAAGTTATTTTGACGAACCCCCCTGGAGAGAAAATCATGCAGGCTTGGTGTGATTTGGACTGGGCACAAATGGGCGAGGGACAGGATTCGGAGAATTCTGTGAGTTCTTCACGAGATGTGCCGGAACCACTCGTTCCTTTGTTCAAAATGGTGATGGAGCAAGGTGGCGATCAGAACTCTAATGTGCATGTGCAGCAGGGAGTCTGGTCTGTTCAGATGGCGCCTTTGTACGCAGATAGTGTCGTACGGGGCGCTGTTGCTGTGCTTCGTGACGTAACGGAGGAAGTGCGACTGGAGAAAATGCGTCGTGATTTTGTCGCAAACGTATCTCACGAAATACGTACTCCGCTATCCATGATGCAAGGGTATAGTGAAGCTCTTTTGGATGGGATGGCGGCTTCTCCAGAAGAAAGTGAAGAATTAATTCAAGTGATTCATGATGAGTCTTTGCGTATGGGCAGATTGGTTAAAGATCTGCTTGATCTTGCCCGAATGGAAGCGGGTCATACGGATATGGCCGTGAAGGAAGTGGATCTCGTTGAACTACTGGAACGAGTATACAGAAAGTTCTCGGTACGTTCTAAAGAACAGGGCATCCACCTTCGGTTTGAGTGCAGACAGACTTCGATTGAACTCCACCAGGCCGATGAGGATCGACTTGAACAGGTATTTACAAATTTGCTGGATAATGCGTTTCGGCATACACCATCAGACAAAAATGTTGTCATATCGGCAGAGCTGGTAACCGATATCCGGACACCTGTAGCTAAAGTGACTGTAAAAGATGAGGGCGTAGGCATTCCGTCTTCTGATTTGCCATTTATCTTTGAACGATTCTACAAAGCAGATAAGGCTCGCGTTCGGGGTGAAAGTGTCGGTACAGGACTGGGGCTCGCAATTGTAAAAAATATTATTGATGCCCATCATGGTACCATTTTCGTTAATAGTGTACTAGGCGAAGGCACAGAGTTTATTTTACAATTTCCTGTGGATTCTTCGAAATAGCCCGATTTCATACAAAAAGTGCGAAAGCACCCTCATGCTGAGGGTGCTTTTTTGTTGAACAGTACCGTTTAATCTTGTTCAACGTGGAACAGTATGTTCACATTTTTTGTATCAAAAAATGTGTCCAAGATAATTTTGCGTCCTATGTAACATAAGCTTGAAAAACAGGGATGTAAAAGGAGGATTGGATCACGAATGTCTGAGAGAAAATGGGTCAATATTAAGGCTTTTCTGGAAGGAAGATCTTTTCGAGCGGGATCACCGTTTATTCCAATAACATCGAGTGAAGTTGAGCAGTTTGAATCGATTTTGAAAGCACTGGCAGTGACTATTCCTGCGGCTGTCAGTCAGCCTACAGCGTCTAATATTGTCGCGTTGCAAAACAGTTTACGGAGTTTGCTCACCTTTGTTAATACCTCTGGTTTCCGAGCTGGGGTGAAAGCGGAGTTGCAATCCGTCTTGGAACTCACCATAGCAGGTTCTGAAGTCGTGCCTGTAGCCGTCATCAATCTGGCTGGCAACTTGCAAAATTTGCTCGATGATTTATTAAGTGTGACGTTGCTTCTGGAAGTTCCGCCTGCCGAAAAAGACAAACTGGTCGGATTGATTCGGTCCATATCCGTATCATTGAGTCGTGCAACCAGTTCATTTGGTACATCGGGAACCCCAGGCCCTCCAGGTCCCCCGGGAGTACCAGGGGTTCCGGGTGTTCCCGGTGTGCCAGGGCCTGCTGGGCCAGGTGGAGTACTCGGCCCTGTAGGTCCCGTTGGTCCTGTGGGGCCAGTAGGGCCAGTAGGGCCTCAGGGAGTACAAGGTCCAGCAGGTGCACCTGGAGCTGGACTCAACGACATTACAGCGTATGATCAAGCTCTCGGACCGTCATATGCTCAAGGTCAGGTCGTTACTTATAATGGGAGCCTTTACGTTGCTAATATGAATGCCCCTACTGGTGAACCCGGCAGTTCTCCAGACTATACTTTGTTATTGTCAGGTGGAACAACCGGAGCAATAGGGATAGGTTTAACGGGATTTATTACGTTCGATCCGGTGCTTGCACCAGATTATCCAGCAGGTCAAATTGTAACATTTGGTGGATGTACATATATTACTAATGTGGCTTCGCCAACCGGAAAACCGGGTAATTCATCGGATTATAATTTGCTGGCAACAGGTGTGGGTCTCGGTGGCTCTGTTCCGTTTGATCCAGCAGTGGCACCAACGTATCCAGCGGGTCAGGTGGTGACTTTTGACGGAAGTACGTATATTGCGAATGTAGCTTCACCGACTGGAACCCCAGGTACATCACCAGACTACACCTTGCTTGCAGGTGCAGGCGTTACCGGTGCAACAGGAGCAACGGGAGTAGGTGTAACCGGCACAACAGGGGATACAGGAGCCACAGGAGCAACAGGCGCAGGATTGACCGGAGTTGTCCCATTCGATCCCGCGGTAGCTCCAACTTACCCAGCGGGTCAGGTGGTAACGTTCGACGGCAGTACGTATATCGCAAATGTGGCATCGCCAACAGGAACACTAGGCACGTCCCCGGATTATACCTTGCTTGCTGGGGCGGGAGCTACCGGTGCGACAGGACCAATTGGGGTTACCGGAGATACAGGAGCTGCGGGAGTAACTGGAGCTACGGGTGTCAGTGTAACGGGAAGTACAGGCGCAACAGGGAATACAGGGGTTACCGGAGCCACAGGTGCCACAGGGACCTCTGTAACATCTAATTCGGCCTACGGTGAGAACACAAGTGGTACCATTCTTGTAATTTTGGGTGGAACACTAATTCCATTACCAAACAACCAAAATATAGGAACTGGCATAACCATCAATGGGACGAATGACACCTTCACTCTTGCCAATGCAGGGCGTTACTATATCTCTTATAAAATAAATTTGACAGCCGCACTTGCAATCCAATCCCGTATTTTACTTAACGGGACAGCAATTCCAGCGAGTGTTGTATTACCCGCACTCTCTCTAAGTCAGTTGCAATCTGACTTTATTGTGACGGTTACTGCTGGATCTACAATCCAGTTCCAATTATTTGGGCTTGTTGGAACTGCTATTCTTTCTCCTCCGGGCGCTACAATGAACATCATTCAATTAAGCTAATGTCATGAAACACAGCTATAAAAGGGAATTTGAGTTTACAAAAAAGAGACGAACCCGATAAGGGTTCGCCTCTTTTTGTCTTACAAGTGAATGGTCTAGCAATTAGTTCAAAATGATTTCAACGGCTGTATTTATTTCCTGAAGAGCTGCAAGTTGCACAAGCACATCTTTTGGAACTTCTTTGTCTACAGTAAGAATCATGATAGCTGCCCCACCAATGATTTTACGTCCGACCTGCATGGAGGCAATGTTAACTTCGTTCTCTCCAAGCAAAGTTCCAACACGTCCGATAATACCCGGTTTATCATTATGCGAAATCAGAATTTGGTGACTTTCCGGAGCAATATCCACTGGGAATTTGTCAAGACGCACGATCCGCTCTCCGTAACCGGCAAGCAGTGTACCCGCAACACGACGCTCTTCGCCATCCTGTGTCGTCACAAGTGTGACGGTAATCAGGTTTGTAAATCCTTTAGTGGCTGATGTTTGGCTAACCACCACGTTGAGATCCCGTACTTTAGCCAAATGCATGGAGTTGACAATATTGGCTTCTCCGCCTAAATGTCTTGCCAGAATACCTTTTACAATGTAACGAGTCAAAGGAGAAGTATCCACTTCAGACAGATCTCCAGCATAGTCGATCCGAATTTCCTGAACCGCATTTTGAGTGATCTGAGCTGCAAAGCTACCCAGTGTTTCACCCAGTTTAAAGTACGGCTGCAGTTTGTTCATTACAGTTGGGGCTACAGCAGGCATGTTAACTGCGTTTTTGAACGGTTCATTGCGCAGGATATGCAGGACTTGCTCGGATACGTCGATCGCTACATTTTCTTGTGCTTCTACAGTGGATGCACCGAGATGAGGCGTTACAATAATGCTAGGATGATTCAGGAACGGGTGATCAGCAGCGGGTGGCTCGCTCTCGAATACGTCAAATGCTGCACCAGCAACGATACCTTCATCGATTGCTTCTACAAGTGCCATTTCGTCAACGACTCCACCGCGGGCACAGTTGATAATACGCATGCCTTTTTTCATCACTTCGAATTGTGGACGGGAAATCATATGGCTTGTCTCAGGTGTTAATGGTGTGTGAACGGTCATGAAGTCAGCATTGCGAATGATATCATCCACACTAGCCAGCTTAACTTGAAGTTTCTCTGCACGATCTTGAGTGAGGAACGGGTCATAAGCTAGAATATCCATTCCGAACGCTTTGGCACGTTTAGCTACTTCGCTACCAATCCGTCCCATACCGAGCACACCCAGCGTTTTATTTCTTAACTCCACACCCAGGAAGGTTTTACGATCCCAAGTACCTTGTATGGTTTTGGCATATGCCTGAGGAATATGTCGTGCCAGTGCCATCATCATGGCAAATGTATGTTCACATGTCGTAATCGTGTTACCGTCAGGGGCGTTAATAACAATGATACCGCGTTGGGTGGCAGCTTCCAAATCAATGTTATCTACACCTACGCCAGCACGTCCGATGACTTTAAGGTTTGTACCTGCCGTCATAATACGATCCGTTACACGAGTCTGACTTCGAACCAGAAGGGCATCATAATCGCCGATAATTGCAACAAGCTCATCTTCGCTAAGACCTGTTTTCTTCTCAACTACAACATCATTTGCATCCACCAGTTGCTGAATTCCTAGATCACTAATGGGGTCCGACACTAACACTTTGTACATGGTTTCTTCCTCCTTAGGTATGTGTATCTATATCGTCAAGGTCTCACCTCACGAAAGAGGCATTCCTTAAAACCGTTGGAACTCTTCCTCCCAACAACGCGGTGTCGCAGCAGAGGAGGAGGGTGTAACAAATAGGGCGATTTCCACGTCTGTACTCTAAAATAAATCAAAAAACTCTCAATCCACATACTGCTTGCGCAATAAGGGACGAGAGTTGTCGTGGTACCACCCTAATTCACCGCCGTTTCGCAACGACAGTCTTAGCGGTCAATGAAGACCGAAGAGGATAACGGGTCTAAACCGATTGCACCTACTAAAATTTCAATGCAATAACTCAGGAGCGCTCAAGATCATCTGCCTGCCACCGATTTACACCATCCATCGGCTCTCTGTAAGACAAAGCAACGTCTTTTTTCCATCATCGTGTTTAACGTGACTAATTTTTTCATAATGTATCATGGCTGACATGAGCATGTCAATAGGCTTAAATGTTTTAATTCGATTTATGAATGTCATTTTCTTCTGTGGAGGAGAAGGCGTACAGCTGTTAAGGATTTACTTCCTTGATCGATTAAAATGGCTCGATTACAAGCTGTTTTATGAATCGGATTTTAATGCATTAATGAACTAATTCATTGGATATGACTTCGCTGAAAAACCGGGACTTGGGGCAGGCCTTGAACCTATTTGGTTTTTTGGCTATCATTTAGTATACTATCCGATTGGACAACGAACATGTTATCCATCAAATATAAGTCAAGAGGACAGACACAGGCGATGAAAAAATTAAAGTTTCCCAAGTTCAAGATTCAGAAGGCTGAACCACAGCAGCTTACCGAGCGTTTGCTTCTGATCAATCTATACTTTACACAAGGGTTAACTTTGATCATTGGGGTTGTATGGATTTTATTGCAGAAGAGAAATCTTTTGGATGTACTTGTGTGGCCTGACAGTTACCAGTTTATATGGTGGGGGCTTGGTCTTGCTGGCATTATGCTTGTTATGGACTTGGTTCTTTCTTATGTTATTCCTCAAGAAAGCATGGACGATGGGGGAATTAACGAGATGCTGTTTCGAAAGCGTCCAATCTGGCACATTGTTTGCATAGCAGCCATCGTTGCTGTTTGTGAAGAATTATTATTTCGTGGAGCCATACAGTATGCGTTAGGTCCTTACTGGACAAGTATTTTGTTTGCGGTCATCCATATACGCTATTTGCGGCACTGGATTCCGACTGGTTGGGTATTTGTCTCGAGCTATGGATTGGGTTGGATTTATATGCAATCCGGCACATTATGGGCGCCTATATTATGTCATTTTATTATTGATTTGGTGTCTGGATTAGCGATACGTTTTCGGAGGGGATCATGAATCAGCAATTAAGTAGAATGAAGACATACGGCAGTCAGCGCCATCGTCACTCGGATAAGACAGAGACATCTGAGCGTCCTGAAGCTTCTCAAGTAAATCTGGTTGTTGAACCAGCTGCTGCCTCAGAGGTGGGAGGACTCACACCAATTACCTCTGTCTCCATACCAAGATCACAACGCAAGTCTTATACATCATCGCTGGAGAGTCCGGTACTTCCCCGGCGGGCGCCAGCACGTGCCAATAAAGCACAAATGCCATCAGAAGAAGCCGTTTCCGAAGCGGGTACACTTCCTACCCGGACTGAGCTTCATCCTTCTCGCCGTTTGCGTCTCAGTAAACGATTTGTTAATTCGCTCATTTTTATATTTGTTTTGCTCACAATCAGTCTGGTTTGGTGGGGGATAAAAGGGGCGCCTTCTTTGGATACTTTCCTTCCATGGCCATGGTGATACTGGCGTGGATCGTTGCCGTTATTTTGGCCGGGATTGCGTTACTGGTTCATATGTGGCGAGAGGCACATCTTCATCACATTGTTTCAGAAGAGGTTGAAGTTCCGAATTTGCCCTCTTCTTTTGATGGCAGCAAAATTCTGTATTTATCTGATATCCATAAACGCAAGCTAAAAAAGAATGATCTGGAACATCTTCGTAATCAAGTGGACTGGGTTATTATTGGGGGAGATGTGGCGGAAAAAGGAATTTCATGGCCCATCGTCAGACATAATATGAGCTTGTTATCTTATATTGCACCTGTTTTTACAGTGTATGGGAACCATGATAAAAGAGCAGGAACTGTGCATCTCGAACGTATATTTCGAGATACGGGCGTTCAACTCTTACAGGATTCTACCGCTTACCTTCGTAAAGGCAAAAGCAAACTGTGTCTGGTCGGAGTTGATTATCGTTCACGGCGAGGGGATTCACTGCTTGCAGAATTGGACACCAAAGATTGCAAGATTGCCATCGTCCACGATCCCTTAGAGGCTCTTCACTTGAATGAACCTGTTGATCTGATATTGAGTGGTCACACCCACGGTGGACAATTGGTATTTCCGGGCTTCGGCCCCGTCTTTCTTAACAAAGCGTACCGCTCCGTGTCTAGCGGCTGGTTCTCTTTGAAAAAGGATGGTAATGATACCGAGCAAGAAGGCAAAATACTGGTTAGCAAAGGATACGGAACAAATCATTTGCCGTTCAGACTTTGTTGTCCCGCAGAAATGCATATCATTACTTTGCGAATGCTCTCAAACAAACAGCCTTGATCCGCATGGGATCAAGGCTGTTTGTTTTAACTTTGTAGATTGCTTCATATCCATTCCAATTGATCATTGAGATTAGGCCGAGGGGTGGCCGAAAATCACAGCTCAGCGTGCTTCCAGTTCAATGGAGCGAGGATTGACAAATGTGTAGCCTTTTTGTTCAAGTTTGGTTAGCAACTCATCCAATGCTTCAACCGTCCATGGCAACTCATGCATCAGAATATTACTGCCGGGATTTAATTGATCCATCACATTCTGGATGACTTTATCCGGTTTGTTTTTGGTACTCTTATCCCAATCCAGTGATCCATTGGACCATGTCATATATAACATGCCGTTTTTCTTGACTGTGGCCTTTAGTGCATCATTTCCAGAACCGAACGGTGGGCGGAAGAACTGAGGTTCCACGCCAATCGTTTCTTTCACAATATTTTGCACATCGGTTACCTGTTTGGCGGCTGCCGTGGTGGACATTTTTTTCAGATCTTCATGATCCCACGCATGATTTCCTACAATCTGCCCACGTTCATGAATGATCTCGAGCAACTCGGGATGACTTTTCACACGATATCCGTTAACAAAAAATATCGCCTTCGCGTCATGTTTATCCAATGTGTCGATTAATCCGTTAATCATTTTTTCTTCTTTGGGCCCATCATCAAATGTCAATAATACAACTTTGCTTTCGCTCGTTTTATCGTTTGGTTTGATGTAGTAATTGGCGTTCATATAATACGTTTTTTTAATATTAACTTCGGCTGCTTGAGAACCGGGAGTGTTATCAGTTTCTTCTTTTTCTGTCGAAGATGTTTCGTCATCACCTGGTGATTCTTGATTAGAATTGGAGTCCGTTGAGGACGGGGAATCCGTGGTTGGCGTTTCGCCTGTGCCAGTGGCAGCTGGCTCGTTCTGCTGCTCCTGCGTTGAAGTAACCGATCCATTGCTGGACTTCGTGGATTCAGGTGTTGTTTCGTCCGTGGTTCCACAAGCTGTCAACAGCATGCACGAGATCATAATTAAGGCGGTGGTGTGTCTAATCATGATATCAACTCGCTTTCCTGTATTTATGCGGAATGAGATGACGCACTCCCGCAAACACTAGTTGTGATTTTAACATTAAAAGGAGGTTGGTGTAATGAAGGCGTCATCCTTTTTCTGGGGTATTGTAATTGGCGTAGCAGCCAGTTCTTGGCTGTCCAAAGGTAAAATGTCAATGCTGTCTTCCGGTTCATCCCGCAACATGATGAATCAGGCCAAACACAAAATGATGGAGATGACGTTTCCAGGCATGGACGGATTCAGCTCCAAGCCAAACGAACAGAGCGGAGATTCCCACAAAAGCACGCATAAAAAAAGTGCAAAGCAGATCACTCCGCAGGAAAAAGAAGAGAACATGAACATGCTCAAAGATTTTATTCGCACCAATCCGGATGTTAAACATGAAGTTGAGCAAATTTTAACTCAAACAAACACAACAGTACCGGGTTTATAAACACAAACTCCCCATTAGAATCATCCACAGTCCTGTTTTGATGTGGAATGATTCTTTTTTTGTCGATTTTACTTCGTGCATTTGCAGGTATAAAATGATAACATAACTACATAGATTTATTTTCAGCACATATTGTTTTGTGCTTCATAATCTGTTATAAGACTTGCTTATAAAGGGGAGATCCTGTATGAAAATAGAACGATTAAGTCACGATAAGATACGGATTTTCCTGACCTTTGACGATCTGAGCGAGCGCGGAATACAAAAAGAAGATATGTGGCAGGAAATACCTAAAGTTCATGAACTGTTCACTGAAATGATGGACCAGGCCTATTCCGAACTTGGATTTGATGCTACAGGTCCACTTGCTGTCGAAGTATTCGCACTTCCCGCTCAAGGGATGGTTGTCATTGTCACCCGGGGGAAATATGATCCGCAACAATATGGTTCAGGTAATGAGGATGATTTGCCTGAAGAAGTATATGAGATGGAAGTTACACTTGAGCAAAGCGATTCCATCGTCTATGCATTCAAAGATTTTGAAGTGCTAATTGAGGCTGCACATATGTTGCGTCAGCACGTAACGGATGCTGGAAGACTTTATTCCTATAAAGACAAATGGTTTTTGCATTTTGAACCGGATGATTTGGATTCCACCAAACATGCAGCATTGATTGCGTTGCTTGCTGAATTCGGTGAAG
Organism: Paenibacillus sp. NPDC057886; assembly: GCF_042796655.1. Taxonomy (NCBI): domain Bacteria; kingdom Bacillati; phylum Bacillota; class Bacilli; order Caryophanales; family Paenibacillaceae; genus Paenibacillus; species Paenibacillus sp. NPDC057886. The sequence continues at coordinate 471,206 of NZ_JBHVMZ010000004.1, read as the reverse complement.
GATCTTCCGTTACCCCTGCCGTCATGGAAGAGTACGGAAAGGTTGTTATGCCTGAGCAAGCGATTGAGGTTATCTGCACCCACTTCAAGCGTCAGGAGTAAGCTCTAGTTGTAATCGCGTCTTTAGTCAGAGGAGGGAATTTCGGTGCTTTTGTTTTCGGTTTTAGCGGCAGCAGTAGCTCCGGGTCTCGCCTTGTTAACATATTTTTATCTGAAAGACCGTTATGACTCTGAACCTCTTCACATGGTATTTCGAGTCTTTCTCATGGGGATTCTGATGGTATTGCCTGTGATGATTATTCAGCGTGGCATGATGATCTGGCTTGGAGATAATCCTTATGTTGAAGCCATCCTGATTTCAGGTGGGGTTGAAGAATTCGTTAAATGGTTTGTGATATACCATATTATCTATAACCATACCGAATTTGATGAGCCTTATGATGGGATTCTATACTCCGTTGCTGTTTCACTCGGATTTGCTACGGTTGAGAATGTGTTGTATGCCTTTGCGGGGAATGCTTCCGTCTCAACCATGTTCATTCGTGCATTGCTTCCTGTATCGGGTCACGCCATGTTTGCAGTAATTATGGGTTATTACATGGGGCGGGCCAAGTTCTCGGATGGCAAGAAAAAACGTTGGTTTCTTATGCTCTCACTTGTTTTGCCGTTCTTCTGGCATGCACTTTACGATGTCATTATGAATACCATGGTGAATCATTGGTTATGGTTCATTGCACCGTTGATGGCGGGATTATGGTACGGTGCGATGGGCAAGATTACAAGGGCCAACAATCGTTCTCCTTTTCGTTTTGTGAAGCGTGAGGAAGAGATTAAATTATAAAAATACGGACACACTGGTGGACATGGAGCGCAACCTGCGCCTGATGCCCCGGTGTGTTTTTTGTTGCAATAAAATAAAAATTCCCGGGGAAAGACAAATAGAAACGGGGATAAGCGTGATGAGAATCAAAATTAAAATCAGATGCAAACAATGTGGAGAACGTTTTACGCTGCGAGGCAAGAAGGAACGAGGAAGAATTGAGACCGGTTTTAAACAGTGTTTGTGTGATAACCGGGATCAGTTCGAAATTGAGGAAGATGGCGGCACAACCTGGGTGCAATTGAATTAAACAAACGGTTTGGGAGCATGCGGGATAAGCCCGTCATTGGACAGACTGGAAATCGCATGCATAAGAGGTCTTTCTTCGATCCACAATAGAGGTAGTGGCTTAGAAGAAAGGAGACTCTACCGATGTATAAACGTTTAAGTTCAGTTATGTTTCCGATATTTGCAGTTCTGCTAATCGGTGCTCTCGTATGGGGATACCAAGAGAACCAGGAGAAAAATGCAATCCTGATCAAGGCAGAGAATCAATATCAGCGTGCATTTCACGATTTATCTTTTCATATGGACAAATTGCACTCGGAGATTGGGAATACACTGGCAGTCCATGCCACGTCCCAAGGGATGCATCGCAAAGGTCTGATGAATGTATGGAGACTTACCAGTGCAGCGCAGAATGAAATTAACCAATTGCCGCTTACGATGCTGCCCTTCAATGAAACGGAGGATTTTCTCTCCCGCATCTCCAACTTTGCTTATCAGGCATCCATGCGTGATCTGACGAACGAACCTCTAAGTGAAAAGGAAATGGGCAATCTGAAAAAGCTGTATCAAAATTCATCCGAGATTACCAAAAATCTGCAGGATGTACAGCAGAAAGTCATTTCCGACCGTTTACGCTGGATGGATGCCGAGTCGGCTATGGCAACGGAAGAGCAAACGATGGACAATACCATCGTGGATGGATTCCGGACAGTCAACAAAAAGGTACAGGAATACCCTGAACTTGACTGGGGTCCTTCAGTCTCCAGCATTTATGCCAAACGTTCGGTGAAGAAGCTGGATGGCTTACCTATGACCAAAGAGCAAATCCAAAGTAAAGCTGCAAAGTTTTCCGATGCCGAACACGGAAAGATCCAAATACAGGAAAATGGTAAAGGTACAGATTGGGAATCGTACACAGCCACAATTGATCAATCCAAAGACAGTAAATTGAGTATGGACTTCACCCGTAATGGCGGTCTGCTCATCTCTTACAGTGACACTCGCCCAATCGGGACGAAGAAAGTAACACGTAAGGAAGCCATGTCAAAAGCGGATCGATTCCTTTCCAATAAGGGTTACAAAGATATGAAGGCGGTCAATTATGACGAGTTTGGCAATCTCGGTAACCTGACTTATGTGCGCAAACAAGGTGATACACTGATTTATCCAGAAAAAATGTCTGTTCGGGTTGGCCTTGATAATGGGGATGTTACAGGCTTCCAGGCAAGTGATTTTGTATATGAGCATCAGAAGAAGCGGGAGATTCCAAAAGCTGCGCTCACTGTTGAACAGGCCCGCAAAAAGCTGAATCCGGAATTCAAGGAGAGCTATGCTCGCAAATCACTCATTAAGAATGATTACAGCAAAGAAGTTCTTTGTTACGAATTCGGTGGACGCATTAATGGTACAAAATATAAAATTTACATCAACGCCGATACAGGTATGGAGGAATCAGTTGAGGAGATCAAACCGGTGAATGAGACCACATAACATCAAGAAGCCGGCAGCCTGATAAAATGCAAACAGAATATTGAGCAGACCACGTCGTGGTCTGTTTTTTGTTGTCCGCTATGAGAAAGGTCATGGTATAATAGTCCTTGTACATATGATACGAAGATAAAAAGCTAAGGTGGCGGTGGACAGCTTGTTTCCCAAAATAAATGAAGTTTTATACATTCAGATTGCCTCTGCTGATGAAAAAGAGGAAAGCAAAGAATATAAATCACGCATAGCGGACGTGGATGACAATAGTTTCCTGATCGAAGTTCCGATGCAACAGGGAAGCAGCCGGTTAAAAAGGTTGTTTTTTGGTGAGGAATTGTCCATTTCTTATATTACGGAAGACGGGGTTCGTCATTATTTCAACACGTATGTGACCGGATTTGAAGAAGATGTAGTTCGGCTTGTACGGATTCGCAAGCCATTGCCGGACGACATTACCAAAATCCAGCGTCGCAGTTTTCTGCGTGTTCATGCAAACCTTGAAATGGCCATCCAGGGTGAGGATCTGACCCGAGCAGTGGGCTTGACTGAAGATATTGGCGGCGGGGGATTGTCCATTTATGGTGAACCTAGTTTTGCTATTGTTGAAGGACAGAAGCTGAAATGCTGGTTGCTTATTCCTTATCGGAATGCAGCGATTGAACATGCGAATTTTGAAGCTGAAGTGGTACGGATCAAAACACTCGAAACAGGCAGACAGCTGTGCATGTTAAAGTTCGTACAGATTACGGATTCGGAACGGCAGAAGATCATCAAGTTTTGTTTTGAACGGCAATTGGATTATCGAACGAAATAAAAATGGTGATTTTCTGGGATAAAAAGGGACAGCACTGGGCACTGTAATGGAAAAACGGAGGTTCAGGTTGTGAACAATCGCCATGCATCCCGCAGATACGAGCGCCTATATTATGTTTTATCCAAGCGAATGGAAAGAAGGGCTCTGACCCTGATTACAGCTCTTCTTATTCTGCTTGTGATCTATCAGTTATTACTTCTTGTGCCTGATATGAAAAAGAATATGACCTCCATTGATCGTCTGGAAGGAACACCAATTCAGATGCAAACGGTACACGAACAATAGCATCACTGATTTGTCTGTTTTTGCATCCATGTGTATAGTGTGGTATAATTTTGACGATGCAGGCAATGCCTGTTTTTTTATTGAGGCTTATCGTTTGAGGAGGAATGCCCCGTTGGCAAGCCAGAACACATCAGAGAACGGGAAGATGAACGTTGCAATTGACGGACCTGCCGGTGCCGGGAAAAGCACGGTGGCCCGATTGGTTGCAGAGGCGCTCGCGTATATATACGTCGATACTGGCGCAATGTACCGTGCGGTAACCTTGCATATGCTTCGAAAAGGTATTTCACCGGAAGATGTGCCAGAGGTGCTTCAGGAAACCCAAAAGCTGGTCATTGATTTACAACCGGATCCCGACGGACAGAAAGTGTTCTGTAATGGGGAAGATGTAACCTCGGAAATCCGCTCCCGTGAAGTGACGGGAATCGTGTCCCGATATGCGCAAATCGAGGGGCTGCGTACGCAATTGGTGGATACACAGCGGCAAATGGCTTTGCGCAAGGGCGTCGTCATGGATGGACGCGATATCGGAACGACAGTATTGCCCGACGCGGAAGTGAAAATCTTCATGACTGCCAGTGTGGAAGAGCGTGCACTTCGCCGCTTCAAAGAACTGGACCCCTCAGAAGGACTGACGTTGCAGCAACTTGAACGAGACATTGCCACCCGTGACAAATTGGATGAAAGTCGGGAGATATCCCCGCTTCGTTGTGCTGAGGACGCTACTGTACTTGATACAACCGAGATGAGCATCCATGAAGTGGTTGACAAAATCGTGTCTTATTGCACAATGGTCAGAGGAGAGATCGGTCTATGATTTACACATTTTGCAGCACATTACTGCGGATCATTTACACCATTCTTTTCCGCCTGGAGGCAGTTGGACGGGAGAACATCCCGAAAGAAGGCGGCGTACTTTTATGTTCCAATCATATTAGTAACTTTGATCCACCAACGGTTGGCATCAAGATTCGTCGTCAGGTGCGCTTCATGGCCAAAAGCGAATTGTTTGATATCCCGGTCTTTGGCCGAATTATCAAAGCCGTAGGCGCTTTCCCCGTTAAACGTGGAGGCGTCAGCAAGGAATCCATTAAGACCTCACTCAACATTTTGCGTGACGGTGAAGTGCTTGGCATTTTCCCTTCGGGAAGCCGACACAACGATGGAGGCATCGGCAAAAAAGGGGCAGCGAGCTTCGCTCTCCGAAGTGGTGCTACAGTAATTCCTACTGCTATTATCGGTAACTACAAGGTTTTTCGTAAGATGAAAGTGGTGTATGGAGCACCGGTGAATTTGGACGAGTTCAAGGAAGATCCATCCGGCGATGCGCTGGAGAGAGCGACCGAGAAGATTATGTCCAAAATTAATGAAATGGTGCAAACAGGCGTGCCGAGCAAGTAAGCAAGGTAACGTCGGACAACTGAGTGCATGTTTCCATTTTTTTGAGGGAAGCTAAGCTATGCATTCGGTTCTGAAAGTGTTTTGAACTCTGCTACAGGCAGGTTTGAATATAATGGGGTTTTTGAATTGAGGAGGGTATTTGACATGTCGGAAGAAATGAAAAATCAAGAAGCAACCCAAGATGAGTTGGATCAATTCGTTTCCTTGAAAAAAGGAGATACCGTAAAAGGAACCATCGTCAAATTGGAAGATAACCAAGCCTATGTGAGCATTGGATATAAATATGACGGTGTAATTCCAATTCGTGAACTGTCTTCCCTACACGTAGACAGCGCGTCTGATGCAGTTGAAGTTGGACAAGAAGTTGAAGCTAAAGTACTTAGCATCGATGACGAGAAAGAAAAACTCGTTCTGTCCAAACGTGCAATCGACAGCGAAAACGCTTGGGATCAATTGCAAAAGCATTTTGAAGACCAAGACGTATTCGAAGTTGTTGTAGCTGACGTTGTTAAAGGCGGTCTGGTAGCAGACGTGGGCGTACGCGGATTTATCCCGGCTTCCATGGTAGAGCGCCATTTCGTTGAAGATTTCAGCGATTACAAAGGACGCACATTGCGTGTTAAAGTGAAAGAGATCGACCGTGAGAACAACAAAGTGATCCTTTCCCAAAAAGACGTACTTGAGCAAGAATTCGAAGCAAACAAAGCTACGGTTATGGCTGGTTTGCAAGAAGGTCAAGTTATCGAAGGTACAGTACAACGCTTGACTCAATTCGGTGCATTCGTTGATGTTGGCGGAGTAGACGGATTGGTTCACGTATCCGAGCTGGCTTGGACACACGTTGACAAACCATCGGACGTTCTGTCTGAAGGTGATAAAGTAAACGTAAAAGTGCTGAAAGTTGATCCTGAAAAAGGTAAAATCAGCCTGAGCATGAAAGCTGTTCAACCAGGCCCTTGGGAAACAGCTGGCGACAAATTCAACTCTAGCGATATCGTAACAGGTGTTGTAAAACGTCTGGTTGACTTCGGTGCTTTTGTTGAAATCGCTCCTGGTGTTGAGGGACTTGTGCATATCTCGCAAATCTCCCACAAACATATCGGCACTCCGCACGAAGTGTTGAAAGAAGGACAAGAAGTTCAAGTTAAAATCTTGGACATGAATCCTTCTGAGCAACGTGTAAGCCTGAGCATCAAGGAAACTGAAGAAGCTCCTGCTCAAGCGCCAAAATCAGAAAGACCTGCAAGAAACAACGCTCCACGTGAAGAAATCAACAACCCGAACGTTTCCTTGAGCAATCAAGGTCTGAGCATCACGCTTGGCGAACGCTTCGGTGACAAACTCAGCAAATTCAAATAAGTTATAAATGCATGGTTCATAGTTATATACTGCATATTTTGCTGAACAATAAAAGCAAGATCGGCGAGCCCCAGCGGGTTCGCCGATTGTTGTTATTGCGAGTATAACGGCATGAAACGTTAGCCAAGACAGGTGTTTTTTGCTATGATGAGTATCGTAAGTATGGACAGGAGGAGTGGAATGTATGGCAAGACCCGTTGTGGCAATTGTCGGGCGACCGAATGTGGGCAAATCCACCATTTTTAATCGGATCATCGGCGACAGATTGGCCATTGTGGAAGACAAGCCGGGCATTACCCGTGACCGTATATACGGAATCGGCGAATGGAACGGTAAACCATTTAGCATTATCGATACAGGTGGTATCGAAATCGACGGCGAGGACGTCATTTTAAAATCAATCCGGATGCAGGCAGAGCTCGCCATTGAAGAAGCGGATGTTATTGTATTCATGTGTGATGCAAAAGCAGGAATTACGCAATCTGATGAAGAAGTCGCAGAGATGTTGTACCGCTCAGGTAAGCCTATCGTTGTAGCCGTTAACAAAGTGGATAATATCGGGCGCAGTGAGCTCATTTATGAGTTTTATGGATTTGGATTTGGTGATCCAATCGGAGTATCGGGAAGTCATGGTACAGGTGTAGGTGATTTGCTCGATGCCATCGTAGAGAAATTGCCTGAACTTGAGGAAGAGACTTACGATGACGATGTCATTCGTGTTGCTCTGATCGGACGTCCTAATGTGGGTAAATCTTCATTGGTGAACGCCATTTTGGGCGAAGAGCGTGTTATTGTCAGTGATGTTGCTGGAACGACGCGGGACGCGATTGATACACCGTTTGAGAAAGACGGCCAGCGCTATGTGCTGATTGATACAGCAGGTATGCGTAAACGTGGTAAAGTCTATGAAACCACGGAGAAATACAGCGTGATGCGTGCCATGCGTGCCATTGAGCGTGCAGATGTTGTTCTGATTGTTATTAATGGCGAAGAAGGCATTATTGAGCAGGACAAGCATATTGCAGGTTATGCATTCGAAGCAGGCAAAGCCTCTTTGTTTGTTGTGAACAAATGGGACGTTGTAGAGAAGTCTGATAAAACAATGAATGAGTTTGAGAAAAAAATTCGGGATCATTTCCTGTTTATGACTTACGCTCCTGTTGTATTTTTGTCAGCCAAGACAAAACAACGCTTACAAAAATTGCTGCCTGTTGTGCAGCGTGTAGCACAGCAGCATTCTATGCGCGTTCAGACGCATCTGCTTAATGATGTAGTGTCTGATGCAGTGGCGATTAATCCGCCACCAACAGATAAAGGTCGCAGAATGAGAATCAACTATGTGACTCAGGTTGCAGTTAAACCTCCGACCATGGTTATTTTTGTGAACGATCCGGAATTGATGCACTTTTCTTATGAACGTTACCTGGAGAATAAAATTCGTGCAGCGTTTGATTTTGAAGGGACGCCAATTCGCATATTTACTCGGAGGAAGTCCGAAGAAGGTTAGGGGAGAAGTTTGTGATTTTACAAATCGCAGCGATTGTACTGAGCTATCTGCTCGGTTCAATCAGCTTTAGTGTCCTCCTTGCAAAAGCACTACGGGGGATCGATATCCGTCAACACGGAAGCGGAAATGCAGGAGCTACCAATACATTGCGGATATTGGGTAAAGGACCGGCAATTCTGGTACTGCTGTTGGATGTACTCAAAGGTATTGCGGCCGTTTGGATTGGGATTTGGTTCAGCAATGGTTCCGATTGGATTCCTGCACTCAGTGGTATAGCTGCCATTGCAGGACATAACTGGCCGCTGTACTTCCGTTTCCGTGGAGGAAAAGGAATTGCGACAGCGATCGGTGTGCTCGTAACTCTTGCACTTATTCCTGCGCTATGCGCCGGTGTATTTGCCATCCTGTCCATCGTATTGACACGATATGTTTCATTGGGTTCCCTTATTTTTGTAGCTTTGACACCGCTCTTCATCCTTGTGTTACCCGGATATTCGATGAGTATCTTCTGGGGAAGTCTGATTATTTGTCTGTTTGCGTTCTGGAGACATCGTACCAATATTGCGAAGCTCGCCAAAGGACAGGAAAATAAATTGGGATCGAAAAACCCTGGAGGGGGAAAACGCGTTGTCTAAAAAAGTTGCTGTTCTGGTTGCGGGCAGTTGGGGTACTGCACTCGCCAGTGTATTGGCTGCCAACCAGCTGGATGTGATCATGTGGACACGTGGTGAAGACCAGGCCGCAGAGATCAATAATAAACATACAAACCAACGTTTCCTTCCCGGTGCAGAGCTGTCAACACGTATTCAGGCAACAACGGATATGGCGATGGCAGTTGAAGGGGCTTCTGCTGTATTAATTGTTGCTCCTTCATCGGCGATGCGTTCGGTTGCTCATCAGCTTAAGGCCTATTACAAACCGGAAATGTTAATCATTCATGCAACCAAGGGTTTTGAGACAGAAAGCCTGAAACGTATGTCCACAGTCATTTCGGAAGAACTTGAATGTGAAGAAGGACGTGTCGTTGTACTTTCTGGTCCTAGCCATGCGGAAGAAGTGGTCAAGCGTTGCCCAACGACGGTTGTTGTGGCATCACTGGATAAAGCTTCTGCCGAGGCAGCCCAAGGTTTATTTATGAATGCTTATTTCCGTGTGTACACGAATCGAGATATGATTGGTGTAGAACTGGCGGGAGCGTTCAAAAATATTATTGCGCTGGGAGCAGGCATGTCAGACGGGCTTAACTTTGGTGACAATGCCAAAGCAGCGTTGCTAACACGTGGGCTGGCCGAGATCACACGAATAGGTGTGGAGATGGGAGCGAATCCGCTCACGTTCTCCGGACTTGCAGGGATCGGCGATTTGGTCGTAACCGCGACTAGTCAGCACAGCCGTAACTGGAGAGCGGGTTCCTTGCTGGGCAAAGGGCAGAAGCTGGACGATGTTTTGAATTCCATGGGCATGGTTGTGGAAGGCATTCGGACCACGCAGGCAGCCCACTTTATTTCTCAGAAGTACGGTGTGCAAATGCCGATTGCAGATCAGCTTTATCACGTTCTTTTTCAGGAGAGACAGCCGCGGGATGCGGTTGAAGCTTTGATGGGACGTGATCCCAAGACCGAAATGGAAGTCATGACGCTTGAAACCTGGGAGCAGTGGCATTCCTGATGGTAGCGTAGGCAGCTTTCCCGAAATGAGAAGCTTATTCACCTTTTTTGCGGTGCACTCATATTATACACATGAGTATTGCCGGAGGAGGGGAGACGAATGGCTAACAACATTTCCAAGGAAGCGCTGAAAGCGATCAACAAAAAAACAGGGAAATCGATTACGGAAGGTGCCGTCAAGAAATTGGCGAGTACAGTAAAACCGTCCACCATGCAGAATGAAGCTCAGTTGCGCCAACTGATCAAGCAAGTATCCGCCATGGCAAAAGTGCCGGTATCTGAGGATACAGTTCAGGATATCGTGAGTGCCGTCAAAAAAAGCGGATTAAACCCAAACAGTATGGAATCATTAATGAAAATGATGATGAAAAAATAATAGATCGCGCCTGCGTGCAGGCGATCGAGCAAGGCAAAAAGACAAGTCGGCATCTGCCGGCTTGCTTTTTGTCTTTTTTTTGGAAAACTGAGCAATGTTTCGTGTTATAATAATTGCAATTGTCACAGTGTCAGTGATGAATAACGGACTGAAGGGGAGAACTCTGGATTATGAACGCGATGGACAAGATGTGGCTTTCATTGGTCGCAATCCTCATTATGGGACTATCTGTATTCCTGATTACGTTTGCTCGATCCAAAACGAAAGGCATTGTACGGGGGATTCTTTCTTTAATTGCTTTTCTCATTATGCTGATTGGCTTTTTCGGCGGAATTGCTTCTCTAACCTGATCTTTCTCGCCTGAGAGAGAACATCCGCATAAACACATCATAAGAACTGACACAACGAAAACGGATGAAGGGAAGGTGAGCCGATGAGGCCGCATGAAACGGAGGATCGGGCAGAGCGCTATCCGGAATTACACGCGGCTTTGCTGGAAACGGCGAAAGCCTGGGATACAGAGCCTTATACGTGGCTGCTTGGGGGAAGCTGTGGGCTGCTGCTCCAGCAGGTGGAATTACAGCAGGCTCCCAGAGATATTGACATCTACGCTGATATCACTGCCGCGAAGGTGCTGCATAAATCTGCGCCTGGAATGGTGCTGGACGAGCCTGTCGTAGATAAGACGGGACCTTATGCCTCGCTGCTCAGTCATTATCAGGTAGGGACGTGTGCCTTGGAACTGGTTGGTGGTTTCGAAGTGTGGTCACGTAAAAGTTGGTACCGCATTGAAATTGAGCATGTATTAGCCGCGTATGCACCTGAAGCCAAAATGGGTTCTTACACATTGCGTCTAATGCCGCTGGCTCATGAGCTGTTGTTTAATCTGATGAGAGGCCGAGCCGATCGTTATGAACCCATTGCAAGACAGATTCGGCAGATGCCTGAATCACATCAACCTCTAATGACTTTATTGGGGCAGCGAAATATATGGACAAGCCGATTCAGAGCAGATGTGGAAGAGCTAGTTGGCTTCGAATGGCCTCAGTAGGTTGGGAGGAAGAGATATGGATTACAATATTACATTTTTACCGCAAAATAAAACGATTCGGCTAAAGCCAGGGGTAACGCTGCTAAATGCTGCACGCCGTGCAGGGGTGAAAATAGCAACGCGATGTGATGGGAAGGCAGCCTGCCTGATGTGTAAGGTGAAAGTGGATTCCGAACATCTTGCAGCGCTGAATCCTCCAACAGATGCGGAGAAGCGTAAGCTGGGTTCCCTGCTGGATGCAGGCACCCGGCTGTCATGTCAGGCAAAGATCCGGGGATCGGTGACGGTTCATGTGCCGGAGGATCCCCTGAAGGCAGCGATTCGTAAACAATTGGAGCGTCAGCAGCAGGAAGAGGACGATTGGTTCTAAGAATACCTGAGTGGAATGATTCAAGGAGGATATGGATGAACGAGAATAGGACGAAGAGCGTAGAACCAAAAGGGCAGAGGCGTCACTTGCAGAAGATGTCCTGTCTAATCTTATTCCTGTTGTTTGCTATTACAGCAACGGGGTGCATGTATCAATCTCAATCCCAGAGTAATCCCGACCCCAAAATAGCTTATAGGGAAAGCGTAAGCCGTATTCAAACTGCGGTAGAAGCATTCCAACAGGATCAGGGGATTTTGCCCATGGTCAATGCAGATATGGAAACACCTAAATATGAAAAATTCAGAGTCGATCTGTCGAAGCTGAAGCAGCAGGGCTATCTGGATGAAATACCCGGAACTGCTTTTGAGAGTGGTGGTAGCGCTTACTTTCTCATTCAGGACGAAGAAGTGAAGCCAACCGTCAAAGTTATGGATCTTCAAACTGTGCAGAAAGTAAATGATGTTCAGCGAATGGTCAACCAGTACAAGTCCGTACATAACAATCAACTGCCCAGTGGGCAAGAACTGTATCCAGGTCTATACGCTGTAGATATGGAGCAAGCTGCACAGGCTGGTGCACCGGCGGTTACCCTGAATAGTGTATATTCAGGTCAGGAGCTGCCTTTCATGATGGATGACGAGGGCAATGTCTATGTGGACTATGCTTTTGACATTATGCAGGCTGTAGAGAAGTCAGAGAATCCTCCAATGAACGTGGAAGATATGCGTGATTTCTTACTGGAGCATTCTTACTTTGTCCCTGTAAAATCGGTTGCTTACACCTGGCAGAATAACACCCCGGTTGCAAGAAAGTAATCATGAGTGTTAATTCGATCGAGCGTTACGCCATACAATGATTGTTCTTAAGAATAAAAAGAGATATTCCGCATCACGGGATATCTCTTTTCTATATGTTGGTTCATAGTCCCATCTTATGGTCCATAAGCAATATTCAGATTACTTAGTTCAGACCTCCACTTTATAACTCAAGTCAAGTTCATCGCCGGGTAATCCCCGAATACCCCAGTGACTGCGCGGTGTTTCAAATATGGTAATTTCCACATCATTGGGCGACAATTTCAACTGTTCGTTCATTCGTGTGAATAATTGCTGAATGAGTTCTTTCTTGATTTGATCTGTTCGGCCTTCGAACATGCTGATTTCAATAATGGTATACCCTGCTGAACGATCAGCGGGAAAAAGAAAATCATCCGTGTCCATGGGGAAGTAACGATGAAACTTCTTATTCTCCGGTAATCCCACAACATTCACCATAACGGAGTGTATGACTTGTGAAAGCTGCTCTTTCAATGGGTTCAGATGCTCACCGAGTCCATATACTTTGATTTGTGCCACGCTCATCTCACCTTTCTCAGCTCGTTATCTCTGCTCTGCTCTGCTAAAAATGCTTTACCCTCACAGTATACCTCCTGCACGGCTTGAACGGTACCACAAAAAGGAAATCAATGAACCGGCATAAAAGCTTCGGCACGCTCATAAAGTAGATTGAAATAAAGACGCGCAGTCCGAGAGCGGGGCGATTCTCTTAAGGCAACTACCTTGAGAAAAAAACAAAAAATACGCGTCATAATGCTGCATACGGATACATAAGATGATACTAGTCCAATTGCATGTACGAGTTAACGCCGCTTTCGCCGGTTTCATCAGAATGCAACGTTCGGCGGCGGACGACTTCCGGGCACTCACAAAGGCGGCTCTACCGTTGCAGGGATTTCAGTCTTCTGATTGAAAAAACGAAGCGGATGCTCTTTAGCATTTTTCCTTCGGAGTAATTTAGGGAGGGGATTTCATTGGAGAAAGTGGACATTTTTAAGGACATTGCCGAGCGGACCGGAGGGGATATCTATCTCGGGGTTGTCGGCGCAGTCCGGACAGGTAAATCAACATTTATCAAACGTTTCATGGAAACGATTGTGTTGCCAAACATCACAAACGAGGCGGACCGCGGGCGGGCAGTAGATGAACTGCCACAGAGCGCAGCTGGCAAAACAATCATGACTACGGAGCCAAAATTCGTACCGAATAACGCGGTTCAAATCAAGGTCGCCGAGGGACTTGATGTCAATGTGCGCCTTGTGGATTGTGTAGGTTACGCGGTGGAAGGAGCCAAGGGATACGAGGATGAGAATGGACCACGCATGATCTCCACGCCTTGGTTCGAAGAACCGATTCCTTTCCAGGAAGCTGCCGAAATTGGTACACGCAAAGTCATTCAGGAGCATTCCACCCTGGGTGTGGTGGTCACAACAGATGGCACGATCGCTGAAATTGCCCGGAGTTCCTATGTGGAATCAGAGGAACGTGTCATTGCCGAACTGAAGGAAGTGGGCAAACCGTTTGTGCTGGTGATCAACTCGACTCGCCCTCGCAGTGAAGAAGCTCTGCAGTTGCGTAGTGAGCTCGCTGCCAAGTATGATATTCCGGTTATGACACTCAGTGCAGCTACAATGACAGAAGATGATGTGACAGGTGTGCTTCGCGAAGTGCTGTATGAGTTCCCTGTACATGAAGTGAATGTGAATCTGCCGAGCTGGGTGATGGTGCTGAATGAAAACCACTGGCTGCGCAGCAACTACGAAAATTCCGTTCGCGACACGGTTAAGGATATTCGCAGGCTGCGTGACGTGGATCGGGTTGTTGCTCAGTTCATGGAATACGAATTCATCGATCGAGCCGGTCTGAGCGGCATGAACATGGGGCAGGGTGTGGCAGAAATCGATCTGTATGCACCGGATGAATTATACGATCAGATCCTCGTGGAAGTTGTTGGTATTGAGATTCGAGGCAAGGATCATCTGCTGCAATTGATGCAGGAATTCTCCCATGCGAAGAGGGAGTACGATCGCTTCGCTGAGGCGCTGGAGATGGTTAAAACGACCGGCTACGGCATCGCAGCTCCATCCCTCGCCGAGATGGCACTGGATGAACCGGAACTCATCCGTCAAGGTACCAAATTCGGCGTCCGCCTGAAAGCAACCGCACCATCCATTCACATGATCCGGGTCGATGTGGAATCGGAGTTTGCACCGATTATCGGAACGGAAAAACAGAGTGAGGAACTGGTAAGGTACTTGATGCAGGACTTCGAGAACGATCCGATCAAGGTATGGGATTCAGATATGTTCGGTCGTTCACTGCATTCCATCGTGAGAGAAGGCATTCAGGGTAAAATTGCGATGATGCCAGACAACGCACGATACAAGTTGCAAGAGACGCTGGGACGTATCATTAACGAAGGTTCAGGTGGATTAATCGCCATAATTCTGTAAGTTCAAAAGGCCGTAGGGGCACCCCTCGCGGTCTTTTTCTTGTTTTATTTTCATGATTCTGGATGAAATGGATAAGATGCTTTATTTTCGAATAAAAACTTAGCGAGTTTTAGCTTTAAATTGCTAAAACCCATTTACATACTAGGGATTAGCCGTTATATTAATATTCAACTATTGTGATCGAGATCACAGAGAGTGTGAACAGGGGGAGAAAGAGATGAGAGGGAAAAATACAAAATGGGTTTGGTTGAGTGTGCTGCTTGTATTTACATTGGCATTGTCCGCTTGCGGAATTAAAAAAGAACCTGCTTCAACTACAGCTTCCGGTGCAACAGAGGACAAGCCTCAAACCGAAGCAGTAACAGGTCCACTCAGCGGAAAACGAATTGCACTGGTTATGGAATTTAATACAGGTACGTTCTCACAGCAATATGTGCAAGGGGTTAAAGAAGAAATCGAAAAATTCGGTGGACAATTGACTACGTTTGTCGCTGATAATGATAAAGCCAAAATGGTATCGCTGCTCGATAGCGCAATTAACCAGAAATTCGATGCCATTCTGACGGATCACGGGGATTCCCTGCTGGAGCCGGGTGTGAAAAAGGCAGTAGAACAAAACATTCCGGTTGTTGTGTTCGATGCAGACATTAGCGTTAAGGGAGCAACAGTGTTGTCCCAGGATGATCAGAAGATGGCAGAACTTACGCTGGAGCAAATGAAAAAAGATATTAACGGACAAGGCAATATCGTAAAAGTATGGGTTGCCGGTTTTGCACCAATGGAACGTCGTCAGGTTGCTTATGGCAAGTTCTTGAAAGAGAACCCGGACATCAAAGAGATTGCAACGTTTGGTTCAGCACAGAATCCGGCGTTGGATACACAAGCCAAAATGGAAGCGATTCTGAAACAATATCCAAAAGGTGAAATCACAGCGGTATGGACTGCATGGGATGAGTTTGCTAAAGGTGCAGCGCGTGCCATTCAGCAAGCAGGGCGTGACGAGATCAAGGTATACGGTATTGACATGAGTGATGAAGACTTACAGATGATCCAGGATCCGAAAAACCCTTGGGTAGCTTCCGCAGCGGTTGATCCAACAGACATTGGACGTGTTCAGGTTCGTTATGCGTACCAGAAGCTGAATGGGGATGAGACAGAGGATCAAGTGGTTCTCAACCCGGTTTATGTACAGCGTGATGCGCTGCCTGACAAACAAATCTCCACTTCAGAGCTGTCCGAGTATGTGGAGGGCTGGGGAGGAAGTACACAGGGAATCAAGGATTGGATGTCGGAATACGGTGTTACTGCCAAATAAAACAGCGTAACGGAGGCGCGCCACAAGGCGCGCTTTTTCCAACCATGATGAAAATAACTACATGAGAATGTGATACTCCCGGAGGGGAGCGATTGGAGGTTGGCGTCATGAGTACTGCACCGATTTTGCTTCAAATGGAACATGTCCACAAGCAGTTTGCTGGCATTCCTGCCCTGAAAGACGTGGAGTTCTCCGTCAAAGGCGGGGAAATTCACGCGCTGCTTGGTGCGAATGGTGCCGGCAAGAGCACATTGATGAAAATTCTGTCTGGTGCCTATCAACTGGATCAGGGCACCATCCAATTAAGTGGGCAAACGCTTCATCTGAATTCACCAGGCGATGCCAAAGCGAGTGGGATTCACTGTGTGTACCAAGAGGTGGATGCTGCACTGGTTCCCCAATTGACAGCTGCCGAGAACATTATGCTGGATCAATTGGCGTCGCCTGGCGGAGGTTGGTGGAAAAGCCCGCGGAAACTGCAACAGCGTGCGGCTGAAGCTTTGCAGCAATTAGGAGCGGCTATATCCGTTCACAAAAAAGTAGCCGACCTGACGCTTGCGGAGAAGCAGATGATTCTGCTCGCACGTATTCTGATCCAGGATGCCAAGGTCATTATTTTTGATGAACCAACTGCACCGCTGAGCCAGGAAGAAACGGACGCTTTTTTCCGAATTGTACATTTGCTGAAAGAACGAGGAGTGGCATGTATTTTCATTACGCACCGTCTTCCTGAAGTTACAAGTCACTGTGACCGCGTTACCGTGATGAGAGATGGACAACATGTGTTCACGGGTGAGGCAAAAGAGCTTACGATCAATGATCTGGTGACGCAGATGCTCGGAAAACCGTTCGAGGAAGAGTTCCCCAAGACAGAAGCACCGGTAGGTGAAGTGTTGCTGGAAGCAAGAGGACTTCGGCGTGGAGTCCGAGTCAAGGGTGTGGACCTGTCTGTTCGTCGAGGCGAAGTGCTTGCTGTGGTAGGGCTTGTAGGTGCGGGGAAAACGGAATGTTCCCGCTTGTTGATTGGTGCAGATCGGGTGGAGAGTGGAGAGATTCGGGTTAACAATCGAGAACTTCACCTTTCCCAACCTGCTGATGCTGCGGCTCTGGGCATTGTCTCCGTGCCTGAGGAACGGCGGAAACAGGGGATTCTGATTGAGGAAAACGTGGAACGGAATTTGAGCCTGCCTTTGCTTGGACGTCTTAGTAGATTAGGTTTTGTAAGTCGAAAGCGAGAGCGTGAGAATGCGGAATCTTTAGTGCAGCAACTTGGTATCAAAACATCGTCAGTTCGGCAGGAAGTGAAGTATTTAAGCGGTGGCAATCAGCAAAAGGTGGCCATTGGCAAATGGCTGAATGCGGACGCAGACGTCTTTATCTTTGATGAGCCGACAAAAGGTGTGGATATCGGCGCCAAAAGTGACATTTTTCGCATCATTAACGAACTGGCTTTGGCGGGTAAAGCTGTTATCTATTTCACATGTGAACTGGATGAAGGATTGGGCATTGGTGACCGGATTGCAGTCATGTGTGAAGGGATTATCGTAAAGGAATTCAAACGGGGCGAGACTAACCAAGAACAGCTGCTATACTACGCAAGCGGTGGACAAGAGGTGGAAGCATGAAGGATAAATCATTGGATTTTGCGTTCCGTTATGGCGCGATTATCGTTATTATTGGTGTTATAGCATTTTTCGGTATTAAACTGCCTTATTTCTTCACGTACAGTAACTTGACCGATATTTTGGGTTCAATCTCTATCGTGACATTTGTAGCGATTGGTGTTACCTTATCTCTCATTGTAGATGGATTTGATCTTTCGGTGGGGGCAACCGTCTCGCTAACTACTGTCGTTACCGCTTCATTAATGATTTGGTATCAGCAGCCGCTGGCAGTTGTCATTATCGTCCCGCTGATTATTGGGGCAGTGATTGGTTGGCTTAATTCCTTGCTAATTGTGAAACTCCGTATTCCGGATCTGCTCGCTACACTTGCGACGATGTACATTATCGGTGGAATTCACAAAACGTATGCTCAAGGGTACACGATCTATAACCATATGCAGTTTCCAGACGGAAGCAAGGCTGCCGGAGAGATGGACCCCACATTTCTGCAGCTTGGGCAGGGAAAATGGCTGGGAATGCCGATTTCGGTCATCCTGTTGCTCATTGCGGTTATCGGTGTGCATATCTTTTTGACGTATACGAAGTATGGGCGCCAGATGTACGTTACTGGAGGTAATGAGGAGGCGGCACGTCTATCCGGCATCAAGGTAAAAAAGGTGCGTACACTCGCCTATGTAGCTGCTGGAGTGTTTGCTGCAATCGGCGGTATTATCTATGCATCCAAAGTGGGTTCAGGACAAATTGATGCGGGTTCTCCGTTGTTAATGGAATCCGTGGCCGCTGTGTTTGTCGGATTCTCCGTATTTGGTGCAGGTAAACCAAACGTGATTGGAACATTCATTGGCTCGGTTCTGATTGGTGTATTGGTGAACGGTTTGACTATGATGAATGTTCAATATTTCACGCATGATATTGTAAAAGGCGGGGTGCTCGTGCTTGCCCTGGCGGTTACATTTTACGTGTTAAACCGCAACCGCACTTGAAATTGTGTGCTGTCTGTATTAGTATAAAATTTGTTCGGCGTCTGAAACAACCTTTGTTTCAGGCGACATTCTGCCGGAAATGACTGTTGACCGCAGGCCGAGATTTGTGTTCATCACGCTCAAGATGTACGTAGATTTTTTGTGCATGAACGTATATTTCGCTATAAAACGGAAACACAGTATAACATTCAGGACATTGATTCAGGAGGTGAAAAAAAAATGAACAAATCAGACTTGATTACACACGTGTCCGAAGCGACTGAATTGTCCAAAAAGGATGTAACGAAAGCGGTTGATGCCGTATTCGAAGCAATCTCTGAGGCTCTTCAAAGCGGAGACAAAGTACAATTGGTTGGTTTTGGGAACTTCGAAGTTCGCGAGCGCTCTGCACGTAAAGGACGCAACCCGCAAACAGGTGAAGAAATCGAAATTCCTGCGAGCAAAATTCCTGCATTCAAACCAGGTAAAGCGCTCAAAGACGGAATTAAATAAGATTTCTACATATTCCATATGTCGACAAAAAGACCGTGACTTGTTCACGGCCTTTTCTTTTGTCCATTAATCATTGTTCTTCCTGCCGTCTAGCGACTCCGGCTCATCCGGTTGCTGCGCATAGGCAATCAAAATCAGTTCTTTTCCAGCGGCTGCGGACAGATGCTGTTCGGTTTCTTTTAACTGGTGAATGTGCTCGTCTGTCAGTGCTGCTGGCATGTACTTCATAGAGACTCTCCTTTCTGTGGCTGGATCACTTGTAGTATGACCTGGGAGTAACAGATTATTGCACTCCATTCACTTAAGGGCTGGTTGACAAATGAAACAATCTTTATCATCATTAACGCTATTGAACAAGGAGAGGGGATGTGCGTGATGGATCATCCAACCGGCAGTGATTATATCGTAATTAAGGCGGAGGAGAACGGTGTTCAGGTGATCGGCTTAACCCGAGGTCAGGATACCCGTTTCCACCATACGGAGAAGCTGGATAAGGGAGAAGTCATGTTTGCCCAATTTACCAATCATACTTCCGCCATTAAAATCCGTGGAAAAGCCACGCTGATCACGAAGCATGGACAAATTCAGTCGGAATAATGAAAATTGCAGGCATAGCCTGCTTTTTTTCATTGTACAATGAGGTATGAGCCTTTACCGGACAGACTACACTAACAGGTAAGGGCAGGGAGGCATATATGAAACCGCGGATGATCGTGACTGCTTCACTGCTGGCAACGGTTGCGGCGGTCCTTCTGCTTGTTGCCATACAGACCTTACATATGCGTACTTTGGGCGGTGAAAACGTACAACCCGTTACTACGGCGCAGCATCCCGTCCAGCTAACAGAAGACAATCTGGTGGATGTGCTGAGCACGATGAAATTATCGACACCCATTGCCAGGGTGGAGTGGAAACAATCCATTTTGACGCTAGATCTAAAGGTTACCGGAACTAGCACAAGTTACAGTGAAATCTATGGCAATATGGCTGCTGTGGCAGATCTGGGATTTCGAGGTCTGGATAACGTGGAGCAGGTGATGCTGCGTGTTATGGCAGAGGATGAATGGCTTCACAAAAGACATTTGTTGCTCGCTGCCGATTTTCGGCGTGGGGAATGGCCAATGTATGCGATCGAAACGCTTCGAGACTGGAATAGTCCGATCCTATCGGACGAATTGAAGGACTGGTTTCACATGATGGAGACCGAACTTTGGAAGAAGCAATTCGAAATGTCAAATCAGGGGTAATAGAATAGCAGGATTCAGTGCGTGCCCGATCAACATATGCTATAATATATAAGATTGTAGTGCAGAAATTGGTTTAACAATGTAAAGGCTCGGAGGCTGAGAATGAATTCATATCGCGTACCCCAACTAGCAAAGAAATATACGGATTACGACATGATTCGACAACATACGGAAATCCCATCATTTCCGGATAGCCGGGCTCGTCTGCTGCAGGTATTTGTGGGCCGCACAGACGAAAAGGTGCATGATGAGCTATACGCTCTCGCAACCTCGCTCGTTCAGTTGGCCATGGATACGCATGATCGAATCGATACGATATCCGGAGAGCGCAGAGAACTGGAGATGCGTTCACGTCAGCTGAACGTGCTTGCCGGAGATTATTTCAGTAGTCGTTTCTATCAGTTGCTTGCCCATGCAGGCAAAATTGAAATGATCGGTAAACTTAGTGGTGCTGTATCCGAAGTGAATGCACGCAAGATGACGCTCTATGAACGGATGAAAAAGCTCCTCGTTTCTGCTGAAGAATACTTGCGTGAAACAGTACAGCTGAAGATGCAGCTGTTTCTTTCTTTTACAGGCATGATCCGCGATAACGAAGCATCGCTATGGAACGACCTGTTGGCCGAATTCAGCTACTGCGAGGCAATAATGGAAGAGCTGCAACGGATGAACGATGAACAGAACTTTTATCACAGTTATGCTTTCTGGCATATTTATGAGTATGGCAATGACGATGAGCGGAATATGCTGCGTCAGCCGGAGCCGGATACAAGAGCATGGAGCGGTATGGTGCACAAGTATCGGATCGGCGAGTTTTTGCTGGACAAGCTTCGTGAGTGTACACACCGTATACAACTGTTGCTGCAAGACGAGGAAGATCAACTGGGCCTGCATGAGATCAATGCAATCCTGGAGCCTTACCTGACGTATTTGCAGCCTTCACATGCGGCAGTAAGGGAAGATTGAGGGGGAGACAGACGAATGGGGAGCGGAGAGACCAAACCTAAAGAAGAATATGTCCATTCTGTTTTTCAGAGTATAGCCGGTAAATATGATGTCATGAATGATATTCTGAGTTTCCGCAGGCACAAGGCTTGGCGTAAATTTACCATGAAGAAAATGAATATGTCCAAGGGCGATACCGGTCTTGATTTGTGCTGCGGCACATGTGACTGGACGCTTGCGATGGCTGAAGCAAGTGAAACAGGTCACATGCATGGACTGGATTTCAGCAGCAACATGTTGGAGGTTGGACAAACCAAGGTTGATGCTGTAAACCGTCAGAAACAGATCACGCTGATTCAAGGCAATGCGATGTCACTTCCCTTTGAAGACAATTCATTTGATTATGTTACCATTGGATTTGGACTGCGCAATGTACCCGATCTCAGACAGGTTCTGTCGGAGATGAAGCGTGTAGTAAAACCGGGCGGCATGGTGGTGTGCCTGGAATTGTCCAAGCCGACATGGCAGCCCTTTAAAGGCATTTATTATTTTTATTTTGAACAAGTATTGCCGAACCTCGCCAAATTGTTTGCCAAACGTTATGAGCAGTATAAATGGCTGCCGGACTCACTGGCACTTTTTCCAGGAAGGAAGGAACTGGCCGACATTTTCGCAGAAACCGGATTGCAGCAAGTGCAGGCCTACCCTCTAACCGGAGGCATCGCGGCACTGCATATTGGAACCAAGGAGAATCAGCATGTTTAGGAAAATTCGCATCTTTTTAGAAATGATTAAGATTGAACACACGCTTTTCGCTTTACCTTTTGCATTTATGGGAGCTATCCTCGGTTCCATGGTAGTGAAAGATACATTCCCTACCTGGATGCAGATTATGTGGGTATTACTTGCAATGATTGGTGCACGGAGTGCGGCATTTGGTTTGAACCGCATGATTGACCAAGCGATAGATAAGAAAAATCCACGTACTGCAATGAGAGCAATCCCTGCCGGTTTGTTAAAAAACGGTGAGGTCGTTATTTTTATCGTGGTATCATTTGTATTATTGTTCTGGGCCTCTTCTAACCTTAATTTGTTATCCATGCAGCTGTTGCCGATAGCTGTATTTATGCTGGTATTGTATTCTTATACCAAGCGATTCACATGGCTGTGCCATGTTGTTCTCGGCATGACCATTGGTCTTGCACCACTTGGAGGCTGGGTAGCGGTTACAGGTACGATGGATTGGACAGCGATTGTGCTGTACGTTACGATTGTGTTCTGGACTGCAGGATTCGATATCATCTATGCATGTCAGGATCTGGAGTTCGACCAGGGAGAGGGGCTTCATTCCATTCCTTCCCGTTTCGGTCTTAACAAATCATTGCAGATTGCTAAGTTTTTCCACGTGATTACGGCGATTGGTTTTCTTGCATTGTTACTGATGACAGATCTGAGCTGGTGGTATGGCGCTGGAATGCTGATTACTTATGGTATTCTGTTCTATGAGCACTATATTGTTTCACCAAATGACATGAGCCGTGTACAAACAGCATTCTTTACGATGAATAGTGTTCTGAGCCTGGTTGTATTTACGTTTACCCTGATTGATTTGGCGGTGAAATAAACATGCAGCAGCCGGACAATAAACGACTTGTTGTCGGAATTACCGGGGCCAGTGGAAGTATATATGGCATCAGATTAATTGAAACGCTGCTTGATCTTGAATACACCGTGCATCTGGTGATCTCCAATGCCGGGTGGCGTGTACTGAAAGAAGAAATGGACTGGGATGTTACGAATCGGGACCGTGTGCTGGAAGAAAAATTCGGCGGCCGTGCGGGTTCCCTAATCTATCATCCCGTTAGTGATATTGGTGCCTCCATCGCAAGTGGTTCTTTCCTGGCAGAAGGCATGATTATCATGCCTTGCTCCATGGGGACTCTTTCATCCATTGCACAAGGGTCGTCGGATAATCTGATGTCCCGAGCTGCCGATGTCATGATGAAAGAGGGAAGAACGCTGATCCTGGTGCCACGTGAGACGCCACTGCATGCAATCCATCTGGAAAACATGCTGAAGCTCTCACGGCTTGGTGTCCGTATGATACCGGCCATGCCTGCTTTTTATTACAAACCCCAAACGATGGACGAGTTGATTCTGTTTCTAGTGGGTAAAGTGCTCGATAGTTTGCGCATCCCACATCAACTGTTTACAAGATGGGGTGAACCGGATGAACGGGGATAGCTTCTGAGCTTCCTGCAATTTTGAATCTGCTGACCGAATTGCAGGGGCAATTTGCTGTCCCCCAATCCCGGGGTATTGGTGAGCGCTGATGGTGATGTTTGGATGGACCACAGCCTTGACCCATGCTCCGGCAACTTCTGTACTTATGTTTCAGAACAAGTCGCAGAGTTTAATTCCCGGATGTCGGCCTTGACATTCGAAGAAGATTAGTACGTTAGAAGAACACAAGCAGGAAAGGCAAGCCCTGGTTTTTCGTTATGCCTGCAGGCCCGACTTGCTGGAGGGGAAGGTAAGCATGGATTTATGGACTGACAATACGCTGACACGGGTGAACGAATGAAACTATTGGATATTTTCGGGTTGTTAAAAAAAGACATGGACTACATTGAAAAAGAATTGTATCGCAGTGTTCAGGGAGAACAGAAGCTGCTAAGCGAAACGTCACTTCACCTGCTCAAGGCAGGGGGAAAGCGTTTGCGTCCGGTATTTGTGTTACTGGGTGGGAAATTTGGTACATACGACATTGAACGTTTGAAGCTGGTAGCGGTTCCGTTGGAACTGATTCATTCGGCTTCTCTGGTTCACGATGATGTTATTGATAATGCCGCGACGCGGAGAGGTAAACCAACGGTGAAGTCCAAATGGGATAATCGGATTGCGATGTACACCGGTGATTACATTTACGGCAAGGCGCTTGAAATGACTGCGGGCCTGTCCGATCCGGCGATACACCGTATTCTGGCCAAAGCAATGGTGCAGATGTCCATTGGTGAAATGGAACAAATTCGGGATTTTTTCAATACGGGACAAAGTGTGCGTAACTATCTCTTGCGAATCCGTCGCAAAACGGCGCTTCTTATTGCTGTCAGCTGCCAGCTGGGGGCACTTGCTACTCGTGCGCCGGAGCATGTATCTTCGTTGCTGTACACCTACGGTTACAACGTGGGCATGGCGTTCCAGATTCAAGACGATGTACTTGATCTGGTTGGTACTGAGAAACAACTTGGCAAGCCTCCAGGCAGTGATATGAAGCAGGGAAATATTACGCTGCCTGTACTGTATGCATTGCAGGAACCTAACTTGCGTGAGCCTTTGCTGGAGGAGATAACCCGCGTCCAGCATGAGGAGGGACGGGCGAGTGCATCCGATGCGATTGGAATGATTCGCCAAAGTCAAGGAATTGCTAAAGCAGAAGCCCTGGCTGACCGATATATGAAGAAAGCGCTCGATGCTCTGGATCAACTGCCTAACATCAAGACCACCAAAAACTTGCGTGATATCGCTCATTTTGTGGTCAAACGTACGCATTAAAATGTTTGAACATTACTCTGCTACGGACGGTCATCTTTTCGTGAATGCAGTTCCTTGTGTAGCTGTTCTCACTCAAAAAATAACGTTCATGTGATATTCCTCATTGGGAGGATTTGGACATGTATGTTACAATCAAAGGGATTGCGTTTACATAATGAAATAACTTTGAACCGTGAGTGAGGAGTGAGCCTATGGATCGTACATTTTTGATGGTGAAGCCGGATGGTGTGCAGCGTGGTTTGATAGGGCGTATCGTTAGCCGTCTGGAAGACAAAGGATTTAAGTTGGTGGCAGGCAAGCTGGTGCAGATGTCTGAAGATCAGGCCAAACGCCATTATGCTGAACATGAGGGGAAACCGTTCTTCGATGATCTGGTTCGTTTTATCACATCTGGACCTGTATTTGCTATGGTCTGGGAAGGGGACGACATCGTGGCGCTTGCGCGCATCGTAATCGGGAAAACCAATGTAAAGGAGGCGGCTCCCGGCACAATCCGCGGAGATTTCGCCAGCCACACACCGCATAATCTGATTCATGGGGCGGATTCACCGGAAAGCGCCACTCGTGAAGCAGCAAACTTCTTTACTCCGGATGAGCTGGTAACGTACGACAAGAGCATCGCAGCCTGGTTGTAATTTTTTAGCCAGAAGGGTGATACGATGCTGGAGCAGGAACAACTACTAGACCCGGATTATGCCGGATTTATTCGGAAAATCAAAGAGAGCACAGGCATTGATCTTGCTCAATACAAGGAAGGCCAGATGAAAAGAAGGCTGACCACACTTCGTAACAAAAATGGATTTCATACGTTTTCTAATTTTTTTGATGCCATGCAAAAGGACAAGTCTCTGTTTTATGAGTTTCTGGACCGCATGACCATTAACGTCTCGGAATTTTGGCGTAATCCTAATCGCTGGGAAGTACTGCGAGATGAAATACTGCCTGAGTTACTGGGTCAGAAGCGTGGCGTTAAAGTGTGGAGTGCCGCTTGTTCCACAGGCGAAGAACCTTACACTCTGGCGATGATTCTGGACACGATGGGCATTCTTAAGGGAAGCTCCATTACGGCAAGTGACTTGGATGAAGGTGCTCTCGCCAAAGCCAAGGAAGGGCGTTATATGGAACGCTCGCTCAAAGATGTACCGAAGGAAACAGCAAATCGATACTTCAAGCAGGATGGCTTGGTGTACCGTATTGATGAACAACTGAAAAGTTCAGTCAAGTTCATGAAGCAAAATTTGTTGTTGGATCGTTTTGACGAAGGGTATGATCTGATTGTGTGCCGAAATGTCATGATCTATTTTACCGAGGAAGCCAAAAACCTGTTGTATCACAAATTTGCAACAAGTTTGCGTCCAGGTGGTATTTTGTTCGTGGGCAGTACGGAACAGATTTTTTCCCCGGGACAATATGGTCTTGAGACATCGGAAACATTCTTTTATCGCAAAAAATAATTTCAATTATTTCATAACCGTCTGGCGTGCACATGTATATGTGTCCAGGCGGTTATTTGCATAACGGATGTATGGATGTTTCTCAGACGCGTCGGAATCTCAATCAATCCCCAATCGAGTCCTATCCATTTAGGACAAGAAACGACCCGCTTTCTTGTCAAAGCCGGTCAGCTATACTATAATAAGCAAAGAAATTATGGGATTTTAGCAATGTGAAGTTTAACAGTTTAAAGGGGGAACGTATTATGAGTTTACGCTATTTAACCGCAGGGGAGACGCACGGACCCCAATTAACCGCAATTATTGAAGGATTGCCAAGCAATTTGAATATTGATTTTGAAGAACTGAATTTTCAGCTTCACCGCCGCCAGAAGGGATATGGTCGTGGACGCCGCATGCAAATTGAGAAGGATCAGGCCAATTTCGTTGGTGGTATCCGTCACGGATATACAACGGGTGCTCCCGTAGCGCTGGTTGTTCAAAATAATGACTGGAAACACTGGCAGAATATTATGAATATTGAGCCAATTGAAGGTAGTGACGAAGAGAAACGTCGCGTTCATCGTCCGCGTCCGGGACATGCCGATTTGAATGGCGGGCTCAAATATAACCTCAAAGATTTGCGTAATGTACTGGAACGTTCCAGTGCGCGTGAGACAACGGTGCGTGTAGCTTGTGGTGCTATTGCGCGTCAATTCCTTGCTGAATTCGGAATCAAAGTAGCTGGACGTGTGCTGCGTATCGGAGAAATCGAAGCTCCTTATCAAGATCTGCCGATCGATGAACTGATTGAAGTGACAGAAGCTTCTTCCGTACGTGTGACCGATGCAGAAACCGAGAAGAAGATGGAAGCCTACATCGACCAGATCAAGCAGGAAGGCGACTCCATTGGTGGTATCGTTGAATGTATCGTTGAAGGTGTGCCTGTAGGTCTTGGTAGCCACGTACAGTATGATCGCAAACTGGATGCACGGATTGCTCAGGGTGTAATGTCCATTAACGCATTCAAGGGTGTGGAAATTGGTATCGGGTTCGAAGCCGGAACGATTCGTGGTTCTCAGGTGCATGATGAGATCGTGCATAGCGAAGAGCGTGGTTATCACCGAGCTACCAACCGTTTGGGCGGATTCGAGGGCGGGATGACTAACGGTATGCCAGTAGTGGTACGTGGGGTTATGAAACCTATTCCTACGTTGTACAAACCGCTTCAAAGTGTGGATATCGACACCAAAGAAGCATTTACAGCTCAGGTTGAGCGTTCCGATGCATGTGCTGTTCCCGCAGCTAGTGTAGTAATGGAGCATGTGGTAGCCTGGGAAATTGCAAAAGCTTTCCTTGAGAAATTTGGCGGAGACTCCATGGAGGAAATCCGCGCGAACTTTGCCAACTACAATAATCAACTGGAGAATTACTAAGATGCGCCAGCTGACAGTGCAGTTGGAGGAGCGTTCATATCCAATCCTGATTGGCAGCGGCCTGTTGGCTCAAGCGCCTCAATATTTTGAGCAATACGGCTTAACCAAAAAAAGCCCCTTACTCATTATTACTGATGAGCATGTGGCACCCAAATACTTGTCCAATCTGGAACAAACGCTGCGTACGGCTGGTTTTACAGTCGTCTCCGCAGTTGTTCCATCGGGTGAAACATCGAAATCCCTTTCGGTATATCAGGATATGATGACTGTCGCCATCGAAGGCAAACTGGATCGCAGTTCCGCTATTGTTGCTCTAGGCGGCGGTGTTGTAGGGGATCTGGCTGGTTTTGTTGCTGCTACATATATGCGTGGTATCAAGTTTGTACAAGTGCCTACGACGATCCTGGCGCATGACAGCAGTGTTGGCGGCAAGGTAGCTGTCAATCATCCGCTGGCTAAAAATATGATCGGTGCATTCCATCAGCCAGAGCTGGTACTATATGATGTCGATACTCTTCAAACCTTGCCGCCACGCGATGTCTCGGCTGGTTTATCAGAGATGCTCAAGCACGGACTGATTCGGGACGAAGCTTTTGCATACTGGTGTGAGGAGCATGCGGATGAACTGCTTGCCCTTGATCCGGAGGCTTTGGGATATGGCTTGGAACGAGGCTGTGGTATCAAGGCAGAGATTGTATCGCGTGACGAACGTGAAAATGGAGAACGTGCATTGTTAAACCTGGGTCATACGATTGGTCATGCCATTGAAGCGATTGCCGGTTACGGCGAATTTCTGCATGGTGAAGCCATCTCGATTGGTATGGCGGGCTCTGCATTGCTCGGCGAGAAGTTGGGAGCCCCAGCAGGACTCTATGACGATACGGTTCGCATGTTGCGTTCATTGCGCCTGCCGGTGACGATGCCAAAACATTTGGATACGGATGCATTAATGGATGCAATGATGCACGACAAAAAGTTCCGTGAGGGCCATATGGTCTTCATTATTCCTGACCGGATCGGCGCTGCCAGAATTGTGAAGGATGTACCGGTATCGGCAGTACGCGACGTCATTGAAATGCTCAAGAAGGGAGATTAAAAGCGATGGTTACTCGGGGAATTCGCGGGGCTACTACGGTCACGCATAATAACGAAGAACATATTTTGAAAGAAACGGCTGTACTATTGCAGGAAATCGTGGATCGTAACGAGATCACACCCGAAGATATTTGCAGTGTGTGGATTACGATGACTGGAGATCTGGATGCTGCTTTCCCAGCAAAGGCAATTCGCCAGTTGGATGGCTGGGAGCTTGTACCCTTGATGTGTGCGCTGGAAGTTCCGGTTGCAGGCGCCTTGCCACAGTGCATCCGTTTTATGGTACATGTTAACACTGCAAAAGGTCAGAATGAAATCAACCATGTGTATCTTAACGGTGCACAGTCTCTGCGTCCCGATTTGGCGGCACCTTCCAATTCGTAAGATTAGAGTGGTTGTCAAATCATTCGGAATGATGTATAGTGAGAACCAGTTGAGTAGAGTAGAGATTGAGCTGAGAGCAGCTGAGATGAGTGGAGTATATAGCAGAGTCCAGCGGGTGGTAACCGGAGTAACAGAAGCCGGTCAACTGATTCGCGGTACGTCGTGCTACGGAATTATTTGAAACAGGATGAAGGAATGCAAACGTGTCTAGCGACATCGTTTTGTTTAGGTATAACACGACCGATATCCTCATGCATTTCATGAAAGAATGTGTGCTATGGATGAGATCAGTGTATGCTGGTACATTTCCTTTGTATTTGATGGATGTATGAAACATCCATACAACAGCCTGTCTGATAATTCGGTAAGGATGCATGTATAGGGACTTGTTATTTATGAAGCACCAACCTGTTGAAACAGCTTATAACCAAACCTCTACCTGATGGTAGGGGTTTTTTTGTTGTATATTGAATTGTTTCTTCTACCCATATAGGTTCAACTAAACTTTTTACACAAAAACGGAGAGGACAGAAATAACCTGAAGAAGCGGAGCGTTCGCCTTTATCACCGGATTTTCCCTTTAGAAAGGGAATCAAAAAATCTGGGGATAACAGCGATCGGAAGGTTGTTCTGTCATCGGAGTGCTCAGTGTAAACCTCTTTAGTTGAACTTATATAAATCTGAAAGGACGTGATCTAATGATAACGCCAAACGTTAATCAAGTACTGAAAATGTCGAATGAATATAATCTGATTCCGGTAGTCAAACGGATTCTGGCAGACATGGAGACCCCGATTCGGATTTTCCGCCGTTATGCTGACAACGACCGGGCATTTCTGCTGGAAAGTGTGGAGGGTGGAATTCAATGGGCGAGATATTCCTTCATCGGTACAGATCCGTTCCTGATGATCTCGGCCAAAAAAGGCCGGATTGTGGTAGAAGAAGCGGGACAGATTCGAGAACTGCCAGGCAAACCGATTGAAGAACTCAAAGCGCTATTGCGTAAGTATCGCAGTCCGAAAGATGATGAACTGCCGCCATTTACAGGCGGGGCCATTGGTTTCTTTGGATACGATCTGCTGCAATATTATGAGAAGCTTCCGGCCCACGCGCTGGATGATCTGAAAATGGATGATATTCGCTTCATGTTCTGTGACCAGATTATCGTGTTTGACCATGTGAAGCAGCAGATGCTGCTCGTGGGTAATGTGCACGTGAAAGACGGTGCAACGGATGATGATATCCGTCAAGCTTATGCTTTAACTTCTGAGAAGCTGGAACAGGCGGCTGAACGCTTGCAGCAGCAAGGACCAGGGGAGAACCTGAATCCGCGTTCCATTCCAGGAGACGTGGAACTGGGGGATATTCGATCCAATCTCACGAAGGAACAGTTTATCGGAAATGTAGAGCAGGCCAAAGAGTACATTCGGGCAGGAGATATTTTTCAAGTGGTATTATCCCAACGTTTCCATATTGATACCGAAGTTTCTCCGCTGCATGTATATCGTGTGCTTCGGACGTTGAATCCATCACCCTACATGTATTATCTGAAGATGGACGATGAAATTATTGTGGGGACTTCACCGGAAGCATTGGTAAAAGTGGATGGAAACCGCGTAGAGACACGGCCGATCGCAGGGACTCGCCCAAGAGGAGCAACAGAAGCAGAAGATCGTGCATTGGCAGCAGATCTGCTGCAGGATGAGAAGGAACGTGCAGAACACCTGATGCTTGTCGATCTGGGACGTAATGATCTGGGACGCGTGTCCAACTTCGGAAGTGTGAAATGTGACATGTTCATGGAAATTGAACGATATTCCCATGTCATGCACATGGTGTCCAATGTTACAGGAGAGCTTAGAGAAGACAAGGATTTCTTTGATGCATTTCTGTCATGCTTGCCAGCGGGGACGGTATCCGGTGCGCCGAAGCTGCGTGCGATGGAGATCATTGCAGAACTCGAAAAAGAAGCACGGGGTGCTTATGCAGGTGCTATTGGTTATCTTGGTTTCTCGGGCAACATGGATTCCTGTATTACCATCCGAACGATTATTTTCAAAAAAGGAAAAGCATATGTGCAGGCTGGAGCCGGAATTGTATGGGATTCGG
The DNA here is from genome assembly GCF_042796655.1 of Paenibacillus sp. NPDC057886. Taxonomy (NCBI): domain Bacteria; kingdom Bacillati; phylum Bacillota; class Bacilli; order Caryophanales; family Paenibacillaceae; genus Paenibacillus; species Paenibacillus sp. NPDC057886. The sequence continues at coordinate 439,876 of NZ_JBHVMZ010000004.1, read as the reverse complement.
TGCCTGAGAATGAATATGAAGAAACAGTTAATAAAGCCAAAGCGTTGCTGAAGGCGATTCGTACAGCAGAAGCGATGTTTCCTGCAAAAGAGAAGGATCACACCTTGAAACTTGCCAACGCCGATTATTTTGTTACCCCAGCCACGGCTTCACAAAACTGAGAGAGGAGAGACCGGAAATGAATATGAACCCAGTCATGAATGAAGAATCCGAGCGATTCGCAACTGAAGATAGTCAAGCGGAAGGGATGAAGAATGGCCTTGCCAAAATTTTGGAGGGCAACCATCTGGAGCAGGTGGAAGCGCGCGACTTGATGTACTCCATCATGAGAGGTGAAGCCACTCCGGCTCAAATCGGAGGTTTGCTTATGGGCTTGCGGATGAAGGGGGAAACGGTGGATGAAATCACGGGATTTGCCGAAGCCATGCGTGGACAGGGCGGACGGATTCTGACTGACGGCAATGGACTGCTGGACACCTGTGGAACAGGTGGTTCTGGTATTCATAAGTTCAACATTTCAACGGCATCGGCCATCATTGCTTCTGCAGTCTCTGTCCGGGTGGCGAAGCATGGTAATCGCTCTGCCTCAGGCAAGGCGGGCAGTGCGGACGTACTTGAAGCATTGGGTGTGAATATTCATCTGGACGGAGAGCAGGCGAGACAATGTCTCGATGAGATCGGAATCTGTTTCTGTTTTGCTCAGGTGTACCATCCTTCTATGAAACATGCTGCTGCGCCAAGAAAAGAGCTGGGTGTTCGTACAATCTTTAACATGCTCGGACCTCTAACCAATCCTGCGGGAGCGGATCGACAATTGCTTGGTTTATATGACCGCAGCCGGACACCGATGATCGCTGAAGTGTTGAATCGTCTGGGGCTGAAAAGAGCTTTGGTGGTAGCGAGTCATGATGGACTGGATGAAATCAGCATCTCCGCACCAACCCAGGTATCCGAGCTGCGTAATGGTGAAGTGCATACGTATGACATTGATCCACGTGATATGGGATTATCGTTGCATCCGCTGGAATCGGTTCTTGGAGGAGATGCGGCTCAGAATGCCGAAATTATTAAAAGGATCTTCCAGGGAGAACGGAGCGCATACCGCGATGTCGTTCTGTTGAATGCCGGGGCGTGCATCTATGTATCCGGACTAGCGAATACCATTGCAGAAGGTGTGTTGATGGCAACGGAAGCTGTAGACTCCGGCAAGGCTGCCGGGAAGCTGGAACAGTTAATTCATACAACGGAGGCGTACAGTCATGTATCTTGATCGAATCGTAGCAACCAAACATAAAGAAGTTGAAGTTCTCGCACAAACATTTCAGATGGACGATGCGTTGAAGAAGATAGAGGCATTACCCCATACTCGTGGATTCGAGCGTGCTTTATCAGAGAGACGTAACCGTAAGCTGGGTCTCATTGCCGAAGTGAAGAAGGCATCTCCGTCCAAAGGACTGATTCGTCCTGATTTCCATCCGGTAGAGATTGCTTCTGCATACGAACGGGCTGGAGCGGATTGTATATCGGTATTGACTGACGTTTCTTATTTCCAGGGAAATAGCGAATACTTGCAGGCGATTCATGAAGCGGTGAACATACCGCTACTGCGCAAGGATTTTATTATAGATGAGCGACAGATTGCCGAGGCAAGGCTGCTTGGCGCGGATGCCGTTTTGCTGATAGCGAGCATTCTGACACCTGAACAGATGCGTCAATATCTGACGTTTGCCAAAAGTCTGGGCCTTGATGCATTAATTGAAGTCCATGACCGTGCCGAACTGGAGCAAGTACTCGATATTCCGCAGGCAACACTTGTGGGAATTAACAACCGCAATCTGAAAACGTTCGAAACCAGTCTGAACACCACGTTGGATTTGATGGACTTAATTCCGGATGGTGTAACATTAATCAGTGAAAGTGGAATTGACGGTCCTGAGCCACTGGAATCTCTTATTGATGCAGGTGTGCACGGTATTCTTGTTGGGGAGCATCTGATGCGCAAAGACAATGTTGAGGCTGCGGTATATGAACTGATGGGACCAAAAGCATGAATGGATCCAATCATGACGGCACAAGCAGCAGAGACGTGGATCTGCGAAACCGGCCGGCAGCGGCTGTAAAAATATGTGGACTTCAGGACGTTGAAGTGCTAAAATCGATGATAAACTTGCCTGTGGATTACATTGGTGTTGTTTTTGCCCCATCCCGTCGCCGTATTACACCTGAACAGGGAGCCGAGCTAAGAACGGTTCTCTTGGATTGGACGATGTTTGATCGGCCGAAGCTGGCAGGTGTTTTCGTGAATCCGACGTTTGAAGAGCTGGAAAGTATCATGAAGATTTCACACCTGGATGTCATTCAGCTGCATGGACAGGAATCGCCGGAATTTTGTGAACAGGTGAAGCAGCGCTTCGATACCGAAGTGTTCAAGGCGTTCTCTTTTCCCAAGGATGAAACAGGTTCATTAGCTAACGATACTGCCTTGATGGCACTTGATCCATATAAAAATGTGGTGGACGCCATATTGCTCGATACGTTTGACCCGCTCTATGGAGGGGGCTCCGGTAAAACCTTTGCCTGGGAACGAATTTCTTTCTACGCCGAATGGGCAAGAAAACATGGAATCTCGTTGTTCGTGGCAGGAGGTTTACAGCCGGATAATGTGCAACAACTGATACAGAGATATGCACCGGACGGCGTCGATGTTTCCAGCGGCGTAGAGTCCGAAGGTGTGAAGGATATTGCGAAAATAACAGCATTTGTAGAAAGGGTGAAGCAGGCATGACACATCAATTGCCGGATCAACACGGGCGTTTCGGTCCCTTCGGAGGCCGCTTTGTACCTGAGACACTAATGAACGCTCTAATCGAACTGGAGGAAGCGTACAGCCACTTCTCCGAAGACGAGGAATTCAACAAAGAACTGAATTATCTGCTAAGCGAGTATTCTGGCCGTGAAACGCCTTTATACCATGCAGAACAATTGTCCCGCCGCTTGGGTGGACCCAAAATTTATCTGAAACGCGAAGACCTGAACCATACGGGAGCACACAAGATCAATAACGCTATTGGACAGGGATTGCTGGCTAAACGGATGGGGAAAAAGAAAGTCATCGCCGAAACGGGTGCAGGACAGCATGGCGTTGCCACGGCAACAGTTGCTGCATTGCTGGGGCTTGAATGTAAAGTGTTTATGGGTGAAGAAGATACGCAGCGACAACAGTTGAATGTATTTCGGATGAAGCTGCTTGGGGCAGAAGTCATTCCGGTGACATCTGGTACGCGCACATTGAAAGATGCAGGTAACGAGGCACTCCGCTACTGGGTTAGTCATGTGGAGGATACCTTCTACGTGCTTGGATCGGTAGTCGGTCCTCATCCGTACCCTATGATGGTACGTAACTTCCAGCGAGTGATCGGTGATGAGACACGGCGCCAGATTCAGGAGATTGAAGGACGGCTGCCGGATGTGATTGTTGCAGCTGTAGGCGGCGGAAGTAATGCAATCGGCATGTTCTATCCGTTTATTGGCGATGAGGATGTGAAGCTTGTTGGTGTTGAAGCAGCAGGTAAAGGGGTGGACACCGAGTTCCATGCGGCTACGATGAGCAAAGGCACACATGGTGTATTCCAGGGTTCGATGAGTTATCTACTGCAAGATGAATATGGACAGGTTCAGCCAGCCCATTCCATTTCGGCGGGACTTGATTATCCGGGTGTTGGTCCTGAGCATTCCTATCTCAAAGATATTAAACGTGCAAAATATGTCCCGATTACGGACCAGGAGGCATTGGATGCCCTGCAGTTGCTGAGCCGAACAGAAGGCATTATCCCCGCTTTGGAGTCAGCCCATGCTGTTGCGCAGGTTGTCAAGCTCGCGCCTGAACTCAGCGCTGATGATATCGTTGTGATCTGTCTTTCCGGCCGTGGTGACAAAGACGTTGAATCCATTATGAAATATACAGGAGGGGACTTGGCATGAACCTGATGGACCAGACCTTCCAGCAATTGAAAGAACAGAACCGTACAGCACTTATTCCATTCCTTACAGTTGGAGATCCAGATGTGGACACCACGGTGGAAATCATTAAGGAGTTGGAACAGGCGGGGGCGGACATTTTGGAACTCGGTGTTCCCTATTCTGATCCGCTCGCGGATGGACCGGTAATCCAGCGTGCTTCCGAGCGTGCATTGAAAAGTCAGATCACCATTCGGACTTGTATGGAGACAGCAGCAAGAGCGCGTGCGGAGGGCGTGAAAATGCCTTTTGTACTGTTCACCTACTATAATCCGGTGTTGCAGACAGGACTGGATGTATTTTTTGACGAGTTGATCAAACATGAGATCAGTGGCATGATCATCCCGGATCTTCCGATTGAGGAAGCGGAGGATATGCGACGCCGTGCGGATGCTGCGGGTGTGCATTTGGTTCCGCTCGTAGCCCCTACGTCCAACGCGAGAATCGAGCGTATTGTCACGGGAGCACGTGGTTTCATCTATTGTGTCTCTTCGCTGGGTGTTACGGGAGAGCGAGCTTCCTTTTTCGATGGGGTAGAGAGCTTCATTGAAACTGTAAAGAGTCTGACAGATCTTCCGGTCGCTGTTGGCTTCGGCATTTCCAGTCACGAGCAGGTAACTCGTTTCTCCCGTATCTGTGACGGTGTGGTTGTAGGTAGTGCTATCGTTCGTCAGGTGGAAGAAGCTATACCTCTTCTTGGAAACCCGGATACGCGTCAGGCTGGACTGTTGCAAATTCGCAACTTTGTGGCACAATTAAAAGGATAGGGATTAAAGGATGTTACATCCCCGGGGCATGCTCAGCACAGGCTGAGGCATGTCCATAACTATTTCAATAACAGGAGGCGGTCGGGTTGAAACCGAAGTCCCAGATTGTCAATCTGCCTGTATACAAACCGGGCAAACCGATTGAAGAAGTGAAACGTGAACTGGGTTTGGAGCAAGTGATCAAGCTGGCCTCCAACGAAAATCCATATGGAAGTTCCCCTGCTGCACTTGAAGCGATCACCAGAGAGCTGGTCAATGTAAGCATATATCCGGATGGCAGTTCCACGGAACTGACTGAAGTGCTGGCCAAGCATCTGGGAGTGGAACGGAATAATCTGATCTTTGGTTGTGGATCGGATGAGATCATTGCGTTGATCACTCGCGCATTCTTCCTCCCTGGAGACGAGAACATCATGGCCGACCAGACGTTCTCTGTTTACAAAAGTAACGCGGACATCGAGGGTGCTGTCAGCATTGAAGTGCCGCTCAAGGATGGAACTCATGACCTGACTTCCATGCTGGCGCAAATCAATGATAAGACCAAAGCAGTCTGGGTGTGTAACCCCAATAATCCAACGGGTACAATTATCTCTGACCAGGAATTGACGGCATTCATGGATCGTGTACCTTCTCATGTCATGGTTGTGCTGGATGAAGCCTATTATGAATTTGTAACGGATCAGGCGTATCCACAAAGTGTCCCTATGATTGAGCGTTATCCTAACCTGGTCATTTTGCGGACATTCTCCAAAATCTATGGCCTAGCTTCATTGCGTATTGGATACGGTATTGCACGCCCGGAAGTGATCGATCTTATCAACCGCGTGCGTGAGCCTTTTAACACTTCACGTTTCGGTCAGGCTGCGGCGAAGGCTGCACTTGAGGATCAGGCTTTTGTCCAAGAGTGCGCGGAGCGTAATGCGGTAGAGCGAGAGTATTTACAAAATGAATTCACGCGGTTAGAACTGCCGTTTTTCCCTTCCCAGGGTAACTTCATTATGGTTGATCTGGATATGCCATCTGCAACGGCGTTCCAGTCGCTTTTGAAACAAGGCATTATTGTTCGTCCTGGATTCGATGTATATCCAACATACATTCGTGTGTCCGTCGGAACATCAGAACAGAACCGTGCGTTTGTCACGGCACTGGAGAACACGCTGGCTGAGAAGGCGGTAGCACGCCCTTAAATCCGGCGATGAAAAGAGTGAGGACCCATGAAACTAAAAATTGCAATGATCGGTGTAGGGCTCATCGGCGGTTCACTGGCGCTTTGCTTCAGAGGCAAGCCCGGTGTAACGGTGATGGGCTATGCCCACCTGCCTGAATTAAAGGACAAGTACATAGCGAGTGGTGTAGTGGACGATGCTACGCTCTCTCTGGAGGAAGCGGTACAGGATGCCGACTTTATTTTTTTGTGCGTACCTGTTGGGTTGCTCGAATCCTATTTTCGACAATTGGCCAAGCTTCCCTTGAAAAAGGGATGTATTATTACGGATGTAGGAAGCACTAAGGCGTCCATCGCAGCCTGTGCTGAGCATGTCCGCATGAGTGAAGCATACTTTATCGGCGGTCATCCGATGGCCGGATCTGAGCGTGCAGGTGTGGATGCAGCCTCGGCTGTGTTATTTGAGAATGCATACTACGTCTTGACCCCTTCAGAACATGTACCTGAGGAAGCTTATGACAGGTTATCTGATCTTCTTGCGTATACACGTGCCCAGATTGTTCGTGTAGAGCCGCTGCTGCACGATGACATTGTGGGGGCGATCAGTCATTTGCCACATGTTATTGCAGTTGCGCTGGTGAACCAGGTGCGCGAATATAATGAATCGAACCCTTTGTATAAAATGCTGGCTGCAGGCGGTTTCCGGGATATTACCCGGATTGCCTCCAGTGATGCCATTGTATGGAGAGATATCCTGCTGAGCAACCGTGAGGTGCTGCTGGGCTTGCTGAAGGACTGGAACGGCCAAATGACGGCTTTCACCGAAATGCTGGAGCAACAAAATGGTGAGGGCATTGAGGAAGCGTTCCGTCAGGCACGCGAGTTCCGCAGTGTGCTGCCAGAACGACGCAAAGGCATGATTTCGTCGTTGTTTGATCTGTATACAGATGTGCAGGATGCGCCGGGGATGATCGGTAAGATTGCCACTGAACTTGGGGCAAATGATATTAACTTAAGTAACATGGAGATTATTGAAAACCGGGTCGATGTACCGGGTATTATGCGTTTGTCGTTCCGGCAGGAAGAAGAAATGGAACGTGCCAAAACGTTGCTGGATTCCCTAGGGTATCAAGTATGGGTTTAGGCTTATGGAAGGGGGCGAAAGCCCTCTTTCTTTGTGTTGAAAACCAGCTGTTACAGTACGTATCCTAAAAAAGGGCAAAAAAAAGACCGCTTACATAAGCGGCCATTGCTCACGTGGAGCAATACAGTTATTGGATAGGAGTGGAGAGAAACCATACTGTACTTTTATTATATGTATACGTTTTCATTTTGTCAACACTTTGAGTAAAATTGTTTAAAGTAATTATAACATTCGTAAATTAAGGAAATATAATCCTTGCATTAAGTGGGATTGATCCTCTTTCGGACAATTGCTTGATGATCGGAAATAAGGTTAAATGGTTCAATTGAGAAAAATATGGTGTAACGAAATTCTTCTGAAATTTTAAATTAATTCTTTATTCACACAAACTTTTTGAGGCTTTCGTTCGTCCAATATAAGAGTGGCTTCACAAAAGGGATCAAATTGAAGTCATGGACGAGAAAATGGCCGCATAATAATGACTGGTCGGGCTTCAATGGAAGCCATGGATTTGCCAGGATGATGTAGACCGTTGTACAATAAATACTGTTAATGTAGAAACGTTGGGGAAATTGCCATTACATAGGGGAATTTGGCGGGAAGGCCTGTTTTGGCGCTGAACGCTGTTTTATGCGGTGAAAACCGCAACTTTTTTGTGCCTGTTCGGTAATACATGGATAGAGTCGAACGGGGAGAAGCACATGGATGGGCGAGGAGGGGTCGCACTCAAATGACGGATTCCCAGTTGATTCGAGAGATCAAGGAAGGTAACCTAGAGTTATATTCCGAGCTGATGAGTCGTTATCAGCGTAAAATACTGGCTTTCGTATATCATATGTTGAAAAGTTCTAATATGGAGCTGCTTGCGGAAGATCTCTGTTCTGAGACTTTCTATAAGGCGTTCCGCAGTCTGCACTCATTCCGAGAGGTGGATGCCTCATTCTCAACCTGGTTATATACCATTGCGAGAAATACGGTACTGAGTGAGCTTCGCAAACAGCGTAGTGGGAGTGTTCCACTTGAAGAGAGCGGTATTGTACCTGTTGCTCCTTCTGAGAATGCGCCAGAGCATGCTGTATTGCGCAGTGAGCGGGTGATGCTGGTTAGGGATGCAATTAACAATTTACCGGAGAAGCAGCGTTCTGCCATTATACTCCGTGAGTATGATCAACTAGACTACCAGGAGATTGCAAATATTCTTGGGCAGAGCGTCAGTTCTGTGAAATCGTTATTGTTCAGAGCAAGGTCAAGCGTAAAAACTCAATTGGAACCTTATTTCTTCGAACCGGTCTACGAGCCATATGAAGGGATGAAGAACCGATGAATTGCAATGAAGCCCAGGAACTGTTTGCACTGGTCTGGGACTTGCCGGAAGCTCATCCTCAGCGGATTGCATTTCATGCTCATCTCGCTGGTTGTGAAGATTGCTCGCAGCAATTTGAGATTTGGGAAGAAGCTCAAATTCTGCTGCACAGCATACCGGTTCCAGTGACAGAACAGCAGGCAGAGAGAGTGAACCGTAATGTTATGGACCGGATCTACGCGGAGTCTCCATGGCTATTGCCGGAAGAGGCAAAGGTTAATCGTTTCTCTGCTGTGATCCGCAAGCATATGTCTTTGTGGATTGCTGCGTTCCTGGCAATTTTTTTATGCAGCTTTCTGTACATGGCGATGTTTAAGCCAGACGTATCAGAAGCTGAGCAGACCAGCGTGGTCTCTACGGGTATTTTGGAGACAGGGGTAGCGGGCAGTGAGCCTTCTTCCTCCGGATTGTACAAGTACAACATGACAGGAGCGGACAGAGGGAGTATTATTGAGCCCTTCGTTGTGAGCATGGGCCCAGCGTATCCTCAGTACTGGATGGCGTTGTCGTTGCTTGCAATAGGTATGGCTCTGTTCTCTCTTGGACGGATGCATCGTACAACTAACAAACGCAAACAAGGTGCACGTGCTTAGGTAAAGCTTTCGTTCACCGTATAGAGAAATGAGGGATGAGATGCGGATTGGGCTTATTCGTCATGGTCTAACCGACTGGAATGCGGCAGGACGTATTCAGGGACAGACAGACATACCTCTGAATGCGGAAGGTCGTGAGCAAGCGGAGCGTCTGGGTAGACGTTTGCTTACCGAAGAGTATCGCTGGGACCACATCATTACGAGCGGGCTGTCCAGGGCTCAGGAGACGGGAGAGATTATCTCCGGGCTATTGAATGTTCCTTTGCTGGAGCCGGATGCACGCTTGAAGGAGCGTGCCTTTGGTCAAATTGAAGGTCTGACATCCGAAGAGCGTGTTGCTCGCTGGGGCGTTTCATGGGAGACGCTGGATTTGGGCCAGGAACAGATTGCTGATATTCAGACACGTGCTTTGGGCTTTCTGGAGGATTTATGGGAGGCTCATCAGGACCAAAATGTGCTGATTGTCTCCCATGGCGCTTTTCTAGCCAATCTGCTGTCAGCTTTGTATAAAGACCGCTATACGGAACGAATTGGAAACCTGTCGCTTACGATTCTGGAGAAGGAACGTGACGATTGGAGTCCATTGCTTTATAACTGTACACGACACCTTTCATTGGATCTGGCGAAACAACCTGAGTAATTGACTCGGGTTGTTTTTTTTGCGTTATAGTAATTTATAACTGTCATTCTATATGATTTTGAACCTCTCATTCTTCTTCTGAGCAGGCAACTTCAGGCATAGTATGGTTAAAACATAAAAGATTTGCAAAAAAGAGGTTTAGATCATAGGAATTCCGTCAACGATGTTTACAAAACCAAACTACTCCAGGCCCCGAATCAACAGCCAAAAAGTAGTCAAGGGCGAGGCGATGGACCCATGAATCTAGCGGATATGCTTACTTTTGCCGATATCGGCCAGCTTAATCGAATAGCAGACTATTACCAGTGCGAGTGTAAGCCCAATTCCAAACATGAACTCATCCAGAGTATTCTCACTACATTGGGCAGCAGACCTTTTTTTGAGCAGCAAGTTCGCGAACTAAATCAAGTAGATCTGCGATTTTTGAACAATTTGCTGTTTGATGCCCGCCAATACTTCGGTATGGAGGAACTTGTCGCCATTGCTCGTCAGTCGATGGATAAAAAAGATAGCGAGGCTGGAGCTAATCCACGTGATCTTATCGTTCGCTTCACGAAGAGTGGATGGTTGTTCAATGGCACAACTCAGCAGACCAGATACCTGTATCAGGTACCTAAGGATTTGCAAATGAGATTTCGGGATGTGTTATCCACTCACCTGAAGGCAGGCATTGCACAGACGAGCGAGCCTCCCGTTTATAGGGATGAATACCATCTACTCGCTGATGATCTGAAACTGTTTCTGCAATTTGTCCAGCAGCATGAAATAGCACTAAACGCAGAAGGCATGATGTATCGTCGTTCTCAGCAACAGATCATGGAGCATTTGCATGTGAGTGAGGCCCTGGTGGGTAAAGCGGGATGGAGATTCGGTTATGGTCGTTCATTCAAAGACTACCCCGACCGATTTGCGTTCATCTATGACTACGCTTTTCATCATCGTCTGGTCCGCGAGGAGCAAGGCACGCTGAAATTGTCACCTTCCGGTGAAGACAAGCTGGGTGCGGAGAAAACAGCCGAGATGATACAGCTATTTCGGTTTTGGTTAAGACTTTATAAAGGTGCTATTCCCAACCTGTCCTCCATTGTGTACTGGACAGGGGAATGTGCAGCTGGCTGGTCCACAGCCGAGTCTTTGTTCCGCCAGATTGGTCCTTACATTCAGCCGTTCTATTATGACACTGCAGAGACGATTTATGACAACAGGATACTCAAAATGATGCTGCATCTGGGCATGCTTCGCATTGGAGAACATGCAGATGGGCGAACAGTACAAATGACAGCATGGGGTTCACGCCTTGCGTCATCTTGTCGCTCGCTGTCAGGGGATATTACCCCCGTTATGTTTGACAAGTGAAGGACAAGTTGCTAAAATCACTCCCAAATTAAGGAGTGATACTTATGATAATTCCATACAAAGGTATGCAACCACAGTTACACCCTTCGGTATATATGGCTGAAGGCTCCAAACTTATAGGTGATCTGACAATGGGTGAAGAATCTACGATCTGGTTCAATGCTGTGCTGCGCGCCGATCTGGCACCCATTGTGATTGGACGGCGCTGTAATATACAGGATAATACTGTTGGACATGTCAACACGGATCAACCTTTGATTTTGGACGACGATGTGTCGGTAGGGCATTCTGCGATTATCCATGGATGTCGTATCGGAACAGGTTCGCTGATTGGTATGGGCGCTATCCTTCTCAACGGAGCCGAAATTGGTGAATATACGCTGATCGGGGCCGGTTCTGTTGTCACTGAAAATACTAAAATTCCGCCCTATACCCTTGCTTTGGGCACACCAGCCAAAGTGATACGTGAGTTGACTGATGCAGATCTTGAGCGGATGTCGAGAACTACACTAGGTTATGTTGCCAAAGGAAAGGAGTACAGGAGCTCTTAAATCCGTTTTGGAGGTGCATCCTATTGGATAAAATGAAAGTTACGTATGAAGTCATGTTGGGGCTGGCTGCTGAGATGGTGTGGGACGACGCGCTTCGTAAACAGCGCAGCGAGAAGCTGTATATGGAAATCGATAAGGCATTGGCTACCGGAGACGAAGTAGCTTTCCGGAATCTGACGGATGAACTGAAGGCCATAAACTGATGAGCATGTAAAAATATATAAGACAGGAAATGCGTGAAACACGCATTTCTTTTTTTGTGTTCTTCATCAGACTTACACGGGAAAAGTATGAATCTCTGGATTTATAATATACGCTCATATATAATATGGGAATAAAATGGATAGAGAGGGGAATTAGGGAATTGAAATTCAGTGAGATGACTCAAGACAGCTGGGCGGAACTGCAACTCTATCTGGATACATGCCTTATTCCATATACAGCCCTGACGGGCAAGCAGTCCCCGGTTGAAGCAACTGAGGCGTTGGAGCGGCTTAGAGATTTTTTGGATCTGGTGGAGATTCCTTTTAAAGGACGTATCATGACTTACCCTGCATTCCATTATGCGTGTCCGGATATGTCAATGGCATTAAATACCTTATCCGAACAGCTCAAATCTTCCGGTTTCAAATATGTGGTTATAATGTCATCTGATGGCGTATTGGAACAGACCCAAATTACTTCTGCAGATTTAGTATTAAGTCGTTCTGTTTTAATTCAAGAGGTGGGGGAAGAGGGGATTTCGCGTTTTGTCGGGGAAAAAATCCGTGAGTTATGGAAAAGATGACCTACCTGTGACAAATGTGACAATTTACCAACACTTTTTTAATAACGCTTACAAATGAACCTTAAAAATGTGTGACAAATTCTTGACGGTGTTCTAGGGCTACTATATGATTATGTATGTTCTAGTAAGTCGTGGAATTTCTGATAATGAAAACGATTGAGAGAGTTGGCTGAAAAAGGGGGTTGGAGACAGTATGAGCAGTGAGCATGACCAGCACGAAGCTTCGATGAAATTGCCAAGCCGCTTGGAAATGTCACGCAGGCAGTTTTTGACGTACACGCTTGGTGGAGCTACAGCCTACATGGCCGCCGGTGCAATACTCCCCATGGTCCGTTTTGCGGTGGACCCGATTTTGCAACACAAGGGAGAAGGCACCTCTGTCAAAGTAGCGGAAATCAGCAAAATTACGAATGAACCTCAAGAATTTACGTTTGAAGTGAAACAGCAAGATGGTTGGTATTTGAGCAATGCTTCGTTAATCGCCTGGATCAGAAAAGATGAACAGGGCAAAATCTATGCGCTTTCACCCATTTGTAAACATTTGGGATGTACCGTAGGTTGGAACAGTGATAAGCAGTATCCCGACGAATATCATTGTCCGTGCCATGGCGCGCATTATAACAAAGAAGGCAAGAATCTTGCCGTAGCCCCGAAGCCGCTGGATGAGTATGTGGTTAAGGAAGATCAGGGTTGGGTTTATCTGGGCGACATTGTTCCGAACACCCGAGTCAAATAGGAGGCGTGAACGCAGATGTTTAAAAATGTCTATGACTGGATTGACGAGCGTCTCGATATCACGCCAATTTGGAGGGACGTTGCGGATCATGAAGTTCCAGAGCACGTAAACCCGGCTCATCACTTTTCCGCATTCGTGTACTGCTTTGGTGGATTGACGTTCTTTATCACTGTTATTCAAATTTTGTCAGGGATGTTCCTGACCATGTATTATGTGCCTGATATTATTAATGCTTACGCCAGTGTCGAGTATTTGCAGACCAAAGTAGCCTTCGGCCAAATTGTACGCGGGATGCACCATTGGGGAGCCAGCTTGGTTATCGTTATGATGTTCTTACATACGATGCGTGTGTTCTTTACCGGCTCTTACAAAGCACCACGCGAGATGAACTGGGTTGTCGGCATGCTGATCTTTTTTGTCATGCTGGGTCTGGGGCTTACCGGGTACCTGTTGCCATGGGATAACAAAGCCTACTTTGCAACCAAGGTTACTCTGGAGATTGCGAATACGGTTCCTTGGCTGGGGCCGATCATTAAGGAATTCCTGCAAGGCGGAACTATTGTAGGTGCACAGACGTTAACACGGTTCTTTGCCCTGCACGTCTTCTTCCTTCCGGCTGTGCTTCTGGTGCTTCTGGTCGGTCACTTTATTATGATCCGCAGACAGGGCATTTCGGGACCACTATAATCTGAGAAGGGAGGAATCGACATGGCTCACGGGCACAAGTCAGATGACCAGGAAAAGATTATCTTCGTCGGGGACTCACGCGTCCGTAAAGGAGCGGGGTTTATAACTCCACCGGATTACACGGCGTATCCCGGCAAATCAGAGGCTTTTATTCCTAACTTCTTGCTGAAGGAATGGATGGTTGGTGTTGTTGTACTGGTTGGTATTCTGGTATTAACGATTTCGGAACCTGCACCACTGGGCTATCCGGCCAATCCAAGTGCATCGGTTATCCCGATGCCGGACTGGTACTTCCTTTTTCTGTATCAGTATTTGAAATACCCATATGCCTCAGGTGATTATGTCCTGCTCGGGGTACTTGGAGTCAGTGGAGTTGCTTTCGGCGCTTTGTTACTCGCTCCTTTTCTGGATACAGGCAAGGAGCGGCGTTTCTACAAACGTCCGATTGCATCATCGCTCATGATTCTATCGGTGATGTCCGTTTTCTACCTGACTAATGTTGCGTGGACACACTACGAGCATGAGTTGGAAGCAAGCGGCCAGAAGCCGGAACATATTCAGCGTGAGGAAGAAGCGCTGGAGAAACATCTACAGGGTCTGCCTACCTCCAATGCGCCAGGTCAAAAAGAAGAAGTGGCGATCGTCGAGAAGGATGACGCTGCAATGGAATCATACAAAAAGGCCGGATGTATCGGATGTCATGCGGCAGATATGAAGGGTTCGGGCTCTGTACCTGCACTTCGGGGTGTGGGTGACAAACACAGCCAGGAAGAAATCCTGACAATTATCAAAGAAGGATATAATGGCATGCCTCCGATGTACGACAAGGCCATAGCTCAAGGACTGACGGATGATGACATCAATCACCTGGCAGAATGGCTTGCGAAACAGAAGGCAGAACAGTAAAATCGAAATAAGCAATGAAACCTGATCGTTTATGCGGTCAGGTTTTTTTGAGGCGTTTTTCGCTACACCTATCTTGGGAACGCAGAATACACAGAATACATATGATGGAAGGGGCAGAGCATGTGGATTTATCGTACTTTTGGAGCCGGGAATTTCTAACGAACCGTTATTTCCTGTGGCTTCTTTTTTGGTGTAACGCATTAGGAACAGTATATGGATACATATGGTACGGGGATCAATTGGAGTATACGCTGGCACAGCAACCACTGTGGCAAATTGTGTTTGTGCCGGACAGTCCGACAGCGAGTCTGTTTTTTACACTATCCTTGTTGTGGATTTTGTACAAGCCGAAATCGATGCTTCTGAATCGGATTGGACATGTGATACAGGCGCTTGCTGTGGTTACTTCGGTAAAATACGGCGTTTGGGCAGTCTCCATCATTTTTGCAGGCTGGATGCAGGGTGGCGCACAGAACTGGCAGGATTGGATGTTAATTGCGTCGCATAGCGCCATGGCTATTGAGGCTCTGTTGTATGTGAGGTTCTTTGGGTTCCGTTGGGGTGCTCTGGTGATCGCTGCCTTGTGGACGCTGTTAAACGATACGATGGATTATACCTATGACATCTTCCCTTGGCTGCCCGCATCGCTGATGGACCATCTGGATGGTGTACGCAATTTCACCGTTGGGCTGACGCTAGTGAGCATTCTCTGTGCGTGGCTTGCTTTGAGACAGGCCAAACGGGCCTGATTTCATAATGTAAGCTTGTTCTAAGGGACTCTCCCCTGCCATACATTGATGGTGGGAGGGATGTCCATGAAGAGAACGTTCAGGATCAAAACTGGATTTATGGTGGTGTCGTTCATGACTCTACTGTTCTGGACGAACTTGTCATACAGCGTATCAGCGGAAAGTACAGGTGCGAACGGAAATACAGATCAGCAAGTATCCGTCAAAAATTCAATTGAGCAATTAAATGAAGAAGCGGCCCTGCTGTACCGGCATGCCTTGGAGAATGATATCGAAGAGGTTAGAGGCAGTATTTTGCGAATCAGTAAAGGTCTGGAGCATATATCCTTTGAGGGTCAGACGACAGTAGAAGGCATTCATGCCCTATCCGAGACCATTGTTGAAGTGAAAGAAGCTGCGGTCAGGGTGAAAAGTGATGATGCGTCTCTCCAGCAGGCCTCTGCCAAACTTCGACTTGCGGCAGACAGTCTCGCCAACCCGGCCAAACCTCTATGGCTCCAGTATTATAAAATCGTAAAAAATGATATTGATGCGCTGTCAACCGCGGCAGATCAGCAGTTAAGCACGGCGATAATAGCAAGCCGCTACGCCTTGCTGGAGGAGCATTACGAGACGATCCGGCCTGCGGCGATGATCCGCCGTGAACCTTACGAGATCGCCCAGCTGGACGCCTGGTTGTCTCATACCAAGGGTCTGACTGCGGCCAAGCAGACTGACATCGCACAATTGAAAAGTATGGTAGCCCATGGTGAAGAGTTGGTGAACCAGTTGTTTGGTCGGGAAAAGGACGAAAGTGCCTTCGTACCGTTTGTTCAGGGGCCCAATCGCAGGGCAGCCGGATTGCTTATTACTTCCATAATCATAGCAGCGCTAAGTTATGCAGGTTACCGTAAATATCGGGCACAGCAGCAAGGCATTTTTCCTTTTCGGCGTTAAGCCATTTCTGCCATCAGGATATGACAAAAAACCTCTATCTACAAGGAAGGCCATCCCGTGGCTCTTCTCTTGGGGAGAGAGGTTTTCTTTTTTGTGGAAGTAAAAGGTCAACTTTCCTTGAACCCTTCTCCGTGTACGTCATGGACGTCGCTTATAATAACAAATGCTCTAGGGTCAACCGAACGCACAATGGTCTGCAAACGTCTGAATTCCTGCCTGGAGATGACACAGTAAGCAACATGCTTAGCCTGTTTCGAATACGCACCAATGGCTGGAATGAGTGTTACGCCGCGGTCCATATCACGGGTAATCAAGTCTGCAATCTCGGGTGCATGATCACTGATGATCATAAATGCGCGGGCCGAATAGGCTCCTTCCTGAATGAAGTCGATCACTTTAGAGGCGATAAACACAGCTACAAGGGTATACAGTATTTTTTCTTTGGGAATGTAGACGAGGGAGATACCGATAATGATGAAATCGATACCTAATAGTACACGTCCCATACTCCAGCCATATTTTCGATTAAGAATGCGGGCAATGATGTCAGAGCCGCCTGTCGTTCCGCCCCAGCGGAATACGATGCCAAGGCCTGCCCCCAGTGTAACTCCAGCGTAAAGCGCCGCAAGTAAAAGGTCATTCTGGGTATGCAGCGGTTCAATCCAGCCAAGATGAATCATTTTTTCAAATAACCACAGAAACACTGTAAGCGCTCCTATACCCACGCCTGTATAGATCATCTGTCTGCCGCCCAAAATCTTGAGACCCACCAGAAAGAGTGGAATATTAACAACCAAGGTTGTAAGCGAAGGAGAGATGTTGAACGCATAATTCAGCAGGACCGTAATCCCGGTTACGCCGCCTTCCATGAGCTGGTTGGGGATGATGAAGTACAGAAGTCCAAAGGCATATAATGCTGTACCCAATAGGATGGGGAGAATCAATTTGAATTGAACCCAGGTTTTGGAAGTGCTCATAAGTTCCCTCTCCGTTTTACAAATTAGAATGAGAAAGCAATCATTCCCATCTTAGTATACCTGTTTATCGATTCTTTAAAAATGATTTGTCGTTTCTGATGGTGGAAGTGAATCTAAATAACTGATATATTAGGAACAAATACGACACAATTTCAAAAGGAGAATCCGTTCTCATGGAGAAAAGCATTGCAGAAATGCAGCGTGAGGTTGATCTGTATATTTCTCAGTTCAAAGAAGGATACTTCAGCCCGCTGGCCATGCTCGCCCGTATGTCTGAAGAGGTGGGAGAGCTTGCAAGGGAAGTGAATCACGAGTTCGGTGAAAAACCGAAAAAATCTTCCGAAGCAGATAATTCCATTGAGCTTGAGCTCGGGGACATTTTATTTATCACGATTTGTTTTGCTAACTCTCTCGGGATCGACCTGGCAGAGGCGCACGACAAAGTCATGCATAAATTTAACACACGCGATGCAAATCGGTGGACGCCAAAAAACACCGATTAGGCGTAGATTACATATGCTGTACCATCACCTCAATGGGGGAGGGACAGCTTGGATGATGAAACCGGAAGAGTATATGCAGCATGCTTACCGCTGTATTTTGCAAAATGATTTTGAGCAGGCGATTCGTTGGTTCGAATCTGCCATTGATGCTCACCCGGAACACGCGGAGCTCTATTATCGTTGTTCCATTACACATGCTCGCAGTCAACACCTGGGTCCAGCGCTTGAATATGCCCGTAAGGCTGTTGAACTGTCACAGGGGATAGAGGAGTATGTTTTGCATTTGCAGACCCTGGAAGCCAAACAGATAAGCCTTCAGGCCAAGGTGTTGCTTGAACAGGCTGGAAACGGAACGCATGAACGATATGTGAGGGCGGCCGATCTGCTGAAACAGGCAGTTAAACTTGACCCGTTATATGTGGAAGCGCATATCATGCTTGCTCTTGCTTACAGCGATCTGAATGAGTTCGATCTTGCAACCCAGTCCGTTCGTGACGCATTGTTGCTGGACCCGCAGAATGATCAACTGCATCTAATGTTACAGGAAATTAAGCAGCGTATGAAATCTATTCAATAAGATGCCATTTTCATAACGAGATGGATATCGGTTGAAATGGATTCAACCAAACGAACCAACATAGTGAGGAGATGCAGCCAAGATGAGTGAAGTAATAAGAGTTGCCGTAATCGGAGCGGCTGGCCGGATGGGCCGTGAAGTAGTGAAACTGGTGCTTCAAGATCCTGAACTGGAGCTCGCCGCAGCGGTCAACCGCTCCGGAGTAGGTACGGATGCTGGAACACTTGTCGGTCTGCCCGAATGTGGGGTGCTTTTGACTGATGATATCGAGATGGCTTTTGCAGAGACTAAACCACAGGTTATGGTGGACTTCACAGTCCCTCAATATGCCTTCGCGCATACAGAGATTGCGATCCGTCATGGAGTCAGACCTGTTATGGGTGTTACCGGCTTTACGCCGGAGCAGATCGAACAGCTGGACAAGCAGTGTCAGGACAAAGGCATTGGAGGGTTGATTGCCCCGAACTTCTCAATCGGTGCTATTCTGATGATGAGATTTGCCGCACAGGCTGCCAAACATATGCCGAATGTGGAGATCATCGAATATCACGGGGATCAGAAGCTGGATGCTCCTTCGGGTACAGCAATCAAAACAGCCGAGCTAATTGCAGCAAACCGCGAGGAACTTCGTCAGGGCAATCCAAATGAAGAAGAAACGATCGAAGGATCGCGTGGCGGATATTATAATGGATTCCGGATTCATAGCGTACGGTTGCCGGGGGTATTCGCCCAGCAGGAAGTGGTATTTGGAGACTTTGGTCAATCCCTGAAAATTCGTCATGACTCCTATGAACGGGCAGGTTATATGCCTGGTGTTAAGATTGGTGTACAGAAGGTTATGGAATATACAGGACTCATCTACGGATTTGATAACTTTATCGACTAAAGGAGATTGTCATGTTGAAAATCGCATTTATTGCCCATGATCGCAAAAAAGAAGAGATGGTTAACTTCGTGACAGCCTACGAAAATGTATTTACAGACCATCAACTATACTCGACAGGTACAACAGGTCTTCGCATTATGGAAGGAACCTCATTACAGATCCATCGGTTTGAATCCGGTCCACTGGGCGGAGATCAACAGATCGGAGCCTTGGTTGCACAAAATGAGATGGATCTGATTATTTTTCTGCGTGATCCATTAATGGCACAGCCTCATGAACCAGATATTAACGCTTTGCTGCGTCTGTGCGATGTACAAGGGATTCCGCTTGCTACGAATATTGCAACTGCAGAGATTCTCGTTAAAGCGCTCGATCGCGGTGATTTTGGCTGGAGAGAGCTTGTACATAAATACAAGCCTGAGGGTGGATTGAATTCGGGTGATGCTCAATGAGTCTGGACATTCTCATATTTGGTGCACACGCGG
Source organism: Paenibacillus sp. NPDC057886 (assembly GCF_042796655.1). Classification (NCBI taxonomy): domain Bacteria; kingdom Bacillati; phylum Bacillota; class Bacilli; order Caryophanales; family Paenibacillaceae; genus Paenibacillus; species Paenibacillus sp. NPDC057886. Next base: position 420,051 of record NZ_JBHVMZ010000004.1, on the reverse strand, counting down.
ATGATGCAGAGATTGGGATGGCAGGAACGATTGCCAAGCATACTGCTGCAGGACTGAAAGTAGGCGTGTGTGATCTGACCCGGGCAGAGATGTCTTCCAACGGGACGGTAGAGCGCAGAGCCGAGGAAGCGGAGCAAGCCTCCCGCGTCCTCGGTCTTTCGTGTCGAAGCAATCTCGGTTTGCCTGATCGGGGGCTGTATATTACTCCTGAATACATTGAGGCTGTGACTGCCGAGATACGCCGTCATGCCCCTCGAATCGTGTTTGCGCCATATTGGGGGGATCGTCACCCGGATCATGTGATGTGCAGCAAGCTGGTGCAGGAGGCTGTGTTTAATGCCAAGCTTAGAAACTATAAGCCGGACATGCCCGCAGTTCAGGTGAAAGAATTGTATTTTTACTTCATTAACGATATCGGACCAACGGATTTGATTGTGGATATTACGGAACACTATGAGCAAAAGGAAAATTCATTGCTTAGTTATCGTTCCCAGTTTGAATTGGGAGAAGGCGCAGTTGCCACTCCATTGACTCAAGGATATATTGAACGTGTGAAAGCCCGGGATTCTTTGCTCGGACAGCGGAGCCTTATTCCATTTGCAGAAGGATTCGCTAGCATTACACCTTATGTAGTTCATCAATTTGGCCAGGCAGCCAAGTCATAAAACGATCGAACTTGATCGTATAAATCATTTATCAATTGCATTTCCGTTGCATTACATCAACCTGCACACGCGGGAGATCAAAGGAGCGTCCACCGGATGGATCAAAAGCTAAAAATTGGTATTACCTGTTATCCGTCCCTCGGAGGGTCTGGCGTTGTCGCAACGGAGCTGGGCAAATTGCTTGCCGAACAGGGTCACCAGGTTCACTTTATTGCCAATAGTATCCCGTTTAGACTGGGTACATTCCAGAAAAATATTTTTTATCATGAAGTTGAGGTCAACGATTATTACGTCTTCCGTTATCCTCCGTATGACCTGTCATTGGCCACGAAAATGGCGCAAGTAGCCAAATCACAGCAGCTGGATCTGCTACATGTACATTATGCAGTACCACATGCGGTGTGTGCCTTCCTCGCAAAACAAATGGTTGGTGAGGATTTAAAGGTGGTTACAACGTTACACGGAACAGATATTACCGTACTGGCGCAGGATGAGTCGTTGAAGGATTTAATTCGACTTGCCATCAACGAGAGTGATGCGGTTACGGCAGTATCCCAGGATTTGATTCGTGAAACGGTTGATTTGCTGGATATAAGGCGTCCAATCGATCTGACCTATAACTTTATTGATAAAAGAATTTATTATCCGCGTGATGCAGCAAGTCTGCGTAGAGACTTCGCAGCACCTCACGAAAAAATACTGATGCATATCTCCAACTTCCGACCTGTGAAGAGAACACACGATGTGGTAGAGGTGTTCCGTCAGGTACAGGAGCAAGTACCTGCCAAACTGTTATTTGTTGGAGAAGGACCGGATCTGCCGAAGATTCAATGGAAGATTAATGAGCTTGGACTGAATGACAAGGTTCATTTCCTAGGTAAGCAGGATGATATTGCTCAAGTCATTTCGATGGCTGATGTGCTTATGCTGCCTTCGGAGAAAGAAAGCTTTGGACTCGTGGCACTCGAAGCCATGGCATGTGGCGTACCTACCATTGGATCACTGGCAGGGGGGATCCCTGAACTGGTACTGCACGGCAAGACCGGATTTTTGTCTCCAATCGGCGATACGCAATCAATGGCGGAGAACACGATTCGTTTGTTGACAGACGACCGTTTGACAGCGGACTTCAGAGAAGCGTGCTTGAGACGGGCACACCATGATTTTTGCAACGATGCTATTCGGCATGAATATGAACAAATATACTACCGGGTGCTGGGACGTGAAGTTCCGAATCTGAAGCCGGTTTGTGGCTGATTGTCAGATAGGATTGTTCCATCTTGGGAATATATCTGTGTAAGCCACACCAAGCAACACGTAGTTATGGGGTGAGAGTAAGTGGTTCAATGGACACAGGTAGATCATGAAATGGCAAGACAAAGTGAACAGGTGCTGCGGACATTAAATGAAAAAGGGTACGAAGCCTACTGGGTCGGTGGTTGTGTGCGTGATGAACTGCTGGAACGTAGCGTGGATGATATGGATATCACCACGTCCGCTTCCCCTGAGCAAGTCATGGAACTGTTCCCGGATTGTATTCCTACGGGCCTCCAGCATGGAACGGTAACTGTTCGTTCAGGAGGCTTTTACTTTGAAGTTACGACATTCCGCACCGAATCTGAATATAAGGATAATCGAAGACCCGCTGCCGTTCATTTTGTGCAGGATGTCAAAGAAGATTTGCAGCGGCGTGACTTCACCATGAATGCTCTCGCTATGGATCGAGACGGAAATATCGTTGATCCTTTTGGTGGACAATCGGATATTCAGGATGGGCGGGTCAGATGTGTGGGATCGGCGGCAGAGCGCTTTGGTGAAGATGCGCTGCGGATGCTTCGGTGTGTTCGTTTTGCCTCGGTATTTGATTTCAAAATTGCCTACAACACCTGGAAGGGGCTAGTTGGACAAAAAGATTTGCTTCAACATATCGCCATGGAAAGAGTCCGTACCGAAATGGTGAAAATGATGGCAGGTCCCCATCCCCTGCGCGGTCTGGAATTGCTGTTTCGCAGCCGGGCGTTGGAGCATGTGAAGGCACCCATCGACAGGGAGCGGTTCAATAAAGGTCTCATGTCTAATATGGAACAATTGATGGAAGAGAACGTTTTATTGCGATGGTCCATGATGCTGATTGCAGGCTGTTTTACCAGGGATGAAGCAGATGCTTTACTTCGAAAATGGACGTTTTCTAATGATGATCGTTCCCGCATCAATGGAGTTCTCCAGGTCGAACAGTTGATCCAGACTGTCGTACAGGAGAAGAAGGATGAAGAGGCACTGCGATCAGAATGGATCGTAACTGTGCTGTCTTGCGGACGTCAGGCAACAGAGGACTGGCTCATTATTCAACGACTGCTCCCAACAGGTTGGCGAGATCAAGAGGTTCTGCACGAAGAACAGATCGTGGCAATACAATCCAGAGGTGCTGCATGGAGTCAATCCATGAAGGTGCATGAACTGAAAGATTTGCATATCACGGGTGAAAACGTTCTGCAGCTTCTTGGACGCAAGGGTGGACCATGGCTGGGACAACTGATGAAATATCTTTTAAGAGAGACTGCGATCGGAAATATAGTGAATCAGCATGACATGCTGACCAACGAAGTAAAGCGGGTGGCTGCAGATGACAAAGCATGAGGAACTGTTACATACGTTACTGAATGCCGAAGGAGAGTTTGTGTCTGGTGAAGAGATCAGTCGCAACCTTTCCATTAGCCGAACGGCCGTGTGGAAGCATGTAAACAAACTGCGTGACATGGGTTATGAGTTTGAGGCCGTATCTCGCAAAGGGTATCGCTTGGTCACGAAACCGGACAGTATCGATGCCACAGCGCTTCAACTGGCACTGGAAACGAAGGTGTTTGGTCGAAAGGCGATCATTCTGAATTCCACGTTGTCCACCCAAGGTGATGTTCAGCATATGGCTGAACAGGGGCAGGGCGAAGGGGCAGTGGTTCTGGCGGAAGAACAGACGGGTGGACGAGGCCGCTTTGGACGTAAATGGTTCTCACCACCTGGAAGAGGCATCTGGATGAGTGTTCTAATGCGTCCGGAGCTTTCACTGCAAAATACACCACAGCTTACGTTATTAACGGGTGTAGCGGTGTGTCGTGCGATTCGGTCATATACAGGTGCTGATGCCGGGATCAAATGGCCTAATGATCTTTTGATTGATGGTCGCAAGGTATGCGGGATTCTGCTTGAATCAACTGTTGAAGACCACGAACTACGCTACTGTATCGCAGGTATAGGCGTGGATGTGAACTTCGATCCCAAGGATTATCCCGAGGATCTGATAACAATCGCCACTTCACTTAAGATGGAGACTGGACAAACCATAGACCGAACCAAACTTGCAGCGGCCATTCTCTCGGAATTGGAGCGTTTGTATTTTTTGTATCAAAAGGAAGGGTTCGGTGTGATTTCTTCGCTCTGGGAAGCTTTGTCCGTATCAATAAATCGTGAGATTAAGGTAGCTAATCCGCAGGGCATCATCGAGGGTACAGCCGTAGGCCTTGATCCTTCTGGTGCATTGATTTTGGAGAAGAAAAACGGTGAGCGTGTATCGGTATACTCCGGTGAAGTTTCATTGGTAAATTAAACAATTTTGTCGAATTTACACCGTTAAAATGAACATAAGACGTGAACTTTGGGCAGAACTTTGGTATACTGTGTTCGTGAGGCGATATCGGCTAATGCAGACCGAATTGCACTCCGGCAATAGTATGCTTTGTTCTGCTTCAAAAATGTTGCAGTGACAAGGCAGGAATGGTAGTAAAGTGAGTTGTTGGATTCTGCTCTGAGCCGAAGAGGACCGAGACAGAAGGGACGATCGCAAGTGACTCTTTTTTGACTTTTCGGGACTTTTTAGTGGAAACTAAAAGGTTTTTTTTGTTGCGTTTAAATTGAAAAGATGAGAGGAGCCATGACGAAAATGGCAAACAAACAAGCATTGAATATTGTGAAAATGAAAAAATATAAGCAGGACGGCGTGCCGCTTAGTATGATTACAGCTTACGATTATCCGACTGCTCAATTGGCCGAGGAAGCAGGTATCGATCTTATTCTGGTTGGTGATTCACTGGGAAACGTGGTACTGGGTTTTAACTCCACCTTGCCTGTTACGATCGACGATATGGTGTACCATACACGCTCTGTAGTACGTGGTGCGGGAAATACGTTTATCGTGGCTGATATGCCCTTCATGACGTACCATGGCAGCCTAGACGAGACGCTTAAAGGTGTCCGTCGCCTAATGCAGGAAGGTCATGCACAAGCGGTCAAGATGGAGGGCGGTCTCGAAATCGCGGATACGGTAAAAGCGGTTGTGCAAGCCGGTGTACCTGTACTTGGACATATCGGGCTTACACCGCAATCCGTGAATCAAATTGGCGGTTATCGTATTCAGGGCAAGGATGCTGCAGATGCCAAACGGCTGATGGACGAAGCCAAGGCGCTTGAAGCAGCCGGAGCTTTCGGCATTGTACTCGAACTGGTCACTGAAGAAGTGGCAAGAGCGATCTCGGAAGAACTGTCTATTCCTACGATTGGTATTGGCGCAGGTAGAGGGTGTGATGGTCAGGTACTGGTATTCCACGATGTGGTTCAGTATGCTTCCCCATACACGCCAAAACGCTTTGTCAAATCGTATGGAGACGTAGGTACATTGATTCGCAATAGCATTGAGTCCTATGTGAAGGAAGTCAAGGACCGCTCATTCCCGGCAGAAGAGCATGTATTTACCGCTGCTGACGGCGTTCTGGATCAATTGTACGGACATCGCAAAGGAAAGGTGGAGACGAGCGTATGAAAGTGATACGGACAATCGCAGAATTAAGACAAGAACTTAGCTTGAAACGTCAGTCGATTCAGTCCAGAGAGTCTGTTGTAGGACTTGTGCCTACAATGGGATTTCTTCATGAAGGCCATGCAAGTTTGATGCAGGCGGCCAAACAACAAAGTGATATCGTGGTTTTGAGCATATTTGTAAATCCAATTCAATTCGGTCCGAATGAAGACTTTGACAGTTATCCTAGGGATGAAGCCAGAGATGTGGAAACTGCACGAGCAAAAGGGGTGGATATCGTATTTATTCCCTCTGTTGAAGAGATCTATCCACAGCCTACACAAACGACCGTATCGGTTTCTCGTTTAACGGATCGCTTATGCGGTGCATCCCGTCCAGGGCATTTTGACGGAGTGACTACGGTCGTCTCGAAGCTGTTTAACATTGTACAACCGCAGCGTGCATTTTTTGGCATGAAGGACGCACAGCAGGTAGCTGTGATCCAGCAGATGGTTAACGATTTGAACATGGCGGTTGAGGTTGTACCTTGTCCAATCGTTCGTGAAAGTGATGGCTTGGCGCTTAGTTCCCGCAATGTGTACCTCAGCACAGAACAGCGTGAGGAAGCACTTGTTCTGTCCAAGGCACTGCGTGAGGCACAGGAAGCTGTTGATGCAGGTACGGCGATGACAGCAGCGGATATCCGCGGTATATTGCGTCAGAACATTGAACGTTCACCAATGGCCGTGATAGATTATGCTGAGATTCAGGCTTTTCCAAGTCTGGATCCACTTGCTGATCAGGAAAAAGTTCATGGTCGTGACGATCTGTTGATCGCACTGGCAGTAAAATTCGGCAAAACAAGATTGATTGACAATATAAGGCTGCAAAAATCGGAGGTGCTGTCCCATGTTTAGAACACTAATGAAATCCAAAATTCACCGGGCAACCGTTACGGAAGCAAACCTGAACTATGTGGGTAGCATTACCATTGATGAAGATCTGATGGAAACCTCTGATCTGATGGAAAATGAGAAAGTGCAAATTGTAAATAACAACAATGGCGCACGTCTGGAAACCTATGTCATTCCAGGTCCACGTGGAAGTGGAGTGATCTGCTTGAATGGAGCAGCAGCTCGTCTGGTACAGCCTGGAGATACCGTCATTATCATTTCATATGCGATGATGTCTCAAGAAGAGGCAAATAATCACAAGCCTACCGTTGTATTTGTGGATGGACAGAATAAACCTGTGCAAACGATGAAGCACGAAGTTCATGCGACGATTATGTAATCGACTGGTAAGGGGAATGAAAACGACCCATTCTACAAAAAATGAGTACAGGTCACTGCACTAATCCATTTTTTCAAGGGTGGGGATGCATCGATGTTCCAGCATGTTTTCGCAGAAATGAACGACATGTTAGATGAAATTATCAAGCGCTACCCTTCTGCTGAAGGCCTAAGCAAACAGGAATTACTGCAAAAGTGGAATTTGCTGAAGCGGATGAGTGACGGGATGATTGATGAGTGGCTGATGTTTGAAGAAAAAATGAGCCAGGTGAGGGAAAGGGAACTGGATAAACCCGCTTCACTCGAACCTGAACAGGAAGCTGTTACTGCATTGCCAGAACTGCACCTGGAGTGTTTCAGTCGCGGTCAGGGATATTTCAAACTGCAAATGTACCCGCAGGCGATTATGCAATTTTCTAGGGTTGTGACCGACTATCCTGAAAGTGCATTGACTCGTTTTTACCTGGCTCTTGCTCATCTTAACCTGGAACAAACTGAGGAAGCCGGAATACACTTGCAGCGGATTATGCATCTGAACGGTTCGCCGAGATTGAAAGGACTGGTATGTAATGTCCTGGGCTGTATCGAGGCCAAGCTTGCGAACCCTGATGGTGCATGTTCACTATTTGCGCAGGCGCTTCAGTATGACCCGACGTTGACCGAACCGCTGTATAACATGGAAGCCTGTCGATTAAACAGCGGAAAATTGCAATATGCAAATCAGCTGACTACCTTAAATTAAGGGCTATTCGGCGGCATAAAGACGGTGTTCCCTCCTCTGGCATAGCGGCGGGGACACCGCTTTTTTTGTCAGTTAATTTTCAAATGCCCTTTTTTTTGCTATGCTGTAACATAGACTGGAATGGAAGGGACCGTACATTGCAATGAAATTTGCCGTATTGGATTTCGAAACAACCGGCACGCAGTCCGACGGTGAGATTATACAGGCCGGACTTGCCATCATAGATCATGACTACAGCATAACTCAAATATATAGTTCTTATGTGAACCCAGGTGTACCGATTCCTCCGTTTATTACGGGGTTAACCGGTATTACTGATGAAGATGTGGCGGATGCTCCCTCATTGGAAGAGATGATGATGGAGATGGTTCCGCTGCTTGACGATGTTGTTCTTGTTGGGCACAACGTTGCTTTTGATTTTCATTTTCTTCAAAATGCACTCGATCGCTGCGGTTACCTGCCGTTTACCGGACGGATTCTGGATACGATTGATTTCCTGAAGATCACGTTTCCGTCACTGGGCTCTTATCAACTCGGTTATGTGTCTTCAGAATTCGGATTTCAGCATGACCGCCCTCATCAGGCTGACAGTGATGCACTTGCGACAGCTTTTGTCTTGCTGAAGTGTCTAGATGAGCTGCGTGCATTGCCTCTGATCACGATTCAGCGCCTCAGTGACCTGTTTGCCCCGGAAGACAGTGACTTGGGTTGGTTCTTCGACGGAATGCGTACTGAGAAGGAAGCAGAGCCAATTCAGGATCTGGATGGTCATACGTATTACCGCCAGCTCGCCCTGAACGTGAGTGACTGGACCGATATAGGCTCACCTCGTGATGAGCGTGAGGGTAATCCGCTGGAAGGTGTAAGTTTTGAGCAGTTTATGGATCAGGTTAGAGATAACCTGAAGGAGACACTGGACCATTATGAGGAGCGTGAGGCGCAAACTCAGATGTTCAGCAGTGTACGACAAGCTTTGGATGAAGAGAAACATCTATTGATTGAAGCTGGAACAGGTACAGGCAAATCACTTGGTTATTTGCTGCCTGCCATCTATGAAAGTGTGAAACAGGAACAGAAAGTCATGGTCAGCACACATACCATCAACCTGCAGGAGCAATTGAGAGAGCGGGATATTCCTATGCTGACCCAAGTGGTTCCGTTTCCGTTCAAGGCAGCGGTGTTCAAAGGACGTGGGCACTATCTGTGTCTGCGTAAGTTTGAGCATAAAATCAATAAACGTGAATTTGCTACACCCAAAGAGGATTATTTTACAGCGGCTCAGATGATTGTCTGGCTTACTCAGACGGAGACTGGAGACGACGAGGAGCTTAATCTAAGCGGGCGTGGAGGAGACTTCTGGGAGACGGTACAGAGCGAGTCTGAATCCTGTCTTGGACGCTCCTGTCCTTGGTTCCGCAAATGTTTCTATCATCGGGCCAAACATGAAGCCGGGCTGTCCGATATCGTCATTACGAATCATTCGAAATTGTTTACGGATGTCAAAGCAGCACATCAATTGCTGCCGGCCTACGAAAGTCTCGTCATCGATGAAGCACATCATCTGGAGGATGTAGCAGGTAAACATCTTGGTCTTCATATGAAATATTTCACGTTGGTTCATACACTGACCCGACTGTTTAAAGATAGCCGTAATGGCCAACTGCCTATGCTTCGTTCTCAATTGTCGGGTCATGAAAATTCGGTACAGTGGGGCTCCATGATTGATCAGATGTTCCCGCTTGCGGTCGAAGTCAAGGAGATATGGGATCGACTAAGCGATACCTTGTTTGGCCTGCTGCCTGAACGCAGCGATGCTTCTCCAGGCGAGACAGGACAATTCTCTCTTCGACTGAAGCCTTCGCAAAAACCAGCCAAATGGCAGGAATTGCAGGATGTTGAGAACCAAATCTATGTAACCCTAGGCGATTTGATTCGTAAAGGCGACAAGCTGCTGCTTGAAGTGAAAGAAGATCAGGATGATTATCAGTCCGATAGTCTGATTACGGATATTTCAGGTCTGCTCAAGGATTTGGCAACGATCAAGGATAATCTGCGTTTCTTCATGCGGATGGATGATGCCAATACCGTGTACTGGATGGAGGCTAGCGGCCAGTTCCGCAGTAAATCACTGCAACTCTATGCTGTTCCTGTCGATGTCAGTGCACAATTGAAGGATATGTTCTTTGATAAAAAGAAAAGCGTTGTGCTTACATCGGCTACGCTCTCCGTTGACAAGTCATTTCAATTCATGATCGAACAGCTGGGCTTGCAGGAAGCTGCCGAGAATAACCGTCTGTTAACGTCTATGCTACCGTCACCGTTCAATTATCGCGAACAGGCTCTGCTCGTCATTCCGCGTGATTTCCCAAGCGTGAAGGGCAGTGTAGGCGATGCCCACTTTGTGGATATGCTCGTGCACTCGCTCGCGGAAACGGCTATCGCGACTCGTGGACGCATGATGGTGTTGTTCACTTCCTACCGCATGCTGCGCCAGGTCTATGACCCGCTCAAGGAGGCCTTGTCAGGCAATGATATCTCTTTGCTGGGGCAAGGGGTGGACAGCGGCAGCCGTTCCAAGCTTACACGGCGCTTCCAGGATGCAAAAGCGACGGTGCTTCTTGGCACAAGCAGCTTCTGGGAAGGGGTGGACATTCCTGGAGAGGCTCTGACCTGTCTTGCGATTGTCAGACTGCCGTTTCAGCCACCGAATCATCCATTAGTCGAAGCGAAGAGCGAGCTTTTGCAGCAGCAGAAGAAAAACCCGTTTATGAAGCTGTCAGTGCCACAAGCCGTCATACGTTTCAAACAGGGATTTGGCAGACTGGTTCGTACAGGCAAAGACAGAGGCATTGTGATTGTATACGATACACGCGTTATTGAAGCGTATTATGGCAAGTACTTTTTATATTCATTACCTGGTCCCAAGATGGAGCACATGCTCACAGAGCAGATGGTTCCACGCATTTCGGAATGGCTCGAGAGACCGACCGAAGAACAACAATAACAGATACCCTCTGTAGCTTGCATTATTGCAAGACGCTACTGATTGGCGGTAAAATTGAGTAATATCCTCCATTCGTTTCATGGATATGCTAGTAAAGCCATTAAATAAGTAATTTAAGCAATTATCCAATATATAACAAGGAGCATCCTGTTTGATTTACTAATCATTTTGCATCGTTTTAGACAGGATGCTCATCTTTTCATCTATCTATCGTGGCCTTGGTAAGGGGGAGCAATATATGAAATCAGATAAAATTTCGGAAGCCGTGGTGCGTAGATTGCCTGTTTACTTGCGTTATTTGAATGAATTGCATCAGCGCGAAGTCAATACGGTTTCTTCACAAGAACTTGGACTGAGGCTGGATTTGAATCCGGCCCAGATTCGTAAAGACTTGGCTTACTTTGGTGACTTTGGTCGTAAAGGGATCGGGTATGACGTTTCATATCTCATCGAGAAAATCCGTCATATTTTGAAAATAGACCAGCAGATTAATGTGGCTCTTGTCGGAGCAGGTAATTTGGGACATGCCTTGTCCAATTACAATGCCTACCTCAAAGACAACATGAAGATCGTCGCTGTATTTGATGCCTACGGTCCGAAGATTGGGAGCCAAATCAACAGTCTGACGGTGCAGCCGATGAATGAATTAACGGATTCGGTCAAAAAGGATAACATTCGTATAGGTATTATCACGGTTCCGGATACGGAAGCCCAAAATGTTGCAGATCAGCTGATTGAGTCAGGAATTGAAGCAATCCTGAATTTTGCGCCAACGATCCTGAAGACCCCGCCGCATATTCGCATTCATCATGCCGATTTTACGACGGATCTGCTTAGCCTGGCTTATTACTTGGAGAATGGAAAGGACGACGAGGAAGATGACGACAAATAGATGGGTAATTCACAACGGCAAATTTGCCGTGAGTGAGGGTACGGAGTGGAACGTGGTTCAAGGTTTTATGGTTGTCGAGAATGACAAGATTGTGCATATTGGTGAGACTTTGCCGGAAGGAGACGAAAGTCTGACAAAGGTGGACGGAAAAGGACTGTTCTTCTTGCCGGGTCTGATCAATACGCATGGTCACGCGGCCATGTCGCTTCTGAGAGGCCACGGAGACGATCTGGCGTTACAAGTATGGTTGCAGGAGAAAATGTGGCCAATGGAAGCCAAAATGACGTCTGAGGACGTATATTGGGGCACATCCCTATCCGTGCTTGAAATGTTGAAGGGCGGAACAACAGCTTTCCTGGATATGTATGATCATATGGATCAGGTAGCGAAAGTGGTGGAACAATCCGGCGTTCGGGCTGCTCTGGCACGTGGGGTAATCGGACTTTGTTCAGAAGAAGAACAACTGCGCAAGCTGGAAGAATCCGCAGCATTTGCCCGTCAATGGAATGGACAAGCAGACGGAAGAATTACAACCGTAATCTCCCCACACGCGCCTTACACTTGCCCTCCGGATTACATAGAGAAGCTGGTACAGGTTGCTCATGACCTGAATCTGCCTTTGCATACACATATGTCTGAGACGCTTCGCGAAGTGGAGCAGAATGTGGCTGATTACGGACTGCGTCCGGTCGCACATCTGGAGAAGCTAGGATTTTTCTCCCGTCCATCTCTGGTTGCGCATGCGGTACATCTGAATGATGAGGAGATTGAAATTCTCGCACGGCATGATGTAGCAGTTTCCCACAATCCAGGCAGTAACCTGAAATTGGCTTCGGGTGTTGCACGTGTACCTGATCTGCTGAAAGCAGGCGTGACCGTGTCCCTGGGAACAGACGGACCAGCAAGTAACAATAACCTGGATATGTTTGAAGAAATGAGACTGGCTGCGTTGATTCACAAAGGTGTGTCTGGTGACCCTACCGCAGTGCCGGCAGGGGAAGCGCTTCTGCTTGGAACTTCGTATGGTGCCAAATCCATATTCCTGAACAATGCAGGCGCATTGCAAGCAGGCATGAAGGCTGACTTCATCGCGTTGAACATCGAGCAAGCCCATTTCTATCCGCATACGGATCTGATTTCCCATACGGTCTACTCGGCATCGGCCAAAGATGTGGAGCATGTGTGGGTGGATGGAAAACAAGTGGTTAAACATGGCGAATGTCTTACAATGGATGAAGAGCGTATTCTGCGTGAGTCTCAACTGGCATTTGACAGTCTGCTTGCCCGTTAATTACAAGGACAGCAACGTCATAGGGAAAGGAAGTTCGGCTTTTGAAGAAAAAAAAGAAGTGGATATGGATTTCGCTGCTGCTCCTGGTTCTGATTCTGTTTGGACTTCAGCGTTATTATGTCTATGTTACCCAGGATCAACGCAAGGAAGAGGCGTTGGCCATACAGGCAGCCCAGGAACAGCTGGGGATTACGTCCCACGAAGAGCTGCGTAAGTATGTCTGGGGGCAGAAAGACGGCGGAGACAACATATACTGGACCCTGATCGGCAAAGATAAGGATAACCAGGATGTCATGGTATGGATTAAGTTTGATGAGAATAACAAACCTGTGACGGGAACCAATGCGGTGCACGGTGAACTGTTGAAGAACGGCATGAATGAAGCGCAGATTCGAAATCGGTTCAGCTCTGAAGTTCCAGGTGGGGAGATCAAGCGAATCATGCCAGGCGTTGTGAATGGAATCTATGTATGGCAAGTGTATTATAACGATGATACTCACAACTATTATCGGTTTTACCGCTTCAGTAACGGGGAACAGGTTGACCTGGTCTATACGATTCCGAATAGCTAGCATGAGCAGACGTATTATTGTTTGAAAAGAATACATTAAAGAACCGGCAGACGGAAACCCGACTGGACCGGTTCTTTGACGTATTTTCTTGATCGTTTTGGATTTGAATAGTTAAAATTAATAATTTATTCATATTTTCGCCTTAGATATTGTATATACGATGTGATATACTCAAATATGTATTCAAGGATACATCATGCACAAATAAATCCTGTTAGGCACATCACAGGACATTACGTACCATATTCATATTCTTGCCTACAAGTTATAGGATGGGACAAAATTTAGGAGGGGTAACTCACTTGAAGATAAAAGTATTGCCTATTGCTCTGACTGCCGTCATTTCAGCCGTTGTGTTGTTTGGAGGTTGGTTTGTGTATCGTCATGTGGCTGTGCAAAGCCCAATTGAAAAGATGGTTACCCAGTACGATGGAGTCAATGATGTTCAATTAACTATTAACCGCAATGATGTACAGTTGAAACTCGATTTGCAACCGGATGTTGATCTGGGCAGGTTGGTACAATATATTCACAAAGAAGGACAGACCTTGATTGGCACTCGTTCGTTGAAACTGGATGTCGTGGATCATTCCAACGAAGCGCTAGAGAGCTGGTGGGGAAGTGCCATGTTTACCGTAGCTCAGGCGATGGAGAACAAGCAATACACCGAGATTACACCGACCTTATCTAAAATGGCTACAAATGGGATCAAGGTAAATACAGCCATGGATGACAATAATGTTTATGTCAGTCTCAGAGATGGAGATGCCAGCAAGTTTATTATTTTGCCGCGTGTGCCCGGTCAGATAGGAGTGTGGCCTAATGCCTAAATGGACGAAAGAAATTGCCATTGGATTTGTACCCGTATTGATTATCTTTCTTGCTTTTATCGGTGTAAACATGATTCCCGTTCTGATCGCTGCAATGCTTGTGGGAGCTCTGCTGCTCATGATGCAAATGCGTGGTGGAATTACGGTTGGAGCAGGTCAGGAACGAAAACGCAAGAAAAAAGGACCTTCCAAGCTGACTTTTGAAGAAATCGGTGGTCAGGAAAGTGCCAAGCAGGAACTGAGGGAAGCGCTTGATTTTCTCATTCGGCATGAGGAAATTCAGAAATTTGGTATCCGTCCTTTGAAAGGTATTCTGCTCACTGGCCCTCCAGGAACAGGTAAAACCTTGATGGCCAAAGCTGCTGCTCATTATACGGATTCTGTTTTTGTAGCTGCTTCAGGCAGTGAGTTTGTTGAGATGTATGTTGGTGTAGGTGCAGGCAGAATACGGGATTTGTTCCGTGATGCAAGAACACGTGCCGCTAAAGAAAATAAGGAAAATGCCATTATATTTATCGATGAAATTGATGTGATCGGTGGAAAACGGGAAGGTGGACAACAGCGTGAATATGATCAGACGCTGAATCAGCTGTTGACGGAAATGGATGGCATATACTCTTCCGACACACCGCGCATACTCGTGATCGCTGCTACGAACCGAAAAGAAATGCTCGACAGCGCATTGACACGTCCAGGACGTTTTGACCGTCATATTCAGGTAGACTTGCCGGATAAGAAAGGCAGAAAGCACATACTGGAGCTGCATGCAATCAATAAGCCTCTTATGGAAGGGGTCAGCCTTGAGAAGACAGCAGAAGAATCTTATGGATTCTCTGGGGCACAGCTGGAAAGCGTGATGAACGAAGCTGCAATTTACGCGATGAGAGACGGGCTGCTCAACATTGAACAGCGTCATCTGTCCCTTGCGATTGATAAAGTAATGATGGGTGAGAAGACAGACCGCGAATCGAGCGTGGAAGAGAAGAAAAGAGTCGCTATTCATGAATTGGGACATGCCATCATGGCTGAACTGGTTCGTCCTGGCAGTGTAAGTCAGGTTGCTCTTAGCCCTCGTGGACAGGCCTTGGGATATGTACGTCATAACCCGCAACAAGAGCAATTTCTGTACACGAAGCGCTTCCTGGAAGAGCAGATCATGATTGCCCTCGGAGGTGCAGCAGCGGAGGAAATGTATTACGGTGGACGCAGTACAGGATCACGCAATGACTTTGAACAAGCAACAAATGTGGTACAGACGATGATGGCTTCCGGACTCACAACGTTGGGTATTGTTAACATGGATATGGTAACTACGGAAGAATTGATGCGGGAGAACAAATTGATCCTGCAAGACCTGATGGAACAGACCAAACGATTGCTCGAAGAACAGCGGACAATTTTCGACAATTCCCTCGACACGTTGCTCAGGGAAGAAGTGTTGTCTGGCGATCAATTTCGTTGTCAATTTCGTGACAGCGCCCTTCTACCGGCATAATTTATTTATGTCGGTTATTTTTTTTTACATTTCAGTCGTGCTAAGATATTATTATATGTTGGGTCGAAATTTGTAATTTTCGGCGAACAGGGTACAATAGAGAAATAGAGACCGAAAGGATGGAGCAGAACCATGTTTTTCAAAAAGATAGGAGTTGTCGGCGGCGGCACGATGGGGCAAGGTATTTCCCAGATGCTTGCAGCCAAAGGACTTGATGTGCTTCTGGTGGAGCATACAACGGAGAAGCTGGATCATGCATACAACATGATTGAGGCTAACCTCGATAAACAACTGGAGAAATGGGCCATTACGAAGGCTGAGAAGAAATTGATTCTCTCCCGTATTACCAAAGTTGCTCATTTGGCTGAACTCGGAACTTGCGATATGGTTATTGAGACTATTTCTGAAGATCTTGACGCGAAAAAAGCGGTATTTAGCCAACTTGACCAAGTTTGCCCAAGCAATGTAATTCTTGCAAGTAATACATCCACGCTGAGTTTGACTGAGCTTGCAAGCTCGACCAAATACCCAGAGCGTGTTATTGGTATGCACTTTATTCACCCGGTTTCCCGGGTTGATCTTGTAGAGATTATTCGTGGTCTGAAAACATCTGATACCACATTTGCAGAAACTAGACGTTTTGTGGAAGAAGTCGCGGACAAAAAAGGCGTTATGATCTATGAATCGCCTGGATTTGTTACGTCCAGACTGATCTGTCTTCTGATCAACGAAGCGCTGCATGTACTGCAGGAAGGTGTCGCTTCCGCTGAAGATATTGATGACGCTATGCGTATCGGATACAATTTCCAGCACGGACCGCTTGAGATGGCAGACCGTTTCGGATTGGATTCGGTAGAAGCTGCACTCGAAAGAATGTTCCGTGAATTCGGTGAATTGAAATATCGTCCTTCTACAGTCCTGAAGAAAATGGTGCGTGCAGGACACCTGGGTGTCAAAACAGGCGAAGGATTCTTCAAGTACGACAAGGATGGTGACCGGCTGTGAAAGTACTCGTAATTAATGCGGGGAGTTCCTCGCTCAAATATCAATTGTATAACATGACGGATGAATCCGTATTGGCAAAAGGTCTGGTAGAGCGGATCGGCATGGACTCTTCCATTCTGACGCACAAACCAACGGGCCGTGAGGATGTTACGGAAGTTAGCGAAATTCTCGAACATACTACAGCGATTCGTAAAGTTATTGACATCCTGACAGACAAAGAAAACGGTGTGCTTGGTTCCGTTGATGAAATTCAGGCTGTTGGACATCGTGTGGTTCACGGTGGTGAAGCATTTAAAGAATCAGCATTGGTTGATGATGCTTCCAAAGCAGAAATTCGCCGTCTGTTCGATCTGGCTCCACTGCATAACCCTGCAGCAATGATGGGTATTCGTGCGGCTGAATCCAATATGCCAGGGGTACCACAGGTAATGGTCTTTGATACGGCTTTCCATCAAACGATGCCGGAAAAAGCATATCTGTACGCCATTCCACGTGTGCTTTACAAAAAGTATAAAGTACGTCGTTATGGAGCACATGGTACTTCCCATGATTACGTAAGCAAGGCAGCAGCTGAATATCTGGATCGTCCATTGGAAGATCTGAAGATCATCACATGCCACGTTGGTAATGGTGGTAGCGTAACGGCTGTACAGGGCGGCGTATCCGTGGACACGTCCATGGGCATGACTCCACTCGAAGGATTGATGATGGGAACACGTAGTGGTGACCTGGATCCGGCAATTGTACCTTATGTTATGAACAAGGAAGAACTGAGCGTGAGCGAAGTAAACTCCATGTTAAACAAACATAGTGGACTTCTTGCAATCTCTGGCATCAGCAGCGACATGCGTGAAATCACGGAAGGTATGGAGGCTGGCGATGCTAACTCCACGCTTGCATTCGAGATGTACGAATATCGTTTGCGTAAATACATCGGTTCTTATGCAGCAGCAATGAACGGTGTAGACGTGATCGTATTTACGGCTGGTGTAGGTGAAAACTCCGTTGTTCTTCGCCAAAAAGTATGTGAGCAACTCACGTACCTGGGTGTTGAACTGGATGAAGCGCTGAATGCAATTCGCTCTGGGGAACCACGCCGCATCACAACAGCGAATTCCAAAGTGGACGTTCTCGTAGTTCCTACGAACGAAGAATTGGTGATTGCAAGAGATACACACCGAATCGTATTGAATTCTCTGTAATCTAATTGTAAAGTGAATATAGCATGACAAGGAAGTGCAGGGGACAGGCATATGCCTGCCCGCTGCATTTTCAAATTCAGGATTCCAAGGAGAGATATGGGCATGAGTACGGATTGTGTAATTCGTAATGTGAGTGAGCATGTGGGCGAGACTGTTAAGATCGGCGCCTGGATTAACAACAAACGTTCCAGCGGCAAAATTCAATTTTTGCAACTGCGTGATGGAACCGGATATATTCAAGGGGTAGTGGTTAAGAGTGAAGTCAGCGAAGATATCTGGAATGCTGCGAAGAGCTTGACTCAAGAAAGTTCATTGTATGTAACAGGTATTATCCGCGAAGAACCACGTAGTGCGTCTGGTTATGAGATGACGGTTACTGGCGTGGAAATTATCCATCTGACTGAAAACTATCCAATCACTCCGAAAGAGCATGGGGTAGACTTCCTGATGGATCATCGCCATCTGTGGCTGCGTTCGACAAAACAACGTGCGATTATGGTCATTCGTGCGGAGATCATCCGCGCTGTTCAGCAGTTCTTTGATGGTAACGGATTCACACAGGTTGATCCTCCGATTCTTACACCTTCCTCTGCTGAAGGAACGACGAACTTGTTCCACATCAAATACTTTGATGAAGATGCCTATCTGACACAAAGTGGACAGTTGTATATGGAAGCTGCGGCAATGGCGCTGGGCAAAGTGTACTCCTTCGGTCCTACGTTCCGTGCCGAGAAATCCAAAACACGTCGTCACCTGATCGAGTTCTGGATGATTGAGCCGGAAATGGCGTTTGTGGATCACGAGGAAAGCCTGCGAGTGCAAGAGAAGTTTATTGCGCACGTGGTTCAAACGGTTTTGAAAAACTGCCGTGCTGAACTGGAGTCCATCGGACGTGATGTGTCCAAGCTTGAAAACATTGTAGCTCCATTCCCGCGCATTACTTATGATGAAGCGATTGAGTTCCTGAATGGACAAGGCTTCGATATACCTTGGGGAGAAGACTTCGGTGCTCCGCATGAAACGGCGATTGCCGAGAAATATAATACTCCTGTCTTTATCACACATTATCCGGCTGGAATCAAGGCATTCTACATGAAACCCGATCCAAATCGTCCTGAAGTGGTCCTCTGTGCAGATATGATCGCACCAGAAGGATACGGAGAGATCATTGGTGGTTCCCAGCGTATTGATGATCCGGAACTGATGCAGCAGCGCTTTGATGAGCATCAGTTGTCGGAAGAGGCATATCAGTGGTATCTGGACTTACGTAAATACGGATCGGTTCCTCACTCCGGCTTCGGTCTGGGATTGGAGCGGACGGTAGCATGGATCTGTGGATTGGATCACGTACGTGAGACGATTGCATTCCCACGTATGCTCTATCGTCTGTACCCTTAATGCTTAACCGCGAGTCCATGGAAGAAACCGGCTCCAAAGCCTGGTTGAATGGAGCAGCTTACGGTATGGCATCAGGGACAGCGCAGCTCCCATATGCTTTACTGCGCTATTATCATCAGCTGGGGTTAAGTGATGCAGAGGTACTTCTGCTGATTCAATTGTTTGGATTCCGACAAGTCGAATTCAATGAGTTCCCAACGCTTGAAGAGCTAGCTACCCGTATGGGTCTTGCTCCTGAAGGCATCGCCAGAATGCTGCAACGTCTTATGAGAGACGGGTACATTCACATTGACGAGCATCGGGATGAAGAGCGTGACATTCAGTATGAACGTTATGATCTGCATGGATTGTATGCCAAGCTGGCAGGATGTACAGCAGAGGATATGGCCGTTGCTCGTAAGCAGCAGCTGGACAGTAATGCATTGCGCCCGGATTCGAACAGTGTTCAAAAAGAAGAGGAAGAACGAAATATGTTCTCTATTTTTGAAAAAGAGTTTGGCCGCCCGCTTTCCCCGATGGAATGCGAGACCATATCCGGTTGGCTGGATCAGGATCGCTATCAGGAGGAATTGATTCTCATGGCATTGAAGGAAGCGGTGTTTGCTGGTAAAGTCCATTTCCGCTATATAGACCGAATTCTGCTTGAATGGAGCCGTAACCGCGTGAAGAATGTGCAGGACGCCAAGGCATATACACAACGGTTTCGTAACGGTGGACGTTAACATTAATGTTAGATTAAGCAACAATTTCATTCAGAATAAATCAAAAACAGGCCAGAAGATATTCTGAGCCTGTTTTTTTAGATTATAGAGACGTTAAGTTCCCAGTGGAACTGACTTTTCAGGCAATGTGTAACCTTTTTATAAAAAAAATGAATGAATACGCAGGGGTCAACAAACAAGTTGTCGTCTATTGTAGTGGAGAGGAGGGGAGAGTCATTGATGAAGCGCGCTTAATCGAACAAATCCGTCAAGGCGATACATCCCAGATGCGCTTGTTGATTGAAAAGTACAGCCAGCATGTATACCATGTGGCCTACTCCGTATTGCGGAACGATCAGGATGCACAGGATGCAGCGCAGGAGGCGTTCATTCAGATGGTTAAATCTCTCCCCGATTACCGATCCGAAGGATTCAAAACGTGGTTAACCCGAATTGCCTTTCACAAAGCAATTGATGCTAAACGCAAGCTGGGCAGACGAAGCGCTGAGGATCTGGGCGGAGAAGAAAAAATAATGAACATGCCCGGTCGTGAAGAAGATGTTCTTGCCCGCCTCGTGCGTGAGGAACGTCAGGAAAAGTTACGCGAGCGAATCAATCAGCTGCCTGCCCAGCACAGGGACATTATTACTGCGTATTACTTAAGCGAAAAAAATTATGAGCAGATTGCCCGTGATGCACAGGTGGCAGTAAAAACCGTGGAGTCCCGTCTGTATCGTGCCCGGCAGTGGATTCGAAATCATTGGAAGGAGGATGAGTGGCGTGAGGAATAAAAGGATGTATACCGTCCAGGAATGGACTGATTATATTGAAGGCCGAATGACTGCAAACCAGGCAAGTATGATGGAACAGATGCTTATGGACGTTCCGGAAGCGATGGACAACTATCTCGAAGCACTCGGCATTCATCGGGAGTTGCCACAACTGAAGGACCCGGTAGGCTTCGCCGATTCGGTCATGAATCAAATTACGGAAATGCAATCCTCCAAGCCAAAGCGCAAATCGCGTTCTGGACGAAGACGTCTCTGGCTGGATCACAAAGTGTTTCATTATGCCGTAGCGGCTTGTCTAACGTTAATCTTCCTCTCCTCGGGACTGTTTGACAAGGTAGCGCCTTATCATAAGTTCCAGGAAGGTGATCACAGGGGGTCATTTACGGAAAAATGGACGGAGGCAGCCACTTCATGGCTGGATCACTTCAAGCCTGGACCATAAATTGTTTCGCATTGCCTGAAAAGAAAGGATGACGACTGTGCAATCAGATCGTAACAAATTACTTGCATTTCTATTAAACCTGATTCCGGGTCTGGGTTTTCTCTATTGGGGTCGGCCTGCCAGAGCGGTAATCTATCCATTACTCTTTTTTGGGACAGCTGTTGGTTCGTTTATGCTGGCAATTCTGGTGAGTGAGAGGGAATTAATGATTCTTGGGGCCTTGGGAGCCATATTCTTCTGGTGTGTCAGCATGCTGGATATGATTATCGTTCTGCTGCGTGCCCCATCTCCTAATGATGCCCGATACCATGGATATGGCGCACATTACAGTGGACCGCCTCAGGGGACGGCATATCAGGGAGCATACGCTGGTCAGGAAGGTCATCTGGGACAGATGGAGATGGACCAGGAGGGAATACATCAGCATCAGGGCGCTGAGTATGGTGGCCCCGAAGGGGGTTACGGTCAACCGCTCTATCGGAAAGGTAGTGAAAGCGAACGGTTTTTTACGATTTTACTTTCCTTTGTTCCAGGTCTGGGACACCTTCATCTCGGACTGTTACATCGCGGATTATCGTTCCTGATCGCGTTCTTCGGTTCATTTGCCATGATGGTTTTTGTAGCTTCCATTACGAATGAATCCGTATTTCTGATGTTCTTGCTCATTCTGCCTGTCATTTGGGTATACTGCATGTTTGATGCCGTCCAGCACGTGCATCGCAAGCAGGCTGGTGAGATATTGCAGGATCGAACGTTGTTCGAGGAGCTGGAGATGGGCAGGGCATCTGGACGGCGCAGCAAAGTGCTGGCAACCTTGTTATCAGCCTTTCCGGGTGCGGGTCATCTGTATCTGGGACTGCAAAAAAGAGGCATGCAACTCATGTTCCTCTTTCTCGGCAGCATCTACATTCTGGACCTGCTTCATTTATCGGTGTTCCTGTTCATGATTCCGTTGATTTGGTTCTACAGCTTCTTTGATGGACTTCAGTGTTCAAGCCGGTATGGCCGTGAACCGTTGACAGATCAACCCATTTTCAAGGATTGGGCTCGTCACCAGCGCCTGATAGGATTCGGAATTGCTGCATTGGGACTGTACTATCTGTTTATCCGCTTGGTCATTCCACAGCTGAATGAGATGTTCCCGGATGCCTTTATGACGTACGAGATTCGTTCGTATGTGAACACCGTGATTGTGTCCTTGCTGCTCATTTTTGGCGGTCTGAAGCTGTTGTTTGGCAAGCAGAGGGGGACGGGTATCCATAGTACAGTTCATCGAAATGATGAGGGAGCAGACAGTCTCTTTTTGTTCAAGGATCGGGATGATCGACTGTAGAACTAAAGAACAGTTACACTGACACTACGATGACAGAACAACCTTCCAATCGCTGTTATCCTCAGATTTTATCGATTCCCTTTTCCAAATGGAACAAAGAAATCATAGAAAACAAGGAATTCCCCAAACATAAAAACACGCCGAGGGCTATGTATATCAGCCTTGGCGTGTTTTTGGTTTTTCCGCTTTGATTTCGAATGAATAATTTCTATTTGGTAGCACCCTTCAGCAGAAGTTGACGGTACATCACTTCGAACAGGAACTCGAACGCTTCCAGGTGACGTTTCGCTTCGAAAGCATCCTTGCCCCAGGCATAAATACCGTGATTACGCAGCAAAATTCCCGGTACATTGGCGTCAAGTACACCTGGCACCAATTCAGCGATGGATGGAATATCTGCGAAGTTAGGCAGAACCGGTACACGAATCTCCGCATTTTCTTCCCAGATGTTGAAAGCCTTGATCAATTCGATGCCTTGAATCGGTACGTGTCCATCTGCTCCAAAGAACTCACTGATCAGGTTGTTAAATACGGTATGCACATGGAACACGGCACCGCAGCCGGTTAAACGATAGATTTCGCAGTGAATCAACGTTTCAGCGCTCGGTTTCAGGGTTGTGCTCTCAATGGCCTTACCATGCTTGTCCACAAACAGAAAGTCTTCCGGTGTACGGAGAGATTTGTCTTTCCCTGATGCAGTAACCGCAAAGTAGAACTGCTCCGGGTCGAAGTCGCCCACACGCATCGACAGGTTGCCACTTGTACCAGGGAACCAGTTCCGGCTGGCAAACAGCGCTTTGATATCAGCCAGTTCTTCGAGGACCTGGCGTTTATGTTCCAATGTAATCTTTTCAAAACCCATCTTTACAGCACTCCTTGTGTTTGCTTCTGTTTCATATCTTCCATAATATCGTAGAAGGTTGTGAATGGGACATGATCCACACCCAGCTCTATACACTTATCCGTCAGGATGGAACGGGAGTAGACAAGATCAGCGATTTTGGCGCCTTCAAAATCCGTGAGGCTGTCGCCAATGAGGATACGATTATATTGTTCTTCCGGGAATGTACGAATAACCGTCGTTTTACACATGCCGCAGCCGTTCTCACAAGGAGGCTGACACGGATTAGGCCATTCAATACGGATGAACTCATCTGTGAAATCTGCCCCGTTGCAATAAACGTGATCCTGTGGAATATCGAATGGAGCGAGCAAAGGCTCGATAAAAAAGTCCATTCCGCCGCTGGTGACATTGAATTCAATACCTTCGTCCCGCACGTATGCAAGAAATTCGCTGAACCCTTCTCGGATGCCAGCTTGCCCAAGTACAAATTCCACAATCTCATCTTTCTGCGAAGAAGGCAACAGATCGAACATCGCTCCCACACCTTCGCGGAGCGAAATTCGCTGTTCAATCGTGTCTTTCATAATCGATTCAATACCTTCAGGTTTAAAATGTTTCATAATCGCTACTATATTGTCCGAAAGGGTGATCGTGCCATCAAAATCACAGAAAATGACCGTTTTTTTATCACTTCTCATCGTTCGTCACCCCACAGATCCAGTGCACTTTTCAGCTCGAGATGTTCGACTGCATATTCTGCCAGTGGAATGGAACGCTGGGCTGCCTC
This sequence comes from Paenibacillus sp. NPDC057886, assembly GCF_042796655.1. Classification (NCBI taxonomy): domain Bacteria; kingdom Bacillati; phylum Bacillota; class Bacilli; order Caryophanales; family Paenibacillaceae; genus Paenibacillus; species Paenibacillus sp. NPDC057886. The sequence goes on along the minus strand of NZ_JBHVMZ010000004.1, from coordinate 395,979 downwards.
GATAGCCTGCAAGAATGCCCGTCCGCCTGCCTCAGTGCCCATGGGATGTCCATGAATGCCTCCACCGGCATTAACGATGACATCGGTGCCGAAGTCACGCAGAATAAGCGGTACAAGCCCCGGATGTATACCAGCCGAAGGCACAGGCATGCTGGTTCTGACCGGAAGCTCAGGTGATAGCAATTGTTCTGTAATGGCCATATTCTCTTCCTTTGGCATTGTCACTGATCCGTAAGGGGAAGGGAAGAGAACCAGATCCGCTCCGGCAAGTCGCATCAGCTGACCCAGCAGGACGGAAGCCGAGATACCATAGTGTGGTGAAGGATATAGTGCACCTGCAAGTGCAGGGTGAGCCATGATCGGCACATTGATGTCCGGATCACTGCTAAGTTCGTGCAGCACGTCATATCCGTAGGACAAGACATTGAACAACAGCGCATTTGCTCCTGCATCTATCGCGCGTTCAGCCTGTTGTTTCAGACGTGAAGTAGGTCCAGTCAAATTCGCGGCATAAAGAAGTTTTTTGCCTGTCTCCTTGCGTGCCTGTTCCGCAGCTTTCATGCAGACCTCGACTCTTTTCTCAATCGGAGTCAGTTTGTTCTCAAACAGAATTTCATCGTCTTTAATCAAGTCTACTCCACCAAGAGCTTGGCGAATAAACTGTTCCCTCAATTCGTCTGCATCCAGTCCAATGACTGATTTAAAGATACTCATTAACAATGGACGATCATGTACACCTAGCAGATCACGAACACCGTTCAGTCCAAACTTGGGACCGGGGAATGCACGGAGGAAATTATCCGAGAATCCAAGCCGTGTCAGTTTGATGCGTCCATCCATTGAGATTTTGCCAAATACCGTCACGAGCAGGGCAGGAATATCACGGCTGAAATTTACATCTGGATAACCGATGGTAATATCAGCGTAACGCTCACCTGGGGCCATGCCCTCAGCTTCATGCACCTCAACGCTGATCACTTCACCCAGATGTTTCTGCATCGCCTCACGCTTGGCCAGAGGTAATTCAGTCCAACTGCCAACAGTCATGCCGACAGCAATGGACTCAGCCTTCTTGCGGAAGTCTGCACGATCATCATGCAGACGATATGTGGCTGTGCACATATTATTCATTTTAAATCTCCTTCCAAAGCAGCTCCCATCTCCCGTGAGCGCTCTGCACAGCGGTTGACGGCTGCGATTACATTTTCAAAGAAATCTCCCTCGTCCAGCGTTTTTAGTGCTGCCTGGGTTGCGCCTCCCGGGGAGGTTACATCACTACGAAGTTTCATTGGTTCCAAGCCAGTCTGTTGCACCATGCGTGAAGCACCCAGTACGGTTTGAACAGTCAGATCGCGGGATTGCTGGCTGGACAAGCCGCCACGAATACCTGCGGCAATCATGGCCTCCATCAAATAGTATACATAAGCCGGACCACTTCCGGAAATACCTGTGAGGACTTCGAGTTTATCTTCAGGCACGATGGTCACGATTCCAACAGCTTCGAACATCGTCATGACTGTACTGCGCTGTTCATCCGTAATCTCTTCAGAGAAGGCAAGTCCGGTTGCGCCAAGTCCGATTGTACTAGATGTATTTGGCATGGTGCGGGCGATCGGTTGCTTGCGTCCCAGTAGGGATTGCATCGTACGGATCGACAATCCGGCAATAACCGAAACGATTAATTGATCAGGCGACAGGAGCGGCCCAAGTTCACGCAGCGCTGCGGCAGCATCCTTCGGTTTCATACAGAGTACAATAACCGGAGAAGCGGCGAGATGATCCAGCGATTGTGCAGCAGTTCCGGTATGTACGGCATAACGGGTGCTGAGCTCCTCCTGACGTTTCTGGTTGCTGCGGTTCAGCATCGTAATATCCTGAGGACGTACGACAAGGCGGGAAATTAATCCGCGCACGATGGCTTCAGCCATCGCACCTGCTCCGTGAAAAGTAATCTTCTGTTGTAATAACGTCTGTTGTTCTTGACTCATATTTATCGTTCCTCCTATATAACTGTAGCTGCGATATTATTGCCGGATTTGTCCATTTCCAGTGATACGGTATTTGGTTGACGTTAATGCAGGCAGACCCATAGGTCCACGAGCATGCAGCTTCTGGGTGCTGATCCCAATTTCGGCTCCATAACCGAATTCAAATCCGTCTGTGAAACGAGTAGAAGCATTATGGTATACAGCAGCCGCATCTACATCATGTAAAAAACGTTCTGCATTGCTGGTATCCTTGGTGACGATACACTCTGAATGCTTCGTGCCATAACGTGCGATATGCTCCATCGCTTCATCCAGGTTCTGAACTACACGAATATTTAAAATATAATCATTGTACTCTGTCGCATAATCTTCTTCCGTCACAGGCAGGGCAGAGGGAACGAGACGGCGAACCGTGTCACACCCCTTCAACAGGACGTTCGCCTCACGGAGTTGTTCAGCCAGTGTCGGCAGATGCTCCTCGGCGTAAACGGCGTGCAGCAACAGAGTTTCCATGGAGTTGCACACGGATGGACGCTGTGCCTTGGCATTAACAGCAATCTCCGCTGCCATGACCGGATCGGCAGATTCATCCACATAGGTATGACAGATACCTGCGCCGGTTTCGATCACAGGCACTGTTGCATTGGCGACCACATTGCGGATTAGTGAGGCTCCGCCGCGTGGTATGATGACGTCCAGCAGTCCGTTCAACTTGAGCATTTCGTCCACGGAAGAGCGGTCTGCATCCTCGACAAGCTGCAAGGCATCAGCTGGCATATCCGTTGTTGCCAGTGCCTGATGGAGTACCTCCACAATTTTGCGATTGGAGGAGAGGGCAGAGGAGCCGCCTCGCAGCAGTACAGCGTTGCCTGTTTTGAGGCATAGTCCGGCTGCATCCACTGTAACATTTGGGCGGGCCTCGTAGATGATGCCGATCAGACCAATCGGCACTCTCAGTTTTTCAACATGCAATCCGTTCGGACGAGTAAATGTCTCCAGCACTTCGCCTACAGGGTCCTGCAACTCCACGATCTGACGCAATCCTTCAGCGATACCGGCGATACGCTCCTTATTCAAAGCGAGGCGATCCAGCATCGATTCTGGCGTGCCTTGCTGTCTGCCACGTTCCAGATCGTCAGCGTTTGCTGCAATAATGGAATCCGCTTGCGCAATCAATGCGTCCGCCATGACCAGCAGGGCGTTATTTTTTTGTTCTGTGCTCAGTCGATTCAGCTGCGGAACCACGGCTTGGGCCTTGCTCGCTTTTTCTCTGACTTCACTCATCATAAATTCCTCCCATATATTAATTGGAAACAAAAGATTATTTAATGGCTATATCATATGAACCTGAGTAGTACACTCGGTAGTATTATAGTTGTTCTATTTTAACGTAATCCACTCGTCCCGGTGAATAACCTCAAGTCGATGGATACTGTTCAACTGCTTCATCACTTCGCCACTTGGCAGTCCTGCGATGAGCCGTAGCTGGTCATCATCATAATTGACGATACCACGACCGAGTAAGGATTCATCCATACCCAGTACCTCTACAACATCTCCGGCATGGAAGGTACCCAGCACGCGTTTGACGCCTACAGGCAGGAGACTATGACCACCATGGACCAGTGCTTCTTCGGCACCATTATCCACAACGACGGTACCGAGCGGGGTCGACATGAAGCCAAGCCATTGTTTTTTACGAGAGAGAGCGGCAAGGCGAGTCTCGAAATACGTTCCTTTTCCAGTTCCATCAACCGCTCTTTGCATATCTCCAGGTTCCTTCACACTTCCCACAAAGACAGGCACGCCTCCACGCGTTGCCACTTTGGCTGCATCTACCTTGGATCGCATACCGCCGGTACCTACGGATGATCCTGAACCGCCAGCATAGGCGTAAATTTCTGCCGTAATTTCGGGGATGCGGTCATAACGCACGGCAGATGGATCTTTTCGTGGATCGGCCGTGTACAGACCGTTGGTATCTGTAAGAATGACCAGATGCTGTGCCTTGACCAGATTTGCTACCAGAGCAGACAGGAGATCGTTATCTCCGAACTTCAATTCATCGACAGATACAGTATCATTCTCGTTAAAGATCGGAATGACGCGCTGCTTGAGCAGCTCTTCCACGGTCATGCCCGCGTTGCCCATACGTTTCCGGCTGTGAAAGTCGGTACGGGTGAGCAGAATTTGTGCTGTAGTAACGCGGTGCGCTGCAAAAGCCTGTTGATATGCCTGCATCAGCAATGCTTGCCCAACAGCCGCTGCGGCTTGTTTTTCATGTAACTGCTTGGGACGCTGGGGGTAACCGATCTCCCGAAATCCGGCAGCTACCGCTCCCGAAGTGACCAGAAGAACCTCGTGGCCTTGTTCAGCCAAAGCAGCAATTTCTCCGGCAAAAAAAGTAATGGCACTTCGATCGAGCCCGCCTTCTTCCGTAGTAAGCGAACTGCTTCCGATCTTAACTACAATACGTGAGGTCATGTTTTCACTTCCTTAAACAATATTAATGATTGACCCTGAAGCAGACCGTTGGGTACAAAAAAAACTCCCGCCCTTTTGGTTAAAAAGGACGAAAGTTCGTTACTTCCGCGGTACCACCTTTATTGATGATTGGATCATCCGGCTTCATGCCCTGTAACAGAAGGCACTGTCCTGTGCATCACAGGCCGCTCAGGGGTAGGTTTCGGAGAGAAGCCGCGGTAAATTCTTGCAGCCCGATGGAATTTACTCTCTGGGCGCGGCTGATCCTCTCGTACTGGTCCCGTCATCACGTTTCGTTCAATATTTCCTTATAACATACCATGGAAACTTGGCAGATGCAAAGGGGTTATGCACCTGTAAATTACTTGAATAAATTCAACTTGCCAATCCGCTCCGCAGCTTCCCTTAATCGATCTTCATCACTTAGCAGTCCTGCGCGTACATAGCCCTCACCATGTGAACCGAAACCAATACCCGGTGCTACCGCGACCTTTGCTTCACGCAGTAACACGTCAGCAAAGGAAGCAGAAGTAAAGCCTGCAGGTACAGGCAGCCAGCTAAAGAAGGAGCCTCCCGGTTTAGGGGCCTGCCAGCCGATGGATGAGAGTGCATCATAGAAAGCATCGCGACGTGATTCATAACGTGCAACCAGTGAAGTGACACATTCCTGGGATGATGTCAGTGCAGCCGCAGCAGCGGCCTGGATGCCTCCGAAGAGGCTCACGTAGATATGATCCTGCAGCAGATTGATTTTGGAGATGATGTCCGCATTGCCCAGAGCAAATCCGACACGCCAGCCTGCCATATTGTACGTTTTGGATAATGTGTAGAACTCAATACCCACTTCTTTGGCACCTGGTGCCTGCAAAAAGCTCACTGGACGATGTCCGTCGAATCCAATTGCACCATACGCGAAGTCACTGGCTACGACGATTTTATTTTGAATGGCGAACTCTACCGTATCTTCATAGAAGGAAAGCGGGGCCGTTGCCGAGGTTGGATTGTTGGGATAGTTCAGGAACATCAGCTTGGCCTTTTCCCGATCCTCGGTAGAGACTGCTTCATAATCAGGCAGGAATGCATTGGACTCCAGCAGTGGCATAAAAGACATGTGCGCTTTTGCCAGTGCTACGCCGGACCAATAATCCGGATAACCTGGATCAGGTACGAGACAGACGTCGCCGGGATTGAGCAATACCTGGGGCAACTGGACCAAGCCCGTTTTGCCGCCAAACAAAATCGCAACTTCCGTTTCGGGATCCAGGTCCACGTTGTAATCTTCCTTGTAACGCTTCGCAATGGCTTCCTTCAGGAAAGCATGCCCGCTAAAAGGCGAATATTTGTGATAGAGCGGGTTTTCCGCCGACTCCTGCAATGTTTTAACAATGTGGGGCGGTGTCGGTGTATCCGGGTTACCCTGACCCAAGTTAATGACGTCGTGACCACTTGCGATTTCGCGGTTTACATTTTGAACTAGGGAAGCAAAAAATTGCGTGGGAAGCTGTGTCATTACATCGGATGTAGGTATGGTAAAGGCTGAACGACCCGATGCTTTAGGCTGATTAGTCATGCTATACATCACTCCGGTTATTAAAGATGGCAATATAGTACTCATTAATTTATCACGTCAATCCCGAGCTGTATAGGGGGAAAACACTTCATGAATCTTTGCAGTGAGCCAATATTCGAGTTTTTGTACAAAACTGAAATGAGGTATTTTGTTTTGTCCATTGAGATTAGGGGAAATCCTGTTTTATGATAATACTCGATAATGATAATCAATATCATCGATAAATAGGAACGAAGCACTTATTAGGGGGAGAAATAGAAATGAAAAAGGGTATACGAAATACGGCAGTATTATTGACGGTTACATGGTTGTCCATTCTCCTGCTGGCTTGCGGAAATCAGGCTTCAACTCCATCTGCCGGAACGGATGATTCCAAAACAGTCAATGAAACACAGACAGATGGGGATCGGTCCAAGCAGGAACAGACGGCATCCGCGGATAACAGTGAGGGTGAAACCCGGATGTTCAAGGACTGGACAGGCCATGAAGTTGAAGTTCCGGTTACGCCAAAGCGTGTAATTTATCATGGTGAAGTTACAGGAGATCTGCTAGCGCTGGGCGTTGTACCTGTAGGTATTCTTCGTCAGGATGGAACAGTATATGATGATCAGGTGGCCCAAGCGGAAGATGTGGGTTTCCCGATGAGTGTTGAAAAGGCGCTTACCTTGAATCCTGATCTGATCATTTTCTCGAATAGCGATGAGGCACAATATGATCAAATCTCTAAGGTTGCGCCAACGGTTACCTTTGATTCGTTTGCCTCACTGGAAGACCGCATGCGTACTCTTGGCGATCTATTGAACAAAAAGCCGGAAGCGGAAGCTTGGATCACGGCCCATCAAAAAGCAACGGAAGAGATGTGGAAGCAGCTTCATGAGAATGGACTGAAAGAAGGGGAAACGGCTTCGGTATTCACCATGTATCCTGGTAATCGTCTGTTTGTCATGGCTGGAGCAGGATTGCCACAGTTGTTATATGGAGCCAATGGGATGAAGCCAACCACGGAAATTCAGAAAGTATTAGATGAAGGAATGGGCTTTGCAGAGATTTCTACTGAGAAGCTGCCGGAAATTGCGGGTAATCGCGTATTTATACTTGATCCAGTAACGGATGATGCGAAGCAGTCTACCAAAGAATTGCTGGATAGCCCGATCTGGAAGAACTTGCCCGCTGTAAAAGAAGGAAAAGTATATCGCTTTGATCTGGTCAAGGCTTCAAGTGATGCAACTTCAAGAGAATGGCTTTTGAAAGAGTTGCCGAAACAGATGATTCAATAGTCGTTTATAGATTGATAAATCATAATATTGTATTGGATTAAGAACGAAAATGCCGACTAAAAAAGAGCCTTCAACATTTCGTTGAAAGCTCTTTTTTTGCTGATTACAGCCAGATCTGGATTAATGACAAAAGCTCGCTTATAATCAGTTCATACAGATTGAATGATAATAATTCTCAATTTAAAGAACGAGGTGAACCAACATGCAGGCTTTGAATGCCGCTGCGGGAGCGTTCTATTTTTCAGCATTCATGTTTCGGCTGGATCATCTGGAACAACGAATTGAACAACCAGAACAAGTGATGCTGGAAGTAACTTGCGACAAACATACATTCTTGATCTGCGAAGAAGGGGAAGGTCGCTTATATATAGGATATGAACAGTTTCCCTTTACCACCGGATGTGTTTACCCGCTTTCTCCGGGTGAAGGGTACCAGATTGAACATGGAAACCATTTAAAATTGAAATATATGGTGATAACTTTTGATGTTATTCATGTGTTGACGGGAGATCCGGAGCAGTATACACGCCCTGTATTTGAACATAGAAATCAATTGAACGGCTATCCTTATGCCCTGTTAAGCGGGCTGTTGGAGCAATTGTATGCCATTCGGGATTATCAAACAGATGCCGAATACAGCCATTTGAATGCACAGTTTCAGAGATGGATGGAGATGATCATCACCCGGTACACTTCACCAAAAACGGAGCAGAGTATGGAATCGAGACTACACAGTACAATTCAGTATGTAGAAGACCATTACGCTGAAGAAATCACAGTACAGAAACTGGCTCGTCTTGCAGATATCCGCCCCGTGCAATATACAACCCTGTTCAGACAATTAACCGGCCATAGGCCGCTCGATTATGTGAACCATGTACGAATTAAACATGCCAAGGAGTGGCTGCGCAAATCCGATGAACCACTCCGAGATATTGCAACCCGGGTGGGCTTTAAGGATGAATATTATTTTAGCCGGCGTTTTCGTCAAATGACTGGATTATCGCCTCGTCAATATGACCGATCTATTCAGCAACAAACACTGGTTCAGGATTGGTTGGGTCATGATGTGAATATTCCGGCACAGCCGGAGCGAATTATGTTTTATGGTGATTCCGGTGGAGATTTGCAGGTGCTGGGCATTGGTTTATTAGGAGATCAGACATATGATGCGGTTGCCCCGGTTAATGTGGAAGAGGCAGTCCGGATGAGACCAGACTTGATTATTTTCGACAGCACCAATGAACAGCAATATGAGCAATTTTCCCGAATTGCACCTACACTGGCATACAATTCTCACGCAACGCTGGAAGATCGGATTTGCAGGGTGGGAAGCTGGTTTGGCAAGCAATCAGAGGCTGGACAATGGCTCTCCTCCTATCAGGAACGTATGGAAAAGATGTGGATGAAGATTCATATGTCGGTTGAACCAGGGGAAACAGCATCCGTATTCACATATCATCGTGGGGCACGATTGTTTGTCATGGGCAATATCGGCCTGGCCACGCTCTTGTATCATCCGATGGGCTTCAGACCCGTTACGAAAGTGAAGGAGGCGCTTGCGGCTGGCAGAGCGTATAAGGAAATTTCGTCAGAAGCGATTCGTCAGTATGCCGGTGACCATATATTTGTCTTGCTCCCTGAGGAGATGATTGCAAGGCAGGCCACAGAGAAGTTGATGCAGAGTCCAAACTGGCGATCACTTCCAGCCGTGCAGAAGGGGCAAGTGTACGGAGTGGAGGAAACAACATGGAATTTGGGCGATGCACTGACTAGCAACCGTTTGTTAACTTTGCTGCCCAAGTTATTATGTAGGAGTTCAGAACGAAAACAGGTTGCAGATGTTTGAATGATCAAGCTATGATTACAGGTATTACGGTTCAGAGGAGTGCTGGTTATGACAGAACAACAACAAGGGGAAATGCGTGTAGCCCTGATTCAGGGCGATATTCAGCTCGGAGACCCTGAGGCCAACCATAAACATATGCAGTCTTTGCTCGAACGAGCGGTAGAACAGTATCCCGATCTGGGATTGGCTGTACTGCCCGAGATGTGGAATACAGGCTATGCTTTGGAACAAATTCATGAGCTTGCTGACCCGGAGGGCCAGAAATCAAGAGAGTGGCTTGCGGCTTTTGCCCAAAAACATCGAATTTCCATCGTTGGCGGTTCCATTGCGGAGAAACGTGATGGCCAAATTTACAATACAATGTACGCCTATAATAGTGAAGGAACTCAGGTGACACGTTACGATAAATTGCATTTGTTCCGCCTGATGGATGAAGAGAAGTATTTGCATCCTGGTGCAGAACCGGAACTATTCGAATTGGAGAACGGCCTTACCGCTGGAGCTTCGATCTGTTACGATATCCGTTTCCCTGAGCTTGCTCGAACGCTTGCCTTGAACGGAGCCAAAGCATTAATTGTCCCCGCTGAATGGCCGAATCCGCGCTTGCACCATTGGCGCACACTACTTACAGCAAGGGCCATCGAGAATCAGATGTACGTTATTGCCTGCAATCGCGTCGGGAAAAGCGGAGACACCGAATTTTTCGGGCATTCCCTCATTATTGATCCTTGGGGTGAAATTGTGGCTGAAGGCGGAGAAGGAGAAGAGATCGTGACCGGAGTTATCCGTCCTTCGCTTGTGGATGAGGTTCGTGGCCGTATTCCGGTATTCGAAGACCGCAGACCTGGCATTTATTTTGGCAGCAAATAAAAATCTGTAATTTTCCAATAAAGTGTTTATTCATCCGGGAGGCGGGTAATGATAACTATCCCGTCACCAAGGAGGATGATCAATCAATGGACAACCATGTGAAAGATACGCTCAGGAGACTGGAACAGGAAAACACTAGGTTAGATCACTTGAGGCCATTCTTAGAGAATGGGGCAGGAGGGCTATCACCCCCTGAACAATCTGTTCAGGAAGAAGGCCGCCTTGTGAATCAACAGAACAGGCTGACAAGTGAACGTAATTTGCGAAAATAAACCGCCAAACTTGAAATTCTCATATGTACGTTTTACGTTAACAATTCAATGATGATTTAGCAACATTGTGCTGTAACGATGATGTACTGCTAATACCATGTAAGAACTTTATCTTGCGGATGCGGGAGACGAGTATAGAACAAAGGCTTGGCCCCAACGGGTCAAGCCTTTGTTTATTTTATTGCAATGTATAGAGCGGGGCTAAGACGCTGACCGTCCAATTATTCTCCTTGAGAGAGCTCGGCAACGGTTTGTTGAAACGTATGAATGAATGCCTCCGCGGCTTTGGAGAGAACCCGTCCTTGACGGTATGCAACTACAAGGGTACGACTGGGGGTTGGCTCAGCTAGCGGTACATAAACAGGAACAAATTCACTGCGGGGCGCGCGGGCAATAAAGCGCGGAACCAGTGTAATCCCCATACCTGTAGCCACCAGTGACTGCACCGTCTCAATATTTGTACTCTCAAACACCACATTGGGGTCAAACCCGGCTTCCTCACACAGATCAAATGTAAGTTTGCGGAAGCCCTGTCCTTTCTTCAGTACAACAAAGGGTTCATCGCGAAGCTCTTCCATCCGTACTGGAACCGGATGCTCCGGATCTCCTCTGCGTGCCAGAGGGTGATTTGGGGGAACCGCCAAGTCAATTCGCTCTTCACCAATCGTTACATAAGATAGGCTTGGCTCCTGCAATGGGAGCGAGAGCAGGCTTAAGTCAGCCTTGCCACTAGCCGTCAACTTTTCAAGCGTCAGCCCGGAGTCTTCCAGCAAGGTTACTTCAATCTCGGGATAGGCCTGCTGAAATGCGGGAAGCACATGCGGAAGCAGGTGGGAGCCAGTGATCGGCATGCTGCCTACAACGACTTTACCTTTGCGCAGCTGGGAAATGTCCGACATTTCCTGTCTGAGCAGCTCGACCGCATCAATAATTTTCTGAGCCTGCTCTACAAAAGTGACCCCTGCATGGGTCAACTCCACGGTGCTGGTATTACGCTGGAATAACAGTACACCCAGTTCCTTTTCAAGTTTGGATAGCTGCTGACTTAAAGAAGGTTGGGCAATGTGCAGTTTCTCGGCTGCCCGCGAGAAGTTCCGCTCTGCCGCGATTTGCAGCGTATATTGAAGTTGTCTGAATTCCATATCCACACGTCATTCCTTTCGTTATGCCATCATTATATCACTAGAGATGAAGAAATCATTATTTTTGCTGAAACGCTTGCACTGCTTAAAAAGAGCTGATATACTGTGTCTGAAAACGCTTAATGGTTTAAACTTACCCGGGTATAACAAGAAAATCGTTTTCAGATGCATTTTTCTCAGTACGATGAAGATCAACTATTCATATTCTTTTCGTTTATATAATTTAATAATAGTTCATCCAACGATGGCGTGTTACTGTTCGGCAGGCAAGACCTAGATTGGGTGGGAAGAGTTTCTTTTTCCTACCCTATTTAGGTCTTTTTTTGTTCCCAGCAGAAAAAAGGCGGAGGTGCACCATGAATCACAAACAATTAGCCCAATCGATTATGGAGCTGGTTGGTGGCAATGATAATATCAACACGGCAATTCATTGCTCCACCAGGCTTAGACTTACTTTGAAGAACCCTGATGTAGCGAAAACGGCCGAGATCAAAAATCTGGATGGCGTCATCGGCGCAGTGAATAGTGGCGGGCAATACCAGGTGATCATCGGCAACGACGTCGGATACGTGTACAACGAACTTGCCAAGATGGTGGATACCCAACAATCCGGTGAGGTTCAGGAAAAGAAAAAAGCGGATTACAGTCCCAAAGGTCTGTTTAACACCTTTGCCAGTGTAATTGCAGGCATCTTCCAGCCGATTATCCCGGCCATTGCTGCTTCTGGCATGTTGAAGGCGCTGCTACTTCTGGCGACCGTGACTGGACTAATGTCCAAAGAAAGTCAGACGTATACCGTTTTGAGTGTTATGTCGGATGCAGCCTTTTATTTTCTTCCGGTCCTGCTGGCCTACTCCAGTGCAAATAAATTTAAGACCAACCCTTTTGTAGCTGTCCTGTTCGCAGGAATCATGCTGCATCCCAATATGATTGGATTGCTTGGCGGTGAAGATCCGGTATCCTTTATCGGATTGCCTGTGGCTTCTGTTCAAAACGCATCATCGGTTGTACCGATTATTTTAACAGTCTGGTTTATGTCCTATATCGAACGTTTTGCCGACAAGGTCTCACCAGGACCCGTTAAGATATTCCTTAAACCGTTGATTGTCATTCTGATTGTCGCTCCAATCGCGCTGATTGTACTTGGTCCACTGGGCATGTATCTCGGCACAGGCATGTCCAACCTGATCTACTGGATTCAGGACAAAATTGGCTGGTTGACTGTTGTCATCATGGCGATTCTGATGCCTTTAATTGTGATGTTCGGTATGCACAAAGTGTTTTATCCCATTATTTTCGCAGCACTCGCTTCACCTGGTTACGAGACACTTGTATTGGTTGCCATGCTGGCGTCTAATATGGCGCAGGGAGCAGGAGCGCTGGCTGTATCGTTCAAAACTAAGGATGTGAAGCTCAAACAAGTCGCGCTGTCTGCGGGCATCTCCGGTGTATTTGGAATCACGGAACCAGCATTGTACGGTGTACATTTAAGACTCAAGAAAACGCTGTTTGCGTGCATGATCGGTGCTGGCATCGGGGGATTGTTCGCAGGGATAGTGAACCTTAAGGCGTATGCAGCCGTGGGGCCAGGGATTGCATCCATGCCTATGTTCATCAGTGAAGACAACATGAACATTATATATGCCATTATTACGATGCTGATCTCCGCCATTATCGCGTTTATTGCAGTGTATGTCATTGGATTTCAGGATGTTGTTCCAGCAACAGACTCTTCGGTAGCAAAAGTGGAAGAAAAACCTGAGATCAAACCTTCCACCGGGATTAAGTCCAAAAAAGTGGTGTTTGCTCCATTGGAGGGCAAGGTTCTTCCGTTAAGAGAAGTGAAGGATGAGGCTTTCTCCCAAGAAGCGATGGGACAAGGTATGGCCATTCAGCCAAGCATGGGCAAGGTATTTGCCCCGTTTGATGGGACCGTTGAGACGGTATTCCGTACCAAACATTCGATCGGGTTGAGGTCTGTGGATGGGGTGGAACTTCTAATTCATGTCGGATTGGATACTGTGAAATTGAAAGGGCAGCATTTTGATGTAAAAGTAATCGAAGGAGAACAGATCTCCCATAGTCAACTCCTGATGGAGTTTGATCTTGCAGCAATACAAGCCGCAGGTTATGACACCACGACCCCTGTAATTGTGACCAATTCCTCGGATTATCTGGAGGTATTGGGTAATGAATCATCACCAATAACGGGACCGGAGAAACCATTAATTACGGTGTTATAACCGCTGAAATATGAATGAGAGGCAGGCAGCCGGATATGGAAGTCGTGAAAATACTGAACTCGAGCGTTGTACTCGCCAGACGTGGTGAGGATGATAAGGAAATTATTGTGATGGGGAAGGGCATCGGCTTCAAGAGCAAACCTGGAGATGTCGTGAGCGAGGACGAGATTGAGAAGGTATATGTGCTTGAAAATGAAACAATCTCTTCGGATCTCACCGCTCTGATGAAGGAAACGCCAAAAGAATATCTGATTCTGTCTGACGAAATTATTTCCTATGCCAAACATACATTGTCCCGACATCTGAGTGATCATCTCTACGTCTCATTGACGGATCACCTGTATATGGCGACTAAACGGTTCAGGGACAATATGACCATCCAGAATCGCATGCTGTGGGAAGTAAAGAAGTTCTATCCACAGGAATTCAGCATTGGCATGCATGGTCTGTCTCTCATTCACAATCAGCTTGGTCTCTCCCTTCCTGAAGAGGAAGCGGCCAATATCGCCTTTCATCTCGTCAATGCCCAGCAGAATAATGACAATATGAATCAGGTCATGCTGATGACAAATACGGTCAAGGATGTACTCAATATTATTAAAATTCATTATCAGGTGGAGCTGGATACACACAGCATTAACTATTCCCGCTTTTTAACCCATTTGCAATTCTTCATTCAGCGACTGTTTGAGCATAAAACGTTAAATACGCAGGATCATGAGCTGTTTGACCAGATCGCGAGCAAATATCCGCAGGAAGAAAAATGCGTGCTGCTGATCAAAGAGTATATTGAAGCCCGCTTCGAACATACGATTTCTAGCGAAGAAATGATGTACCTGATTATTCATATCAATCGTGTAATGAGTCGCAATTAAGACAGAACCAATCAAGGAGGAATACAAAATGACCAATACAACAAGAACGTTCCCGGAAGGTTTTTTATGGGGAGGAGCCATTGCAGCCAATCAGGCGGAAGGTGCCTGGAATGTGGATGGCAAGGGTCTGTCTACAGCCGATATTGCCATTTATCGAAAAGGTGTTGCCAAGAGTGAGTACAAAAAACATAACGCAATTACGGAAGAACAGATTCAGGAGGCGATGGAATCAACGTCGGACAGAGAATATCCGAAACGCAGGGGCATTGATTTCTACCATCGTTACGAGGAAGATTTAGCCTTGTTTGGGGAAATGGGTCTGAAAACATTGCGTTTGTCCATTGCATGGACACGGATCTTCCCAAATGGGAATGAAACGGAGCCCAATGAAGCCGGTTTGCAATTCTATGAGCGTGTCATTGATGGCATGTTAAAGCAGGGCATTGAACCGTTGATTACGTTGTCTCATTATGAGATGCCGATGTATTTGGTCAATCATCATGGGGGATGGACGGATCGCATAGTGGTCGATTACTTTGTTCACTTTTGCCAAACGGTGTTCAATCGATATAAAGAGAAAGTGAAATATTGGATTACCTTTAATGAGATTGACAGCATCGTTCGTCACCCGTTTACCAGTGGTGGTATTGTTCCGGATCGTTTTGACAACGTGGAACAGGCTGTGTATCAGGCGCTGCATCACCAATTTGTGGCCAGTAGCCTGGCGGTGAAATATTGTCATGAGATCATTCCTGGTTCTCAGATCGGATGTATGCTTACCAAGCTGACGACATATGCCCATACATGTAACCCCGAAGATGTATTGGTCGCTTCCAGGGATAATCAATTTAATCTTATGTTCACGGATGTTCAAGTCCGTGGGGCATACCCATATTTTACGAAGAGATTGTTTGCCGAAAAAGGGATTGTACTGGATATGCTGGAAGGTGACGAGGAGATTCTGAAAGTGCACACGGTGGACTTTATTTCATTCAGTTATTATATGTCGCTTGTATCGAGTGTTGATGGGGATCGATTGGAACAGGTGAGTGGTAACACCACTGGGGGTGTAAAGAACCCTTATCTGAACACCAATGACTGGGGCTGGCAGATTGATCCGGTAGGTCTGCGCATTTCCCTGAACGAACTTTATAGTCGCTATGGAGTGCCATTATTTATTGTTGAAAATGGGATCGGAGCCGTCGATACGTTCGAAGAAGACGGTAGCATTCAGGACGATTACCGGATCGATTATTTCCGTTCCCATATGGAACAGATGCATGAAGCAATTCTCGACGGAGTCGAATTGATGGGTTACACCAGTTGGGGCGTTATTGATCTGATCAGTTATTCTTCCTCCGAAATGGAGAAAAGATATGGTTTTATTTACGTCGATCAGGATAATGACGGTAACGGTACGCTGGAGAGAAAGCGCAAGAAGAGTTTCTTCTGGTACAAAGACGTGATTGCCAATAACGGTCTAAAGAATCCGTGTAGTATCTAGCATAATTACAAAACCGTGTAGAATAGAATTGTCTGTAAAACTATCATGAAGTCATAGCAGCTCTGGTATCAGGGCTGTTTTTTCTATCTAAGATAAAAAGCATTGACAGCGGAGAGACTGGAACGTAGTATAAGACTTATATGATAATGATAATTGTTATCAATTGAAACCTCTGCGTAGAGCAGTGGTTTATTTGCTTTTCCTCATTATAGGTTAAACCTATTACATCTATAGATATTATATCTTGGAACAATGAAGGACAGGGTGATATATTTATGTCATTCAAGAGCGTCACTTTTAGAGGAACAACTGAGGCTCTTCCAAGGACCGAACTTATGATGAGGTGAAAATGATGAGTAAAAAAACGATGTTTGAGAAAATTTGGGAAAACCACGTGATTCATCAGGAAGAAGGAAAACCAAGCATTTTGTATATCGATCTGCATCTGGTGCATGAGGTAACATCCCCACAGGCGTTTGAAGGTCTGCGTCTGAGCGGCCGTAAAGTCCGTCGCCCTGAGCTGACGTTCGCAACAATGGATCACAACGTTCCAACGAAGGATCGTTTCAACATTACGGATCCAATCTCCAAACAACAAATCGACACACTTTCACAAAACTGCCGTGACTTCGGCGTAAAACTGTATGACCTGGATACCATTGATCAAGGTGTCGTACACGTTATGGGTCCTGAGCTCGGTCTGACTCATCCAGGTAAAACGATTGTATGTGGCGACAGCCACACATCCACACACGGTGCATTTGGCGCACTCGCATTCGGGATCGGAACGAGTGAAGTAGAACACGTTATGGCAACCCAATGTTTGCAACAAGCCAAAGCCAAAACGATGGAAGTTCGTTTTGTCGGTAAACGTAACCCGGGTGTAACGGCGAAGGATATGATTCTCGCAGTCATCGCAAAATACGGTACAGACTTTGCTACTGGATATGTTATTGAATATACAGGTGAATCGATCCGTGAACTGAGCATGGAAGAGCGTATGACCGTCTGCAACATGTCCATCGAAGGTGGAGCAAGAGCGGGTATGATTGCTCCGGATGAAACAACATTTGAATATCTGCGTGGACGTGAATACGTACCTGCCGATGGCAAATTTGATGAAGCGGTTGCTGCCTGGAAAGAGCTTGTAACCGACGAAGGTGCTGAATTCGACCATGTGGTTGAAATCGATGTGGAATCATTGATTCCGCAAGTGACTTGGGGCACTAGCCCAGGTATGGGAACCGACATTTCTTCGAAAGTTCCTGTTCCGGCTGAACTGCCAACTGAAAACGAACGTAAAGCAGCTGAAAAAGCGCTTGAATATATGGGATTGGAGCCAGGAACACCAATCTCCGAAATTCCGGTTGATTATGTATTTATCGGTTCATGCACCAATGGACGGATTGAAGATTTGCGTGCTGCTGCACAGGTAGCCAAAGGTCACACCGTATCCAGCAATGTTACAGCAATCGTTGTTCCAGGCTCGGGACGTGTTAAAATTCAGGCGGAAAAAGAAGGTCTGGATAAAGTCTTCACTGAGGCTGGATTTGAATGGCGTGATGCAGGGTGCAGTATGTGTCTGGCAATGAACCCGGATGTATTGAAACCAGGACAACGTTGTGCATCGACATCCAACCGTAACTTTGAAGGACGTCAGGGACGCGGAGGACGTACGCACCTCGTATCTCCTGCAATGGCGGCTGCAGCAGCGGTTAAGGGACACTTCGTTGACGTACGTGACTGGAATTTCAAAACGGAAGCAGCTATCTAACAACGAACGGATTGAAGGGAGAACGAATGATATGGAAGAATTCAAAACACTGCAAGGCATCGTTGCACCGGTAGACCGGGTCAATGTAGATACAGATGCAATCATTCCGAAACAATTTTTGAAACGGATCGAACGGACCGGATTTGGACAATTTTTGTTCTACGAATGGCGTTTTGACGAAGAGGGTAACAACAATCCTTCTTTTGAATTAAATAAACCTCGCTACGAAGGGGCATCCGTTCTGATCTCACGCGCCAACTTTGGTTGTGGATCTTCTCGTGAGCACGCGCCATGGGCGATTATGGACTACGGATTCCGTTGTGTAATTGCACCATCGTATGCTGATATTTTCTATAATAACTGCTTCAAAAACGGAATTTTGCCAATCAAACTGTCGGAAGAGCAGGTAGAGGAGCTGTTCCAACGTACAGCAACTCATGAAGGTTATGAACTGAATGTGAATCTGGAAAACAAAACGATTACAGATGCATACGGACTGCATATTGATTTTGATCTGGATGAACACCGTCGTCAATTCCTGTTGCAAGGACTGGACGATATCGGTCTGACACTTCAACATGATGATGAAATTACAGCTTATGAAGAGCGCCACGCGGATAAATTGTTTGGACAAACGGCCTCAGTCTAATCTTTCATCTGTAGTTCGTATATCAAACCTCCAATTGTGCAGGGAACTTCACCGTTCCTTGGATCGAATTGGAGGTTTTTTTGCATTTGGCAATGATGCAATTATGTCTTCGAGTTGCAGGGTATTCCGACTAAATATGACAACGTTGTAACCGGATGAAGTGACAATATCTGATAAACTGATTAGTAGATTATGGAAGGGTAGATAGAGTCGAGTGTTGCATCACAGCGAATCAGGTCGAAGGTTCAAAAGACAAACAGAATGGTGGTTAATGTATGAAGAAATGGTCGGCAGCAGTCTTTGTTTTTCTGTTCCTGTGTTTATTTCCTGTCATGGCAAATGCCGATTCGTCTCCCTCGATTGTATTGGACGGTGTGACCATTAATCAGCAGTCGGGAGCTCCGGCCGAGAATACTGGCAAAACCGTGATGGTGCCCATTCGGATCGTCTCTGAAAACCTCGGTTATCAGGTGAAATGGGAGAAAGCCACCCAGACTGTTCGTATTCTCAAAGGTAACAGCAGTATCCAGATGACGGCAGGCGAAGATGCTGCGACCGTGAATGGAAATCGGGTGAGTCTCGATTCTCCGCCTCTAATTAAACAGGGGACTACACTGGTGCCGTTACGTTTTGTCGGTGAAGGCATGGGTCTTCGTGTGGGATGGGACAATGGAACCAAGACAGTAAGCCTATTAAGCATTCCTCCTGTAGCAGGTACCGAGAGTGAAAATGACCCGGTGGAAGCTCCTGAATCGGAAGGTCTGTCTGAGCTTCAAAGTATCAGCTTCGGTGGAGATCGTCTGATCCTGGCGACGAACGGGAAAATCACACCGAAGGTTTCCAGTCTCAGCGGACCTGGTCGTATTATCGTAGATCTGCCTGACACTACATTTGCCAAGGAGTTCATCCAAGGACAGGCTTCCAATCCGGATGGCAGCGGAACTCTTCTGGTTACGGATTCATCGCTGGTTTCCAAGGTGCGATATGCAATGTTCAGCCAAACGCCTTCAACAGTGCGTGTGGTCCTTGATCTGAGTCAGGTGGCGACTGCCAAATGGTCACTGGGCGAGAACAACGTGTTGCTTGTTGATCTTGCGGCGAGTAATGGAGAACCAAAAAGTCAGCCTGCTGTGCCAAGCAATGATGGAAAAAAGGTTGTCATTATTGATCCAGGACATGGTGGACGACAGTCGGGGGCCGTCAGTGTGACAGGTGCCTATGAGAAGGACTTTAATTTGGCGGTGGGACTCAAAGTTCAGGCACTTCTGCAACAACATACGGAGATTCAGACGGTGATTACAAGGCAGGATGATACGGAGTTATCCCTGCAGCAGCGTGTAGATATTGCCCAACTGAATCAGGCGGATATTTTTGTGTCGATCCATGGAAACAAGTTTACAACTCCTGTTCCTAATGGAATTGAAACGTTGTACAGTCGTAAAGAAAGCAAGGATTTGGCCGACATTTTGCACAAGCATGTGTTGCCGATTACGGGATTTAAGGATCGGGGAGTCAAAACGGCAAGTCTGCATGTAACCCGTGAAACAACGATGCCCGCAGTTCTGCTTGAACTCGGATTTCTGAGTAATCCAGCTGATGAAGCAATGATGCTGACTGAAGATTATCAGAACAAATGTGCACAGGCCATCGTAGACGGAATTGTTGAATATTTGGGTCTTTAATGTGGGTTGTGCACAAATATGAAGATCAGGGTAGTTCGTTGTTTCGAGATGCATAATTGATAATTAAGGAAAAATACAGACAATAAAATGTAGAAAAAGCTTGATTTGACAACGTTTTTTTTCTGTTATGTTGGAATATATTCGCAACTTTTGAGAGTACGGGGCGTCTAATAGGTGTCTGGTAATGCCTCAGTGGTCAGTCGGAGCTGAAGGTTCACAACATGCGGCAAAAAAATATGAGAATGGTAGGGGTGAAGGATGAAGAAGTTCGGTTTTTTGGTACTGTTATTTGTCTTTGGGCTCGTTTTCCCGGGCTATAGTCATGCAGCAGCAGATACGCACATTATCCTAGATGGGAATGAAATTGTGCAGCCTTCGGATGCCAAAGCGGAAATCATCAATAGCAAAGTGATGGTTCCGATTCGGGTTATTTCGGAGAGCCTAGGATATGGTGTGGACTGGAAACAAGCAACAAGCACCGTGACTATTAGCAAAGACAACACTGCCATGCAGATGATTGTTGGACAGAAGACGGCAACGGTGAACGGCAGTAACGTGAACCTGGATGCCCCGCCACTCGTGAAAAATGGAACCACACTTGTGCCTTTAAGGTTCATTGGTGAGCAAATGGGTCTTAAGGTGGGTTGGAACAATACAACGAAGACGGTAACATTAGTTACCCAGAATTCAGGTTCCGGAAACGGGACAACCACTCCTCCGAACTCTGGTAATGATGGTGGAGGATCGGATCAGGATGGTCTTGTACTGGTGAACGGCATCAGCTTCAGTGACAATCGCTTTTTGATTGCAACAAGCGGAAATACGAAGCCGAACGTCTTCACGATGACAGGACCGGATCGAATCGTTATAGACTTGCCAAATACCGCATTCGCTGACTCTTTTAGTGAAGGACAAGCTCTGGACAGCAACCAGAATGGACAGCTTGTCGTGAGTGGATATCCGGATGTGTCGAAGATTCGTTATTCCTTGTACAGCAATAGTCCTTCTACTCTTCGTTTTGTCATTGATCTGAGCAATGCCAAAGGTTATGACGTGCAAAGTGACTCCGGTCTGGTTATGATTGATCTGAACAAAGAAGGCACTACAACGCCGCAACCTCCTGTTGGAAACAACGGCAAAAAAGTTGTTGTTGTAGACGCTGGACATGGTGATCAGGACCCGGGAGCCATCGGTGTAACCGGCAAGAAGGAAAAAGACTTCAATCTGGCAATGGCTCTGAAAGTGGAAGCATTGCTGAAAAAAGAATCCAACATTGACGTTGTGCTGACGCGCAGCGATGATACATTTTTGGCTTTGAGTGAACGAGTAAAGATCGCAGAAAAATTGAAGGCGGATATCTTTATTTCCATTCATGCGAACAGCGGGTCTGCAGCGGCAAACGGTGTGGAGACGTATTACACCCGTTCGAATAGCAAGGCATTGGCTACGGTGATGCACAAGTATCTCTTGCAATCATCTGGCCTGAAGGACCGCGGAGTAAAAACGGCAAGTCTCCACGTAACCCGTGAAACAACGATGCCGGCTGTTTTGCTGGAAGCCGGTTTCCTGAGCAACAAGAGCGATGAAGCCGCATTGTTCACGGAAAGTTTCCAGAACAGTGTAGCCAAAGGAATTGTTGCAGGGATCAAGGAGTATCTGGGAATTAAATAAGGGTTCAACCCTTATGATCAGGAGGCGGAGTAAGAATGAACAAAAAATTATGGATTGCAGCGCTGCTGGTAACGGTTATGACAGTTGCTGCTGGATGTGGAAGCAAGCCAACAGCTGCTCCAGCTCCAAATCAGACTCAAGGTGCGGGAACAGAGAATAATGCGTCTGAGGATCAAAATGAGACGGATATTACTGAACCTGTAACCGTGGAACCGGAGGATACAACGACAACGACACCGGGTACCACAGAAGGCAGTACGGAGGGGACAACGACTCCATCGGGTGGAACTACTTCGGAGAAGCCTGGAACTTCCGAAAGTAATGAGAAGAAAACCATTGATGTGTACTACACAGATCTGGAAGAGTTGGAATTGCACAAAGCAACGGCAGATATTTCTTACGCTTCGGATGAAGCCAAGTACAAGGCTGCATTTGCAGCGCTGCAACAAAGCAAGGACGACAAACTCGTTCCCCTTTGGGCGAAAGAAATTGAACTGAAATCTGTTCAGTTCAAAGACGGTGCGCTCACTCTGGATATCCACATGCCGGATACAGCACGTCTTGGTGCAGGTGGCGAAGTGTTTGCCATTGATGCTTTGAAGCAAACATTCTTCCAGTTTGATGAAGTCAAATCACTTGATTTGCTGGTAGATGGCCAGCAATCCGAGAGTTTGATGGGCCATGTGGATCTTGAGCATCCAATGACACGATCCGAATAGGTTGTACAGCATGTTGTTTTACCGTGAATCTGCGGAATATCGGCCGTTTTACATGAGAGAGGGGAATCATAGGTGACTTTTAAATATAACAATCCATCACACTCTAAAAAAGTAGTTTCAGCCGTGCTTGCAGGCATGATGGCCCTTAGTGCCGGCGGAGCTGCCATGGCAGCAGAATCAACAGATACGGGGCAAGGCCAGACTGTAACTGTAAGCAATACAGCTGCACCAACCGGTTTGTTCAGTGATATCAAGGTCGGATACTGGGCTGAGAAACATGTGTACAAACTGGCCTATCAAGGCATTCTTCTCGGTAACAACGGCCTGTTCCGTCCGGGAGACGCGGTAACGCAGCAGGAAGCTGTGACGATGGCGATTCGTTTTATGAACAAGGAGAACCAGTTGAACGACAGCACGGCTACGGCATTACCGACAAATATGGAAGTGGGAAACTATTTCAAGCCATATGTCGCTTTGGCGCTTCAACTGGGACTGATTGATAAAACCGAAGAATCTACAGTGGATGTGTCCAAAACATCATGGGGACAGAAGCAGGCATCACGTGAATGGATTACGAAATTGCTGATCCGTTCGTTGAACAAAGATGCTGAAGCGAAAGCGCAAAATAATCAATCTACCGGATTTGCTGATAATGACAGCATTTCCGAAAGTGGCAAAGGTTACATCAATCTGGCTGTAAGCCTGGATCTGGCCAAAGGTGTAGATGGCAACAAATTTAATCCAACTGGCTCTGTAACTCGTGCTCAACTCGCTACATTCTTCAGTCGTGGCGAAACGTTAACGGATACGAAGTATGCGAACACATCTACAGGTTATGTAACAGGATTAAAAGATGGGCAGATTACGCTTGTTGTGGACGGAAAAGCTGTCAACTTCGCAGTGAACAGCAGTACGCCTTACTTTACAAAAGACAGTGAATCCCGTGCATCGTCTGCGGATGTGAAGCTGTATACAAAAGTTCAGGTTGTAGGTGCTACCGGTACGGCTTCCTATGTAGAAGTGGTTGATGCTACGCCGCAGGTAGAAAGCGTTGAAGGTACTTTTGCTCGTTCATTATCAGGTAATAAAATTGGCTTGTTTGTAGGCGAGAATTATGAAACGTACGGCTACGATGAGGCTACGGCATTTATCGATCAAAACGGAAATGCGATCAAACTGTCTGATATTACAACAGACAGCACCATTGAAGTACAGCGTGAGACGTTCTCGGCTGACAAAAAGACAGTTGTTATTCGTGTGAAGTCCGGTATTGTCAACAAAAGTGATAGTGGTGTCGTTGCTGAAGTAACGACTTCTGCCAAAACGATTAAGCTTACCAATGCAGCCGGAACTACTGAACAATACACCTATAACGATAATCTGATCATTCGTTACCAGGACCGAATCCTCTCCCTGGCTGAGCTCAAAGCGGGAAGTGCAGTGAAATATACGGTGAAAGACAGCATCTTGCAAACGATCGAATTGTCGCAAGGTGTTGAGCAGTCTTTACGCGGTACATTGGTGGAGATTGGTGGTAACCAATCCACACTGACGTTTAAACGTGAAGGTGGATCGCTGGAAGCGAAGCTGCTGGTAGAAAAGCCGGAAGTAGTCATTAACGGAATCCAGGATGCAACGCTGAATGATCTGATCACAGACGCGACAAATGGAGATCAGGTCGAGCTTACGTTAAACTCTGAAGATCGCGTGACACGCATTCAAGTGGTAGGGCGTCAAATGGAGCCGATGAACGGCGTATCTGTTGTATCTTACAACAGCAAAACAAAAGTATTGACTGTTCTCGACAGCAATAAAAAACCATTTGTGTTCACGCTTGATGACAAAACAAAGCTGGACTACAACACAACGAAGCCTACACTTGCTGGATTGGAGTCTTTGTTAAATGATGGTCGCAAACTGGATATGACGTATGTGGGAACTCGTGCGCTATCCATTAAAGTGATCTACAAATACGAAGGCACAATCAGCAGCATTGATACTTCGGGCAGAAAAATCAGTTTGTTGTCTGGAAACCAGACGATTACGGTGCCGTACTCCACGGTTCCAACAATCGAGATCTACAACAAATCTGGAGCAAGTCTGAGTGATCTGAAGATCGGTGATAGTGTCACAGTTACGCTGGGTTCGAATCAGGACTATGTGCAGAAAGTGGCTTTGAACACCGCGGCTCAATTTGAAGTAGTCTCTGTAGAGACCAATGGTCGCGTTCGTGTGAAATCGGATTCGCTGACAAGTCAGTTCTATTTCGATCAAGCGGTTCTGACAGGAGAAAACGGTCAGACCATTACGGCGTCACAATTGACAGCGGGCAACCTGATTAATGTTACATTTGAGGGAACTACGCCTAAAGCGGTTCAAGTGGTTAAACGAACGCTTGCGGAGGTTACATCTGTGGATGCTTCGTCAGTTACTCTGAAACTGTTTACTGGTCAAAGTGAGACGGTTCCTGTTAGTGGTACTGTAAAAGTGGTCAAATCGGGATCTACGTTAACCACTCTTGGCAGTCTTACTATAGGTGATCGTGTTGAAATGACAAAGGATACGGATAATTCCACCCGTTTCAGAGTGTTGACAGTCATGAGCAAACAGTTCTGGTCTTATGATGGAGTTGGTAACCAAATTTTGGTTAAACGTGAGTCCACGTCTGACACGAATTATCGTTTTGCACTGGGTACAGGCGCATTTGTTCACCAGGGTGACAACACTTTAAGCGTGCAATCTCTCAAAGATAATGATAATATTGTATTGTATCTCCTGAACAACGTTGTACTGGAGATCCAAAAACAGTAATCGTTTCTTTTCGAGGATCAAAAGAATGACCGTCTTGATGCGGGATCTTTCCCGTATCAGGACGTTTTTTTTGCAAGATTTTTGGGGTCCCTGCAAAGTACTCGAAAGAAGCTTCGAAGTAAGGCTCCACCGCGTGGAGTCATTTTGTGGGAGGTAGCTCTTCATGAATGCAGCCACTGTTAGGCATATACTCGATACAATGGAAGCGATGTTTCCTGATGCACATTGCGAATTAAATCACAGCAATGCGTTTGAATTGACTGTAGCCGTCCTGTTGTCTGCCCAGTGCACCGACGAAACGGTAAACAAGGTGACCGCAGACTTGTTCAAAAAGTACACCAGCCCTGCCGATTATCTGGCTGTTCCTCTCGAAGAGCTGGAACAGGATATCCGGCGTATCGGTTTGTACCGAAACAAGGCCAAGCATATTCAGAACATGTGCCGAATTTTAATAGAGCAGTATGGCGGTGATGTACCGCAGGAACATGATCAGCTTGTGACGCTCCCTGGTGTCGGGCGGAAAACTGCAAATGTCGTTGTATCCAATGCATTTGGAGTTCCGGCAATTGCGGTGGATACGCATGTTGAACGTGTATCCAAAAGATTGGCACTGGCAGGTTGGGATGACTCCGTACTTGAAGTCGAAAAAAAACTGATGAAGCGCGTACCCCGGGATGAGTGGACTTTAACTCATCATCGGATTATATTTTTTGGACGCTACCATTGCAAGGCACAAAACCCTGGGTGTCATATTTGTCCATTGCTGGACATATGCAGGGAAGGGAAAAAGCGTATGAAAACGTCCCAAATCAGGAAAGATAAGGAACGTGCCACAACCCCAAAACGAAAAATAAATTAATGAGCAGAAGAGGATGAGTAATCATGAAATGCATTTCCGTGTACACTGACAATTTTGAGGCCTTCTCCGATATTTTCGAACAAATCGTTGAACAGGAAATGGCTGAAAACGAAGAAAAAGAAGTAGAAGGCATCACTGTAAGCCATTCTGGCGATGTGCCTGAACATTATCTGGAGCGTATGTCCACGAAACCAGAAGTGGTTGTCATGAGAGACAAAGGTCGTGACATTACGATTTTGCAGCATGGACAAGTATTTGAAATTTTGCTGCCTTCGATGGAGAACGCTGTTTCTTAAGAGATTTGGAATAATAAGCTATGCTGCTTCTATGTCACAGGATTATCCTCTTGAAGGTGATCCATTGGGCATGGACGCAGCATGCTTATGGAATACAATCGTTTTACAGATAAAACCGACAGGATCGGTTTTATTTTTTTATGTGGAGAATTGCTATGAGATTTTCTTTGTTAGCCATCTTGCATGCAAACCGTTCAATTTCAAACTTGATAATGGTAAAATAAATGAATTATAAGATAAAGACATCGGACCAGATGTCAAATTAGAGGAGCCAGGGGGAAGGCCAGTCATGTCCAGAACAGATTACCCAGTAGAGATGGCCAAACCTCTGCTTCCACTGCGAGAAGCGATGGAGCAGACAGGGGACCATACCGCTGTACAGGCTTTAACGGATTTGATCAGTAAGGCGGAAATGAAACAGTTAACGATTGCGTTTTGTGGACACTTCTCGGCAGGCAAATCGAGTCTAATTAATAGTTTATGTGGCAAGCGGGTTTTGCCTTCGAGTCCTGTACCTACAAGTGCGAATGTTGTATCCATCCGTAACGGTGAGCCAAGAGCACTTATTTATACGTCATCGAACGTAAGCGCTGACAATTCAGCGGGAGTTCTTGAGGTTTCGCCAGAACAATTGGAAGAGTATTGCAAGAATGGTGGGGCATACACCTCCATTGAAGTATGGGATGACATTCCTCTACTGAAAGATGATGCAGTGTTACTTGATACGCCAGGCGTGGACTCGACCGATCAAGGGCATAGTCTAGCAACACATTCAGCACTGCATCTTGCCGATGTGGTGTTCTATGTGATGGATTATAACCATGTGCAATCGGAAAGCAACCTTTCTTTTGCCAAAAGTCTATCCGATTGGGGCAAACCGTTGTTTCTTATCGTAAATCAGATTGATAAACACCGGGATCGGGAGCTTTCGTTCGACCAATATGTTGAAGGTGTAGAAGCTATTTTTGCAGCCTGGGAAGTCCGGTATGATGGTTTGCTGTTTACTTCACTTCGGGACAAGGAGCATCGTTACAACCAGTGGGAGCAGCTTCCTCAACTGATTGAACATATGATGAATGAGAAGGAAGGATTAATCAGGCACAGCCTTGCAAGCTCAGCGAGCCATGTGACTGAGCAGCATCTGACTAGACGTGTGGAAGAACGCGAAGAGGAAGAGACAGCGCTCCTGGAGGAAGTTGGGGGCAAGGAAGGTATTGAACGCCTGGAACGGGAACTGGGTCTCCTGGATCAAAAGGAAGCAGAACTTCGTTCTAAACCGTCGCGTGAACGAGAGAAGTTTCGGGCGGAGCTGGAACCCCTTCTGGCGAATGCGAACCTGACTCCGGCCGATATTCGTACCTCTGCCGCGGCCTATTTGGAGAGCCGTAAACCCGGTTTCCGGGTAGGCTTATTGTTCTCTGGTGGCAAGACCGAGCAGGAGAAACAGCGTCGGGCCGCTGAGCTTGTAAGACTTTTGCAGGATCAGGCCTCAGGACAAGTTGAGGTGCATATCCGTACCATGCTCAGACAGCTGGGTGAAGCCCATCAGCTGTGGGGTGCTGAGTGGGAGCAGGCGCTTAACGTGGAGCTGCCTGCGGTAGATGAAGCACTGCTGGAGATGAAACGGAGCGCCAGCGCAGAGGTATCTCCCGAGTATGTACTTCAATTCAGCAAAGATGTACGGAGCGAGATTGAGGCCCGTTACCGCAGGGCAGCCATGATGCTGGCCGACCGCTTGCTTGAAGCGCTGGGTGCGCAGGGCGAAGCCGCGCTCCAGGCGCTGGACGCCAGCCGCGCCGCGCTGCTGGCGCAATCCGCGTCGGCGGCGCGCTACACGGCGCTACAGCGCGCCGCCGACGCCGAGGCAGCAGGGCTGCGCAGCCTGCTGCCGCCTGCGGGCCCCCTCACCTCCGGGCTGTTGCCGGAGGTGCAGGGCCCTCCCGTGCCCGCGCACGAGCCGGGTGAAGCACCCGGCCCGCACACGGGCACGGCAGAGTCTGTGGCTGCGCAGCCACAGACTCCAGGGGCACCGCCGCCGCGCAAAGCGGCGGTGCACGGGCAGCCGGCGGCTGGCGCACAGCGCCGCCGGCGCCTGGACGCAGCGGCGGCACGGCTGGAAGCCGCCGCTACGCTGGTAGAGCAGTACCCCGCCATGGGGTCGGCGGTACGGGATCTGCGTGCACGCGCGGCTTCGCTTGCGGGCGGCACGTTTACGCTGGCGCTGTTCGGAGCGTTCAGCGCCGGCAAGTCCTCCTTCGCCAACGCGTTGCTGGGCGAAGCCGTGTTACCAGTCTCGCCGCATCCAACGACAGCGGCAATTAACCGGATCATGGCTCCGTCCGGTGGCGCGGAGCATGGAACTGCCCGGGTCCGGATGAAGACCCCGGACGCCTTCCAGGAGGATCTCGCGTATTCCTTCCGTTTGCTTGGACTGGGCGAGCCTGGGGCAGACTGGCAAAAACGGGTCAAAGCCCTTTCACCACAGGATGTGCATCCGGCGGGGCGTCCGCATTACAGCTTTTTGCAAGCAGCCGCTGCAGGCTGGGAGGATACCGCAGATCAGCTTGGCCAGGACGTGCTGGTAGATCTGAACGGATATCGAAACTTTGTTGCCAATGAGAAGAAATCTTGCTTTGTCGACAGTATTGACCTGTACTACAGTTGTGATGTAACAGAACAAGGCATTGTCCTTGTAGATACACCAGGGGCTGACTCCGTGAATGCCCGTCATACGGGTGTCACATTCAATTATATGAAGAATGCGGATGCACTCATTTTCGTAACGTACTACAATCATGCCTTCTCTCAGGGAGACCGACAGTTCCTGAATCAATTGGGACGAGTAAAAGACAGCTCAGCAATGGATCAGATGTTCTTTGTGGTTAATGCGAGTGATTTGTCTTCCTCTGAAGAGGAGTTGGAGCAGGTTCTTGACCATGTGAGCACTCAGCTGCGCAGTAATGGCATTCGGGCACCACGCCTATTTCCTGTATCCAGCATGCTGGCAATGGAAGGCAAGACGGCCAACGACGCGACATTGCTGGAGCAATCCGGCTTCATTCAGTTCGAGCAAGAATTTAACCGGTTTGCAGGAAGTGAGCTTGCGGACCTTGCGGTCGGTGGAGCTTCTGAAGAGATCGCACGGGTGATAAAACGACTGAAGACACGTGCCGAGGATGCGACCCAGGGGGAAGAGGTTCTACAGCGACGTCGGGATGAACTGGGCTCAATCCAGGAACAGTCCCTTCAGAGGGTACATTTGCTCGCGGAACGGTCCATGAAGGCAGAACTGGCTCAGGAAACGGCTGAACTGCTGTTCCATGTGCGGCAGCGCCTGGGTTATCGTTTTGGTCTGTTCACGGCAGAAGCGTTCCATCCATCCGTTCTTCGTGAGGATCGCGGGAATCTGAAAGCAGCCTTCGCTGCCTGTGGTCGCGAACTGCTGCGCATGATTGCCATCGAATTGGAACAGGAACTGCTTGCGACTACACTCAGACTCGAACAGGCTGGTCAGTCTTGGCTGCACAAGCAGGTGACCGAATGTGTAGATGAATTGAAGCGATTATCCGGAGGCATGGATCTGTCGTTGCCACTGAACGAACGCTGGAGTACACCTGTCCTGGAAGAGGTGCGTTTGGAAGAACCTTCGGGTTGGAAAGCGTATCTGAGTTATTTCCGTAATCCGAAACAGTTCTTCGAAGGAGATGGACGACAGCGGCTGCAGGAGGCACTTGACCCTGTTATTAAACAAATGGTGATCGATGTTCTGCCTGCTGCGGAGAATAAGCTGGTTCAATTCTATGACAACCAGCTTGGGCAGTCTTTGCAGCATCACTCCCGTCAATTGGAAGAGAGACTTGAGGAGGCCGTGGCTGCCCTTCACGAGACACTGACCAGTGGAATTCCTGCCGAAGAATGGGAGAGTCTGTCTGTACAACTGGGGCAGATTGAACGTGAATAAAAGGGATTCAAATCCATGTATGTATGGAAACGGTTTTAAAACAAAATGAGATATACAGCGATATTTTGAAATGTTGTCGTTGTACCAAAAAAGGCTCCTGCCTCTAAAGGCATACAGGGAGCCTTTTTTGGTACGAACAACCTGAAAGGAAGAGAATATTCAAACATTTGATTGATAGGAGGGTATCTACCTCCCTTAATGACGCATTAAGGTGAAAGTAGCCTGAATATGGTCGCTTATTCGCTTTGCCGCGAATGGGGGACGGTGATAAACTTCATAAATGTTCATACTGTTTTTGAACGATATAAGAGGAGGAGAGACATGGATGTTCTCAGGCAATTGCAGATCTTTTTCTGGGAGAAGCGCACGTATTTATTTTTATCGATCTTATGCCTCGCCATAGCGACCGCGCTTGGACTGGTGTATCCGAACCTGCTAAGGATACTGATTGATGACGTCATCACTCCGCGCAATTTTGAAGACGTTCCCAAACTTGCTTTAACGGTATTAGGTGTCGTTATTCTGAAAGCGGGAATGCAATTTTTACACGGTCTTTTTGGAGGACGTCTCGGGAACTTCCTGGCGTACCGACTTCGTAACGCTTGTTACGAAAAGCTTCAATTTTTATCCTTCCGGTATTACGACACGGCCAAAACGGGAGACTTGATGTCCCGCCTCACGGGAGATCTCGAAGCGATCCGCAACTTTATCGGATTTGGCTTCGCTCAAATTCTCAACATGGTTCTGATGGTCGTATTCGGCGCAATCATGATGATGACCATGAGTTGGAAGCTTACCTTGCTAACGCTCATATGTATTCCTCTGCTTGCCTTCGTTGCGCTGAGATTCGAATCCCGAATTCACCCTGCATTCCAAGAAATGCGGCTGGCACTCAGCTCTCTGACGACAGCAGTACAGGAGAATATTACAGGTGTGCGTACTGTAAAGTCATTTGCACGTGAGCCTCACGAAGTGGAGAAGTTTTCCGTCCGCAACGAGCGTTACAAAACGAACCAGATTCATGCAGCAACATTATGGAGCCAATATTTTCCGATCATGGAGATTCTAGCTTCTGTCAGCGTAGTTCTTCTGCTCCTCATTGGTGGGAACATGGTTATTCAGAAATCGTTAACACTCGGTCAACTCGTTGCCTTTTTCAGTTTGATCTGGTACATAATCGGTCCAATGTGGAACCTTGGTTTCCATATCAATAACTATACGCAATCCAAAGCATCGGGTGAACGGGTGTTGGAACTTTTGAATACGCCGGTAGATGTACAAGAGACAGAAGATCCGGTCATTGTAGAGGCTGATCAAGTCAAAGGGCATGTGGCCTTTGAGTCCGTTACCTTTGCCTACGGCAATAAAATGCCAGCAGTGACCGATATTAACTTTGATGCGCCACCAGGCTCCGTCATCGGCTTCCTGGGAGGAACAGGCTCGGGTAAATCAACTATTATTCAACTCCTGATGCGTGCATACAACGTGAACTCGGGCACCATCAAGCTGGACGGCAAGAATATCAAGGACATTGGAATTCACAGCCTGCGGAGTCAGATTGCTTCTGTGTTCCAGGAAACGTTCCTGTTCTCTTCCAGCATTCGCAACAACATTTCATATGGACTCAAAAATGTAACCATGGACGAAATTATCCGCGCAGCTAAGCTGGCTAAAGCCCATGAGTTCATCATGGAATTCCCTGAAGGATACGATACGGTCGTAGGGGAGCGGGGAATGGGCTTGTCGGGAGGACAAAAACAGCGGATTGCAATTGCTAGAGCCCTGCTGAAAAACCCGAAAATTCTCGTTCTGGATGATGCAACCAGTGCAGTCGACATGGAGACCGAACATGAAATTCAATCCGGATTCCAGGAAGTCATGCGTGGAAGAACGACGTTTATCATTGCGCATCGGATCTCTTCCCTGCGTCACGCAGATGAGATTCTGGTACTGGATGAAGGACGTGTCGTTCAACGTGGCACACACAAACGTCTCATTGAAGAGCCTGGGCCTTACCGGGACGTATATGAGATTCAATACGCAGATTATATTGCCCGCGGTAAGCGGGAGGCTGGGGAGCAGGTGAATTCATGAGTACCGAAACGGTAGCCGATAGGCGCGAGGTCAAAGAGACCTCTGACAAGAAAATGAATGAACGTTTTGTATATCAGGACGACGAAATAATTGAAAAACCGTTTAACTGGCGTGAGTTCGGACGTTTGTTCTCGTACATGAAACCTTATGCAAGACAACTCTTGCCACTCATTATTCTAATGATGATTTTGGGTACCATTACGAAATTGTCCGTTCCATTTTTGATCAGTTTAGCGATTGATAAGGCGATTGCACCTGCAACGGGGTTGCCAAGCTTGACGATGCTTTATATTATTGCTGGTTCTGTGCTTGTGTTGTACCTGATTCAATGGGCGGCTAATACGTACCGAATCAAATTGACGAACATTATCGGGCAACGGGTCATTTATGATCTTCGCTCGGATCTGTTCAAACATATCCAGAAGCTGTCCTTTAACTTCTTTGACAAAAGACCTGCGGGCTCGGTATTGGTGCGTGTCACCAATGATATCAACTCCCTGCAGGATCTGTTCACCAACGGTGCGGTCAACGTCATGATCGACTGTGTGCAGCTGTTGGGGATTATCGTCATTTTGCTGCTGATCAACTGGAAACTGGGCCTTGCGGTCATTATTACGGTTCCGCTTATGTTTATTATTTCGACTAAACTGCGTGTGCTGATCCGCCGTGCCTGGCAGGATGTACGTATGAAGAACTCACGCATCAACTCCCATTTGAATGAATCCATTCAGGGGATTCGTGTGACTCAGGCCTATACGCAGGAAAAAGAAAACATGAAGTATTTTGACAACATGAATCTGTCGAGCAAAAAATCCTGGGATAGAGCATCGGCCATGAACCAAGGCTTCGGTCCTCTGATTGAAATTACGGGCGGCTTCGGAACGTTAATCCTGTTCTGGTTTGGTGCTTATCTGATTCAAGAGGGGCAGCTGACAATCGGATTGCTCGTAGCTTTTGCCAACTATGTCGGCAACTTCTGGGACCCGATTAACCGTCTGGGACAGATGTATAATCAGTTGCTCGTTGCCATGGCTTCCTCCGAACGGATCTTCGAGTTTATGGATGAGGAGCCAAGTATTGCAGATAAACCTGGAGCCAAGCCGCTTGCTTCTATTAAAGGAGATATTGTATTTGACAATGTGGTGTTTGAATATGAGAAGGGCAGACAGGCGCTGAAGGGAATCAGTTTCGCTGCAGCTGCCGGACAATCGATTGCACTTGTAGGTCATACGGGTTCAGGTAAAAGTACCATTATCAATCTCATCAGCCGCTTCTATGACATCTCTGGCGGACGTCTCACCATTGATGGTCAGGATGTAAGAGATGTAACGGTTGAAAGTCTGCGCAGCCAGATCAGTATTGTGTTGCAGGATACGTTTATCTTCTCTGGCACCATTCGCGATAATATACGTTTTGGACGGCTTGATGCAACCAATGAAGAAGTGGAAGAAGCTGCGAAGGCAGTTAATGCCCATGAATTTATTATGAAGCTGCCGGGTGGATATGATACGGAGGTCGAAGAACGTGGGAATGTATTATCCATGGGGCAACGGCAATTGTTATCCTTTGCCCGTGCCTTGCTGGCTGACCCTCGAATCTTGATTTTGGATGAAGCAACTGCCAGCATCGACACCGAAACGGAGCTCAAAATTCAGGAGGCTTTAAAAGTGCTGCTACAAGGAAGAACTTCCTTTATGGTGGCCCACCGTCTCTCGACGATCCGAAATGCGGATAACATTATCGTGCTGGATCATGGTGAAATCAAGGAAGAAGGAAACCATGAGCAACTTATCCAGAAACAAGGAGTTTATAATGGATTAATAGAAGCTCAATACAGATTTTTGTAAAAATTGATCGAAAAAACACAAAAAATCTTGTAAAATTCACAAGAAAAATAGGGAGCACTCTTGCATTCTTTAACCAAAACCCCGAAAATAGAGAGATAGATATAGAAGATTTCTCTTTGGGAGGATTGGAAAGAACATGTGGGGTGCTCCATTTTCGGCTCAAGCCAAAAAAATGCTGCTATTGGGCAGCGGAGAATTGGGAAAAGAGGTCGTTATTGAGGCCCAGCGACTGGGAGTAGAAACGATCGCTGTTGATCGTTACGAAAACGCACCTGCCATGCAGGTTGCACATCGGTCTTACTGCATCGACATGTTAAATGCCGAAGCTCTGAAACAATTGATCCGAAAGGAACAACCTCATTACATCGTACCTGAGATTGAAGCAATCGCAACAGAAGCTTTGCTAGAGCTAGAGGAAGAAGGATTTTGTGTCGTTCCTACGGCCCGTGCTGCCCGTTTAACGATGGATCGCGAAGGCATCCGCCGTCTGGCAGCCGAACAATTGAACCTTCCGACAGCGGCCTATCTTTTTGCGGACAACCTGGAACAACTTCAGGAAGCTGTTCGTGAATTGGGTACACCATGCGTCATCAAACCACTAATGAGTTCTTCCGGTAAAGGGCAGAGTGTGTGCCGCACATCGGATGACGTAGAGGATTGCTGGGACATTGCTCTTTCGGGAGCACGTGGCAAATCCGTACGTGTCATTGTGGAAAGCTTTGTGAAGTTTGACAGCGAAATTACGCTGCTCACTGTTAGATCTGTCTCAGGGACTGTATTTTGTCCTCCGATCGGTCACATTCAGAAAGATGGGGATTATGTCGAATCGTGGCAGCCTCATGCGATGACACCGGAGCAATGGGAACAAGCTTGTCATATTGCCAAGTCTGTTACGGATGAACTCGGTGGTTATGGACTGTTCGGGGTCGAATTATTCCTGACATCAGATGGAGTCGTGTTCAGCGAGGTATCGCCTCGTCCGCATGATACAGGCATGGTTACTATGGTAACGCAAGATAGTTCCGAGTTTGCGCTGCATGTGCGTGCAATTCTTGGTTTTCCGGTCACAGGTGTACATTTACTGACACCGGGAGCTTCAGCAACGCTGAAGGCTAATGATGAATCATCTGACTTTACTGTAGGCGGGATTGAAGAAGCACTGGCGCTTCCTCGTACTCAGGTTCGTGTATTTGGCAAACCTGAGACCAAAGTGGGACGCCGAATGGCCGTAGCATTAAGTGCCGGCCAAGATGTGGAAGAAGCTCGTAAAACAGCGGTACAAGCCGCTAATATGCTGAAAGTGGAGGTAAATCATGTCCAATAATGTTGAGGCCCCTGTACTGATGATCCGAGAGTGTGAACTGCGAGATGCTGAAGCGGTAACGGGACTGATGCGAGAGGTCAGCTATCCCACAACAGCCAATGTCATGAAAGAGCGCATTGAATGTTTGGAAAGCAATCCAAACGCATGCATGCTTGTTGCCGAAGTGGATGAACAAATTATTGGTGTGATTGGCTTGCAATGTGTGCAAAGTCATGCCTATCCGGAACCTGCCGCTCAAATTACGTCCTTGATAGTAGGGCAAGAACATCGTGGGGGCGGAATTGGCCGTCGTCTTATGGCTCGTGCCGAGGATTGGGGCAGACAGCAAGGTGGGAAACAATTGTTTGTCACCGGAGCGAACCGTGAAGTGACTTCAACAACCTATTCTTTCTACGAGCATATTGGTTTCCAGAAGAGAGGCTATCGTTTCAGTAAAGTCCTTCTATAGAAAAAGAGTTTTATTATATCGCGATCTTCACGTTTCTGGTGTGGTGAATGATAAATAGAAGATAAGTGGCATTCGGCGAGCATTTTTTGTCCGGATGCCATTTTTTTATGCCGTATTTTAAGGTTGATGGTTGGAGTTTTAGTTGATATACCAGCGTTTTAAGAGCAGATTGCAGGATAGGGTGCAATGTACTATAAACCGTCTACACCCATTTGAAACAGGGTGTAAAAATGACAAAAAAGTTACTTTTCCATAATTTATGGGTTCACAATCTACTATTGAATTGATATACTCCTAGAGTATTAATTACAAAGTTGTCATAACTAATTTCTAAGGAGATGAATGAATTTGAAGAAGAAATGGATGAAAACCGTCGTAACCAGCAGTCTGACAGCCCTACTCGCCGTAGGGGTTATGCTCCCTGCTTCCGCTTCTGCTGCAGATGCATCATATAAAACTACAACGTATAAAATTACGAGTGCGGAAAGCTTAAAAGCGTACATTGAACAATGGCTGAAAGATAATGGTTACACTGTATCCAATGGCGAGGGGCAAACAACAGTAGAGAAGCCTGCAAAACAGCCTGAACAAACTACTAAACCTGCTCAACCGACAACACCAGCAAAACCAGTAACACCAGCAAAACCAACTCAAGAAGAGAAACCGGCAACTACACCGAAAGATCCTTCAAAT
This sequence comes from Paenibacillus sp. NPDC057886, assembly GCF_042796655.1. Classification (NCBI taxonomy): domain Bacteria; kingdom Bacillati; phylum Bacillota; class Bacilli; order Caryophanales; family Paenibacillaceae; genus Paenibacillus; species Paenibacillus sp. NPDC057886. Next base: position 359,077 of record NZ_JBHVMZ010000004.1, on the reverse strand, counting down.
AGTGGAACTGGAACGACTACAGGCAATACGGGCAACAGTGGCAGTGAGAGCACACAATCGGGTTTTGCAGCTCAGGTAGTAAAACTTGTGAACGCTGAACGTGCCAAAGCAGGCCTAAGCGCATTGACTTCCGATGCTCTGTTGGACAAAGTGGCTGTAGCCAAAGTTAAAGATATGAGCAACAACAATTATTTTGATCACCAATCACCGACCTATGGTTCTCCGTTTGACATGATGAAACAATTCGGAGTAACTTACAGCTATGCTGGCGAGAATATCGCAAAAGGGCAAAAAACACCTCAAGAGGTTGTTACAGCCTGGATGAATAGCGAAGGCCACCGTGCGAATATCCTGAGCAAAAACTTTACGAAAATCGGTGTTGGATACTACAACGGATATTGGGCTCAAGAATTTATCGGTAATTAATTAATTTTATTGAAGAATATTCTGATTTTAGTTCAAAAAAAGGTTATGTCATCACAGCTCGAAGCTGTGCGTGACATAGCTTTTTTTTGTAAAAGCGTATTGGACACCGAATTACACTTATATAGCGGCAAAATTTGCAAATTAACGACAGAACATTTATGTTATTTAGAAAAAGCGTCATCTTAATGTAAAATCATTATAAATTTTAGGTACCCGGCCAGGTGTACATGAGCGGAGATGTGATGAATGAAAAAAAGAAATCTTGATTCAGCGCCATGGATCTGGAGAACCATTAGCACAGTATCCATGTTGACAACATTGCTGCTGTTATTTGGGTTTGGATACGCCATTAAAGATGTCATTTTTCCTGAGGGAGATGCCCAATTAGGTACAGGACAACAGACAACGACACCTGCCAAGGATAGCGGGCAATCAACGCCTGCGGTGAAAGATGGCAAAATTCGAATGGCTGTGATCGGTGATTCCCTGGCAAGAGGTACGGGGGATGATGAAGGGCTTGGTTTTGTAAGACGGGCTGGTAATTTGCTCAAGGATCAGGGATATGATGTGCAGGTGCTGAACAATATGGGTGTGAATGGTTTGAGAACAGATGCATTGTTTAGCAAACTAGATGAACAGGGTGTACGTTATGTTTTACAACAATCCAACTTTATTCTGTTGTCGGTCGGAGCCAATGATCTATTCCAGAGTGGGCAAGTTTTTCAGGGAGAAGACGCACCAACGGCAGAGTCACTAGCTGCGGCATTACCGGAGACGTCGAAGCGTTTGCAGGAGATTTTGAAGAAGGTGAAAGAAATTAACCCTGATGCACAGATTGCCTACATAGGGCTATACAATCCGTTTGGAGATGTGAAGGAACTCAAAGAGCCGGGAAATGCGGTTGTAGCTGCATGGAACGATGCTGCAATGAAGGTTCTGAACAACGAGGACAAGATGACACTCGTGCCTACATTTGATCTGTTTGAAAATCATCTGGGACAGTATCTGTCGTCCGATCATTTTCATCCCAATGGAGAAGGCTACGAGCAAATTGCGGTTCGGATTGCACAGGAATATCAGGCAGAGACTCCAGCAGAAGGGAGCGGAAAATAAATGGCACAAGAACAGACTGATTCCGTATTGTCCGTGCAGCATCTGAAAAAAAGGATTGGACGCAAGTGGATCATTAAGGATGTCACTTTTGACGTCAAACCAGGCGAAATTTTTGGTTTTCTGGGACCCAATGGTGCCGGGAAGACAACAACCATTCGGATGTTAGTCGATCTGATTAAACCAACAGAAGGTAAAATTCAAGTCTGTGGTTATGATGTCAATCGTGATCCTGAACGGGCCCTGAAATACGTGGGTTCCATTGTTGAAAATCCGGAAGTGTACACGTATTTGACAGGATGGGAGAATCTTGAGCATTTTGCCCGGATGCAGCCCGGCGTGGATAATGACCGTATTCAGGAAGTTGTGGATATTGTACGCCTTGATCAGCGGATTCATGATAAAGTAAGAACCTACTCTCTGGGGATGCGTCAACGGCTTGGCATTGCACAGGCATTGCTTGGACGCCCGCGGCTGCTGATTCTGGATGAGCCAACGAACGGACTTGATCCCAAAGGGATTAAGGAACTTCGTGTCTTTATCAAACAGCTTGCAAGTGAAGGCATGGCTGTATTCGTTAGCAGTCATTTGCTCAGTGAGATTCAGCTTCTCTGTGACAGGGTCGCAATTATCAGTGCAGGGCGCGTGCTGGCAGTTGGCGGTGTCAATGAACTGATCGAAGACCATTCTAAATTGGCGATATGGCATGTTACTCCGCTGGAAGAAGGTAAAAAAATGCTGCTGGATGCAGGTGTTTCCCTGGTGGACCGGCCTGCTGATGTTATGGATGATACCATCGTTGCAGGGCTTGGTCCCAATGCTGTCGTTGCTGAAATGCATGAAGATCGGATTCCGGCTCTGGTGCAGCAAATGGTGCAAGCCGGCATCCAAGTTGAAGGTGTGCAACGGATTCAGCCTACGCTGGAACAGCTATTCTTAAAAATGACAGAAGGTGAATCCATTGAGTAACATCATGCCGCTGATCCGAAACGAAACGATCAAGATGGTAAAGAAAAAACGTCTTTATATTATTTTTATCGTACTCGCGGTCCTGGTTCCGATGTTTACGTATGCCCAGATGAAATCTGCGGAAAATAATCGTGATAAGTTTGGCGGCGACTGGCGGCTTGAGCTGCAGCAAGCCATTACGGATAATCAGAACTCGCTTGGCAGTGACCGGGTACCTGAAGAATACAAAAAGTATAGGACTGTGTACATCCAGCAAATGCAATACTATCTGGAGAATGACATCAATCCGAAGGAGCCTGGCGGTGTAACTTTTACGCGGGAATTCATGAATAACGCCGTTGGATTGTTTATACCACTGCTCATTATGGCGATTGCTTCGGATCTGGTATCAGGTGAGCGCACCACAGGTACGATTAAAATGCTTCTGACCCGTCCGGTCAAACGTTGGAAAGTGTTGCTGAGTAAGCTCATTACGTTGATTATGTTCGTGTCGATTATTGTGGTGTCGGCGTACATTATCTGTTATGTCATCTCGGGAGCGGTGTTCGGATATAAAGGTTTCGGCATGCCGATCTTTACCGGGTTCAAGGTTGTGGGTACAGATGTCGATATGTCAGCAGTCCATGCTGTGGACCAGTGGCTGTATATGCTGATGCAGGCAGGGCTGATCTGGTTCGTCAGTATAATTGTGGCGATGCTTGCCTTCATGGTCTCTGTATTAGTGCGGAGTACAGCAGCAAGTATTGTCATCATGATGGCAGCACTCATAGCAGGAACTATTCTCACTAGTATGGCCGCATCCTGGCAGTCAGCCAAATATTTGTTCATGGTTAACCTCGAACTTCCGAATTATTTGTCTGGCGGATTGCCACCAATCGAAGGGATGAATTTAGGTTTTTCCCTTATTGTGCTTAGTGTTTGGGGCATTGCTTCACTCTTTGTGTCATTCATTGTCTTTACGAAACGGGATATCTTGAATTAAAATGGACAAGGATAAGAAAACATCTGTTTGCATTTCAGGCATTTTTTTAGTTGCAAGTTAAGAAGGGGGAGCATGAATGGTCGAGCAAATCGATATGTCGGCAGGTTCGACAGGCGGAGGACAAGGGTCTTCAGGCTACGACGCGGACGACATTCAAGTACTTGAAGGACTGGTAGCGGTACGGAAACGGCCGGGTATGTACATCGGCAGCACCAGTGCTTCGGGTCTACATCATTTGGTATGGGAAATCGTGGACAACGCTGTCGACGAACATCTCGCCAAATTCTGCTCCAAAATCGATATCACGCTGCATAAGGACGGTTCTATTACGGTTCAGGATAACGGAAGGGGAATTCCGACAGGTATACATAAAACAGGGATTCCTACTCCCCAGGTCGTGTTTACGATTTTGCACGCAGGCGGAAAGTTCGGTGGATCAGGATACAAAAAATCAGGCGGTTTGCACGGTGTAGGTGCGTCAGTTACGAACGCATTGTCCGAATGGCTTGAAGTCGAGATTTTCCGTGATGGCAAGATTCATCGTCAACGATTCGAGTATTGGCAGGACAAAAAAGGCGTTGAGCATGTCGGAGAACCAGTGTCTGGTCTCGAAGTATTGGGCAATACCAATCGAACGGGAACAAAAGTTACGTTTAAACCGGATATTCGGGTGTTTCAGAACGGCATTCAATTGAATTATGATACACTGGCAGAACGTCTTCAGGAGATTGCTTTTCTGAATTCGGGTCTGAGAATTGTGCTCAAGGACGAACGTTCAGGCAATCAGGATGAGTACATGTACGAAGGCGGAGCAAGCCAGTTTGTTGCTTTTCTTAACGAAAATAAAGATGTACTGCATGATGTCATTCACTTCTATGCGGAGAAGGATGACATTGAGGTCGAAGTGGCGATCCAGTATAACGCGGGTTATACGGAAACGCTGGCGTCATTCGTAAACTCAATTCCCACTAGGGGCGGCGGTACACATGAGACCGGATTTAGAGCAGCTTATACACGTGTGATGAATGACTACGCACGGCGTACCAGCATGATTAAGGAAAAAGATAAAAACCTCGAAGGTAATGATCTTCGTGAAGGCATGATGGCGGTCATTAGTGTCAAAATGTCGGAGGTTGAATTCGTAGGACAAACGAAGGATCAACTCGGTAGCGCTTCCGCGCGAAGCGCAGTGGATTCCGTCGTGTCTGAAAATATCCAGCGGTTTTTGGAAGAAAATCCGCAGGTCGCGCAAACGTTGATTCGCAAAGCAGTTCAGGCCTCCAGAGCCAGAGAAGCTGCACGAAAAGCTCGCGATGAGATGCGGACCGGCAAAAAACGCAGTGAAAGCTCCAACCTGAACGGCAAACTGACCCCGGCACAATCCAAGGATTTTACCCGGAATGAACTGTTTATCGTCGAAGGGGATTCCGCAGGTGGTTCAGCCAAACAGGGACGTGACTCCAAGATCCAGGCGATACTCCCGCTTAAGGGTAAACCGCTCAATCCGGAAAAAGCGAAATTGGCCGATATTCTCAAAAATGAAGAATACCGTGCCATTACATCCGCGATCGGTGCAGGTATTGGAACGGAATTCGCAGTTGAAGACAGCAATTATTCCAAAATCATAATTATGACGGATGCCGACACGGATGGCGCACATATTCAGGTACTGTTGCTGACTTTCTTCTACCGCTATATGAAACCGCTCATTGATGCAGGCAAAATATATATCGCTCAGCCACCACTGTACAAGCTGACACGCAAATCCGGCAAAATGGCTAGTGTGCGTTACGCCTGGACTGATGAAGAGCTGGCGAATTATATGAAAGAATTTGGGAACAATGTGGAGCTTCAACGTTATAAAGGACTTGGTGAGATGAACCCGGATCAACTGTGGGAGACAACGATGAACCCGGAAACTCGCGCATTGCTCAAGGTAGAAATTGTCGATGCAGCAAAAGCGGAACGTCGTGTATCTACTCTCATGGGTGATAAGGTTGATCCGCGCAAACGCTGGATTGTAGAGAACGTCGACTTTACAGAGTACGAAGAATAGAAGGTGCTTGGAATGAGTCTATCAGAACAATTTATGCCGGCCTTTCTCGAAGAGGTCGTAGGTGACCGTTTCGGTCGCTACTCCAAATACATTATTCAGGACCGGGCCATTCCCGATGTACGGGATGGATTGAAGCCGGTGCAGCGGCGTATTCTTTACGCCATGTACGATTCAGGTAATACACCGGAGAAACCATATCGGAAGTCCGCAAAAACAGTTGGGGATGTTATGGGTAACTACCATCCTCACGGGGATTCCTCTATCTATGATGGTATGGTACGGATGGCACAGCCATGGAAAATGGGGCATATGCTCGTGGACGGTCATGGAAACTGGGGGTCACAGGATGATGACCCGGCAGCGGCCATGCGGTATACGGAGGCCCGTTTGTCGCCCATCGCAATGGAGATGCTTCGCGATATCGAGAAACGGACTGTTCTGTTTAAGGATAATTTTGATAATACGGCCAAAGAACCGGTTGTATTACCATCGCGTTATCCGAACCTGCTGGTCAATGGTGTAAGTGGGATATCGTCAGGATTTGCAACGGAGATCCCTCCACATAATTTGCGTGAAACCATTGATGCTTGTATTGCCGTGATGGAGAAGCCGTCGATTGAACTGGATGAGATCATGATGTTCATGAAAGGTCCGGATTTTCCGACAGGTGGATTAATCATGGGCGGCGACGGAATTCTGGATGCCTATCGCACAGGTAAAGGGCGGATCTATCTCCGGTCCAAAACCGACATTGAGAATATGCGCGGTGGCAAACAGCAAATCGTGATTACCGAGATTCCTTACCAGGTCGTAAAATCCCGTCTGGTTACAGCGATGGAGAACATTCGACTGGAGAAAAAGGTTGAAGGAATTGCCGAAGTGCGGGATGAGAGTGGGCGTGAAGGCCTGCGAATCGTGGTTGAGCTGAAAAAAGAAGCAGATGCACAAGGTATTTTGGCTTATTTGCTGAAGAAAACCGATCTTCAGGTCACTTATAACTTCAACATGGTTGCGATTGTTAATAAAGCTCCTCAGCAATTGGGATTGAAATCAATCCTCGAGGCTTATATTGCCCACCAGCGTGAAGTTGTGACGTTCCGTACCCGCTTTGAGCTGGAGAAGGCGGAAGACCGTGCACATGTCCTGGAAGGTCTGGTCAAAGCTCTCAACATCCTTGATGAGGTCATTGCGGCGATCAAAGCGTCGAAGAACCGTCAGGATGCTCAAAATAACCTGATGTGGATGTTTGGTTTCTCCGAACGCCAGGCGGATTCCATTCTGACTTTGCAATTATACCGATTGACCAATCTGGAGATTACTTCTCTGGAAAAGGAACTTGGCGAACTGATGAAGAAGATCGCGCAATTACGCTCCATTCTGGATAGTGACCGCAAGCTGATCGGAGTCATCCGCAAAGAGCTGATGGAGATTCGTGAGAAATACGGAATTGACCGTCGCTCAGCCATTCAGGGCGAAGTAGAAGAACTCAAGGTTAATCTGGAAGTACTGGTGAACGCAGAAGATGTATTTGTCACATTGTCCAAAGAGGGATACATCAAGCGAACAGGCATGCAATCATTCACACGATCCGGCGGGGAACGTAACGCAAGTGGTGTGAAGGAAGGCGATTATATCGCTCAGGTCCTTGAAGTTAACACGCTTGAGAACCTGCTGGTATTTACGAAGAAAGGCCAGTATTTCCTGTTACCTGTGCATCAGGTGCCGGAATTCAAGTGGAAAGATCCGGGGACGGCGATCGTCAACGTCATTCCTTTGGCAAAAGATGATCGGATCTCAAGTGTGCTTGCCGTTAAATCCTTCGAAGAACCGGACCACAGTTTGGTCTTTGTCACACGCAAAGGACAGGTTAAACGCACCGAGCTGAAGGAATACGTCACCAAGCGATCGGGCGCAGTGGCAGCCTGCAAAGTCGGCAAGGATGATGAGGTATTATCGGTTCATCTAAGTACAGGTGGCAAGGATATCATGCTGATCACCAAAGAGGCCATGGCGATCCGTTTCCGTGAGGATGAAGTGAATCCGATGGGACGTGTGTCTGGAGGCGTACGAGGTATTCAGTTAAGAGAAACGGATGAAGTCGTTTCTGTTCTGTGGGTGGAAGGCGATGAAGGCGAGGTTGCTATATTGTCTGACTTGGGTTATGGCAAACGTTCGTTGCTGCTGGATTATGCTCTGCAGAGCCGTGGCGGCAAGGGACTGGCAACATTTGAGTTCAAGGAAGGCAAACGGGTGAAACCGAACGGTAGCCGAATTGCCGGAGCGTTCTATTGCAGGGAACAACGGAATGTAACGGTGATGACCAAGGAAGGTCAATCACATCATATTTCTTCCGAGGCTGTACCTATTACTGAACGGAAACATATCGGTAAATTGCTTGTGCATGTGGACAAACAGGATGAAATTGTGGAGCTTATCATGGATCTCGCAGAGAATCAGGCAGCTTCTTCCTCCTAATAAGGATTCAACGAAGACTCTTTGCAGAGCAGGGAAACCTGTCATGTGAAGAGTCTTATTTTGTTGTTCAGACGCGGATTAAAAGAGGACCTCCATGCGAAGTTTAACAACCTTCGTCGATTACGGTCGATCGCTGGGAAATTGAAAAAAGGCAGCAGGAATGCGGCTTTGAAGGGCGAAAACTTAAGCAGGTGAAGTGATAACCGGTTGCAGAAGGGAGCGATTCAAGATGTATAATTCCGATTTTGCCAAGTGCTGGTCAAGGCTGACCAAGGACTACAAGCTGCATATGGATCATGAGCTGGCACCGTCGTTAACAGAGGCACAGCTGGCCGTACTGGAGGTTCTTGAGGATCACGAGAAGATGAAGCCATCCGATCTGATTCCTTTTTTGGCTACAACACCCGCAGCAGTAACGATGTTGTTGGATCGTATGGAGAAAAACGGACTGATTCGCCGGGATCGGGATAATCAGGATCGACGAATTGTATGGGTATCCCTATCTGATAAGGGACGCATGGAGACCGAACGGGGAATCACGATTCGCAACGAATTTATGAATTCGGTTCTCAGCAATATTTCAATGCATAACCAGCAATTGCTGGTTTATCTATTAGGCAAAATGACGGCACCAAAAACAAAAGAGCATGTCTTGTCCACATCTTAATGACGATGGAGGCACGAATACTGGTAACCATAGAACTCTTGCTTAAAATGCAGGAGGGCTGTGGTTATTTTTTATTGATGTATACTTTAAAGAGTTTTGCCTGCTATGGAGGACTAAGAATAATTTCTAAAATTTTATATGTAAAGAGTTGACTATGTAAATATTTTTGTTATAATAAGTAATTGTTCCCCTGATATTTCGTGTACGAAATATTATATTCCATAAGTAAAAAGGGTGAATTAATGTCTGACACATACGAAGTATTCTACATTATTAATTCGTTTCGGCAGGTCAATCAAATGCTCTTCCGGGCATTCTGGAATGAAAACAAGGAAATTGAGCTCACTTCGATTCAATTTATGGTGTTATCCATTTTGAAGGAGCGTCCTTCTATCGGTATCAATGAAGTGGCTGAACTCTGTCATATGGGCAGCAGCTCCATGAGCGCTGTGGTGGAGCGTCTGGTCAAGGGGGAGTACATTGTTCGAACACGTTCTGACTCGGACCGGCGATCCGTAAGGCTTCAGATTACGGACAAAGGGGAAAAGGCCCAGCAGGAAACACACCATTTGTGGATGGAGCGAGTGTCACCCATTCTGGATATCCCGAAGGAAGACCTTGAGCACCTGCTAAGAATTCATAATCAAATGATTGAAAAGTTAGAAGGAAGAGAGATGAACAACCAATGAGTACTACTGCAGCAGCAGCGCCATCCTCAGCGATGGACAACATTAAGAAAGGCCCGATTGTGGCCGCATTGTTAATCGGTGCATTCGTCGCCTTCCTGAACCAAACTTTGATGAACGTAGCTCTTCCTAAAATTATGGAGGATCTCGGCATCGGAGCGAATAAAGCCCAATGGTTGACAACGGGTTATATGCTCGTCAATGGTGTGTTGATTCCGGTTACGGCGTATCTGATCGCGAAATTCTCGACACGTCAAATTTTTATTACAGCCATGACGCTATTTACAATAGGAACCTTGGTCTGTGGTTTAAGTCCGAACTTTGGTATCCTGATGGTAGGTCGTGTTATTCAAGCGGCAGGTGCAGGTATCCTGATGCCTCTGATGACGGTTGTATTCTTGACGATCTTCCCGATTGAGAAGCGTGGTCAGGCTATGGGTACGATGGGGATCGCGATGATTCTCGCTCCGGCCATTGGACCGACGTTGTCAGGTTATGTGGTTGAGCATTATTCTTGGAGACTGTTGTTCTATATCATTTTGCCATTCTCCGTTATTGCAACTGCAATCGGTATTGCTTTTGTCAAAAATGTAACACGTCAATCTAAACCTAAATTGGACTATCCAGGTGTTATTTTATCCACACTCGGTTTTGGTAGCTTGTTGTACGGCTTCAGTGATGCGGGTACAGACGGATGGGGCAGTGCAATTGTTATTGCTTGTCTGGTCGTAGGGGCCATATCCCTGATCCTGTTCGTTATTAGACAGATGACAACCGATCATCCGCTTTTGGAGTTCCGTATTTTCAAATACAACATGTATACTTTAACAACGATCATAAACATGCTCGTTACGATGGCGATGTTTGCCGGTATGATTCTGCTTCCGATTTTCCTGCAAAATATTCGTGGATTCTCACCGATTGAATCTGGTTTGTTGATGATGCCAGGCGCCATCCTGATGGGGATTATGTCTCCAATTACAGGTCGCATCTTCGATAAAGTCGGAGCACGCTGGTTGTCAGTTGCCGGTCTTGCAATTACCGCCATCACAACTTGGGGGCTCAGCCGCCTGTCGATTGACACTACTTATGGTTACATGATGTTTATCTACACAGCTCGTATGTTCGGTATGTCGATGTTGATGATGCCAATTCAAACAGCAGGTCTGAATCAGCTGCCACAACGTCTGAATGCGCATGGTACAGCGATGTCCAACACACTGCGTACGGTTGCAGGTGCGATTGGTACAGCTATTCTCGTTACGATTATGAGCAGTAAGCTGAAATCCCATCTGGCAGATACCCTGGCTACAGGCCAAATCGCTACAGATGATAAGGCTGCAATGCTCCGTGCTACCGCAGATGCAACCATCTACGGCGTAAACTATGCGTTTGTTGTAGCAACCGCGATGACTGTAGTTGCACTACTGCTGGCGTTCTTTATCCGTAAAACAAAACCGGCTACTGAACCTATTACAACTGAGCAACAGAAAGTGAATGCAACAGCATAAATCAACTTAGATTACTGTTATTATTCATTCAATAAAGGTCTTATATATACAAAAGAGAGTTCAGGCAGATCACACTGCTTGAACTCTCTTTTTGTTATGCCTTGTTTTGACTTTATTCTTCATCAGTCGATGGATCAAGGAGGAAGGTAGGACCAGGATCATGACCGAAGAGTCTGAGGTTGATGCTCCCATCCATTTGAAATTCAACGCCCTCGCTAATAAGCTCCGTCTCCTGCATCAGGCGTGAATGCTCGTCGGGAATGGCAATCAGACCTTTGGCGTTGACGACGCGGTGCCAGGGAAGGCGCTCCTTCCGGCTCATGGAGTGCAGAATGCGTACAACCTGTCTGGCAGCTCTCGGGCTGCCTGCATGAGCGGCAATCTGTCCATAGGTCATGACTTTTCCCTCAGGGATTGCTGCGATGATGGCGACGACCTGTTTCGTAAACGGTGTCATATTAATTGGGTATCCTTTCCATTTGAGTAAAAAACCGTGCCATTCAGATACGGAATCTGGATGACACGGTTTACGGTCAGATTTGACCTGATCCTGATTTTAAAAATATCGATTAATGCTCCGCTTTAAATGCTTTATCATACACAGCAGCCGGCCACTCTGCCCATGGGAAATCACGGGGAGGCAGGGATTGCAGGACAATTTCTTCCTTCGTTACCGGGTGAGGAAAAGCAGCGATGGCAGACCAGAGAGCAATTTGTTGTCCGGGCTTATTCACGCCTGAACCGTACTTTTGATCTCCGAACAGCGGGCAGCCCATTTCTTTCATTTGCACCCGAATCTGATGAGATCTGCCTGTGTGCAGCTCGATGTGAACCAGACTGTAACGATCGGTTTCGCCAATGACCTGGTAATCCAACACAGCATCTTTACCACCAGCTGTACCCTTAGGCACAACAGTAACGGTATTGGTACGCGCATCTTTCAGCAGCGTGTGTTTTAACGTCCCGTGCTGTGCAGGCAGCTTGCCATGTACAACAGCCGCATATATTTTGCGGAAATGACGTCCCCGAACCGTCTCGGATAATCTTGAAGCCGCCTTCGATGTTTTGGCAAAAATCATCGCACCACCAACGGGGCGGTCAAGACGATGCACTAATCCGAGATAAACGTTGCCAGGTTTGTTATACCGCTCTTTCAAATCCTGTTTCAGCAGTGTAAGCAAATCCGGATCACCTGATGCATCTTCCTGTGTAGGTACATTGACCGGCTTCGTAATGCCTAACAGATGATTGTCCTCAAACAGAATCGGAATATCACCGGTTCCTTGCGAATGGTCGGACATAATCAGGACTCCCAGCGGCCCAAGATGCCGCATGGCAGATCCAGACCACTACGGGTAATTGGAAGACCAATTTCACCTGCTGTAATTTGACCGCCGTATTGGGCAGACATCGTCATGGTCAGCATGTTGCGCAGAACGGTAGACGAAATCCCGGTTGTGTAGGAATTGACCAGCATGAATAATGGGTTATCGGACAAAATTTCCATACAGGATTTAAGGAATGGATAGAGGTTCTCTTCCAGCTTCCATGTCTCTCCGTTAGGGCCGCGGCCATAGGAAGGCGGGTCCATAATAATTGCGTCATACCGATTGCCGCGACGTTGCTCTCGCTGTACGAATTTGAATACATCATCTGTAATGAAACGAACAGGACGATCCGCGAGGCCAGATAACTGAACATTCTCTTTGGCCCACTGCACCATGCCTTTAGCCGCATCCACGTGGACAACTGAAGCTCCGGCATAAGCAGCAGCAACTGTTGCACCACCAGTATACGCAAACAGGTTCAGTACAGAGATGGGACGGCCTGCTCCAGCAATTTTATCCATCATCCAGCTCCAGTTGGCCGCTTGTTCAGGGAACAGACCGGTATGTTTGAAGCTGGTTGGTTTAATATGAAACTTCAGGTTCTCGTATCCAATGGTCCAGCGTTCCGGGATTGGTTTTTTCATATCCCAGCTGCCGCCGCCCGAAGAACTGCGATGATAATGGCCGTGAACCTGGCGCCATTCATTGGTTTCTTTTTCAAGGGGCCAAATGATCTGTGGGTCGGGTCTGCGCAAAATCACATCGCCCCAACGCTCCAGCTTTTCGCCGCCCCCTGTATCGATTACTTCATAGTCCTTCCAGTTCTTAGCTACGTACATAATGATTTATCCATCCTTCAAAAGTCATTTGGATACTATTGTACAACAAAAAAGGGCCTGTACGCCAGTTGTGGTGGGCGCCTGAAAGGGTGAAGCGCTTTTCGTGGTGTTGAATTTGGTTCATCACCATATACTGAAATTGAAAGCGAGTGAAAATTTAATTTGACAATGATAATCATTATCACATATGATTTTGATAAATTCAAATGTTACTTCTTCAGGAACAGTATGACATGATCAATAAAAAGTGAGGGAAAAATAGATGGCTAAATTGTTAGTGGCTTATGCAAGTATGACAGGAAATACGGAAGAGATTGCGGAACTGATCGTCGAAGGAATTAAACAAGGTGGGCATGAAGTGGATCTCAAGTCCGTAACGGATTGCAACGCAGCTGATGTGCTTGATTATGACGGGTTTCTCATTGGAGTATACACGTGGGGAGACGGTGAACTGCCGGATGAATTCCTCGATTTTTACGAAGAGCTGGATGAGCTTGATCTGAGTGGCAAACGGGCAGCGGTGTTCGGAAGTGGAGATACTTCTTACGAGCAGTATTGTGGAGCCGTTGATCTCACAGCAGCGAAGCTGCTGGAACGTGGGGCGGAGGTATCTCCAGAGATGCTGAAGATTGAATACAGTCCGATGGAGCAGGAGAAGGATACGTGCCGTGACTTTGGCAAACGTTTTGCTGCTGCCGGATTACAGGTGTCCTAAGGACTCATGTTAAGACATAATGTTCAGGCAGCTCTGCAGCCGGGAATGTCAGACACCCCGGTACGGCTGCTTGAAGATTACAGATTGGAAGAGATGCTGCGCAACCCGCATCGGTTCATCCGCCCGGAACCGGAGGCTGAACAGCGCTCACCGCTGCAATGGAGACACCGTGTACAATATGCAGTCAGCCATGCAGTTAATGCTTTTTACAGTATGGACCCGGAAGTGCGCAAAGAGGTGCCTGTACAATATTTACTCGAAAAGTGGTGGCCTAGAAAGGCAACCGGATTTGAATCGGTACTTCATTACTGGGATGTAAAAAACAAAATTACGGATGAATTATCCCTTGCAATTGCCATGAACGATGATTTGAAGCATCCGACCATTCTGTTTGAACAATGGAGAACGGAGCTTCCTACCTTGTCGATGCATCTGTCCATGATCTTCCAGGCTGCCTGGCAGCCAGAGGGCTGGGATTCGCTGCTCATCCAAAAATATATGGTTGTCCATGATCCAAACGTGGTTGAGGCGTTCCAGCATATGGTGAGCGTGTTCTGCTGGGAAGCATTTGGCAATCTGCCGGGCATGATCGAAATCTATTGTTTGCTTGAAGGTCGCAAGATTCGATATATCCCGGGACGTCAATCGCTTGTCCGATCGATGGATTATATTCGTCTGATTCGGGACAGCATTCCGAGCACAGAGAAGGTGGAATCTGACCAATTTACGGTACGGGACAAAGCGAGAGTTCATGAAGAGGTCGATCGGTGGAGAAGTGAGACTGAACCGAAAAAAAACTGGTTGATGTGAAGACTTAGGGGATGTTGTGATATATCGTGCAGATTAAGGAGGGATGAGCCATGTCTACCGGTTTAAGACAAGATGCAGCAAGCGGCAAGAAACGTACAGGAACTTGTGAATTCAGCCCGTTGCCTGTGCCACAGTCGGTTATAAGACGGTTGCTGGATGAAGCAGATCCATCTTTATATGTGATGAGTTCAGAGCCTTGGCGGTTTATGTTGTTCGCCAGTGAAGGACGTCAACTGTATCTGGAGGCGGTCAGACAGAGTTACCCACCACATTTGGCAGATCGTTACGGGGACTGGGCTACATATCAATATACAGAAGCTATTCCGGCACATCTGGTTGTTGTCGCCCCTTCAAGTGCCAGGGAGGACCATTTATTGCCTGCAAAAGCCTGGAGCAAACGTTTTTGCATCTTGGCAGCTGAACAAGGCTTGAATGCCGTCTGGAAGATCAATGATTATCAACAGCATCCCGTGTTTATGAATTTGATGGGTTTAACGAGTGAAGAAAAGGTATTGGGTGTATTCCACATCGGTTACGGAGACCAGTCTGCACTTCGGGGCACCGACGCAGGCAGACCAGCCTCTGAACTGATGACGGTCTACGACCATCTGGTTTAAACGAGGGGATCATTCCTCATTCTTATTTCCCGGTCTTGGCAATAAAATTACGAACAAGCTGACGATACGATTGATCTGCGGAGCATGCTGAGTACAGCCGGTTCGACACGGTGATCGTGTTGCCAAAAAAGAACCGTTCAAACTGGGTCTGTCTACCTCCAAAAGATCCTGCTCCCAGCTCCCAGATCAGGCGGAACAGCGCTGTGCGTTCTTGGGATACCATGTCGGTTCCTCTCAGGTACATATCCAGGTGTGGCGCGATATCGGAGCGGAAGTCTTCTTCCTGTGGCACCATAATTACGCCGCTGGAACCCAAGAGCTGCAAGATTTCAATCATCTCAGGATACAGCTTGGGGAAAATAAGATTTGCTGCCATTAATGGTTTGGGAGCAGGTAATACAAATCCCCGTCCATCTGTTATAGCACCGGCTTCTGATGCCAGAGCCAGTGCTTTTAACGTTTCAAGGCTGGACAGTACCCTGGCTGTTTTCTCCACCACATGAGTTTCGGCAGCTTGGTCGAGTGTGTCCGCGAGTAGCTGAATGATGCCCAGGACAAATTCCGTTTTGGCAATATACCGGCATATGACCTGATGTCCTGCGTGAATGTGAAAATGGCTTCCGCTAAAGAGGCGGCCGGACATTTCCTCATTGCCGGCGAAGAATATCCGTTCATGAGGAACAAGCACATGATCAAAAATGACGATGTTGTCCATCTCTTCATACCTGGAACTGAGTGGATAGTTGAAATTGGATTCGGCTGCGTAGGTATCCCGGCAGATCAGGCTAATTCCGGGCAGGTCATTCGGTACAGCAAAGGCAAAAGCGAACGGATTTTCATCGTCGAACGGTGCAGGTGAAGGGGAAGGATACACCAGGATTTCGTCTGATGTGGCAGCCTGGGTAGCCATCATGAATGCACCATTGATGATCAGACCTTCTTCAGTGCGCTCAACCACTTTGGCGGCAATGGCATCTTCGGTCGTGTCCAATTGTCCCGAAATTTTACTGGCATGAGGCTGGATAAAGGCATGGGAGAGGGTAATATCATTATCCCGGCAGTAGGCATAGTAGTTTCTCAGATTTTCGGCGTATTGTGGTGATGCTTCTTCAAGAATATCTGCTCCAGTATAAAAGGCCATAATTGCTGTGTTCATATAATCGGGTGATCGTCCCAGAAAACCATGGTGAGTCCCTGACCAAATGTTCATTGCTTCTCGGCGTCTGCGTAGGTCATCCACACTGGTTGGAGGCAGAAAGGACATACCGACTGGTTTTCCGTCAGCTGGGGATGCATAAGTCATCGTATCGATCAAATGTGGATCGGACTGAAGATCGTACAGCTTGGCTTGCGTTTCCATCAAACCTGCAAACGCAAAATGTTCAGAACGTTTTCCAGTAACAAGCTCTCCTTTGTACCAGCATGGGACCGTCTGGGCATCGATACGTTCGATATACTGTTTGCCACTTTTTACGGGCATCGTTACTCACCTCTATGATCTATTCGTTCATGGGCAGTTTGACTGCTCTCGTAGTGTACGTCAATAGGCAGTCCAATGTGCATGAAGAGAGGGAAGTTCAAATTTTGCAGAAAAGAGCTTGATAATAATTATCATTCTTGTTACAATAGGAAAAGAAAAAAGGAACCACGAAGGCTCCTTTAACTTGTACCATATGAATTTATTATTTTACTTCAAATGTTTTGCAATCCGTTTCAGCGGATTCACTTACTTTTTTGGAACTGTGACTCACGATGTAGATTGAAGATGCGTTGCATTTGTTCTCTTGAGCCCAGTGACGACATGAATTAACCTCACATAATACGTCTTTTGCCATGATTGATAACCTCACTTTGATTGGATTACATTCGTTGGTATAAAAGAATATCCGGAAATGTCAAGTTGCCGCTTGCAAATCTGGAAAAAATTTCGTGCTCTCTCAAGTAAATAGAGGGCTTTTTTGCGTTATACACAACGATGCATATTTAGAATAGCAAATTTTGCTGCCGCTTGCAACAAATTGGACGAGACCTTCTGTAATATGATGGACAAGTCATGGAAACTTTGCAAAGAGGCCGTCTTATGTTATTGTTTAATAGTAATAATTACGATTAAAAGATCGTTAAATAGGAATGAGAATAGAATCGATACGATTTAACTTGGATGACCCCTGAGAATAGAAGAAGGAGAACGATCAACGATGAGCAAAACCAACCATATAAACCGGATACCCCGAGCGAAGGGCATCGATATGGCCGCTTTTTATTCACCGAAAGAGTGTGGAAGGAAGGCAAAGCATATTGTATTCTCCGCAGACAATGAACGGGTTGTTGAGGAGTTTATTACCATTCTAGGTATGAAAGATCAGTTTGCTGAACATGATGTACCGATGCCGAATAAAATGGTGATGTTTGGTCCTCCGGGTACAGGCAAAACATTAACTGCTTTCCATCTTGCACACCGACTTCAGCTTCCACTGGTCCTTGTAAGACTCGATGCCATTATACACAGCCACCTTGGGGAGACGGGAAGCAATGTCCGTAAACTATTCGAATATGCACGGGCTAACCCCTGTTTGCTATTTCTTGATGAATTTGATGCCGTAGGTCGTACACGTGAAAGTAATGATGAGGTTAAAGAGATGGCTCGTGTCGTCAATACATTGTTGCAGTGTCTTGATGAATTCGAAGGAGATAGCATTCTGGTTGCTGCTACCAATCTGGAGACTCAGCTGGATCATGCGATATGGCGGCGATTTGATACCAAAATGACCTATGGGATGCCGGATGAAGCAAGCCGTAGATTATATATTAGCAAGTTGATGGGGCAGTTTGAGCAGGAGAGCCAACTGAAAGAGTTCACGTGTGAACGCCTCACAGGATGCAGTTATGCGGATGTAGAGCAGATTGTCTTAAAAGCTAAACGGAAAGCAATTATTTCCAGCAGCCCGTTGCATAAGCAATTAATTAATGACGCGTATGCAGAATATATGCCGCGTGTACTGTCCACATAGCTTGCATATGAATATCAGCAACCACTGTCACATATTTAATAGCCCGGTTCCTATGAAGGAATGCCGGGCTATTCGATATTTCAGGAAGTTGCCTGGGCTGCTTGTTCTTGGTTCTTTGGCGGCATAACGAGAAAGCTCGTTTATGACATGCATGCATCGTACTACGCGTTAGCCGTTGCACGGTAAGATGGTTCTATCTCTGGTTTTTCAGGACCCGACCAACGTGGCAAGGCTAAGGTGAAAAGACTGCCCTCGGGACTGCTGGAAGTCAGGGTTAAATCCCCTCCCTGGGCTCGAGCAAGCAAGCGGCTATAGGTCAGTCCCAGACCTAGCCCGCGGGTACGGCGTTTTTTGATCTCGCCACGATAGAAACGTTCGAAGATCTTGGGTTGATCGTCTTTGATGATACCCGTACCATTATCCTGTACATCAACAAACAGGTTGTCCGCCTCCGCACGCAAATGGATATGAAAAACGGCAGCTTGGTCGGAAGCTGCTGCTTGCAGCCCGTTATTGAGCAGGTTGACAATGATCTGCTGAATCCGAAGTGTATCACCGATGGTATAGAGGGTACCCGAAGGTGTGTGCAATTCAATCTCGGGAGACTTGTCCTCATAAGCAATTTTCCACTGATAGATAATCTCATCCACCAGCAAATTCAAATCTATGCGTTCCCGACGAACAGCAACACTTCCAGCGCTCATCGCATTGTAATCCAGCAGATCAGCGACCATACGTTCCATTCGTTCGGATTCTTTGAGTGCGATGTCCAGGAATTCCTTTGCTTCCTCCGGACTGACGATATCGTCCCGGACAGCCATCACGAGTCCTTTAATGGACGTTACCGGTGTTTTCAATTCATGGGTTACCCCAGCAAGTGACAGGGCACGCCATTCCTCCAATTGCTGCAAACGGATGGACATCTCGCGAAAAGATTCAACGAGTTCATTCATCTCCCGTTCCCGTGTGTTCAGATCCAAATTGACTTCATAATTTCCGTTTCGAATCTGCTCTGCGGCATGGGCGACCTGACGAATAGGCCTGGAGAGCTTGCGGGACAGGAGGTAGATTGTAAACCAACCACACAGAATTAAAGCAACGAACAGGATGCATACCACAAGCATCGTTTCCGGATTGTATGCAATGGATTTTTTGGACTGCATGACCCACACTTTACCGAGCGTCTGATCGTCATCTGTGACATTGACCGTCACCCCGGCGAATTTTTTGTTTCTTGGTTCGCGTAGGTCATCAGACAGCCGATTATATACATCTTGCTGCGTCATTTTTGGTTTGGAATAGATCAATTGATTATTGTTGTCGAGCACCATAATACAAAAGTAATTATCTGTATTGAAAAGCTTGGTTCGCTTGTCCACGAGTCTGTCGAGATCCGGGGGAATATGCAGTTTGTTATCCGCTCCTGTTACCTTTTCGGCAATTTCCAGCCCTAGCAGCTGGGCCGTTTTGAGACCTTTTTCAATGGAAGTAGTTCTGATCCAGTAAAGTGCCCCTGCAACAATAATGGTGAAACCAATACAGAGGATTAGAAAATATCGAAGTGTCCAGTAGGACAGAATGGATGTTTTACGTTTGGTTGTATTTCGTTTTAGTTGGCGATCCAAAATTGATACCCCATTCCCCGTAAAGTCCGGATTTCTCCCGTTTCAGGCAACCAGTGGGATAACGCCTGACGCAGCCGTTTGATCGACAGGTCCACAGCCCGGTCACTTCCGTCATAGTCCATGCCCCATACCTGTTCAATCAGATGGTCCAGGGTGAATGTGCGGTTGGGGTATTCCGATAGAAACAGGAGCAGTGACAAATCACGTGGTGTGAGTGCAACCTCGGCACCGTTCAAAAGTACCTGTTTGGCAGCCAGATCAATGACCAGATTGCCAAAATATCGTTTGCCTTCACCCTCAGCTGTCCAGTGTGGATTGCGGCGAAGCACAGCATTGACTCTGGCAACTACTTCCTCGGGCACAAAGGGTTTGCTCATATAATCGTCAGCACCGGCATTCAGCCCGTTAAGACGGTCCTGAATATCATCCAGTGCGGTTAACATGATGACGGGACAAGCACTTTTTTCGCGGATGATTCGTAGCAAATCCCAACCGTCCATTCCGGGCAGCATCACATCCAGCAATACCAAGGAAGGCACATCCGAATCAAATAAAGTTAGGGCAGTGGGTCCATCCGCTGCATGACGAACGTCGAATCCCGCTTTTCGAAGATAGGCAGCCAGCACACGGGCAATGGCTTGTTCATCTTCGACGATGAGTATGGATTTCAAGAAAGTGTCTCCTTTCACTTCAGAAGCTTGTGTACTGATTTTACATGAGCGGAAGCACAAAGCCAATCATGCAATTATTTTCAGAAAAAAATGCGTTACACGTCATCTCTTGACGTCATCCTGACACATTGGGCTGGTAAGATGCTGATAAATAACCAACTTATACAGTTACCCATTGGAGGAAATAGAGATGAATAAAAAGACAAAAACATGGATGATCTCAGGTGCGGCAGCAATCGTCATTCTTGGAGGCGGAGGGTACTATTTCGCGAACAGTTACCTGGGCAACAACGTTGAGATTGAACAGGTACTTCCTGCCAGCACTGCAGCGTCCACAACGGAAGCCGGATCGGACAGTGGTACAAGTGTATCCAACGTTGCAGCAGGAGCAGAGCAATTGAATGGAGACTGGAGCATTAGCGAAGGTTCGAAAGTATATTTTTCGGTAACGACATCCCGGGAAACGGTCAATTTTGCGGACGAGCAGGTTAGTGGAAACTTGACCCTTAATGTAGACGATGCATCCCAGATGAAAGCGGATGGACAGATCGAGATGAGTGACATTGATTCAGGCAATAGCCAGCGGGATGGACATGTGAAAGAAGCTGATTTCTTCGATGTTTCCACCCATCCACAAGCCACATTTACGGCTAACTCATTTGAAGGTGTACCAACGGAATGGGCGACAGGACAGACCGTAGACTTTAAAATGAACGGCACCCTAACGGTAAAAGGCATTGAGAAAGAGGTTGCGTTTGACGTAAAAGCCGCTTATGAAAATGACCAGGTACTGTTGTCCGCCACAACGATGGTGACCTTTGAAGATTTTGGTATGGAGAATCCACATTCGGTGGTCCTTTCTACAGAAAATGACATTCAGGTTCAACTGGAGCTGAAGCTCAGCAAGTAAGTTTCTCGGCATGATTGAATATAAGTGATGCTAAAATTCCATAAAGTGTAGACTGAAATTCTACTTATTCATACTTGTAGTAACAGACAGAATCTGTTCCAATCCGCCCGTGTGGCGGAGGGGGCAGATTTTTTCTGTGAAGAATGGAAATCGATCCACGGCGAGCAAGGAATTACCAAGCATTCAGTTAAAATAACTGCTGTTTCCTTGGCATAATACCGTGTCCTCGTTTGATGTAAAGCGCTTACAATGATAATGATTTACAACATTCATTGTTCAAAGGTGAACCAAACAAATGATAAGGGGGAGATCAAGCGTGCACAAAAGATACATAAGCGGCTGTCTCGTATTACTGATGTTGTTCTGTGATTTGGGTCTGGCAGTTCGGCCCGCAGCGGCAGCGGCGAAAGTAAATGTTGCGCTGAATAAGGCGGTTACGGTCAGCTCAGAGGATCTACAATGGGAGGGCTATAAAGAAAAAGCGGTGGATGGTAATGGAGATACAAAATGGAGTGCGAATAGTCCTACTTCAGTAGATCAACCGCATTGGCTGATGGTCGATTTGGGCGGACCGTTTCACTTATCCGGAGCGGAATTGTCGTGGAAAGACAAGGATAAGGTTGTAAGGTTTGTTGTTGAGGTATCAGCAGATGGCCAGACATGGACACCTGTGGCAGATCAATCTGCGAACGATACAGCTGAATCGCTGGTCAAGCTGGAATTCGAGGCGAATGCGGTTCAGTATGTGAAGGTAACCATTCCTTACTATGCGGGTCCTAACTACTGGCCTGGCATTTCCGAGCTTCAAATCTGGGGAGAGGCAGAGGTACGGAACCCGGCAGATATCACAAGTTATGATCCAGTCAACGTAACTACAGTAAGCCGGAGTGCCCCTGTTCTGCCTAATGAAGTTACGGCGCATTACGAGAACGGGAAATCGGGTGTTGTTTCGGTTGAGTGGGAGGAAATAGAGCCTTCACAGTATGCTTCAGCACGCAAGTTCACGGTGACAGGCGCTGTCTATGGAGCTCCCATTCCTCCTGAAGCTACCATTACGGTGGAAGGATATCGCAGTGATTTTGTCAGAGGGGTGGATATTTCTACGTTAACGGCCATTGAGGATAATGGAGGTTATTATCTGGATAGCAATGGAGCTGAGCGCGATCTGCTCGATATTCTCAAAGACCGTGGCGTGAACTATGTGCGGCTTCGTCTGTGGAATGATCCACAGAAATCGAATGGATACAACGACAAGGAAGATGTAATTCGTCTGGCCCAGCGGGTAAAAGAGAAAGGCATGAAGATTCTGCTCGACTTCCATTATTCCGATGAATGGGCACACCCGGGTCAACAGCTTCGTCCGAAGGCCTGGGAAAATCTCTCGTTCGAAGACCTGAAGACGGCGGTCTATGATTACACGCGTGAAGTGGTAGGCGAGATGAAGGATGCGGGCGCAATGCCCGACATGGTACAGATCGGTAACGAAATCAACAGCGGTGTGTTAAACGGATTGAAGAGTAACGTCAATTTTGATGAAAATGTAGCTTTGCTTCAGCGCGGTGTGGACGGCGTACGCGATGTCCCTGGAGGAGAACAGGTTCAAATCATGATCCATCTGGCTGAAGGGGGCAAAGCGGATACATTTGACTGGTATTTCGGCGAATTGCAGAAACAGGGACTGCAGTACGATATCATCGGGCTGTCGTATTATCCCTTCTGGCACGGAACATTCGCAGATGTGCGCAAAACGATGAATGAGGTATCCGCGAAATATGGAAAAGAAGTCATTATTGCCGAGACGTCATATCCATTCTCGTATAAAAACGGGGACGCGCACGGCAATATTATTGGCAACCCGGAAACGCTGAATGTGGGAGGTGCTACCTTCCCGGCAACCGTACAGGGACAATATGATGCGATTGCAGGCATTATGGATATGATTTCACAAGTTCCGAATCAGAAGGGAGCGGGATTCTTCTATTGGGAGCCAGCATGGATTGCGGCCAATGTAGGCTGGATTGCTTCCGAGGGAGACGCATGGGAGAATCATGCCATGTTCGATTATGACGAATATCCGGCCAATGGCGGTTACTCGTATGAAGGGCGTGCTCTGCCATCGCTGGATGTGTACAAACGTGGTTTAGACGTTCTGCCCGCAGATCGGAAAGAGTTGTCGGCAGCCATTACACGTGCAATGGCGCTTGAATCCAGTGATTTTACACCTGAAAGCTGGACCACACTCGGTCCAGCCATTGTAGCAGCCGAGAATACGTACAAATTGGCTTATACATCTGTTGGTGTGACACAACAGGATACGGACGCTGCGACTACCGCTCTTAATGAGGTTATGCAGCAGCTTGATGTTATAGCGGCAAATCGGAACCCTCTCGAGGCGATCATTGCCGAAGCCAAAACGTATAAGCAAGCGGATTGGTCTGCTGCAACATGGGCTGTTCTGACCAAGGCTCTTACTCGTGCAGAACAGGTCATGACAGACCCAAGAGCTACCCAGACCGAGGTGAATACGGCGGCAAAACAAGTGGAAGCAGCAATCCATGGTTTGTCCAATGTAGACAAAACCGAGCTGACACAGTTCATCGGAGAAACCCAGCAGTTGACCGAATCGTCATATACACAGCGAAGCTGGGCAAACCTGAAAGCTGCATTGCTATCGGCAATCACCGTGAGAGACAAGCAGGATGCCGTACAATCCGAAGTGCAGGGGGCTCTGATTACACTTCAAAAAGCGAACAAAAGCCTTATCCAGCTGGAAGCATTAACAACAGGTAAAACAGCTACCGCATCAAGCAGTGCAGGTACAGGTGGTGGAGAATCCAACTCGCCTGGGGGAGCGATTGACAGTAATCCTAATACTTCATGGGGGACCGATCAGAGCGTAGGTAGTTGGTGGCAAGTGGATCTGGGAGCAACCGCTGTGATCCGCAAACTGGAAATGTCCATGTGGAGTGGAGGAATTAAATATAAGATCGAAGTGTCCAACGATAACGAGAATTTTGTCAAAGTCGTGGATACAACAAGTGATGTGGTTGTATCCACCAGTCCGAGACATATCCTGCCCGCAGGCACGGAGGCGCGTTATATTCGTCTTACCGTAACGGCAGGTTCTGAGTGGGTAGGCTTTATGGATTTTGAAGCTTACGGAATGTTCCCTGCGGACAAATCTGCCTTGGGAACTACAGTGAATTCCGCTGCGAAGCTGCATCAAAGTAATTACACGGCAGCAAGCTGGAATGGGTTTGCACAGGCACTGTCATTTGCTCGCGTGCTTATGGATGATGCAGAAGCCAGTGCACAGGAAATCAGTGCTGCGGATAACGCGTTGAAAGAGGCGGTTAGTCAGCTTGTACGGCAAGAGTCGACCCCGGGTCAGCCATCACAGCCCGGTCAACCTGCGCAGCCTTCCACACCTGGATCATCGCAGAATGCTGGCAATCCTCCTGTAACGCCACCTGTTGAATCCGGTAATCCAGGAGAAAGTGGTTCTATTACATTCAAAGGTACAAGTACCGGAGCGGGCACCTATGTGATTCAACCTGAGATGAAACAGTTGTCTCAAATGATCCAAGGAATGGCAGCAGCCAGCAAAAAGCTGGCCTTGATTGCCGATGTTCCCAACGATGCAAAGGCTGTGACTTTTCAGCTTAACGCCAATCAACTTCAGGAATGGGCACGTACGCTGGCATTACAGTCGCTTGAACTGACCATGAAGCAGACATCTGTCCGCATCCCATTAAGTTTATTGAAGGATGCTCGTAGCGAAGATGTGGCTACAATGGATGTCATTTTGGCCGAAGACTCCACAGCTAATCTGTCTGAAGCGCAAACGAAAGCTATTGGTAACCGCAACGTGGTCAGTGTAAATCTGTTGTTAAACGGGCAGCCGTTACAGTGGACAGATAGATCCATTGAAATTGCGATGTCGAATGTGCAAAATTCAAATGCAGAAGACGTTGAGCTGGTTATCCAATCCCTTTTGCCGAATGGGGAAATGAAACCAGTAACCTTTACTCAATATGATGAAATGACCCAAAGTCTGGCTTTCAAGCCGCTTCAAGCAGGCCGTTTCGTGATTACTGAAGTGCAGGTGCCGTTGAATGACTTACAATCCTACTCATGGGCCATCAAAGAAGTTCAGAATCTGTATGGCAAAGGAATCATTTCAGGCATGACAGATACGCGATTCAGTCCGCAAGCAGAACTAACACGAGCTCAATTTTTGCAAATGATTATGAAGGGTATTGGCGAATCACGCTTGCCGGATACTTCCACTTCAGCTCCAATGGATGTGAAGAATGATCAATGGTATTCAGATTCCGTACGCCTTGGTCTGGAGATGGGAATCGTGCAAGGCCGAGCAGACGGATCATTCGCAGCAAATGAACGTATTACCCGCGAGGATATGGCGGTGATGTTAAACCGTGCGATACAGGTCATGAAGCAGAACGCCAGTGCAGCCGATAATTCTTCATCCAGCAGTAGCGAATTTAGTGACAACGCAGATATCGCTGAATATGCAAAACAAGCTGTTGCAGCGATGCAGGAGCAAGGACTGCTTATAGGAATGGCAGATGGCTCGTTTGCGCCTAAACAGCATGCCAACCGTGCACAGGGTGCAGTCGCTGTAGCCAGAATGATGGAGCAGATCTATAAATTCTAAGTGTATATATGATATAGGGATCGGGTCTTTCTGGCTCGATCCCTTTGTTTATGGATTTCAATTAAAATTGTAGACAGTTAGTAATCAATTCTGCTATGATTCCAATGATAATGATTACCATTATCATAAAAAGCATTGAATTATAGGGGGCCATCATGTTTATTTTTAAATCCAAATCGATTCTTTCCATTTGCATGTTATTCATTGTGTTTACGCTAGTTCTTGCGGGCTGCGGAAATGCAGGAAAGACAACGGATGAAACAGGGAGCGGTTCAGGGCAGACGACTGAGAATCAGGAATCCACTGGAACCGATACAGCTCAGAATGAATCAACGGAAAGTGAAACACGCGATTATGAGACGGATAAAGGGACAGTTACCATTCCTGCACATCCAAAACGCATCGTGACTGATTACTACGGGGGCGAAATTCTCTCTGTAGGCGGTAATCTGATTGGTGTGGAGCCAAGTGCCTTTGATAATCCGTTCATTAAGGACAAGCTAAAAGACACTACAGACGTGGGTTATCCGGTGAACGTGGAGAAGACGCTGGAATTACAGCCTGACTTGATCGTTGTGATGTATGATGACAACTACGAAGAACTGTCCAAAATTGCACCAACCGTGCATATCCCATATGGTACAGCGACAGATATCTACAAGACAGTTGAGCTGTTTGGTGATTTGATTGGTCAATCTGATCAGGCGAAGGCATTCATTGCCGATTATGAGAAAAAGGCGGCAGAAGGACGCGAGAAGCTGAAAGGCATCGTGGACGAAAATACGACCGTTGGATTATACGAGTTGACGGACAAAGGAGATCTGTGGATCTTTGGCGACAACGCAGGCCGGGGCGGACAAGTTGTATACAATGCTTTGAAGCTGAAAATGCCGAGCAAAGTGAGCAAAGACAATCAGACCGTGCAGTTATCGCTCGAAGTACTACCAGAATACGCTACTGATTACATGTTCATGACGGTGTACGATCCTGAGAAAAAAGGCGAAGCGCTTAAGGAATTCAAACAGTCCAAAGTATGGAACGGTCTGGATGCGGTGAAGAATCATCGATTCTTCGAGAATGATTTTGACACATTCTATCGATATGATCCGATCGCCATTACAGCCCAGATTGATTTGTTTGTTGATCTGATCTTGAAGAGCGCTGAACAAAACAAATAAATGATGAACAACGTGGTGACTTCTAATGTTAGGCTAGCGTCTCGCCTAAACTAACCCATTATAAGTTGCCATTACTGAATATAATTATAGAAATGGACCTACTTTAAGGCTTCTGCCTGGGGTAGGTCTTTTTTGATCTCAAAAGCAAAAAAAAAATGTTGTTAATGTCATATTGACAATATTAAATTCGTTTGTTATCATTTCGATAATATCAAAATGACAATATTAAGAAATGGGGAATGAGCGATGTTTGGATTCCGATTCGTGAAGTTTCAACCCAGTGAGTACGTAATGAAAGTGAAGAATGGGCAGGTACAGCGTCAAGGTGTAGGTTTATCCTTTTATTATTATGAGCCGACGACGTCGGTGGTGGTTCTGCCTGTATCTTCGGTGGATGTACCCTTTATGTTCGAAGAAATAACAGCTGATTATCAAACAGTTACGGTTCAGGGTCAACTGAGTTATCGTATTGTTGATTATATGAAAATCACCCAAAGCTTAAACTACACGTACAATTTGCGCAAAAACAGATATATCTCCGACGATCCTGGCAAGTTGGATCAACGTGTGATTACGACCGCCAAAGTGCTAACCAAAAAACATTTGGAGCAGATGCCCTTGAAAGAGGCCATTCAGTCGAGTGAACGGCTGGCCAGCAGCATGAAACGGGAAGTGGTGCAGAGTGAAGAACTGGAGAAATTGGGCGTAGAGCTGATGAGTCTGTCCATTCTGGCCATTTTGCCCAATAAAGAGACGATGCGTGCACTGGAAGCACAAGCGCGGGAAGAGATTTTACGCCAGGCCGACGAAGCGCTGTATGTACGTCGCAATGCATCCATTGAACAGGAGCGGAAAGTGAAGGAGAACGAACTGAACACGGAAATTGCCGTGGAGACGAAGAAACAGCAGATTCGAGAAACGCAATTACATGCCGAGCGTTCGGTGAAACAGAAACAAAATGAGATGGAACAGGAACAGCTCCAATTCAATACGGCGATGGAGGAATGGAAACAACAGCTTATTGAATTGACGATTGCCAATCAGAATGCAGAGGCTGATGCCAAAGCCTATGAAATTGCAGCCGTGATGAACTCGTTACAACAGGTGGAACCTAGCGTGCTACAGGCGATGGCTAACATGGGTATGAACTCGGATAAACTGATTGCCCTTGCATTCCAGGAGCTGGCGGAGAATGCCGGGAAAATTGGACAGCTTAACATCTCGCCGGATCTGCTGCAAGGATTGATGAATCCACCGACAAGAGAGCAGGGAGGTCGAACACGATGAGACTTGGGAAGGCAAGGCAGACTGTAGCTGCACACACTACGGGAGGAGAACCCATGACCGAATACAAGTTGATTTTGGTCAAACGCAGAACGAGGCTGGAAGATTTGGTGGTCCGATATAACACGGTCCAACAAGCCCAGTTCTATATTGAACGCCTGGGAGCAGACTTCAGTGATTACCTGGAGGAGGACAGACGTTATCATCATTCCGTGCAGCAGGCCCAGCAGCAGCTCAGCAAACTGGGCCGGGTTCAGACCATTGATCGGGAACATGTGCCCAACTTTATTTTTGGAGCACAGGACATTGTGGTAGTGATTGGACAGGACGGTCTTGTTGCCAATACGCTCAAGTATGTAACCGAGCAGCCGCTCATTGGTGTAAATCCTGATCCGATGCGTTGGGATGGGGTACTGCTGCCATTTACGGTGGAGGATCTGAGCTTCATTATTCCTGATGTTATTCGTAAACGTCGCTCCCTGAAAGAAGTGACTCTGGCCAAAGTGGAGCTGAATGATGGGCAGTATCTCTATGGCGTCAACGATCTGTTCATTGGCCAAAAGACGCATGTATCTGCTCGTTATGAAGTTCGTATGGGTTCATCGGTAGAACAACAATCCTCCAGCGGAGTAATTGTATCCACGGGAATGGGTTCGACGGGCTGGTTCAAAAGTGTGCTGGCAGGTGCTGCTGGAGTCGTAGGCTCGGAAGCGTGGCAGCACATCCAATCGGGTGAAGCGTTCACCCTCGATAGAGACAGCAGAAGCTCTCATCCAGGCTCGAGGCCTAAAGGGAAAGATTATTCAGAAGCACATATCCCTGCGACAGCATCTGCACAGGGAAGCATAAGTAGCTTGAATCATTTCGGCTGGGATGCGCCTTATCTGTATTTTACAGTACGTGAACCCTTTCCCAGCCGGACGACTGCGGCCAATCTGGTGTTTGGACAGATTCATCCAAAACAGCCTTTGCAGATTGTCTCCCAGATGCCGGAGGAC
Source organism: Paenibacillus sp. NPDC057886 (assembly GCF_042796655.1). Taxonomy (NCBI): domain Bacteria; kingdom Bacillati; phylum Bacillota; class Bacilli; order Caryophanales; family Paenibacillaceae; genus Paenibacillus; species Paenibacillus sp. NPDC057886. The sequence goes on along the minus strand of NZ_JBHVMZ010000004.1, from coordinate 329,531 downwards.
GGCATTATTTTCAGTGACGGGGTGGAACAGGACTTTCTCGAATTTAATTCCGGAGTAGAAGCCACCATAGGTTTAGCGGAGAAGCGTGGGCGGCTCGTAGTCTGACCTTTATTTCCAAACCGTTTCCGGCTAGAATGGTAAACTAGATGTAGAAGATATGTCAGGGAGCGGAAAGAAGGTTGACGATGCAATCCATATTATTGGTTGAAGATGATGCGAAGCTCGCCGGACTGCTGGCGGCATATCTGATCCGAAACGGTTTTCAAGTGCAGATTGTGGCAGATTTCCGTCATGTACTGGATGAATTCGTGCAGCTCGGTCCGGATCTGGTATTAATGGATGTGAATCTGCCTCAGTTTGATGGCTACTACTGGTGTAGACAGATCCGTTCGCATTCCATCTGCCCCATTCTATTTATTTCGGCTCGTGACAGTGGCATGGATCAGGTTATGGCGCTGGAGCACGGGGCAGATGATTATATTACGAAGCCTTTTCAATATGAGGTCGTTCTTGCTAAAGTTCGTAGTCACCTGCGTAGAGCATATGGGATGTATGCAGCTGTACAACCAGAAATGAAAGTGAAAAATGGCTCCATGTTACTGTACCCCGAAAGATATGTGCTGGAGTACGATGGTCGTTCCGTGGAGCTGACACAGAAGGAATCCGTGTTGGTCGAAGCGCTGATGGGCAAGGCGGGTCGGGTAGTGGGCCGGGAACGTTTGCTCGAACTGATGTGGGAAGATCAGCATTTTATTGATGATAATACGTTGAATGTGTACATTACACGTGTTCGCCGCAAGCTGAAGGATCTCGGGGCTGAAGAGGTTTTGGAAACCGTTCGGGGAGCGGGCTACCGATTGCTAGATCTGGAGTCACCAGTGCAAGAGGAGCGCCAATGAAACTGTTCTTAAGAGATCAGATACCCCTTATCGGATTTTATCTGCTGCAAATGCTGCTTGTCCCATGTGTATATTGGCTCTCAGGTGAGGAACGCCCCATGAGGATTGTTCTTTATGGCATGTTTCTGAGTACAGTGGTATTGCTCGTGTATCTGACCGTACGTTATTTCCAGCTCCATCCATATTACCGTGTGCTCCAGCAGCCACAACGGCTGGTACAGGAGCCTTTCCAATCACTCGGTAATGCCCCTGTGGCTAATTCTTTACAGGAATTGATGCATGAACTGGAGCGTAACCGTCAAAATGAGATGGGTCAATTGCGCATTCATAGTGAGCAGCAGGTTGTATTCATGAATCGTTGGGTCCATCAGATGAAGACCCCATTGTCCATTATTCAGTTGACCCTGGAAGATGTGGATGATGATAAAACTGCAGGCAGCATACAGGATGAGTTGGATAAAATGCGCAAAGGGTTGGAAATGGTACTTCATTCTTCACGCCTGGAACAGTTCGAAGGGGATTTTCGCGTAGAGCTTTTATCTCTACCCGAGGTGGTTCGAAGCAGCGTAGCTGAGAATCGACGTTTGTTTATTCGCAGAGGAATTACACCGGATATCCGAATGGACAACGACCTTCGAGTCTACAGTGACTCCAAATGGCTGCGGTTCATGTTTACCCAGATTTTGACCAATGCCGTCAATTACTCAGATAGCAAAGCAGGTAAAAAAGTCACGATTACCGCCTATATTGAGGAAGAACGAATCGTATTAGATATTCAGGATCAGGGTATCGGCATATCGGCTGAAGATATTCATCGTGTGTTTAATCCTTACTTCACCGGAGAGCGGGGAAGACAGTATCATGAATCTACGGGTATGGGACTGTATCTGGTCCGCGAGATCAGTACACGATTGGGTAACCAGATTGAATTGTTCTCCAAACCACATGAAGGAACATTGGTCCGATTCAGCTGGGTGAATCGAAAATAGAGGCGCTTTGCTCATGGGCAAGGTGCTTTTTTTATGGATGTAGGAGAAGGGGGAACATAATCTTAAACGATGTGTAAGGAAAGTTTAAGGTAGATCGATAGCAGGGTTGTAGGAGGTCGTTTAGGATAAGGATATGAAAACAAAGCATAGTTAGTTGGAGGGGAAACACCTATGGAAATGTTGCAAGTTTCGGCACTAAACAAAGTGTATCAGGGCAAAGTGCAGACTCAGGCCCTTAGTGATATTCATCTGACCATCAAGCAGGGTGAATTTGTAGGCATTATGGGACCATCGGGCAGTGGGAAAACGACGTTGCTCAATATGGTCTCGACCATTGATGAGCCAAGTTCAGGCAAGGTGCTAATTAATGGCATGAATCCGTTTGATATGAAAAAGAAAGAACTCGCCATGTTCCGACGCCGGGAACTCGGGTTTGTATTTCAGGATTTTAATCTGCTCGATACCTTGACCGTTGCTGAAAATATAGTACTCCCGTTGACGCTGGACAAGGTTAAGCTGAAGGAGATGGAGAGCAGACTCGATCGGATTACCGCTCAGCTTGGGATTGATCACATTCTGGATAAACGCGTGTATGAAATTTCGGGCGGACAGCGGCAGCGTACAGCCATTGCCAGAGCCATGATTAATATGCCATCCATTGTACTGGCTGATGAACCGACAGGCGCGCTGGACTCCACGTCATCCCAAGCGGTTATGGAATCGCTTGAACAGATCAACCAGCAAGAGAAAACAACCATTATGCTGGTCACACATGATCCACTTGCCGCAAGTTATTGCCATCGGATTGTGTTTATCAAGGATGGCAAGCTCGCAGCCGAGGTGCATCGTGGTGATAACCGCCAGACGTTCTTTCAACGGATTATTGATACATTATCCTTCTGGGGAGGGAATTCGCATGAGCTTTCCTCAGTTCGCCTTTAACAACATTCGCCGAAACGGGCGAGCGTACATCGCCTTTTTCCTAAGCAGTGCATTCATGGTCATGATATTCTTCGCGTATGCCATGTTTATCTACCATCCGTATGTTGAGAAATTGCCGATTGGCAAGACCACGGCAGCGGGAATGCAGGCTGCCTCCGTCATCGTGTACGTATTCGCGATCTTCTTTGTTATGTATTCCATTAGTGCATTTCTGAAATCACGGAATAAGGAATTCGGCATTCTAACCATCTTGGGCGCGGAACCGGGACAGATTCGAAGACTGGTCATTCTGGAAAATATGTTTATCGGATGTCTGTCCATTGTGGCTGGAATAGGTGGAGGCATGTTATTGTCCAAGCTGTTCCTGATGTTAACCACCCGATTTATCGGTATGGAAGATCTGCCTTTTTATTTCCCTGTAAAGGCCATGTTGATTACGGTGATTGCTTTTATAGTACTGTTCTTTTGCATTTCCCTGTTCACACTGGTCTTTATCGGAAATAAGCGGGCACTGGAGCTGCTAACGGGCACGAGCAAACCCAAAAAGGAACCTAAAGCATCATGGATATTCTCTATTCTTGGGCTTGCGTTTCTGGCTACGGGATTCATTGCGCTATACGGCAGTTTGTCGAGTGAGAGCATTCTGATCTCTGCTGTGACAGGCATTGCAGGTACGTATTTTTTCTACTCGCAGCTCTCCGTGCTGGCCATCCGTCTGTTAAAGCGTAATCGCAAACGGGTATGGCATGGTACACGCTTGCTGTGGATTTCGGAGATGAGTTACAAAATAAAAGATAACGCACGCATGCTGTTTATGGTGACAGTGGTGATTGCGATTGCTTCCATGAGTGCAGTGGTCATTTTGTCGCTGGATCAACAGAATCGACACGTGTTTAGAGACAATCATTTTCCGATTCGTTATAACGTGTACAGTGCATCGGAACAGCCTAACATGGCACCTGTCAATGAGGTTCTTGATGCTGCAGGCCTTCAATATCAGGAGGCTTATCTGGAGTATTTTTGGGCAAGTACGGATGACAGTGGCATCAGTGTGATGTCTCTAAGTGATTTCAACCAGTTCAACACAATTCAGAACAAACCGACCTATACTCTCGCAGCTCATGCCGGCATATTCATTGATTCCCGCGATGTGGATAAGCCTCGTCATCAGGAAAGATTTCGTGCTTATGCAAAGGGGGATCAGTTAACGCTGGATATAAGCTCAGGTCCTGTCAGATTCGATATTAAATACACTGAAAATGAACCGGAATTCAACGGGCTCCTCTATACATCATCCCTGGTTATTGTAAATGATGAAGAGTTTAAAGCTATTGCAGGACAACTGGATAAAGATGCTGTTTCCGGTAAATACCTTTATCATATCCCTTTATGGGAAGGATCGGTACCCAATCGGCAATCATCCGAAGTGATGGTGAGCGATCGACTGAAAGGCATGGATGCCATTATCAGAAACAACTCTAACGATAAAGACTTTTCTGGCTTTTTCACAACGCGATATGCTGACTTCGAAGAATTCAGACAGACGACAGCGCTCTTTACCTTTTTGGGCATTTTCATTGGACTGATCTTCTCGATCTCTTCAGCCAGTTTTCTCTATTTCAGACTGCACACGGATCTGGAGGCAGATGGGAAAATGGTGCATTCCTTGTCTAAAATGGGTCTCAGTTTTCAGGAGATGAAACGATCATCAACCATCCAGATTGGTATCCTGTTTTTCTTTCCGATCGGGGTAGCCATTATTGAAACGTTAGTGGTGGTTAAGCCGTTCCTGACGGAATTCGGAATTACCAATTATACCGTTCCGGTGTTGACTGTATTTGGTGCATTTGTACTTGCCCAGACCTTTTATTTCTTCATTATTCGTTCAAGATATATCGCTTCTCTGCGCAAAATGATGGTGTAATCATCCAAGAAACGAATGATCATAAGTGGTCGATCCTAATTCGTTCACAGCCTGCATTTTCTTGATTCAGATCAAGGAAATGCGGGCCATTCTGCGTTAAGATGAATGTATTCACAAGATATATTATTGAGGAGGACGATAATCATGAGTATCACTTCATTGCAGGAAGTCAAAACATTTAGCGCAGACCGCTTTACCAAACGGGTTTTATTTCAACAGGGGGGTGGAGTTACCTTTGCCCTTCATTTTCTGCCAGGACAACAGCTTCCGGTTCATAAACATCCAGGGGCAGATGTAATTCTACTGGTAGTCGAAGGTACCGGCACACTAATTCTGGACGGAAAAGAACATGAAGTAAAGGCAGAGGATGTTATCTCTTGTGGCGGTGAGACGGAATTCGCGTTCCATAACACAGGGGACCAGGAGGTTCGTTTGTTCGTGGTATTGAATAAAGTGCCTGAAGCTTCATATGCGAAGGATATCTAATAGCAAGGAATTCATGAAATGCATCACCGATCGGCAGATTAACATAAGGGGAACTCTTTTCTGGAGTTTCCTTTTTCGTTTTTATAAGTAAATACTCTTCTCCAATAAGTGTCCTTCTAGCAATCTCTGGAGAGTAGGTCAAGTGTAGATTCCTATCGCAAAACAAAAAGCGTACCTGGGTCTGAGAACTTCAGAGCTTAAGTACGCTTCTTCGTATTCTGCCGGCAACTTGTTCATTCATCCGGTCTATAGTCATTCTGTTTAGAAATATCCCAGCATTTCCTTGGCTTCTCTCGACATGAGCTGGGGAGACCACTGTGGTTCCCATACGACTTGAACGTCGATATCGGTCTTGTTCGTATTTTCTTGCAATACCCACTTCACCGCACCAACAATCGTATCGTGCAAGGGACAACCGGGCGTAGTCAACGTCATCCGCACATGTACACGTTCAGGCTCTTCATTTACTTCATAAACCAGACCCAGATCAACGATATTAACACCTAATTCAGGGTCATATACTTCCTTCAGACACTCCAGCAAATGCGTTGTTTGTTCCATCCTTTTCACTCTCCAGTCGATCTTATTAACGTCTGAACACCAAAGCAATATTCGCGATATAAGCGATTGAGACAAGAGACAACATCGTTCCTCCGACCATCATGACCTCTGCCAGATTAATTAAAATGCCACTTACAAGCAACAGGCTGGCGTCAACCATGGCGAGCAATCCCCATTTCACCTTCTTTTCGCTCAACATGCCAGCCATCAGCGGTGTTCCGGGTCGGCCAGCAAGTTTGCCGTATTTGTGGGTCCACCATAGAAAAGGCACGATTTTGGAAGCATAGCCCAGGACGGTGAGGGACACCCATCCTCCGAGATATACCCAGCCAGTAAGAAGAACTACACGTGGATGAAGCAGCAGTTCGGTACCTTGCGCACCGTAGATCAGTAGGGCAATAGCGTACACAGCAAAGGCTCGGCTTATATAGACAGTCCAGCGAATACCAGGGCCCGGGTTGCTTTTGTGCCGTTTCTCCTGAATCTGTTCCAGATGGTACACATAGCAGATTAGCGCAGCGGTCAAAAGCAAAAGTGCGAACCAGAGCAATCCGCCTTTGATCCTTGTCAGAAATGCGATCACACCTGTTACTACAGCTGCGTTCCATAGAATTAAAACCACTTTTTGCAACCGAATTGAGAAATCGTGGGACAAATAGAACATCGGCAGCATTTTGTAACTGAATCCGGTAATTAACATGCCAAACCAGCCGAGAGTTCCCATCCAGATATGTGCTCCGAACAAGCGCTCATGCAGACCATTCCAAGCACCAAAAGCAAAATTAAGCCCCATCAGCATACCGGTCAGCCCGGTTAATACCAAGTAAAGACAGGCACATGCAGCGCTAATCGTCACAGGGTTCCACTGGGAAGCACGGAAGAGGGTAACTGCCATATTCCAGCCGAACGATAGTATGCCTAATAGTGCAAATGTGGCAGAACCGGCAATCCAGTGGACATCCGCACGAATGAAGCCGTACAGCATGCCTGTAATTCCAATCGTGAACAAGAAGTAATGACAATATCCAAGGAACACGCTATAGATATTGGACTGCAAAATGACATGTATCAACTGATAAACGGCACCCATAGCCAGCATGGTTGCCCATCCAAGCACAAACAGATGGGCATGAAACCAGCCTTCGGGACCTCTTAATTCATCACCAAGCCAGCCTGTCAGCGAGAGCAGCGAGAATGCGTGATACATTACAAATCCAAAGATGCCCGTGAGGATAAAAAGAAATGGCAACCTGGACATGGCTCTCGCCTCCTTACCCTTTTTCAATTCTCACTTTGGCGGTACCATCCGCCTGATCCTCAACCGTGTAGAGACAACCCAGATTGACCAGCTCCTCAATCAAGAATACAGGCACACGGTCATTGTGAATCAGTACGACTTCCCCTGGCTTGCAACGCTCCAGAGCGGCAAGCGTTCGCATCATCGGCTGCGGTGGTTCCAATCCGCGATTGTCTAGGACAACGGTTGGAGTCTGAGTATCGTTATGTTCAGCTGCGACGGCTATTCCTTCAGGACGCCCCGCGCAGGATGATGATGCGACACCTGAAACCGAATCTAGTTCCGTTTCAGGTGTCGTACCGGATAAAACCGCTGCAGATATGAACTCTGCACTGGTTTTATTTTTTTTGTGCACAAAAGTGGTGACCCAGTGATCCGAATCCATTCGTTCAGATGTGCTGGAGTACCCTTTCATCTTGAGAATGCCGAGCAGAGGCGTCGGTTTAAATGGAGCATGCAGTACGAATACATCGGAAGGCTTAAGTCCTTTGACCGTATCCATAATTAACTGGAACGGTTCCAGCTTTTTACTCAGATGAGAACGTACATCCAGTTCAACAATGTGCACGTCAGTTGGACACATGTGCATTCACATCCGATCCTGCGCCGGCAACATCGGCCTGCTGTACCAACTGTAGTGATGATTCGTACAAGGCGGCCATACCACCGTACAAGGCATAGAAGAATGACTCCGGTGCATCGAGGGAGAAGGACAGATATGTCTTGGGGTCCATTCCGAGCACACGCTCAAAAAGTCTTGCACTGTCATAGGCGTAAAAACAGAAATGAGTATATTCGAACACAGGCATTTTCTCGTAAATGGTGATGATTTCTTGCGCATATTCCACTTGCTCACGCTGTGCCATTTGAATCATGGTTGTTGCATCTTCCAGCCGTAGCGTGATGCGAAGTGTAGTGTCATCAATGATTTCAACGTGCGCCATAGCGGTTCAGCTCCAATCTATAATTTGCTGATTTTGACCTGGAACGTTGTAGGCCCCTGTTCAATATACTCCCAGTTAAAACCTTCGGGATGTGTGGATTGGAATTGGAATCGGAGCGGTTTCGGATCGTGATCATTAATGAGCAGCATAGCTTCCTGAGGTTGTAGCTGGTCAAAAGTTTCGAAAATAATTTTATGTTTCAAATGCGGTGGATACTCCGTGGCATTAATCGTTGCTGCATATGTGTTCATGTGTCATTCCTCCAAATTGGGATAGTGTGTTGTTGCAATTTGATTATAGAAAACGTGATGAGGGGTCTTTGTGAGCCTGCTCACACATTATCCATTGTCATAATCTTGCCATATTTCAACCGGGTCCCCGCTTGGGACGGAAATTCAGGGTATACAAAAATGTGAATGTAATCTTTGTTTCACTTCTTGTGATATTTTGCACAGTTCGCAGAGCGAGACATCCTTATATTTAGCGTCAAGATGACACTTGATGAGAGGAAGAGGTTCCTCCTTCGGCTGATATTAAGACAGCACCCTAGAGAAGGGAGGTACGTGTATGGAATCAAAATTAATGGATCCGTTTGGAAGAGTACATGATTATTTGCGAATTTCGGTTACGGATCGCTGTAATCTCCGCTGTGTGTACTGCATGCCGGAGGAAGGAATGCAGTTTGAACCGACAGAACGAATCCTGTCCTATGAAGAAATCACGTCCATTGTCAAGGCGCTTGCTCCACTGGGCATTCGGAAATTGCGTTTGACCGGGGGGGAGCCTTTGGTTCGCAAGGGGCTGGATCAACTGATTGCAATGTTATCCGCTATTCCGGGAATTGAGGATATCGCGTTGACAACCAATGGCATCTATCTGGCGGCTTATGCGGATCTACTAAAAGCAGCGGGTTTAACCCGGGTGAACATTAGCCTGGATTCATTGAAGCCGGAGCGATTCGCAAGCATTACACGGGGCGGTAAAGTTCAGCGTGTGCTGGAAGGCATCAAGGCCAGCCATAAAGCCGGATTTCATCCGATCAAATTGAACGTGGTGCTGATGAAAGGCGTGAACGACGATGAGGTGGAAGATTTTCTGCGTATGACCCGGGATGAACCCATTCATATTCGTTTTATTGAGTACATGCCTATAGGTGAAAGTGGAGAAGGCTGGAGATCAGGGTATATGCCCCTCGAGCATGTGCTGGAAACATGCGGAGCATTATGGAAATACGAAAGCTGTGGAGAGATATATGGCAACGGCCCGGCTGATAGTTATCGCATTGTGGGAGCTGTCGGAACCTTTGGTCTGATCCATCCGGTTAGCAGTCATTTCTGCGGAAATTGCAATCGACTCAGACTGACGGCAGACGGAAATATCAAGCCGTGTCTCTACTGGTCGGATGAGTTCAATGTTCGCCCGCTCGTAGGTGATGACAAGGCGGTTCAGGATATATTTTACAAGGCACTCGGAGCCAAACCCGAAACACACGACATGGTAAAAGCCTTAAACGGGCAACAGATCGACGGTACGCCAACGCTGCGACATATGTCGCAAATCGGAGGTTAACAACAGCAGTTTAAGAAGCAGAACTCGGATCAACAGGTCATATTTGTGGGAGGACAACAATGAGTAACAAAAGCATGCCCTGGATGGGCAAACTCAAATATTTTGCCAAACGTGAAAAAAGTGCGGAGGGCTGGAGCGAAATGTCCCCGGTTAACCGGGATTGGGAGGATGTTTATCGCCGCCGCTGGCAGCATGACAAAGTGGTACGTTCCACACACGGAGTCAACTGTACGGGATCATGCAGTTGGCAGATCTATGTAAAGGACGGCATTGTGACCTGGGAAACGCAGGCAACCGATTATCCTTCAACCGGGCCGGATATGCCGGAATTTGAGCCACGGGGATGTCCGCGTGGTGCAAGCTTCTCGTGGTATCTATATAGCCCGTTGCGTGTCAAACATCCTTACGTACGTGGTGCGCTGCTGGATATGTGGCGTGATGCGCTTCAGACACATGGTGATCCGGTCCAAGCCTGGTCCAGCATTGCAGATGATCCTGCCAAAGTGAAGCGATACAAATCAGTACGTGGTAAAGGTGGATTGATTCGCGCGTCATGGGGAGAAGTGACTCAGATTATCGCAGCTTCTCTGATTCATACGATCAAAGAGTACGGACCCGACAGGATTATTGGTTTCTCACCGATTCCTGCCATGTCGATGGTCAGTTACGCAGCAGGATCACGGTTCTTATCCCTGATGGGATCACCTTTGCTCAGTTTCTACGACTGGTATGCCGATCTTCCTCCGGCTTCACCTCAGATCTGGGGAGATCAGACGGATGTACCGGAGAGCAGTGACTGGTACAACTCGGGATACATTCTGGTTTGGGGCTCCAATCTGCCAATGACACGCACACCGGATGCCCACTTCCTGGCTGAAGCACGTTATCGGGGGACGAAAGTAGTATCGATCAGTCCGGATTATGCGGAGTATGTGAAATTCGCAGATACGTGGATGTCGGTAAAACAAGGGACAGATGGCGCTCTTGCGATGGCTATGGGCCATGTCATTCTGAAAGAATTCTATATTGATAAGCCTACGGACTATTTCATGGCGTATGCCAAACAGTATACAGACTTTCCAAACCTGCTGATTGTGGAAGAAAAGGACGGCATGCACACAGCAGGCAGATTTCTCGTTGGGGAAGACCTGGGCATCACAGGCAATAACATGGCATGGAAAACGCTTGTATACGATGAAAACAGTGGAACTTATGCCATGCCAAAAGGAAGTTTAGGCTTCCGCTGGGGCGAAGAAGGCACATGGAATCTCAAAATGGAACAGGTGGAAAACGGTGAGCCGATCGATCCAAGATTATCCTTGCTCGGCGTACATCACGATCTCGTAACGATTCAACTGCCATACTTCGATGACGAGGGAAAACATATCATGCAGCGGCAGATTCCTGTACGTCAAATCCGGGTCGGAGACAAGTGGATTACGGTCACAGCGGTATATGATCTGGTGCTTGCGAAGTATGGAGTCGAACGTGAAATGACCCGTTCTGCGGATTCGGCAGAAGTTGTATCTGGTGCAGAACCGTTGAGTGTACGTGTGAACAACGGCAATGACATCTTGCATGCTCCACAGGAGAAGCCGTTTACCCCAGAGTGGCAAGAGAAAATTACCGGTGTGGATCGGGATACGGTTGTTCAGATTGCACGCGAGTTTGCACAAAATGCCATCGATACCAAGGGGCGCTCCATGATCATCATGGGAGCCGGCATTAACCACTGGTATAACTCTGATGTAATCTATCGCGCCATTATTAATCTGATTCTGATGACAGGCTGTCAGGGTGTGAACGGTGGCGGCTGGGCTCACTATGTTGGTCAGGAGAAACTGCGTCCGGCTGAAGGCTGGCAGACCATTGCGTTTGCTCGTGACTGGACTGGAGCTCCGCGACTGCAGAACGGAACATCCTTCTTCTACTTTGCAACAGATCAGTGGAGATATGAGGAGACTCAGGTAGGCGCATTAACGTCAGCACTTGAGGGTGAACCCCGGTTCCAGCATGTAGCGGATTATAACGTTATGGCTGCTCGCATGGGCTGGTTGCCATCCTATCCGCAATTCAATCGCAACTCGATTGATCTGCATCAGGATGCATTGCAAGCCGGAGCATCAACGAAGGAAGAAATTGGGGCTTATGTGGCCTCTGAATTGCAGAATAAAAACCTGAAGTTCTCGATCGAGCAACCGGATGATCCGGCGAACTTCCCGCGTGTACTGTTTGTCTGGAGAGCGAATCTGATCTCAAGTTCCGGCAAAGGGCATGAATACTTCCTCAAGCATCTACTCGGTGCAACGAACGGACTCCTGAACGATGACGATCATGGACTTCGCCCTGAGCATGTGGAGTGGGTGGATGAAGCACCGGAAGGCAAGCTTGATTTGATGGTTAACATGGATTTCCGTATGGCAGGTACAGCGATGTACTCCGATATTGTACTGCCAGCTGCGACCTGGTATGAAAAAAGTGATCTGAGCAGTACGGATATGCACCCGTTTGTTCATCCGTTCAACCCGGCGGTAGCCGCACAATGGGAATCCCGTTCGGACTGGGATACCTTCAAGGAAATTGCACGAGTGTTCTCGGACATGGCTGCACAGCAGTTTGATGGGCCACAGAAAGAGATCATTGCGACTCCGCTCTTGCATGATACACCGGATGAGCTTGCTCAGCCGTATGGAGAGATTAAGGACTGGAGCGCTGGGGAATGTGAAGCAATTCCTGGTAAAACGATGCCACATATTCAGGTGGTGGAACGTGATTATGCTGCCGTATATAACAAAATGATCAGTCTGGGACCTGTTGTGAAGGATAAACCGATCGGTACCAAGGGCATATCCTGGTCTGCCAGTGAAGAGTATGAGAAGCTCAAAGGCATTTTGGGTGTCAACCGGAAAGATGGCATTGGACAAGGTTGTCCTGATCTGAGCACAGATCGCAACGTTGCAGAGGCAATCCTGACCTTGTCTTCAACAACGAACGGCAAGATGGCTGTTCGTGCTTGGGAGTCGCTTGAAAAGAAAACTGCACTGCACCTGAAAGACTTGGCTGAAGAGCGGTCAGAGGAATGCTTTACATTTGATGAGATTACTTCGAAACCGAAAACGGTCATCACTTCGCCTGCATTTAGTGGATCGGAAAAAGGCGGACGTCGATATTCACCATTTACGACCAATGTGGAGCGTCTGATTCCGTGGCGTACATTGACGGGCAGACAGCAGTTCTATATCGACCATGCCATGCTCCGCGAGTTCGGAGAGACATTAGCGACATTTAAGCCTGTTCTGAAGCACACACCGTTCCATCCAAACAGCAAGCGTCCGATTGAAGGTGGCAAGGAGATTGTACTGAACTACCTTACACCTCATAACAAGTGGTCGATCCACAGTATGTACTATGATGCGCTGCCGATGCTGACCCTGTTCCGTGGTGGACCGACAATATGGATGAACCACGAAGATGCTGAAGAAGCCGGACTCGTTGATAATGACTGGATCGAATGCTTCAACCGTAACGGGGTTGTGGTTGCCAGAGCAGTTGTGACGCACCGTATTCCTCGTGGCATGGCATTTATGTATCACGCTCAGGACCGTCACATTAACGTTCCGGGTACGAAAATATCACAGACACGTGGGGGTACGCATAACAGTCCAACACGTATTCATGTGAAGCCAACACATATGATCGGCGGCTATGCCCAGTTAAGTTATGGTTTTAACTACTATGGCCCAACAGGCAACCAGCGTGACCTTAACGTCATCATAAGAAAACTGCAGGAGGTGGATTGGCTTGAAGATTAAAGCACAAGTCAGTATGGTCATGAATCTGGACAAATGTATAGGATGCCATACATGTAGTGTAACGTGCAAAAACACCTGGACGAACCGTCCGGGTGCAGAATACATGTACTGGAACAATGTAGAGACCAAGCCAGGGGTGGGTTATCCGAAACAATGGGAGGACCAGGAGCGTTATCGCGGTGGCTGGGAGATGAAGAATGGCAAGCTTGAGCTGAAATCAGGCACACGGGCAAGACGCCTGCTTAATATTTTCCATAATCCGGATCAACCAACCATTGATGATTATTATGAGCCATGGACATACGAATATGAGAAACTGACGAACAGTCCGGAGAAGAAACACCAGCCGGTAGCCAGACCGAAATCCCAGATTACGGGTGAATATATGAACCTGGAGTGGGGACCGAACTGGGAGGATGACCTAGCGGGTGCCCATGTAACCGGGATGGAAGATCCGAACATGAAGGGCGTTGAGGAATCGATCAAAATGGATTTTGAACAGGTATTTATGATGTACCTGCCACGGATCTGTGAACACTGTCTCAATCCGTCCTGTGTGTCTTCCTGTCCTTCAGGAGCGATGTACAAACGGGAGGAAGACGGGATCGTACTGGTCGATCAAAATGCATGCCGTGCATGGAGATTCTGTGTGTCGAGCTGCCCGTACAAAAAAGTCTACTTCAACTGGCAGACAAACAAAGCCGAGAAATGTACACTATGCTTCCCGCGGATTGAAGCAGGCTTGCCAACGATCTGTTCCGAAACCTGTGTGGGGCGTATCCGTTATATCGGCCTCATGCTCTATGATGCAGACCGTGTTGAAGCCGCAGCGTCGGTTGAAAATGATCAGGATCTCTATGAATCCCAGATGGATATTTTCCTTGATCCGAATGACCCTGAAGTAATTCGTGAAGCGCGTGAGGCAGGAATTCCAGAAGATTGGATTATTGCAGCGCAGCAGTCGCCTATTTACAAAATGGTTATCGACTGGAAGATTGCACTTCCACTTCACCCTGAATACCGCACCATGCCAATGGTATGGTACATTCCGCCGCTTAGCCCGATTACCAATCGGGTAGAGGGACAGGGAAGTTCGCTGGAAGCGAATGATATTTTCCCGGCAATTGATAACATGCGTATTCCGGTAGAATATCTGGCCAATCTGCTGACGGCAGGAGATACGGGTCGAATCCGTGAAGTACTGCGAAAAATGGCAGTTATGCGTATTCACATGCGTAACCAGCAGACTGGAAAGACCAGTGAGTCGGCATTGCTGGACAGAGTAGGCATGGATGCTCAGGAAATCGAGGACATGTACCGTCTGCTCGCAATTGCGAAGTACAATGACCGTTTTGTGATCCCGCCAGCTCACCGTGAGGAAGTGGAAGATCTCTTCAGCGAACAGGGCAGCTGCGGACTTGATTTTGCAGGTGGTCCAGGTTCTTGCGGGGTATTCTGATGGGAGAGGAGACAACGACAACGATGACGATCGATACCAATGAAGAAACAGGTCAGGCTCTGGTTTACGATACGGATACGAGAAGAATGGTCTGTAAACTGATCTCTTACCTGTTGCAATATCCCGATACAGAGTGGAGAGAAGGGCTGCAAGGGGTTAAGGAAGCGGTACAGTCCAATTCGGATAAGACGCTGAACCAGATCCTGTTGACGTTTGTAGATGAAGCGCTGGCAGTTAGCTCGATTCAATGGCAAGACTCCTATGTCCGCACATTCGATTTTGATAAAAAGTCCAACCTCTATCTTACGTATGCTCTTCATGGAGATGAGCGGGATCGTGGACCGGCTCTGATCGAATTGAAGCGTAGATATGAAGCAGCGGGCTTCTATATGGAAGTTAGCGAGTTGCCGGACTATCTGCCCATGGTACTTGAATTTGTAGCTGAGGCTCCCGAGGAAGATGCCATGGGAGTTCTCTCCAGCTGCCATAAAGCTTTGGTCACGATGACGGAGAGCATTTCAGGACAGAGCAGTCCGTACAGCCCACTTCTTAGCCTGATGTTACAGGTCATCCCTGAGCCTCCTGCCCCTGATGTACCAGAGCAAACGGAAGCTGCTAGCAAGCAGCCAGAAGATCTTGGGCAGATCGCAGCTCAGATGAGGAGGGGGAATCGGTGAGTACATTGGAATTGTTGTTATGGGGAGCTCTCCCGTATATGGTCATTGTGTTCTGTGTTACAGCGACCATCTGGAGATATGTGACGAATCCCTTTAGCTGGACGTCCAAGTCAAGTGAGATGCTGGAGAAACGCATGCTGAAATGGGGAAGCCTGCTCTTTCATATCGGAATATTCGCTGTAATCTGTGGACATATTGCCGGTTTGCTTGTACCGGTGGAGTTCTATCGCTGGATTGGCCTTAGTGATGAAGGGTATCACCTGATGGCTATTGCAGGAGGACTGCCTGCAGGGATCATTGCTTTTGCAGGTGCAGTCATTCTGCTGGTACGTCGATATGTTGCTCGCAGAGTGCGGGCAACGAGCAGCGTTGGGGATTGGTTGGCACTTGCCATGTTGATCATTGTCATTGTAACCGGTATTCTGGCGACTTCGGCCAATGCAGTGAATCACACGGGTTTCGACTATCGGACAACGATTAATCCATGGTTGCGCGGTCTGATCGTATTCCAGCCTGATCCGGTTCTGATGCAGACGGTACCGATGAATTTCAAAGTACACATCCTGCTCACATTTGTACTGTATTGCGTTTTTCCATTTACGCGACTGGTCCACATGCTAAGTATGCCTCTTGGTTATCTAAAACGCAGTTATGTGCTGTATCGCAGAAGAGATGGAGCTGTGTATCCGAATCAGGAACAAAAGAAGGAGAGGGCGATGTAAATGCAACATAAAGGAAAGGTTCAACTGCCCTTGCAAACGGCAAGTCTGATTCTTGGTTTCATGGTATGGGTGATCCTGTCATCCCTTATGCCATTTATTAAAGAGGATATTGCGCTTACGTCTTCCCAGCTTGCATGGGCTACAGCCATTCCCGTATTGATCGGATCGCTTGCCCGTATTCCGATCGGCTATTGGACGAATCGATACGGAGCACGTAATATTTTCATGATCAGCTTTGTACTGTTGCTGGCCCCTGTATGGTGGGTTAGCCGGGCAACATCGTTTAGCGATCTGGTCATTGGGGGACTGTTCCTCGGTATAGGGGGAGCTGTTTTCTCGGTCGGTGTAACCTCACTTCCCAAATATTATCCCAAAGAGCGACACGGTTTTGTGAACGGGATCTACGGAATTGGTAACCTCGGTACGGCACTTTCGGCATTCGGAGCGCCACTGATCGCGGATCGTATGGGATGGTCCACGACCGTTCTGCTCTATAGCATTCTGTTACTTGGAATGGCTGCACTGAACTTCGTCTTGGGGGACAAAAAAGAAACACGTGTGAATGCTCCTCTTATGCAGCAGTTGAAAGCTGTATCAAGCAATAACAAGTTATGGCTACTTTGTTTGTTCTATTTTCTGACCTTTGGTTCGTTCGTGGCATTTACGGTATACTTGCCGAATTTCCTGGTCACTAACTTTCAGATGGACAAAGTCGATGCAGGTATTCGTACCGCGGGATTCATTCTCGTTGCTACCATCATGCGGCCCGTTGGCGGCTGGCTTGGAGATCGATTTAATCCGTTCAAAATATTGATGTTTGTATTCGGCGGACTGACGGTCGCTGCAATCGTGTTATCCTTCGCGCCATCGTTCTATATCTATACGATTGGGTGTCTGACTGTGGCATTGTGCGCAGGTACAGGTAACGGTACTATTTTCAAATTAGTGCCGATGTATTTCGTTAAACAAGCGGGTATCGCAAACGGGATGATCTCGGCCATGGGTGGTTTGGGCGGATTTTTCCCTCCGCTGATGTTGACCTTGTTGTACAGTGTGACAGGCCATTATGCCATTGGTTTCATGGCCTTATCCCAGATTGCGTTAGTCAGTCTGGTACTCGTGATCTGGATGTTCTATCAGGAGAAGCTTCAACTATCTGCGAGCATTTTGAAGAATACAATCGAAGCGATTCTGGTTACCGATACGAATAGTGTCATTACTTCCGTAAATCCGGCCTTTACTGCGGTCACCGGTTATAGTGCTGAAGAGGCCGTTGGACAGAAGCCAAGTATGCTGAAATCAGGCAAGCAGGATAAGCGTTTTTATGATCAACTATGGCTGGAATTACGTGAAAAAGGGTATTGGCAGGGTGAGATCTGGAACCGGAAGAAAAACGGTGAGGTCTATCAGGAATGGCTGAGTATTACGGCGATCCGTAACGAAGCCGGCGAAGTGAAATATTATGCAGGCATGTTCAGTGATATGGGCAAGCCGGAGCTCACGATGGCCAGATAATTGTACTGGGTATGGTGAATACAGCAAGAGACCTTAACTTGAATTGCAGGTGTTAAGGTCTCTTTTTGTACACAAAGATGGGTGTAAGAGTTCGGTGTCCGAACATATTATTTTAATACTTGCATGATGTTGGAAGTGACACCAGTGGACCGAGAGATTACATATCCCTTTGTTGCTTCAATGCTTGCAAGTCATGAATGATAATCCGGCTGCGATCGACTTCAAGCAGATGCTCTTTGGTGAGCTGGTTCAACAGTCGATTCGCGGTTTCCCTTGTTGTTCCGATGGAATTGGCGAACTCCTGGTGTGTCATGGGCAGGTTGATGATGATCTGGTCTCCATCGGTCTGACCGTGCTGCTCGGCGAGCATCAAGAGGAAAGAAAGCACGCGGTTGCGTACATCCTGACCTGAGAGCACCTGCAATTTATCCTGTAATTCCCGTATTTTATCACCAAGCACACGCATGATTTTGATCGCAATGGAGGGTGTGCTCAGCATTAATCGTTCAAACTGTCTTACGGGTATGGCCAGTAGTTCGGTAGGCGTTATTGCTTCGGCAGTAGCCGGATATGGATGCGCGTTAAAAAAGCCGGTGTGTGGGAACATATCTCCTGTTTTGAGGAAAGAGACAATCTGTTCATGTCCGTTCTCATCGGTTTTGTAAGCTTTGACGATGCCGGTACGAATGAAAAAGACAGCTTCTTTTTCGCTACCTTCGCTGAAAATGATCGTTTTCTTGTGGATGCTTCTGGAAATGGCGATATCTTCGACCTGCTTTAATTCCTCCGGGCTAAGGTCCTGAAAGATGGGGAACTGTTGCAAAAAATCTGCTGCTGAATCTTTATTTTCCCTGTTCATGCGAATCCGTCCTCTCTGTGTCATACATCGCTTCTGTATTTAGGCTTCATTATAATTCTTTGTAGGAGGTTCAATGTGAATTGAAAACCAATACCCATACCATTGTTATTCCTCATGAACATGGCGGCTGGGCCATGGTTAGTGTACCTTTTCTGGTCGGTGTAGTTGCGAGTGGGCCGCAGTGGTTACATGTGCCCTTGTTCATAGCCTGGCTTGGACTATATCTGACCGCCTATCCCTTGTTACAGTCACTGAAAAGAAATGCCAATCGACAGCGTCTGTACAGATGGGCTGCGATCTACGGTACAGTGGCTCTAATCTGCCTTATTCCACCGATTCTTGGTCAGTCCTCGCTGTTATTCTTCGGCCCTGTGCTGGGCGGACTGTTACTTGTGAACATCTGGCATGTTAGGCACAAAGTAGAACGTTCGCTTACCAATGACTTGTGCGCGATGCTGATGTTCTCGCTTGGGGGAGCCGCTGCTTATCTTATTGGGCGCGGGCACTGGGACTACAGAATGGCAATGGTCGTTTTATTTTCCTTCTTACATTTTACAGGAAGTACGTTCTTTGTGAAATCCGTCTTTCGAGAGCGAACCAACAAGCGCTGGCTGATGCTGACTCGCCTGGTACATATACTTCTCATGATCATACCGGCGGTTATAGGGTATCCGTGGATGTCTTTGGCGTACATCTACTCCGCTGCCCGTGTGTTCATATATTCAGGCAGAACACTGCGCCCGATGAAGGTAGGGATTATAGAAATTATCGGCGCGGTGCAGTTTCTGCTCTGGTCCATTCTGCTGTAATTCGCATCATTTCATCATAGCGTGATTTTTTAGTACAACAGGTGATATAGATCACAATGTCACAGGAGATTGTTTTTGTTGTGTCAGCCGGGGTTAATGGAATGATAGAACATCATTGAACAAGAGAGGGGTCGGCCCAGATGTGGACTGCATGCATGTGGGGCGGCATCTCTGCCTCAGCGGTTGTCATTGGCGCACTGGCAGCACTGTTCCTTAAGATACCCGAACGAGTCATTGGCTGGATCATGGCTTTTGGGACAGGTACACTGATTGGTGCAGCTACGTTTGAACTCCTTGGAGATGCGCTGAATGATGGAGGGATTGTACCTACGGCTATTGGTTTTACGGCTGGTGCCGTTGTGTATACCCTGTTTGATCTGCTCATTTCGGCAAAGGGAGGGGCAGGGCGCAAACGTTCAGGTAAGAAAGAAGACTGGAATCAAAGCGGGCTCGGGATCTTCGCTGGTACGGTCATGGATGCTATTCCGGAATCCATTATGCTTGGCGCAAGCTTGCTGGCTGGTAATGGTGTTAGCGTGGTGCTGGTCGTATCCATCTTTGTCAGCAACATACCTGAAGGATTGTCCAGTACGTTTGGACTTCAGGGCAGCAAGTACAGCAAAGGGAAAATCCTGTTCATGTGGCTGAGTGTGCTGCTGATATCTGCGCTTGCGGCTCTGGGTGGCTATCTGTTTCTGGAGCTGCTTCCTGAAGAGATGGGGGCAGCGATTGGTGCGTTTGCAGGCGGTGGAATCATTGCCATGATCTGCTCGACCATGATGCCTGAAGCTTTTGAAGAGGGTGGGCCTGTTGTGGGATTGATTGCCTCCATGGGATTGCTCGTTTCCCTTTTGCTGGACTTGTAAACAAGCGAGTTGAATCACACAAAAAAAAGAGTATCTGCTCAGATTGATTCTGATGCATGGATACTCTTTTTGTTCGTTTATGTGTAAACAGGGGATTAATGATTGCCGGAACAGCTTCCTCCGCAACCACAGGCTTCCTTACCCAGTTCATTAGCCTCGGGCAGGCGATTCAACTCCACGGATTTTGTGAAATAGTGGCTGATCTGCTGATGCAGCTGGCTGAACTCCCGCTGTGCATAGATGAATCGGCGAATAAGGGGATGATCGTAGAGAGCACGTTCTTCTTCTTCATATATCTGGATTTCAGATGCCAGCAATTCGATATTCTGCCGTTCCTTCTCTTCGAGTGCCTGATGTTTCTCCATAAAACGCTCATACTGGGCGGTAGCCTCTTCATCTGCGGCAAACTGGTCAATCATGTCCCGCATTTCCTTGTAGCCTTCATCCTGTAACAGCAGTGAGCATAACTCCTGCATTTTATGCATGATAATCTGTTTGTCCAATTTAACAACCGTATTCATATATGCAACCTCCTGAGATTCTTTTCTTAACTCTATACTGTAACTGAAAGGTGTACTGTGACGATACTCACAAGTCATGTTAAATCTTTAACATAAAGGAGCATCGGCCATTGCGCTTTAGCACGCAATGATTTCTTTAAGCTCTTGCAATTGAAGAATGAGAAAACAGTTTCCTGTAACCTGAATCAGTCCCTGTGTCTGCATCATGGCGAGTTTACGACTAAGCGTTTCGGGTGTGATGCCGAGTAGCAGTGCCATATCTTTTTTGGAAACAGGTAAACGTATCTCATGCCCTGCATGATTTCGGGTGTGGAAATACAATAGCAGCTTGGCTATCTTCTGCTCTGTTGTCATTGCACTGAGCGAGCTGTTCCACGCATCGGTCTCACGGAGCAGATCGGAAATGGCGAGCAGGAAATGATAAGCAAGCTTCGGATCATGTTCAAGTAACTGGTCAAAGTCATGTTTGCTAATTGAGCAGATGGCAGAGGACTCCAGAACCTCAGCGTTCGCGGCTTGTGGTTTTTGGTGTAACAACGAATCTTGTCCGAAGAAATCTCCCGGAAACAGGAAACGGGTGATATGCTCCTTGCCGTTCTCGTTATATTTGGATAACTTCACACATCCCTGATGAACGACATAGAGCATATCGGAACGTTCCCCTTCCTGAACGACATAGTCTCCTTTGTGATATTGACGGGTATGTAGAAGGGAAGTCAGTAATTCAGATTCGGCCTGATCAAGATGCTGAAACAGAGATACTTTGGAGAAACAGGCATCATTCGCTTCATGCGTGCAGATCATCTTTCAATCACCTCGAATGGTTCAGGATAGGATGGATGCACTCAGTGGGACATCGCTGGCCCACCATGATCTGTACCATCCTTGGTCACACGTAGAACAGCTGAAGCTCCTTTGGCTACATGGTTAAATTGGTGCGTCACAATGGGATAATCGCCTTCCTCGGTTACTGTGAACTCCACGACGGCTCCGCCACTTGCAGGAAGCATGACGGTTTGTATTCCGTACTGCATGTTGCGTGGATTACCGTCGGTATACACACGATCCATGATCGTACCCACGATGTGGAAGGAGGAAACTTCATTGGGCCCAGCATTGCTGACATAGATCCGCACCGTATCTCCAACTTTAGCCAGAAGAGGATGCTGGGTTAGACCGTAATCATTGCCGTTAAAGACGACATAATCTGGCTCCCCATTCAAAAAGGCATCGTAGTCATGCTCTTTATACCACTCACTCTGAACCAGAGTATACTCGCGATCAACGAGATGATCGGAAGGGTATCCCGCCTTGGGCTCAACAATGATCATGCCATACATACCGTTGGCGATATGTGCAAGAACCGGTTTGGTTCCACAGTGATACATGAACACGCCTGGGGAGGAGGTTGAGTAGGTAAAGGTACCCTCTTCGCCAGGCATGACATCAATGAATTTGCTGCTGGGTGCAGCATGTACAGCGTGAAAATCCATGGAATGGTTCATTTTGGCGTCTTTATTTTTCAACGTGAAAACCAGGGTGTCCCCTTCGGTTACGCGGAGAACAGGTCCAGGGAC
Organism: Paenibacillus sp. NPDC057886; assembly: GCF_042796655.1. Classification (NCBI taxonomy): domain Bacteria; kingdom Bacillati; phylum Bacillota; class Bacilli; order Caryophanales; family Paenibacillaceae; genus Paenibacillus; species Paenibacillus sp. NPDC057886. The sequence continues at coordinate 307,103 of NZ_JBHVMZ010000004.1, read as the reverse complement.
TGTACCATTGAACGTCCAGGCGTTATAGATGACGCCTTTGGAGATTTCAATATCTGTCACCTGTGAGGTCATCTCAATAAATACGGTCGTTCCTTCTCTGCGGATAATCGGATCAACTGGCGGCTGACTGATCGACTCTGTGGAGACTTCACTGTGCTGAACAGGCTTGATCGATTCGGAAGAACTGCAATGAGAAAGTACGGCGGTGAATATGGTGAGCACTAAAGACAGTTTGGATAAATTCAACCAGAAGGACATGAGAACACAACCTTATTGAAGTGATATATTTCACAATAAAAGAGATGGATACGTTTCTTTTAGATATAGGATACGACATGAAGACGAAAGCAGGTGTGATGAGAAACACACTTGCTTCGCTTGAAGAATTGCAACATTTTGCATCCTAGATGCTTGCGTTTCTTGTGCTAAGCAACGGAGTTTCATATAATTTTAGGTAGAGCAACTGGGAAATGTTGAGTGTTCGGTTCGAGGCGTATAACGATGGATGAAAGCTGGTTGGAGTGCAAGTACCTGAGATATCGTAAATTTGCAGACGAAAGGCGGGATTAATAATGAAACGTTTCGAAGACGAAGGAGCTTACAAATACAGCTTCTACGCTGTTCTTCGGAGGGGAGAGCAAGTCGATGTCAAATGTGAATGTTGTGGCGGCCATGCTTATATTGTAAAGCAAGATGATCACCTGGTATGGAAATGTTCGCAATGTTACGCTTATGGAATTCAAGTGACGGAATATCAGTACAATGCCAAGAGCAATTGCATCCGATGTGAACGCTGGTTCAACGTTGAAGTGACGGATGAGAAAAAAACACAGCATAAATCATCGCATATCGAATGTCCACACTGCGGAAGTGTTAATCAAGTCGAATTACATAAAAAGCCAGCATATAGAGGGTGTTATCCTGATATTCGAGACGGACGAGATCCGATCTTCCATATGGAATTATACTTTCTGGACGATGTGAGAGGAAAAGTGGTGTGGGCCGTCAATCGGGTGCATTTAAACTATCTGATTTCGTATATTTCAGCTGATTTGCGCGTGAAGCCTGGAAATATGCCTTTGAAGACGGCTTCACATTCCATCCCTGCTTACATAAAGAACGGCAAGAACAGGGAGCTGGTTGTCCGCACATTAGCCAAACTTCAGCATAAGACAGGATGAGCCGCTCAAACAATGGAGGCAGCGAAGCTGTTCGTGATCCTTATATCACCATGACGCCGATGTTCCATGATAAGTTGGACATCGATGTGAAAGTGGACGTCGATGAAGAACATAAAGGCGTAATCATTCGAATGAATAAAGTGGAGGCGAGATCATGAATTTGTTTGGTGTACATAAAGGACCTACATATTTGGAAGGTTTGGTTCGGGAGATTTCCGGTGTGAAGACTCATGAAGTCGAATGGAAAGGCAAGTTGCAAACGAGCGATGGTCATGACAAGTTCCATATCTTTTATTATGGTGACTTAACCGAAGATGATCTGATAACCTGGCATGATTCGACACCGCTCATCGTATATGCGGAGCACACCGTAACAGGAGAACGTTACTTACTCATCGATTCAGCCAAGCACGGTTATGATGCCATGTTGTGTGAGACATATCCGGAGGAAGACTTGAATAACAGGCCGCTACGCCCCTACTTGGACGTCGAAGGAGAAGACATATTTGAAGTACAGTTATCTGCCTTTTACAACGTACCGTGGGATGAAGAGTTCGGGGAAGATGTGGATGAAGACGGAACCTACGAATTAATTACAGGAGAGAGCGTGGATTTTGAGCAGGTGAAACGTGACGGCTATGATGCATTTGCCATTAGCATTGTAAACCGTAAGGGTGTAATAACCGATATTGTGCAGGAAGGACTGGCTTAGCCTTAGCCTGGTTGAATTGCTGATTGATTGAATGAACTGTCATGAATTGAACGAAAGATCGTAGGGAGATGTCGTGAATGTATATTGTAACTCGTGTGTTGAAGCCAGTACCGGCTAAGGAACTGGATCATTTTGAAGAACAGCATTCCATCTCGTTACCTGCGTCATATCGCCAATGGCTGGAACAATACGGGGAAGGGACGTACACAGGCTGGATGAATGTGCAGCGGCCGGATCAGGAGGTATTGAAACCTTTTGCTGAATATGACTTTTGGATGCACACGGAGCATACACCGGTTACTCAGGATCAGCTTCAGGAGTGCATCAGTATCGGAAGTTCGGTGGATGGTGATTTCCTAGCGATTCATCCAGATGTGAGGGGACTGTTATGGCTCCCGCGTCATGATGAGCATATTATCTTGTGGACGTGCTCAGAAGCTGACTTCGGAGAGACACTGGACCGGATCTATTGCGGATATTACCATCAGGATAAACCGCTGACCCCGGCGCATTTCGAACCGTGGAACGAGCTGCGGAACCACACGTTTTATCATTTAGTTAACGTTGAGCGTGAAGGTTCCATGAAAGAACTGGCCGATTTGTGTAAGAGCAGATTCAAATGGGATGCAGTGATGGAAAATGAGTACACATGTAAGCTTTTTATGCTCTCCATGGGCGGGTATTTACGTTTTAATTATGCGAACGGCAGAGAAATTGCACTTTTCTATGAAGAAATGGATGGGTCAGAAGGGGCGATGGATCACGAGATTAATCTATTTTTATTGGCGCATCACTGTGCAGCTCTGAATAGAGGCGGAGGAGGGGAATAACCATTGTGTTGGATAAACGAAGAAATTGCGGAAATATGGCGTAACGAAGGCAAACGATATGCAAGGAATGTTAATGCATTTGTGCGCAGAGGTATGGCAGGAGAGCAGCTGGATGAATCGGAACTCGCGGAGGATGCCAGAGCTCAGATCAGCACTGAAGTGTGGAATATAGTGAAGCAAGCCAATCTTCAAGGAGATTTGGAACGACTCCGGCTTGAACTTCCTGCTGCAACATGGCCATTGAATGAACATTTTCAATCTTCTATGCAGGCCGTGCGAGTGGTTGGTTATCTGAACGAGGAAACGATTGTTTTCACAATCGGCGCCTTCACGGAGAATGGCTGTGTGTATACGGCTGATCGACATGGATGGTTGCCTTTCTACCAGTATACCTTCGCAGGTTGTTCACCGGATGGTGTAGACTATGCGCTTGCTGGACCGGAAGGTATTCGTGTCATCAGACAACCTGATCGCCATCTGGGAGGACAAGAGCTCGCAGTGTATCGCTGGGAAGATATCCAATCCAGTATTCAGAAGGCTTTGCCGCGCATTGAATCCCTTGCTGACTGTGAACATCCTGAACGCACACTGGAAGGACTCATTCCATTCAATGATGGAAAATCCGTTCTTATTTTCTCCAATTACGGAATTTACCTGGTAGAGCAAGGCGAAGTATCCCTGCTGCACCCGGATCTTGCAGAGATCGAAGAATACGAGTTGGAAGATACACAGATTGATATGGGTCATGCAGCAGTCTCACGTGACGGTCGCTGGATTGCTTATGGCAGCCAGGTGAGCAACCATATGGTCCTGGACCGTGAACGGAGTAAGACGTATTCGCTTTATCCCGAATCCAGCTATCCTCATCACGCGGTATTCACCGCTGACAGCTTGAAGGTATGGTTAAATGCATGTCACTTTTATAACGGTGCTACAATACAAGTTGAGCTGGAAACGATCGATGGTAATGAGATTAAGGAAGATTGGCCTGTAATGGATGAGAATGCCCGTGTTTACGCTGCAGTGGAAATTGATGCAGGCATGGTGCTTGGGGACGCATACGGATATTTATATTGTGTGAATGGTGACGGGCAGGAAGTGTGGAGACATTTTGTAGGCAGCACCATCTATTCCTTGGTGGTCTCCCCTGATCAATCGAAGCTTGCAGTGGGTACGTTCGGAAGCATGCTGCATATTCTGGATCTGCATTCCGATAAGATGGATGAGTATGGGATAGGTACAGGTACCCTCCGCGAAATCGAACGCTACGTGTTATGGCGGGGAGAGGAACCTGTCCGCTGGTAATGTCTGACGGATGGAAGGACAAATTTATACCAATGGGTTGCAGGAATATGTGCGGGGAACGGGCAGAGAAGAGTGAAGAAGGAGGTGATGCTTCGTGGCACTTGAGACTAACGCAAGATGGAACGACTTGTTCGACACGCTGAACGAACTCCTGAATGAAAAAGTGCAGGATGAAGAAATTCGGCAGTTATATGAGGAATACCAGCATCGGAAAGGAGCATCCGAGGAAACCCTGATCGTATTGGAGGAGGAGTTCGGTGTCCGATTGCCGAAAGACTTTCGTGCTTTTTACAAGCGCAGGGACGGCAGTGGTTATGCATTTCACGTCTTGTATCCCGGTGATGCCGAGAGAGAGGAATGTACCCCGTTCTATCTGATGTCACTGGAGGAAATACGGGAAACTAAACAATACTTTTGTGATGTAGACGAGAAACTGGATGAGTACTACTCTGCGGAAGAGATTAGCAAGCTGGACCCGGAGATCAAGCCGTACTTATTCCATAAAGAATGGATTCCTTTCGCCACGATGGCCGGGGGTTCCCTGTATTTGATGCTTGATTTTGATCCAGCAGAGAAGGGAACCTACGGACAGATTATTATGTATGTGCATGATCCGGATTTTGTTTATTATTTGACAGATACATTTACGGAATTGCTGGAAGTGTCTAACCGGAATCTAAAGATAATGGATGAGATTGAGTATTGATAAGGGAGTATGTTCCATAGTTAAAACACAGAAGCTGCCGGAAGCAGCTCCTGTGAGTGATTATTTTTACCGTTGAAAGAAACGATGGCCGTGGAAACCTCCGCCAGGTCCACCAGGCCCCCCGGGTCCTCCACCATGTGGCCCACCCGGATAGCCACCTCCAGGGAATGGACCGTGCGGACCACCCGGGTAACCGCCATGCCATCCCGGTCCACCGATATGCCCGATAGGAATGGGGAGCGGGAACGGTACGATGGGGGGATAGGGATAAGGATAAGGATAAGGATAAGGATAAGGATAAGGGTAGGGGTATGGATAGGGCGGTGGTGGATAATAAGGGTAAGGGTAACCCGCAGTTGGCGGGATAGGAACTGAACCAGGTCCGTAAGCCATGATGCATGCCTCCAGTGTTTGATTGATGATATCAGCCTATGCTGCGATGCAATGGGGTGACACAGAGGGTCAATAGAACGTGGTACGGGTGAAGGGGGATATGATTTGGTAGCTGTATCGTTTCATACTGATCCAAGAGGCGCTGCCTATGAACAGTTAATTGACGAGTTGATCGAGAAAACAGATCGTTTTTTGCTTGTTGACAGAGGAAGATACGATGACGACGAACCACCAGGGGTTTCAAAAGTATTGCGAAGACTTCAGCCTTACCTTATTGAAAGCTGTACGATGGAAGAAATGATGATGCAAAGTGGTGCCATGTATTCAGAGGGGATTTATTACATATATCGCTGCACACCGGAATCAGGGCAGATCCTTAAGGAAGAAGCAAATCGTTTTCATGACTGGTTGTATCCATCATTGCCCGATGATCTTTGTTTTTTGAAAGAGGATGGAAGTGATTATTTCTTTAGTGTTGCTCATGAGAACATATATGGTATGCGGATTACACAAGAAGAAGCAAGTGAGCTGATGGAGCGGATCACGGGGTTATTCTTTGATTTGCATCGGCATCGGGATGTCCAATGTCTGCTGGATGATGCGATCAAGCATCAGACCGACATCCTGAATATCAGTTCACATGGTCTGACCGAGATTCCTGAAAGGATTAGGGAATTGAAGCATTTGATGCAGTTGACGATATTTGAGCAGGGTCTGTACACGCTTCCTCCAGCTCTTTTTGAACTAACTTCATTGGAGAGATTGGAGATCATGACATTGGACCTGGAGTGTATTCCTGGAGATATCGGGAAACTGAAAGAACTTCGAGAGCTGAGAATATATTGTGGTACTCCGTTTGCTTCTGTGCCTGGATGGAGGCCCAAGCTGCAAGCGGAGCTGGGATTGAAGTGTATTCCGCCCGAGATCGGTGAACTGAGCAATCTAAAATATTTGGAGATTGTTTATTCCGGTATACGAGAATTTCCTCCCGAACTGGAGAAACTTAAAAACCTCAGGGCATTGCTGGTTACGAATTCATTAATAGAGGGGACACCAGATATCGTTACACGAATGAACTGGTTGGAGTATGTGGACTTGATGAATATTCCGTTCGGTACCAGTTGGCAAGAGGTTTGGGACATGAAAAAAGACCAATAACGAACAAACCCTGATCAGGCTGTCTGCTTCAGGGTTGTTTTAGGTAAACGAGCCTTTAGCATAAATGGGCTCACGCATAGAAGCCCAGAGCATAAGCTGGCGTATAGGTTATCACCTAAACCGAGAGCGAAGGGCAGGCGTTTTATTTTGGCAACTTCCTATATGGACTATACCTTACCAACCACCCAATTTACATTTGACCTTAATCAGAATCCTTTCTTCAAAAAGGATGAACAAAACTATATTAACTTCCTATCCATTAAGCAATTAAATACGTTGGGAAATAATTCCCTGCTGGATATTTTTCTGAGTACCGGCAATGTAGTTGAACCTCATATTCACCAGAATGCATCCGAACTGGTTTATTGCATCAGAGGTTCAGCCGTTGTTTCCCTCATTAACCCGTTTACCAATGAGTTGTTAAACTTTACGATTACTCCGGGCCAAGTAGCCAATGTTCCACAAGGCTGGTGGCACTATGAAATGGCAACGGTAGATCAGACCCATCTACTGGCTATCTTTGATGCTCCGATTCCTGAAGCCATATTCGGCTCGGATATTTTACGTCTGACACCTGCGAATGTTCTGGCTCATACGTATTGTCTGGATGAGAACAAGGTGAAGGAAACGCTCGCTCCAATTCAAAAAACGGTGATCGTTGGGCCACCAGCAGACTGTGTGACTCAAGTTTCCCCGACCACAAATATGCCGCATCCAAATAGCGAGCCTAACGCACAGCCGTATGTAAATCGCCTTCCATATTGGGGAACATGGGTTGATCCCCGTATTATTCACGAACCAGGCTGTCCATATTATACAGAACCTTCTGTGAGCACGAGTTATCAAGGGTAAGTCACAAAGATAGGCATATTATAAGTAGGGTCAATCCCAGTACATTGTCACGAGCGAAAGTGTAGCAACTATAGAAAAAGAAGTGTTCGTAGGAACTCTTCTTTTTCTTGTCCATTTGTGTTCTTTATGATGTATAATTTCTTCCCAAACCAAGTTCTGTCAATAACTGACGATAAGCAATAGAGGTACGGTCTGCGGGAATGTGCGCTTCTGCATGCAGATCCAGCGGCAAATCCTCTGGCTTTTGTGATTCCACCATTTCACGATCTTCTTCAAATACTTGTAAGTTAAACTTGATTGTATCTTCAATCGGAGCATCCTTGTCAAAGTTACGGGTAATCGGACAGAACAATCTGGTAAAACGTGCAGAGATGGGAGAGGCACAGTTCAGAATGTTCAGCTTGTCGTTCTCCGGGAAGTGAACCGTAAGGGATGCAGCAAATGGTGGGAAAACGCGGAATTCACGCAGCCATTGAAAACCTTCGGGTGCCATATTATCCTGACCCTTGCCATAGTTGCTGACGGAACTCCAGTATTCGGCAAGCAATTCATTGCCTTCACGTTTTACTTTGTATTGGGGCACTTCGGTGTTGTTCCGGTCGCCGAACGTCTCGGTATGCACGTAGGCAAAATGGGATACATCCAGAAATCCTTCCATTTGACGTCCTGCCGAACCAGCGATATCAAAGTTTGGGGGCAGGATATTGATATAATCCGGATCATCCCATCCCGGGAATGAAGGAATATGCTCATCTGTTCCGGCGAGTGAAGTCCAGATCAGACCATAACGTTCGACTGCTGGATACACAATAAGTTTCAGTTTGGGAGAGATTTTGGAGCTGGGGTGTGCAGGTACGGCGGTACATTTACCCTCACAGTTGTAACGGAAACCATGATAAGGGCAGACGATTTCTCCATTTTCTACCCATCCTTTACTAAGTGGGGCCCCGCGGTGAAAACATAGATCCTTGGCGACCACAACTTTGTCGTTGCTGCGATACAGGACCAATCGGACATCAAGCAATTGAGCTGCCAGCGGTTTATCCGTCACTTCGCTTGCTTGGGCAATCGGATACCAATATTGAGATAAGGTATGCCAGTCTTCAGCGGAGAACGTGCAGCCGCGAGGCAGTTCGGATGTAAGTTGAGGGTTTAAATTGGAAGTTATCATGGAAGTCACTCCTTGCTAGGATAATGAATCATTCGTTTTTTAATGTTAGAAAAGTTTACTTTGTAGCCGTATGTTACTACTCTTTTGTTTAGTGTATCAATATGTTTAATCGTTTTTTGTTTAAAATGACAAACAAAACAACAGACACCTAACATAAATACGGAATTATCTGTTTATACATAACGCTTTATGTGAAATATAAAAATGTCGGTCAAGCTTCAATCAGGCTACTCTTTTTGGCATTGCAACCTTTTTCTCTGTTCTCGAATATGTGTGGAAAAAATTATTTTATTAAGAATGTCACAGATATAAGCCCTTATTTGTCTTAAGATTGTAAACCAAAATACGGAGGCGAATGAGATGAATTTAAGAGTAAACTATAGAGTGGCTAATCCGGGGGCTTTCAAAGCGATGATGGCCATGGAGCAGCATGTTTCGGGTCAGTTTGAAGATAAAGTGTTATATGAGCTGTTGAAAATCCGTGTATCGCAAATCAATGGCTGTGCGTTTTGTCTCGATATGCATGCCAAAGATCTGTTGAAGCTGGGAGATTACGCCGATCACATTTTACTGCTGAGTGTGTGGCGCGAGGTACCTTTGTTTACGGAAAAAGAACGTGTTATGCTGGAACTGGCTGAAGCCGTAACCCGTATTTCGGATCAAGGCGTGCCACTTGAGTTGTTTGAAAAAGTGAAAGAACATTTCAGTGATGCCGAACTGGTGGATCTGATTCTGGCGATCAATACCATTAATAACTGGAACCGGATTGCGATTACAACGGGGATGTATCCTGGTTGCTTTAACTAATTGAATTTACGACCATCTGCCAGAGGAGGCCATTCTTATGAAATCCAATTTCTTCACCAATGAGCCAGAAGTGTCTTCTCTGGAGGTTGGTGATCTGTACATTCGCTACAAAGCCTATGCCTTTTCCATAGCTTACCGCATGCTCGGCAGTGTTGTAGAGGCTGAGGATATTGTTCAGGATTGTTTTGCAGATCTGCAAAGCAAGTCCCTTAATGACATCCGTAATGCCAAGTCCTATATTGCAAGACTGGTTGTCAACCGAAGTCTGAATCTGTTGAACTCTGCCCGCAATCAAAGGGAATGTTATGTTGGGGAATGGCTTCCTGAGCCAATGAGTGACGGTGAAATAGCCAACATTCCGGAGGAAACGATGCAGCAAAAGGAGATGATCTCCTACGCTTATCTGGTTATACTGGAGCAGCTGTCCCCCACGGAGCGTGCCGTTTTTGTACTTCGTGAGGCATTCCAATATGAGTATAACGAAATAGCGGATTGGTTGGGCAAATCAGAGAGCAACTGTCGTCAGATTTTTAGCCGGGCAAGACGCAAACTTCCTGATAGACTTCCATCGATGGAACAGAGCTCTGATAATTATGCTGCAAAAGAGCAAGTGCTTGCCCGCTTTACCACAGCTTTTCTAAATTATAATGTCTCCGAGATGCTCGATCTGCTGGCCGAACAACCTATTTTTACCGCAGATGGCGGTGGACGTGTGCATACGATCATGAGAACGATGAGAGTTCGCAAGGGTGTACTCGCTTTGTTGACCTCTCGTCGGGTACTTACCCGATTGAGAGAACGAGAGTGGTTGCCCACAGTTATTAACGGAGAGCCTCACCTTGCATTGTTGGAGAACGGGAAGTTGTCTGAAGTGCTTTGTCTGGAACTGGACTCTCTCGGAGAGCGGATTGAGGGATTCTATCTCGTGGTGAATCCAGACAAACTCAAGTCGGTATGTATGATATGACCCATTTTAAAATAGAAATTTTAAATATTGAAGCCGTTGCGAATTCATTTGCATCGGCTTTTTTCGCATGCCCAGTAATACGTTCTTAGGCATGGGAAACTCCAATTTACAAATAAACAATTGACGAATGACTAAAAATGAAATAAAGTTTCAAAAGAAACTTTATTTCATTTTTTTTATTTTTGCTTTGTGCATTTTTTTCGGAGGAGGTATGAATAATGATGAACAGTGTTCAAGGATTCAGAGAGCTTTCCCCAGCCATGGCAGATCTTGCTGGGGGGAAAGGGGCCATGCTGGCCAGAATGTTTCAAAAAGGCTACCCAGTGCCTGATGGATTCATTGTATTGCCCATGGCCTTTGAGGTATCGGGCCTTAATGCCGAGTCTTGGGAGGATATCCGAAATCGGGTGTATGTGATGAGACAGAACCAACCAGGGGCACAGTTTGCAATACGCTCTTCAGCGATGAGTGAGGATTCGGAGAATGCTTCATTCGCTGGAGAATTCGAGACGTTATTAAATGTCAGGACAGATGAAGAAATTCGTGAGGCGCTTATGACTGTGTATCGTTCTCGATCTGCGGAGAGAGTGGAGTCATACAGTTCAGCCAAGGGTTATGGAAAAAAACATCAAATTGCTGTCGTTGTTCAGTTGATGGTCGACCCTGATTTCGCAGGAGTATTATTTACAGTTGATCCTCTGACAGGGAGCCATTTAACCATGAAAGGAAATTATGTGCATGGTTTGGGAGAAAGGCTTGTATCCGGTGAAGCCAATCCGCATTCATTCACACTGGCAAAACCTCATGGGAAGTATCAAGGACCGCAGGAACTGCGTACATATGCCAGAAAGTTATACAACTATGCTTCAAAGCTTCACCGGGAGCAAGGGATGGCTCAAGACATTGAATGGGCTGCAGTACAAGGTAAGCTTTATATGCTGCAAGCAAGGCCAATCACTACATTGAATCCGGGGAATAAGCATAGCTATGAATGGAATGACTCGTTTACTGGTGATTTCCTGTGGACCAATACAAACGTAGGGGAGTCCATACCGGACGTATTAACACCACTTAACTGGTCTATTCTTCGAGAACTGGATCTGGAGCAGCAAGTTATCCCGGGGTACTATATGTTCTCAGGAAACATTTGCGGAAGGGTTTATTCGAATATTAGTATGTCAGTCTCCGCATTTCAGGCGTTAGGCATGCCCAAACGATTGTTGCTGAGTAAAATGAGCCATGTTTTTGGCACGTTGCCTCAAGGAACAGGCATGCCTTGGTTTCCATTTAACAAATGGGAATTACTCAGGGCAATGTGGCCTAGAATCCGGTATGCAAATCGGCGGACCAAGGAAGCCATCAGGCAAATGCCGCAACACCTAGAATCAACAATAGACTGGTGTATTCAGATTAAAGCCTCCATTCATGAAGTTCAGACCCGTGAGCAGTTACTACACCTTTGGAACACAGAACTGTGGCCCCGAAATACATCAGCCCTTTGGTCTGCGTTCGAGGGGAGCAGCCCCAAAATGCAAAAGTATATGAAAGTAAAACAGAAACTGGTTTCAATGCTTGGTGAGCAGGAAGCTGATCTGCTGCTCTCCAATGCGGGAAACACTACAAAACTGGAGAGTCTTGGCCCCTTAAGAGGAATCTATAGTGTTGTTAAGGGTCAGATGACACATGAGGAATACCGGAAGCAATATGGACATCGCGGGCCACATGAGCATGAACTCTCCATTCCAGATCCGGGAGAAGATGTGGCATGGCTGAATCATCAGATTCAGAATTGGGAGGATTCACCTGTGAATGTGGAAGCCATGTTATTACAACAGCAAGTTCAGTACAATAAGGCATGGGAAAGATTCAGGCAGTCTTATCCGATCAGAGCGAAACGGTTAAGCAGGAAACTGGTCAAATTGCTGGAAGGACCAGCATTGCGTGAAGCAGCCCGATCGGAATGGACTCGTGTTTTTCGGGTAAACCGCTTTTTTGTTCAGAAAGCAGGAGAGCTATCTGGAATGGGTGAGGATATATTTTACTTTTACCTTAAGGAAATCCTTGTATGGTTGGGAGGAGGAGAGCTACCTGTAGGCGATATATCGGCAAGAAAAGAAATGTATAATCGATATCAAAATCTGCCTTCGTTTCCTAACCTGATCCGCGGTCGCTTCGACCCTTTCATGAGAGCACCAACTCCAGATCACCATGATAATGCTGTGCAATTAAATGGATTTCCCGGGGCGTCCGGCCAGATTGAAGGGATAGTTAGAATTCTGACTAAGCCTGAGGAGGGGGATATGTTGAAGCAGGGTGAGATTTTGGTGACTTCAACAACCAACGTGGGTTGGACGCCTCTTTTTCTCAAATCTGCTGCTATTGTTACCGATATTGGAGCACCCTTGTCTCACGCGGCCATTGTTGCCAGGGAACTGGGGATTCCTGCAGTTGTTGGTTGTGGCAACGCAACTTCGAGTTTGAAGACGGGGGATCGTATCCTGGTCGATGGAGCCAAAGGTAAGGTATATTTATTGTAATTCAGCACATGTGACTTAAAGGATGCTATCGTGATACACTGAATGCCTAGAGTTTAAGCATATGATGAGTATCGGAGGCTGAATATTGTGTCACCTGAGCATCAACGTAAATCGGGACTTCGGGAGCGGAAAAAGGCCAAGACCATGACAGCGGTACAGAGTCAGGCTCTTCGACTGTTTCAGGAACAGGGCTACAAAGCAACGACAGTAGAACAGATCGTGGAAGCAGCGGAAGTATCCTACAGCACATTTTTTCGGTACTTTAACAGCAAAGAAGATGTGCTGATGACGGATAATTACGATCCTTTGCTGATTGCTGCATTTGAGGAACAACCTGTCCATCTCGGACCCATTGAGGCTTTGAGAAAAGCGATGATTGCTGAAATTTCCACATGGTCTGCGGATGAACTTAATACGATGCGTCAACGGAATACTCTGATTATGAGTATTCCAGAGCTCAGAGCCTCGTTAATGAATAATATGGCCCAGATGATGCATCTTGTTGCAGAACTGGTTGCCACACGAGTTCATCTCGATCCGGAAGATATTGCAGTTCGCAGTTTGGCTGGGGCGGTTATCGGTGTTAATATTTCCGTTATGGAGTATTATGCAGACCACCCGGATGAGGATTTTGGTTTGTTGCTTGAGAAGGCATTAATCCAGTTGGAAAAAGGATTTCAGATCTAGAACACAACAAAGCGGCACATCCTTTGATAAGTGTAGATGACAAGAACTTGGGTTATCTACTATATGGTGCCTTTTTCTTTTTATATGACTATAAGGACTGCCGCTTTTTGTTGTATTCCTGGAATAGATATTAATTAATTACTCGCCGACAAACTGTTTAGATACAGATTCGATTATTTTCTCTATTTCGGGAGTGAGTTCATCATTGTTTTGATTAAGCAGAGGCAAGATCCGTTCGATCGTATCCAGAAGCACACTTTTGGTTTTGGGATCCCGGTTCTTAACCGCTTTTTCATAAGCTTTTTTTACTTCTGGATCAAGTGTACGAATCTCTTCTTCGGTGTACCAATCATAAGCAGGCGAGTTGTCACTTCCGTAAAACAGATAACCTACAAATAACAAACGCTCCACCGCTGTTGTGCAACCGGAATTCGGGTAGTTATTCAGAAAGGCTTCCTTCTCTAACGTGCGCCGGATTAACTCATCCCAGGATATAACAATGGCGGCATCCGACGTGGTGGGCTGGTTGGATTCGGCAGCCATTATATCAATATAGGCAGCAATGTCGGGTTTTACGTAGGGTTGGAATTTTTTGTAGGCTTCATAGTTGATAACAGGATAATAAATACCCTCACTGGTCTCAAGTTTGTATCCAAGATCGGAAGCTTGCTGCAAAAATTTGCGTATGGCCGGATCCTTGATCTCTTTGAGCAGACTGCTGTACGTCGGCTTCTTTTCATAACCTATTTTGGAATGAGCCTGTGAAAGGGCTGTTTGAATCCGATCTGTATAGATCTTTTCATCCATTTCAGCCAGTTTGATGCCCTGAATGCTTTCCAGTTGCGTGGTCATCAGGGTAGCCTGCCAAGAGCTGACTTCATGCACATGGTTCATTAAATATTTGCGTGCCTGGATCAGACTGGCTAAGGATTTCACTGCATTTTTCCAATAGATCTGAAACTGATGATACACCGCTTTGGAAGCCGGAACGGGGGCGGCTGATACCGTCTGGGGCACTAGAGTTGTACCAATGGTAGTGCAGCCTAACGTAAAGGCGAGAAAACCAAGTTTAACAGCATTATTCAACCGCATCCAATATTCCCTCCCGAAATGGAACAATAAGTGATAATAAATGATTTATATGACTTCTTCACATCACTAGACCTCGATCGATCCGTCGACCATGTAAAGGATTGTATATTCGATTAAACCAGTTTTTGGTAAGCAGATCAAGTGAATATTCATTGTCCTTTAATTGTAGAACAAAGAACAGCCATTGCAACCTGTTACGGTTGAATTGGCTGTTCTTTGTGGTCCGTACTTTATTAATATTAATGGAGAGGAGCTTTATTGTTCGTTGGCATCTGCGGTGCGCCGGTTGCTGGTACGTAAGCCTTAAGCATCTGCTGTGTGTCATTTGCATTGAGTTGCGGAACTTGGTAATAAGCATTTTTGTTTTGATACATAAAAATTTCGTAAGCCATCTCGATGAAATGTTGTACCTGAGAAGCAATTACACGGCGTACTGTCGGATTTGTGATTTCAGGAGCAGACATGGCGAGCAGAGAAGCGTGTGATTTGATCAGACCCAGCATATGACCGCTGATTCCGGCATCTTTTACATCAGCCAGGGATTGGTTTGGTTTTTTTGGTGCAGTTGGCTTAAGACCATACACAGGCGGAACCATGTCTGGAATCATGTAGGTCGCTGTCTCCTGCCCAGGTTTCTGTCCAGTGGAGAAACATTCAGCAGTCAGATTGTACTGGGACAACATGAAATTGTACTGGCGGTCAAGAATATCAAGCAGTTCGGTATCTTGTACAAATGTTCTGGAGATCATGTATTGATCCAATACGTTGATTGCACATGATAGAACTTCATGCATATCGAACATTTCATGTCCGCCATGGTTCATATGTGGTGTTAGGCCTGGATTTGCTTCATTTCTGAATTGCATTTGATTTTCATTCATGTGAATTTGATTCTCCTTTGGGAAGTGGTATGATTCTAGTATGGTTTTTACCAGTAAAATTATGTAATGATTTAATTTGAATTCTGAAAATAGTAGATCAGGGGCGTGAATTGCCACAATACGGCATGAAAGACAAACGAGGACTGAACCTTCGTGTGGAAAAGGATAAGGAAGAAATCACCCGATAATTCGAAAATAATGGAATTCAGTTCCATTTCAAGAGAGGTCAGAATCATTGAGAAAGCTGAACTATATTAAAATTTTTATTTTCCTTAGTGTGGTTACTGTCGTGACGGTGGGCTTGTATTATGCAGCTGCGAATTGGCTGGATCAGCGTTATTTTCGGTTTCTCATCTGGAATCTGTTTCTGGGCTGGATTCCTTTTGTATTCTCCTATGTGGCCTATGGCTTCAGCCATGCTAAATGGAAAAGGGCAGCATGGTTTGCCGTTGCAAGCGGACTGCTCTGGCTATTGTTCTTCCCGAACTCTTCCTACATTGTAACGGATCTTGTTCACCTGACGGCACGCAGTTCCCGCTATTATGGCGGAGGCACTGGATTGGACTACAAGTACTGGTATGACTTAATTGTGGTCTTGATGTTCGTTTGGACGGGCTTGTTGCTCGGATTCCTGTCGATGTATCAGCTTCAGGAAGTGATCCATTACAAAATGGGACGTTGGGTTTCATGGATCTTTGTGCTAGGGGGTTGTGCACTGGGGAGTTACGGTGTCCTGCTGGGACGTGTTTATCGCCTGAACAGCTGGGATGCGTTAACCAATCGAGAGACGCTGGTTGAACTTATGCACGAGAGCGTGAGTCGTCCGTCGCTCGCGTTCTGTATGTTCTTTGGCACATTTATTCTTACAATCTATGCAACGTTATACTATCTAATTAATACGAGATCTGCACATAATAGGAAGACGGAGGTTGGAAGTTCAGTGGCTGATCTGCAAGGCTTGCGATAATTGCCTGTTTAGCATCGGAGCAATTTCTGTTCATTCTATTGTGTGATACGCATTTTGAAGGGCTGTCCCAAAGTCATGAATATGACGGGACGCCCTTTTTGGTTTAATGAACTCAGTTCATACTACTATTGGACAAGATATGCATTTACTTCTTATTTGGAATTAAATTCAGAATGGTCTGCACAACCAGTTCAGGTTCATCATGAATAACCATATGACCACTTTTCGTGGCAATGAGAAGCTGGCTATCCTCTGATATGTTCAACATATTACGCTGTCCCGATTGCCAGATGGATTCCAGTTCCTCTCCAACTTCAGCTGAAATTCCTGCCTGAGCATAGTCCTGCGGGAGTCCGCGCGCAATGATTCGTACGGGGATCGATCCGAGCTTTTGATCCCTAATGGCATCTTCTGTTGTATAGGCGAGTTCGGCTTCTTCCTCCTTGGCATGAAAAAAGGAGGGGGTTGCGATTACATTAATAAACGCATCCCGATCTTGCTTGGCAACAAGCCCCTCAAGCATAAAGTTTGGAAACAGCCTGAAGCTCCCTGACAACTTCAGTAAGGATAATAAGGAGGCAGGCGGGTTACCTTGAAACTGAGCTTGTTCCAGCAGGACTTTCGTATTCTTTTCATCATCCTCAGGTCTCGCATCAATCAGGACAAGGCCCTGGATCTCACTTATGTAGGTCTGTGCAAACAGCCTTGCATACATTCCACCCAGAGAATGACCAACCATAATATATGGGCCACGGATGCCTTCTTTCTCCAGGGCATCATGCAGCTCCTTAACGATGTTTGCGCCTGTGCGTTCTGATGGTGCGGACTCACTCCATGCATATCCCGCGCGATCATAAGTAACCACGGTTGCATGTTTTGCCAGTTCAATTGGAATGTCTCTCCAAGACAAACTAGTCTCGCCACTGCCCGCCTCCATAATGATGGTTGGGGTACCGACACCCTGTTGGTGAATATGAAGCTTGTAGGCTCCGGTTTCAACTAATCTTCCATGAGGGGGATATTCCGCTCGGCTATGAGAAGAGGCGTACCATTCATAGAGGAAACCTGAGCTGATAACTAATAACACTGTAATGAACAGCATAAGCATGAATTTTAATGCTATCCATTTTTTACGTCGCTTGCTTGGAATGCTTGTGTGCATCATCCGCTAATTCCTCTTTCTATAATGTTTTTATAATACAATGTATTAAAAAGTTATTATAGCACGATGTATTATTAAAAGCGAAGCTTGGTGTATAATGAAACTATGCCAAAAATCGTAGATCATGAAAAACAAAGAATAATCGTTGCTGATGCGGCCATTCGTGTCATTCGGAATAACGGACTGGATCATGCTACCGTACGAAATATAGCGAAGGAAGCGGGTTTATCCGTAGGTTCAATGAGGCATTATTTTGCCACACAGGCTGAACTCTTTTCCTTTTGCATGACCCTTTTTTCCGAAAGGGTGCAACAGAGAGTAGAAGCATTACAGATGACTGATTCTGTATTGAATAATATGAAACAGCTGCTATTGCAATTTCTTCCTTTAGATGAAGACAGGAAAATGGAAATGGAGGTCTGGTTCTCTTTTTCAGCTAAAGTGCTGGTTTATCCCGAACTGCAGAAATTAAGTGATCAGATGCATCAAGGAATGTATAGGTCTGCTCAATTTGTAATTCAAGAATTGCAGAAACAGGGCATGACACGTACGGGAGTGGGTGCTGAGATCGAAACAGAAAAGTTGTATGCCTTGATTGATGGACTTGCCATTCATATGTTGTTGCAACCTGAAAGGCTAACGGTTAAACAGGTGGAAAACGTGATTGAACAACATTTGAGCATGCTTTGTCAGGCATAATTTGAAGCAACTGAAGAGGGGGATTTCCTGCACAAGATAAGGAAATACCCTTCTTTTTTTGTGGAAATATGAAGGTATACAGGGTCTGATCCAGAATAAATTATGAGGAAGATAGGGGCATAGAAATCAAATCAGAAGAAGTCAGGTGAATGATAGAATGACGAGTATAACGGAACTGACACGCAAAATAGAGGAAGTGATGGATAAAGTTGATTTTTCGGGCGTAGTTTTGATAAAACAAAACGGGCATACGCTATTAAGTACGGCTCGTGCATATGCCAATCGAAGTGATGAACGTTTGAATCAGCCAGATACACGGTTCGGCATTGCATCTGGATGCAAGATCTTTACCGCAGTGAGTATATGCCAATTGATTGAACAAGGGAAATTATCGTATGATTCCAGGTTGGCAGATGTCTTGAGTATTAAGTTTCCTCTATGGGATCAAGGAGTTACAATCCATCAGCTGTTAACACATACTTCAGGCATCCCGGACTATTTTGATGAAGAAGTGATGGAGGACTTCGCTGAATTGTGGAAGGAGCGGCCCGTCTATTCGATGCGGCAATTGAATGATTTTTTGCCGATGTTTCAGCATCAGCCCATGAAATCGGCTCCGGGTGAACGGTTCCACTATAATAATGCAGCATTTATCGTATTGGGCCTCATTGTTGAAGAGCACACAGGGCAGTCGTTTACGGACTATGTAGAGGAATATATTTTCAAAAGGTGCGGCATGCTGAATTCGGGTTATTTCGTGACAGATCGGCTTCCGAGTAATACTGCGATCGGATATATGGATCAGGAAGACGGCTCATGGACAAGCAACATTTTTTCCATTCCTGTGAAGGGTGGGGCGGATGGTGGAGCTTATACGACAGCGCCGGATATGATTCGTTTCTGGAATGCGTTATTAAGTAATGAATTGTTGAGCGAAGAAACAACGGGAAAGTTAATCACGCCATATGTGCATGAGGGTGATGACACCTATTATGGGCAGGGGATCTGGATTGATCGGAAAGGGGAGGACCTATTCAAATTGCATGTGATGGGTTTCGATCCTGGGGTATCGTTCATGTCTTCCGTATATCCAAATCACAACGTGCAAGTTGTTGTTCTCTCCAACAAAGAATCGGGTCCTTACCCTATAACGCTTGCCGTGGAAGAGGCTTTGGTAAGATAATTCTAATTCCAACGAAATTTTAGAAAAAGTGAAATAAATAACCCTATAATTACTAGTCAATGACAGGTGAATTATGGGGTTATTTCCTATGTGACCAAAATCAAAGTAACGGTCTATAAGAGCTTCGACAATTGAGGTGCAATCCGTTTGGGGAACACATCCAGTGGAGGCTTTTCCTTTTTTCGTTTGTCATTGGTGAGCACGGCAACGAGTTCAAGAGCCGGGACGATATATACAAATTGACCGCCAAATCCACGGGCGTAGTAATAGTGGAGTATGGGAGTGGGCTGTTCCGAAACCTCGGCTTCCGAAGTTTCGTGGGTATAGACATCCACCCACCAATGCCAAGCGTAACTACCATGATTGGGTGGGGTAACCGTAATGGCGGATTTTGTAGAGCGGCTAACAAGATCACTCGAAATCAGCGACTGCCCGTTCCACATGCCTTGCTGCAAAAAAAGTTGCCCGAATTTCAACAAATCCTCCGGCAACATCTTTAAGCCGAACCCCCCGGTATGTACACCCTGTGGGTCACTTTCCCATTCATACTGTTGGATCCCCAACGGGCCAAATAGATAACGTTCCGCGAACTCAGCTACGGACATACCTGTACTATGCATTAGGATGGCAGACAATATCTGTGATACCCCTGAATTGTATTCCATATATGTACCTGGTACATGACTTAAGCGTTGCTCCAACGCAAAATTCACCCAGTGATCCGTACGCGTCATACGCGGAAATGAATTCTGTCCTCCGAATTCGTCCCAGTTGAATCCGGCCGTCATGGTTAGTAACTGCTCTAACGTAATCTCCGGTTTGCGGGGGTCAGGGTCTGACACCAGCTGCGGGAAAAAGGTGGAGATTGGAGTAGACGCTTCGGGCAGCCATCCGTGATCCATCGCAATACAGATGAGTGCAGACAGCACACTTTTGGTACAGGAATTGACTTTTGCAATATGGGTTGCGGCTTCTTGATTACGGTAGTGCTCGTAAATGATCTCACCACGTATACTGACTAAACAACTGCGCAGATCCAGCGGCGGGATCATTGGATGCAAAATGGATGGTATGGATGAAGGATTCATAGTGTCCTTTCTTATTGGGGACTTATCCCATAAATTGAGTATTCATTAGAAAAAGGTTTGAATCATCATCTTAGCATATGAATAAATAAGTTCTCAATTCATCCACCTCAGACTCCGGGATTAGTAAGAACTGGACCGCAGACTGATTCAGTTGTTCATATTAATTGATACAATCGGGGCACCTACTAAATGGGGTTATTTTACAGAAAAGAGGAACATGAGCTTTGGTCCGTAGGGTTTGACATATCGGTAAAAGTAATTACATAAAGTGTACCTGATTATTCCAAAGTAGTGTTCCGTGCAAAGGAGCTAGTGGTTATTCATGCTATTACGTATGTTGAGAAATGATCTTATGAGGAAAAAAGGAATCAACATCGCGCTATTTGTTTTTATTTTACTAGCGGCTTTGCTTGTTTCTTCGGGCACACGAATGATGATGGAGCTAACAAGTTCAATTCACCATTTATTTACGGAATCCAAGACGCCTCATGTTGTGCAAATGCACGCAGGTGAACTGGATAAAATGAAGGTGAATCAGTGGGCACAGGCCAATGAGATGGTGGATAAACACCAGATCGTAGAAATGATTAACATTGACGGTTCTCATTTGTTTTTTGGAGCGGAGGCCGAGAAAAACAGCATTATGGATCTTGATTTTGTTGTGCAAAACCAAGATTTTGATTTTCTGCTGAATTTGGAAAGTGAGATTGTGCAGGTGAATGACGGAGAAATTGCTGTTCCCGTTTATTACTTGCAGCAGAAGAAATTGAATATTGGTGACCGTATTCATATTAAAGAAGGTTCTTTCAGCAGAACATACAAAATTGTGGATTTTGTACGTGATGCTCAAATGAATCCATCGATCGTTCACTCCAAACGTTTTGTCATCAGTCAGGGTGAATTCCATGCCTTGAAACAAAATACGGGAGAGTCAGAGTATCTGATTGAATTTCGTCTTAGAGATACCAACATGATCAGCGACTTTACCCAGGCCTATCAAAATACGAGTCTGCCAAACAGTGGTCCTGTTGTGAACTACAATCTGTTCCAGTTGTTGAATGCGTTGACCGATGGGGTAGTCGCAGCTGTAGTCATTCTGGTCAGTTTGATCTTGATTGTGATCGCTGTACTCTGTATTCGTTTCACCATGCTAGCTACCATTGAAGAGGATTATCGAGAGATTAGCGTCATGAAAGCTATCGGCATATCCGAGCGTGATATTAAGAAACTCTACTTGGGCAAATATGTTGTTATGGCAGGACTGGGCTCCATCGCAGGCTTTCTTGCATCACTATGGGTTAACCGTTTGTTCATGTCCAATATGATGCTCTACATGGGGGCAGCTCCCAAAACATGGTTGCACTACGGCATGACATTGTTTGCGGCTGTCTTCATTTTTGCCATTGTTGTATTTTTCTGCAACCGTGTGCTTCGGCGTTTTAATCACATTTCAGCTGTTGAAGCATTACGTTCAGGCGGTCTGGGTGAGACGAGAATGAGTCAAAACAAATTAAGCCTGTCCCAAAATCGGTGGTTATCTGTTCCGGTTTTTCTGGGCTTAAAAGAAGTCATCCAACGACTGAAAATGTTCCGTTTGCTGTTGTTTGTGTTTATTATAAGTTCATTTATTATGATCGTACCTATGAATTTCCTCCATACGTTACAAGCTCCTAGCTTCATTTCTTACATGGGTGTAGGTCAAAGCGATATGCGTATTGATCTGAGGCACTCTGAAGATATCGAGCAGCGTTACGCTGAATTAATTGATTATGTTCAAAAGGATAAGAACGTACTTCGATACTCACCCCTTGTCACAAGCCAATTCAAAGTGTTGAACAGTGAAGGTAGCTATGATCATTTAAGCGTAGAGACAGGTGACTTTGACGTTTTTCCTTTGTCTTACGTGAACGGCACGGGACCGAAAAATGAATATGAAATTGCTTTGTCTGATGCGAACAGTAGTGACATGGAGAAGAAGACGGGAGATACCTTGGTACTGATCGTAAATGGACAGGAAAAAACAATGTCCGTCAGTGGTGTATATCAGGATGTGACCAATGGTGGAAAGACTGCAAAAGCACGGCTGCCCTATAACAAAGATCGTGTGCTCTGGTATGTCTTAAGTCTGGATTTGAAAGATGACGGCAGTAAGATCTCAGATAAAATTGCAGAATATGAGCAGGTATTCTCACCTGCTAAGGTGACCGATTTAAAAGGCTACTTATATCAAACGCTTGGAGGAACAATTCATCAGCTTAAGCTGGTTACGGTGTTGGCGCTTGTTGTGGCAGTATTGGTTACTATCCTGATCACATCATTATTCCTGAAAATGCTTGTCGCAAAGGACAGCGGTGATATCGCGATCTTAAGAAGTTTGGGGTGTGCCATTTCCATAATCAAATTCAAATATGTAACGATGTCACTCTTTGTTTTGAGTGTGGGCGTTCTTGTAGGAACCATATTATCGAATACAGCAGGCCAGTGGTTAATCAGTGCAATAATGGCTTCTTTCGGAGCATCCCATATGGTCTTTGTCATTGACCCGCTACAAGCGTACGTACTTTGTCCGCTGCTGCTAGCAGCAACTATTATCTGTACCGCTTTAATCAGTATTCAATCCATCAAAGAATCCAGCATTCCCAAAATGATTGTCGAATAGGGGGACGACCATGACTATGATCCTGGAAGCCATAAACATGAATAAATCGTACGGTACTGGTGAGCGTGAAGAGTATCCTATTTTGAAGGATATTAATTTGCAAATAAAAAAAGGAGAATTTGTCTCCATTATGGGTCCATCGGGTTCTGGAAAATCAACCTTGCTTTATAATATTAGCGGCATGGATCAAGTAAGTAGCGGGAGTGTTTATTTTACTGGCAAGAAAATTTCGGATTTCTCAGAGAAAGAATTGGCACAGCTTCGCTTAAACAAGATGGGATTTATATTTCAGAACATGCATCTGTTGAAAAATCTGAATCTGCTCGACAATATCGTCCTGTCTGCCTATCTGGCGAAAAAAAGCAGCAGAGATTCCATTAATAAGCGAGCGCTTAATCTGATGAAGAAAATGGGCATCGATGAACTGGCCAACCACAATATAACACAGGCATCGGGTGGACAGTTGCAACGGTTCGCCATTTGCAGGGCATTGATTAATCAGCCTGATATTCTGTTTGGCGACGAACCCACGGGGGCACTGAATTCACGTTCAACCAATGAAATCATGGATATTCTTGGAGACATTAATGCTTCTGGAACAACGATATTAATCGTTACGCATGATATTAAGGTCGCAGCGCGATCTGAACGGGTTTTATTCATGATGGACGGAAAACTGGTGGCAGATCGTAGCATTGGTAAGTTCAACAAGCAGCATGATCTTAAGGCGAGAGAGAGCAGCTTAGGTAAATGGCTTACGGATCACGGGTTCTAGCACGGTTAATTGGAGAGGGGCTTATCCAATGAAACAGACGGAACACAGGTCATTTGGCAAATTTCTGATAGTATGGTTCGGGCAGCTCATATCTACAATGGGGATCGGAATGACGGCATTCTCCCTTGGTGTGTACGCATTTGAGAAAACCCATACGGCGACAGCTGTGGCGCTGATTACACTGTTTACCTTTTTGCCTAATATCTTGTTGCGTCCTATAGGTGGGGTCCTTGCAGATCGTTTTGACCGGCGTACGATGATGGTCATAGGTGATCTTGGTTCTGCAGCTGGACTAGTTTTTATTTTGACCATGATCCTGACGGGGAAGATTGAACTATGGCATCTGTATGCTGGTGTCGCTTTCAGTTCCGTGTTCTCGGCCATTCAAAGTCCGGCGTACAAGGCTTCAGCAACCGATTTACTCGATAAAGATCAATATTCAAAGGGCAGTGGCCTGGTGCAGCTCGCCGAATCATCCAAGTTTCTATTTTCGCCCATTATAGCGGGCATTCTGCTCAGTATAACAACCATTGAAGTCATTCTGGTCATTAATATGTTGACGTATCTGGTTGCCATCCTGGCAGTGCTTGTTATACGGAAAAGCATTAAAGCAAAGCGAACTGATGATGAGAGGAAGCCCTGGCTGGCTGAGCTTAACGAAGGTTGGATTGAAGTCACGACGAATAAAAGCGTACTTCTGCTCGTCATTATTATTTCAATCATCACGTTCTATCTGGGATTCCTTGAGACGCTCATTGGTCCTATGATCTTATCATTCTCGGATTCAAGGATGCTTGGAACGTTTCAATCTGTGAGCGCGATCGGTATGCTGATCAGCAGTCTGTGTATTGGCATGTTCACCCTGAGTAAAAAATATTCAAAAATACTTGTTCTTGGTCTGATTATGTCCGGATTATCATTCTCCCTCTTGGGATTCTCTACCAATATTTATTTCATTATCTCTGCAGGCTTCCTGTTTCTGGCCTCCCTACCTTTTGTCAACATGAGTGCAGATGTATTGGTGCGCAATAACATATCCAACGAGAAACAAGGCAGGGTGTGGGGCATCATCGGCATTTTATCGCAATTGGGTTTTATTGCATCCTATAGTCTCGCAGGATTTTTGGCAGATCGTGTCTTTAACCCGCTGTTGGTGGAAGGTGGAGCACTCGCTTCGACCGTAGGATCATATATCGGCGTTGGTCCGGGAAGAGGCATTGCGCTGTTGTTTATTATTGCAGGGGTGTTTGTTATAGCTATTGCAGCAATCACTTCTCAACTTAAATCCATTAAGGGGTTGGAGAAGGGGATTGATATTGTGTCAACAGACCCAACGGGTTTAGCGCATGATTGATTGAGTTGATGTGTTGTAGTTTAAAGGATGATGCTGGCCCCGGAACTTTATGTTTTCGGGGTTGGTTTGTTTGAGCTTTAGGACTGGAACCATGATTTTGGTAGAGGGTTTGTACAAATGAAAAGGAGAGCAGGTATACTATAAGTAATGAGCATTAGGGGCTTTTAGTCGTGTAGATATTTAACCTGAGGGAGGTTACACTTTTGTTCAAAATCGGAAATCAAGGTACGTTTGAAACGTTACCTGATGAAGCTATGGCAGTTTATAAGGGGGACGTTATCGCTGTAGAAGAATTCATTAGACAGGGTATGGATCTCGAAAAAGAGATTAAGCTCAGCAAATACATAGCTTTGACACCATTGGATATTGCCCTGATCACCAATCAGCAGGCAGTGGTCAAGCTTTTGGTGGAGTACGGAGCGAACCTGAACGTGAAGGATAATCCAGCGATTCTCAAGGCGGTTAGATATGGCGGGGAAGATTCGGTTCGATATTTGCACGAGCATGGAGCCCAATTGAATGGACTTAATCATGTGAAGTCGAGTGCTTATGACGAGGCATATTACGGTGAAAAAAAGAACATCGCAGTGCTGAATGACATCGGACTGGATATTCGAAAATATGGTGGCAAAACGTTACGTAAAGCTGTTTCAGATCACGACATGAAGACGGTCCAGTATTTGCTGGACGAGGGGGTGGACATCAATTATAACGAGCCTGATATGGTGTATCCCTATAAGGCCACACCGCTTACGGTAGCAGCTCGTAACAACAATATGAAGATGGTTCAATTTCTCGTGGAGCAGGGAGCGGATGTGACTATTCAGGAGAAGGACGGGGAGCGGGCGTATACGATCGCAATCAGTCAGAAGAACGCAGAAATGGCAGAGTATTTGAAGGCTCGCGAACCGAAGGAATTCCATGACCTGAGCAATAAATTACATGATTTGAAGCCTTACAAGCTGCCAAAGGAACTTATCCATTTTCTCAATGAAGGGCCAAGCCGGGTAGACCTGCCGAACAATGAATCAGGTATTCGATATGTGGAGTTATTTAATCTGGTGGATACCGTAGAGATGAAGATGGGAAGACAGAAGTTGCTGCGTTTATCTGCTGATTTGGACAAGTATTCGCATATTGTGATCGTGTGGAATCCGAGTAAAAAAGTAATTGGATACGTGGATGTGGAACATCAAGAGATTGGAAATATATGCACGTTCCCGGAGTTTTTAGCTGACCCGGGTAAGAAGATCATAGAATTCTTCGATCAAATGTAGCTAAGTCTGGATAATGTAATTAGTAAATATTCATTCACAAATGTATATGTAAATTAACAAGAAAGAGCCAGATTATAATATCTAAGGGAGGTTATTTATGACTACAGGTGTTAGCCGAAATAAAACGCTGGGTGAATTTTTGAAATCTCGGAGGAGCCGGATTCAACCAGAACAAGCCGGAATCACCGGAACATATGGACAGCGCAGAACGCCGGGATTAAGACGTGAGGAAGTTGCTGTGCTTGCGGGTGTCAGTGCAACTTACTATACGTGGCTAGAACAGGGAAGAGAGGTTAACGCGTCTCGAGAGGTGATGGAAAGTATAGCGGGTGCACTCCAGTTAAGCGAGGAAGAGAAGGACCACCTATTTCGTTTATGGGACCCCAATGCAGAGCATGAATTCCCTGCCTCCTATTCACATCTCGAAACGGGATGGCAGAGCATCATTAGTCAACTTGCATACCCTTCTTTTATTACCAATGAAAGATCTGAAGTGCTTGCATGGAATGAGGCAGCGAATGAAAAACTTTTCGACTTTTCCTCGATGAACGTGAACGACCGTGTCATGATGCGAATTTTATTTCTAGATGCAACGCTCCGGGAACGTATGCATAATTGGGATGAATTTGCACGGCATTCGGTAGCCGTTTTTCGTACGTATTATGACAAGTATCCGGGTGAACCTGAGTTTTCCAAAATCGTTCAACAGTTGAACGATGACAGCACGGATTTTCAAAACATTTGGAACCTGCACCAAATTAAACAGAAAAAAGTCAACCGGATCTATCTTGAAACAACGGATCGGACGGATGGCATTGCCCATGCCTATGATATCTTTTCCATGAGTAATCTCAACGAACAGTCAGGTATTCATTGTTGTGTGTACATACCCGTTGTGGAGTGACAGTAACGATCAGGGTGGTAATTCTAGTACTAGCATAAACAGACTGTGGTTGGGCCTCTGTTCGTGAAATAGAATGAATACAAGTTCAATATCTTTCTATCTATTAACGAAAAGAGGGAACCACATGATTAAGACAAGAACGTTGGGAAGCGATAATTTGCAGGTATCCGGGCTTGGGCTGGGCGTGATGATGATGCCAGACAACCAAGAATCGGTACATACAATCCAAGGCGCGCTGGATGCAGGAGTAACGATGTTCGATACAGCCGATCTGTACGGTGATTATGAAAAGCAGCGGTTTGGAGGCAACGAAAAGTTGCTTGGACGTGCGCTCAAAGGGCGAAGAGCCGATGCGATTGTTGCAACTAAGTTTGGTATAACACATACCCAGGGCCCTAAAGGAGATCCGGCGTATATCAAAAAATCAGTGGATGCCAGTCTGTATAACCTGGGGATGGATTATATAGATCTCTATTATCAGCATCGTCCCGATCCCAATACTCCAATTGAGGAAACGGTGGGAACACTTGCCGATCTGGTACAGCAGGGGAAGATTCGTTATATCGGTTTGTCTGAAGCATCGGCAGAAAGCATTCGTCGTGCGAATGCCGTGCATCCCATCACAGCACTCCAAACGGAGTATTCATTATGGAGTCGTGAGCTTGAAGATGAGATATTGCCGTTGCTGGGCGAGTTGAACATAGGGCTTGTACCCTACAGTCCGCTGGGGCGTGGTTTCCTGACAGGCCAGATCCGATCTGCAGACGATTTGCCAGAGGACGATTACCGTCGTCATTATCCTCGTTTCCAGGGTGAGAATTTCGAAAAAAATCTGGAGGTTGTGCGCCTGATCCAGGACTTGGCCAAACAAAAAGGGTGTACTGCTTCTCAGCTTGCACTTGCCTGGTTACTTGGAAAGGGAGAACATATCGTTCCAATCCCTGGTACTCGCAGTTTGGAGAGAGTTCACGAGAATCTTGGAGCCTTGCAGGTCACGATTACCGATGATGAAATGGCAGAGATTGAACGGATATCTCCCAAAGGAGTTGCTGCGGGAGGAAGATATCCCGGGATTGCTTAGTATAAGCTTAAGCAGTGTGAAAAATAGCAGCGGAAACGTTGTCCTCGGTATTATCTCTGCTTATTAAGGCATACAGTACTACAATGAGATGTATGCCCATAAGGAGGAAACAGCGGTATGATTAATCCGATTCTGCAATCCCCGAATGTTCAACTGGCGGCCGATTCCACAGCGGTTATAAATTATCAGCGTGACTCGCGCAATTATATTACCCAGTTGTTCGGGGAGCAGCTGCCTACCATCAAGAATGGATTCTTCAATGTATACATGAGCAAAGGCATTATTGTTCAGCCTCACTGGCACACAAATGTGACCGAAATGATCATTCTGATTAGTGGTGAGATCACTACCTCCGTCTACGATCCGTTTAAGCGCGAGCGAATAAGTTATCATTTGAAGCCAGGTCAGGTATCGATTTTCCCTCAAGGATGGTTCCATTGGTTTGTAGCGGAGACAGACGATGTGCATCTGTTAACGATATTTGATCAACCGACACCGGACATTGTACTTGGGGCAGATTTCCTGGTTGCAACACCACCCGAAGTTGCACATCGTGCATACTGCATTGATGAGGAGGCGTACGCGAAGGCAGTGGCATCCATCCAAAATGATGCTATTTTGGGACCGCCGATTGGATGTGTGGATTCTGTTTCCGATCAGGCAATCAAAGCTTCCAAGTCATCCAAAAACTCAAAGGGATAACATCATCACATTCTCCTATCAAAAGACCGATTTCAAGCCCGTGACCGGAAAATTTTCCGATTATGGGCTTATATTTTGTTCCAATTAACACGTTCCGAATTCTCTGTTAAGATAGGCATAACATTGGTTTGTTACAGTAGCAGTGATACTCAAAGAATGTGGAGGTACGATCCATGGCCATGACTGAGCAGGGAATGCTGGAAACCGCGATGAGTTATGCACCTGTATTAATGTTTGATCGAAATGAACCCTTTTACCCGGAATTTGTAGGCGTTTCCATTCTGGATCAACCGGGACCTTCACCGTCATTCCAGCGGGAAATTCATTTTCCGGTTGAGGCAGTCCAATATGTGATTGAATTTTCGATTTGGTGGGATTACGAGATTGGGCATTTGTATGAAATGGAGCATGTGTGGGTTTACGTTGGTCATGATGGTGAAGTCGTGGATTGTGAAGCCAGTTTCCACGGCAAAGTGCTACGGGGGTTGTTGAAGGATCGGGCCAATATGGTCGGACGACATGTTTGTCTCTACTCGCAGCCAGGCAAACACGCCTTTTCACCGCTGCCTGTTGTGTTCGAACTCTTGCCAGACTTGTATAGTGCAGCAGGTGCCAAAGCCGGATGTGACGGATTGCTGGTGAATGAATTGTTTCGTGGCTATTTCGAAACCAATGATGAGATCGATGGTCAGGTAAGGGATTATTTGCAGACTAAGGCTTTTGTACCTGCCATGGAGTTCGAAGAATTTCTGCTGGAACCAGCCATGTTCATGACTTGGGACCAACTGTTTGTCATCATTCCGCAGCGAATTGCGCGCCGATTAAGTGAGTTAGAAGAGATGTACGTGAAGTGAATATACTAATCTGAAATTGGTATTTATGTTAATAATATAGTGATCATAATATTGGAAATCAAACTCATTTTACGTGGGTTTGATTTTTTTTGTGGGATAATAGAATTAGTTTGAGTTCAAAATAACTGGACTTAAGTCGTGTAATGAGATGTATTAAAACGAAAAGAGAGAGACGAGCTAAAGAAAAAGTTAAATTCGTCAGACTGAAGAACTACATTTTTGAAAATGTATTTTTATAAAAATTATATGAGTTACATATCAATTGAAATTCAATCATGTAATAGGCGTGTGTACATTGAGGATTATTGATAATACATATATGTGAATTTTCTCCAATCAATTAAATAGGTGAAAAGTATAAAAAACAATAAAAAGTAGATTCTTTATATCTAAAATAAAATTCGTAATAGTGCAAAATTTATAAAAATAAAAATTCACTATTCAGATTCGTCATTATTCTGTCGAAATATATCGTAAGTTGTCTGGGGCGCGACCATGAGAAGGGATTTACAAGCGTTTAAATACATAACTAGACACTATGACGCCTAGGAGGAATTTACATGAAGTGGTTTGGGAATTTGAAAACAGCAACAAAGATTATTTCAGCATTTTTAATTGTGTCGATGATCCTTGCAGTGCTTGGAGTCTACTCGGTGGTGACGCTGAGAAGTACCAATGAACGTATGCAGAACATGTACAACAACAATCTTATCTCGGTGCATGAACTGTCCTCCGCACAGATTGATTATCAGAGGATGCGTGTGAATGTGCGCGATCTGAGCTTCGAAACGGTCAAAGCCGAGGAAACTCGCATTATCGAAAGCATAGCTTCCGTCCGTCAGAGTGTGAATGATCACTTGGCGATCTATCGTCCACTGGCGACAACCCCTGAAGAAATAGAATTACTCCGTAATTTTGATGCGCAGTATCCTGGGTATTTGACTTTGTTTGACCGGGCGATTACTTTGGCTACTTCGGATGATCTGGCTGCCTTCAGTGTTTATCTTAATTCCGAGCTTAAAGCCCAAGGGGACAGGATTGTTGAGATTCTTACAGAGCTAATTAACCTGAATGCAAGGTTAGCTGATCAGGCGAATACACAGTCACAGTCTGCATATTCACAGGCATTCACAGTGACGATTGTGCTGGTTATTGCTTCTGTGATTTTCAGTATTTTCATCGGTTATGCCATTTCACGTTCAATTTCCAAACCATTGATGCAGATGCTCGGTCTTGCAACAGAAGTCTCCAACGGTAATCTGACCCTCCAGTCAGATATCTCTACCAAAGATGAAGTAGGTCAACTTGCGACTGCGTTGAACCGCATGGTCGATAATCTGAGAGAGTTAATTAACAACATTGTGATAAATTCTCAAAGTGTTGCCGCTTCGTCGGAACAAATCTCAGCCAGCACACAAGAGATTGCAAGTACCAGCACGAGCCAATCCAGTGAGGCAGGGAATATTGCAGAGTTGTTCAAAGAGCTTTCGCTTGCCATTAACTCTGTTGCTGCAAGTGCGGAAGAAGCTGCGGAGTTGTCCAATGATACTGTGAAGACCGCTCGTGAAGGTGGGCAAGTTGTACAAACTTCACTGGAAGGCATGCAGGCCGTGAATATGAAAATGACCAAGCTTGAAGATGATTCCCGTAAAATTGGTGACATCATTGAAGTCATTGACGATATCGCAGAGCAGACCAACCTACTTGCTCTCAACGCTGCTATCGAAGCAGCTCGTGCGGGAGAACAAGGCCGTGGATTCGCCGTTGTGGCTGATGAAGTCCGCAAGCTTGCGGAACGAAGCAGCGAGGCAACAAAAGAAATTACAGCCATCATTAAGGCGATGCAGGAAAATACGAGACAAAGTGTACAGGCTGTAGCTACAAGTGTTGAGCAGTCTTCCATGACAGGACAGGCTTTTGATCAAATTATTGAGATGGTCAATAACTCTTCGCAGAAAGTGAATGAAATCGCAGCTGCATGTGAGGAAGAAGCGGCTCAGGCTGCAGAAGTGATGAGTTCCGTGGAGTCTATCTCGTCTTCCAGTGAGGAATCCGCTGCTGCGTCGGAAGAAACTGCTGCAACGTGTCAGTCCCTTGCACATTTGGCGGAGGAATTGTCAGAATCGGCAGCGGCCTTCAAAACCCAATAATCAATAATTAAATCGAATTGAGGGTGAATCGATGTCTTCACTTCAGAAGGAACAATATATTGAGTT
The DNA here is from genome assembly GCF_042796655.1 of Paenibacillus sp. NPDC057886. Classification (NCBI taxonomy): domain Bacteria; kingdom Bacillati; phylum Bacillota; class Bacilli; order Caryophanales; family Paenibacillaceae; genus Paenibacillus; species Paenibacillus sp. NPDC057886. Next base: position 274,903 of record NZ_JBHVMZ010000004.1, on the reverse strand, counting down.
ATCTGTAGGTGCAGAGACTTGCGCTATTCGAATCGAAGAGATTCACGAGATTATTAAAATGCTAAGCATCACGGATATCCCTTTCAGCCGTCCGGAAATCAAAGGGGTAGTGAACCTGCGTGGCAAGGTAGTATGTGTGATGAGCTTGCGTAATTTGTTAGGTATGCCGGATGAACCTGACACCAGAGCGACTAGAATTATCGTGGTACGTTATCAGGAAGAATATATTGGTTTGATCGTTGATCGAGTCAACAAAGTAACCACATACACCGAAATACATCCACCAACCGGGAGTCATGGTCGTAATCGTGAAGGTGTTTTTCTGGGCGTGGGGCAACGAGAAGACCAACTTGTTGGTATTTTGAAACTGGACGAAATATTGGGCGGTTAGGGAGGGAATACACGAATGATGGATTTATCTGCCTACCGTGATATCTTTATCGAAGAACTGAATGATCAACTGGAACGGATGGATCAATCTTTGCTGGCGCTGGAGCTTTCGCCTTCGGTAGAGCTGGTCCAGACGCTGTTTCGGGCAGCTCATACAATCAAGGGATCAGCGTCAACAATGGATTTTCGTGAATTAAGTGACCTCACTCATGAGGTGGAGTATGCGCTGGAATGGGTTCGAGAGAAGAAACCCGAGATCACCTCAGAGCTGATTGATACATTGTTCCGCTCTCTGGACGCCATGAAAGTGCTAAGGGATCAGTATATCCGTGGGGAGGCCTATGCCGACTTTCGGGCGGTTGTGCGTGAGATACAGGCATTGATTCATACACCGGCAGCTGCGGAGAAAATGAAAGCAATCCCATTGCAGCCAGCGGAATCCATAGTGGCACAGGTGGCCGTGGTATCTGGTAAACAGTTAATATCGATCCGGATTGTTCTGAAACAGGATTGCATAATGAAAGCAGCCAGATATCACATTTTGCGACAACGGATTGAAGATGTATGTGGTACGGTTGTCACTACTTCACTCGTGGAAACTCCACTGGCAGCGGATGATGAAGATGATCGTTATGGTCAATTTATCATCGTGGCTGCTACATCGGAGGACCAGGAGCAACTCAAAGCAGAATTGTCTACCGACTCAGACATCCATAAGCTGGAGATTGTTCCCTACCTACTGGAAACAAATGAGGTTCAAGCTGTATCTTCACCAACAGAAGTATCCTCTGAAACAGGAGCAGTGAAACCACCCGTAACCACGCCAGTAGCAGAAGAGAAAGTGAAGGTGGCACAGCCCACGGTGAGAGTGAGTGTGGAGCGTTTGGACCATCTGATGAATCTTGTGGGAGAGTTACTGATTGATCAGACATCTCTCGCTGATCTTAGTGGGTCGGGTTCACGTCAGGAGCCTTCACAGCTATTGCAGAGCATCGGTGGCGTATCAGATCATATGGGCAGTGTAATCAAGGAGTTGCAAGAAGGTGTAATGAAGACTCGAATGTTACCCATTGACCAGCTGTTCAGCCGATTTCCGAGGTTGGTTCGCGATCTGTCACAGAAGCTGGGCAAAGATCTGGAACTGGTTATTCAAGGTGGAGAGACTGAACTCGATCGCATGATTATCGAAGAGTTGAGTGATCCGTTGATCCATCTAATTCGCAACAGTGCTGATCACGGTGTTGAAAGTGTGGAGATTCGCGCGGAACAAGGGAAACCGGCAAAAGGGCGGATTACATTAACTTCGTTCCATGAAGAGAATCATGTCGTCATTCGTTATTCGGATGATGGCAAAGGCATCGATGGTGAGAAGATCAAGGCTTCCGCTTTGGCTAAAGGGATCATTAGTGAGGAACAGGCTGCACGCTTAACAGTACAGGAAGCCGTTCATTTGATATTCGAACCAGGCTTCTCGACAGCTTCTTCCGTTAGTGAAGTATCTGGCCGTGGGGTAGGGATGGACATTGTTCGGAGTCAGATTGGTCGGCTGAATGGTATCATTGATATTAATACGGAGATTGGCGTAGGTACCACGTTTACGATTCGGCTACCACTCACATTGGCCATCATCAAGGGTTTGCTGGTAAAAGTATCGGGTCGTGTGCTTATCTTGCCAATGTATAATGTTGCAGAGATTGTTCGGATTGCACCTGAGGATATTCAGACCATTCAAGGACAACAAGCTATTCTGAATCACGGTCGGATTGTACCCTTTCATTGGCTGCGTGATAAACTGCATTATCCGCGAACGGACCGCAGTTCGAAGACTATTCCGCTGGTAATCATCCGCTCAGTGGACAAAATTGCGGCCTATGCAGTAGATGAGATTATCGGGAATCAGGAAGTTGTTATTAAGACGTTGGGCACGTATCTCGGTGCCATGAACCATCTGTCTGGCGCAACGATATTGGGAAACGGCAGGGTTGCCATCATATTGGATGCTTCTTATCTGGTCAGTCATTAAATGAGACTCACAAAATGAGACCACCAATTAGAAAAAGAGCTTCATCATCCATGAGTGGATGGTGAGGCTCTTTTTGGTCCTGCTGATCGCTAAGGCTTGAAAATAAGATCCATAAACCGGTTGGCTGCCAGGGAAATCGGCATATTTCGCTTGGTCATGATGCCCACATGTGAAGGGGGCAGGGAAACATCCAGCTGAATTTCGAAGAGAGAGCCTTCTTCCAGCTCTTTGGAAATAAATTCACGGGTGACATACGATATGCCCAATCCCCGCCGTGCAAATTCAATTAACAAATCCACGCTGCCGACCTCAATCTCGGGTTTGAGTGTATAGCCATAGCTGTTGAACAGCTCCGTAATCGCCATCCGAACCCGGCTGTTTCTGGAGAAAAGAATCAGTTGATGCTCCAGCAGCATGTCCAATGTCATAACTTTATCCTTCAGTTGAGCATAACGTTCGCCTGCGACGAAGCAGTCTTTGAGCTGGATACTTTCCCTGACTTCAAGTTGCGGATCAACAATGGGCATCCGCACAACACCCAGATCAATTTTACCTTCTTTCAAAAACGTAATGACTTCCGGCGTTGTCCCATGACTTAGATGCAGCTTAATGTTAGGGTAGAGCACATGGAATTCTTCCAGATAGGACAGCATGTAATGCTTGAACAGCGAATCGCTGCCACCAATCCTTAGTTCTCCATTGTCTAAACTCTTCAATGCGGCCATTTTCTCCTCGGCCAGCGAGATCAGAATCTGAGATTGTTCAATATAGGAATACAGACTCACACCTTCCTGTGTTAGCGCAACTCCCTTGGAATTCCGGTAAAACAACGTGAGACCGAAGCTTTCTTCCAACTGTTTGATGGCATGACTGACACTTGGTTGAGTAATATATAGTGCTTTAGCGGCTTGGGTCAAACTGCCTGTTTTGGCAGCCCAGTAAAATACCTTATATAATTCATAATTTGTTGTCATAGATATCGTCTATAGCTCCTGTGAAATATATTAATTACTTGTATGGCTATAAAACGTATTATAGTGTAACTACAGCAAAGAAACCAGAGTTACTTGGAAGGAGAACAGAGAGATGGAACCAACGACCATTATTTTATTTGGTGCGACAGGCGATTTAGCCAAAAGAAAAATATATCCAGCCTTATATAATTTATACATTGAGCAGAAACTTCCGGCATCCTTCTCGCTGATTGGCTTAGGACGCAGAGAATGGTCTGATGAATTCTTTCAGGCACAAGTGGAAAAATCATTAAATGAATTTTCCAGACGCCCGGCTGAACCTGAAATTGTGAAATCATTCGTGCAGGCTTTCCGTTACAGTGTATTGAATATAAGCCATAAGGAAGATTATATAGAGCTGTTAAATTTGGTTGAACAAAGAGAGGCGGAGCTTGGCATTCCTTCCAATCGTCTGTTCTATCTTTCGGTTGGTCCAGAATTCTTCGAACCCATTGCAGAGAACATTCAGCTAAGTGGACTTGGATCAACTGAGGGCTGGAAACGCCTTGTGATTGAGAAGCCATTTGGACATGATCTGCAATCGGCTCGTGACCTGAATCGCAAATTAAGCGAGGCGTTCACAGAAGAAGAAATTTATCGGATTGACCACTATTTGGGCAAACCGATGGTGCAGCGTCTTGAAACCTTGCATCAAAGCAATCCGATCATGAAGGCGTTGTGGAACAACCGTTATATCTCCAATGTGCAGATCACCGCTAATGAGACTGTTGGCGTGGAAGAACGGGCATCCTATTATGATCATGTAGGCGCCGTGCGTGACATGTTCCAGAATCATATGCTGCAATTGCTTATGATGATGGCGATCCAGCTTCCATATAACAGCACCTCGGAAAAAGTCGGTTTGAAGAAAAAGCACATCATGGAATCCATCCAGCCACTGCAAAAACAAAACGTGGGTGCAAGCGTCATTCGCGGACAGTATGCTGAAGGAAACATTCAAGGCAAATCCGTTAGCGGATATGCAGCTGAACCGGGTGTTGCCGAGAATACGATGAATGATACTTTCATTGCTGCGAAATTGCAGATTGATGACTTCTTCTGGCGCGGAGTACCTTTCTATATCCGTACTGGTAAACGAATGAAGGAGAAATCAACTCGCATTGTCATCGAATTCAAAGAACCATCCGGCCAGTCCAACGTCGTTAACGGTTCCAAGCCGAACCTGCTTGTGATTGAGATGAGTCCTGACCAGAGCATGACACTGCAGCTGAATGCAAGTGACCCGCAAAACAAAGGGGAGTTCAAACCTGTTCATATCGATCTGTCACCAGATCGTGAGGATCTGGCCGAGGCTTATGAGAACTTGATTCATGACGCATTGCATGGTGATCCAACGTTCTTTGCCCATTGGGATGAAGTAGAATTGTCTTGGGCTTGGGTACAACCTATTCTGGATGCATTCCAGGAGAATTTGCTCCCACTTCATTTGTACCCGGCGGGAAGCTATGGACCAGCAGAGTCGGATGCAATGCTCGCAGCCGAAGGGCACCACTGGTGGTTTGATCAACCTGCTGATCAGCAGGTTGAAGATGATATTGAAGTTCCTCTGGCTGTTAATGCAAATCTGTAACCAAAAAAACATATCCTTTGGAGGTAATTGAATATGAAATTTTTCATCGATACAGCAAACTTGGTAGACATCAAAAAAGCATATAAAATCGGCGTCCTGTCCGGTGTAACAACAAACCCGTCATTGGTAGCCAAAGAAGGCGTGAAATTCGAAGACCGCATTGAAGAAATTTTGCGTGAGGTACCTGAAGTTGAATCCGTATCTGCGGAAGTAACACCGGATGCGATCACAGCTGAAGAGATGATTGCTCAAGCAGACGAACTGATCAAAATTAATAACAACGACAAAAACATCACAATCAAGCTGCCAATGACACTTGCAGGACTGGAAGCTTGCCGTTACCTGACCAAAAAAGGTGTGAAAACCAACGTAACGTTGATCTTTACCGTGAACCAGGCGCTGCTTGCTGCTCGTGCCGGTGCAACCTATGTATCCCCGTTCCTGGGACGTCTCGATGACATCTCCGAAGATGGCGTGCAATTGGTTGCCAAAGTTGCTGAGCTGTTCCGTACACATAACCTGGATGCGCAGATTATTGCGGCTTCTGTAAGACATCCGGACCACGTTACACGTGTAGCAATGGCAGGAGCACATATTGCTACTGTTCCATTCTCCGTCATTGAACAAATCTCCAAACACCCGCTGACAGATCAGGGCATGGAGAAATTCGCAGCAGACTGGAAAAAAACGGTTCAATAATAAAGGATTGTTGATCTCGGATTTAATCTACTATATATAAAGAGTATTGGGAGGACATAATGAGTAAACAACAGATCGGTGTCATCGGACTTGCAGTAATGGGTAAGAACCTTGCCCTTAATATTGAAAGCAAAGGATTCTCGGTATCGGTATTTAACCGTTCCCCAGAGAAAACGAACGATCTTCTCAAAGAAGCCGAAGGCAAAAACCTGACAGGCGCATTTACGATTGAAGAGTTCGTTGCTTCCCTGGAATCCCCGCGCAAAATCCTGATCATGGTTCAAGCGGGTAAAGCAACGGACGCTACCATTGAACAACTGCTGCCACACTTGGACGAAGGCGACATCATCATTGATGGAGGGAACGCATACTTCCCTGACACCCAACGCCGCAGCAAAGATCTGGAAGCCAAAGGCTTCCGCTTCATCGGTGCGGGTGTATCCGGTGGGGAAGAAGGCGCGTTGAAAGGCCCGGCAATCATGCCAGGCGGACAAGAAAGTGCGTATACGCTCGTTGAACCCATTCTGACAGCCATTTCCGCTAAAGTAGGCGACGATGCTTGCAGCACATATATCGGACCAGATGGTGCAGGACACTATGTGAAAATGGTGCACAACGGTATCGAATACGGAGATATGCAATTGATCGGTGAAGCATATCACTTGCTCAAATCCGTGCTGAATGTGTCCGTTGAAGAATTGCATGAAATTTTCTCTGAATGGAACCAAGGCGAGCTGGATAGCTACCTGATTGAAATCACGGCAGACATCTTCTCCAAATACGATCCGGAAACCGGCAAACCAATGGTTGATGTCATTCTGGATGCAGCTGGACAAAAAGGAACAGGCAAATGGACAAGCCAAAGCGCGCTGGATCTCGGCGTACCATTGTCCATGATTACGGAATCCGTATTCTCCCGTTTCCTGTCTGCAATGAAAGACGAGCGTGTGGCGGCAAGCAAAATCTTGAATGGACCTGCGGTTGAAGCATTCTCTGGCGACAAAAAAGCGTTCATCGAGAATGTGCGCAAAGCCCTGTTTGCAAGTAAAATCGTATCCTACGCACAAGGTTTTGCTCAAATGCGTGCAGCTTCAGACGAATACGGCTGGGATCTGAAATACGGCAACATCGCCATGATCTTCCGCGGTGGTTGCATCATCCGTTCGCAGTTCCTGCAAAACATCAAGGAAGCATATGACAAGGATGCAGAACTGAAAAACCTGCTTCTGGACCCATACTTCCAAAACATTGTTGAATCCTACCAAGGTGCATGGCGTGAAGTCGTTGCAGCTGCGGTAACTCAAGGAATTCCGGTTCCTGGATTCTCCAGCGCGTTGTCTTACTATGACAGCTACCGCACGGAGCGTTTGCCTGCGAACCTGTTGCAAGCACAACGTGATTACTTTGGCGCTCACACGTTCAAACGTGTGGACAAAGAAGGTTCATTCCACTTCCAATGGATGGACACCAACGAGTAATTTATAATTCGAGATCATTCAGCATTCCTGTGCCCGTTCATGATGTTATTCAGTCATGAGCGGACGCAGGAATGTTTTTTTATTCAGATGAGAAGCTATTGGTTGATGCATCACCTAATATAGGATAATTGGAATTTAAGTATCCCAAATTGTAATAAAATGTACGCATCTGAGGAATGGAAACAGATGTCCTGTTCCCTTTAACTGCGTTATACTTGTTCTGATGGACTGGAATTCGGCTAAGAGAAAATTCAGCAATCAACTTATTGACGTGGAGGTTAACTGAGGCATGTTTGTACTTGCAGGCATCTTGTTTTTGGTTGTGTACGGTTTATTAGTTTTTTACATAGGATGGAGCGGCTGGAGCTGGATGAAGCCTGTTGTATCTGCAAGATTTCGTTGGTTTTACATCGTTGCGCTTGTATTCCTTGCAATTTCGTTCATACTGGCAAGGTTGTTTGGAAGTGTTTCTTTCCTGAGTGTTATCGGTTCTTACTGGCTTGCAATCTTTTCTCTGCTGTTATTAATTCTGCCAGTGGTTCATCTAACGCTTTGGTTACTTAGACTAACTCGCATTCCAAGACATTACGCTCATAAATGGGCAGGTGTGGTCACCCTCGTGCTGTTGCTGTCCACGCTGGGCTATGGTATCTATAACGCCTATAGTCCAGTCGTAAGGCAATACAGCATTCAGATTGATAAGAAAGTGGAAGGTGTCGACAGCCTCAACATTGTTATGGCTGCAGATATGCACTTTGGTCTGTTGTCCGGCCCTGCTCACGCTAAACGTATGGTGGAAGAAATTAACGCGTTGAAGCCGGATTTGGTGCTGTATCCTGGTGATATTATCGATGACAACCTGGATATGTACCTCAAGAGTGGAATTGCGGATATTATCAGCGGCATTCAGGCCCCTTACGGAGTGTACGCCTCATTGGGCAATCACGACAAGTATAATGGTCCGATTGAGGATCTGATTGCCGCTTTGGAGAAGAGTAATATGCAAGTTCTGTATGATGATAAAATTACATTGGACAATAAGATTACTCTGATTGGTCGGAAAGACCGGACAGAGAAGGATCGGGCAGAAGTAGCAACATTGATGCAGGATACCGACTTGAGCAAGCCTGTGCTCATAATGGATCACCAGCCTTATGATTTGGATATTGCGGAACAAAACCATGTAGATCTGGTTGTGTCTGGTCACACCCACCGTGGCCAGATCGCACCCGCTCAGTTTATTACACAGGCCATCTACGAGAATGATTGGGGTTATCTGCAAAAAGGGTCCATGCACTCTATCGTGACCTCTGGATTTGGCTTCTGGGGACCTCCGATTCGCACAAGCAGTCGGTCAGAGATTGTACAGATTAATGTGATGTTCCAACAATAATTAGCGATATTAATAAAATTGAGCCCTTCGGAAGAAGGGCTCTCCTATTTGTGCTCAAGGCAGGAAAGTTTCCCTTAAATAAAAAAAAAATTCATTTAGATTAGAAAACATCTCCAGTTTGTTTCTGTATCAACATGTAAATATTAAGACTGCATACCCTGTAACGTGGAACTGTAGGGAAATATTTCTTGAAAGCAAGATGAAGTATAATAGCAGTGGTAGCATTTTTGGTTGACACCGTTTTCAGGTTGTGATAGATTATACCCGAGGCTTGTTACCGGTAATGCGGGCAAAACCACTATGGAAATGATTTTATTATTTCTATTTTGGTTTTGCCCTTTTTTAATCCTCAAAAAAAACAGGTGGGTCCATAATGATTATTAAACAGATATTTAATAACAATATTGTCAGTACCGTGGATGACAAAAATCAGGAACTGCTGATCCTCGGCCGGGGTATCGGGTTTAAGTTCAAGGCAGGCGATGAGATTGATGAAGAACGGATTGAGAAAGTATTCCGTCTTCAGGATGCATCGATCTATGAGAAGTTTAAGTCCATTGTCACGGAAGTGCCGATTGAAATCCTGCAGGCGACAGATGATATTGTGACACTGGCACGTACGCAATTGAACAAAACCATCAGTGACGGGATTTATGTCTCACTGTCGGATCACATTCATTTTGCTGTCCAGCGTCTGGAAAAGGGAATGATTACTCGCAATCCGCTCTCTTGGGAAGTGCAGCATTTCTACAAGGCCGAGTTCGACGTGGCCCGGGAAGCGCTCAGCTTACTGAAGGAAAGACTGGATGTGGAGTTTCCGAAGGATGAAATATGCAACATAGCGCTGCATTTCATCAATGCGGAAGTTAATGATTCCATGAACGATGTCACTCATTTGATGCAACTGCTCCAGGAGATCATGAACATTATCAAATATCACTTTAATGTCGAATTGGATGAAGATAGCGTGAACTATTTCCGTTTCATTACTCATTTGAAGTATTTCTGCCAACGGGTAATTACTCACTCGTCACATGACGATGCGGAGGAGTATTTATACGAGGTCGTACGGAAAAACTATCCCGAAACCTTCAAATGTATCGGCAAGATTGAGACTTTTATCCATAAGAACTATCAGTATGATATGACTCATTCGGAACAGTTGTATCTGACCCTTCATCTGGAGCGGTTAATGAAACCGAAGCGTGACCAATGAAATATCAGAACATGAACCAGAACCTAACTAAATATCAATTGGGCTTGTTACTGTTCAATCAGGCAATACCCGAATGAATGACACGTAGAAGACGTGGCTATTTGTTCGGGTATTTTTTATTGGAAAAATGAGGAGGAAACGATCATGAAACATCAGGAAACGGCACAAGAAATCATCAAAGCCGTTGGGGGAACAAACAATATCAACTCGGTGTATCATTGCGTCACACGACTGAGATTTGATCTGAAAAATAACGATAAAGTGGACAATAACTCACTCAAGAAACTGGATAAAGTCATGGGAACGAATATCTCAGGAGATCAATTCCAGGTGATTATCGGGAATGACGTGTCCAAAGTATTCGATGCGATGGTGAAAGAACATCCGGCAATACAGCAAAGTTCAGAAAATAAACAGGCTAAACCGGAAAAAAATAAAAATGTAATTCTTAATATTTTTGAGACGATTGCGGGTGTCTTCGCACCCATGCTGCCAGCGATTACAGCTGCCGGTATGCTGAAGGGATTGCTTGCATTATTCGTATCGCTGGAATGGATGTCAGCAGGAACGGACACGTACCGTATCCTTTCGGCTATTGGGGATGGCGTATTTCATTACCTGCCGTTGCTGATTGCGGTTAGTGCCGCGCGCAAATTTGGCAGTAATCCATTTGTAGCCATTGCGCTAGGTACTGCGCTGATGTATCCCGATATGGGCGCATTGCTATCCAGCGGTGAATCGGTTGCCTTTATCGGCATTCCGGTAACGGCTGTCAGCTATGCCTCATCGGTTATTCCGATTTTGCTTGCCGTATGGCTGATGTCTTATGTTGAGAAATGGGTTGACCGCGTTATTCCGGCAGCATTGAAGCTGCTGCTTGTGCCACTGATTACCTTGCTTGTTATGGTTCCGGTAACACTGATTGCAATCGGTCCACTGGGAACATTTGTAGGTAGCGGCTTGTCTGGCGGTATTAACTGGCTGCTAAATGAAGGCGGATTGATTGCAGGTATTGTTCTTGGCGGCGCTATGGCGCTCATTATTATGACAGGTATGCACTATGCGCTCGTACCGATCATCCTGAGTAATATTGCTACACTGGGCTTCGATAAATTCTTGCCACTGACGTTCATCTCCAATATGGGACAGGCTGGAGCGACGTTGGGTGTATTCTTCCGTGCAAAAGACAAAAAGCTCAAAACCGTTGCATTGTCCACCAGCTTTACAGCTCTGATGGGTGTAACCGAGCCAGCAATGTACGGCGTAAACATGAAGTATAAAAAACCGTTTGCCGCTGCGATGATTGGTAGTGCAGTGGGTGGTGGATTCGCTCTTGCTTTTGGAGCCAAAGCTTATGTGCTTGCAGGTAACGGTGGTCTTCCGGGTCTGCCATCCCTGATCGGACAAACCTTCTGGTACTCCTTTGGCGGTATGATTCTTGCCTTTGTTGTGGGTGCAATTATGTCTACTGTGTTCGGGATCAAGGAAGAAGAGGGCGATGCCGAGGCGTTGGCTCATTTCTCACCAGGCCCTTCTACGCCACCAGCCGCAGCACCTTCCAGCAATGTGGCAACCGTGGATGTGGACGATATGGGTGCTCCAACACCAACAAGTGATGCGGTAGCCGTTGCACCGATGACGGGTAAAGCGATCGCACTCAAAGAAGTCAATGATCCCACGTTTGGCGATGAATTGATGGGTAAAGGTGTGGCATTTGTTCCAACCGTGGGTGAACTGGTGTCACCAGTTACAGGTACCATCATGAATGTGTTTAAAACGAAACATGCGATTGTGGTCCGCAGTGATAACGGAATGGAGCTTCTGATCCATGTTGGGATCAACACCGTTAAACTTCGCGGTCAGTATTTTGAAGCCCATGTTGCTACGGGAGCACGAGTACAGGCCGGAGACAAGTTACTCACGTTTGAACTTGATCAAATCGCCAAGGAATATGACATTACAACGGCGATGGTCGTTACGAATACAGCAGATTACAAGCAGGTTCTGCCTGTGAAATTGGGTGTAATTACGACAGGTGAAGAAGTATTGAAAGCTGAAATTTAAAGTCTAAATACGAAATAAAGACGACATCAATAAGAAGAGGAGAGATACGCATGATCAATCGACAAGGGTTTCCAGAAGGTTTTCTGTGGGGCGGCGCAATTGCCGCCAACCAGGCTGAAGGTGGATTTGATGCAGGGGGCAAAGGCTGGTCCACGGCGGATATGGTTCCTTATTTTGAGAAGAAGGATTACACCAACCTTAGAGAACTGATGCACGTGACCAGTGCAACGGTTGAGAAAGCGATGGCTCACCACAGTGCGAAGGGATACCCGAAGCGTTACGGTATTGATTTTTATCACCGCTTCAAAGAGGACATTGCGTTGTTCGCCGAGCTGGGCTTCAAGACATTTCGTCTTTCCATCAACTGGCCGCGTATTTTCCCGAACGGGTACGATGCTGAGCCGAATGAAGAAGGATTGCGATTCTATGATGAAGTGTTCGACGAATTGCGGAAGCATAATATTGAACCTCTCGTGACGCTCTCTCACTATGAAATGCCGATGTCATTGGTATTGAAATACAACGGCTGGGCAGGACGGGAAGTTATCAGACATTTTGTAAGATACGCCGAGACCGTAATGAATCGCTACAAAGACAAGGTGAAATACTGGTTGACGTTTAATGAGATCAACACAACCATTATTGAGCCATTCACGGGCGGAGGTATCATTGAAGATCGTGTCGAAAACGTGATGCAAGCTTCCTATCAAGCACTTCACCATCAGTTTGTTGCCAGCAGTCTGGTAACGCAGAAAGCGCGTCAGATTAACCCGGACTTCCAGATTGGCTGTATGCTTGCACGTATGATTCACTACCCGGCAACGTCGAAGCCGGAGGATGTATTGCAAGCTCAGATTGATAATCAGCTGAACCTGCTGCATACCGACGTACAGGTGCGAGGCAGTTATCCAACCTTTATGGCTCGTTATTGGGCTGAGCATGGCATTTCCATTACGATGGAACCAGGAGACGAAGCGATTCTGAAAGAGCATACGGTAGATTTCATCTCGTTCAGTTATTATACATCGCTGGTATCCGCAGTAAATCCTGAGGAATATGGGGTAACTGGAGGCAACCTGTACAGCACCATTAAGAACCCGAACCTGGAGCGTACAGAATGGGGCTGGCAGCTTGACCCGATTGGACTTCGTGTGGCGTTGAAAGAGCTGTATGATCGTTATCAATTGCCATTGTTTGTCGTGGAAAACGGACTTGGGGCCAAAGATACGGTAGAGGCCGATGGTTCCATTAATGATGATTATCGGATTGATTATCTGAGAAAACATATTACACAAATGAAAGAAGCAGTCATGGATGGGGTAGACCTTATGGGTTATACCAACTGGGGGGCGATTGATATCATCAGTGCGTCCACTTCAGAAATGTCCAAGCGTTATGGCGTAATCTACGTGGATCAGGATGACAATGGAGAAGGCACATTGAATCGCTTTAAGAAAAAGAGCTTTGGTTGGTATCAGAACGTCATTGCTACGAATGGCGAAGATTTGGGTTGATTTCGGGGGCAGTCCTTGCGCAGCAGTTATTGCAGCGCAGGGGCCGCTTTTTATTTTGAGCTGAAAAAGGATAGCACTGTTACATTGATGATGATATACTGTGATCCTATTGGAGGGGATGAAGATGAAGAAACCTATTATTGCAGTAGATATGGATGACACCATATGTCATCTGGTCAAGCGAGCCATCTATCATAACAACATTAACTTCCCAACCCATCCGTTGCGATATGAGGATATGATACATTGGGATACATCCCATATGCGCCATCCGGAATGTACACATGATGTATTTTATGGTCGGCCAGGGTTGTTTGAGGAGCTGGAGATTTATGACGAATATGTTGTAGAAGAGGTGGAAAAACTCCATCAAGCCTATGATCTGCTGATCCTAACGGCGGCTGAGCCCAAAACGGTTGTTGAGAAGTGGAATTGGCTTCAGAAGCATATGCCATACATATCTCCAGAACAGTTTATAACCTGTAAACGGAAAAACTTGATTAACTTCGATCTGTTAATTGATGATGGAGCACATAACCTGATACCGGCGCTGAATGACGGAAAAAAAGTCATCTGTATCCCTCATCCATGGAATATAAACGAACGGGAGCAACATCAGTTTCCGTTGATGACCTCCTGGAAAGGTGCAAAGGCTTATGTAGATCGTCTGCTCGAAACAGAACATGCAGAGAGTAAGTTTGATCCTGTAAAGAGATGAACCCTGAGAAAGGAACGGAAGGCAGGAACACACTTAATTCAATGGTTCTGCTCTGAAGTTCCTGCGATAGCCCTGCGGGGTTTCTCCCGTAATTCGTTTAAAGACGGCGTAAAATGAATCTACATCCCGGTAGCCTACAAGTTCAGCAATTAAACTGACTTTATGTTGTGAATTCTTCAGCAATTCACAGCTTTTTTGTATGCGCAAATGTTGCAGATAGGCACCAAACGTCCGCCCGGTATGGGTCACGAACATGCGCCCAATATGTCTTTCGCTCCAACCAGAAAGTTTCACCAATTCGCTTAGACGGATTCGTTCGTTAACATGTTGGTCCAGGTAATGAAGGATATGTTCCATATCAGTCGCATTTTCCTTCTCATTGCAGGCAGCTTGATGAATCTGTCTGTACGTTGTCACGACGAGTTGGCTAACAAGCGTATACAGGATCGTGGAAGAACCGATTCCCGGAACGGCAGTTTCGCGGTACAGCTTTACCATTAATTCTTCCATCCGCTGGCTGTAATCTGTGATGGACACATATGGAACCCGATTCTTTTCCAGGTCTGTCAGATGGTTTCGAATCTCCTCCTCCTGAATAATAATGGACAGGGTATGGATCAGTTCGGAATTGAAAAGACAGTTATAGATAATGAGTGGATGCTCTGATACCTTCGCAGTTGCTGGGCGGAATACATGAGGAACGCCGACCGGAATGACAAATAACATGCCTTTGTGTACCGGTATAATATCTTCACCAATGTGATGAAAGCCCTTTCCTTCTGCCACGTAACTATACTCAACAAACTCGTGTGCGTGAAAAGGAACCACAAAATCCTCCGAACATCGGTTCACGAACAACTTCAGATTATTTTGGAAAAAGGATTCGCTCTTGAACAGCTGTATGGTTGGATTCACGGAATAGCCTCCTTGGTTGGAATGACCAGATTACCGGGTTAAACTGTCCTCATTACCGGGTATTTCCGATCACAGAATCGATATAATTATATCGTAACCTTGAATTGGAAACCACGATGGAAAGGGATGTTTCTCTGATGTTGACCGTAAGTCATCTGCGTTGTGAGTACAGAATAAATCCGATTGGACTAGATATTACGTCGCCCAGATTAAGCTGGCATTTGCAATCCGATCGTAGGAATTGTGTACAGTCTGCTTATCAAATTCAGTTGTCACGGACGGAAGATTTGGATCAGATTGAATGGGATTCCGGCAAAAAGAGCTCTGATCAGTCCATTCATGTTGAACTGGATCACTGGGTCCCCGAAGCGCGAACCCGCTACTATTATCGCATTCGTGCTTGGGATCGTGCAGGAGATGAATCGAACTGGTCGGAGACAGCGTATTTCGAGACGGGGTTCATGGGTAGTGAAGATGCCTGGCAGGCGGAGTGGATCACAGTCGATCCTCCCTCTCAGCAGGATGAGTCTTGCCCACGACTGCGTACCTTGTTTGAACTGAAAAAGCCTGTCGCAGCGGCAAGAATATATGTGACTGCACTTGGATTGTACGAACTTCATCTGAATAATCAGCGAGTGGGTGAAGCATACTTCACCCCGGGTTGGACCAGTTATAGTAAGCGGTTGCAATATCAGGTGTATGATGTTACCGATCAGCTTCAGAATGGACAGAACATACTCGGTGCTTATCTGGGAGATGGCTGGTACAAAGGGCATTTGGGATGGGAGAAGAAGCAGAAGATATACGGAACGAACACAGGTTTGCTGCTGGAACTTCATATTCATTATACCGATGGTTCAGAAGAACGTATTGTTTCGGATCGAAACTGGAAGAGTTCCCCCAGCGCTATTCGCAGCTCGGACATTTATATGGGGGAAACGTATGATGCACGTATGGAATCCGAATGGCAGGATTCATCCTTAGTCCAATGGTCTCCGGTACGTGTGCTGGATTACTCGAAGGAGATTATTATTGCACAAGAGAACGTACCCGTAATGCCTATAGAGCAAATTAAACCTATCGCCTTGCTTACAACTCCACTGGGAGATCGTGTGCTGGACATGGGACAGAATATGGTCGGTTGGATGAGATTCAGTATTCAGGGTGAAACGGGGCATACGGTTGAGTTGCTACATGCCGAGATACTGGATCATAAGGGCAATTTCTACACTGAAAACCTGCGTGGTGCAACGCAGTGCATTCGCTATACCCTGAAAGGTGGCGGAGTGGAGACGTACGAGCCACGTTTCACATTTCAGGGATTCCGTTATGTGAACTTGATTGGATTCCCGGACGAGATTCGGCTCGAGGATTTCACAGGAGTTGTTCTGCATTCCAATATGGAGCGAACCGGTGATTTCAAAAGCTCCAGTCCACTCGTGAATCAGCTTCATCACAATATATTGTGGGGGCAAAAAGGGAATTTCGTTGACGTACCGACAGATTGTCCGCAGCGTGATGAGCGGCTGGGCTGGACGGGAGACGCGCAGATGTTTATACGAACATCCTCATACCTGATGAACACGGCGCCTTTTTTCACCAAATGGCTAAGGGATCTGCAGGCGGAACAGGGGGAGGACGGAGGCATTCCTTTCTTTGTTCCTGATTTGAGGAGTTCGACGCCAGAGGGATGGGGGGATACGAATCATTCTTCGGCTGCCTGGGGGGATGCCGCAGTGATCTGTCCATGGACGATCTATGAGATGTACGGTGATGTCCGGCTGTTGGGCGAGCAATATGACAGCATGAAACGCTGGACTAATTACATTCATGCGCAAGGGGAGAATCCTTACTTGTGGAATACAGGCTTCCACTTCGGGGATTGGCTCGGGCTGGATTCCAAACCGGACAGCTATATTGGAGCTACAGACAAGGATTTTGTAGCAACTGCATTCTATGCCTACTCTGTTTCTCTAACACGGAAAGCGGCTGAAGTGCTGGGGCAGGTGGAAGATGCAGCGTATTATGATAATCTGCATGACAACATTGTTGCTGCATTTCAAGATGAATTCGTGACACCTGCGGGCAAACTTGCAGTTCCCACACAGACCGCGCATGTACTTGCTTTGCATTTTGACCTATTGGATTCTGCAGCTCGGAAACGTACCATTGATCAATTGGGAAAACTGGTTGCGGACGCAGGGAACCATCTGACCACCGGATTTGTTGGAACACCTTATCTGAATCCGGTATTAAGTGATACGGGACATCATGATCTGGCTTATACGCTACTCTTTCAGGAAGATTATCCATCCTGGTTATATCAAGTGACACAAGGTGCGACTACGGTTTGGGAGCATTGGGACGGAATCAGGGAGGATGGCAGTCTGTGGAGTGCAGACATGAATTCATTCAACCATTATGCTTACGGCGCCATAGGGGAGTGGTTATATCGTTATGTTGCCGGGATTAATACGGATGAGCAACAGCCCGGTTTCCGCATCGTGCATATCGAGCCCAAACCAGGACCTGGACTGGAGTGGGTGGAAGCAAGTTTTGAGAGCATGTACGGCTCGGTTACATCAAACTGGTATCGGCGCGAAAATAACGAGATGGAGGTTCGTGTGACCATTCCTGCCAATACGACGGGTACAATCCTTCTTCCTGGAGCAGATGTGCAAACGGTTTTGGAGAACGGAAAAGCATTGGACCAAGTAGCAGATATTCATGAAATTCAAACGCAGGGATCGGATGTACGAATTGCTCTGGGATCAGGAAACTATCAATTCACATACAAGGTGCTTAAAGTGGATCAGGAAGTGCAAGCACAACAGGTGGAATCAGTTTAACAGGATAACTGGTATGGATTAGAGGAATCCGCAAACAGGATCGTGAACTAATATAATAGCGAAAGCTGGACCCAAGTAGAGGATCTGCACACGCAGGTCCTCTTTTTTTACTTGAATAGAGACACTTTTCTGCATTACGATACGAGGATCACAACTTATTAATGCAATGAAGGGAGAAGGATAAATTTGACGACTGGAAAAATACTGGGTATTGCATACAATGTCATTCCTGTAGCAAATGTTGAGCATTCAGCAGCGTGGTTTGTGAACCATTTTGGCTTTAATATTAGACAGCCAAGAGAAGGCTATATTAGCCTTTTTAGAGACAATAGACCGATTCTTGATCTGATTGAAACTGATCATGATTCCAGAGCCGTATTTCAAGTGAAGCAGAAAAAGAGATGGGTAATCACTTTTTTTACGGACGATATCGTTAAACTCCATACTGAACTCACTGCTGGTCATGTCCGTGTTGGCAAAGTCAGTGATGAGGGCATATACGGAAAGTTTTTTACTTTCGAGGATCTGGACGGTAATCTGTTCGACGTCTGGGAGCATCATGACTGTGAATTAGTATATTAGGTTGAAATAGCATGGCAATATCAATATGAGTGAGGAGGGCGTACTTAGAATGAACAAAGAAAAAGTGAGACTGGTCAAACCTTCAGCGGAATATAAGGAAACGTATTTAGCATTTTATGAAGACTGGCTTGCAAGCGGAGAATCAATGGTACCGTGGGTCATTTCGAAAGAACCCAATCCTTTTGAAGAGATGTTAGCTTTTTTGGAACGTAGTGAACAAGGTATTGATATCCCGGAAGGTTGGGTTAGGGATAGTACATACTGGCTCGTGTCGGAGAGTGATCGAGTTGTTGGAGCCGTGAATATACGACATGAGTTGAATGAGAAGCTGCTCCATAGCGGCGGGCATATTGGTTATGGAATTCGTCCAGGCGAGCGACAGAATGGATACGGTGCGGAGATCCTCAAGCTTTCCTTGGAAATTACCAAAGATCTCGGGATTACCAAAGTATTGGTCGTATGTGACGCGCATAATGAGGCTTCCAGAAGAGTTATTCTTCGTAACGGGGGCATCCAAGATCAAGACTATGTAGAACCTGACGGGAATATCGTTGAGCGGTTCTGGATAAGTAATGTCGAATAGTGTTGAAATTTGGAGTGATTTCTCGAAAATAATATAGATCATGATTGTATTACTTACGTCTGCTGATTAAAATAAAGCTTAGAATCTGGATTGCGGCCGGAAACTATCATCCTATCAGGCATAAGTGAGGTTTTATTATGAATCAACCGGTTAATCGGCCCCGGCGTATTGAGTATCTGGATCTCTATCGTGCTTTTGCAATTATGGCAGTGGTCGCTATTCATGCGACTTCTACGGCAGTTGCACATTATCCCAAGCACACGTTGGATCATGACTTTTATTATTTTTGGAACAGCTTTCTGCAATTCGCCGTACCTGCATTTCTGTTCTTGTCCTCACTGGTGTTGTTCTATAATTACAGCTCCAAGATGAAGGAAAAGGGCTGGATGCCCGCTTTTTATAAAAAGCGATTATTTTATGTTTTTGTGCCTTATCTGGCCTGGTCCCTCATTTATTTTATCGTCAAACAATGGCTAGCAGGCAAAGTTCCTCTGGCACATGTGAAGCAGTTCTCGGAGCAATTGTTAACCGGTACTGCACACACGCATTTATATTTTTTTCTGATTATTTTGCAATTTTATGTGGTCTTTCCACTGCTTCTTTCGTTAACACGTTATCGTTTATTTAATCAATATTTACCGTTGTTCTTTATTGCGGCGCAGGCTATTTTTTACGCGTTGCATTTGCAATTTCATTTCTCACGGATGGGGAGTTTGCTGCCCAGTTACCTGATTGTTATTGGATTCGGTGCGTGGATTGGGTTGAATTTCGATGCAGCATTGAAGAAATTATTCTCCTATCGTTATGTGTTGATCGCTGCATTGTTAAGCGGAGGAGCAGTCTTTATTTATGGCAATACTTATGTGAAAACGGCTTTCGCCGCAACTCCGGCGCTAACCTATACGCTGCTATTTCTATTCCGTAATCTGTTTACCCTCTCGGCCTGCTTACTCTTGTTGATCGTATGTGAACGAATGGGTGCATGGAAACAGAATGGATCTAATCGGGCAACTCGCATTCTGAACTCTTTGGGTACTGTGGCATTTGGAGTGTTTTTAATACATCCATTAGTGCTGCTGTTCTGGAGAAGAGAGCTTTCCGTGGAACTCTCCCCACACTTCAGCCTTGGCATTATGCTGTCTTATGTTGTTGCGATTCTGCTCTCATGGATTATTGCTAGGGGACTCCGACGAATGAAGTGGGGATGGGTTCTGATCGGACGTTAACGACGTTGGGCATACTGTGAAAATATGAATTTGAAGTAAAACCGAAAAAGAGATTTCAAGCCCTGAACATTCAGCGGATGGCTTGAAATCTCTTTTTTATTTGACCGAGAGGCGTTATTATGGACTAATGTCCATAAAATTCAAGTAATGGAATACATATCGTTGAAGTCAGGAGTGGTGGGATGAAATTCATCATTATTTTTGGTCCACAGGCTGTGGGGAAAATGACGGTGGGTCAGGAATTGGAGAAGATCACTGATCTGAAATTGTTTCACAATCATATGACG
Organism: Paenibacillus sp. NPDC057886; assembly: GCF_042796655.1. NCBI lineage: Bacteria > Bacillati > Bacillota > Bacilli > Caryophanales > Paenibacillaceae > Paenibacillus > Paenibacillus sp. NPDC057886. Next base: position 254,362 of record NZ_JBHVMZ010000004.1, on the reverse strand, counting down.
ATTGAACTGGTGTCCCCTTATTTCAGTTATGGTATGCCTCAAGGGAAGAGACTTGTTAATCTGTTCCGTCAGGAAATTTTTGAAGAAGTGGCGAAGAGCGAGCTGCCCGGTTTGATTTTTACATTTGTGTGGGCATTCAATATGAAAGAGGACTGGGAGTACATTCGCAAAGTCAGTGCGTTGTTCGAGTCCAGAGGTGCAGAGGTATGTTATGTTGAACTGGAGGCTGATCCGACGGAACGACTGGAGCGTAACAAGAGTCCACATCGGCTGCTGCACAAAGCAACGAAGCGTAATGTCGAATGGTCCGAGCAGGATCTGCTCTCGAGCATGGAGAAATATCGATTGAACTCAGAGCCCGGAGAAATTACGCACGAGCATTATATTCGGATCAATAACACCGACAAAAGCCCGAAAGATGTGGCGCAGCTAATCCAAGAACGATTCAATCTTTAATTGGAAGCGGAAGCGGAAGAGTACCAGATTGATAAACAGTTAACGGATGTCAATCACTTGGATTCGGACCAGTTGAAGATCATTAATCGAAGAATTGAAGCAGAGCTGGAGAAGGAAAGCAAGAAGAAGAAATCATGACAAAACCACTACACGAAAAGGGAGAAACGAATGATCATTCATATGGATAATGCTGAAGAATACAATAACCCTGCGTTATACGATCAGGAGAATAATGCATACCTTGAAGATGTGAAATTCCTATCCAAATGGGCTGCAAATGCTGATGGCGTAATTATTGATATCGCTTGTGGTACAGGGAGAGCGACGATCCCATTAGCTATGGAAGGTCACCATCTGATTGGTGTGGATCTCCACAAGGGAATGTTAGATGAGGCCAGAAGCAAGGCAGCCCATCTTCAATTAGCCATTGAGTGGGTGGAACAGGATTGCTCCAAACTGCAATTAAAAATGATAAGTCAACTGATCTATTCCATCGGTAATTCGTTTCAACATTTCTTGACCAATGAAGACCAGGATGGATTATTATCCTCAGTGAACAAACATTTGGAGATGGGAGGCCTCTTTATTTTTGGTACACGCTTCCCAAGCACAGAAGAATTGTTACAACCTCCCACTGAAGAATACTGGAGAAGTTATGTCGATAGTGAAACACATAATGCTGTTGATGTATATACCATCAGCCGATATGATTCACTCCAGCAGATCCAGCACTATACTACAATAAGGAAGATGAAGGATGAGAATGGAAATATAATCAGCGAAGCAAGCACCAATATCCGTTTGAGATATACATACCCCCAAGAGATGAAGCGTATATTAGGCGCGAATGGATTCGAGATTCTACATCTTTATAAGGATTGGCATGGTACGCCGTTGACTGATGATAGTGTTGAGATGATATATGTCTGCAAAAAAAGTGAGAAAAGCGTGACAAAATAGTAATAATTAATTTTTTTGCATGCTATTTTTCATCATTCGGACACATTAAGTCCTCCTCTATGGAGGGCTTTTTTGTTTATTTATGATCCGAATTCAAGAGGATTTTAAGAGGCAAATAAGCAAAAATATAGTGAATAAGTGCAAGTACTTTTAGTCTTGAATGACGCTAAAATGTTCATGAATTCATCTATTAATTTTGGTTTATAAATGGACGAAGTGGAAGGTGAGTAGTAGACTGTATGACACAGATATGATACAGACAGGTATTGAAATTCTGGATCTGGCGCTCTCGGTGCAGGTATAATTCCCTGGATAAGGCGTCATGCTAAGGGAGTGTTTTTTATCGGAAGGTAGAAAGATGCAGATTCAATATGCGCAAACAGAAAAAAATACAAAGCGACTGAACAGATCCATTTAGACATTCAAAAAATGGTTTGTTAGGGGAAAGTATCATCGATTTTTTTTGTTGCACAATGTAGAAAAATGTAATACCATGAACGCACATATAGTTAACATTGAAGTGAAATGGGCAAGGCCAGTGACCTCGTGGAAGGTACGGTTTGCCTTTTTCTGTATATTGGAGTGGATAAAGTGAAGATCGAGAAGGTGTTAAACAATAATGCTGTAGTTGCGATTAAAGACGAACGTGAAGTCATCGTCATTGGCCGGGGAATTGCTTTTCAAAAACGAGCCGGCGACGAGGTATCCGAGCAGCATATTGATAAGATATTTACTTTACAGAATGAAAATATTCAGGAAAATTTCAAGGCATTAATCGCGAGCATACCACTGGAATACATGAAAGTGTCTGAGGAGATTATTGCCTATGCCAAGCTGAAGCTTGGGAAAAAGCTCAACGAAAGCATCTATCTGCATCTGACGGATCATATTCATTTTGCCATTGAACGTTATCGTAATAATCTGCCCATCCGTAATGGACTGCTGTGGGAGACCAAGCAGCTCTACAAGGATGAGTATGAGGTAGGGCTGGAAGCGTTAAATATGATTTGTGATCAGTTTGGTGTGCTTTTGCCGGAAGATGAGGCAGGGTTCATGGCACTCCATTTTGTAAATGCGGCACTAAACGAAGAGATGCCTAACATTCGAAGCATGACTCAGGTCATGCAGGAGATTCTGACGATCATCAAATATCATTTCAAAATGGACTTTGACGAGAATTCGCTGAATTATTATCGATTTGTGACCCATCTGAAGTTTTTCGCCCAGCGTTTGGTAAAAGGCAAGCATTACAAGAGCAACAATGACGATGAGTTATTCGAGATGATTCAGAAAAAGTATCCTGAAGCGCACAAGTGCTCGGAGAAAATTCGAAAATTCATTGAAAATAACTACACGTATCAACTGACTAACGAAGAAATGATGTATTTAACCATTCATATTGAGCGCGTGGTGCATGCGACATCTGAGTAACGATATTACAAAATAAAGATTCTTAAAAAAACGCTTGCAAAAGGTCAGAAGTTATTATATTATGAATCCATAAAGTAAGCGCATACATCAATCGGATTGTAACTGTTCAATCAGGCAATTCCGAATCTTCTGACCACTCTGGGTCCGTAAAGATGGGTTGCAACTTACTTTAAGATGAAGTTGTTAGTGTAACAACTGAATATCGCTGTGTACAGCCTTACAGGGTTGCAACCGTTAAGGGCAAAACCTGAATTGCTGAATATCACGACTTGTTTCCGGATTTTCCGGTGCGTTGTGAATGTTCAGTAGTTCAGGTTTTCTTTGTTTCACAAGCATCGGGAGTCTACTTAGAGAGGGAGAATTACTATGAATTACGATCAACTGGCCAAAGACATTTTGTCTGGTGTAGGTGGAGCTAAAAACGTAAACAGTGTATTCCATTGTGTAACCAGATTGCGTTTTAAACTCAAAGATGAAAGCGTTGCTAAAACGGAAGAACTTAAAAATCTGCCGGGCGTCATTACCGTTATGCAGAGTGGTGGACAGTATCAGGTCGTGATCGGCAATGAAGTGCCGGATGTATATAAAGCCGTTGTAAAGGCAGGTAATCTGCCTGCTGAGGGCCAGGTTCCAGAAGATCAGGATAGTTCTGGTAACAAGGGAAGTTTGTTCAGCCGTTTTATCGATATGATCTCTGGTGTTTTCACACCGTTGCTTGGCCTGCTGGCTGCGACAGGGATGATCAAAGGTTTTACAGCCATGTTTTTATCTTTTGGATGGATTACAGACACTTCCGGAACGTACCAACTGTTGAATGCAACGGGTGACTGTCTGTTCTACTTCTTCCCGATCTTCCTTGGATATACAGCAATCAAGAAGTTTGGCGGTTCACCGTTCCTGGGTATGGCAATAGGTGCTTCGTTAGTTTATCCTACCCTGTCCGGTTTGACTGCTGGAGACCCACTATACACTTTGTTTGCAGGTACGTTGTTTGAATCACCGATTCACATTACGTTCCTGGGTATTCCGGTTATCCTGATGAGCTATTCAACATCGGTTATTCCGATCATTATCGCTACATTCTTCGCTGTGAAAATTGAAAGATTCTTCAAAAATATTATTCCTAAAGTAGTCAGCACGTTCCTTGTTCCATTCTTTACTTTGCTCGTTATCGTTCCGGCAACGTTCATTCTTATTGGTCCAGTATCCACTTGGGCAGGCCAGTTGATTGGTGCAGGAGCAACAGGGATCTACGACTTAAGCCCAGTTGCTACAGGTTTGATTATCGGTGGATTATGGCAAGTGTTTGTATTGTTTGGTCTTCACTGGGGACTCGTACCAGTTATGCTTCTTAACCTGAGCACATCCGGTGCTGACCCGATCATTGCGATGTCCTTCGCGGCTTCCTTTGCTCAAACGGGTGCTGTACTCGCCGTTATGTTGAAAACCAAAAATACGAAATTAAAATCTTTAGGTATTCCGGCCTTTATCTCGGGGATCTTCGGTGTAACCGAGCCAGCCATCTACGGTCTGACACTTCCGTTGAAAAAACCGTTTATCATGAGCTGTATTGCAGCCGGTATTGGTGGAGGTATTCTGGGACTCGCAGGTTCGAAACTGTACATGTTTGGTGGACTTGGCGTTTTCGGTTTCCCAAGCTTCATTAACAAAGCAACAGGTGTGGATTCCGGTTTCTACATGGCATTGGTTGCCTGTGGTGTAGGTTTCATCCTTGGTTTCATCCTGACTTATGTGGTTGGATTCAAAGACAAAGTAGAAGCTACACCAGCTCCAGCACCTGTACTTGATCCAAACCCGAACAACAGATATGAAATTCTCAGCCCAATGGCTGGTGAAGTGGTTGAACTGAAAGAAATCAATGACGTTACTTTTGCAGGAGAGCATATGGGTAAAGGGATTGCGATTCGTCCAACCAGCGGCAGAGTCGTATCTCCAATCACGGGTGTCGTACAAACGGTATATCGTACCAAACACGCCATTGGACTTGTAACTGATGATGGTGTTGAGATGCTGATTCATATCGGACAGGATACCGTGCAATTGAAAGGTCAGCATTTCACAGCTCATATAAAAGATGGTGACCGCGTTAATGTGGGCGATCTGATCATGGAATTTGATCTGCAAGCGATCAAGGATGCCGGATATGAGACGGTTACACCGATTATTATTACGAACACGTCCAATTATCTGGATGTAGTGGGCACGAAAGATGCATCTGTGAAAGAGAAAGACAAATTGCTTACAGTGCTCGGTTAATTGAACGTTCATTATGGATTGGAGGTAGACGTGAATGTATGAAAAATTAACAGCCTTCCCGGAGAATTTTCTCTGGGGAGGAGCAACGGCAGCGAACCAGCTTGAGGGAGCCTATCTTGAAGGTGGCAAAGGGTTAACTACGGTTGACCTGATTCCCACGGGGGCTAATCGCTTCCCTATTGCTTTGGGAAATCTCGATTCATATGAGCCCAAAGATGGAGAGTTTTATCCTTCGCATGAAGCGATTGATTTTTATCATCGATACAAAGAAGATATCGCACTGTTTGCGGAAATGGGATTCAAGTGCTTCAGGCTCTCTGTAGCCTGGGCACGGATTTTCCCTAATGGCGATGACGCTGAGCCGAATGAGGCAGGATTGAAGTTTTACGATGATGTCTTCGACGAATTGTTGAAATACAATATCGAACCTGTGGTCACAATCTGTCATTTCGATGTCCCCGTGCATCTGGTTCAAACGTATGGCGGGTGGAAGAACCGCAAGATGATTGGTTTCTTTGAGACTTATGCAAAGACATTGTTCGATCGTTACAGGGATAAAGTCAAGTACTGGATGACGTTTAACGAAATCAATATGCTGCTGCATCTTCCTTACATTGGAGCAGGCATTGTTCTTCAGGAAGGTGAGAACAAAGAGCAGGTTCTCTATCAGGCAGCACACCATGAATTGGTTGCAAGTGCTCTGGCTGTGAAGGCCTGTCACGAGATCATTCCAGGTGCACAGATTGGTTGTATGTTAGCAGCAGGCATGGTCTATCCTTACACTTCCAACCCGGATGATGTATGGAAAGCGATGGAGCAGGATCGGGAATCGTTCTTCTTTATCGATGTTCAGTCCAAAGGAGCGTATCCAGGTTATACGAAGCGCTTCTTCAGGGAACATGAGATTATCATTGATATGCAGCCGGAAGATGAAGATATTCTCAAACAAAATACAGTCGACTATATCGGATTCAGTTATTACGCCAGCCGCTGTACAAGTACCGATCCGGAGATTTTGAAGGATTCGACCGAAGGCAATGTATTTGGATCAGTGAAGAATCCGTATCTTCAAGCTTCCGAATGGGGTTGGACGATTGATCCGAAAGGTCTTCGAATTACCTGTAACCAGCTGTATGATCGCTATGGCAAACCATTGTTTATTGTGGAAAATGGACTTGGCGCAACGGATGTGTTGCTGGACAATGACACCGTTGAAGACGATTACCGCATAGATTATCTGAATCGTCACTTTGCCGAGATGGCTGAAGCGATTCAGGACGGGGTTGAACTTCTGGGTTACACTAGCTGGGGACCGATTGATCTGGTCAGCGCAGGTACCGGGGAGATGAAGAAACGGTATGGTTATATTTATGTAGACCGGAACAATGATGGAAGCGGCACACTTCGCAGAGTGAAAAAGAAAAGTTTCCATTGGTACAAAGAGGTTATTGCTAATAATGGGGCGCAATATTTTTAACTCCTGCTGAAGGAGATCATTGGATAAGAAGGAGCGGTTACGTGAAAACGAGCCCGCTCCTTTCTTTGGTATTACCCGGTTCTCGTACAAAAAAAAGTCGCTCTGACACTTCAGAACGACCTGTATCTATAGAAGGAATTTAATTTATGAGGAAATTAAGGCACTTGTAAACTGCGCTCGGCGTTTAGTCGCCCATATTTCCAGTAGACTCCAGAGCCAGATACGGGATCGGATGCGAAGCATAGGGCATCACGAATCTGTGCATTGGTTTTTCCGCGGGCAGCCAGTAATGCAGCCACTCCCGCTATATGGGGAGCCGCCATGGATGTTCCACTTAAATAGGCATAGGAGCCGCCTAGGTATGTGGACAGAATAGTATCACCTGGTGCAGCCATATCTACCCACGATCCATAGTTTGAGAAATTCGATTTGAGGTCGGAAGGATTGGTTGCAGCTACCGCAATGACGTTGGGATAAGATGCAGGTACAATCGGATACGAGGTATTATCATTACCTGCGGCTGCAATGATGACAGCGCCTTGATCCCATGCATATTGCACGGCAGCCTGAAGAAAAGCTTCTCCCGTTGGTCCACCCAGACTTAAGTTAACGACTTGAATGCCGTTGTTGGCCGCGTACACAAGTCCGTTCCCAACGTTGCCGGTGGTACCTTGTCCGTTGTTATCCAACACCCGCAACGGGACGATGGAAGCAAGGGGAGCCGTACCTGCGATGCCAACTCCGATATTAGTAATGGATGCGGCGATACCGGCCACATGAGTGCCATGTCCGTTACCATCCTCTGGAACATTGTCATAATCGACGTAATCGTATCCGGGCAGAATTTTGCCGGCCAGCTCGGGATGGTTGAGCTGTACCCCTGTATCAATAATGGCAATTTTCACGGAGCTGTTACTCTGAGAAATATCCCAGGCAGCAGGAGCATTGATTTTTTGCAGGTTGTATTGGTAAGGGAAAAAAGGGTCATTTGGCATAAACGATGCCTGTAGGTAGTAGTTCGGTTCAGCGTGCTCGATGAGCACATGGTCCTTGTAGTGCTTTAACATACGTTGCATTTTCTTTCTTGATTCAATGCGATACCAGCCCAGATCTTCATACGTTTCGGCTACGTTGCATTTTGCTTTTTTATGCAGGGTGTGCATCTCGTTGGCTGTCGTACCTTCCTTGAACTTGATTAACAGCTGCTTGGGTGCGTGGGGATGAAACTTCTTGTCTGAAAGTTTGTCTTCCACATAACGATAGATCAACCCCAATGCCAACAGAGCTGCAGCAGAGATTCCTAGCGATAACCACATATGTTCTTCCCCCTCGAATTTGATTGATGACACGCCTTATCGTATGCAATCCCTATCAAATCGCGCGGGCTTTCTTCTATTTTGGTTAGGAGTTTAGATAGATTGATAGAAAAGGATTAATTCGGTAGAATTGTAAGCAGAGAGCGAACTTGCGCTAAGTTGGGTTCGTATACGGAGCAGAAAACGGGCTCGAATCTAAGGATAAGGAATGTGGATTTTGTGACACAGCTTCAGGCCGTACCGAGTGTGATAGCTATTCAGGAGCACCGAATGAATGATGCAATTGATTTTGCCATGCGTGTCCGCAAAGAAGTATTTCCCATGCTGGATCATGGGGAATTACCTGTAGATCTGGAGCAATTCAGAGAACATTATCTGGATTCAGCCGATGCTGTCTTTCTTGTTGCCGTCACGGAAGACAAAGAGATTGTGGGTTCCATTGGCATCCTGCCTTATGATGGGCGTATCGAAGTTGTGAATGGACGATATCCTGAGCAGTCTGCAGCCGAAATTGTGAAATGTTATGTAGATTCAAGATATCGTAGATACGGCATCGGTTCACTCCTCGTTAGAGAACTGGAGAACGTGGTGGCAGAGCTGCGCTATACAACGTTGTATTTGCATACCCATCGCTTTTTGCCTGGAGCCGTCGATTTTTGGAAACGGCAGGGATATATGGTTGTTGTAGAGCAGCACGATGATTGGCAGACGGTGCATATGGACAAATTGCTGTAAAATAAGTGATTATGACTATTATTACTTTGTTGGGGGATATGAGATGAGCACAACGAATCAAAAGATTGTTTTTATAGATATTGATGGCACATTGGTAGATGATGATGGCAACATTCCCTTGTCTGCACAACAGGCGTGCAAACAGGCACGTGAAAATGGACATCTGCTTTATTTATGTACAGGGCGATCGAAGGCGGAAATCTACGATTCTATCTGGGAAGTAGGATTTGACGGTCTGATCGGTGCCGGTGGTGGATATGTTGAGTTCGGTCAGGATGTGCTGTATCACAAAAGGGTAACGGCTGAAGATGTACGGCATATGGTCGATTTCTTCAATGAACACCAGATTGACTTCTACCTGGAATCCAATTCGGCCTTGTACGCCAGCGCGAATCTTCAATCTCATCTGGAACGTCGCATCTATGGTGATGTGCAGAATGATCCCAATGCCAGAGCGAAAAAAGAACAAAAGCCACATCCGTTTATTGCCGGTTTGACGTATGGTGAAGCCGATTTATACAAGGATGACGTTAACAAGGTTTGTTTTCTGGAAAGCTCTACGATTCCGTTCAATCAAATCAAGCAACAGTTCGAAGGCAAATTCGAAGTCATTCAGTGCACAGTGCCCATCTTCGGTGAAGGAAGCGGTGAACTGATGATCCCTGGCATTCATAAAGCCATTGCTATTGCAGATTTGCTGGAACACCTGGGCATGTCACGTGAAGATACCTTGGCCATTGGGGACGGCATGAATGATGCGGAGATGCTGGAGTATTGTGCTGTAGGGATTGCGATGGGCAATGCCAAGCCAGGTCTAAAGGCCATTGCAGATGATATAACTGGAACTATCGAAGAAGATGGTTTGTACCATAGTTTTGTGAAATATGGATTGATTGAGTCCTAATCAACCTCAAACGAGTGGAGGAGGTGAAACCAATGTCGGAAGGAATAAAAGTTGAGCTAGAAATTAGTGCATTCGGTCAGGAAGCAGTTCCATCGTACGACGATTCGTTTCGTAAACATGAGATCATGAGAACTCGTATTTTACCTAGAGAAACAACATTGGCGCAACTGGAAGAGTTGGTGAAGGAAATGATGGTAGAGATCAAAGAGGATTTTCAGCAACCGGAACAGTTATTAGCCAAAGTCACCCTAAGAGCCAAGGAAACGGACGGGGTATTGAAATATTTGGGTTAGGACGAACGTTAAGCTTCTGAATATGAAGGAGAGAATTACATATTTCCTCCCATCTGACCGATATAAAATAGGTATGCCTATTGACCAGAAAACGAAAGGAGTGCAGAACATGGATATTGCAGCATTATCAATGGCTATGAGTCAAGTCTCAGTGGCGCAGTCGGCGAGCTTGCAAGTCATGTCCATGTCGAAAGACATGGCAGAGCAGCAAGGTCAGCAACTAACAGAAATGTTAAAGTCGGTTCCGGCTCCTCATCCTAATTTGGGTGGAAGTCTGGATATTTCGGTCTAGACAATATTTGAGTTTGCGTTCTCGCGTTAAATTTGCAGCAAGCAAAACCCAACCGGCTCCAATTCCAAGGAATTGAAGCCGGTTGGGTTTTTTATTTCGTCTTAGTTAATCTCCGACAAGCTTGGGGATCGGCCTTCCAGCGGAAGTGTATCTTTCAGCGTCCATAACTCATCGTAACTGGAAATATGAAGATCGGCTTTGGATAAGTCCTGGTCACCTGATCCCGGATTGCGGTATCCGATGCAGCGCATGCCTGCACTTTTGGCGGCCTGAACACCATTGCGCGAATCCTCAATGACAAGACAGTTTGAAGGTGATGCTCCAATCATCTCAGCTGTAGTCAGGAAAATATCCGGAGCCGGTTTGCCGTTCGTTACTTCCTCACCTGTCATTCGGACCTCAAAGTATTTTCCAAGTCCAGTCTTGTCCATGATCAGATCGATCAGTGCACGTGGAGATGAAGAAGCAACGGCTATCGGAATGTGCTGCTCATGCAGCCAGCTTAACCAGCGTTCCACGGAAGGCATGGCCGTCAGCTTCGCGTGAGCCAGCATCGTCTGCATCACATTATGTTGATGGTAGGCGAGGGCTTCTTCTACGGTAGCCGTCAGCTGGTGCTTGTCCAACACTTGCCGCCACATCGATTCAAGCGTAACACCAACATAGGTGTGATGTTCCGCCTCCGTCATCTTTGCGCCAAAATGAGCAAAAGAGCTGCGCTCAATCTCGAAATAAATCGGTTCGCTGTCAATCAGTACGCCATCCATGTCAAAAATGACCGCCTGAATGCTGCCATCCTTCGACTCTCCCAGCCCGTCAAACTCCTTGTTTGCTACCATGTTGTATTCCTCCTCCAGGATTCTGTAAGCAATTATCTCTAATGTATCTCAATCATGATTAACTTGCTACTTTAGATACTGGAGCCGCTGGATTGCAGCACCACTTTGATAGCATGTGAAGAAGCTTGAAGTGTGCGCCCCTGAATATCGCAGCCGAGTGTGCGGAATGCCTCTTCATAATCCTCCAACGGGAAAGAGTGGGTGATAATTTTTTTCGCCGGGATAATCTGTTGCTCAATCATGTAATGTGCTGTTGCGAATGTGCCCAGCGAGTCGATGGAGCCAATGATTTTCAGACTGCGGTCCACAACTTCCTTGGGATTAAACGATGTGTTTCCATCTCTCAGACCAACCAGCATGAGATAACCGCCGCTGGCGAGCTGTGAAAGCACTTGTGTACCCACGACGCCTGTCGTATCCACAATCATATCAACCTGATTGGTTGTGGGTGCCAGCGACTCTATCGCATTTTCAAAGGATGAATGAACCTCCCAGCGGTCCGGTGCAATCGAGCCTGCAATCGCCAGGCGTTCTTCCGAGATGTCGACGAGACAGCCAGTGACGCCTTTGGAAGCAAGGGCGTAGCTGTATAGAATGCCAATCGGACCCGCACCGAGGATAATCGTTCTAAAATTCGGCAGCAGATGGATCTGATTAATTCCCGTAAGCATACAGCTCAGCGGTTCAGTCAGGGTCGCTTCCTCATAGCTAACATGGTCCTTCAATTTATACAAAAAGCGATCCTCGGTTACATAATAATCCGTAAATGTACCGTCAGCACTCACCCCCGTCTCTGTAACCGACTTATGTGTGCAGTGATTTTGTCTGCCTGTTCTGCACATGTCGCATTGCCCGCAATAATAGGTAGGATCGATGACAACCCGGTCGCCTGGTTGCAGTGTTGTTACAGCAGAGCCCACGGCAATGACTTCCCCGGCAGACTCATGACCAAGAATGACGGAGGGAACCGCATGATATTTACCGCTGACAATACCGAGGTCGGTACCGCACACACCCGTTGCCCGGATTCGAACCAACACCTGATTATCTCTCGCGATTTCCGGAACAGGCCGTTCCTCAAGCGCTACATCCCAAGCCGATTTGTATACCAATGCTAACATGTGAAAACCTCCTAATAATAATATGAAATGTAACTATAGCGATCCATCTTAAAAACAGTTTCTGACAAGATGCGAAAGTAGTGAAGGGGACGAAATCGATTCTGGAGAAGCGGAGCGTTCACCTCAAAGCTTTCTGAAAGAAAGCTGCTTCGGAAGCATACGCTATCAACGGATTTTTCCCTTGGAAAAGGGAAATCAAAAAAATCCGGGGATAACAGCGATCGGAAGAACGATTCGTAACCGGAACGACCACTTCGAGCAAAGGCATTGAAACATTTTAATGGACGCTGGCAAGCACCGAATCGAGTCGCTCTACAATTTCAACCAACTCATCTTCTGTTGTGGTTAGCGATGGTCTGACCTTAACTACGTTTCCGAAGCCGTAACGTGATCCTCTTAAAATCAGATGCTCATCCGTGAAGGCACGGTCGATAATGGCGTTGGTTTTATCCGTATCCGGTTCATTATTGTCACCCACCATTTCTAATCCCCACATCAGCCCGACCCCGCGAGCTTCACCGATACTTGGATATTTCATGGCCAAATCTTGCAGTAATCCACCTAAAATTTCACCTTTGCGTTTCACGTCATCCAGGAATCCGGGTTCGGATACAACCTCCAAGGTAGATTTGGCAGCGGTTACGGAGATCAGATTGCTTCCAGAGGTGAAGGAATGTTCATGCTTTTCCAGTACATTTAATCGGGACTGCATCAATACTGCAGCAACAGGTACACCGATACCACCAAGACCTTTAGCAAGGGTAATCATATCAGGCTGGATATCGAATAGTTCGCTGGCGAACATGTACCCGGTACGTCCGATTCCTGTCTGTACTTCGTCTGCAATAAGAATGATATTGTACTCATCACACAGTTTACGCAGGCGCTTGAAATATCCTGCAGGAGGAATGATATTGCCGCCATTGCCGAGGATCGGTTCAATAATCATGCAGGCGACTGAGCCGGAGCTCGCATATTCTATGGCATCAGAGATTGCTTCAACGCATTGATATCCGCAGTCTCCGCTTGAAGATTTGAATGGGCACCGATAGCAGTATGGTGCAGGTACATGAACGGAGTTGGCTACAGCCGAATTGGGGAACCGTTTCCGCCGGAAGGCATTTCCCGAAATCCCGGTTGCAAATTGGGTCTGCCCATGATGGGACAGATACAGGCTGATAATGTCTGTGGATTGCGTATATTTCTGTGCAATTTTGGTGGCACATTCATTGGCGGTTGAGCCCGTAATATCCCGCATCCATCCGGCATTAATGTCGTTTGGAGCATATTCAATCAGATGATCGAGCACTTCATCCACATACGGTTCTGTGAAGGAGGAAGACATATGCGTCAGATTGCCGACTTGTTCCTGAATTTTGCTCACGACATGCGGGTGATTGTAGCCCAGAGAAAGATTGAATGTACCGGATACACCATCCAGATATTCAACGCCTGCATCGTCAATCAACTTAATCCCTTGTCCGGTTCTGAAACGGTTTTTGGTTAAAGTTTGCATACGATTCCCTCCATAAATGTAATGTACTAGCCTGAACGAAGATCAAAAATTCCGGATTACGCAGGCATCACCCCTCTCAAGAAGCAACGTTTAAATCTCTTTACTCTGATGTGCGAGAGTTCCACTTACGGTGCTGTTCCTTACATTCCAGAGATGAGAGAGTACAAGAGTGAGGAGCAGAATCAGACAAAAGCCGGCCAAAATCCAGATCGTGTTCACTACAGGCCACGCACTCATGCTCCAACCGGTTACATACTGCAGGATGGCGCCACCGATACCGCCTGAGGCAATCAGGATGCTGGTTGTGCGTTCAGTCATGCCCGGAATTAGAATGTTGGCATAGACTAGTGCGATACAGAACAGCCCTGACATGAATAATCCGGTTCCGAAGATTAGCAGATAAGTTGCCCATTGGCCGGTTACGAACACCATGGCAACGGCGAATAGAAGTGTGCCTACCGTACTCCAGATCAGGAAAGGCATGTAGTTGACGGCCTCAGCAATTCTTCCGGAAAAAAGACGACCAATAATCATGGCAATCCATAGGATGGATACGCTGAGTGAGGCGACAGACTCCTGTAACTGCAATCGTTCGACCAGGATGGAAGGCAGGAAGTTCATCAGGCCTAACTCCAGACCCATGTAAACGAAGAAGAAGATGACGAAGATCGTGAGTAGTCCCAGATGTTTTCTGGAATACTGGGCTCTGCCCGTTGCATGGCCAACTGTATTTTCTCCAGCTTGTTTCAGATAAGAAGCGGCGGAGGTGGGCATGGTCACCCATAGCAGCATGAGAATAAGGGATAACACGGAAACGGTATAAAACGTAAGATGCCAAAGATCCAGCCAAATGTATAAGGCAGCGACTGCCGGAATGAGAAGTGCTCCAAGGGCAAAGAACACATCAAGCTTGGACATGGCGACAGCTTTCTGATTTTCCGTAAATTCTATCGTAAACGCACCAACGGAGGGCTCGATGATGCCAGACCCGAACCCGACAATAATGGTTAGAAGAAGAACAACTGTCCAGGATGGCAAGAATCCGAGAACGGCATAGGCGGCCACAATACAGATCAGTGCGATGGTTAGCATGGATTTTCTGCCGATGCGGGCAGTCATAGAAGGAGCAACGAGCACCCCGACAAGAAAACCGAGGAACTGCAAAAACAACAAAAATCCGCCATCACTATAACCACGCTCATAATGTGTCAATAAAACGGGTAGAAGTGCACCGAGTACAACGCTGGTTATGCCAATTAACAGATAAAAACCGCAGCTTAAAGCGAAAATTCTTCTCATGAGTTGCCCTCCTAAGATGGATATAAATTTTATATTATGTAAATAATGTTTCTTTCGTATATAACTTATACCATAATTATGCAATTGTACATGCTTTTTATTGTAAAATAATGTTAACTTTTGGCGAATGAATGATCTTTCTCACACAAAGTTCATCCTAAAACGATTTCGTGTCGAAGCTATAAAATAGAAAAACAAAAACAAA
The DNA here is from genome assembly GCF_042796655.1 of Paenibacillus sp. NPDC057886. Taxonomy (NCBI): domain Bacteria; kingdom Bacillati; phylum Bacillota; class Bacilli; order Caryophanales; family Paenibacillaceae; genus Paenibacillus; species Paenibacillus sp. NPDC057886. The sequence goes on along the minus strand of NZ_JBHVMZ010000004.1, from coordinate 239,241 downwards.
AATGATGGTTTTCCGATATTTGCATTGTGAATCGTTAGGTACTGGCATGTAATTGATTATAATAATCATTATCAATTAATGAATAAATATATAATATCATCCTATTTATTCTCACATGCTAAAGGAGCTGCAGGTTATGAGTATTTCTGGAATTTTTCGGGAGATCTGGTCTCATCCTGTATACAATGGAAATTCAGTATCAAAGGAAACGTTGTTGGCGCTGTTGAACGTCGCCATCTGAGCGCCAAATCATCATCTGCGAGGACCGTGGATGTTTACTTGGATGGAAGCACCGGTGATAGAAGTGAAACAGAATGAGGAGCATATAGAGAAGGTGCAGTCTCATAATTCTGCTCCGGGTTATTTGGCAGTAAGTATGAAGATCAGAACGAAACCAAAGGAATTGGCAGAAGACGAAGCAGCCGTATGGTGCCTCATTCAGAACTTGAGGATTCTGGCGAAGGAGCAGGGCATTGGCCTACATATACAGCAACCAGAAACAGCACATGAGGTAGGGTGGAGGAATTGTGGAAAGTTGATTCTGGTGAACAAATTGTAGCGATACTGGGCATTGGATATACGGATACTTTTACGTCATTGAATGAAAATGCTGCAATGATTATCCGTGAACGAAGAACAGTACGCCAATTCACATCTGCCACACTGGAAGCTGAGACAGTACGGGCGTTACTGGAGCAAAGTATTCCTGAGCATGGACTTCAACCCAAAAGCTGGAGAGTTATTGAAGCGGGAACTGAAGAAGAGCGCAGACAATGGACGGACCTGATGATGGGCTTTGCCAAGGATATTTTGACCTACAAGATCATGCCGGGCAAGTTCAAAAAACTATTTTGGAAACGTACATATGATATTCCGTTCAATCTGGTGTTTGTACTTAAACACCAACCAGAGAACCCGGATGAGCCGAAGAACTCTGCCCATTTTGGAGAGGTATGCAGCGTGATGCAAAATGTTCAATTGCTGGCCTGGGAAAAAGGGATCTGGATGACATGGTCATCCAGTGATGTCATTGAGGATACTGCTTTTCGTAAAGGATTGGATATTAAGCCAGATGAGCGAATTATCGGCATTTTGCATATGGGTTACACGGCGAAACTACCGAAGGGCAAGGAGAGAACTCCGGCAGATGCGAATATTACTTATTGACTTGAATTACGTGTCCAAACAGCTTGCGCGCTTTGTCCCAATCGACGCCAAGTTTACCTTGCCAGCCAGCCCAAGGCATCTCCATATCAGAGCGGCCTTTGGTATTGGTAAGCTGCAACTCACCGTTCAGGATATGCTCGTTGTTGGTCCAATGGTCTGTACTGAGGGAGAGAACCCGATTGGGCAGCACACCTACCCTGGACAGCGCTTGAAGAATACTTCGACGAATCCCGGCGTGTCCTTTGACCAATTTCTCTGCAGTGAGTCGTTTCTCAAATTTTCCCGGAGATTCTTCGTCTTCAGCTTGATCCAGCATGTAAAGCAGTTGATTGAATGTGGTGATATCCTCGGGAGTCGGTTTAATTGGTCCTTGTTCAAGTAAGGTGACAAACTCTGTCAGATCGGCGTATGCACCTACGCTTGTCCCACTGTAATCATAACCCTGGTGAAGGGCGTAACGGATAATGGATAGATTCTTCCAGCCCTCATCGCTATGACTGAAACCGCAAACTCTGCAAGCAAGAAATTGTTCGGTCTCTTCGTAAGCATGTGGCTGCAAGTGAATCATCATATGGTAGCTTGCGAGCGTAGATATGCCTCGTGGATAACTGCCCCCGACACCTGCAATAAATGCTTGGGTAATCGTGGACCAGGAAAGATGTTCATTTTGCTGGAAAGCGATTAGTTGTTGAATGATATCATCATGGTGGATCATCTCCAGATCATTATCCACCCACCCCTGTGTAGTCAATAGCTCCTGTTCGGCAGGAGTTAGTGTATCCGTTTGATAGATCATTACTTCTCGTGCTTTGTCATAATCACCATTGGTGTGTAAATATAACTTTTTAAGCACTCTCATGCACTTTTTGTCCATGGTTAACTCCTTTCCAAAGTTTATTTTGGATTACCTATGTACCTCCGTATAACAATTCATTTGCTTCGTTTCATTATAAGTGAGATGATGTGGGATGAAAATCAGTACAAGGTACTAACCTATTGAACGAAGTGGTGGTGGAGCATGCGAATTAACAAATACATAAGTGAAACGGGATATTGCTCCCGCAGGGAAACGAACCGATTAATCGCAGCCGGGCGCATCACGATTAATGGTAAGGTGTGTGAAAAAGGTGCGGACGTAGAGCCCGAGGATATCGTGCTCATTGATGGCCAGGAGATTCCTTACAATGATCGCGAGCCTGTTTACCTTGCTCTGAATAAACCCATCGGCATTGTCTGCACCGCAGCGGAACAGGTGGAGGGAAATATCATTCAGTATGTGAATTATCCCTCGCGTATCTTTGCGATTGGCAGGCTGGATAAGGCGTCCGAGGGTTTGATTTTTCTGACGAACGACGGAGACATTGTGAACAAGATGATGCGTTCGGAGCATAACCACGACAAGGAATACGTAGTGACCGTAGACAAACCAGTGACAGACGAATTCGTACGGGCGATGTCGCAAGGGGTTGAGATTATGAATGTGGTGACGAAGCCGTGTGAGGTATATAAGCATAGTGAGAACGTATTTCGTATCATTTTGACTCAGGGGCTTAATCTGCAAATCCGCAGAATGTGCAAAGCCCTGGGTTACAGAGTGCTCAAGCTGGAGCGCATCCGAATTATGAATGTTACGCTGGCTGGACTGGAACGTGAGCAATGGAGACATCTGGAGAAGCAGGAGTTGGAGCACCTTTTATCCATGTTGAATTAGAGAATGGCATCGAAGCAATGTCCTGGCAAAATGAAGAGAGGCACTAATCCCTTAGGGATTAATGCCTCTTTTTTTGAGTTCTAGACGATGAATGAAACCATATATTATTGAATTTCTGACAACGTACTACGATAGACTTTTTTTTGTACTTTCTTCTCTGAAATAAATGATCCGAGCAACGTTAATAGAGCTCCGAGCAGCGTTATCCAGGTAATCCGTTCATGTAGAATCAGTGCAGAAGCGACGACAGTAATGACAGGCACCAAATAAATGTACACACTTGTTTTGACGGCTCCCAGAAGACTCACTGCCCGGTTCCAGGTTACAAAACATAAGGCCGAGGCACCCAGCCCGAGAAAGAGAAGGTTCGAGAGGTTGGCCATGTTGGCGAAGCGCCCAAGATCGAGGTGGAATTCGAGGAGGAACAAAGCCGGCAGCATGAATAATAGTCCATAAAAGAATACTTTGCGTGTAGCACCGATGGTGTGATAGGAAAGTTCACCTATTTTGCGCATAAGTACAGAGTAGATCGCCCATACAGCAGGTGCCACAAAAGCGAGCAGATCCCCCAGCGGATTCAGTTGCAGAATGAAACTGCCGTTAAGCCCAATGAGGATGATGCCAGTCAAGGCAATGGCGAAGCCCACGATAAATTGCTTGTGCAATCTCTCTCCATCCAGGAAGAAATGTGCAAGGACTGCGGTAAAGAAAGGGGCAATTGAAACAATAACACCTACATTGGAAGCGAGGGTGTACACCAGTGCAATATTTTCAATGAGAAAATATAACGTAACCCCGCATAATCCAGCACCGATAAACAGCATTTCTTCTCGGAGTGAGGTGATTCGCATCAACCTCGGATAGATCAGGAAGAGCACCACATAGCCGATCACGAAACGGAAAAAGAGAATCTCCACCGGGGTGAAATCGATCAGCAGCACCTTGGTGGAGATAAACGTTGTTCCCCAGATCAGGATCGTAAGTAAGGCTAGCAGGTGTCCAGTGGAGATTTTGTTCTGACCTGTCATGACAAGTTATCCGCTGTACGCTGCTTGGAATCCACTTCATGGTTGAAGATGCGTCTGTATTGCTTGGGCGTCAGGCCAATCAGCTTTTTGAAAAAATTCGTAAAATGACTCTGGTCACTGAAACCTGTTTGCGCGGCGACCTCAATCGGGAGCTGGCCTTGTTCCAATAGCCGTTTGGCCTGATTGATGCGAATCGTTTCCAGGTAGCGATAGGGAGAGATCCCTTTTTGACGAGTGAATAAACGCAATAGATGGTATTTGCTCAGCCCTGTTAACTCGACTAATTGGTTCAGCGTAATGCTATCCATATAATGAGTCTCGATGTACTCGCATATGCGTCTAATCTCGATGGTGACGTCCTGAGCGGAAATGGGCGGTTCGGCATCCGCATATTCTCTCATCAGCTGTTCCAGCAGAAAGAGCAGTAGTTCTTCTTTGTGAAAGTCCGATTGCTCTTCCAAAATCATCTGATGCAGCTCATGTAGGGAAGCGACATGTTCGCTTTGATAGAGAACAGGGGAAGTAAACCGGGGCAAGTAATCTTGTCCGGTAATTTCCTGTACATAATGGCGCATGACCTCAGGTTGAACGTTGATGCAGCGATAATCCAGGGTTCTGCCGTCCACTTGTTCGCAGGCATGGGGATCATGCGGATTAAAAATAATCATGTCACCAGTGTTCAGGATATATTCTTCGTTATTACATACGAGATGGCGCTTGCCTTGCTCAATAAATCCAATGACGTAATAGTCATGAAAATGATTAGGAAATTTCTGCATAATACCTTCGAATTGATAAGCTTCGAGCTGTAAATCGGTATCGAACACGACGGTTCGCACTTCGCGAGTCACCTGCGGCACCTTCTTTCTGGTAAGTTAAATGTCATTATAATATGAAAAGAAGGGACTTTCTTGGACGATATTGCTCGCTCTGATTTGTTCATACGTGTAAAAAACCAAAATACCCGCTGTCCCTTCTAAAGGGTATCCCGAGTATTTTGGTTCAATTATAGCTCATTTAACGCATAACAGTATGAATTTGGACCTGAATTATTCTTATAGCAACGTAGCAAGCGCTTCTGGCAAAAAGGCCTGAATTTCATTAACGCGGCCATCACGGATTTTCACAGCCCATGCCGGATCAGCCAGTAGTGCGCGTCCAACGGCAACCAGATCAAATTCCTTCTGTTCCAACCGATGAAGAAGATCATCCAAATCCTTGTGTCCTGCACCTTTACCTTCCGTATAGAGACTGGTAAATTCATCATCCAGACCGACAGAGCCCACGGCTATCGTTGGTTTGCCTGTCAGTTTTTTCACCCAGCCGGCAAATCCAAGTTCCGAACCTTCATATTCCGGCTCCCAGAAACGGCGTGTGGAGCAATGGAATATATCGACACCGGCCTCTACCAGCACATTCAGGAACAGCTCCAGCTTATCCGGTGTATCCAGCGGTTTGACGTAATAATCACTCATTTTCCACTGCGACAAACGAATGGCAATCGGGTAATCGGGACCCACGGCAGCACGAATCGCTTGAATAAGTTCGGTAGCGAATTGCGTACGCTTGATAAGGTCACCGCCGTAGCGGTCTGTCCTTGTATTCGTTTTGTCCCAGAAGAATTGGTCAACCAGGTAACCATGTGCTCCTTGAATTTCGATACCGTCAAATCCAAGCCGTTTGGCATGAACTGCTGCGTTCACAAAAGCTTGAATGATGTTGGCGATTTCTTCCTCGGTCATTGGTGCACTGATCAAGTTTCCCTCAAGATCTATACCTGACGGACCAATGGACGGAGCTTCCGGATGAGGCTGTGATCCCGCTGGACGAGCCATACCCATAAGCCAGAGCTGTGGAAAAATTTTGCCTCCGGCTTCATGAACTTGTCTGACGACTTCTGCCCAGCCGTTCAATGCTTCCTCACCATGAAAACGGGGCACACGCGGTTCGCTGGTTGCCGCCGGATGATCAATGGTTACACCTTCGGTAATAATAAGTCCGACGCCGTTTTCGGCACGTCTGCGATAATAAGCCGCTACATCGGAGCCCGGTACACCATCCGGTGAGAAAGCTCGACCCATAGCGGGCATAACGATACGAGACTTCAGGGTTAAGTTATGAATTGTATAAGGTTGAAACAGATTTTCAGTAGATTGAACTTGTTGCTGCTGATGATTACTCAAGTAAAACACCTCCATAATAGTGCACCTCCAAGCGGGGTACGAGTGCAATATTATCAATGGAGAGTGCCTGTATCAACCGACGATTTAACCAATGTGTTGCTTAAGCGAAGCGAACCGTTATAATGTTGGTTTAACCCCGGATTACTTGTTGACCTAACAGGAGCTATCTATAATAGGTACATTAAGAAGTTTCATTACAAGATTGATTAGAAGGGGCACTTTGTATATGTCAGGTGAGTTTTCTCCAAATCCCAATGATCCACGGGTGATCCGAACCCGTCAATTAATTCAGGATGCGTTTTTTTATCATTTGAATAAAAAGGATTTCTCAGCCATCACGGTTCAGGATATTACGCAAAAGGCGACGATTAACCGGGCCACATTTTATGCCCATTTTGCAGACAAATATGAACTGCTTGAGTCCGTTTTGTCCTTCGCCTTTCAAGAATATGTGCTCAATCAAATTGATGTAGAGGCGCATTTGACAGAAGAGACCCTGAAGCAACTGGTAATTTCGTTATGTAATTATCATGATTCAAGCAACCAATGTATCAAGAAATATGAGTCCGTAGCGCCAATCTTTGAAGAAAACATTAAGGCCCAGTTAGAGAAGCTTGTTCTGGAGCTTGCCATGAGTCAAACAGATGATGCAGAGCCACCCAAAACATTGGCGTATTTGGCAACGATGCTGAGCTGGTCCATCTACGGGGTGACGTATCGCTGGAATTTGGAGGAAAGGCAGGAATCCCCTGCTGAATTGGCCGAGCGAGTGGTGCCATTTATGATGAATGGAACAGGTTTGCTGAATTAACGAACGGTAGAATAGAAGGATAGAGCATATCTATAAGGATAAAGGTAGAGAAAAAGAGCAGAAGAAATCTGCTCTTTTTGTTTTGATTTTATCTATAGAAAATATAGTGAAGTTTATCTATCGATAAAGGAATATAGGTGAAATGAATACACATGAAATGAATTTACGTAGACAACTTCAACGGAAGGCTTGTTAAAGATTGTCCGGCCGCAGAAGCGGTCAGATTTTCCTCCAGATTGAATCCTTCCACGGGTACAATGCTGGTGAAAGTTTTTAGAAATGTGGTCAATACAATTTTGGCCTCCAGACGAGCCAGTGGTGCCCCCAGGCAGAAGTGAGTACCAAAACCAAACGCAAGCTGTTTATTATTGTTTGATCGATGAATATTCAAGTTGAACGGATCTTCAAACATGTTCTCATCCATATTGGCTGCACTCATCCACGCCACGATAGCGTCTCCCTTTTTCAGCTCAACACCAAGCATATTGTTATCCTCTTTGACCATGCGGTCCATTTTGCTGATGTGAAAGCGATATCTCAGCATTTCCTCTACTGCGGCCGGAACAAGCTCAAGGTTATCCCTGAGTTCGGCATACAATTCCGGTTGGTCATATAAAAGGGCGTAGAACGAGTTGGCCAGCAAATTACTGGTCGTTTCGATACCGGCTCCCAAAATAAACATGGTGGTTCGCACAATCTCTTCATCCGTAAAGTACTCACCATCCAACTCAACCTGGATCAGGTCTGATATGATATCTTCTCCCAGATTGGATCTTTTGGACACGACGAAAGGATATAAGTACTTGAAATATTCTTCCCCGGCAATCTTCTTCAATTGGTTGATTTGATCAAAAGTGGCATCGGTAGAAGGCATAAACATGGTGTCCACCCAATCTTTGAACAAATGACGATCTTTGGAAGGAATGCCGAGCAGGTCAGACATGATAATGACAGGAAACATGCTCGTATAAGCTTCAACAATGTCCACTTCCGATTGATGTTCAAATTCTCTGATCAGTTCTTCGGCCACAGCCTCTATTCTCGGTTCCCAGAGCTTGAGACTTCTTGGTGTAAAAGCACTGGCGAGTAAGGATCTCCGCTTGCGATGTTCCGGGGGATCTACGTTGTGAATATCCAGCTTGTCCGGCATGTGATGTTCGCTGTCCGCACCTTCTTCTTCACTTGAATATCCCACGTTAACAATTGATCTTTTTCTCACACTGGAGAAGTGCTCGTGATCATTAAGCACGGTTTTGACAAGATCATACCTGAATACATGCCAGGAATCGGTCTCTTCATTGTAAATGACAGATTCCTGATTCAACATGCTGCGATACCAACGGTAGGGACTGAATTCTTCTTCTTTCGATTGGAAATTCGTGATCTCAGAGAGAGAAATAATAGAGCTCTTCGTCATTCGTTTCGCCTCCTTGGTTGGTCTCATTGACAAATATAACAAATAAGAGTACTTTAATTCAAGTAGTTTAAATTAAAAACAACAAGGTGGAGTAGAGAGTGAAGAACATACTGAAGCACGGAGGAGTCAAGGCAGGCATATTCATGATCATTTTTTATCAAATTGTAATGTTGACCGTTTTTATGTCGGGGTATAGCGCAATCCCCAAAAATGTAACCAATCTTACCGTTGCCATTGTCAACGAGGACCAGCAATCCGGTACTGAATTTGTACAAAAATTGCAGGAACAATTGCCATTTACGATAGTAACCAACGAATCATTGGAACAAGCGAAAACGGGCCTTGAAGACCGGGATATCCATATGATCATACGTATACCGGGTGATTTTACGGAGAAACTGTCTGAACAGGGCGGTAAAGCTCAGCTGCAGTACCTGATTAATGAATCGAACCCAACAACAATCACGAGCACCATGAAAAATGTTGCTGCTGAAATTACCGCAGAGATGGGCGCACAGGTTCAGGCACAGAGCTTCGAGGGTGTACTGAGCAGTATGCAGGTTCCTGCGGAGCAGTCGAAGCAGATTGTGGAATCCACCATGGGCAAAGTATCATCCGACATCGTTATGAGCAACCCGCAGCCAGCAGGCATGCAGAATCAGATGGCACCGATGTTCATCACCATGGCGCTCTATGTTGGAGCCATGATCTACGCGATGCAAAGCATTGGCGGAATGAAGCAACTGCAAGGAGAGATGGGGAAATGGAGAGCATTCTTTGCAATGCGAGGTACGAACCTGCTTGTTTCCATCCTTGCTCCACTTGTAGGGATCGGCATTTATTTTATGGTGCAGGGGTATGGAGTTGAAGTATTTATGAAAATGTGGATGGTACACAGCTTGCAGCTGTTTGTGTCGATTGAGTTCACAAGCATCTTTATCATGCTTCTCGGTCAAGGCGGAATGCTGATCAATATGATATTTGTACTCAGTCAATCCATTGCTAACGGGACGTCCATGTCACCGGAGATGATGCCAGGTTATTTCAAATTCGTGAGTCAGATCACACCGATGTTCTATTCAACACATCTGGATTATAATATTCTCTTCGGCGGAGGGAAAACGGTAGAATATGCGGTCGGACTGGCACTGGTGGGATTGGGAGCCTTTGTTATCAATACGGCCATTCATCATTTCAAAAAAGCCAAGCAGACCGATACGACACAGGAGTCTGTACAACAGCCCGTTATGATATAAAATAGAATGTATGAGGGTAGGCGATTAGAAAGAAGCTGTACCCTTGGATGAGCAGAATGGGGGCAGTCACAATGTCGATTCAAATATTTATACTCGGTGCACTAAGTGAGGGGAATTATTATCCCTATGATATTAAGAAACGAATTGGGAAACATCTGGATCAAACGGATGCCAAAATTACCGAAGGCACCATTTATTATAATTTTGAAGTGTTGCTGAAGAAGGGCCTGATTGAGAAGGTAGAAACGATCCAGACTGAAAATCGACCAGACAAAACGACATATGGCATCACCGAAAAAGGACGTCAGTCCCTTGAACAGAGCATATATAAGGTGTTCCAGAAGTTTACGAACGTACAGTCTTTGTACGCTGCGTTGGTCCATTTGGATAAAGTGGATAATCAGAAGATCGCGTATTTAATTGAGGATATTATTGAGAAGATGAATAAAAGGCTGGAATATATTGATTCTCATACACCTCAGGAGATTGATGTGCAGGAGGATCTGAAAGATGCACTGTTGTTGATGCGAGATCACGCTTACCACTCGATTCAGAGTGATATGATCTGGCTTCAGAAGCTGCTGCATCATGTTCAGAGCAGAGTATTAGAAAGCTAAATAACTCGTTAATGGAATGAGGATGAGAAGATAATGTATGAACATTTGGTCGTATTCAAATTAAACGATACAATCACTCCGGTCAAACAGCAGGAATTGGTGGCTCAATTGCTCGCGTTACAGGAACAGATTCCTGGAATTGTGGATCTCACCGCAGGTATTAATGTAACAGAGGAGACAGATCATATTCAGGGCTTCACACTTGGCCTGAGAGTGACGTTTGAAGATCAGGAAGCGCTGCGTGCTTATGGCCCGCATCCTGCTCATCAGGCTTTTGTAGCTTCCTTGAATGAGTGGGTGGAAAATGTGATTGTGGTCGATTATCCGATCTGAGTCTGCGCCATTGTCCATAACCAATTATGCATGTGAAGTTGCCATTCGGTGACTTTCAAATGATCAGGTTAGCCAGAATTTTCTGGCTGGCCTTTTTTATGTTTTCGATTGGGATGGAATCGGGAGAAGCGAAGCTATGATTTTTTTATGTGAGATAATATAACAAGTGAAGGAGTTGTGCTCATTCCTTTTTGTACAAAATGCCCAACATAATGAGTTCTCTTTATAACCTGCAACAATTCTATGTTATGAATCATGGAACTTCCTCCAATTGTTTATATAATGTGAATCAACATAACATGATTTTTGCAGCAGTAAAGTAATTCTAAATTACAGGGGGCAGGTAGGGATGAGAGAAACCAAGAAAATGAGGGTTTTTTCACTGGGAATTCAGCACATATTGGCGATGTATGCCGGGGCGATTTTGGTTCCACTGCTTGTGGGAAGGGCGTTAAACCTGACAGCAGAACAATTGGCGTATCTGGTATCGATTGACCTGTTAACCTGTGGTATCGCGACATGGCTTCAAGCACGCAAAGGGAAATATTTGGGGATTGGCTTGCCAGCGGTTCTTGGAAGCTCATTTGTTGCTGTGACTCCCATGATTGCGATTGGATCACAATATGGAATTCCGGCTATTTATGGTTCCATTATTGCAGCAGGCATATTCATCGTTATATGTGCTGTCTTCTTTAGTAAAATCGTCAAACTGTTTCCTCCTGTCGTGATTGGAACAGTCGTAACGATTATTGGTCTGGCGCTGATTCCAACGGGCATCAAGAACATGGCAGGTGGAGCAAACAGCGAGAATTTCGGAAGTCTGGACAATCTGGCTCTCTCATTCGGGGTATTGCTTTTTATACTAGTGTTGAATCGATATGCTCGCGGCTTTGTCAAATCCCTCGCAGTTCTCCTCGGTATTATTGTGGATATCCTCGTTGCAGCCCTTATGGGGAAAGTGAATTTCAGCTCTGTATCGGAAGCCTCCTGGTTCCATTTGCCCCAGCCCTTTTACTTTGGATGGCCTACCTTCGAGATCGGTCCTATCATTACAATGATTATTGTCGGCACGGTTGTCATTATTGAGTCTACAGGTGTGTTTATGGCCTTGAGCAAAATCTGCGATCAGCCGATTAACGAAAAGGATCTGGCACGAGGATATCGTGCAGAAGGTCTGGCGTTTGTGCTTGGTGGAATCTTCAATGCTTTTCCTTATAACACATTTGCCCAGAATGTCGGTTTGGTTCAGCTCTCCAAGGTGAAAACGACCAATGTGGTTGTTGCAGCCGGAGGTATTCTGATTTTTCTCGGACTCATCCCCAAAGTTGCGGCATTCGCAACGATTATCCCCAGCGCGGTACTCGGCGGGGCAACGGTGGTTCTGTTCGGCATGGTGGTCTCATCCGGGATTAAAATGCTGCAACATGTGGATTTCAGCAAGCAATCCAATCTGTTAATCGTTGCTTGTTCGGTTTCACTCGGTCTTGGCGTCACGGCTGTGCCTGATCTGTTTGCCCAGCTGCCTCAAAGTATCCGCATTATTGTTGGTGATGGTATTATCACAGGCAGTCTGTGCGCCATCCTGCTCAATGTTTTCTTTAACCTCGGATTTAAAGAGGAGAGTCTGCCCGTACAGCCCGTACAGGCTCAGGAAGCACATACGTAAGATTGTCTGATTAACAGGCATATAATCTGAATAAATGAAACAGACCCAAGATGGTATTGATTGAGGTGGAATGATCGGAATGACTCCCCCTCGCCAATGAACCTCTTGGGTTTTTATGTTGGGTTGAACTGCTGAGAAGCAGTGGAGTGCTTTACACAACATGCCCCGGAAGCTTTTCACCTGTAATGAGTTCGAAAAGTTTTGCAGATTTCTGCTTAGTTAATTGAACATAAGTAGGCTGGCTTTCTCAATCTGATCCCCCCTTGAAACTTAAACAGTGCCCCGGGTATGAAAGTTACAGCAGGATGAATGCAAAAGGCATATAAATATGCTAAAGTTTCATCATGAACATGCTACATGTTCTTTCCGTTGAATTTCCATGCGACTACATAAATGAGCATTGGTTCACAAGGCTAAAATAAAAACGAAGGGATATCCTGATATCGCTTGGTTACAGAAAAGGAGTTGTGATCACATGCAACAAGACACACGAATAGAAGGATGGCATTTTGACAACAGTTATGCACGATTGCCGCAAACCTTTTTTACGAGTCAGGGAGCTGAGCCAGTTCAATCACCGAAGATGATTATCTTCAATACGTTGCTTGCTGCCAGCCTGGGCCTGAATGTTGAGGCTCTCAACAGTGATGAAGGAGCGGAGGTCTTTGCAGGTAACCTGATTCCGGAAGGAGCCGAGCCTCTGGCTCAGGCATATGCGGGTCATCAGTTCGGCAATTTTAACATGCTTGGTGATGGACGGGCTTTGCTGCTGGGAGAACAGATCACGCCACAAGGCGAGCGGGTGGATATCCAGCTGAAAGGTTCGGGGAGAACGCCATATTCCCGCGCAGGCGATGGACGTGCTGCTGTTGGACCCATGCTGCGTGAATACATTATTAGTGAAGCGATGTATGCACTGAGTATCCCAACGACACGAAGTCTGGCAGTGGTTTCTACCGGAGAAAGCATTATACGAGAAACAGAACGGCCGGGTGCAATCTTGACGCGAGTCGCCTCCAGTCACTTGCGTGTTGCAACCTTTCAATATGCAGCCAGTGGTGCATCAAAGGATGATCTCCGGGCACTGGCTGACTATACACTGAAACGTCATTTTCCCGATATTGCCGAAGCCGACAATCGCTATCTCCAGTTGCTTCAGGAAGTCATTCGGCGGCAGGCTTCACTTATCGCTAAGTGGCAACAGGTTGGTTTCATTCATGGCGTAATGAACACGGATAATATGGCTATTAGTGGTGAGACGATTGATTATGGACCATGTGCATTTATGGATGCCTACGATCCTTCGACGGTATTTAGCTCCATTGATACACAAGGTCGGTATGCCTATGGCAATCAGCCTTATATAGGCGGCTGGAATTTGGCCCGGTTTGCCGAGACGCTTCTGCCATTACTGCATGAGAATGAAGAAGAGGCGGTGCAAATCGCCCAGGATGCAATTGCACAATTTTCTGAATGGTATCACCACCACTGGCTCTCTGGTATGCGGAGCAAGCTGGGTCTGTTTAATGAAGAGGTTGAGGATGAAGCGCTTATCAGGGATCTTCTTGAACTGATGGAGAAACATCGTGCGGATTATACGAATACGTTTCTGGCGCTGACCTTTGATACACCGCTCAAGGGATCACCGTTGTTGGATACTCCAGAGTTTGCGGAGTGGAATGAGCGTCGCCAGGCAAGATTGGGCAGACAGCAGGAAGGGAAAGAAGAATCGCAGCAATTGATGAAATCTAACAACCCGGCGGTGATTCCTCGTAATCATCGGGTGGAAGAAGCACTGGACCGAGCGGAGAATCACGGAGATCTTAGTGTGATGGAGAAACTTCTTGCTGTCCTATCCAACCCGTTTGCACATTCTCCCGAACAGGCTGAGTACGCGGAACTGCCTGCACAGTGCAATACCTCCTACCAGACTTTCTGTGGAACCTGATTTAAAAGTGTTGTGAAGAGGCTGCCATTGGCAGCTTTTTCATTATCATGCCCACAGGAGCTTGAACAGCTGTATACACTGGATCAGCAATTTTGGAACAATGAAGATCAGATCGCAGAAAAGGCTTAAGCATATTATTATGAAAAGTTGAACATGATGTCTTTATAAACTTTGGCGCAGGCACTCATCTCTTGTTCTATCTGAAGATTAAATACTTGGCCTTGCAATGATATTAACGTTCGGCTATACTGGCTATAAATTGAATACATGATTTACGTTGATAGAGCGCAGTAGCGGCTTTGTCCCTGTTACAGAAAGTCAGGGGTTGATGGAACCTGATACATACAAGGGCTGCGAATTACACTCTGGAGTACTTGGGTAATGCCAAGCGGAATGGCAAACGATATTTTGCCGAAAGCGGTATGGACAGCGTATGAATTGTTGTCTGTGCAAGTTGGGTGGTACCACGGTTATGATAATCGTCCCTATGTCTATTGAAGACAAGGCGGCGATTTTTTTGTGTCCAAAAAAAGCCTCACCTGGCTTAGCTCCTTGTGAATTAACGTAGATCATGGCCTAATACCAATGCATTGAGAAGGGGTTGTTTGTTTTGAATATTATTGATGAACTGGAATGGCGCGACGCCATTAATCAACAGACGGATGCGGAGGGTCTGCGTGAGCTGACTGAGACAACGTCGGTTTCCTTGTACTGCGGGGTTGACCCTACAGGAGACAGCATGCATATCGGACATTTGATTCCGTTCATGATGCTGAAACGTTTCCAACTCGCTGGCCACCGTCCAGTGATTCTAATTGGTGGGGCAACAGGAACTATTGGTGACCCAAGTGGTCGTCAATCGGAACGTTCTCTGCAAACGTTGGAAGAGGTACAGGCCAATGTGGACGCTCTGACTGCACAAATGAAAAAGCTTTTCGTTACGGATGGCGACAATCAGGTACGTATGGTCAACAACTATGATTGGACACACAAAATCAATGTGATTGAATTTTTGCGTGACTACGGTAAAAACTTTAACCTCAACACAATGCTGGCTAAAGATGTCGTTGCGAGCAGACTGGAAGACGGAATTTCGTTTACCGAGTTTTCCTACCAGATTCTGCAATCGCTCGATTACCTGCACCTGTTCCAACACGAGGATGTACAGCTGCAAATCGGCGGTTCCGATCAATGGGGCAATATTACAAGCGGTCTGGACCTGATCCGTAAAAAAGAAGGACCAGAAGCTAAAGCTTACGGTCTAACGATCCCGCTTATGCTCAAATCCGACGGAACGAAATTCGGTAAATCTGCAGGCGGGTCCATCTGGCTTGATGCGAATAAAACGACTCCATTCGAATTCTACCAGTTCTGGGCGAACACCGATGATCGTGATGTAATCAAATACCTGAAATACTTCACATTCCTAAGCAAAGAAGAGATTGAAGCTTTGGCTGAAAAGGTAGAAACGGAGCCACATAAGCGTGAAGCACAAAAGGCACTCGCTGAAGAAATGACGAAATTTGTTCACGGTGACGATATGCTGGAGCAGGCCAAACGCATTACCGCAGCACTGTTCAGCGGAGACATTCGTTCACTTACAGCAGACGAAATCGAGCAGGGCTTCAAAGAAATGCCGACCTTCGAAACGGATGGTGAAGCGAAAAATATTGTAGACTGGCTCGTGGATCTGGGCCTGGAGCCATCCAAACGTCAGGCGCGTGAGGATGTCACCAAAGGGGCTATCTCCATGAATGGTGAGAAAGTTACGGAGCTGGAATTCACGGTCTCTGCAGAGCACGCCATCGGCGGTAAATTCATCATTATCCGCAAAGGCAAGAAAAACTACAGTCTGGTGAAATTGAAGTAGCAACAACACAAAAGGACCTTCCCCAATCATGTCAATGACATTATGGAGACGGTCCTTTTTACATTCCATCCGCAAATGGATTATGAGTTATTAATTTATTGATTCACAATCGCTGTGATCTCTTCATCCAGATCCAGTCTTACATTCTCACGGTAAGCCCGAATGTCGTATTCACTGTGCAGGTAGCGCAGGATCGCTTCAATCATGTTGGATTCGACCAGGTACTGACTGCGGCCCTGAATCCATACTTCAGCGGAATATCCCGTATCTTCTTCCCAGCTCAGTTCCACATTGACATCGGTTGGGCGAACACCCTTGCGTTCAGCCATGTGAATACAGATCGCGTTGACAATTTCATCCATGCTTAGAACCATAGAGATTAGTACCGTCCGTTTCTGTTACGGTCATCATCATCACGATCATTACGGCGGTCATAACGACCATCTGCTGCTGGTTTACGGCGATTCGTAATGGCTCTGAACAGGGCCATCGCGAGCATCACGATCAGCATGATTGCAGCCACGTTTACGAGCAATCCAAGAATGTTACCCAGAGCGCCCATGCCACCGAACAATCCGCCGAACATCATACCAGCAAGACCGCCCAGCATCATACCTTTCATAAATCCACCGCCACCGCCGAAGAATCCGCCACGGTTTGTTGTTGCTGCTCCATTGCTGGAGTTGTTATTCGTATTCGATTTGCTCACATTGCTGTTGGAATCGGATTTCTTAGGTGTGTTGGTATAGCTTTTTGTTCCCGATTTGAAACCGCCACCACGTCTAGCATCAGCAGAATCTGGATTTGCGACTCCGACTGTTGCAAACAGCAATGTAAAGGCCATGAAAACCATCATGAGATGTTTAATTCCGAATTTTTTCTTCATTGTAAAGATCGTAACCCCCCGATTAATTTGTTTGATTACCCCAAAAATGGGCCTTACTCAAGTAATACGGTCAACTTACAGGAACGTTTCAAATTTTGTTTAATTTTCTGAAATACTTGGACAAGGGTCCTGAATTGCCGCTTGACCATCGAGTAATTGGGTTACCCAGTTACACCATTCGATGCCCGTTTGTGCGTTCATTAACCCTTTTTGTACCAGAATGTAACTTCCGAATTCCCGACTGCCTACTCGCAAATTATCCTGAGGGATACGGGACTTCAACTCCTCGAAATAACGGATGCGTTCCATGAACCAATTTTTGCGCTCATTCAGAATACGTCTCATGCTTCCGTCTTCCGCAATGCCGACACATAAAATACGCAGATTGAACTCGTCACGTGTAACCGGAGCGGTAACGGGAGTGATCATCCATCCCAGCAGTTTTTCAATACCTTTTTCCGTGACTGCATACATTTTTTTGTCCGGTTTGTCAGACTGTTGCACCCAGCGGGAGGCTAAAAGCTCATCGTTTTCCATTTTGGAGAGGAGGGGATAGATCTGACTGTGCTTAGCCTGCCAATGGGGCTGGATCTTCAGCATTAGATCATAACCTGATGACTCCTCGCGGGTAAGAAGCCCGAGCAATCCGTAGGAAAGTATGTTCATGCACATGTCTCCTTAATATTAGGGCTGGGCCAGCGAAAACAATAAAAATTGCTTTCTTTGACCGCTTTCATAAAAGTGTACACTGAAACTGTATGGTTTGACAACCTGACAGAACAACTGCCTCAATTTAGACAAAAAAAGAGTGCGGACCTCGAGGTCCGCACCCAAAACCATTTAGAGAGATGTCTGTTGCCCATACCCCTCTGCGACAAGATCAAGTTCACCTGTGTAGGAGTCGATGACCATGCCGTGGACGGGTACATTGGGCGGGAGCAATGGATGTTTCTTGATCACTTCCACAGTATGTTTTACCCCTTCCTCAACGCTGTCAAACCCGCGTAGCCACTTTTGTAAACGTATGCCCGAGTTCTCCAGTGTACTCATGACTTCCTCGGATACACCCCGTTCGACCATATGTCCAATCATGGTCTCCGCGTGTAGGGAAGCCATACCGCATTCCGTGTGTCCAACAACCAGTACTTCGTCGGCACCAAGCTCATAAATGGCGACAAGAACACTACGCATAACAGACCCGAAAGGTTGAGAGATGATTGCGCCAGCGTTTTTGATAATTTTCACATCGCCATTCTTCAGGTTCATGGCCTTGGGCAGCATTTCCACTAGACGGGTATCCATACAAGTGATGATGACCATCTTTTTGGTTGGAAACTTGCCAGCCGTATACTTTTCGTATTCTTTGGTCTTGACAAATGTCTTGTTGTAAGCCAGAATCTCTTGAATGTTGTTCATGTCCATTGCCTCCTGTTATCCAATACGATGAGCACAGCCACTTACATCATATGCAGCTTGTCCTACGCCCTTTGGTTTCATTTATTATAACACGGTCAGCAAACGGCATTATTCCGCAGTTTGGAGGAATAATGCAATTTGCATCTGTTAAAAGTTGATTATACGCATTGCAAAAAGTATCATCAATAGGGAATCTAACATTTTTTGAAGAGGTGAACGTTAACAATGGAACAACAAACACAGCAACAGCTGGAATCCTTCCGTAATCTGGCTCGCAAAATTAAGAGTTATCATGAAGCCATTGGTTTGCTTCACTGGGATCTGCGCACAGGTGCGCCCAAAAAAGGAGTACCGACACGTTCGGAAACACTTGGGATGCTGTCGACCGAAGCATTCAAACTGCAAACCTCAGCTGAGATGAAATCCTACCTGGATACATTAACAAGTCCAGCGGTGTTGGAACAGCTGGAAGATATCGACCGTCGTCAAGTGGAAGATTGCCAGAAAGAATACAATCGCAGTCAGTCCGTACCACCGGAAAAAGTACAAGCGTATACCGTACTTACCGCCAAATCGGAAACGGCTTGGGAAGATGCCAAGCACAATAGTGATTTTGCAGGTTTTTCCCCCTACCTCACCGATATTGTGAAGCTTAAACAAGAGTTCATTGACTACTGGGGTGTGAAAGATACTCGTTATGATACCCTTCTGGACATGTATGAGCCGGAACTGACGGTAGAAAAGGTGGATGCGGTATTTGCCCGTCTCAAAGCCCGGTTGGTTCCACTGCAGGAAAAAATCAATGCTTCGGCGAACAAGCCAAACACGGAGTTCCTGAATCAGCTGTTTGACAAGGATCAACAGGAAAAATTCAGTCTGTTTATTCTGGGACAAATGGGTTATGACTTTGAAGCCGGCAGACTCGATGAGAGTGTTCACCCATTCGCAACAGGTCTGAATCCAGGTGATGTGCGGATCACGACGAACTATTTGCAGGATGATGTGACGAGTGCGGTATTCAGTTCACTACACGAAGGCGGACACGCCCTGTATGAGCAAAATATTGACGACAGCCTGGCTGGTACGCTTCTTGCCGAAGGAACGTCCATGGGTATCCACGAATCCCAGTCGCGTCTTTGGGAAAATATGATTGGCCGCAGTCTTCCTTTCTGGACGCGCTATTATAAAGATTTGCAACAACATTTCCCTCAATTAAGCGAGGTTGAGTTGGAAGACTTTTACCGGGCAATTAACCGGGTTGAAAGCTCTCTGATCCGGATTGAAGCCGATGAGCTGACCTACAATTTGCACATCATCATTCGTTATGAAATTGAGAAAATGCTGTTTAACGAAGGTCTGGAAGTCAAGGACCTGCCGGAGACCTGGAATGCTAAATACAAGGAATATCTTGGCGTTGTGCCGCCGAATGATGGTATGGGTGTGCTACAGGATGTTCACTGGTCGGGTGGTGACTTTGGTTACTTCGCATCATACTCGCTCGGCAATATGTATGCTGCACAGATTCTACATACACTGCGCAAAGAAATGCCGGATTTCGATGCCCATATTGCCGAAGGTAACCTGATTCCTATCAAGGAATGGTTGACTGACAAAATTTATCGTTATGGCAAAAGCCGTACACCTTCCGAACTGATTGTGGCTGTAACGGGTGAAGAGTTGAACCCGGACTATTTGGCCAATTACCTGGAAGCGAAATATACCGAGATTTACAAGCTGTAGGACAGCTATAACATCATCATCAAACTCTTGAAGAGCGGGGCATCATTGCCCGGCTCTTCTTTTGCATGCAAGTTCTTAACCTTTTGCTGGGCATCAGCATATCCATAGTAGAGAGAACAGTTGAAACCAGTGAAGGAGGGAAATATCATGAAATACACGCCCTGGTTCATCCGGGCCATCGTCATTTTGCTCATTATCATAGTGGCTCTCACCAGCTGCAATAAAGATAAGGATGAAACCAAAATTACGATTGGTGAGGTCACACGTTCAGTGTTTTACGCACCTCAGTATGTGGCCGTGGCCCAAGGTTTTTTTGAGGAACAGGGGCTTGATGTGGACATTCAGACGACGGCTGGTGGAGACAAAACGATGGCTGCATTGCTTGCAGGTTCAGTAGACATCGCATTAGTCGGTGCCGAGACGTCTATTTATGTCTATCAACAAGGCGCAGAAGATCCGGTCATTAACTTTGCCCAGCTTACACAGACGGACGGAACGTTTCTGTTTGCCCGCAATCCCGAAGGTGAATTCAATTGGGATCAACTGAAACAGAGTACATTCCTTGGACAAAGAAAAGGCGGCATGCCTCAAATGGCAGGCGAATTCACGCTGAAGAAACATGGCATTGATCCGCAGAATGATCTGGAATTGATTCAAAATGTGGATTTTGCCAACATCGCTTCTGCATTTGCTTCAGGTACAGGGGATTATGTGCAGCTGTTTGAACCTCAGGCGTCCATCTTTGAGAAAGAGGGTCGCGGCAAGGTTGTAGCCTCGTTTGGAACGGAAAGTGGGCATCTGCCTTATACAGTCTTCATGACCAAACAAAGCTATATCAACGACAATAAGGACATCGTTCAGAAGTTCACTAACGGCTTGCACAAAGCGCAAGCTTGGGTGGATTCCCACACCGCTGAAGAGATTGCAGAAGTCATCAAGCCCTATTTTAAAGATATCGATCCAGCCATTATGGTAAGCAGTGTGAACCGTTACAAGGAACAGGGCACATATGCAACCGATCCAATCATTGATGAGGACGAATGGAATAACTTGCTGGACGTTATGAGTGCTGCGGGAGAATTGAAACAGCGTGTCGATTCTCAAACGATTGTCGATAATTCCTATGCAGAACAAGCAGCATCATCGAAGTAACCAGGTATTCAGGAAAGGACGTGAGCAAGTATGCCTGAATCCGAAACGGTGATCAGACTGGAAGGGATATCGCAAGTCTATGTCAGCGAGCGTGAAGCATCACTGGTTATCGAAAATTTGAATCTTCAGGTCGAGCAAGGGGAATTCGTTAGTCTTGTTGGCCCAAGCGGATGTGGTAAAACGACATTGCTGTCGATCATCGCCGGGCTGCTCACACCGACCGCAGGCGAGGTCAAGGTTAAAGGGAAACGCATCGAAGGTCCGTCTGCCCAGATCGGCTATATGCTGCAACAGGATTATCTGTTTCCATGGCGTACCATTTTGGATAATGCCCTAATTGGACTTGAACTGACAGGTGCGCTCAATGAACAGAGTCGTGCGCGTACGCGTGAGCTGCTGGCAGGTATGGGTCTGGCTGGCACCGAAAGCCAGTATCCTTCCGAGCTATCCGGGGGCATGAAGCAACGGGTGGCTTTGGTACGTACACTGGCTACGGATCCGGGAATACTGTTGCTGGATGAACCCTTTTCCGCACTCGATTATCAAACCAAGCTGCAGCTGGAGGATCTGGTCTCGGACACATTGAAGAAATCCGGCAAAACTTCGGTGCTTGTTACCCATGATCTGTCTGAAGCTATTGCCGTTAGTGACCGCGTCATTGTGCTTGATCGCAATCCGGGTCGCATTCGGCGGGAGTTTATCATTCCCGAAGATCTGCGGAACGCTCAGCCTTTTCACGCGAGGGAGCAGCCAGGGTTCAATGAGCTTTTTCAGGCGTTATGGAGTGAACTGGATCAGTCCGGAGGAGGTGAGAAAAACGGGTGAATCAGACGAACCAGAAGCAGGAAATGCGTGATGATTGGATGAGACAGCTGCACCAAAGTCATATTCAGCAGGTTGCCAGATGGCGACATAAAGTGCTGGCGGTGCAGCTGTCCATGCTGGTGTTTATGTTTTTGCTGTGGGAACTGGCGGGAAGGCTGCGCTGGATTGATGTGCTCTTATTCAGTTACCCCAGCAAAATTTTCAATCAGATCTGGAAGGACATCGTCAGTGGAGAACTATGGGCGCATGTTGGGGTAACCGTAGGGGAAACGGCAGTTGGCTTTTTGCTGGGGACACTCGTCGGAACACTGCTTGCGGTTCTGATCTGGTGGTCTCCTTTTTTGTCCAAAGTGCTTGATCCTTATATGGTTGTGTTCAACAGCATGCCCAAAGTAGCGCTGGGTCCAATCTTTATCGTTATGTTTGGTGCAGGATTTACGGCTATTGTCATGACGACTTTGTCAATCACAGTCATTATTACTACACTTGTCGTGTATAACAGTTTTAATGAAGTAGATCAGAACTATATTAAGGTGATCCGTACGTTTGGTGGTGATCGCTCCGAGATTTTCAGCAAAGTCGTATTGCCCGCTTCCTTTCCCGCCATTGTCTCTACCTTAAAAGTAAACGTGGGCATGGCCTGGGTCGGTGTGATCGTGGGTGAATTTCTGGTCGCCAAGCAGGGATTGGGTTATCTGATCATCTATGGATTTCAAGTGTTCAACTTTACCCTTGTTTTATCGAGCTTGTTGATTATTGCGGCTGTAGCTACAGCGATGTACCAACTCGTTGTTTATGTAGAACGTAAGCTGCTGGCAGGACGCAGGTAATTTTGTAAAGCATGCGTGTGCAAAATAGAATGCTTCATGATATGTATACAATTTCACAAGAGGTGTCACGTTGCCCGAACCCGTAAAATCAAGTACCATACTAATACGAATATTCCGCGCAGTCCGGAATGAATGCGACGATTGGAGAAGAGGGCTTAGAGGCTTCCGTCGCATCAATCAAATTGCCAGCGTCCCTCATCCGGGGCGCGTTATTGTGACCGACATGCACATGCATGTCGGTTGATGCCGTTTATGAGTTTAGCAGCGAAATACGATATGCGATTCTTCCAGAATGATTCTTTTGATTAGATAAGAAATGGTTTTTGGCAGGATGTGTAATACTAGGGATATGATATATGACGGTACACGCTGTCAGGCATTGGACAGGTGTTCACCTGGATAGGCAGGGCTCGCTGGCTTTGACATTTTTGCAGCTTAGAGGAGAGGGAGTTAGATGGGTTTTAGGGTAATTAAAACCGCAATAGCCGCGCTGATGGCCGTGCTGATTGCGGACTGGTGCGGCTTGCCTGGACCAACGTCGGCGGGCTTGCTAGCCATACTTGGCGTTGATGTGACACGAAAAAGAAGTATTCGCACCATATCTGCCAGATTTTTCGCTTCCGTAGTGGGGCTTTTATTTGCAAGTGTACTTTTTCACTTTCTCGGCTTCCATTACTGGGTACTGGCGGTCTACATACTGATTGCGTTTCCGGTAATAGTTCGGGCCGGATTCAAGGAAGGCATTGTGACGGGTTCTGTCGTGGTGTTCCGGGTATTTGGCGGCGGTGAAATGGACGTACATGTGGTTTTGATCCAAATTGGACTGCTACTGATTGGTCTCGGTTCCGCGATGGTTGTCAATCTGGCCTATATGCCGGCTGCGGACCCGCAGATGCTGCGTATTCGTAAAAGAATTGATGAATTATTCTCGGTCATCTTCAAGGAGTTTGCAGCCACGCTGCGCAATCCAAATGAAGTGTGGGCCGGGAAAGAGCTGATCGAAGCCGACAAGGCTGTACTGGGCGGCATTGAAGCGGCCAAACGTTCATTGGAGAATCAGGTCATCCACCCGAACGAGGGATGGAGTGTTTACTTTTATATGCGCAAAACACAGCTGGATTCCATCCAGCATATGATGCATCTGGTATCCCAGATCTATCAGAAGATGCCGCATGCGGAAATGGTATCGGAGCTGTTCGACCAGCTCAGTCAGGATGTACTCACTGAATCTTACACCGGACGTACAGAAAAACTTCTCGCAGATGTGCAAGAAGAATTCAAGCGAATGGAGTTGCCGGATACAAGGGAAGAATTCGAGATTCGTTCCGCGATTCTCCAGCTATGCCGGGAACTCGCGCTGTATCTGAAAATAGCCAAGAAGGACAAAGCACCGTCTCCGGTATCGGACCGGTCCCAATCTACAAATGAATAATAGAAAATAGTTGTCACCCTAGACGGATGCCCTGCATACACTTGTAAAGAATGATTGTATGGAGGAGGTTTAAAGATGTCATTGAGTCATAAACATCAATGTAGAGAGATCATCACGAAGGCGATCTGCGGCAAAGGTCGTAAGTTCTCTACCGTAACACATACCGTGACTCCGCCACATGGTCCGACCAGTATTTTGGGGGCTTGGATTATCAACCACCAATATGAAGCCGTATCAGCGGGGGACGGAATTGAAGTTATTGGTACTTACGATATCAACATTTGGTATTCCTATGACAAAAATTCACAGACAGATGTAGCCAAAGAAACGGTGTCGTATGTAGAACATGTGCCTTTGTCCTATCTGGACCCGAAACACCGGGCCACCACTGTAGAGGTATCTGCGGATGCAACGCAGGAACCAAGCTGTGTGGAAGCCACGGTGTCGGCAGGTGGAGGCAGCGTAATTATCCGGGTAGAGCGGGAATTCGCTGTTGAATTGGTCGCCGAGACCAAAGTATGTGTGAAAGTGTGCACGGATGGCTGTGGAGATTACGAAGACAAGGATTATGACTTCGGCAGTAGCGATGGAGATTATGATGATCTCGATCCCGACCTGCTTGACGATGAGCTGTAAGCTCAGCGATCTGGATTCATAAACTTAAGGTATCATATGCGCCGCAAGCGGCATTGAAGAGGGCGTAAGCCCTCTTTTTTTATTTTGGGCTAGAATCGGGAGGAGGGACAGGATGAATGTGATAGATGAGGCCGAGGAGGCGGTGCGCCGATATGAACGCATGCTCCCTCGTGAACGGGCAGATCGCCTGAAACGATCCGGAATTGAAGTGCTGGCATCGCAAGGCAGGAACCGGGAGTTGGGTCTGCGTGTACGTTACGATGTGGAGATATGCTGTCTGCAAGCGATTCGCATCAAACGTCGGGACACCAGTGGCATGGGTGGAGCGCAAGAAAGTGTGCTGGATCCTGAAGCGGCATCAACGTTATTCAAACGCATTGAACGGCTTGCCACCAAAACATTGTATACGGTTGGACTGGATCACGGCGCTGTAAGACTGGAAGCGTCAGGAAAGAGCGGTTGTGCTGTCATCTCGATTGATCCAAGGCCATGGAAGGGCATGACTGATCTCTCTGCCATGTACCGTGCAGGCTGGAAACAGCTTCAGTCCGAACTGGATGAAGAGCGACATCGTAATACAGCCCCCATACTTGGAATGGACCCCGAGTTCCTGCTTGTGCAGATGCCAGAGTCCAAAATCGTGCCCGCCTCTAGATTTCTCGAACGAACAGGCGTTGCCGGCTGTGATTCGGTGACGATCGGTGGACGACGAATATATCCGGTAGCCGAACTGCGACCTGCCCCCAGCTCTGAGCCACGCGAACTGCTGGCTCATCTGATGAGAGCCTTTGCGGCCGCATCCCGCAGCATTAGTGATCATTCGCTGATCTGGCAGGCAGGGGGAATGCCCCAGCGCGGATTGCCACTCGGCGGACATGTTCATTTCAGTGGCGTTACGTTAAACGGGGAACTGCTGCGTGCACTTGACAATTATCTGGCATTGCCGCTTGCCGTTCTTCAAGACCCACGAGGTTCAGGCCGGCGTCCACGTTATGGGGCATTGGGTGATTTTCGACTGAAATCTTACGGTGGATTCGAATACCGTACTTTACCCAGTTTTCTAGTATCTCCTCTGGTTGCCAAAGGAGTTGTTGCTCTGGCTGGTCTTATCGCGAGAGGCTATCATCAGCTGCGTCAACGTCCTTTGGCGAAGGCTGCTATTCATACTGCTTTTTATGAAGGAAACCGTGAGGTGATGCAGGCGCATATTCCGGCACTGCTGGATGACCTGACGCAAATGGATGGTTATGAACGTTATGAACGTTACGCTGCTCCATTAATTAGCCAGCTAAGACAGGGTAGGACATGGGACGAGAGTCGGGATATACGTAAACTCTGGAATATTCGAGCAGGTTCATGAAGATTGGGCACTTTTTTGGTATAATGAGAAATAAGTCGATTTTGATCATCGTTACGAAGAAATGGAACAGCAACCTGTGAGGGAAGCGGCGGATGGCCGAAACATGAGGCGGTGGCACGAATAAGGTGCCTGACCGCCTTATTGCTCCTTTCCGTACAGCTTCTCTTCCTGACAACATTGGAACGGATGGAGGATACTCATGGCTCAGTATACGCCAATGATTCAACAATATTTGCAAGTGAAGGCCGAAGCGCAGGACGCTTTTCTTTTTTTTAGATTAGGTGATTTCTATGAAATGTTTTTTGAGGATGCGGTCAATGCTTCCCGTGAGCTAGAAATTACATTAACAGCACGCGCAGGAGGGGGAGAAGATAAAATCCCGATGTGTGGTGTGCCTTATCATTCGGCTGACAATTACATACAGCGCTTGATTGAAAAAGGATACAAAGTAGCCATCTGCGAACAGATGGAAGATCCAACGGTAACCAAAGGCATGGTGCGGCGTGAAATTGTACGAGTTATAACACCCGGAACGGTAATGGAAGGTAAGACATTGGGGGACAAGTCCAACAACTATATGGTTTGCCTGACAGGGAACCAGAACACACTAGCACTGGCTGCCTGTGACTTGTCCACAGGGGAGCTCTACGTGACTTCTGTTCCATACTCTCAAGAGTGGCTCAAGGATGAAATCGGGATCTATGAACCTTCGGAGCTGGTGGGGGATGCTGCGTTGCTGGATACGGTGGCAACCCAGGCATCTCCAATTGGTCGGCCTGTGGTGTATACACCATGGACGAAGAGCAAGGAAGATTTGGTGCGTCAGCAATTTGGCGAAGCGGTATGGGCCCGTCTGGAGCCTGAACGTCAAGCCTGTATAGCGCGTCTTTTCTCCTATTTAAGTGAGACACAGAAACGTTCACTTGGCCAATTGACACAGGTTTCAACGTATGAGCCGGATCACTTTATGATTTTGGACCCCTTTACTCGGCGTAACCTGGAACTGGTAGAAACCGTACGTGAGCGTTCAAAAAAAGGTTCGCTGCTCTGGCTGCTGGACCGCACAGAGACGTCCATGGGTGCTCGCATGCTGCGTCGTTGGGTTGATAAACCCTTGCTGCAAAAAGGCAAAATCAATGAACGTCTGGAAGCGGTAGATACGCTGTATAACCAGTTTATATTACGGGAAGATCTGCGTTCAGAACTCAAAGACATCTATGATCTGGAACGCCTGGTGGGTCGAATTGCCTTTGGTAACGCCAACGGTCGGGATCTGAATGCCCTGAAGATGTCACTGGACAAAATTCCGGGGCTACGTCAGTATTGTGCAGGTTCGCCTTCCACAACGCTGCAGCACATTGCAGGCGTTATGGATGATTGCAGTGATTTGCGTGATGCAATCGGTCAGGCAATCGTTGATGAGCCGCCCGTGTCGGTGCGTGATGGCGGCTTAATTCGTGAAGGATACCATGAGCGGTTGGATGAGCTCCGGGAAGCATCGGTAAATGGTAAGCAGTGGATTGCAGAGCTGGAAGCCAGAGAGCGTGAAGCAACCGGAATTCGCTCGCTGAAAATCGGTTACAACAAAGTATTTGGGTACTATATAGAAATTACCAAGTCGAATCTGGCTTCTTTGCCAGAAGGCCGCTACGAGCGGAAGCAGACCCTTGCCAATGCCGAGCGTTATATTACACCGGAGCTGAAAGAAAAAGAGACACTAATTCTCGAAGCACAGGACAAAATGGTCGATATTGAGTACGGTTTGTTTGCGGAATTGCGGGAACGCCTCAATCAGGAGATCGCCAGGCTACAGAAGCTGGCTGAGCTGGTCGCGGAGATTGATGTGTATCAATCCTTTGCTGTCATCAGCGCAGAGCGCAATTTCGTACGGCCTACTTTGACCGATGGATACGATCTGATCGTGGAACAGGGGCGCCATCCGGTGGTTGAAGCGGTGATGCGGGATGGTGCTTTCATTGCCAACAATACTGCGATGCAGAAGGAAGAGGCGCGCATTCTGCTGATTACCGGTCCGAATATGGCGGGGAAAAGTACGTATATGCGGCAGGTGGCGCTGATTTCGATTCTGGCGCAGATCGGCTGTTTTGTGCCGGCGGGACAAGCTGAAGTACCGATTATGGATCGTATTTTCACACGGATTGGTGCGGCAGATGATCTCATCGGCGGACAAAGTACATTTATGGTGGAAATGGCCGACATTCAGGTCATGACGGATAAAGCCACACCGCGCAGTCTGATTATTATCGATGAGTTGGGCCGGGGAACGTCTACCAGTGAGGGGATGGCGATTGCGCAGTCCGTCATTGAATATGTGCACGATATTATTGGGTGTAAAGCACTTGTATCGACTCATTTCCATGAGCTTGCTCATCTGGAAGAAAGTCTGGACAAGTTGGCGAATTACTCTATGGCCGTGCAAGAGAGCGGGGACAAGGTTAATTTCCTGCGCAAATTGATTGCAGGTGCTGCCAGCAGCAGCTACGGAATCTATTGCGCACGGCTTGCAGGTCTGCCGGACAGCATCATTGAGCGGGCGAATGGCTTGCTGCACGGTTTTGAGCATGCGGCGGCACAGGTTGCGGTTGGAAGCGAATTTGGCGGGAATGACAAGCAGCAATCGGGTGGTTATGTTCAGGGCGTGGAGTTCCAGGCAACAGATCATTCGTCATTGATTCGGGAGCAGGAATCTACCGAACCGGTTGAACTCATTGTTGCGACTGAAGATCCAGCACGGAAACCACAGGACAAAAAACAAAATGGTAAGCAGCATTCAGGCTCCAAACATGCTGATGTGGTTCAACTGTCCATCTTTGGGGATGAAGAGCCAAGTGTATCTCCCAAACCGGAGGTAGTTGCCCTTGACAAGCCTGCCCGGGAGTTTATTCGTAATATGAAAGATATTGATGTAATGAACATGACGCCGCTTCAGGCAATGCAAATACTGAATGATCTCAAATTGAAGGCACAGCAATTATCCTGAGTATAGGGGAGGGGAAACCTGTGGCGAAAATTCATGTGCTTGATGAACATATTGCCAACCAGATTGCGGCAGGTGAGGTGGTCGAACGGCCTGCTTCAGTCGTTAAGGAGTTGCTCGAAAACTCGGTGGATGCAGGCGCCTCCAAGATTGATGTTACGGTGGAGGAGGGCGGTCTGCTCCGTATTCGGGTCAAAGACAATGGTTCCGGTATCGAGCCGGAGGATATGGAAAAGGCCTTCTATCGTCATGCAACCAGTAAAATAGCTCATGGCCGCGATCTGTTCCAGATCACAAGTCTTGGATTTCGGGGAGAGGCTTTGGCGAGTATTGCCGCTGTCTCCAAGGTGGAAGTGTTGTCGGCCAGCGGGAATGACGGCCGAGGGCGCCGAATCGTGATTGAGGGCGGCAAACTCCTCTCACATGAGGATGAAACCTCACCCCAAGGCACGGACTTTGAGGTGAAAGAACTATTTTTCAATACGCCAGCCAGGCTTAAATATATGAAAACGATCCAGACCGAGCTGGGACATATCTCGGATGTTCTCTATCGTATGGCCATGTCCCATCCTAACATCTCGTTCACGCTGCGACATAATGAAAATACGCTGCTTCAGACGCTGGGCAATGGGGATCTGCTGCAAGTGGTTGCAGCGATCTATGGAACCAGTGCCGCCAAAGCGATGCTTCCCATTGAGGGGGAAAGTCTGGACTATCGTGTCAGCGGGCTAATCAGTTTGCCGGAATGGACTCGTGCCAATCGTGGCGGCATGTCGACCATTGTGAATGGACGATTTATTCGGAATTACGGGCTCAATCAGGCTATTCTGAAGGCGTATCATACGCTGTTGCCCATTAATCGGTTCCCACTTGTCGTGGTGCAATTGGAGATGCATCCGTCCTTGGTCGATGTGAACGTGCATCCGGCGAAGCTGGAGGTTCGTTTCAGCAAGGAAGCGGAGCTGTACGAGTTTGTGGAAACGACACTGCGTGGAATCTTGCGGAAGGAAGTGCTCATTCCACAGGTAACCAAGCAGCAAATCAGACGTGGAGATAACAGTTCCTTTATCCAGGAACAATTTCTGTTCCCCAGAGGTCCTCTAAAGGACGAACCGGAATCCGCAGGTTATGGGCAACAGGGTCCATTAGGGAAAAATGCTGGACTCGCTAAAATGATTTCGGAGGACGACGATCTGGACCTGGATGCTCCGGCTGATGTGCAATCAGCTCCTGATGGAAACGGTGAGGGTCAGACGCTGCCGTTGCCTGAAGCTCCACCCGAGATACCACCATCCTATGATCCATTTGGGATGTTGAGCGGGGACCTAGGATCTAATGTTATGAAGCAAAATTATAGTCATGACGAAAATTCTCATCGCGAACCAGCTTCTGCTGTGAGTGGAAGTACCGGTGCTACTACAGATCGTGCTGCGCAAGATGCAATACCTTCAACTGAGGATAAGGGGCCATCGACTTCACAGGCTCAGGCTTCTGTCTATCGTTCAAATTCGGTGAATTCTCCGGTTAGAGAAGGCCGTTCAACTTATAACCCATCTGCGGCGGGTGCAAAAGGAGAGCGAAGCTGGAAGGCTCCAAGTTTACCGGACCCGGCAAGGCTGGCTTCCGCCGTTAAGTCGGATGTCTCCATGCCTGCGTTTCCCGAACTAAGCCTGATTGGGCAGCATCACGGGACGTACTTGATTGCACAAAATCAAGATGGTTTATATCTGATTGATCAGCATGCTGCCCATGAACGAGTGAATTATGAGTATTACTACGAGCAGTTTGGCAACCCGGCTCAGGCTTCGCAGGAGCTGCTGCTGCCCATTACGCTGGAGTTTACACCATCCGAGACCGAAAAGCTCAAAACAAGACTGGCTTGGTTCGAGCAGGCAGGTGTTTACTTGGAACATTTCGGAGGGCAGACCTTCCGGGTGCGTTCCCACCCATTCTGGTTCCCCAAGGGGGATGAGAAAGACATTATTGAAGAGATGTCAGAATGGGTGCTGAGTGAACGTAGTATTGATGTTGCCAAGATGCGAGAAGCGGCGTCCATTATGTGCTCTTGCAAAGCTTCCATTAAAGCCAATCAGAAATTGACGGATCAGGAGGCGGAAGTATTGATTCAGCGTCTTGGTTATTGCCGTCAACCGTATACTTGTCCACACGGGAGACCGATTGTGGTGTCATTTTCAACCTATGATCTGGAGAAATTGTTCAAACGGGTCATGTAGCTGTTTAGGAGGAAGTTATGTATATTACAACCGGTGAAAAGGAAGCAGGCCACCTTGTGGAACGTGCACGAAACCTTGCGGAAACAACGGGAGGGATCTATGTACCGCGCAAAAAAATGTCTTTGCCTGCACTGGTCGCACATTATGGGATCGATGAGATTGTAGTTGTGCTTCAGGGTAAAGTTCGTTTGTTTCGTCCGGATTCACCGCTGCTTGAGTTTCACCCCAGTATGGGATTTGTTCGGGCCAAACGTGTGTTAAATGGAGAAGCTGATCCGATGCTGGAGGCGGGGGCGATTCTTGAAGGGGATACCGTTATCGATTGTACAGCAGGATTGGGCACCGATGCATTGGTATTCTCGGTTGCTGTAGGCAAAAGTGGTCGGGTCATCGCATGTGAAAGCTCCCTCCCACTGTACACGCTATTAGTAGAAGGGATGTCTCAATACGAAAGCATTAAGCCTGCGGTAAACGAAGCTTTCCGGCGCATTGAGCTGCGTCATGCGAATCATCTCGATTTGCTGCGTTCCTTGCCAGACCGAAGCTGTGACACGGTTTATTTCGATCCGATGTTCCGTGAACCGATGCTCGATTCAAGCGCCATCCAGCCTTTGCGAGATTATGCGAATCCAAGCGCACTGGATGAACAGAGTATTATTGAAGCGAAAAGAGTTGCCCGTAAGCGGGTAGTTATGAAAGAGAAGCGCGGCAGCGCGGAATTTACGAGACTCGGTTTTGAAGTACACGACCGGGGCAATGCAAAAACACTGTACGGAGTGATTAATGTTGAAAGCGGAAGTTAAACCGAAGCTGCTTGTGCTGGTTGGACCAACAGCTGTAGGCAAAACAAGAATGAGTATTGAGCTTGCACAGGCGTTTAATTGCGAGATTATTTCCGGGGATTCGATGCAGGTATATCGCGAAATGGATATCGGAACAGCCAAAATTACACGCGATGAAATGAAGGGTGTGCCCCATCACCTCATCGACATCCATGAACCAGAATACCCCTATTCCGTGGCGGAATTTCAGGAGAGCTGCACACGTCTGATTGGGGAAATCCATGAGCGCGGCAAGTTGCCTTTTATTGTTGGTGGCACCGGTCTGTATGTGGAATCGGTATGTTACGGCTTTCAATTCTCGGACAGCGGCTCGGATGAAGCGTTCCGGGATGAACAGTTTCGTTATGCTGAGAAACATGGCCCGCAGGCGTTACATGATAAGCTGAAGGTCATCGACCCGGTTAGTGCAGAACGACTGCATCCGAATGACCAGCGTCGAATTGTTCGTGCACTGGAGATCTATCACCTCACAGGTGAGAAGTTATCCGAGCAGCTGGCTTCCCAGAAAAAAGAGTCTCCATATGACCTGCTCATTGTGGGTTTGACGATGGATCGTCAGAAGCTGTATGCCCGAGTGGAAGAACGAATTGATCTTATGATCGAGCAGGGTCTGGTAGATGAGGTCAAGTCTTTACTGGAGCGCGGCGTAGCGAGAGGGCATATCTCCATGCAGGGACTCGGTTATAAGGAAATTGCGGCTTATCTTCAGGGTGAAGTAAGCTGGGAGGCTGCGGTAGAGTGGCTTAAAAGGGATACACGCCGTTTTGCCAAGCGGCAATTGTCCTGGTTCCGTCATATGAAGGACATTGAATGGGTGGATATGACGGATACCGAAGATTTTGCAGGGAATTATGCCCATGTATGTGAGATGATCAAAAGCAAGTTTGACTGAATATAGAAGGTGGATTTTGCCACCTATGTAGGACTTTAGAACCTCTATCTTTTAGAAATAAAAGGTAGAGGTTTTTACTTTTTAATGTGAAATGATGTCTTAAAACAGGAAATAATCGGAGGCGTACGCAGATTTAAGCAGAAAAATTCATTGTAAAAAAATAACATAAATATTAAAATGTATTCACATGACAGGCTATTTGATTTTGTTACTAAGGTGAATTGGAAAGGGGGAAATTTAATGATTGCAGAACCGAGCGGAGTGGCAAGTTTATACCTCTTTTTCTCAGGATTATTTGGAATTGGTTTCGCCATTGGAGGTCTTGTCGCCTTAATTTGGTTAATTATCGTTTTAATTAATACCAATACATACCTGAAACTCTTAATCAATGATAGAAAAATTCGGCATAATAGTACGTTAGTCAAAGAAGAAGGGAAACCGTATACAGACCCGGAAAAGTAGAAGGGAAACGTGAGAAAAGGTGGAATTTGTCCCTCTTTTGCAATTCTGACAAGCGGTGTATAATGGATAAGTCTTCTAGTTGCAAGCGAAGCTCAGGCATAGGTGCAAAATAGCAGGCAAGGGGTTTTTGTGGATTATATGAATCCGTTCATGATATAATAGCACGAAAGCTACTCAGCGATATTGAATATTACTTAAACACGAATTCAAATGAACCAATGGGGGTACGGCTAATGAACAAGTCCATCAACATCCAAGATACGTTCTTGAACCAACTGCGGAAAGAAAACATTCCAGCTACGGTCTATCTGACCAATGGCTTTCAAATCCGCGGAACGATCAAGGCATTTGACAATTTTACGATCGTCATTGACAGCGACGGACGCCAGCAAATGGTCTACAAGCACGCCATCTCCACGTTCACGCCTCAACGCAGCGTATCGCTGATGCAGCAAGATAATAGCGGCGAAGCTTAAAAAATTACGAAACCTTTTTATCAACCATTTCGTCTACAAGTATAGGAATTGAAACAGAGCAACCTGAATAAGGGTTGTTCTTTTCATTCCGGGCAAAATAAGCTCAATAGGAGCTTGAGCCAACAGACGAATAGAAATTATGCAACCGAAAGGGAGTCAGGAGGTAACATGCCAAACGATCCGTTGTCGAGGTCTAACAATCGCAACAGCAATAACAAGTCAACCAAAAAAGCGAAGCCAAAGACCTCTAAAAAGAAAAAAATTACGGGTAAACGCGTTGGATGGACACTGTTTTTCACCATGGCAATCGCCATATTCTGTGCACTGGGTGGATATTTATTTATTATGGTGAGTGGCGAAAATCTGCTCAAAGCCAACAAGGACAAAACAACAATCAACGAGACTTCAAAAGTATATGATCGTAACGGACAGTTAATGGGCGAATTGTCCATTCAAAAGCTGGAGCCTGTCAAAGAAGAAGATATTCCGGATTTAGTGAAGGAAGCCTTTGTTGCTACGGAGGACAAACGATTCTATGAGCATCAGGGCGTGGATATCTGGTCCATCGGACGGGCGGCAGTAAAAGATGTCATGGCCCGCTCCATGGTGGAGGGTGGCAGTACGCTGACCCAGCAGCTTGCGAAAAATATGTTCTTGTCCCGTGACAAGACCTTCTTCCGTAAAGCGACAGAAGTTTCCATTGCAATGGCATTGGAGCGCAAGTACTCAAAAGACGAAATTCTGACGATGTATCTGAACCGTATTTTCTTTGGTCATCAGCGTTATGGAATTAAGGCTGCGTCTGAATTTTATTTTGGGGTGTCTGACCTTAACAAATTAAAAATTTGGCAAATTGCCACGCTGGCAGCGATGCCTAAAGGGCCTTCTGCTTATAACCCGCTGAGCAATCCCAACGATTCCAAGGCACGTCGTGCTGTGGTATTGCAGCTGATGTATGAGCAAGGTTACATCACCAAGGCGGAAATGGATGAAGCCAAAGAAGTAGATTATAACTATACACCGCCTGAGAAAGAGCAGAAGTATCAAGCCTTTATCGATTATGTTCTTCGTGAAGCGGAAAAAGTGACTGGTAAAACGGAGGATGATCTGAATATCGGCGGGTACAAAATTTACACGACGATGGATGCTCAGGCTCAAACAGCCATGGAGAGTGCGTTCGCGGATGATAGCTTGTTTGAGTCAAGCAAAGATGATCAACCAGTTCAAGGCTCCATGGTAATTATGAATCATGAAAATGGCAGTCTCGTCGCCTTGCTGGGCGGTCGGGATTATCAAACGAAGGGCTATAGCCGGGTAACACAGAGTCGTAGACAGCCTGGATCGGCATTTAAACCGATTGTAACTTATGCACCTGCATTAGAATCAGGCGATTACAATGCAAACTCTCCGCTCAGTAATGAAAAGCAATGCTTTGGCAACTACTGTCCGGGTAACCTGCATGGGTATTCTTCTACCATTAGCATGACGAATGCCATTACAAAATCGGAGAACATTCCGGCAGTATGGCTCCTAAACAAAATTGGTGTGAATACAGGTGTTCAGTTTGCAAAAAGCGTAGGGATTCAGCTTACGGATGAAGACAAAAACCTGGCGATTGCGCTGGGTGGTCTTAGCAAAGGTACGAATACGTTGGAAATGGCGCAAGCCTATAGTGCATTCGCCAATCTGGGTGAGTACCAGCAGGCTTATGCCATTAAGGAAATTAAGGATAGTGCCGGAAAAACGACTTATAAACACGATAAATCGGATACAACTCGTGTCATGAGTGAGCAAAATGCTTATTCCCTGACTCAGATGCTGCAAAACGTAGTGAATGACGGTACAGGACGTTCAGCACGTCTGGATCGACCGGTTGCTGGTAAGACGGGAACCGTTCAAAGCGGTATTTCCGGCAACAGCGCCAACCGTGATGTTTGGTTCGTCGGATACACGCCAGAATGGACTGCTGCAGTATGGATGGGTTATGACAATCCGGATGCAACCCACATGCTCAAGAATAGTAGTAAGCTGTCAGCAGCGTTCTTTGCGAAAGTTATGGGGGATGCGCTGAAAGGAGTTCCTGTGAAGGACTTCAAAGCTCCAGCAGGATCCCAGACACCTCCGCCGGAAAAAGAACCAGAGCAACCATCGCTTTCCGTTAGTGGGTTGAATGGTTCTTATGATCCATCTACACAAACGGTGTCGCTGAACTGGACTGCAACGGGCGATTCGTCAACACAGTATCGGATTTATCGGAAAGAATCTTCCGAAGGACAGTTCACCCATCTCATTGATGCTGTAGGTTCGACCAGTGCGCAGGATCTAAGTGCGCTCCCTGGTCTCACTTATGAGTATTATGTGACAGCCTATGATCTGGCATCTGGACAGGAGACAGATCCGTCCAACATCATATCGCTGATGATTGAAGCGGAGGAATTGAAACCGGAACAGCCAGATACGGGCACGGAGCCAGGAACGGAACCGGGCACAGAACAGCCAGGAACAGAAAATCCAGACAACGGTTCGCCGGGGAATGGAAGTTCTGAGGGTAACAATGGCAACGGAAATGAAAATGGCAACAATGGTAACGGGAATAATGGAAACAACGGCGGGACAGGTCAAGGGAATGGACAGACCGGAGAAGGAAACACACCACCTGGACAGGGAACAACAGAACCTGGAGGTACGGGTGAGGGTTCCAATGATGGGGCTGTAACGACACCGGGCGAAGTAGTCACGCCACCAGATAGTGGAAACAACGGAAACAACGGTAACAGCGGAGAAACGAATGCACCGACAGATTCTCAAGCTGGAACTGGCGGTTAACAAGAAGAAGCCGCAATAAATAATTACAACCCAAAACCTGCTCTCCTCATATTGGGGAAGCAGGTTTTTTGGTTTGTATAACGTTTGGAGTGGAACCATAGCTCTAGAATAGATGGGGCAAAGCTTGATTTTGAGTGTATAACTTAAATATGGTAAGCTGTAACTATTCGTAATACGTTGTGCAAAGCGGATTCAGGGACTTGTAGAATCGGTAATGCGGACGTTATTCGCTGTTCACCAATATCAGCAGGTCACGGACCTGTGGTCGGCAAAGAGGGGTTCGTATGAAACGGAAATTCGGGGACCGCGCGAACTGGCGCCGGATTACGAACCGACAATTTACATGCCGGTTCGTTCAATCCAAAATTTTTACGGGTTACATTACGTTGTATACGATACAAGATTTGAAAGAGCCTTTGTGGAAAACCTATGGAGGAAGTACCTTCTGCATAGCGGATAAAGGTTATTCCTGGTTGCAGTATTATCCGAAAGGAGAGCACTTTGTTGTTACGGCCATGTTTGACGATCAGGAGCGGATCGTTGAATGGTACATTGACACATGCCGCAGTCAGGGCATAACCGATCAGGGTGTTCCTTGGTTTGATGACTTGTATCTGGATGTCGTTGTCCTGAAGGATGGAGAAATATTTTTGCTGGACGAGGATGAACTGGAAGATGCTCTTTCACGTAAGCACATTACGACGGGGGATTATGATCTGGCTAACCGGACAGCAAAGGAATTGTTGCATGCCATTGATGCACATGTGTTTCCATATTTCCAACTGTCTCTGAAGCATAGACAAACCCTGTTTGAGAATGGGGAGTTCAGAAAAAATATTCAGATTTGAGTCATGGAAAAGTCGTAGAATTCTTCGCCATCCTTCTAATATTAGAGCACCTGATAGAATACATTAATAATCAGGAGAGTTCAGCCCGATAAAATAGAGGTGATGGCGAATGAACGGACGGGTCATGGCTGCAGGAGGGCAACCGGGAGGCAGACCATCCAGACAAATTAATGTTGTTTTGCGTAACCAGGAACCTCAGATGCTGGTCAAAGAAGAAGAGACGGCAATACAGGCAGCAAAAGGCTTAGCCAAGCATGCGCATTTTCAGGAGATTCAAGGTGAATTGGAGCAGCTGGTTGGGCTCGAAAATATCAAGGATTTAGTATTTGAAATCTATGCTTTCTTACAGATTGCCCAGATGCGTACCGAAGCTGGACTCATAAGTGGGGCGCACGTGTATCATATGATTTTTAAAGGCAATCCGGGAACCGGAAAAACAACGGTAGCACGAATTGTAGCGAAGCTGTTTCAGAAGATGGGGGTATTGAGTAAGGGTCATTTGATTGAAGTGGAACGTGCAGACTTGGTCGGGGAATACATTGGGCATACGGCACAGAAAACGAGGGATTTGGTCAAGAAGGCATTGGGCGGAATCTTGTTTATTGACGAGGCATACAGTCTGGCTCGCGGAGGCGAGAAGGATTTTGGGAAGGAAGCTATCGACACACTTGTAAAATCAATGGTTTGGAATATTATGTGTTTGATTCACTCAGCTTTGATAAGCCAAAGTGGGGAGGTGAAACCTTTACCCACAAATGGAGCGAGATTGAACCTTTGTTCCCTGTGATGTTGGACAAGTATCAAAAGGACTTGCTTAGCTTTGAACAAATAGCAGAAGCCACTGAGACTGATTGGTGGACAATCAAGGAAATGTTTAAAGCAAAAGGGGTAATACTCGAATCAACTAAAGAAAGAGCCAAGAAGAGGCGTTCACGCGACTTTGAGAGGATATACAATCTTCACTATGTTGATGGACTATCTTTTACCAAGATCTACAAGCAATATGGTCTAAGCCCAACTTACTGTAAACAAGTACTCTCAGAAAACATACACAAGTTAAAAAAATGAAAAAAATACCCCTCAAGAGGAATTGCTTAGCCTCAAGAGGGGTATAGTTATATCTAATTCATTATTTAATCTGTTCTGATCGCTTCAAAGCTGCATCGATAATAATCTCAATAAGTTGTCTCTCCGAATCTGTTGGTATGACTGCGTTTTTCGCCAGTAAATCATCAATAATTCTAAGTGAAATTGCCCTTTTATCAACATTGTCATCCATATGTAAATCTACATATTTAACAACCAACTCAGCGATATCTATTGCAAATGATGCCTTATTCTTGTTTAGCCCTCTGACATTCATCACATCTAAAACAAGTCGAGTCACGATTAAAGCTTGTTGTAATCCATCAGTTTTATCTTTGTTGATCCAACCCTTTTTCTTAGCAAAGGGAATGAGAAATAACCCTCCCGCAACAGCAGCAAGGATGATACCAATAATATATACGTTATCCATTTAATCTAATCTCCTTTTATGTGTGATTACTACTTAATTACTTGCTTACTTTGATGTTATTATATTTACGGTAGTTAATCACAAGTTGCCTCCAGAAGTCATAGCTACCTGTGGTGTCAGAAATATAATCTTTGTAATACTCATATGCATCTTTAGCCCAAGATGGACACTCCATATTTGCCTTAACTTTCTCAGCTTTAATCCATTCAGATTGTGATTTTACTGTGTTCTCAAGTGTAGTCATTTGTAGTTTTTCTGCCTCAGTCATTGGTTCATCATCCTTTGGTTTTGTAGTTGTAATTGGATTCGTAATTCCACTTCTTAAACGTTCTAGTTCTGCTTTGACTTGAGGAATAAAGTTTTTATTGGCAGCAGCAATTGTATTACCATCGCCGAAATATGCTGTACCCGGACATGACTTGGAAGACTTACCAGGCGTGTAGTCTGAAAGTCGAGTACCGGACGCAGTAAACCAAGCGTGGTAAACAATCTTATCTGTATTGACAGGCACATAAAACTTCTCACACAATACAGCATACAAATGGATTGCAGCTTCCTTCTGAACAGCAGTCATTGTGTCTACACCCTTATCAAAACACCCAATAATCTCGATACCGACATAACCAGCATTGTTGTTATAGATACAAGCAGGGGTCATATTTAAATCTCTATCCAAAGATACCCCAACCTTGCCATCTTCGAACAAAGTTAGGTGTTGTCCAGTAGCTTTCCATTTATTCGTATTGATATGGAAATCACGCATGCCCTCTAAGCATTTAAAATGGTCTTGTTGTGCGATTCCATTAACCATTTTACGTGTAGTGTAGTTGGGAGCACCTGTATGATGTACTTGTAATCCTTTGATGCTTCTTGTTGCCTTTTGCTTTTGTAGCCAAGGCCTAAACTCTGATATCTCTAAAAGAAGGAAATTTCCTTTTTGAATCATTTAATCACTCCTTATTCTTATTTTGTTTAACCATGTAAATCTCTTCAAATTCTTTAAATTGCTCAATCGTATTATTTGTTCTACCGTATCTTGAGTGGAATTCATTATGTATTTTTTGATGTAGTGGTATCCCTAAACCATATTTGTAGTGATCTTCTAATAATTCATTGCCCATATCTTTAAGTAGAAGGGAGTCTATATTACCAATACTTTCTTTCCAACTGAGATTGTGTTTATTGACGATTCTCTTAGCTAAAGTTGAAAAATTAATATTTGCATGATGCACATGTAAGTCTTCTGTTTTTCTTGAAATTGCGCATTTAAAATCATACTTTGATAATGAGTCCAAAACCCACTGCCTTACTGACCCTATTAAATAAAGGTAAATAGGGGATGATCCGTATTCCCATAAATAATGATTTTCTCTGCTTCGTTTCTCTACGCCACATATCCAACATCCATGACCTTTAAGATAATTTCCAAGAATTGTTTTTGTAAGATGTCCTTCTGAGCAAACATAGTCAAGATGGTGATCTACAGATTTAAATTCTGTACTTAAAAGAGTTGCTCCATCACTATCAAATAGCTCTTTGATTTCTTCAATTTTGTATTTTCTAAGTTTGGAAGCTATCTTCTTCATTTTACAAGAAGGGCACGAAGCTCCTTTTTTAAAAGATTTCCAAGTCATCGTTTGGATACCATTTTCCTTGTGATGATTACAAATATAGTAGAGAGGCTGTAAATTGTTTGTATATATCTGATTTGCTATCAATTCCATATTCCTCTTGGTGAACAATGATGCCAATTCAATTTCATCTTTAAATCCTCGTTGCTGTTTTGAGGATTCTTCTGATGCGCATTTACTACACAGATACTTGCGTCTTTTTCTAAACATTTCATTTAGGTCAGTAGATATTGTGTCTTGTAAATGTAAATTGCATTTATAGTAACACTTCTTACTTTGATGATCATATGAGATGAAAGTACATTTAAAACTAGAAACTCTTCATTGATTTCTTCTACAGTATATTTGCCTTGTTTCAAACTTCTTCTCCTCTAAACAAAAAGGACAGATATATAAGCCTGTCCTTTACTGATTGTTTATATCGCTTTTATTATTTGTTTCACTTTTTGATTGAAAAACTGTGACTGCTTGCTTAAGTTGCTTGGGCAGAGGTACATCAAGCCTAACTAGGTTCTCAATAAAGCTAACTAATTCATTTCCTATATAAAAAAATAAGCCCCCCAACATAAATCCAAGGGAACCATCTAATCCCAACAGCAGATCTATACGGTGTAGAGTTGCTATCACCAAGAACATTAGTGATTTTTTAAAAATCCCCCAAAATCCTTTATTCGAACTTAACCCTTTCGTGGGATCTGTGGGAAACTTATTGCCCTCATATATAGAGGCTGCCATTCCTGTTATGTAATCAACAACACATAATATTGCCAACAATATTAATCCGTCTGACCATCCTCCGAACAGGTACGCACCAATGGTAACAACTGAACCCACCATAAATTTTTGAAAATTCTCCATTAGCGACATTGGAATGTCACCCCCACAATAAAATTTAAAAATTTGTCTGACACATCTTTTTCCTTCTCTCAAATGAAATAAAGACTCCCCAAAATGGAGAGCCCTGTAAAACTTACAATATGTAATAATAAGCGCCTGAAGATGCACCTCTAATAATTAGAGTGGAATTCATATCACTAACATCGCGTTTACGGATACTCACTAATCCTTCAATATCGTGCAACCCACTAACTCTTGGATACAAGAATCCACCAAGTTCAGGCTTAGATATGACTACTTCTGAATCAATCTCCGTAAATTGCTTAATCAAGATAGTCGATTCCAGATCGCTAAACTGTCTAATGTCAATTATGCTGTCTAGATACACTCTATCCTTGATATAGATGGCTCCATCTTGATCAGACACATATTTAACTTCAAGCATCGAATACATATCCGGTCTTGATATCGCCACATCAGAATCAAAATCCTCAAATGCTGGAACATCAATAAATGAGTCCACATCAGAATAGCCAACTTCCTTGACTATAAAGAATCCATCAATATCAGGACGTGATACTGAAATAGCGCCATCCTGAATATCAAATGTTGGGATGTCTATTGTTCCATCAATATCAGAATAGCCATTACCGCGAATAACTAAAAATCCTGATGTATCGGGCTTAGAAATTGTAATAAAAGATTCTAAATCCTCGTAATACTCATTTCTAATTGATAATTCAGAATCCATATCATTTCTAGTACGAGTATAGTTAGAAACGTTAATGAATGAAGAGAGATCGGGGTTGGAGATAACAATGCTGCTCGTTAAATCATCAAACATTCGATTAGCAATTGAAATTTCAGAAACTAAACTTATTTTAGGATCAATTGTTATCATTGATGCTAGATCTGGCCTAGACGAAGTGAGTATTGCGTCCAGATCTCTTACTTTGCTCTCAATTATCGCTATGTAAGAATCCAAGTCATCTTCTACACGAATACCAACTGTAAGAGATGAATATAGATCAGGATGACTTATTACTAATGAGCTACTGAAGTCGTTAAACAGTGGATCTTCGTATCTGTGTACATAAATTGAGGAATCCAAATAATTGAATCCACGATCACTTTTTACTGTCAGCGACGAGTTTAAATCTTTATAACCCCTTTGATAAATGAACAGTTCGGACTCTATATCAGAACGACCGTAAGATTGTACTGCTGATGTTATGTATTTGACTCTCAATATTGGAGGTTTGGTTGATTCACGAGTATTAAAGTAAATTGGGGTGCTATCAATCGATTTAATAATGAAGCCGAAGTTAATCAAGGAACCATCTTGCCATTGTTTTAGAACATCTAATACATCAATCTCAACATATTTCTCTGCTGTATTTAATGTGTACTGATTAGCCAATAATTCAATAGAGTGTGGCTTATTGGCATAAGTGATTCCATATTCTCGCCAAACAGTATTAGGCTGATAAATCTCAATGTTTGCACCAGTCTTAATAGTGCCAGTGTAATACAGTCTCAACTTAGCATCTTCAAGGTATAGTAGGTCAGGTATAGCAACGTTTAAGTCACCAAAGTTAACAAATGATTCAAACTCTTCGATGGGATCATGACCAATCATCATCCGTTGAGTGTCACCATAGTTAATTGTTTGTAAATCAATACGACTTCGAGTGGTTGCATCACCAATTGGCTTCAAGTCAACAGTTATACGCGGAGCCTCAATTAATTCAAATCTACCTTGAGCCCTATTGTGTGGTCTAATATTGATGGAACACTCTATCTCGCTAAATGCTACAGCCTCAATAGTTGAATCTAAATCACTATTGGATCGATGCATTATGTTAAGACTGCTTGAAATATCTTTATTTTGTATGGATGACTTAATAGAAATAGTTGACTCTAATATTGACTCTTTTCTAGACGCAACTATTAGTTCTGATTCCAAATCAATCTCATCTTGAACATACAAAACATACTTACTCGTAAAACGGTTGGAGGGACTTTTTACATATATAATCCCCTCCGTATCATGGTCATCATAGTACAAAAATGTCACTCCTCATCTCATTGTATTGAGATTTAAACACGATCAGCGTTTACCACTAACTCAAATAAGCCATTGGGATTTGGTTTAGCTCTCATGTCTGTTGCAATGCGAACATAAAAATCAATTGTTTCATCTGGTTGTGTGAGTCCATATGTC
Source organism: Paenibacillus sp. NPDC057886 (assembly GCF_042796655.1). Lineage (NCBI taxonomy): Bacteria > Bacillati > Bacillota > Bacilli > Caryophanales > Paenibacillaceae > Paenibacillus > Paenibacillus sp. NPDC057886. The sequence goes on along the minus strand of NZ_JBHVMZ010000004.1, from coordinate 195,171 downwards.
AGATAATCAATGGGGAGGAATGGGTTAGCCTGTCTGGATAGCTCGACCACAACGCCATCTCGTTCATACTTTTTATCCATTTCTAAATATATATTGTCAATTGCATAGCCTAACTGATTTTTGATTCGTACTTTTTGAGTTAGTGTAGTTTGTCCAGCAATGATGACTCCAAAATCAAGCTGCTTCAGAATCCCACCAAATGTATCTGACAAATATTCTCCCGATTCATCCATAAACATTAATCCAGAATATGTACCAATGAATGTAGTTTCCCAGTAATCCGTTTCTCCCCAATAATCTTGAAACTCCACTTTGAGTTTGTTTTGTTGATTGAATATAATATCTCGATCAGAAATGTTGATATCGATATCTTGAGGTGAAGGAGCTAGTCGTGTAAAACTGCCATCTGAAGGATAATATGCTTTGTCATTGAGAAGGATGCGATATTGAACTTTGCCTTGATCACTGTCATCTAGTATGCCAATCAGCTTGCTACCTGTCAGAGTTAATTGAATTGTGGCATTAGTATTTAACACGTAGAAAGCAACATTGTCCATTTTAATCGTTTCTGTAGCTGAGTTGATATTCAGTTTCATGCTATCAATTGCGATTCCGGGATCTGAATTATGTATGTTATCCTCAATGTAATAAGCAAATCGAATTTTATTACCCTTATTCTTCAAGGCAGTCGAATTAATCAAAGAAATATCATAATGACTCATTCCACTTTTCTTGAAAGTAGCCAAACTAGAGATGTCAATATTTCTCCATTTACCAAACTTACACACTACCCATGTACTGCCCTCATTAAATGAAACTGCATATCTAAGTGTTCCGTTTGATGAATTTAGTTTATCTACAATAGAGAGTAGATCACCATACATATAATAATCGTCTGTTTGAATAACTGATTGAGGAAAGGGTATAGATGTAGTTGTTACAATTTTGGGATTGTTATTGTCACTCCACGTAACCACGTCTAAATCTCCCTCAAGTTCATCCAATGGGGAGTAGTTAGTCGTAATATTTAATTCGGCTGACGTTTTGGATGGGTCATCTGTGTAGTATAAGACATCGACATTATCACCTAATTCATCGTATAGAGTAAAAGGTTCGGTTTCGATTGTGATCGTTGATTCAGTTTGATTAGGATCATCAGTGTATTCGATGATTTTGATTTCTTTGTCTTCCCACTCTTGCGCAAGAGTAAAAGGTTCGGTTTCAATGTTGAAGGATGTTTCTGCTTTTGTTGAGTCGTCCGTGTAGTGGCATATTTCAACTTCACCTTGAAGTTGTGACCATGCGGATTCTGGGATAATTGAAATATCATCCATACCATAATCAAGATAGTCTTTTTCGGAAGACACTGAGACATTAATCCATTTTTCGTTAATATATACTTTATATGAGTTAGAATTGAACACTAAATTTTTTTCGATTTTTATTCCGTTGTATGGAACAAATCCATTTGGAATCAAGTATTTAAAAGGGCTTGCTCCGAAATTTACAGTAATTGTTTTAGTTGTTGATGTGCCGCTATATATAAGAGGAAAAACTTCCCCCATTCCTCCTAGATTGGTGTGTGAAACGCCCATGCTTCCACCATTTTTATAAAACTCTAAAGTGCCATTATCCAAATCGAGTGCTACACCTATGGTATCTCCCACACCCCAAGCTGTTCCATATGGCACATCTTCAGGAAGTTTTCGACCATTGCTCCCTACATAGGCTCTAAGGTAGGGACTGTTCAATGAAGACGTGTACAAAAAATTCTTATTTGATATTCCTAGTTGAACAGCACTTGCACCACTACTATCCAATTTAATTTCCCAATACCATTTTCCAGTGATTTTTCCGTTTGTGGCACGTATGCCTGAGCTTGAAGCAGTATTTGTAAGTGTTAGGTTTCCATTGGATAATACATTTCCAGAGCTCATATCATTAGGGTTTAGCGTTGTAAGGGTTATAGCCATTCATCCATCTCCTTTCTAAATTCTAAATCAAACAATCATTTTATTCAGTTATGTGATCGACGCTTTCTTGATAGGTATTTTAGTTGTATCGACTTTTTGCTTGAAGACTTTGCCTGAACCAAGAGACTCTGAAGTATTATTAATGAACACTTTACTTGTAGTTGATTCATATAAATCTAAAGTGATTGATTTGTCTATTCCATATGAAATGAAGTCTTGCTCTGTACTTGATTTTAAGTGAATCACAACTGGACTGGAATGTTCTAATAATTCTATTTCATCTATAGAGTAATTGTTGACTGCTCCGTTGTTTGCTGTTGCATTTATTTGATAGTACAAAAAGACATTTGAATTTGTCGTAGAAAATTCTCTTATCTCTCCTACAGACCACCCGGTTTTACCTGTTTGGCTGTCTAATGTTATCCAATTTAATGCGTCATTGGAACCTTGAAGTGTCCAATCTTTTATCATTTCTGTGGCATGACCGCATTTCAAAGTGTAATTCGACACTTTTTTAGTAGTCGCTAGTTGTACTCTTATCCAAGAAGGTGTGGCTGTACTTGAGGACCACCTACTACTTGAAGCGACGCTCTTATCAAATGCCCTCCAACTATCAAACCCACTAACTTGAGATGATGCTGAAATTATAAATCCATCCTTTGTACTACTATTCATTGTGGGCACTAGAGTACTATAAATGCCTTTTCTATAAGACATCATTTTATCTTCTGATGAAATCAAGAATTTATTAAGAGGTTGCTTCTCATACATCATAAATTCGTTTATTTCTGTAAAACTACCATTTCCGTTGTTTGCACTCCAGTTCAATCTATACATTTTGAAGGACTTTTTGTTATTATTGGTGAATACCTTTAATATATTGGCTCCACCCCAACTTTGTCCTGATTGTATATCTAAAACTTCCCATGTACCATCTAATCCATTACTGCTATCGTTTGAGCCTTCAAATTTCCAATCTTTAGGCATTCTATTAATATTAGAAACATTTGCAGAACTCTTTAATGAGTATTTATTTATGGTTATTGGCTCTACAAATCCATAACCCAATTGACCTGAAATCCCACTTGCCACAAACCCCTCCGATTGGTCTACTTGATCAAAGGCTTTCCATGCGGGGTATGAACTAGTGTACTCTCTATTTGCAAAGACTAATCCTTTGGGCGTTGTATACCCTGTCATCTTTGGTATTACATTAATATCTGAATAAACTGTCATATTATAATCACCTCTCTCCTAACCCTTTTATCCTAATATAATTTTATCTACTCGGCGTTTTGACATGTCTATTGTATGTTCAAAGGTTTTGTCTGAACCGTTTTGATTTGAAACATCCATAATGTCAATAGTTTGGACAATTTTATTTGCAAAATAGATGTCTTGCGTTCTGTCTACACCATATCGATTGAAAGCGCCTTCGGATGCATTATTTATCTTGAATAGCTTTGAGTCAAACATTTTCAACTCATTAAATCCTGTATAATATCTTCCGTTATTACTAGTCCAATTTAGTCGGTACATTATATAAGGATTGAAGTTGTTGATAATATACTCTTTATCTGTATTGGTCGTACTCCAACTTTGATTGGTTTGAGTATCCAACACAATCCAAGTTAATCCGTCTTCGCTTCCTTCAAATGTCCAATCTTTAGGCATTGCATTAAGATAAGCTGAACTACTCATACTTCTTATCGCATATTTTCTAATAACTTTTTTACTTGTAAATTCATAGCCAAGATAACCCGAAACTCCAGCCGCGCGACCAGAAGCATATCCTTCCGTATCATCTATTCTATTAAAAGCGACCCATGCATCGTAACTATTGAGATTATCAAAAAAGCTACTGCAAAATGCTCTACCTGATGGAGAAGTGTTCGAAGTCATAGTTGGTATTATAGTTGATTCGCTTCTTTTGTTAGAGTACACCTTATCACCAGATGATAGTAAGATTTTATTCGAAATAATCAGTTCCATCATTTCAAGTTCAGCAAACCCCATGAAATTTGCATAACCTTGATTAGATGTTATATTAATCCTATAGTATCTATATGATTTCTGATTATCGAAGTCATATATTCGCTTTAATCCCGGAGTCCAAGCTTGTTCATTTGAGACAGTGTGAAGGACATCTTGCTCTCCAGAGAAAAGCCCAGTATTCGAGCCTTCAAGCGTCCAATTTTTTGGGTTTGCAGTAACAGGTAAGTTTGGTGTATCAGTAGAAGATGAGAGCGAATATCTCCCTAATTTCTTCTGTGAACCTAAATCAATTTTTACCCACCCTTGTACCCCTGCTGATGTCATCCAATGCGTTCCAAACGACCCATCGAAAGCTTTCCACGGTGCGAAAGTAGCACTGTACTGAGTAGAGCTGGACACTACAATGGGGCTGGGAGTAGTATTTGAAGTCATAGTTGGAATTATATTCCCGCTATATTGTGCCACACAATCATCTCCTTTCTAATTAAAATCATTATTTTACAGACAAATTTGTGATCTCTATGTATTTCTTTAGATTGACCGTTGATTTAAATACTTTCCCTGATCCTAAGTTGCCTGTATTGGTCATGTTCTGAAGAATAAGTGTGCTTTTCCGATCCAGTATATTCAGGTTGGTCATTCCTTCAGATATGAATATATCCTTGATGGGAAGAGTAGAGGCTAGGGTTATCCAAGTGTTATTTTTAAATGTTTTATAGTTCGCTGAGTCTTGAATTAATGAATAATTTGCCAAGTTATCACCTCATTTACTGGAAGACTAGAGTGTTAATTTTTTTGAATTTGCTGCGATCAATTTTAGTCCTATAGAGATATCCATCTGCGTTGCTCTCAACAGTAGGTGATAATTGAAAATTACGTTTAAGTCTTAGTACTCCATCTGAAGAACTTACATAATCGGTGTTATATTTGCCATCCGTAAATTCATCAACGGTTAACAGGGCAGGGGATGGAGTGGAGGACAATTCAATTTTAATTCTTGCGTATAGTCCCACTGGACTGTTGATTTTTCCTTCTACGTACGTTATTTCAACGTAATCAGACCAGACAATATTGTTGGTGGACGACTTTGTGTAGATCTTGTAATCCACATTTGAACCAGTACCAACCATAGTTTTGACTACTCGTTGAAAGGCAGTTACTTTATCTCCAATTGAAATAACAGAAGATTCCCAAGCCCCTTTTGAGGCGTAGACAGATTTTCCAGATGAATCAGTAGCGACTTCTTTAAGTTGAAGTTTTCCATCTTTGATTTCTGTACCATTATGTACACCCCCCGTTAAGGATATGGGAAGTCCAATTTCTTTTGTGCTCAATTTATCTCAACTCCCAGTTTATCAGTCCAGAATGATTTGCTTTCAATGGAGCAACAATTTGATCAACGATAATACCGTTTTTACGGATAATAAGTTGACCATTCAAATCTTGATCGGAAGTGATTTTAATCTGCAAATAGGGAATATTCTTATCCGGGAGAGAGAAGATGCATTGATAGTTGATATTTACATCATCAAGGTTCATAGTCTTCTTGTAGCCAAAGCTGAAACAATCAATGCTATTCTTGAATTTTCCTTCTTTGACTTTCGTATTCAGTGTGGCTTCAGAAGAACCATTTTTAAATTGAATGTGATCATTATATAGAAACGTTCTACCAGTCAGAGGCAATTCTTCATCACTTACGCTATATGAAATGGCGAATCGATCTTGATTAATATGGAAGACACCATTGGCAACGTTATAATATAGTTGTGAGCCTTGACCGATAATTCCGAAACTGATTAATTTGTCTCTATCGATGCTGTCAAAATCATTGGATTTCTTAGTCTGCAAATCATATTCTGTTAAGTTTGTGTCATCGTAATAATCCGCAACCCAAATATATTGCTGTGGAACTGGAGAGCGAGTATATTGTCTATTGCCTAGTATCAAAATTAAGCCTCCTTAAAATAAAAAAAGAGGACAGGAATTTAACCTGTCCAACTTCAAATAAATAAATGGAAATATTATACAAAACGATATGAGATCCTTTTCTTAAATGCCTGTTTGCCACTGCGTGCATTAAGCGGTACTTCACACTGAATGGACAGTGTCACATAGTTACCTGCTGCATCTTGTGGATTACCGTTGTTGTTTACACCAAGGATTTCTTTTACTCCCGGCTTAATTGGAGTTGTGTAATTCGCTCCAGAGTGGTCTTTCTTTGTTGTTCCTTTTGTGCCTATCGGCTTTGAAAAATCCTTACCTACACGAGAGCTTTCCTCATCAATATCTGTCTCATCTAGAGAGTCTACTTGAACATGAAACCAGTTGTTCTTCACCACTTCAACTTCATTGCCTACTGTATCACCTGTACCACCACTCATATCACGAGTAGTGATCGTGCAATCTTCCATTTTAGATACGTCAGTTACACCATTGTAATTGTTCCAAACATTAAATATGTAAATCGGGCTTTTGCTGTCTGCATCAATAACTCCATAGTCAAATGGGCCAGTAATTTCTTGCGTGTGAGTTGCATTTCTCCAGCTAATAATTGGCTGCATTTTTATTCCTCCAATATGTATTTTTCTATGTTCTTACTGTTACTAGGATTGTTAGGCTTTGCATATTAAGACCAGCCTTAAGAACATTGGCTCTAAATATATCTCCTGATGTTACTTGCTTATGTTTAATCGTTACTTGCTTGTCATCTTTCTTTTCGTTCGGGTTGAACTTGATATTTCGATCAAGGACATTGAGCCAAGTGTTAAAATCTCTTGTTCTTTCTATTGATATTTCACTTTCTGTCTCTCCCGAAGCAGCACAAACAGCCTCCACTTTTATGATCTCACCAGTGAAAGGGAAGGGAGCTAAAATTCCTATGGGTTCCTGAAATACGTATGAGGAGTTACACAACAAAATCACTCTGTCTTGCAATTCCAATGGCATATCTTTGAGTTTCATGTGTTCGGCTACACTCATAAGACCATCCTTAAACTCATTAACAGGTTGTAGGTTTGAGCCGAACACATCGATCTCAATCCAGTTCTTCCCGTCATATCGATATCGTTTACCGTCTTTATATGTCTGAGCTGTCCATCCGATTTCAGGTAAGGGATATTTAGCACGTAATTCAACTAAATCTTGTACGGGTTCTTTGTAGACAAGACGGGTAGTATTATAGGCATCCTTTGCTTTGATTGCAGACTGTGTTGCATCTTCAGCGGCTAAATTAGCTTTGTCGGTTGCTAACTTTGATAATTCAGTTTGTGCTTGCGATTGTTTAATGGCATCTTCGATACGACCCAGTGCAATCTGATTCTCATTAATTTTGGTTTGAATCTGATCAATATAATCCTGCAATGTCACAACCACATCTGGATTGCGACTCACCATTGCATATATGCGCGATGCAGGATACATGATTAACCCTCTACCTTTATATCTACACAAATGAGCTTTACCTTCTTGAGATGGATGGAATTGTATTACGCCCATACCATAGTGGACAAGAAATTCATGTTCATTGAGATATGGTCGATTTTCAAATACTTCTTGATCAATCTCAACGAATCCAGCGATGTTGACTTTATCAGTAGAAGAAGGTATTTCAAGGAGAGTAATAATTCCATTAATGACAGGCAATGAATCTGCTCTATCAACAAATGGATCTTGTGGAGTACCACTACGAGAGATGATTGTAACGGGGTCATTATATTGAAGATGTGTACTTAAATCTGGCAATTGTTCACCTCCTTAGTTGACGAATACATTGCTACTGCCAGAGGTAATGGGTGTTGTCGTGCTGAGATGTGTTGTCACGTTTTTAGTGATACTGGATACTGCTTTACCACCAACAAAAACCGTAGAACTACCTGTTGAAACCTGACCTGTTCCTGAACCAGATGTACCGGGACTGATAGAAATAATTGAGCCACCTAATTTAGGGGAAGGAGAGGGATCTGCTACCCATTGTTCTTGTGTGGGTGAGGAAACTGAGGCTATTGGTTGCCCATTAACATACACAGTAGAAGACGAATTGACCGTACCTGTTATTTTTGCTCCAGTTGTGTGAGTGGTTGTACTGTAAACAGGACTATAGCCTGTGCAGTTGCCGAATTGATCCCATGATGAGCATTCTGTTCCACTTTGATAGCGCTCAACATACGATACATGTCCACTTTTAGTCGATTCTTGAATTGTTGAACCTTTATATGCTACTCCAGCCATACAACCTCCTATTGCAACAGTGTGAATTGATATCTAAATTTGATATCTGCATCACCAGTTACTCTTAATATGTTTTTACCAACAGGGAAGGACAAATAATTGTTGTTAAAATCCTTGTATCGGTATGTGACCGCTAATGAAGTTTCGATATCTTGTTGCTCATTATCAACAAATACAGTTTCACCATGAATGAGATTCTTGAATTTGAATTCATCGTTGTTATGAGAAGAATTGACTATACTAAAATCTCCGTTACCTTGTTTTGTGATCCATATTTCAGGAGCACAATTCTTATCTCCTTTGTTATCGAAAACAAGAACAGGCTCAAAGTTAAATGTAATACTTTTGAATTCTGGAACTTCATTATATGTATTTCTCATAAACAACACTCTGAACATAATGCTCATGTTGTAAAATCCTACATCCTCAACAACATCGGGAATATGAGCACCGTTAATACAATTCTGCCATTCTGACCAATTAAGATTGTCTTTTGTAAATCTGGTTTGTACAACAATTTTAGATCCAACTGGCTCAATTGCTTCCCATGATACTTTACTTAGTACGCCATCTGCACTAATTGGAATTGGGATTGGTTCAGAAGTATAGTTACCTTTAAGATTGATAATAGAATTCCATGTAGTCATGTAATCACCTATCCAATCTTACCGAAGGGATAGAATAGAGCCGCACTACCAGCCTCTTTCCACCTACAAATTCGATATGTTGCCCAACTTGCATTCTTATCATATGTGGTTGCACCATCGACTTGTTGCCATGGAGGTTCAGTGTTACCTGATTCTCCAGCTTGAATACATATGTAAAATCGACCATTATCTATTGTAGGTAACACTATGTCATTAAGTTTATATTGTGTAGTGGCTGCCCATGTACTCGACATTCGTGTATCATTAAATTCTATTCCCGTGGAAACTGGGAAGATCGGCTCAGTAAAAGCAGATGTACCTGATTGAATACAAATATAGACATGTCCATTATCTACATTAGGTATAATATAGTCTCCGTTGACATATGTCTTAAGTGATTTCCACATAGGAGCTGCTTTACCTGTACGAACATTTATCCAACCTACAAATCCACCATATACGGGGGTGGTATTGTATAGGCGTTTTGTTCTTATGTAATCACCACTAGTAGGCGTAGCTGATACATAGTCATCAGAAATGAGATCAAGTATCTCAAAGTTGAATCCCATATCACGTACAAAATTCTCTACTTCATCAGAGTACGATGGTATCTTAAGTTTCAGTTTATTTGTTTCTGTGGACATATGATTCTCCTTTCTCTATAGATCGGATAGTCTTGTTCCTTTAGGAAAATCAGACCATTTAACTCTATTTGGATTTAAAACTAAATTGCCTTGTGGATTTATAATTGTTGATTGATGTGTACCTGTTGAGTAAGAATCCTTTTTGATTTCGAGTGGCTTATGGTTCCACTTGTAGAGACGAGAGGTCATAATAGGGGAGTAGGAGTAAGGGGAATCACAGCGAACAGTTAGATTGATGTATCCTTGCTTGAGACAATTGTGAACTAGAGTGGAGTCTTCAACAAACATTGCGCAGAATATTCGTTCTGCGCCTAGTCCATCTTCATTTACAAAGTATAACTCTTGATAATATTCATGCTGAGTTAGCCATCTAGTTATTTCACGGATCTTTTCAGTATTCCATGTTTCTTCAAACGCAAAAGAGACTGGAAACTTTAAAGGTTCAGTTTCAGTCCTCATAAAGTATGGTTTATCATTGCCCTTAACTTTTTCCTCAATAATTTCTCTTGAGGGGAAGAATATCTCTTCTTGCATTCCACTATTCAAATTCACATTGATGAGTCCATGTTTAACAGATGTTTCACCAGCAAAAGAAAAGTAGAGGGAGTCACGTATTGTAATCCAAATCACCTCCAATATAAAATTCGGACAAATAAAAAAAGCCCTATTTATAAGGCTTTTTGGTTGCTAATTTCTATGTAAAATCGGTATTTCACTTGAAGCTTATGATATGTCTTCGATGTAATCTTCCCCAGCAATTTCTTCATCATAAATGTTTAATCTCATGCTGAGAGTTCTTCCGGGTTTATATGAATGGTTTGGAACAAATTGATTCTTTTGATAGAACTCATTGACAGAAGGGTTGTTGTGAGTGTCGGCATCAACAGTAATGAATCGACATGCAACAGACTCATTGATATCCTCGGCAATACCACGTGCTAATTCTATCATTAGTGAGCCGATATTTTTTATTTCTGCTGCATGTCGATCATTTACTGCAAGTTTTGCGATTTTCATAGCTGGGTAACTAGGAAAGGATATTTCTCCTTGAAAATAAACATCGCGTTCATCTTGCTTCAATTTAATAGAATCGGAGATCAGAGACATATAGGCTACAACGTCAGCGTTCCATTTATTGATTAGCAAATATGTTCGTGATAAATTCAATTCTTGATGCATCAGCGCTTCGTTACAAAGGAACTCAACATATTCTGGGATTGAGCAATCAAAGTCATTAAGTCTGTATCCTTCAGTAAGATTAACTAAACTAAATTGCTCGACCAGTTCAAAAATATCGTCCTTCATTTCTTCATTCTTCTCAATAATTCTTGAGCTCTTTTGTTTCTCTGAATGGCGGATTGAGTTGGTTTCTTACCAATTTCCTTCATAAATGCAGCGGCATATTGACCTTTAAGCTCTGGAGTTTCCTGAATAGGTTTTAAAATTGCCATATGTAATACCTTCTTTCTCTTGGTCATTCAATCATCTCCTATCTAATTCAGATTAGACAGTTATAACTATGATTGAATCACTAGTAATATGAAATATATTTGTAACTAAAGCTGAATAATGTACTAGCTTTCATTAAATATAGCATATTTCATATAACATATACAATGTATATGCGACATCTTTTACCAACTATAATTTACCTATACGAAGTGGAAAGGGAGAAGTTAAGAGAAGTACTACCAAGTAAAAGTATGCTTTCATAGAAATAAAAAAGCACCTATATAATTAGGTGCTTCAAATTGGGATTATTTAATGTTAATTTATGTCTTCTTTAATTTATTGCATTCTGTTTTTCATTTCGACTGATTATTACATGTAGAAGATTGAACCAATGATCTAACTTTTTGATAGCCTCGACTACTTCATTAGAATCTTTAGTCAATGGAACACTAGAATTTAAAAAGACCATTGTTTCTAGTGGAGTCCTTAAACTATCAAAACGTAAATTAATCGTCATTTTTTTAACGTTAGCAGAACTGTTTTTATTTGCCGTTACTGCTCCAATCGCCAAACCTAGTCCGCCAGCTAACACTCCACCTACAGCCATTCCACCTAGTTGACTGCTTCGTGAGGTCTTAGTTATGGTTTCTTCATCTTGTTGTACTTCTACATGCAATAGGTCGTTAAAATTATAAACATTAATAGAATTAATATCTCCGATGGCAATTCTGCTGGAGTTTCCATCAATGCCAAGCATCTTACCTCTATATTCAAAATAGATGGTTGGCGTAAAGCTATCAAACTCATTCAGTTTTTCTAAAAGACGATCCAAGGCTTCTTTTTTTCGAGAAGTTTCAATGTCCTCAATTCGTGCGACAGATACTCCTCCCGAAATAAGTCCAATCAATGAAATAAATATGGGAGTCCATTCTTTATAAACAATTGCAAGCACTATTCCCAAAATAACTATCAAAAAAGAAGCTAGTAATAAAAGTCCATGTTTTAGCATCGTTAACTCCTGTTTCTCAGATTAAAGCATGTATGCTTCAAGCGAAATGTAATTAGGAGAATTTTTCTTTGCAAGGTCAATTGGCAAATTACCATCATTGTCTTTAATATTTGCGTCTGCCTTAAGGTCTTTCAGTTCACCAAGATAAAAACTGCTATTACTTAAAATTGCAATGTGTAGTGGTGTCTGTCCGAGTGAATTTTGAATATTTACATTAAGAGCATTACGTTTTAATGCTTTGAATGCCTCGAAGTTGTTTTCCTCAATGGTGTAGTGAAGTAGAGTGTTCCCAGTATCTTGGTCAACCGCATTAAGATCTAGGGTTTTATTATCAAGAGCAGACCGAATTTTTGTTGCATCTAATTTGCCTTCAGTTGAGTATGTTTCTTTCAAATTCTTCACCTTTTTGCTTGCGATTGTATTTGTGTTTGTTGGGTTGCTTGGAGTAGTAGATGTGTTATTCGTTGGTGATGTAACTGAACTCGAATTTGTTACTGATTCTTTTAGTGAAACTTGAGTACTGGTTACAGACTCAACAGAGTAGCCCATGGCATTTGCTGTGTCTCGTACAGGAAGGAAGAGCTTACCATTAATATTCATTGGACTTTCTGACAACTTAGCCTGAGAACCATCTACCACAATCTTTACACTTGATTGGGTTGCTTTAAAATATGTAGCTGCTCCTGCTACAGACCCTGCTGTAGCAACTACGCCTACGATTGCACCTAGCATGAATGTGGGGATTTTTGAAACTAATTTTTTCATTGTATGTACCTCCGAATTTATAGTAGATTTATCCTGTATAACTAGTTAAATTATACTATATATATCGGTAGTTTAATTGGAAAAGTTTAGTTTAAATCAATACGAGTACCATTGATTTTAACATTTTTACTGGCTTTAATCTCAATATCACCATCACTAGTCATTTTGATTGCAGATCCTGATTCCGTAATCAGATTGATTTCTTTGCCTTTAATATTTATTGGCCCCAATTCAGAGAGTAATGTCACTCCGTCATCTGTCAATCTTAAACTTTTTTCACGTCCATAGTTACTATTAAGATAAACAAAGTCAAAACTACCATTAGGCTTCTGAATACTGCCGCGTCCGTAGCCCCGTGAATCCCCTTCACCCATATCGATTATCGGATAGGCTTGTTCGCCATCTCCTTCAAAGAAGAGACGCATCTTAGTCTTATCTTCCATCTCATAAACGTAAACAGGCCAAGGAGTAACTTCAACTGTCATCTCACCTTTTTGCTCAGAAGATATCCAGTACAATTTTCGACCATCAGATAATTCCTTGTGAACTCCAGAACCTTTTACTTTACCAGTTAAGAATTTTATTTCTTTACCTTCAATTTTGACATAGTTAGACCAACCTTGAAGAGCTGCGTTTGTTAAAGTGGAGAGTTTACCTGCAACTAGAGAACTAATGAATCCATCTTCGGCAGTTAAAATGTTGGCAGCTAACAATTCTGTGTCAATTGCTCCCGCTCCCACGATGTCCCACCGATTGAGATGAAGCTGTTTTTTCTCAGAATCCATTAGTAGAGTATTGTTTCCATCTGTTACGATAAGTTTCTTGAATTTGGCCGTCCCATCCATAGAAATAGATGCTGGCGCTTCATCAAAGTCTTCACTGCCGAACCAAAGTCCCCACTCGGGGTACATTTTAATTACTCCCCCTTTAGTGTCACGCAGCTCCAAATCGGAACCACGAATATGTCCGTCTTTAAAGAGAGAGTTTTTAATTTCCGCATTGTTAGCAAATAGGGAATCTAACCAACAATTACCAAAATAATCCACTCTAAAGGGCGCTTGGTTCCAATTTTCGTGCCCAATACCAAATCCTAGCTCTGAAACGGTTATAACTTCATTGTTCTCACCAACTCGAAGTCTGAGATTTCCATCCTGCGCCAACCAAAACACGTTGGAAGTAACTCCATTTCGAATCTTATCAATGTAGAATCCACGACTATTATTTATCCCTGATATATTAGTAATTGTTCTATCATTACAATTACTCGAAGCGTATCTGTTTACATGTAATCCGAAGACATCTGGTTGTTCTGAAGTTAATCCCAAACGTAGAACAGGGCGACCACATCGATCATCAATCATTAATTTGGAGCCTTCAATGGTGAATACACCTGTTGTGTCACCAATAACGACCCGCTGTCCTAAAATTATTTTTCCAAGAACTTGTTCTGCGATCAGTCCATCCGCGGTCAGGGCAGACTCGTATTTTAAGCCTCCGCTCCGTGTGAGTGCAATAACACCATGAGTCGCCCTCAAGAATCGCAGGGGGTCATCTGGGTCAATTATCGTCAGCCCTGTACGATCCAGTGTAACGAATTCATTGCTCGCCATGTTAATCTCATTAGTAATCTTATTCCAAAAATTATCGAACAGTCTGCTCATCTCAGACGAGTCAACTACCGCTTTTGTCCAATCAGGTCTTCCATTGCTAACGACTACATTTGTGTTTTTAGTGTCTTTTAAATATTTTTCAAGCCGTTTACTCTCATCATTAACATTCTTAGCATTACTCAACGTTAACTTTATACTTGATCCACCAAAGTCATAATTAATCTCGCTAATCCTTGCTGTTAACTCAATCCCCAATGGTTCATATTTCACATTAACGAAATCACCAAGGTTTAACTTTTTCCAATTACGTTGCTCTTCAATAATCTCCAGAAAGTTAACTATATCAATCTCAACTGCTAATTGTGGAACTTGTAACTCTTTAAACTTTTCCATCGCTGCATCATATAAATCTTGCTCATCTATGTATACATCATCGTTAAATTCTCGTTCAATTACATAGTAGTTCAACTCTTGTAACTGTTCACTTGTAAAGTTATTCTCCGAATCCAACAACACTTGCAACGCCTTAGTCCGATTTTGTACATTTGTGATCTGATTTAACTTATTACTAATCTCAATTTGCTTAAGGTTGATCTGATTTTCCTTATTGTCTAGACTATATCTCTCTACAATCGCATTATCATTACCAGCCATCTGATATTCTTCAATTGAGATGGTGGCAACTTGCATAAATACGCCTGTAGATGATCCATTAACTGTAATAGTTGCTGTATCAAGATTGTTTAACTTGCCCAACATTACCCATCTACTCGATGTTACTGATTTAACAGATCCATTCAATGCAACAGTTAAGCCAGAAGAGGAATCAACTTTAATCATTGCAGCATAATTATAGCCCTTGTTTAATTTAAATGTTCTCGATGTACTACCACTATGACTGTATTTCTCAAAGAACATCTTATCGCCAAATTGTTGAGCCAATGTTACTTCCTGTACAACTTTTTCATCCTGTTGTAGCTTGTTTAAATCTACCTTCAATTGATTTAACTGTGTCTCGTAACCTTCCAATTCCTCAAGGTATTGTTTAAACAATCCTGTTTTGCTCTCAACCAACGCTTCATAATCCAATAGTGCATGACACAATGAATCACTCATATAAAAACTTGGTGAAATCACAGTTTTATTAGCATCTCGTTTAAATGGATAAATCCAATAACCATAGTTTTCAATGTAATTCTGACCAGTTGGATTTACTTTGTTAATTCCCAGTCCATCTTTACCAGAAGCGGAGAGACGTGTAACCATTTCCTCTGAACTTCTGTTACGACTCATACTCTTCATCAATTTGCCATATGAAACAGTGAGTCCCATATTGATACCTGTTAACTCAGGCTTAGTCATACTCAATGTTCTAGTATCTGTATCAAATGTGACTATCGCATTGTATACTTCCGCAATGGAATAGATAGCTTCGAGGACAGTAGAGGAGGGGAATTCAAACGCTCTTTTGCTTGACTTGAAATCAGCATCTATGTAATCAATATTCCAAATTGTATTACCCATTCGAAGCATGTCCTCAATTACTTTATCTGCTCCGTACGACTCAACCTCATAACTTTTAATCAACTTATCTGACAACTCACGAACCAATGAATAGCATTTAACTTGCATAATATCCGAATCATCGAGATTATCACTAATATCGTTCACAATAAACCATTCAACTTTAATCCCAGTTACAACTTTGATTAAATATCGTTCCTTGATTAGCTCCACATTCTTATTCGGGTTCAACTTGTGATACTTATCAATAAAGTAGGGGAGAGAAAATGACAACTCGCTCACATCATTTAGTTTGACATCTACGCTGTCATTAAAGATCTCTGATAATTTTCTGATAATCTCACGATTGGGCTTGGCAAGGAAGTATTGTGGTTGAATAGGTTTCCTATTACGATCAATTTCTCCTAACATATACATCCTTTCTGAAAAATAAATAGAAGAGGGGATTAACCCTCTCCTTAAATCGTTCTAGTTTTTAATTGTTTATTTACTGCTCCAAAGAATTTGTCACTTAAGCTTTGTCCAGTATCTGTGTCTTTAGCATGTATCTCAACCTTTTCAATTTGAATACGATTGTCATTAGTCGAAGGAGTTGGTGTCGCCTTGGAGAATAGACCAGAAAAATCAAGTCCACTCTTGATTTTATCGGTGATACCACGAACAACATCTACAGTCTTCAAAAGGTTTGATGTGTCTGATTTATTAAGGATCAATTCCTTCTCATGTGCTAATAGGAATTTACCATCTTTACCTATGCCAGCAGGGGTCATGCCGCCAGTTTCAGCGGAGAATATCTTCTGACTTACCAAGTCCTTAAAGCTACCATCTGGGAATCCATAAACTGAGCGCAGTTGGTCATTCTTGGACTTGAGAGTATCAAACTGTTGAGTGAGATTTTTGTATTGAGTAGATGACTTGTCCAGCTTAGCCATTTCTGCTTTAATCGACTCAGCAGATTGTTTATTGCTCAGATACTCAGTCCACGCTACACGAGCTGCAGTTGTGCCTTTAATTGTTCCCGTTGAGCCGGATGTACCGCCATTAGAACCGTTGGAAGAGCCAGAATCAGGAGCAGAGTAATCACCGCCAGAATATTTATTCAAACTCTCCATAGATTTCTGGAAGTCGTAAACCATATTCTGCATCTCTTTTGAAGTTTCAAAGACATGTTTATTTATTGTACCGAACAACTTATCATATTCACCGCTAATAATACCTAGAGTAGCTGTGACCACAATCGCATCATTACTCATCAATCCTTTTTTCAGTTCATAGAATTTCTTCTGATCCTCAAGAATATCCTTATATTTTCGTTCAGTTTCTTTCTTTTCCTTGTCTAACTTTTTAAGAGTGTCTTCATGAAGTTTATCTTCTTCATCCTTAAGTTTATCGTTGTAATCTTTATGATCATCCAATTGGTCTTGCAAGCCCTGTTTGACTAATTCGCGGTCACGGTCACGCTGAAATTTACGAATCTCCTCATCAATTGTTGTAAGTTGATCCTGCAACTCTTTACGTTTAGCCTTGCCTTCCATTGAATTATCAGCAGAAAGAGTGTTGAGCCTATCTTGAATTTTTTGGCGCTCATCCATTTTCTTCTTTAGCTCTTCTGTATAGTCAACGTTGGCATTTTCACGATCAAAAGCTTTGAGACGAGCATTGATATAGTTTTCGAACTGCTTTTGCTCTTTGTCGATGTTTTTAGTTCGCTCTTCGTGACGTTTATCTTCTTTTTCACGTTCTTGATCAATAGCATCCAATGCTAAATCACGCTGTTGCTCAATAACCTTTTTATACTCATCGATTATATTGTCGGCGGCAGACTCTTTAAGATCTTTGAGTCGATCATTAACATCTTTCAGAGCAGAGTTTGTTTCGAGTAGCTGAAGATTAAGCTCTTTGAGTTTATTAGTATAATCCTCTGTTTGAACAGCATTTAATTTGCCACTTTTCAGCAAACGCTCAGTGTACTCAATCTCACCTTTTGTAACAGTCTGCTTGTGCTCAAGAATAGGAAGTTGACTTCGAAGCTCTTTGTTGTACTCAACAGAACCCTCGGTCATGAGCTTCAATTTAGATTCAGAAAGAGATATTGCATTATCATCAGCTTTTGCTTGTTCCTCATAGGCTTTCCGCTGAGATTCATATACATTGTTTCTTTTTGATGCTATTTCAGACTCAATTTGAGCTTGCTCAACTTCATTTTGTGCCATGAGACGATCAAATTCACCAGAAGTGATTTGCTTGTTTTTTACTTCTTTTTCAAGCATGACTCGCTGCTCAGCTAGTTTCTTATTCTTTTGTTCAAGGTAGCTTATCTGAGACATTTCTTCTTTACGCCAATCGGCAGATGACTCACCATAAGTAGACTGCTTGGATTGAGACTTAGAAATCTTGTCGTCAATAATCTCAGCGGCTTCTTCATATACAGCAGACAAACTCTCAATAAACTCTATACGATTCGCGTACATCTCTCTTTGTTGAGAGGAAATGTTATCTTCTTCCCGTTGCTTTGCGTTAGCTATATCGCTAGCCGATGAAGCCTCTGTTTTAGTTGTAACATTTCCACTTTTTTGAGTTATAGTTGTTTTGCCACCATTAGTTGCAATAGAATCTACAGTTGAACTGCCTACACCATTAATACGTCTGGCGCTACGGTATTTTGGCCCCCAATAGCTATTATTTATATCTTGTTCTTTAAGACCAGAATCGCCCATCTGAACAAACTTGCCGTTACCAGTATAAATACCAACATGAGAAGCCTGTTTACCTTTTATTGTTTCGAAGAATACTAAATCGCCTTTTTTGAGATCTTTCTTATCTACAGCAGTACCTTGTTTAGATTGTTCGGCAGCGGTTCGTGGAAGATTGATGCCAAGAAATTCATCGAACATCTCTTGAACAAACTGAGAACAATCAGAGAGTGCTCTTTTTTTGAATTGATCGAATGTACCATCAAATTTACCAGTAATTTGTTTATAAGTGAATTTCCCCTGTAAACCAAGAGCATTGGAAAGCATAGTATCTAGTTTTGTGCTAGATCCAGACGAAGGGATAGAAGAGGAGGAGGAAGAAGATTTATCAGAAGTTCCTGTGGTGGTAGTAGTTGTTACTTTGGAAGAAACTAACTGACTAGGATTATTCAATCCTTCTTTGCTGAGATCAATCTGTTTTTGTCGTTCCTTATTTTCATCCATTAGAGATTGACGATACTCAGCAGAAGATTTCTTAAACTTATAACGTTCATTATTTATCTTTTCGAGCAATCGCTGAGACTCACGCATTTTCTTCTGCCATTCTGTCTCGACATCAATTACTTCTTTAACACTGTCAGCATTATCTTTGTTGGTTTTAGTTGCGTCCTTGGTCGCTTTGCTGGAATCATTCGCTGCTGTAGTGAGATCGCTTCTTGCACTTTCCAAGAGACTCAAATCGGTTAATAAATCTTTAAGCGCCGCTCTTTCCATCGCATAATCGGATATAGTGGAGTTATTGATTATATTTCCATTCGAATCGATACCAGACTGATTTCTTCTATAAACACCAAACATTTGCTCAGCTTGCTGTTCAGTTATTAGTCCCGCTTCAAGTTGAGAATTAATTTCTTTGATCTTTGCAGATGCTTCAACTTTTCGTCTACGTTCCCAAGCAGCCATCTCAATTTCGTAAGCAGCAATACGCTTCTTAGTCTCATCAATAGTTGTCTTGGTTTTTGCAATTTCATCATTGACAATGGAAATTCGCTCTTCTTTTTTAGCAGCAACATATTTCTTAATTGCTTCCTTACTTAATCCAGTAACTTTTATGAAATCGCCATATTTGTCGTTCATCTTCTTGATCGTTTCAGTTGATAAGCGATTCCCTTTTGCTAATTCAGATTGAGCAGTATTAAGAACATCGATTTCTTTTTTAGTTTCGGAGACAAACGTTGCTGTTTCGCTGATCTTTTGAGACATTTCATCTGTGCGTTCAACCGTTTCTTCCATTGTTAAATTGAATGAATTCAGTGCATCATCTACAGATTCTACACCTTCAACAACTGGAGCATAAGTGTATTGTGAGAGTATAGACATCATGTCTTTGTAGGATGTAGATGTGAGGTTGAGGACTCCAGGCATGTCTTTAAGAAGCTTCATGCCTTCTTCTGCGCTTGCAAGATCCTTCCCTTGAATAGAACGGAATACATCACTTAAATTCTTTTTAAACTGGTTAGCGGAAACTCCGCTTTCTGCTGCCGCATTAGCATAAATATCTAAAAATCCGCGAGTCAAACCTTTGATTTTCACGCTATTTGCTTCTTGCTCATCGACAAACGATTGACCAGCTTCCTTATAAGACAAGGCTTTAGCATTTAACGTGGTTTGAAATGAGGTTTTGGATTCAGATAAAAGAGCAGATTCCTCTTTTAGTGCCTGTGCTAATTGCTTATTTGCAGACTCAGCGAGCATGTTGGCATAACTGTCTGATGGATCTACTTTTGCCCATTCAACTTTATTTGCCTCATAAGCCGCCAATGCAGCATCGTATGCTTTTTCTCTCTCGATTAAAGCTTTCTTTTCCTTTTCAATATCATTATCTATTTTTTCAGCATTTGAATTATATTCAAGCTCGGCAACTAGTCTAGCAGCTTTCAACTCATCTTCTCGTAACCCAATCTGAGTTTGAATAGCCTTATTGTTTTCTTCATATGACTTCGTTTGTCCATCAACGCTTGTGGTTGTAACATTGTATTTACTTGATAATTCACTCTCTATTTGAGCTAATCGAGATTTTTCTTCAAAACTTAATTCAGTCTTTTTGGACAATTCGTCATACTCTTTAGACAGAGATTTAAGATTAGATAAATCATATTGTTTCTGATTCAACTCTTCAGTTTTATCTGAAAAATCTTCAGTAGCAGTTGTTGCGTCCGAGAACTTACCTACTATCCATTCGAGTGCAGAACCAAGCAATACGAACGCACCACCAATAATAGTTGAGGCGAGGAGGGCTTTAAGTGCGAATTTCAGCGCAGTTACTGCACCTCTGGCAATATTCATAGCTCCAGCTAAAGTCTTCATTCCTAAAGATGCGGCAGCGGCAGCAGGAGACGTTGCAAGCAGAGTAATATTTGTTTTAGTAAGATCCCAGATAAGCGCGGCAAGTTTGGGCCGCAGAATAGCAATGCCTATCCCGATAGCGCCCAAAACAACTGGAAGAGCACCAGTTTTATCTACTAAGACAGCGACACCGTTGAGCATACCAGCGAATAATGAAGTAAGAGTGATGATTGTGTCCGAAATTACGGCTTCACCAAAAGCAATTGACAAGGTTTCCCATGCTGTTTTCATCTTTTGGATTCGTGCCTCAAGGGATTGCATGTACTTTTCGTTTTCACGTACTGCTGAGCCTTGAGAATTCATAGCTGCTTCTGTTGCAGAAATTGCAATTGGAAAATTTTGCATTACGGCGAGGAACCGAGTGAGCTGGTAACGCAAAACTGTTACTTTCAGGCATTTTTCGCCCTACTGACTATATCACTAGGTATATAGCGGGATAGGTACTTCCAAAAGTGTCTTTACACTTGACCCATCCTCTCTATATTTCTATAGAGGTCAGACTATAACATCTTCTACTTTAATAGAAGGTCAACGTTTAGTCGTTACGGTTGAAACGTTTGTGAGAGGTTTAAAGATTTTATGTAATTTTGATAAGTCTTTTCGATATAAAGCTATAAATTCTATTTTAATCATTCTCCAATTCTAACTGTCTCTCTCACAAGACGCCTTACCTCGGTATTGCCTTCGCCATTATGCGTTAAGGTGTTCACCGATATGGTTGACTTTGCAACAGTCAATCACTTGACTGTGGGGCCGTTATTTTAACCCGCCAGATTCACTGCTGTGCTTTGTTGTGTTTCTTTGGATAATCCGTTCCATTTGCTTGCTAGTTCAGCCATAATGTCGGCTACTCCACGAGTTTCACCGTTTAAATCTTTCATTGAAACACCAGCAGCGTCCAATACTTCTTCAGATTTATCCATTGTGGTAATGCGAGAATAGATGGATTTCAGTGCGTTACCGATCACTGATCCACTTTCTCTTGTGGCTGTAGCAATTGCAGTAGTATGTCCTAAAAGTTCTTCCATAGATACACCGAAGGTATTGGCGCTGGCACCAGCTCTAGTCATGGACAATGCTAGGTTCTGGGTCGTCACAGCGAAGTTATTATCTATCTCGTTCAATTTATTTGCAATTTCAACACTTTTTCCAGCTTCAACGTTAAAAATAGTCATAGCTGCTGTTAATGTATCCACGGATTCTTGTGGTGTTAATTCAGATATATTTTGTAACAGAGTAGATGTGCGCGCCAGATTCATCGTGTCATCTTCATCGAATCCCATACGAGCAAAACCAATAGCATTCTCGTTGACTTCTGTAATGCTTCGACCCAACTCATTTGCCAACTGAATGCTACGACTCAACATACCCTCAAAATCAGTTGATGCATCCATTACACGTTTTAGTTGAGTCATTTGACTGTCCACTTGGATGATGACATTGGTCATATCTTTCAGCGCTCTAATAGTCATGTAAATGGATGATGTAGCGCCTGTCCATAATGCAACTTTTGAAGCCGCATCCCCAAATCTCTGTCCAAGCGTCTTAGCTTCATTTCCTGCTAATTTCGCTTGACTGGTAATCTGAGTAAGTTTAGTTTGCAATTCGGTCAATGCATTTTTATAGTTGCTAACCTTTGATATATACCCTAATTGAGCATTTAGCGCGGTTAACTCTGCAACAGCCGATGCGTTGCCTTTAAATTTAGATTGAGCTGCTGCGATTTTGGCTTCCATATCCGCAACAGCTTTTTGCCTATTTAAGTTCTCACTTATTGCCGCTGCATGTGCCTTATCTAATGCATCACGATCACGAGCTATTTTTTGTTCCTCAGCAAATCGAGTACGCAACTGAGCAAGAAACTGTTGATTACGCTGTTCTTCTTCTTTTAAGTTCTTATCTGCTAATGCCTTACGTGTTGCATATTCTTGTTGGGCTGCTTGTTCACGTTGCTTATTTATCGCTTGCTCTTTTTGTAACGCATCTTGTTGTTGTTTGAGATAATCTGTTATTTGACTATAATTCTTAACGTTTCCTTGGTTGTCTACGTTAACGCTAACTTGTTGACCAGTCTGATTTTTATATGTATTGGTTGTGCTATTGATCTCACCAAGTTTATTCTTATTAGCTCTTGTTCTTGCAAGTAAATAACCGTCTAACTCTTTTTCAAGTTGTTGTAATGTTTTCTTTTGCTCATTATATGCCTGAGTTTCTTCATTAATTTTCTTAGTTGTTTGAGTAATAATAGTTCCATTGGCTAATTGCTTCTGTGTTACCTTTTCTATTGATCCATCCAATAGTTTAGTCGTCTTAACCGACTCATTAATTACCTTCTGTTGCTGTTCCATTGCAGTACTCAACACTTTAGTTGCTGCAACAAATTCATTCATCGATTTAACGAATGATTTATCAATATCCACTTTCAAATTCAGTGATTTGAGGGAGGGATGACTAGCTAAAGCCTTGATATCATTATTTATGTTCTTAATTGAACTACCTACGTTTAACGCACTGTCAATTAAGATACGTAGATCCTGACTCATATTACTTAAATCACTTCCTTTTTGCTTCTAATATCTAAAGAGAAATAAAAAAGAAGCGATTCAAATGATCGCTTCCCAATGTTTACTCGTATTCAATTTGTTCAACTAATTCACAGATTCCGTCATAAATATCTGCATCGCTACCTTCAAACGAAAGGGGAGAATGGTTTGTAACACTGTCTTTAATCGATTCCAACATTTCTCTGTTATTCTCATTTTGTTCGATAATAAACGATTCCTTATATAGTTCATTGATGTCATTAAGACGTTTAACGTCATCCTTGAACAAGTACTTATCATCTTTCAGTAGCGGTTGATTGTTTTCGTCAAAGATCAAATATTCTTTATTGATCTCATTTACTTCATTCAAGACTGTTTGAAATTTTTCGAGAATAATGTTCTTGAATCTAGTTCTAAGTCTGGATGCTTTTCTCTCCAATTTAAGTGAGTGGAGGTATGTAGCTAATGTCTCAAGTTGATAATTGTATATTTTCATTTTTTACTCCCTATGTATTCAAATGAAATGGTAATTTTACAGTGAATAAATTAGAATATCTGATTCTTTTCTTCTTCGAAATCTCTCAAGTCATAAATCTGCGTTGTTGAAATATCGTTGTGATGGGCTACATATTTAGATACCAAATGCATCGGCACACCAGATTCGAGCAAATATGTAATACATGAGTTTTTAAATATATGTACGTTAATTCTACGCTCTAACATATCTGACAGCACATTAGTACAAAAATCATTCGCCCACGCCGAAGACATCGCTTTAATCTCATTCCCATATCTAGTTGTGAAAACATATTCACTTTCGTACCCTCGTGTATCAATCCACTTTTGCCAATATGGTAAAACCTCTAATGGAACCATATATTCTAGCGGTTTGCCATCGGTTGAAGGGCCCTTACCTCGAACTACGTGAGATAACACATAATTTTGACCTTCGGGTACTTTATAATCCATGATTTCTGACTTGAACTGAATGATCTCTGAACGTCTAGCACCTACAAGAAAAGCTGTAGCGAGCCATGCCATACCTAGCCAGTTTTGATCTTCTTCAAGAATCTTCATCATTGAGTCAAACTCATCTTTTGTAACTTTTACTTTCTCATAAACTCTATTACGTGCGATAGCAGGGAGTCCACGAGTAAAGTTTCTAAAACCTTTATAGTTTTCCTCTTCATCTGCGATAATATTTTCAATGTGGTTACAAAGGCTAGATACAACAGATTTTCTCAGACTGATAGCAGAGGAAGACATTTTACGATTGTCACGTATGAAACTCAGATATCGCAAAAAGTCGCGCTTAGTAATCTTATAGAATGGCTTGTCATTCATTGAACTACATAGATACCAACCAAATTGTCGAAGTACACTTGTATATTGTTTTCTTGAAGCTGGAGAGAGGTCTTGTACGGAGATAAACTCATCTACAATTAATCTATAATCCTCATTAACCTGTAACCACATTTCCTCGGTTACTTCTGCTTGTTTCTTTGCTGGTTCACGTAATGTGTTTTGCTTAACTTCTTTTTTACTCAATTAACATCATCCTTATGTATATTGATCGTAACTTTCCAATGCCATAATCAACACGCTCCCTGTGTTTTATTATTTCAAATTAATTCCTTGGCGTTTTAAGCCTTTATGCATAGCGGCTTTGTGTTCGCCACTGTTACGCAATTCCTCTCTTGTTGCCTCAGTAAATGGACGGGGGACACCAGCATACTCGAAGCTATATTGGTAACCCTGACCCGACTCCACAATTTCAGCTACATTTCTATCTCCATCTGAACGTATATTCTCAACAACTAAGGTTGTGTCATTGATTAATTCAGATTTCATACTTTCTTCGCTACCCAATAATCCTGTTCGTTTATATGAATATGCACTATTGGGGTCTGGAGTATAAACTTCATAGACTTCATCTTTAACATTTTCCTTCATGACTTTTTTAACAGTCTTAGCCACGTCATTACTTAACGCCTTAGCAATAGGCTGATTCAGCTTTTGTAGAAACTTAATCAAGTCTTGTTGAGTCTTAACTTGCATCTGAAATTTCCTGTGCTTGTGCTACTGAAGCAACTGCCATCTCAGCAATTATTTTAGCTGCATTTTGTTGTGCTACTTTGAATCGTTCTTCCAATTTATCAAGTTCAGATTTGGGAAACTCATTAATTACCTCATTAGTGATGTCATTGTCCATAAACTTTCGTGAAATACCAATCAAGCCACCCAAATCAATCTTTTTAGGGAAGGGGAGATCAGTAAACTTCTTCAACATTAGCACGTTAAAAAGACTAAGCGTTCCACGAATTAAAACATCGTCAATCTCTGTCTTAGACCTTAACTCATCAACTAGTGCAATATACTCCGTAACAACATCATCCATCAATGACTCACGAAAAAATGTGTGTATATTTACCTCATATTTTTTAGGGGTAACGTATATTGTTTTTCGCTTGTTGTTCTCGTTATCAACCGTATTTAATTTAGCTAGTGTTAGCTTATTTGATTTTGCCATTAGTTCATCTCCCTATGGTTTATGACCATGATAAGCATTAATTACTTGTTCCGCTCTCAGGTCATAGTTGTGATATTTGTATACAAATTGTTGAGCTTTTTTGGCTTTCTGACTCCTTTGTCTGTCAGTCATACTCAATACTTCATCAACCATCAATATCATCTCATCAGTATTCTTGGGTAGATAGACATGATCATGGAACAGATATTCCTGAGCAGGGGTGAAGGGGGAGACTAGAATACCACCACCAATTCCTAAACTTTCCGCAGGTCTCATTGATGTTTGTGTTATTGACTTATCATCTAAATTCTGTCCCAGAATTATTTTGCTTGAGGAGTATAAGTAAGGAAGATCTTCGTATGCACCATACCCCTTATAGGCTGAAGGATGGCTCAACAAATTTACTTCACGATTCGAATCCATCCACCACTCATTACCAAAGATACTCACATCGTAGCCACGTTCTACGACTGGCATAATAAAGTTGCGAGTTTGCTCAAATCTACGTTCGTAGTTATTAGCAATAAGCACAATATCTCTTTGTATACCTGAATCGACTCGTTTGTGAAACTCAGGATTACATCCAAATAGCATTAATTCAGCTTGCTTGCCTTTACTCCAGTAGTTAGTGAGACATTCAGCAGTTGTAGTAAAGATGTAGTCTGCATAATCAGACCAATAATCACCTATCCAATGATCAAAGGGGGTGTCCTCAATGGAAAAGAATGCATGGAAAATTCCTTTTTCTTTTGTGTGTTCAAATATACCCTCTGAAAAATTAGCAAAGCACTCGGAAAACACCAAATCTACAGGATTACTTTCTATGTATTCTTTAAATAGCTCGACTTGAGCTTCCTTGTCTTTATCCCATAATTGATACTTGCCATCCATGATATGCACTTCATGTCCAAGGTTTTTAAAGCCTGAAGCAATTCCATATTTTATCAGCGATGAATTATTGGTAAATAATATCTTAAGACCCAATCACAACACCACTTTTCAGTGTGAATTCCTCAATAGCTTTCTCAATTTGCTCAAAACGAACTTCCCAGGTGTTCTTTTTTGCTACTTTTTTTGTGATCTCAGCTACCTGTTCCCTATTGTTAATTGAAAACTGAATTGCTTTGTCTACTTGAGATAAAAATTCCACGTCGTCTTCTGCCGTTAATACTGCATCGGGATAAATTTCAGTTTCTTCCCATTTTGTAGCTACGGATAGTGTACCAGATGCCATAACTTCAAACAGCTTGAGAGGGCAGGATGATTGAGTGATGCCATCCTTTAGATTAAACGGGATCAAAGAAACGTCAGCATGTTGATAATATGCATGAAGTTCATCATGACTTTTAACACCTAAATTAATAACATTATCGGGGCAGTGTTTTCCAAATTCTTGTCCTACTAAAAAGGTCTTGTATTTATCTGCTACTTTTTTAATTAAGTTTGTTGAAATCCAAGAACCAATAGCACCAGAAAACATTACAATAGGCTCATTAACCTCTTTATATTCTTCAGGAACATTTGAGTTTTTATCGATGTATGAATCTGGACAGGCGTTCCTAATTAAGTATGTAGGTTTAGATTCCTGAGTCTTAGCATATAGTTTTTGGCTTGTGGTAAATATGATATCTGCCTTATTCATTGCTTCTTTTTCATATGGAATCCAATCTGGAAACTCATCAACACGATTATAGATATTGATATTTGCTTTAATGTTTTCAACATATTGGGCAGATTTGGCCCAAGTGAAGTAAAAGACATCCACCTTGATTTGTTTGTGTTTAATCTTTCTTAGCACTTCTTGAAAATTGTGATATACAAAAACATGAGGATATACTTCTTCAACAGGTTTGTTTGATTGTTCGTTGTTACAGAAAATAACATCGTAGCCGTTATTGGCGAATTGCTCTGAAATTTGCTGTGGAGTTTGCTTTAAGAATCCCCAATTTAATGTTGGTGGATAAAGCATTACTTTACGTTTGGTCAATTTCTTATCTCCCTATTTGATTTAATTGTTCTGGTGACATGATGTGTTGACAGTAAACGTGTAAATCACAAAAAAGCTCAAATCCTTTGTCTTGAGCCATCTTGCAAAAATATGCGTCTTCTCCTTGTGGATGAAATCCGTATTTTATAGACTTATAAACTGACTTATCTAATAAAATGACTGCTCCAGTTAAATCCACTCGTTGCAATTTAGAACAGAGTAGGGCAGGGGCAGTCTTAACATGATAATTATTGATGTGTGTATATTGACCTTTATCATCTAAATTCATAATGTTTGGATATAGATATGGCTTATCTTTATTGGTCAAATATCCATTGTAAATCAATCCCGATATGATCTTTTTCCCATGCTTGAGTAACTTAGTAATAACATCAGGTTTTACAAGGATATCTGTATCGATAAAAATCAATTTATCGGTTCGAACTTTGCTCATAATGTAATTCTTTAAGTTGCTCAAACTCTTATATATGTATTTATTTCTTACCGAAAACTCTCGTTCATCTTCGGGTGAATTATTGTTGATTAAATCGATTCTAATATTATTGTACAAACCTTTATTGTCTTTCTTAAATTCCGTCAACAACTCAAATGTTCTGTCTAAACTATCATTAACAATAAAGTGCAGATCGATTAATGATTTTGGATAATTGATTTCAAAAATTTTCAGTAAATATTGAGGAAGTATCCATTCTCTATTTCTAACTGGTGCAGCTATTGTAATTGTCTTCATGTTTACCCCTATAAAAAATAGGGCTAAGCCAATTAGACTCAGCCCTATGTATTTTAATCTTCCAACAAATCAATGATAACCATTGCAGTTGATTTTGTATCTTTCAATACTTCACATGTAAATGTGAATGGTTGCGGATCTCCAGTAGAAGCCATACCGATAGAGAATCCCGGCAGAACTTTTAGTTTAGGAACAGTGTATAGTGCTTCAACATCTTTTCCATCTTCATTTCTCCACATAGTCGTTCCTTCCAACAGGTAAGTTCCGGGGAACACGTCTGAAGCAACGGTCATGCTTTGAGTAGTGTCAGGAGCACTGTAGTAATAATCAGCTATCACTTTCTCGCCCACCGCCAATCCGGTAAGAGTAATTTCTTGTGTGACAGGCGTTGCAGAAATCAACTTTTCACCCATAGACGATCCATCTACTGTGCGATAGAAGAACGCTGGTTTAGTTGTCAAAGGTTCTTTCTCTAGAGTTAGCGTATCCAATTCTTTAACTGTAACTACTTCTTTCTTATGTACAGCTTTAACACCTTTTTTGAAT
Organism: Paenibacillus sp. NPDC057886; assembly: GCF_042796655.1. Classification (NCBI taxonomy): domain Bacteria; kingdom Bacillati; phylum Bacillota; class Bacilli; order Caryophanales; family Paenibacillaceae; genus Paenibacillus; species Paenibacillus sp. NPDC057886. The sequence continues at coordinate 165,869 of NZ_JBHVMZ010000004.1, read as the reverse complement.
TCTGAACCTGTAAGTACCCCTAGAGATTCCTTGGAGATCAAAGCATCCTCCATATTAAGTGTTACGTCTTTCTCAGAGTCCCAACCGATACGCTTTGGATGTCCTTTGCCTCCGCGAGCATATACTGTCGAGCCTTGGAACTCAAACGTAGAAGTCGTAAGACTCTCAAGGTATACTTTTGGTTCTCCTGTTGCTGGGTCTTTCAATACTACGTCCATAATTTCGCGTGAACCATATTGAGTCATGTATTATTTCCTCCGTTTTTATAATTACTTATTTAACACCGGAAATCCAGTGTGTTAATTTGATATTCTTTGAGTCGGCTCCATGGAGAAGTGCTTGGACGTTGACTGCGTATTCATCTATCATTCTCATACGATTAAATTGGTCATTGAATTGAAAAAAGTTTAAATCAAATGCATTGAATATGTTTATACCGTTTGCATTTGAACATAGAATTGAAATAAGATCCTGAAGTGATAAACCATTTTCCACATCCTGATCTTTCTTCAACTGTTTTAATTTATTTTTTCTTGCCAATATCTTCTCTCTAAGCGCTCTAACTCGATCGTTAAGCGGATTAAAGTCATCATAACTTTCAGAGACATAACAATTTTGAGTTTTGACTATCTCGCTGATTTGATCTAAAATATCGAATGCATAATCCCTGTCCGCAATTATTAATGAGTTTTGTCCTTGAGATAGGGATACATTCGCTCCTAAGAAATATGAAAAGGAGGTAAGGTATTCGACAATTAAATCACTTCCGTCTGTTTGAAGCAGAAAGAAGATGAGAGGGTAATCAAATTCACTAAAATCTACATCAACAAAGATATCCTCTTTTTGTAAGGAAATTAGTCTCAGCTTTTGATTGAACTGGTCATATCCTAAATCAATGATCTCATTTAGTGTTTTTGGCTTTATTGTTAAGCCATCAAGCACAATAGATTGATTCGCCAAAGTCTTTAATTTCACATATTCTTTATCCATCACTGGAAATCACGAACTTTATATGTAATGTATGATCCATGATAGTCAGTATTTACACTTAAAGCATCCATCTCGTAAAACTCAACTTTGCCAATTCCAAGACCACGCTCACTATTGAATAATTCATCAAGTTTCGTGATAATGTAATCTGTTCTTAGACATCCGTAATCCGTCCTAAATAAATCCTGATGCGTGAAAACGTTGAACTTTATAAGACCACTTCTGAAAACATTTTTTATTGGAAGATACCTTTCAAACGAAATAGCTATGTATGTTTTCTTTTCCTCAGATGTTTTGGGAATAAACCTATGTGGGAAAACTCTATCGAATAAAATATCTTCTGGGATAACATCTGGTTTATCAAGAAAGTTCATTTCGTTGTAAGTTAGAGCTTTAAGAATTTCCTGACTGGAAAAAATCTTATCTAAAACAATGAGCTTATCTTCTGCTAGGTTTCTAAATCCTGACACGTATACACCCCTCAGAGGTTAAGTAACCCGATAATCCCGTACAATTTGATAACTCAAGAATCCACTCACATCAACTGAACGTGTGTCATCAAAAGTTGAAATAACGTTCTTTAGTTGATCTAGTGTCTGTGGGACAGTACGATGCACTTCTTCCCCTAGACTGTTTCTGGCAATCGCAACATACAGTCCACCGTTTGCTTCAAGATGTCCCAGTTCATAAGTGATGCTGATGCATTTGAGCGTTTCGATTGCGGATGCTTTATTATACTTAGTCTTATCAAAAGCCATCTTCAACTTATTATCAGTGCCGATTGAATAGGTAAACTCATACTGAGGATTGATTGCTACATCCAAATCAACATCAACAATCTCAATGGTTGGAGTAGCACTGATTGCAATGTCACCATCAATCCCAGACGAGTGTTGGCGTGAATAGGGAAGGGGGGAGAATGTAATCCAGCCGTTAATCAAACCCTCTGTGTAATTCTCTGGTTTTAGTTCCCCAAAACGAATAATACTTTGACCCATGTACACACTCCTTATATTAGTGATTTAATTTTAATTTCTTTTTGCCCAAATGATAATCCATTGGCATTCTTAACGTGCAAAATAACAGTACCCAGCTTGCGGTTACTGTTTGCTTTGACTACACATGTATTTTTAATCGGATCTTGTGAGGTTATTGTAGCGAGGAGAGTAGGAGAGCCATCTCCAGAAGTTAATGAAAACATACTTTCATCAGATAGTGGCAGTCCATTATTCCAAAATGCAGCGACATATTCAGACTGGCGATTTGAGTAAATTTCATTTGCTCCGTCTATAGTAGCAACATAATCATAATGACTAGTGGGGGCGACATAAATTTTCAACGTCTGAGTCAAACCATATGCCGAAACCTTAATCTTTGCATCACCGGATTGGAGGATTGTTAAATTCCCATTCAAGTCAACTTGAACAATATCAGGGGTTGTACTTTCATAAACAACTTCAGGCTGTAACACCGGAGTATCATTTTTAGCCACTTTAACATTTACCTTTGCGCTCTGATGTTGACTAATTGAGAGGGGGTTGTCATTAATGATTTGTAGAGTGTATTTGGTCAACTTGTGATAATCTGCGATACCCAACTCTAAATTGTCTGTGGTCACATTTATCTGATCGGACTGTAAGCTCAAATTTACTAATCCATCATCAGACATATAATCTGTATCAATCACCTTGAATGCTTCGTTACCAATTATGAAACGTGTATCACGTTGTATTGCTTGAGTTTCATTATTTTTACTCACTACAATCTGTCTTCGTCCCGCAGGTAAATTCATAACCTTATCTTCTTCAGTACCAAAGTTGGAACGAGCATTAAAGTAGAGTATGGATGGGAAGTTTTGAAGTTGTCCTTGTTTGTTGATCCACTTTAAACCAAAGTTGCATCTTTCAATTTTCCCACTAACATATACATCGTTGGGGTCGTCACTAAGACAAAGCCAAGCCTCGTCACTAGATCGTTTAACCATTTGTCCTGCTCTTATTGTATTACCCGGCTCCATCAATATAGTCTTTACAGTTGGTATTTTTGCATCAGACACAATCTGAACCGGAACTTTTACTTCATCATTATTTAACAAGACTTCCTCAAAAGATGGTGAGTGCCGAAAAAAAGTTTTGATTGAGTGTTTTGCATGTTTGACTGTCGCAGACTCAACATTCTTTTGTTTACCAACTCTTTTTTTGTAGTCGCTAATTGAATTCAATAGCAACACCTACTAACTGTAATAATAAAAAACCATATCTTGATTAACTTCTGCCTTGATATCGTTTTTCATTTTACTGATTTTATCGAGGAAGTTTGCAGGAGAATACAGTTTAAAGTCTTTATTGCCCAACTCATTCCTGACGTTTTCAAGTCGTAAAATTTGAGGAGTTAACCAATGTATGATCATAAACTTGGCTAGGATCTCTTGTTCGAGATCGCTTAATTCTCTTAAAAAGACAAGCTGAGAGTCGTCTCTTTCAGCAAGTAATTTTGAGGCGTATTTAAAATCTGAAATCGCGCTACGCAAATACTTCATAAGTTGAACTTCAAGTTCTTCGTCTAAAAGCTCTGCCATTTCGTAGTCAGTGATTTTGGTAAGAAACCTATCGTATATTGAATCGTAGCCTGTATACATATTCCCACCTATTCGGGAGAAATAAGTTGATCAAAATCGTATCCGCTAATTTCTTGAATGATTTTAAGTTTACCAGTAGCCAAATCTTCGATTTTCTTAGAAACTTCAATTACTCGACCAATCACTTGTTTATCAGTGATTCCAGAAAGATGTTTTTTCATTGTCATGATGTTTCCTTTAAGCAGTGTCTCAATTTGCTCATCAGTCATGCCTACAACATCTGTAGATTCTGAAATCAATCCAAGCTCCATATTTACCTCGTCATCTTGCACCAGCAATCTACGTTTACTAAAAATACTAGACATATTGTTGATGTAGAAGATTTCTTCTGAGTCCAACATAATAAAACCTTTAGGGTGCACAAGGACTTCTCTCATGCCGTCCATGAGGCGTAATCCAACTGCACTCGCATATGGATTAGTAACTTTAACTTTTTTCGTCTGCATATATTCCTCCCGAAAAGATAAGAGGGAACATTTCTATTCCCTCGTTTAAGTATTATATATTTTTATTTACTATTAAAGAGTGGAGAGAGTCTCGTCTTTGTAGATTGCCAAAGTGTGACGACCCGCATCAACCAAACCAGCGCCCATATGCTTGTCAAAACGCATTGTATAAGAACGATCCTTAATTGTTTGTTCTTGCATAGGAACAACGTCGCCAGCAAATTGAACTTTTAGAGTTTTAAGGTCATCCGAAGCTGCTGGAACGATATAAATCAATCCTTTATCGAGCGCAGTCTCATATCCTTGGAATCCAACATAAGGATTATCCAATTTGATAACTGGAGCGCCTTTATATGTACCAATCAAACCATTGGAATTTACCTCATCGATAATGTTGTCACTAGTGCGACCTTGGATGGCTGTCAAACTAGGAAGTTTTTGCAACGCTTCGTAGTCACCAATGATTGCAGCACGACCACCAAAGCGTTGCATAGCAGTAAGCAATGGATCAAACGCATTTGCAATAACGCCGTTACCTGAAGCATAAATTGGAGCAGCAAGACCTTCATAACCAGCATACAGGGTGCTTTGTACTTTTTGAGCTGCTTTGATTTCAAATTCATTTGCTGTGTCACGAAGCAATTCTACAAAATCATAACGACCAGCAGCAATTTCAGCCCACTCAGCTACTGGCATTGCAGACAGCTCTTCAATATCCAATCCAGAATATTTGTGTCCTACTTTAGAACGATCCGCAGTACCGCCAATTGCCTGCCAGTAAGCTTTAATTCCTTCTGTTTTTGTTTTGAATTTTGGACGTTCATTGAAATCTGTTCGTTTAACTTCGGCAATCATTTCAATGTACTTAAGTCTAGTGTCCAAAATAGTATCTACAGAGTAAGCAACAATTTGGTTGAGTTCATATAGGTTCATCGGGTTTGGATTTGAAGCCAATTCCTTGATTAACTTAACAGAACTCTCGTAATCCATTTCATCATATTTTTTATTGGTAGTAGCTTTGGACATTGTTTCGATAATTACTGATCTTTTGTTAATATTAGACATGTATTTTTATTCCTCCGAATTATGTATTATTTAAACAGTTACTACTTGAACTTTAAGAGCTGGCTTACCATATAGAGTTGTTTTCTCTTTTACAACAAAAGTCATTGCTGGGGTGCGAGATCCCACTGCTTCTAGTTTGCCCCCAGCACCAACAGCCATAATAGCATTTTCATTGAAAGTGGAAATGTCTCCATTGATTTGGTCAGTGGTAAAAGCGTTACTTGGAAGGAAAGGCTTAAGCCGTAAAAATTTGTTGGTAGGAACAACGAAGTCGGCATCAGCTACAAGTTCTTGGTCAATGTGTGTATTTTGGTTGTAAACCATCAACAAACCTGCTTTGTCACCAGCAGTAGCGTCCAATACGGGTGTTGCTGATTGAGTACTATAATTCGGTGTAACAAAGACACCGTTAGCTGTTTGTACAGTTGATTTGAGATTTCCGATATATGTATTATCTGTTGATTGATTAATAATTGCGGACATTTATAAATCCTCCTAGTATTCTAAATTAGTTTCGTGGTGCGTAAAGACGTTCTTTTGCTGATTGAGGGATAAGATCTTGCTGTTTTGAAGCAGTAACAATTACAGTTTCTTCTTTTTGTTCATCCATTTCCTCTTTAGAAGACTTACTCAAAATCTGTGCAACAACAATAGCATCTAGTTTGCTGGAGTTTAGTTCATTAATTGCTTGCACTACTTCTTCAGACTGCATTGACTCTTCAGTAAGTACTTTTTGATATTTGCTTTGCAGTTCATTTATTTGCCGTTCTTTTTCTGCTGTTTCAACTTTAGATTTATAAGGTTCCAATTCTTCAATTATAGAGTTCAACTCTTTTTTGCTTTCCTCAAGACTCTGAATCTCTTCTTGTTTACCAACTAGAGCGCTATTGAGTTCTTTGACCTGTTTATCTAGTTCTTCAATTTTACTGTTTAGCTCTTTTACTTCTTCTTCCATTTTCTCAGTTGCCTCCTTAAGTTTTGCATTTAGTTCGGTAGCGACGGTCGTTGCCTCTGATTCTTCTTTTTCTCTTGCTTCAATTAGTTCATCTACATTCACGCCTTTTGGGATGAACCCTTTATATCCTTCAATCCAGTTTTCCTTGTCGTCCAGAACAACAATATCGTTCTCAATCTTATAGTTGATCTTGAAAAGAACTTTGTAATCATCCTCATCTTCAACAATTACATGGTCAATGTACATTTCCTGAATATAGTAGTTATACGAACGATAGTTACTTCGAGGATTGATAGGATTAAGGATGTTGTAAATTTGATTTGAAACATCAGAGAATTTTAGTGACGAGAGCTCCAGTTTTCCATGGTACGCAATTTCAATATCTTTATTAAATCCAATATCTGTTTTAGTCATCTTTATTTCTTCTCCCAAATCTTTTTCTAGAGCCTGTGCTACCAATAGAGTTGGTTTCGATTTTACCTCAGCTGGTTCTGATACAATACATGAACCAAACAAGGAGTTTACCTTACCTTCAAATTCGTAGTCTACAGTTCGAATACCCGTCTCATCGTCGATGGATTCATATCCATACACCATTGCTTCACAACTAAACTCTAGATCGCCTGATTCATATAGGGCGATAATTGATTCGCAAACAGTAGGGTATCGTTTAAGTATCCTTACATCACCCATAAGTTTTAAAGCACCATCAGCGTCTGTTTCTTCACGAAAATCAACAAAAGCACCTATTGTGTCAGTTTTGAGTAAACTTGTATGTTTATCTAGTTCGTGGTTAAGGCTTGCAAAAAATCCATTCTCAAGTTTTGTACGATTGACAACTAACGGTATACCAATAAATCTGTCTTTATTCGCAACTACACCCTTAATGTAACTCTCTTTAAACTTCAGGTTGTTGAGATTTGGTTGATCAGTCAGGATACACATACTTAATTCCATGTATACATCATTTGAGGTGCTGTTCAGTTCTAGATTTTTTGATTTGAGGGAGATAACTTTCTCTTTATTTATTTTTATCACCTCCTTAGCTAGTTATTTGGAGAGACATTTAAGTATTGCTTGGGAATGGACTATCATTGGCATTGCTATTATTATTCTTATCTGATTCGTCTGTTGACTTGTTCTCACTCTTTCTTCCAGAAGAGTTGTCGCCACTCTGTGTGAAACTAGTAGCATGAACGGGGAGTTCGTCAAGTTTCAGAACATCATTTTCATATTTAACCTGAGCAAGCCAGTGGTCGAAATTATATCCGGCTGATTCAACATAGTCTTTTAGGCTGCCACGACCTTTAAGATATAGGGATTCTGCCTGTTTGAAGCCAGTCTCCTTATCTAAGATCGTTGCGCGGCTGAATCGAATAGAAGGATTCAAGTTATCATTTGTTGCTATCTGTTCCATGTAAAAATTCAAAGCTTCTTCAATATCCTCTAACATATAGAAGATAGTGGAGTAGATTTTTTCTACATTAATTGAAGATGAACCAAAGCTTTGACCATTAGCGCCGCCCATGTTAAGCGACATTGAATAACCTAATTTTTTATAAATATCTCTTTCAATTCTTTCCCACACCTCTTTTGGAAAGGTATTCATATTGACCTTGAGTTCTTCTATGTTGATAAATGAAGGGACTGTAAGGGGAGCGGTAGAGGAGCTATCTGGAGAGTGATGGTCGTGCTTTTTTTGAACCAGATTTTTAAGGTTATTATGATAACCTTGAGTGGCATCTTTTGACACAGGAAGTTGAGTTTTTCCATCTTGACTGGGAATGGTTCCGATTTTCTGAATGATGATTTGGTTGGTAACTCGATCAGCCAGTGCCTTTTCAGTCTTCTCTAATAAATCTCTATGGAGAATACTTGCTACAGCAGGAATACAGTAGGGGATACTGTAAGGTTCATTCCTTGAGCCGCGAAGTTTAAACACTTGAGTTTTGTGAATATCAAGAGGCACGAAACGTTCACCTTTACCAGCCTTATAGTCTAAGTATTTTCTAGTTGTGACCTCGTCGGGTGCTGCATTTATTTGCTGAGCAAGCCCAGCGTTGAGCTTATAACTAGACAAGTATTCTAAGTCATAAAGCACTTGCCAACGACCATTAATCATATATTCGATGCATATTTGGTCAGTCTCTAAAAACTGTATGTATTTATTCCCTCGGTTGTACCAGACACAAACACCTTCGACTATTTGTGTAAAAAGAGTATCTCTGGCAAGCTTCTTGACGTTTATCTTCTTAATGAATCCGTTTATCTGAGTCTTATTTTTTTTATAGGCTGTTGCCTCATTATTTAAGTTTACTGAGTAGTTTAAAACTGGAAGGGTTTTGAAAAGATCGTAAATATCAGTTACAATACCTTCTTTGTTGTAATAGTATCTACTCAACTTAATAAGATTTTTTCGATGCTGTAGCGGATTCCTGAGCCAAAGATATAGATCTTTTAAATTCACATCGATGACTGCGCTCTGCTGGCTGTACTGAGACAAGAAATCGTGAAAGGATGATAGTTCGAAATAGCTACTGTCTACTAACCCATTGTGATTATCAGTTATTTTTTTCACCTTCTCTCTACTTAAAACGTAAACTTAGCCATAAATAAAGAAATGATGATCATCGTTATTCGTTTCTCTAAATAGACTTCTTTCTAGTTCGGTTGCAATGTAATTTCCGTATGTAACTGAGCTGTATCTGTCTTTTCTTTTTGTCTTTGGTTCTCTGAGTCGGACGAGTCCATTATCTGTGATTTCACCTTCTAGATTGATCATCTCATTAATCAATAGAGTGGTCTGGTTGAAAGGCATCTCATATTTTACTTGCAATTCTACTGGGAGGTCGGAGTAGCCTTTTAGTTTCTTAAGATATTCTCTTCCTTCCATATCGTTAAGCAAGAGTTTAACTTTGCCCTTCTTGAGTCCATCTCTAAGCAAGATAGCGCATTGACTGTTGAATACTTGATTACCCTTTATACTGTAGATAACCTTTGGAGCGGTTGGGTAAGTGCATCTCTCAGCCATCTTCTCATCGTTAATACAATTCCAAGGATCGTACTCAATATTTCTATCCTGATCGAAGAGAGGTTGAACTAAGGAATCATAAATACCAAGTCCCATACTTTGTGTATCTAAAACAAGATAGTCACAGTCAAAATCATTAAATAATTGTCTGATCCTAACTGCCTGAGTGGTGGTATGTCCTCCAGAAATACTTTCCATGTAAATGATATGGCGATCAAAACCTTTTGCACTTGGAACTAATCTAAAAATGGTGTAAACACTACTATCATTTTCTTTCCCAGCCATACCCGCAATGTCACAACTGACCAATCTGATTTCCCCAAGTTTTTTAGTTTCATATTGGAATGTTTTATCTTTAATCAGACCGTAATATTCTCTGGGATACAGGGGTTTGTTAAGTCTACGATTTTTATTTAAGTCTTCATATTTAAAGAATGCCTTTTCAGATTCACCGAAGAACATGCATTCCATTTCCATGAAAAATGCTGTAGCATCGAAATCCTCTTCTGACATTTCGTCTTTAACTTGATCTTCCATCAATAGGCTCTCTTTAATTGCCAATTGATAGGGTAGACCGCAAACAAAATAGCTTTTGCCGGATACCATGGATTTATAAAATGACTTTAATTTTGCCCAAGACCAGTGAACGGTGTACCAACAGGAGGAGAGGTAAACTTCTTTGTTTCTCTCTTGTAGATGTGCGTATTCAGGCTTATTAAGATACTTGGGTTGACGAGGAGCAGTGAGGAACTTACGGAGAACTTTATTTATGATATCTAGATCAATCATACGGAACTCGTCTGCTATCAGAAGATTCGCGCGTTTACTTCGAGCACCGTCATTTGAAGCAACAACCTTTATCCAACTGCCATTGTGAAACTCAACTTTTGGATCATTTGCCGAGGTGGATAAATCAGATATTTCCCTAGCTAAGTTAGAAGAGTTTTTCCTCAGATCGTCAATCTTTTCTATTACTTCTCTTGCCTGACCTTTAGTTCCTGATGCTATAATTATTTTAGTCTCAGGATAAAGAATGGCTCTAACACAGCAATATATTGAGGTCAAAAATGTCTTTCCTTGTCCACGACTAGCAAGGTACATAAAATAATGAGACAAGTTCATCATGAAAATAAGGATCATCTGAAACATCTTCAGATTGATTCCTAAATATTCTTTTACAAATCTTTGTGGATTTGCTCGATAAAAACTTGCCCAGATGCCAATTCCTTGGTTCAATCTGTCAGATTTAGATAAATTGTCAGAATGCTTGTTGTAATTTCTTCCCTTTTCGAAAAGGTTATTTCCCTTTGTGGATTTATTTCGTTTCACTTGGAAGTTTTTATGTCCACTCATGAGCTCACCGTGTCATCGTCTTCGACATATTCGGGTGCATCGACCTTGTACTTCGATATCTCATCTTCATACATTTGCGCATATTCATTGTTAATTCCTAGCATTCTGCATAGATGACCCAAAAACCAAATTTGCACATATTTTTTGATTCCGTCAACATCAGCCCACATCGGATCTGGTTCAGGAACTGGTCTCTCATTCTCGTACTTTTTAATCAGTGTTCCAAAGGTCGCCTGTTCTGTTGCGTTTGCTCCAGTTTCTTGAACTGGTTTGATATTAGACGAACCAAGTAGTTCTTGTAGTGTTTTAAGTAGCTTTTCTGTGGGTTTGTTAGCTTCTCTTGCTTTTCTAATGGATAATTTTTCATGAGCTATCTCTTGAAAAAGCATCTCTTGAGCATAAGAGTCACATTCATATGAACTTAAGAGAGTTTCATATTCATTTTCCAAATATAAGTAGTCATCAATTTCATATCCTTTTCCCCAGAAAGACACATATTTATTTTTTTCATCATCGTTCAGAGTAACCTGTTTTTCTGAGTATTCATTCATATTCAAATCATCAGAAGTACTATATTCTGAAATTGAATTAAAGACACTATCGGAAAAAGTCTTTCCTTTATAATGTGATAACGAAGAGATTTGAGGGATGTACTTACTCCAATCTTTATCGCTACTCACCCATACATCGTAAATGAAGGGCTTATCCATAATTGCCAGTACAGATTTAATTCGATCCTCATAGCCATTTGACCCTTTTGATCCAATGTGATCAGATATACATTTCTTACATATTTGAATCTTATCAGTGGAGAACAGCGGATTCGTGTTCACATAGAAAGTAGTTGGCATTTTCAACTCATTACACTTTAAACATTTTAATTTTATATTCTTTGAAGCAGTAATTCTGCATCACCTTCCTAAACATGCTCCTTAATGAAAAAACCATGGGGTAGGAGGGAGCGTCCGGTTTAAAGAACCTTATGGCAGGATCTCCCCATGTAAAAATAAATAAGAAAAAACCCGATTCTATATTTAATCAGGTAGTCGATTTATGTATTCTTTGCTATTACAGTCTTATGTTGTAGGTGAGTGTACGTCCTTTTTCTTCTTCAAGTATCATCACTTTAGCGCCAGCATTTGAGGTCTTTTTGAGTTTTAGTGAATAGTCATCAATACCAATAATAGAAGGGGATTGAACATATTCAATGTCTCGACTTCCATTCATGCCAATAGTCTTCTCGTGTGAATGATGTAAATGTCCGCTCAGTAACAAATGAATTGGCTTACTATACGTCAAAGAGTAATCCTTAATACTGTTTTCTAGATTTTTTTCGTTCTCTCCATGTACTCCTAGAACTTTTGTACCAAGGATGTCTAGATACATAAATTCGTTGCAATTAGTTACTGAAACATTCTTGTTGTCCTTTAGATTTGCCGAGATCAGTTTAGTGATCCACTTTTGAGCATTTTCATGTGGGAATTCATCTCTTTTACCTGATAAGAGTCTAAGTTGATCATGATTACCAAAGATTGAGTAGTAATCAACTAAACAATATTTAGATAGTTCATTTAACCATTGACTCATAAATTCAGCGAAATGGATTGCCGAATCAGTGACTCCCATTTTTAGGCTCATTAACTGACTCATACGAAGAATGCCATCAATGCTATCACCTAAATTAGGAAGGGTTACGTGGTTAATTCTTTGTTCATCGTTGATGGAAACAAACTCTTCGAGCAATTTCCACATGCGTTTCTCTAGAATCTCTGGGCTGTATTCGTTAAGAAGTTCACCTTCCCATCCAAACAGTTTAAATGATACGCCGTCATGCATGTCCGCGATAGGTAAGAGGAAGTCGCGTTTTGCGTTATTCTTTTTGATATGAATATCTGGAATATGTATAGTTGGACGATTATTTACTGCTTCTATAATCTTCTCATCAAGCAAATCCGCTCTACACTGCTCACGAATCATCTTATTATACTCAATCTTTTCAGTTTGAAGCTTAATACGTTCTTTTTTTGATTCTAATGTAGCATCTCTAATTTCATCTACGACTTCATTAGTTGCATATTTTTCAAGGATAATGGGCTTCCATTTAGAATATGAAGCATAATCTTTACGCCATCTTGATTCTGAAAACTCTTCGCCCGACTCTTTGTTAAGTAGATCAGCAATTTGAATCCAGTTTAAGCCATATAGCTCCTGATTGTCTCCCAATCTAACTAGGTAGTCATTGATCCCTTCAGATGTTTCCCTGAATAGTATATTTGGAGTCATTAACTCACTCCTTACTCTTCAACTACATGACTTGGATTAAAGTCGGAAGCTAGTGTGAAGGAAATTTGTTCACCATCAAACTCTTGAAGCAAAGCCTTTACATCGTAGGTGTAAATACCGTTTTTATCTTCAGCGGTAATTTGCATTTTATCCATATCAAACGTACCTGTACGATTAACTGTTTTACTATCTTTATTCTTAGCCATATTATATTGCCCCCGTATGCATATTATTTAAAACTAAAACAATAGAAGAGAGGAGACTTTAGATGTCTCCCTAATTTTATTCTAGTTATATGTATTTAATAATGTTATTTTATTATAAAAAAGACTATGAAATTACTCTTTTACAGCCTCTTTTAGTGAAGGTGCAGATTTAAAAGCCGGGGCTTTGCTGGCTGGAATATCAATTTCTTCTCCAGTTTGTGGATTTCTTCCTTTTCGCGCAGCACGATCTCGTACTTCAAATGTACCAAAGCCTTTAATTTTCACCGAGTCTCCATTTTTGAGTGCCTCTGTAATTGCTGCCAACAATGCATCGATGCTTGCTTCTGTGTCCTTTTTTGTCATTTCCGTTGTTTCTGATACTGCTACAATCAAACCTGCTTTATCCATGTTTAAAGTCTCCCTTTTGGTTGTATATTATTTTTGATAGACAAAGGAAATTTATGTCCCTTCTATCACTATATAAAGTTTTTAGTGGTGCCTTGAAATCACTGCGGCCCAACGATTTTGAGCATTTTTCTAAAAAGTAACGTTTTTTGATCTCATTTTTTGCATTCTGTTTTTTGCATCCATACGATTAATTTCAGCAGAACAAAGCTTGCAGTACTTTGTTCTGTTAGAAGTAATACGAATTAATGTTTTACATGAGTCACATTTTTTTACTTTAGTGTCCTCGATGTAGTAGTCGAAATATAATCCAATGTTGTCGAATGTTTCCACTCTAATTGCAATTGAATCGTTTTGTTTGATTTGATCAAGAAATACAAGTTTAACCTTACCATTATCTTTTCTGAATCCTGTCTCGATGTCGAGGTATTCTTTTTTGTAAAGATTATGTATTATGCTTGCTATATTTTCTTTCCCATGCAACTTAGAAGCATTTAACAAGTCTCTAAAATGAGTCTTTTTTCCTCCAAATTTGTGATGTTTTGATTCTACACCAAACATTATCGTACTTATTTTTTTATTTATCTTGTTCATTACTATTAGCGTAAATAAAATCTTTTTTTCATTTAAAGGTAAACCTGAATTTATAACAAAGTCTAATTCAGCCTCTGTAATATCGATATTTGGAATATCGACCAGATTACTTTCTTTTTTATTTGAATAATTTATTACAGAATTTATCGTTTTAAAATAAAGCACCCTGTTGAATTTCTCTATGTGTTTTTGGCAAAATTTATATATTAATTCCTTTCTTTGTTTCGGTTTGAATCCTTTATGCTTTAAATACTTAGCTAGAATTTTCAACTCATAAACGTGATATTTTGTAACAAACCCAGATTCTAGTATCTTTAACGCATATTTTGTTTCATTGTATCTATAATTGATCAAATTCTTACCTCTCTAAGTTCATATTTTTTGTTTAGATAGTTTAATTCTCCCTCTTGAGAAGGGAAAGGGAACAGAGTTGTATTATTTAAGCTGTTTGTTTTAATATTGTTGAATAAAACTTTACCGTAAATATCCCACAGAACTTCTTTTCTTAATTTTGGCTTATCTGCATATGCAATCTCAATTAAATAATTAACGAGTTCTTCGGGATTTGAACAAGTGTCATTCATTATATTTGCAAGGTCTTCCGAATGGACAGTTTTCTGATTGTGAATATCTGAATCGTATTTACCATTAATACCATATGAATGCTGATTTGTGTTACCTGAGTCGTTGATTTTTTTGTTGTATATTCCTATATTTTTCTTAACTTTCTTGAATGTGTTCTCATCCCAAGTGACTCTTTTGGATTTAATCAAAGAAGAGGTGTCTGTTTTTTTGTTATTCAATCTTTTCTTGATTGCGAAGTCTATGGATTCTATGTATCTACACAAATTATTCATCACGCAGTCAGACTCAATCACAGGAGAGTTTTTAACATACTCCTTTAAGAACTCTCTTTCTTCAAGATTCTTTCTTTGTTTATTTTTCAAATCGGAAAGCGTTAAATTGAATTTATGAAGAGATTCCAGATTTTTACCTTCGAGATACTTTTTATATTTCCGTTTTGTATCCTTGTATAGATATATGAAAAAGTAGGGGTGTTTATCTAAAAGCAACTTATTCAATAATTCCTTCTCGCTTTTAGATTCTTCTGTATCACTCTCTTTTATTTTCTGAAATGATGTCCAGTTCATTGGTATTCCTTTAACATTTCTCCCTATTTTAGCCTTATCAATCTGGGCAGATTGTAACTTTGTGCACATCTTAAGCCTATTAATGGTTTTTTTGTACTCTGCCGAATCTTTTTCTAAAAGAGGAAGTAGGGCAAAGGCAGATGTGCTTTTGTTTGTGATTGATCCTATTTGTGACCCGAAAGAGAACTTGTCTGACTGATATAGGTCATCGTCAGTTACAACAATTTTATTGGGCTTAGGAGGATCATAGGTTATGGGAAGTTCATCCTCATAGACACTGTTTAAGATGGTTATATCGCTTGTTGTAGCGATTTGATCATAATCCCAGTCACTACCAGCCCAGTTCACCGTTTCCTTTCCATGAACATTTACAATTACGCCAGTGTAACAATGGCTGTACCAATCTAATGATTCTTCTTCACTAACTAAATCTAATTTAAGGTGTTCGCTGCGATACGTAAGAGGAGCTCTCATCGAATTTACAACTTTCACATTTTTTTTGTTCCAGTAGCTTGAATAATACTCGTTCTCATTTAATAATCCAGTAACCTTCATCCCGCAAACGTGTTGCATCATAGCATAAGGATCACTGACTAAAGTTTGAAAATTGCCATCAACAATAATCTCGCCTAGACATGCATTTTTAATTTTTGTTTTGATCATGTCATAGATCTTCTTTTTGATGTATTCATCATTAATTAAAGTGTGATTAGCTACTAAACTCTTAATCCAATACTTATCACTACTTGAGAAAAATTGATTGATTTTTGTTTCAGTGGTATTAGTCCCCAAAAGGAATAGGAGAGTGTAATAAATGTTGTCAGAACTAACCCCAGATACCCAGTTAATAAACTTGTCGCACAATACCTCAATGTCTTGAGAGGACAAATTTAAGGTCTGAAGAAACTGGTAGTTCATTCTCAGGATATCCTTAGTCTCCTTTGGAGTATATAAAGAAACTCCCCACTTTAAGTTGTTTTTATGGCAATTTAACTGATACTCTTCAAGGTTGGAGAATGAATCCCATAACTTAAATTGGCTTTCAGTAAGTATCACATCTATGTCTTTTAAGTTAACCCAGACCTCCCCACCTTGCGCGTCTTTATAAAGGGATTTAATATAGTAACTATTATTGTTTTTAGTCTCACAGAACTTATGTATGTCAAATGTACACAACATTCCTTTAATAAAATTCTGACGTATACACCATTGAGCAGGAACGTAGTCAAGGTCAAGATCTTCAGCCCATTTAGCTGCCATCCAAGGGCTTATCAGTCCTTGACCATCAAATCTGTTAAACTCTTGTGTGATTTCTCTAAGTTCTATAATATCGTCATCTTCAACACCTGTTTCTGTCACATAATTGTAGAGCATTTTCGTTTCACTGTAATAATCTGCAACTACACAAAATCTAGGTGCGGTTACTGTCTTTGTGGCTGATCCAGAGAGTCCAAAATATGCGTTAAATTTGGATGGTGCAATCTTAACATTTTTATTTCTTCCATTATCTAAAACCGAACACAGCTTTTCTTTTGTTTCTTTTTCACAGAATACAACCGTGGATTGTCTTGCTTGACCAGCAGAGCTTGATAATCTCACATATTGTTTATTATTCAAGATTAATCCGTTTTGAAATAGATAATCATAATGGCTTCCATGCTCAATTTCTATAGTTATGTATTCTGGGATAAAAAGTTCTCTATAAATTCTTTTTTGTAATTCATCAAGCAGACGTGAATTTTCTTGTGAATTGCTTTTTTTGCGCAGCCTGTCTCTTTCTATAAACAGTTCCTCGACCTTGTTTTTTTCAAAACTCCTATTGGTAATATCCCTAATACTTCTAAGAAACTGATTGTCGGACAAGGCTATGATTTCTCCAAAAGACTTAGCTTCATCAAATGACAAGGTTATATTATATCCAAATTCTTTAAGTCTGGATGTCTTAAATTTCATCGTATAAAACTGCCTATTAACCAAATAATCATCCCTTCTGCTTATTCTCTTTTCTACAGATTTTACATCTCTTTGGCACATTTAAGCCTTTTTTTGTAAAATAGTTTATTTCCGAATAGGTTAAGTAAAACCTACGCTTACAAAGCTTGCATTCATTAAATTTCCGCTTATTACTAATGATTTCTTTGGTTTTGAAAATCAAACTCTTTATTTCTCCAAAAGACATTTTCATTATTCTATTGGTTATTGAAATTTTATTGATAATCTTTTTTTCATTAAGAATTAGTACATCGTATGTATAATGAGAAAACGATGTTCCGTATTTTATAGGATGTCGTCTTGAGCCATGATAATAGCTGTAGCCAACATATTTTCTTTTATATTTTAGCTCTGTGTCTAGGGGGATAGGCGTTATTTTTAGCTTTTTGATCTCTTCCTGAATAAACATGATTTTTTCATTTTCCGATGCTTCTTCTTTAAATTGAGCTTTTTGATCTAATTGTTTATATTCAAGATAATCATTGTAAAGCGCGCTACACATATTCTTCTTAAGAATTTTATTGACGATTTCCTTGTCTCTATGATCGATCGAATCAATCAAGATCGAAATATCGGATATTGAAACTTTGTTTTCAGAGTATCTTTTCACATCATCCCAGAACCAATCAAGTTTCTTTGTTCTCTCTTTTATCTCAATTGCATTGTGCTCATAAGAATGGCTTAAAATATACTCTTTATGCTTTCCTATGTTGTGATAATAAGTATCTTTATTTTTAATATTGAAACATTTTCCACTATAGTAGAGTGCCTTGAAAACTTTCTCTTTTTGCAGCATATTTTTAATGTCTATTTCTACTACAATTCTGTTTAATTTTATCCAGATATCTAAATATTCTCGCGTACTTTTCTTGTTTGAATAGTTCATCTCAAAGTAGATGGTGTTACCGCAATCTGTTGTTATGGTTACATCTGGTCTATAATTTATACCATCAATTATTAATGTTTGTTCAACATCAATGTTCTTGCAAGTATATGAGTGTAGTTGATCACTTTTAATTCTAATTTCATCACCTATTTGAATAAAAGCATTTTTAAACCACCAGTGAATCATAGATTCTTTATTACACTTACTGACATCAACATGAGCGAAGTGGGGTGATACTTTCTTCGATTGTATTGCTTTCGGCTTCACATCAGAGTGACACATTGGACATTTATAAGTACAATTGCTGGAACTTTCATTTATTTCATCTATGTATGTTATTACTCCATCTTTATCTCTAGCGAACCAAAGCTTAATACTACTAAAATTCAAATGTCCTATTCTCCTCTGATCTTATTTATATGTATTATTTATTTATAATATTTTTGTACCAAAGAACCTCACTATCTACAGCGCCCATATACTCGATGCAATCCTCAGTTCCATCTCGCATCCAATCTGACACCATCTTCGTTTCATATGTATCTACTTCAAATCCATCATAGTATCGATCCTCCCAAGTGATAATTGAATGATTACCTTTATGAATGTTTTTCAAATTGCTGCTCCTCTATGTGTATTTTGTATTTGGTGTTTATCACCATGTACTCATATTAAGTTTATAATAAAAAAATGTCAATATGTATATTTACTCTTTAAACGTTATAGTATATAATGAAACACAGGAGGGATGTACAAATGGAAAACGTAAAGGTAGTGAGACTTCACAGTGGCTCAGTATATGATGATATGACAAACTTTTTTAGAAAATATAATAGTATACATACACAAAAAAATTATGAACGTTCACTAAGGAATTTTTTTATGTGGTTTATTGGTAAGGAAATTGAGGTTGTTCAAAAAGATGATCTCAAAATCAGAAATGCGGATATGATTGGGTTTCAAAATTATCTCAAGGAACACCCTGTTGAATATTCCAATACGACTATAAACAATATTCTAGCAGCCGTTCAAAGTTTCTATGAATTTTTAGAAATTAACGAATATGAAGTGAATTCAATAGTTACGAAAGTAAAAGTACTTCCCGATGATTCTGAACGATGCGGGGCGCTATACTATGATGAAGCTGAGAAGATGGTATCCATACTTAGATTGGACAAAGTTAAGGGACTAGAGAAGGCAGTGTTCGTAAGATTGGCCTATACAACAAGTTTTCGTAAAAGCACATTGCTCTCAATTAAATATTCCGATATTAAGTTAGATGACAATAGAGGCTATTATTATATAAATGTGGTAGGTAAGGGCGGTAAGAAGCATGTCGTTCCAATTTCTAAAAATTTGTACGAAGAACTATTGTCTATTAAAGAGTTAAATTACTATAAAAGATACAATGATAATAAAATTTTTCATTTATCTACCAAAACCATACAAAAAATGATAGATAGTTTAAAAGAGAAAATGAGTATTGATTCAGAGCGCAACATTAAATTTCATAGTTTGCGAAATGTGGCTGCTGGATTTGGAACATTAGAAGAGGCAAAAAAACACTTGAATCATTCAAATATAGCGACTACTGAAACTTATTACAGACATATTAACGAAGATCTCTCTAATAGCATCAGTTTAAGAATGGAAGAGAAGATTGATGATTCTATTTTCGAAAAATTAACAAAAAATGAGTTGATTGAACTAGTATTAAACCAATCCTACGGAACACTAACTCAAATTAAAAAGGAAGCTAAAGAGAAGTTATTGAATAGGAGAGATGTATAATTGAGTATTGTTGATTTAAAGCTGACCCCAGAAAAAATGATGTTCCCGCGTAAAGAATCTGAAAATAAAAATGATTTCAGGATATACTCCTGTAACACAAATAGTCATAATGTAATCTTAAATTCCTATGGAAGTCTAAGTATTAAGGGAGTAATGCAGCGATTAGAATTAGGAGTTGAATATACTGCCCAAATCGAGCTTGAGAAAGTAGATGCAAAATATGGTGCAAGCTATAATGTGTTGTCCATTTATCAAGAAGTTCCTGAAACAATGGAGGGACAAAAAGCCTTCCTTGCTACCTTAATGACGGAGTTGCAACTTAAAGAGGTGTATAAAACATATCCTAATGAGGATATTGTAAAAATGATTATTGATGACAAATTCGAACACGAAAAAGTAAAACAATTTGGATCTAAAACTTACAAGAAGATAAGGGATCGAATTCTTGAAAATATCTCTTACCGAGACATATTGAGTCGCCTTGGAAAATACGGTATCACCTATGACATTATACTTAAACTTGAGAAAACATTCGGGTCTAAAGAGTTAGCAATCCAGAAAATTGAGGACAACCCCTATGAATTAACTCAGTTATCTGGTTTTGGATTTAAACGGGCGGACAAAATTGCGCAGTTAATGGGATTTAAGAAGGAAGATCCTCAAAGAATCAAATATGGTATTAGATTCACCATTGATGACAACCAACAGCAAGGGCACACATACATGCTGAAGGGTGAGTTATTGCGCAATGCTTCTGAGAAATTGGAACTTATGGAAGTATTAATTGAAGATAATCTTCATGAGACAGATGGACTGGTATTTATAGACGACAAAGTTTCGCTTACTCGAACCTACAATGCCGAAAAGTACATAGCAAAACGACTAGCTGAGATAATGAATTGCGGGGATAAGATGAACTTTGATCCAGAGAACTATATTGCTGAAATCGAAGATACATATAAGAATTTGATCCCAAAAGGATTATCACATCAACAGAAAGAATTTTTTAGGAATATAAATAAATACCCAGTAAACTTATTGATTGGTTACGCCGGAACAGGAAAGAGTCAACTTCAAAAATTCCTTGTGGATCTACTAAATAAATTGGGACTTACATATGTTTTGCTGTCCCCATCTGCTAAAGCAGCTAAAGTTACACGTACATATACTGGTGTCAATGCTCAGACTATTCATAGAAGAATTGGCTTTGGAATGGATAAGGAAGAAGATATGATGCATGAGATTCATGAAGACTATGTTATCATCGATGAATCTGGTATGACTGATGTATTTATATTGTCATCTTTACTTTCAAAGATAAAAAATCCAAAAACAAGAATACTGTTTGTTGGAGATGATTTTCAGTTATTATCAGTACAGGCAGGGAATTTTCTACATGATGCTATTGAAAGCGGAGTAATGCCAATGACTAAATTGGACATCGTGTTTAGACAAGGGGATGGAGGAATCCTTGATGTTGCAACTAAGATAAGAGAGGGTAAGCAAATTGTAAATAATGATTTTGAAGGTAAACAGTTATTTGGGAATGATTTTTTATTGCATTGTGTAGATCAGGTTCAAATTGAAAAGGGTTATAAACACTATTATAATTTGTTGTTAAATACGTATAAACCTGAAGATATTATGGTGCTTTCTCCAACAAAGAAGGGGAAATTAGGAACTTTAGAATTGAACAAGTACATACAAGAGCAAGTTAATCCTTTTGATACAACAAAGAAACAACATGAATATGGATATGATGGACTAATTAGAGTTGGAGACTACATCCTTAATACGGTTAATATGTACCAGATTGCAAACATGTCTGAAGAAGGAACGGATATAGTAAATGGAGATTCAGGAAAAGTAATCGATATAAAGCTGGAAGATGATAAAAAGAATAGTGACGATGAATTAGCGGAAAGTGAAAGAAAAGGAATTATAATTCAGTTTGATGATCAACTGGTTAGATTAGACATAGGTTTGGCAGCTCAATTATTATCTGCATGGGCATTAACAATACATAAGAGTCAAGGAAGCTCTAGCGAAGCAACGTTAATAGTAGTGGATAGATCCAATAAGTTTCAGATTAGTGCCAACTTGATTTATACAGCAATAACGAGAAGTGTATCTAAGTGTATATTCTTAACTCAGGCAGAGACATTAAACTTTGCCATTAGAAAAGTAGAAAGTAAGAGAAGAAATACACATTTGTGTAGACTACTGCAAGAAAATAATTAAATAATTGAATTGAAGCCTATTGGATGAATATATCCGGTAGGCATTTTTACGTTTTGCGATTAAAGGGTAATCGTGATTTGAGTAGCTGTAGTGTGAAACATAGATATACCAAGGGAAAATGAGAGAAATGGTATTAGGGGGTAAGTTGATCAGTGATGTGTATCGCAAAACCCTATACATACCAAGGAAAATAGCGTGAAATCGGACAGAATATGCCGTGAAATGAGTTGGTTACAGTAATGTAATAAATTTATAAAGTTAGATGGGAGTAAGAAGAAAAGGATTAGTTACGATTGAGATTATGATTGATATTTGATGAAAATAGAGTATATAGTTACAAAAGTATTACAAATAAATGGAAATAAAATGGGAGGGGATGAATATTAAATCAGGGTGTGGAAGTGGAAGTGCTAGGCCACTATTTTCCAATTTAACCTCTTTTCTGGATTTAAAATAGCCCCCCATACCCTTACTAGATACTACACAAGATATATTGTGTGGTATCTATGCTATCTATTCAAGCTGCATTAACCGATCAGCATAGTCAATAAAATGTCAAGATAGTTTTCAAAAAAATATTTCAAAAACTCAAATTTCCAATAAATTTTTACCTAACTCACAATATACCCATAGGGGGTATAATATAATCATTGGGTAACAGTGTTTCCATAAATCATGACTTATTATAACTAATTGATATTTGTCCACTATATATTAACTCTCATCTTTACTATATCCATCATCTATCTGTCTCAGCATCAATACTCATATCACTACTCATACTGTGCTAACTCAATGTTTCCACTCTATTCATTGTCTCACATGGCACAATCCACTTACTCAAATGTACCTATCCAAGTTTACTCATTATCAAAAGTTAAATCTCAATTTGAACTTTGAAATGCAATTTCTAAAATCCCAATTATAAATTTGATATCTTCATTAACTATTCATTGTGCTTTAAGTAATATCACCATACTGTTTTAAAATAAAAATACAGATTATTAAATAAAATATTGTAATCCGATATCGGACATGGTATAATTATATATGTAAGGAGGTGATACATATGGACATATGGGGAAAGGTTGGAGTCATCATTGGTACACTAACCTTCATCAGACTTATCACCAAAGACATTATCGAATGGAAGGAGAAAAAGGAAAAGGCGAAAACGTCCAAAAAGAAACGTAATCGCCGCAAGAAGTAAACTATCAACCGAGAGAGGGAGCCACGAACTCCCTTTCTCACCAACATGATACAACACTCCTTACAATAGAGTCAACTCATCCAATACACAGAAGGGAATGAACATATAATGAGCAAGCATAAACGTGAAGGTATCGAACGCTTTGTATTAACAGGTGTGCTATCCACAATTGCTCTATCCATTAATACTACTTGGGTGACTACATTACTCCTTATTGTTGCTGCATACTCGCTCATCTCAGGTATAGTGTATATTACACGTAAATAAAGGAGGGATAGTATGTCTGACAATCCATCTAATGAACAACTAAAGACTAAACTCGATGAACTCATGTCTCAGCTCATGACTACTGAAGAAGCAGCAGAATTGTGGAAACTATCTCAAGACCATATTAAGCGGCTATGTTCTGATAAGCTGATTGCCTGTAAACGTGGTAAGACTTGGCTCATACTCAGAGACCAGCCCAATCCCAAACAATCATGACATAATCACTCGATGGATCTTTAAATGGATCTGTCGAGTCTATTTAGAATAAAGATATGTACAATAAATTAATAATGTGGTATAATATCTATAACAGGTTAAGGAAAGAGGTGACGACACATTGAACGAAGTTATAGAATCAGAAGAACTTATGACACTTATACCTCAACTAGCATCACAAGGCAATATCGAACTATCATCACATGCTGAACTAAGACTTAATCAGCCTGATAGAAATTTTACTTTTGAAAGGTTACTTTTCATACTACGACATCCTAAGACTATATCACATGAGTGGGATGAAGAGAGGAGGACATACAAGTATAAGGTACAAGGTTACAATAGGAGACATGCAGTAGTTAGCCTTATCATAAGCAATACATATATCAAGGTAGTCACGGTGTTCTAACTGTGGCTACTGATTCATCTATTTAAATTACATACGATTGGGGTATAATACATTATGATTACATATAGCAATAGAGTAGCCAATACAATGAATGAGGAGGTAACACATATGAGCAGCTTTAACGATGCATATAATAAGGATAAACAATATAAAGAATCATTGATCAGTAGTGTAATAACTCCAGACAAAAAAGAAGCATATGAGCAAGCAGTAGACTATGCAATTGAAGACATGATAGGAATTATGGAAGCATATAAACATGGATCTATTACAGATGAGAAAGAAGCACAAAAACAAATTAGACTATTCTTAGAAGAATATACTGTTAGGCTATTTAATGTTACTAAAGGGGAATGATAGTTTATTTCCTTTTATTAAGTATAAATATAATATTTCAATATTTTAATTAAGTTACGATTCCACTCTAGAAATAGGGTTTTATATATAAGGTTCTAACTAAGAAATCGGGAGATGATAGGAGTAGATACAAAGAAATTAGTCAAAGGTCAGGTTTATAAAAATTATAAAGAGATCTGTTTAAGTCTTAACGAGAAAGTTAAAACAGGAAATGCAAAGATCTCACAATTGAATTTATGGGAAAGCTTTTTTGACTACTCCAGAGATGGCAATAAATTTATCATCAATGAGGTATACAAAAAACCAAAAGGAAAGCAAAGCTCTAGATATGGATTCATAAATAATATTGAAGAGCTGGTTTTGGATTTGCTTGTACAAGATAAACATAACGGGAAAGTGTTTTTCCCTCGATCTAGACTTCTCAAAAATTTAAACATGGTCAATAGCAATTATAATTTTGGAAGATATAATATTCCTAAACTGTCTGAACTCTTAAAGGTAAATGAATTAAATGTTAGAGAATTTTATGATCTGTCTAATACAGCATTAACAAGAGCACTGGAAAGATCTCTAAACAATCTCCAAGAGAAGTCTTTAGTTTTTTGGCATTTAGCTAAGACAGTTGTATATGTGGAACCACAAGTTGAAACAAATAGAAATGGAGATTTAAAAGTTATAAGAAGTTATATTGGAAATAATGAATTTGATGAAGAAATATACGATTATGGATTAAAATATAATGTTCGACGAGTCTATAAGGAAGCAACAGAAACAGAAATTCAGTATATACTAGATGCAGAACGTCAGGTAATGGACGAATTAAACATAACTGATAAAAAGGGATTAGTCACATCTGGTAAATGGGATGAATACACCAGAAAAGTTGGGCATATATTATTGGAAGACTACAACATCCATCATTACTTTGATTCCTACAAGATAATTTGTAATGAGAGCTATATTTATACTTTGTGGGATGAACTGAAAATGCTTAGTCTTACAGAAGAAGAAAGGAACATCTTACAATCCGAATCCAATTCAGAGGTTAAATCAAACTTATTAAATAATGCTAGAAAGAGACACAGCAAAGCGAGTTCTATTGACACATTCTTATCAACTAATGTAGATATAAGACGTTCAGATCCTAATTACATAGAACAATATATTGATTTACTGAATAATCTAATTGATCGAGATAATAGAGATATTAGACAAGATATAAAGATCGTTAATTTACCTAGAGAAATCAAATCAAAATAAAAAGTTGTCCATTTCGTGGGGGATATGATTATAATACATATCCTGCATGAGATGGACAACTTTTAAAAAAGTACTTATAGATCAATGATTTTGAATCGCCAATAGATACTATAATAATAGGTGGCGAGATCCATTCCGTTTCACTACATGGCTGTCGCTCACCTTCATCCACAACAAAAACCGTTGTGTATGTCATTAGTATTATTCCTTTGACTAACTCTAAAAAAGTTGGTCTATTTCTCATTAAGAATGAAAATATGTATTGTAATTTATTGATTTATCGTTTATAATAAGTATATAAGGTTAAGGAAAACGAAACAAGGAGTTGAAACCAAATGAGTCAATCTAAATTAGCAGTACTGAAGTCACAATGGGCACGTAAGCAAGCACTGAAAAGTAAAACAATCGTAGGAGCATTGATCCTTCGTTAATATAAAGAATAAAAATAATAATAAAATTAAAAGGTGGTAATAATATGAGTCAGCAAACCCGAAATGAAGTTCAAGCTATAAAAAATAAATACAACGCAGTATTAAGATGGGAAGAAGAGTTTGCAAAAGAGATCGAGGAACTTAATAAAATTGAAGAATCCGATATCGAAGCCAATAAGATTGCGATTGATATTCTAAAAGCATGGGATGATAGAAAGAGTATTTCAGGTAAAAGAATAAATCTTAGTCTTTCTTCAAATGCAAAGAGAATTAAGAGGTTAGAGTCTAAATTAAGAGAAAAGGGATACGAACTTTTAAAAGAGGATTTTTCTATTGAAACTCATATAAATAAACTTGCTTAAGAGTCCATGAAAGGGGCCTTTCACATACATAAATTAAACTAAAGGGGATTGATTATAATGACAAACTTTAACCAAATGGATATGGAATACAAATTAGACTACCTGTCTGATTTACTGGTTGAACAAATCTTTCAATTTGGTGATACATACGATAGCTTGTCTGATGCAGAGAAAGGTTCTGTGAAATTGGGATTTCATCTTGATTTAGCTGATAATAATGTTGATGTTACCAGTGAATTAATCGAAGCTGTTAAAGAAGAATTCTCATCTTCTCCTATGGCTGATATGCTTATTGAATACATAGAAATTAATAATACTACTGAAGAAGTTACAACATCTCATAAGGAAGCTTTGTCAATTCTTACAGTAGGAAGCAAAGTGACCATTGTAAAGTTCAGTGAATTTGGTTTCCCTCAAATGATCCACACTGTCATTGAGTCAGTGAAGGCTGATAAGTACGCTCAATATGATGATGCGTTATATATATCACATAAACCAAAGCGCAAACGATCAGTTTGGACTGATATCATTTTACCTTATCAAGATGTGACAGTATTTAACGGATGGATTGATTTTGATGTTGATTCTTTATCTACGGTGACTGTTAAATCAGATCAATTTGTAACAGTTAAGCAATCTAAATATACAAGTTTTGACCCTAGATATATGGATGATATTAAGTCTTCACTATCTATCACACCGCTACTTACAATTAAATCGAGAAAGGAGACAGTAACATGTTAAGAATCTATTACATACATCCAGTACATAAAACTAATCCATATGCAGCGTTTAAGCAGCCAGAGCAAAGATTAAACTCACAAAATCATACTAAACGTTCGTTGGCAGGGTTATCCTTCAGTCAGCACCTTGAACTTGTTGAATCCTTGATTAAACAATAAAAATAATAAAAGGAATGGATGTGTTCGCGAATGAAAAAGATTACAATGGTGTTAATGGTGATTGTATTAAGTTTGATGGTGGCTAGTGCAGCTTTAGCTAATGGAGTTGAGCCAGTTACTAAACAGGCCACAATGAAGATTGAAAAGGTGTATTACATGAAGGGCAGCGGTTACTATGTTGCTCATACCACCAAGGATCAGGATGGACACTTCTGGGTGTTACAGGTTACTGATATTGCTACACCTAAAGAAGATAAAGCATTTAGTCAGGTGCTACGTAAACAGTATCAAGGAAAACAAGTTGTTGTAACTTATGTTGAACCATCAGATAAGGACGAAGAAGTAGACATTTGGGATGTTAAATTAAAATAGATAATGTAATGAGATTCCTAAAAAGGGATCTCATTTTGTTTATAAGAATAAAAATATGTATTGTATTAATTATGAAAAAAGTTTATAATTAAGGTATCAAATAGATGAGGTGATTCGGATGCATTACTTAGACAAACAAGAAGCTAAAGTTAACATTATGTATAAATTGGTGGATGCGGGTTGGCAGATTTTTGGTTACAAACAAGACGAATCGGATTCAATGGTTGATTATTATTCTCCTGCTTCATGGTCTGGTGTGGCAACTAAGAACGATTATGTATTGTTGGTTGATGTATGCAAATATAATCTTTCTGATTCTGGACGTGAAGTCCGTAAATATGATTACAATAAACAATCATATGTTGCAAACTCTCGTATTGAGAAACTAACAGCTATGATGAATGACGCAGCATCTACTGAGAATGAGAAGTCTTCTTGTGCTGTGTTTATCGAGAAAGAAATGGAAAAGGCTAACGTTGAACCATCTTATACAGTTATCGAGACTTATCCAACATTTGCTTTTGCCAATCCCAAAGGAGCAAGCTGGCACATTGAGAAAGACGGTCAAATTATTGCAAAAGGAAACGGTGTATACGCTACTAATACATATGACTTGGAAAATAAAGAAAAATCTGCGACCCAACAAAAAGAAGAGAAAGTTATGTCTTTGGTTAAACGTATTGAAAAAGCGCTGACTGATGCAGACGCCCTTAAACCTGAAATTGTTAAGGTCCCAGTTAAAACTATCCAAGCAGTTGAAAAATCCGTTTCTGAAGTTACTGAATCGGATATTAAAGAGGAGCTTACCTTTGTAATGAAGGTTGGTTATACTCGTGGAGCGAGTAAAGGAAACAGATATACATTAATTCACATTGATCAACAGTTTAACAAATATCACACTTTTGCAAAATTAGGTAAAAATAATAAACCATCTAAAAGCATTGATAAATCTTGGAGTTTGTCCGTTGAAAGAATTAATGAATTATTGAGCAAAGGACATATTGCTATTGTTGAATTTGTTGAAGTTACTGAATACGTAGAGAAAACAGTATATAAAAAGACGGTTCGTAAACAGACTGTTTCAGATGTTCCAACTATTGAGACCACTCAAAAGAGTGAGCATGCTGAGTCACTTGCAGTAGACCAGAAAGAAGAACGAAGCGTAGTGCAACAAAAGGGATCTGAAACGGCTACAAACCAAAACAATGATGCTATCCATCAGAATACAGGCAATAATGAAAACCATGCACCTCAGGAGGATGAATTCATGAATAATACGGACAATAATATCAAAAAAACATTTTCACTATTTGATCATATCGAAATTACCAACGATCAAAGAATTTCTTCTGAAGATTATGATTTTTGTCAAGAGCAAGAAACTAATTATAGGGCAATCCTCAAAGCCTATAGAAATTTCAATGATGAGCTTGATAAAATCTCACACGGTTCTTTTTATGGAGTTATGAGCTCATATGAATATAAAAATAGTTTGGTGAAAATTAAAGAAAGTTTTATCATAAATATCTGTTATCACTTTAAGAATAAATATAAAGTAACTATTGATAATGATAAAATAACCAAAAATTTAGATTTTGAGGGTACTTTTCAAGATGTTTTAGACAATATCTTTACTCAGTTGGACGGGTATTCTTTTACTGAGAAAGCAGAAAAGGAAATCAAAGATAACACTAAAGAAATATTTAAATATGGAGATAAAATATCAATCAAAAACAACAAACTTATACTTGACGGTTATTTTGCACATCTCGATTCAATTTGGAAGGAGTATAGATTGAGCGATAAAGTAGATAAAATTTTCAAATCATTGCAACTTTTTGATAGTGGAACGTTTGTGGAAAATGAAGAGTTAAAACAAAAATATTGTGGATATGATAATTCGAGAAAATTGGACAATTACGAACGATATGCCACGCAAACATTGAATAAAGTAAAATCAATTAAGTTTTTCAAAAACGGTAAACTGGAAATAGAATTTAATACCAATCAAGAAGCGATGATCTTCGCATCTGATTATTGCGGATATAAAAAAGTAGCTGTGTAACAGCGAATCAAGAAGGAGTTTGTTGCAAAATGGTTTATCAGATAAACAATACATTTGTCCCGCAGCTGAAAAGAGAAGATATAAACAATAAAATAATTCATATAATTGATAATGACTTAACTGCTAAATATGGAATAACTCAGCAGAATATTTATGATACATATACTGGCAATGGTGGCCTACATGGATTAAACTTTTCTGATTATGATAGTTTTCATGAATACTCTAACGCCAAAAGATTAATAGAAGAGGGGCAGTTTTTTACACCTCATCTTCTATCTAAATTTTTAATTGATTGTCTTAAACCTTCTAAAGATGATTTAATTGCAGATTTGACTTGTGGGATGGGAAACTTTTTTAATTGGCTTCCAAATCATCATAATGTATACGGAAACGAACTTGATATTAAAGCATTTAAGGTAGCCAAATATCTTTACCCAGATGTAAACATGTCGCATGATGATATTAGAAATTATGAACCAAATGTAAATTTTGATATTGTTTTGGGCAATCCACCTTTTAACTTGAAATGGAAATATAATAGTGATGAGTATATAAGTCAATTGTATTACTGCATTAAATCTTTCGACATTCTTAAGCCTTCGGGAATTCTTGCTCTAATTGTTCCGGTGTCGTTTTTAGTCGATGATTTTGCAGATGGTGGGATGATCAAGACTATAAACGATATGTTTAATTTCATATATCAGGCTGAATTACCTTCTAATTCTTTTGAGAATGTTGGTGTAAGTAGTTTTCGAACTAAGGTAATGTTTTTTCAAAAGAAAAGCCAATATATTGAAGGTAATAAACCATATGAAAGTACTATTTCATCAATTCAAAACATAAACGATTCAGGCAGTGACTTCATTTTTAAAACATATATAGAGCCAATTGTTAAAGAAAAGGATAGGATTAAGCATAAGATATTTTTGGAATCATTGAGAAGTGGAAGCGATGATACTAATTATCAGGCCACAGTGAAAAAGTTACTGTTTGACATCAAGTGTAATCCTAAAATTAATGATAAATATGCAAAATCTTTGGAAAAGGTTAATCAGTTAGCTACACAAAAACAACCTGAATCTATGAAATATGAAGAATGGGCAAAAGTGAGATTGACGCCAAACAAAGTATTATCTTATCTAAATCGGATAGTTAAAAATCAACATGTAAAAGAAACTGATAAAATTGTACTAGTTAAAACGGCTTCAGGCTTAAGATATAAAGCCTATTCTCACAAAATGAAATTGCAACTATCTAAAATTGAGAAAGTTAAAGAAGTATCATTTGTAGATATGATCATCAATGAGGCTTATCCGTTTGAAGATCAGAATTTTAAGAAACTGCAACAAAGGAAGATTTATGCATACAAGAAACAAACAGAACCTTTCAAGTCAATATCGCAAGATAAATATATAACTAAATGGCTAAGCAAGTTTGAACTAAATGACACACTCAATGACCGTGTAATCAGGCTTAATGATATACAACGTGATGACATGGGAAAGATACTACAAAAACATTATGGGTTGCTACAGTGGGACTGTGGCGGCGGGAAATCTCTTGCAGCGGTTGCCTATGCTCAATATCATTTGCAGCATAACAATGTAAGAAACATGTTTATAGTTGCTCCAGCAATTGCAATTACAGGAACATTTGAAACTATACTTACTAGCTATGGCATTCCATTTGTAAAAGTGGATTCATTACAAAGCATGTATACCATTAAACCGTCTGACATTGTGTTAGTTACATTTAATATGCTCACTAAGTATCAAAGGCAGATTAAAAAGTTTATCCGCTTAAACGCGCGCAAAATCGGCCTAGTGGTTGATGAGAGCGACAGCATTGCTAGTATGACGAGCAAAAGAACAAGAGCCACGTTAAACGTATTTAGGAATGCAAAGTACAAATTGTTGACAACTGGTACGAGCGTTAGAAATTCAATAGGTGAGGCATTCCCACAATTTCAATTGCTCTATAATTCTTCAGTTAATTTCTTAAACCAATGTAAAGAAATATATATAGAAGATAAGAAAACAAAAGAATTAAAAACTGAGACAAATAGTTATTATCTTAAACCATATCCTCAGTATCACAAAGGTCAAAAACTTTTTAAGGAAAGTCACATACCTGAAAAAATAACTGTGTTCGGGGTGTCACAAGCCACACAGCACATTTACAATTCCGATACACTAAAGACATTGATTGATTCAACAATAATTACAAGAACCTTTGAAGAAATCACAGGTAGATCTATTTCCAATATTGTTCAAAGTACTTGCAGCTTTAATAATCATGAACATCAATTGTATAAAAAGATTATAGAAAAGTTTTATGAAATGACTAGAAATATTAATAAAACAGGCAATAGCAGAAAAGATAGAATGTTAGAAATAATACAACAATTGAACATGTTAATTAGAAGTTGTAGTGCACCACATTTATTTAAAGAGTATGAGGGCAAAGGATATTCATCTAAGTTTGAAAATGTATTTGCAAAGTTGAGCAAGTGGGACAATGAACCTGTTGTAATTGGATGTAGATTCAAAAAGACAGTTTATAGCTATGCGAATTATATTGGTAAACTGTTTCCAGAACGTAGATTGTTTATTGTTACTGGGGAGGATATGAGCCTTAAACAGAGAAAGCAAATGATAATTAAGATGAAGAAATACACAAACCCAATCTTAGTATGCACTCAGCAATCATTGTCGAGCAGCATCAGTATAAACTATGTCAATAAAATTATTGTACCTGAGTTGGCTTGGAATGGTGCATCTTTACATCAGTTTACAGCTAGATTTGTACGTTTTGATTCTGAGTCGGACAATAAAGAAATTCATTATATAACCTATGAAAACAGTATTGAAAGTAATCTATTGCAGTTGATCTTGAGCAAAGAGAAGCTGAATTTATTCATGAAAAATGATGATTTGAATGATGATGAACTATATGAACGCTTTGGAGTTGATTTTGATATTCTTAATATGCTAATGACAAAAGAAAAAGACCAAGATGGATATACAAGATTAAAATGGGGAAATCAAGATATTGTTTAATTTAAAGAATAAAAATATGACTTGAAATATGTTTTATCATGATGTATGATATATGTATAAGGGAACGACAACATATAACTAATAAACGGAGGTATTCACAATGAAAAATAACAAAAGAGAAACATTCGATGAAATGCAAGCAAGATTAAGAAAAGATATTTTAAAGTTTGTTGATACGACAGAGAAAAGCAATGGTAAGAAAGCAGCAAATTACGTTAAAAGGAAATTCGCTGTCGATTCTTGGGATAAATAAAGAATAACACTAGGAGGATACTATGAACAAATACATAGCATATATAAAATGGCACTCTGAAATCAAGTATGCAAATGGTGAGTTTGCAGAATATGAAAATATTATAAATTTTGAATCTGAAAATGCTGAGAAAGCTAAAGAATATATTTTAGAAAAAAACTGGATAACTCCATCTGATGGCAAACTCATCACGATTATTCATTATTATTTACAGATCAAACAACTGGGTGAGAAGTGAACAAAAAACATTATCAAAGAGTGATTTTACTGAGAAAACAAAGGGAGGATTTACTATGAAAACTATCACTAATGAAAATAGCAAATTAATTGATTATTTCAGAAATAAAAGCTTTGAAAGTATGATAAATCTAGCGGAGAATTTTTTATTGCGTCCAAACGATACTATGAAACTTATGGGCGAGGAAAAATTTTATCAACGTAAACAAGCATTCGAAACTGTTTTAAAAAATAATTACAGTGCAACTGATTTGCACAAATATTATTATGAATTACCTACAATCAAGCATGGTTTCTGTACATTTAAGCGCTGGAAAAATAAAATGTATTTTTAATAAAATTCTTGTTTCACTTAGTCTTATTTGTATGAATATTCAATATAAAAAGTATAGCACTCGCATTTTATGATAATCACATTCACAATATCGCATAAATATAAATTTAATATGATTGGAGAATGAAAATAATGAAGATTGATAAATTAGTTAAGCAAATCACTAAGAAACTTGATGCTGAAGGATTGAACTATGAAGTAACAGGGGATCAACATACATTTGCTATCTCACCTACATGCACTATACATACTAACCAATGCACGATTGAGATCGTAAAGGATCGGATTACAGTTAATGAGCACCCAGCAGAAGATATTGAAGAGATGATGGAAATGATTTTTGAGGTTGAATATACATAATCCAATTGCATAGGAGGGTAATTGCATGGCTATTGTTTACATAGAAGAAGATGAATCAATCTTTACTGGGCAATATGAAAAGCGAGAAGGTTTTGGGAAGTGCTACATTTGCTGTCAACTGTCAGCGATTACTTTTGTAACAAACAACAAAGGACAAGTTACGAAAGAAAGTAAAGAGTGTTATTCTTGCAAAGATGAGTTTGAATGAAATGCTTACTTTAAAAGACATATTAGAACAGAATGTTGCTAGGAAGTATTACTACGAACAAACATATGAGCCACTAGATCTATCCAAAAAAATAGTAACAAGGCTTCACTTGAACACACATGACCTACTAAAGAGAGTTTACAACGAGAATAATAAGTGTGCCACCTTAACGGCCTGTAGAGGCGGCTACAAGCAGAAAAAAGTATACATAGAACGAGAAAACAAAGTAAGGCGATTAACACCGTTGGAGTACGAGCGACTCCAGACAGTACCAGAAGGATATACTGAAGGAGTAGCGGAAGGTCATAGATACAATATGTTAGGTGATGGATGGACTGTAGATGTTATAGCACACATATTAAGTTATATGAAATAAAAATACATATATTAACATTATTAAGAATTAGGAGAGAAAATATTATGAAAACACTCAATAACTGGATTGCTGATGTCCCGAACGAAGTTTTTTCTAGATGGGAGAGATTTAGAAAATAAAACGTTAGCAGAAGCAATTGAGGATTCATTACACGTTCTCTCCGTCATTAATGAAGGGGGGGGAGTTATTATGACGAAGAAGATCCAGATGACCTAAAGACAATGAAAAATCAACTTAAACGATTTATAAGAAAATATAACTAAACTGTGAAACACTATGAAAATTCAGAGTGCACATATGCAGCTGTAGAAGAAGTGAGATAATTTTTTTTAACTGTTCATTAAAATATATTTTAAGGAGGTGAACACCAATGACTCTTAAAGAGAGAACGCAAATCATCATCGATACTTATGGAATCAAGAAATCTTTTATTGCAAAGAAATTGGGGATTAGCAATGCACTATTCTCATTATTCATAAATGGGAAGCAGCCTTTACAAAAGCCTGAAATTATGAAACTTGAGGACTTTATTTCTACTTATAAACAATAAAAATAACTTTGGAGGTTTTTTATTATGAATGAAGCATTACAATTAAACCATGATCAGTTTACAGAAAACAAGAACACGAACTTTAGAGAACAATACATAGGCAAGGTTAATATGTTGGATAAGGTAAAGAAGGTGTTGCTATTACCTGATGGAGAAAGTATGACTGTAAAGATGGCATCGGAATTTTATGAGGTTGATTATAGTGCAATAGCTCAGATACTTTCTAGACATAAGGCAGAGTTTAAAAAGGACAATGTTAGAACCCTTTCGAGCAAACAAGAGGGTTTTGACATCTTGTCAAAAGCCTTAACACCGGGACAATTCATTGTGAAGTTGTTGACTAAGAAGGCTGTTTTAAGAATTGGAATGCTTTTGAGAGATAGTAAAGTTGCTATCAAGGTGCGTGATTACTTGCTTCAAATGGAAGAGGAAGTGCCGAAAGAGATTAAAACTGAAATTATTGGAAGTTGGACTGATAATGATTTATATGTTCTACATCAAACAATGAACGAGGAAACAAATAAAGGAAAAACTAAATTGAGCGCATTAAGAATGGCAGCGGGCAAGTTAAACCGAAACGTCAACAATGTGCAGCAGAAGTATTATCAAATTAAAAAGAAATACGGATCACTTCAGGATTATATAGTCAAACATAATGTGATATACCTAGAGCCTTCACATGACAGCCAAATGCCCTTAGATGACAGTCAGACCCAAAAGGAATACAGTAACGAATCAGCACTAACAGAGCGCTTAGAGAGTGTTATAAAAGCAGTTAAAACAGAATCACATTTATTGTCTCAGATCAACGATTTAAGACTGGAGGTTATGGATCTTAAGAATCAACTTAAAATGAAGGAAGTTGTTATCGAAGGTCAAGAAATTCAGTTGAGCAATAAAACAAAGTTAAACAGTAAGCTCAAAAAAGAAAAATCTGATTTGGAACACAAGTTAAGATTCATTTCGCAGATTCTCAATAGCAGCAAAGTTGTTGAGAGTACTCAAACAGAAATTCAGGATACTAGGAAGTATGTAATTAAAAATGGTGTTATCGAAACTGAAAAGAGAGCCTAATAAAAATGACCAGAGTCCATGAGGACTCTTTTTTACTCTTGAATAAATCCTTATCTCAACGGAATCATGCATTTCTAACTCAACTTACTCTCAGTTTCATGTATGTTATAATGATATATACAATATAATCTGAAATGAGTGGACTGATTGTGTTGAGAGAAGAGCCCAAAGACTATACTGAAGGCATTTACCCAGATGTAGGTTATTGCCCGTTGTTTATTATATGTCATAATTGTGGAGAGTCTAAACCGACATCAAACTATATTAAAAAAACAGGTAAAGGAAATTTGGTTTTAAAAAAGAGTTGTGACAACTGTAGAAACAAGATAAATGAAAGTAAAAACTTAGCGATAGAGGCTACACGATTATTGTCATTGGATTCAAATTATGATCCAAATTTTAAAATTTGCGCTAAATGTGGAATCTTGAAACCAATTACTAATTTTTCTCCAAGAAGAACCAACAAGCAAGGGATCACAATCAGATCAATTACTTGCAGAAGTTGTTCCGTACAAGGTGGCGGTACAGGAATGACCAAAGAAAAGAAATTGAAGGTTTTAAAGCGAGATAGTTATGTGTGTCATTATTGTGGGGCATATGGAGATACAGTTGATCATGTAATACCAATGTCCAAGGGCGGTAGAAATGCTTTAAGTAATCTAGTTTGTGCCTGTGAGAAATGTAATAGGGAACGCGGGAATATGGACTATGAAAGATATGTTGCTTTTAAGAAACAGTCGACCCAATAAAACCAGTCTTTCAACAAGATGCATGTAGTGATAATCTAGATATTGCAGGGAATCACGTAAATGTCAGGAGGGATAATATTGAACCTATTTTCAATAACACCTGTTGGAATTTTAGAAACAAAGGCAAAAGACTTGATTGTAGGTGTTTTTCCAAATGTTCTCAATCAAATTAGTTATCTAGTTCAATCTTACATTCCTGAAAAGGCACATCAGATAGCTAACGAAGAAAACATGATTGCAGATGGAGCCTATGAAAATCGAGTCATATATTTGTATCATGGGTCTACTGTGCGTACAGCAGTACATGAAATTGGCCATGCTGTGCATTATCAATTATTTGATGGTACTAATCTTAGCTTAAGCAATACGTACCGAAATCATAAAGAAGAGTTTGCGGAGATATTTACAAATATAATCTTTAAGTCATATGATGATGAGCCTCTAAATAATGAAGAAAATAAACTAAAAGAAATTATAGCTCAACGATGCAATTGAATTCTTTTAGTTTATAGTTGAGTCAATGTGCCTCCAACAGTAGCAACAGTTAATAAGCAGCCTTATTGGGCTGTTTTTTATATACTGATGAAACAAGACTTTTACCCTGAAGTTTAAATATATAAATATGTTTATGGAATAATTGCATTTATAGTAATACTTGAATTATTCACTTAGATTTTAAGTGATATGGCTTGAAAATTAAGTGTTTGTATGCTATTATTTATTAAAGGAGGCAGATGAATGCTTGGTTTATTAATTAAAAAGAAACTTGAAAACAGTGGACGATCCATTGCTTGGTTAGCAGATAAGTTAGATATAAACGAAAAAACACTAGCAGGAAAATTGAAACGTGAAAGTATATCAGGAGAAGAGATACTGGTTATTACAACAATCTTGGGAATAGATATTAGAGAATTACAGAAGGAAGTTTATAAAAAAAGATTCGATACTGGAGGGAATTTTATGAATGGAGAAAAAATTATCAACTTGTTGGAAGCTTTCAGAAAAGATGGGTGCGTGTTTACCAAAAAGCAAATCAATTATATAAAGAATTATCATGAAATGGATGGCGAGCATATTAAGTGGATGTTCAACAAAGATCAACAAGAAGTATTTTTTTGGTCAGATAAAAGTTCTTTTGATAGTTTTGCCGATTCCGAGTTTTATTTGGGCAAAGATGAGTCATTCATCTTTATTGAATTTGAAAATGAAGTAATATGGGGATATAAAGAATATGAAAGTAGTCTTAGATTTTTTGAGATGCTCGAAACAATTGAGTCAGATGATGAGGTTAGTGAAGATGGGGAACACATATGGGATGATGAAGATTAAGACATAAAATCATGAATAAACAGTTCATAAAATACAATTTAAAAAATTTAAGAAAGAGGGCGCAAACAATGCCAACTTCGAAAAAAAACGTAAAATTATTACATCTTGGAAAAGTTAATCAAGAGCTTAAAAAAATAGCTACTTTTTATTCAAACAGGATTTGGGGAGTTGCATATGACGGTGAGATTAAATATTCAACTACAGTCCCAGAATCATATGGACGCTTAGAAAATGATAACTATTTAATCACGATTAATACATTGTTCATAAAAGAAGAGTTAATCTTTATGTTGCATCATATTGTATTTGAAGAGTTGTTTTTTTGGTGGAATAGTCGAAACAACATAAAATATAATAATGCAGATCTATATAAAGAGTTAAGAAAATATAAAATTTGCTCAAATGAAACAGTTTATGTGTACAAGGGTAAACCGCATACTGGCATAGTAGATCCAGTTGAGTGGGAACCAAGAATAGGATTGATCCAGATTGTTTCCGAATATGAGGCGCATAGTAACTCTTAACATTAGGAGGAGTAAGAGTTATACAAATAATTATAATAAAATAATACTTGTATATGTATATTTATTGTTTTATAATTATATTCAGATAGAGAAGTTAATACATAAAGAGGTGTTAGGATTGAGTGCAAGAGATTTACTGAAAAGTCTTAAGGAAGACTATTTAATGAATGATAACTTAAACTGGGAAGAAAGAATGAATCTGAAGAATAGGATTCGAACAATTGAAGACAGATTGGGTATTCCATTGAACTTTAGATTCATGAGATAATAAAGTCACAATAAAAAATTTAGGAACGGGAGATGAGTTGCAAATGCCTTTTAAAAAAGTTAGAACGTTTATCACTAATGGAAAAGGAAAATGGGTTGAGTTCCCATTGACCAGTGAAGACAAAGTTGAAATCAAAAGCTACTTTAAGGATGATTATGAATTATTGCGTGTAAGTCCAACTTTGACATACTATCTGGATAGTGAGTTCAAGAGAAGCATAGAGGTTAACGTCAAAGATTTTACTTTAGACCAACTAAATGAATTGGCAGTAGCCATTCAATATTATACTGAGAAAAAAAGAAAGAATGCTTACTTGAAAAAAATGGAGCGGTTTGGTGATCTAAAAATAGGTAGGAGCTAAGACCATATGAAATTTTAATTTTAAATAAAAAGGAGTTGCCAATTTTGAATCTAAATCTGTATTCAATAACTCCTGTGGGAATACTGGAAAATAAGGCAAGAATGATCATATCTGAAACTTTGCCTAACCTATTAGAAAAGATAAGTTACTCAGTTGAATCCTATATCCCATTAAAAGCAAAAGAAATAGCAAGGCTAGAAGACACTATAGCAGATGGTGTATATGAGGATGGTGTGATTTATTTACATAGTCAATCGTTAATTGAGACTGCAATTCATGAAATAGGACACGCTATACACTATCAATTGTTTGACGCAAAAGATCTTAAACTATCCAAAAAACATTTTAAAAATCATAAGGAAGAATTTGCGGAGTTGTTTTCAAGCATGGTTCTAAAATTATACAACAAACAAACTCTGAACGTCCCTGAACACAAACTAAGGAATCTTATATTCGAAATCATACAATGAAATGTTACTTTTACATACAAGAAACTGGGTAGTGAGAAGTATTGTCAAGCGAAACAGTTGAAAATTATTTTTTTATGAACATTAGATATTGTAATGCGTTACATTTGAAGTTAAAATTGAATTGCCACTTGTTTCAGTAAATTATATTTCACAAAGGACAAGAGCGGTAATAGTTTTTCTGTGAGATAGCCGCAGTCTTTGGCGAGAGGGCGGTTATTTCTGTTTCTTACGAATGATTAAATATTTTGACTAAGAGTCGCTAACCGCACGACTCTTTTTTACTTTTTCTTAATTACAAAATAAACAGATAATATAAGTAGTATTGCAGCTATTAAAAGTACTCCTATTGCGTATTCAACCTTTGATGTGACTTTGTAAAGTATGTATCCAACTAATGCTAGCATGTTACCAATCAACCAAAATATTGTACTTCTATTCATAAATCATCACTATTCTACAAATCTCCTTCTAAAGTACTAGGCCTTAGGAATATTTTAGTCGATGAAATTATCTTTATCAAGTAAATACACTGTTAAATGAAGCATTTCTTAATAAGAATAAAAATATGTATTTACAGAATAATAATAATAGTGTATGATTATCTTAGGTTGAAGAAACGATGTACAACAACCAGCAACAACGTACCGTAACGATACATAAGACTAAGTGAAACAACGATATTATAAAGAAAAGGAGAGAGAGAAATGTCAATTGAAAAGTGGATTGGTGAAAAGGATGATACAAGTGGAAGCTATTATGAGAGAGGAACACCGGAGTTAAGAATTCGGAAAGGAGGTAGCATTAACTCAAAGAGACTGTATAGATTTGAGAGTCGATTTAATGAGACTTATTACATAACAGAACCAGAGACTATTGATGTAATTGAAAATTTAATGAAGACAGAAGATTGTGGTGCAGAGATGGTTGAATATTTGTACGGTTTAGTAATTCGAAAATTTGGTGCAATTGAATTTATCACTATGATAGGACATAAGATCTCTGAACAGCGTAACGAAGGATATTTACAAGGAAAAGCAGCAAAACAAAAAGAGATAATTAAGGCATTGGGGTTGGATTAAAAGTTAATCAAAACAGTATTTCTTATAGAAATGGAGGCGAAATATTTGAAAAATGAAGCTTATAAAAGAAAGGTCCCGAGTGGTGTTATAAATACTCCAGCTTACAGAATACAGTCTAGAGTTATGGTATTGAAAGGTGGCAGTGATGCGCTACATCTAATGGGCAACATTGGAAGAGAAGAGGACGATCTAATCAATGTAATCGCAGAGGATGACAGTTATTATATCGGTACTTTCTGTGAGGGGTTTGGATTCTTTGATGTACATTTCTTAAAAGAGAATGTTCGACCAATGAATAAGGAAGAAGTAGAAAAACTAAATAGGACTTATCACACAATAAGCGGCAGAGTACTGGGTAAAAATCATTACGACTATGATGGATATTGGATAGGCAATCAATAAAGTTGATCAAAGCAGGATTTCGTTTAGAAAAGAGGTGATGTTTGGATGAAGATTTTTAATTATTACAGTCGAAGTAAAAAGAAGTGGATTGTGGAGGTTAAGGATGAAAGCAACAGTTCTTATATTGCGGAATCATTTATCTGTGATAGCAAAAGCGAAGCTGAACAACAGGAAGAGAAGATTCTTCAGAAGTATGGACATTTCTGTCTCTACTCTTGGATGACTGATAATGGCATTAGGGAATTACTTCATACTCATTCAATTGACTGTAAAGTGAAAAATGTGATGGGCAGTAAAGTAAGAGTTATGTTCTACAATCCAACTGAAAATTATATAGGCTTTAACAATGATTATATAAAAAGATTTTGTTTAAATAATTTACTGCCAGTAAACGAAGCCATAAAAGCTATGACATATCATGAGATTGGACATTGGATTGATTGTAAGCTAAATCCAATTACATCTGAAACTATTACCAATAAAGAGAGAATTGAAAGAGAAGTCCGCGCCTTCAGGTATGTAAGATATCTTGTACCTGATGATCTATTGCTGCTATATGATGATATAAATTACTCAAACATAAGAAATTATGAAAACAAATATAAAATCATATAAGGAGGTAGTGTGAGATATTTGCCTTAATGATAGTTTTACTCATTTTAATTCTCATCTTAATTTTCATAACAATCAGTTGGGGCGTTCACTTATCTATGACTGCAAGTGACGCGAACAAAACTGGTTGGGCCAGTTATTCAACTTTTAAAAAATGGTTCCATAATTATGAGTGGGAAGGCAGTAATGTTTTCAAAGGGAGTCTTTGGAATAGAGAGATGAAATGTACATATCATGCAGGGATTATTAAATTTGAGGGTATGGGCATGAAGATCAGTGATCCTTTCAGTTATTTGCTTGTACTGATTTATGTTCGAAGATACTCAAAGAATTATAAAAGAGATAACATTGTCAACTTTCAATATGAAATGATGAAGAATAAGCCGAGAAGAGATGGTTACAATGTAAGTCTTCCTAGTGGGGAAGTAATTTATGTTTCGATGGAAGAGATATACGGGAAAGATTTAGAATGAAACAGTTATTTTACAAGGAGATGAAACGAGCATGTGTTATTCGATTTTACAGGAACAAGAGACTGGGGAATATTTGGTTTCTATAGTTAGTGCTGAAAAAGGACTGTGGCACAAACTTGAGTCATTAGAAAATGAAATCGATAAAGCGTGGATCGAACATAAACTATCTTCAGGTTCTGATTACGCTGTCTACAAGGTATATGGACAAAATGCTGACAAACTAATTATGAAAGTTGAATCATTATTAGAGAAGTGTTAATAAAAGTTGAATTTTAATTAGATACATAAGGAGAATTTACAGTGATAACAACAGAGCAATTTTACGAGATAACCGATAAAGCAAAGAGGTATGATGATCTATTGAAGTTCTCAGGTAAAAACCCTGAGTTGTGCTGTTCCTTTTGTGGTAAGGCACAATCAGAGGTGTCAAGGATCGTTGCTGGCCCCAATGTATATATCTGCAACGAGTGTATTGAGGTTTGCAGTGAGATTTTAGAAGAGAAAGGTGATGACAATGGGGCTACTGAAGGAACTAATAGAAATGAGTCGTGAAGAATTAATGGAGTTATTAGATGGAAAGTTAAAAGAGCGTAAGAAAGATCATGATATAGCCGTTCAACTAGGTTCTGCGGGTGTTTCACCTAATTACTTTAATATGTACTTAGAGGTAACTGATAAGATTAAAGAGTCGTTGAAAGTCTGATTTGATTAAAATCTATGCTGTAGACGTGTTAAAATAATTAGGTGAATAAAGGAGGTGACAACATGCTGATGGTAACAGAGCAGGACTTCAATAATGCGAAAGTAAAAACTTCCATTATGGAGTTAGATGGACGAACTTACATAGTTCATTTGAAGTATTCAGGAGGGTATACATGCTATCTTGAAGATTTCCTTTCGAAAGTAAGGGCTATTTCTAAAAAAAGTGATAGTGCACATGAAGCAATTGAAGATGCTTGGAATAATATCATCAAAGAGTAGCCTTCGGGCTGCTTTTTCTTTTGAAAGATTAATTTTACCCAGATGGGCAGCGATGTTAAAATATATGCACGTATAGCATCTTAGAACTGACTGGACGGTGGACATGTGAGTATTATTAAATGTTCGAGGGAAAAATGTAACAACTATAGAAGTAGTGGTAATGAGTCTGGAATGTGCATAGTGTGTGAAGAGCGTAGACTAAATGATTTGGAAAAGATTGCAGCTAAGAAAATTAAGAGAGCTACAACGTTTAAGACTAAAGAGGAAATAGATAGTTTTGACTATGATGTCTGCACAGTGAAAAGTTGTAGAGCAAGAGTTTTTATGAGAGGTAGATGTAAGAAAGACTATATTGAGTTTATGAGCAACAATACTAAAAAGTAATAATAAGACAGAGATGCCATGTGTGCATCTTTTTTATTTTAAAGAATAAATATATGTATACAAACAAAATATAATGTGATAATATAAGATTATCAAATAGAAGAGGTGATCACGATGTATCAAGTGGTTGTCGTTGAAAATTTTTTTGGTATAGTTACAGAGAATACATATGGATTTCCAACTGAAGAACAGCGAGATATGTTTAAGGAATTATGTGAACAAGATGGGGATGTAATCGTCATCCCTCCAGCAATACATATGACCAGTACTGTTTAAATGAAACTATAATTTGATCAAGAAAGAAGGATATGTGATGAGTATTGAAGCAGCATTGGAAAAATTAGAATCGCTGGTTTTA
This sequence comes from Paenibacillus sp. NPDC057886, assembly GCF_042796655.1. Classification (NCBI taxonomy): domain Bacteria; kingdom Bacillati; phylum Bacillota; class Bacilli; order Caryophanales; family Paenibacillaceae; genus Paenibacillus; species Paenibacillus sp. NPDC057886. Next base: position 121,547 of record NZ_JBHVMZ010000004.1, on the reverse strand, counting down.
AGTGATAAGAATGAAGAATTAGAAGGTGTATATCTTTCTCTATTATCGGGAATAGACAGCTTGAAAAATGAACTTGAGATAGAAAGATATAAAAGAAAAGAAATTGAAGATGAGCTTGAGGAAAAGAAGACATTTATTTGGAATAATCCTTCATTGAGAGTACAAGTTACTCAGGACATTTTGAAAGTGGCCTCACAATAAAATGAATAGATAAGAAGGGGTGTCCCTGTGAACAAAGATGATTTAATTGAACAATTGCGTGAGGATTTCCCTAGTAGAAGGTATTTTGATTGTATGGGTTGTGATAATTCTTTCTCGACAGACGACAACAAATTACATTGTATGATTAAAGATAGAATTGTTGAGGAAGAAGAACTTTGCGAACAGTTTGGGTAAAATGATCCTTTCATGAGGATGAAAAGTTAAAAATATCGATATAGAAAGAGGTAGTCAAAATGAAAACAGGAGATACTGTGTTTCTTAAAGCAGTCGGAAATAACGCAAGATATCGCAAGGAAACTCACATTGTCGAATATAAAGTAGGAAAAGTTGGAAGAAAGTACTTAGAAGTGCATCCAGAAGGCTTTGTAAATAACTCAGTTAAATTTAACATGGAAACTAAAAGGCAACACACAAATTTTCAACCTGACTGGGAACTCTATTTCTCAATGCAAGAAATTTTAGATGAAGAAGAGTTTAAAAGGTTAAGCAGAAATATAAAAAAGAAGTTTGATACTTATAGCAAGGTCGATCTAACCCTTGATCAACTCAGAAGAATCAGTCAGATCATTAATGAATAAATTTAAATTACAAATTTGGAGGAATTAATTTGAAAGCAAAAGTATTCGTGGACGAGGGTTTTGACTTGAGCTCAGAACAGAAAGAGATTCTTACAACCAATTATGAATCCTATGTAACATACGCTGTTCCATTGTTAGTTAACTACAAGGATCTAATTGCATTAGATCAAAATTTAGATATGAACGAATCACTTGATTATGTTTTTGCTTGTTCAAACGTAAAGTTTTTAAATTTCTTTATGGTAAGGCTCGCAAAAGAGGCTGGAAGACAAATTGCTAACAGTCGGTTCGTAAACATAAAGACACCAATTGGAGTTGTCGCATTTGTTCACGATGAAACGATTGATCGGTGGACATTGGTAAATTAAGATAAATTTAATATTTTATAAGGAGATGGAAACTTTGATGAAACGATACTATCTATTTGCTTTAGAAAAAAATGAGGCTATTGGTGGATTAAACGATTTAAAAGAAATATTTAATAACATTGTGGATATTAACAAAGAATCATTGATGGAATTAATAGATGACGTTGGTTTTTTTGATGAATTTCAGATTTTAGATACTTTGACTAGTGATCAGTATTTTTATACTTCTAATGATATGCGTGTTAATGAGTTGGATGAAGAATATATTAACAGATATTTTGTGGAATTGTATGATTGGATTGAATCGGTAATCTCTACCAATGTAGTGGGAATTGAATAGTTAATAAAAAGATTATTTCACTAGGAGGGGAAATCTATGTCGATGTATTCACAGGTTGAAATTTGCATAAGAGTTGAAAAAGATGAAATAAATGATATAAAAAGTGAGATATCCAAACTTCCTTGCTGCGGTCACGATGACATTAGTCATGTAGATAGTAACACCTTAAGTGCAAAAATAACATTGAACTATGGTATCGATAAATTAACTGAATTTTTATTGTATCTTGAAAAGAAAACAATAGAAGATAATTTTACGTTTGTTGGATACTTCTCATCAGAAGAAAGAAATATTAATAAGACTAATCTATATAGTTTCTATAATCATTTGTATTTAGTTGATTGCGAAAGGATTAACGGTTATGGATATAGTGACACTGAATACAAAATCATGGATCTAAATTATAAGTACAAATCCTATTTTCAGAGTGACTATGAGCAAGAAAAAGACAAACAATTTTTTGTTGAAAAATACATAGAGGATTCTAAGACACTATAAAAGGATTCTTTCATTTTAATAGGGGAGGGAAGCAATGGATTACCTTAAAATCTTATCATCAAAGTACGATATGATAGAGGAATGGACAAGACATGGTGTAACTGTTTTGAAGAGTAGTGACTTATACATTCAACTAATAGAGCCACATCATGGCACAGGTTTTCAATATTGTTTAAGAGCTGAATTTCCAGAGACATTTGATAGATGGAGTGTGGCGCTGCTTGAAGAGGAATTCGTAAACGATGGGGGATTCTTGCAAGTATTAGCGGCAATTGATACTTTTATAAAAGATAAAATAATTATAACTAACGATGTTTTATCAAAAGGCATGAGATTGGAATAAAGAAGTATTTCACAAGGAGATGGGTTAATGCTATGTATCTGGGATAAAAAAGAGAACAAGACCGTACCTATAGATGATTATAATTTATATATAGGTGCAGACGGAAAAGTATATGAATTAGAAGCCGCTGCTATGGGTGGAGATGTTTGGTTATCGCGTGAAGATGCTTCTATTAGATATGAGGTACGATATTGGTTGGATCAGTTGATAAAATAAGTCTTTCAAAAACCTTTACAACAATAAAAATACGAAAAGAGGAATTATAATGAACACTTATAACTTAATTGCTAACGGAGAAGTTGTAGAAACTATCAAAGAAGAAGGACGCTGCAAAGACACTATGGCTTATGTGCTTATGGATAGAGTCTATTCACTAACAAGTCAATTAAAGGAGCAGATCAATGTAATCGTACAAGAAACTGGAAGAGAGCACTATTACAATGTTTAAGCATGGGAGACGCTTTGCAGATGGGACACTATGGGTTATGAATCAGAGCGGAAAATGGATTACCCTTAAAGAAGCAGCACGAATACATAAATATATGTGAACACCTAAAGAGGCGACTAACAATCGTCTCTTTTAAGAATGAAAATATATATTGCAAAATTTATAATATGATGATATAATCCATATATAAGGAAACGGCGTACTCGAAACAGTAACTTCGTATTGTAAATGAAAAAGACTTTTTCTCACGTGAGGTGAAATCATAATGAACATTCCTGTTATAGATATAGAAACTAAGGAAATAAAGATGATAAGCGTAGATGAAGTGCTGTATATCCTAAGATCTGGGATTAACGGTTCAATACAAAAAGTCTCAACAGAAAATGGAGAGTACCGCTTACTTAGTGAAACAGAATTTGTTAAGTATCTAACTGATACAGGACATTTGAAGTTTTCTGATGGTGGGGTTGCGGTAAACCTAAAGAAAGTCAAAAGGATTGATCCAATGAACAGAAAACTTGTGTTCAGCGAAGGGATAGAGGCATCGGTATCTACAGCAAGATTCAAAGAGATTGAAGAAGACATATTGAATCTTACCTAGTTATCTGTAACATGTCGCCGTATAATAGTGTTATAGATTTGCGGCGTCATCGCCGACCACATATGTTCAATTGAAAGGTTTATTTCATTTAGAATTAAGGAGTGGAACAGAAATGAGCGATTACTTTTTAGCAATTATCCAACAAGGAAGATGGTTCGAAGTCAAAAGCGCTTATGGTGGAAAGTATGCTGTGAAAATGAAAGCAAATGCGAATCAAGCAAGTTCCATAGATGCTTTATGGCTTTCAGATTATGATCACGAATCAATGTCAATCGAAGAGTACAGCAAGGACAATTGGAAGTATGAACATGGGACGTTTGTAATTTATGGAGCTGGAGTTTTTAATTTTGGATCTTTTGAAATTGATGAAGAAAACATTTATGACGATGGGTGCAATTTAATTGAATCCAAACTGTATGATGTTATATTGAAAAATGCTCCAGATGGATTTGTGAAGGAAGAGGAATTGAAGGGTGTATGGAGCAAATTAGTTAATGGTGTGAAACTTGATATAGGTGTACTAGAAGTTCAAAATTAAATTTATGATTTAGAACGGGGGACGTTAATTCAATGCTTATGTTTTCTGGTGGTTGGGACATAGTTGGAGCAATTGTTGCAATTGTTGGATTGTTTATAGCGCTAAGAAAGAAACGATATCTTAGTGCTGGAGGATTTGCATTGTGTATTACTATTCTTGTATATATTATGGTTTCATCTCCAGAGCCTTTCAGTATATATTAATTGAAAAAATCAATAGAAGTGAGGTGCAAACAGTGTATGTTCTAATATTAACCCTTGTGATAGTCGTAATCGCTATTCTAGTTGTCACTCCGATGTTTATATTGAATGAACGTTTAATTATGAAGTACAGAAAAAAGAGGGTAAATGAAGCTATTGACGATTACATAAAGAAGAATACCAGTAAGTGAAATAACTATTTTAACTGAACTAGAAGGAGGAATTTAAATGAATCAAGCTGGAATTTATAGTTTAGATGCTTTAAAAGAAATTTCAAAAGTACTAAAAACGAAAGGTGTATCCTTGAGCGGAGATGAAAAATTACTTATTTCTGAAATAATTGGAAAACAGATCGAACAGGCACAAAAAGATGCTCAAATTTTTACTATTAATAGCCAAATTAATCGATTAATTGATCTTAAAGAACGAATGTAGTGTTTATGTAAAATGACTGTTTCACAATATCAAACTAGAAAAGGGGATTTATATGTCTGAAGCACCTTACGGATATCATTTTGTAAATGGAAAATTAGAGACACATCCGTTCGAATCCAAAGTAATTATGTTGACCAATGGACTGTCACAAATGGGACTTGAATCTCGTGATATCCAGTATCTGCTGAAAGAGTTTGGAGTCCCGAAACGTGGAGAAGATTATAGCTATGACATTGATATGAATTTACATAAAATATATGTTGCTGGAGCCAAGACTCTTGTTGAACGAATTCAAGAGAATATCGAAAACGAGATAATTTATTTGCCATTCGACAAAGAGAAGACACAACCAATTGTAACGGCTATCGATCTGTCAGAAATTTTTAATAGATACAGAAATCTAGATGAGACGTTGTGAAATGGCTATTTTAACTGAAAGCTTATACTAACTTATATTGAAAGGTGTGATCATATGTTTCCTTCAAGTCAATATTCAGATGTTATGTGGGAATTGCTAATGTTGAAATTAAAGGAGTTCAAAGAGCAAAAATCAAACAGGAAGAAAATTGCAAAAGAAATATCTATCTTAGTGCTACTTCCATTAGGGATTTTATCAGTAACAGTAATAGTCGTATGGACGCTTATTCACTTCTTACCTATGTATCGAGTCCTAATGATCCTTCTAATTTTTTGCTTATTGTCGACAATCCTTCTATTGCATCTTTGTCAAAGCAAAGCGCGCAAAAATGATCCTAACGCATAAAAATTGTTAGTGAGGAGGGATTTGTTTGTTCTATAGTAAAAAACTCATTAATATTTCCGATCTATTAACCAAGGACAAGAGAGAGCGGAGAAAAAGATTAAAATTTTTATTTAAAATTGTTGGTTTGCCAGCTATTCTTTTTGCACTGATAATTCTTACGCCCTTTGTGATTCCTCTGGACATGATGAGCACAGTAGTCGGAATTACTGGCATTATTCTGTTGGTAGCTATCTACACAATCTTCAAATAGAATTAAGTCAGTAAAAGATGTGTTTCATAATTAATGGAAATTATTTTACCCCATCATAAATGATACAATGAGGTGATAAAGAGAGGTGTGCTTATGGAGCGCTTAAGACGTGTTACTCCAAAATCAGGAGATGATTTTTTTGCCAATATGAATGTGGGAGATAAGTTTTCATATTCGATTTTTTGGGGCTATGTTGTAGATAAAGCCCATAAAGGTGGAGCAGTAATAGATAAATGTGGTTTTGAAATGGGAATTGTAACTGAAAAACACGAAGTAAAAAGTAATGCCTCAACTTTTATAGAAGACAAAGTTAGTGTGCCAGAACATCTGAAAAAGCAGAAGAAGAAATATCTTAAACACGAGCGACCAGATATATTTAAGCAACTACATCCGACCAAAAATCAAAATATTGACATAGATGAATTATCTTTGGGAAGTAACAAGAGGGTTTGGTGGTTATGTGAGAATGATCATGAATGGGACACTACTGTTTCAACTAGAACGCAGATAGGCAAAGGCAACTGCCCATATTGTTGGAGAAGTAGAGAGTTTAGCGGGAATAATTTTACCAAGTCTCATCCAATACTATCGAAATTCTGGGATCGCGACAATAACGGTGATTACAGACCAGAAACATCGACAACTAGAGATGGCATAAGAATAAACTTCACATGTGATAAAGGACATAAGTTTAGTAGAATGCTATACAATAGTTTACCTGATTTGTGTCCAAAGTGTAAAATTCAAGTCAATCGTAAATCAAGAGTACTGAGTAATAAGGATGCAGCTAAAGTAAAACAATTATATAGAGAGGGTATGAAAAAGATCGATATAGCCAAAAAATTGGGAGTTCATTATGGAACTATTAAACAAATAACACTTGGCAATACTTACAAGGATATTGAGTAACTCTTAAAGGAAGGATGTGTGACTATGAAAGATAAGATCAACCTTTACGTAGACGACCTCAGAGACTGTCCAGAAGGCTTTGTGGTAGCTCGTACATACTATGAAGCAATACATATTCTTGAGACCAAAGAGGTGGCTATTCTTACATTAGACCATGATCTAGGTGAGGATGTAGATGGTAAAGAGTTGCCCAATGGATATGAATTGGTGAAGTACTTCTGTGAGCATGGGCTGAAGGCTGATAAGATCTACATACATACTGACAATCCTGTAGGACGACAGAACATGTATGAGACATTGCTAGCAGCTCAGCGGAGAGGGTTCATTAATGAGGATATCGAGATTTATCATTATCCGATAACAGTGAATAGGTATTCGGGCTAACTCAGGATAGGGAGAGGAGTGTTTGTCAATGGGGGAAGATGAAAATCTGGGGTTCCATATTGTCTGTGAAAATTGTAAAAGTGAAGACATTTCATTTAGCTGTAATCCGGGTGAATTTGAAAATGAAGTTTTTATAGAGTGTAAGCAATGTGGTAACAGACAAACAGAATACTGTTAGTTGATCCAAACTTAGTTTATTAAGTGATGCTTGAGTAAGGAGGGGTGAGATATATTAAAAAGACATGCCAGAGTTGTAAAGCGCTACGAGTAGAACATGGAACAGTAAATCCGTATAGTTGCACACTGGGCTATAATGTTAATAGAATAGGCGTTCCTTTGGAGAAATGCCCCAAACCAAAAACCTATTTGATATTGAACGAATTGAGATCGCTCAAAGATAAATATGAATTGGATAAAAGTCAATTAGCAAGCTGGAAGTTCATGTAAAAGGCATGTTTCATTTAGAGGAGGGGGATATTAGCATGGAAAACAATAATGAAGTGATTTTTCAATGTAGAAAATGCGAACACAATCTGTTTGTAGAAGATATAAATTTAAAGTTAATTGACAGAGTGTCGAAGATGGATTGTCCTAATTGTGGGCAAAGGCCCTATGGTAATTGGTTATTAGTTGGTCTAGGAAACTCAGAGGAACAGAGAGAAGACTATAATTGGCAATGAAATGCAAGTTTTACGGAGAAAGAGGAGAGGAGGATAGAGTATCCATTATAGAACGCTTAAATTAAAAATATCTTGTAGTAATTCAGACAGGAACAGACTGCGGTTGTGCAATGAAGAGTCAGCAAAGGTGTGGAATCATTGCATTGAGTTGAATGCAGAGTCCTTCAATAGCAATAAAACAATACTTAAAAAGAATGAGCTATATAGCGGTACGAAGAAATTTATTACTCAGATAATATGCTCTAATAATAAACGAACTGTTTGCAACAGGGTGTATGATGCCTTCAAAGCCATAATGAAAGCAAGGGGCTCAAGAAAAGAGTTGAATTATCCATATAAGAAAAAGAAATATTACCCCACTGAATGGGACAATCAATTTATGAACATTAATTATTTGAAGAATACTATATTATTGACAGCTGTTAGATATGTTGGTGATGATGGGAAAAAGCATAATGGAAAACAGATCAGAATATGGTTTAAGTTTCGTCTTCCCGAAAACATTAAGACATTAAAGTTACTCTATGAACATGGCAACTATTATGCATGCCTATCTTACACTGTTGAAGTTAAAAACCGAGAAGTTTCTTCTGATATCTATTCTGCGATTGATCTTGGAGAGATTCATTCGATAACATCAATTGATAATCATCAGAACCAATTGATAATTACAGGAAGAAAGATTCGCTCCATAAAGCAATTGCGTAATAAAAAACAGGCAGAGCTGCGTTCTAAAATGGATAAATGTGAAAAATTCTCAAGAAGATATTGCAAATTAAGAATTGCTTTATCTAAAATCAAATCTAAGTCGCGAAGACAACTAGACTATCATATTCATAAGCTTACACGCATGTACACTAATTGGGTTATAGAGAAAGGTATCTCTCTAGTATATTGTGGAGATGTGACTGGAATAGGATACAACACTAGCTCTAAAGGAAGTAGCATTACTAGGCAAAAGATAAACCAGTGGGAATATGGAAAGATTATGAGTTTACTTGAATATAAGCTTGAATTAGATGGGATACAGTTCAGGAAGGTAAATGAGGCTTATTCTAGTCAAATTTGTCCAAGCTGTAGTATGAGGAATAAACCTAAGAAGCGAAATTATTCTTGTTTAAATTGTAAAGGTTCATTCCACAGAGATATTGTTGGTGCTTGGAATATACTCAACTTTAATCATAAATTAAATTTCACTCCAAATAAAACATTAAAGTATCTACGGATCTCCTGAAAATGGATTGAATTAGTAGATGGCGACAATTCCGTCCACACTATATGTGTGTTGCTCATATTCACTTATGAGAAACAAGTGAAAACTTGATGAATTGTAGATTTCAAATAGAGACAATATTAAAACCCACCAATTAAATGGCGGGTTTTTTATTGTGTTCAAATAATCCTAGTTCTGATGCTTTAGCCATTAGAGCTGCAAGAGCGTCTCTATTTTGACTCGCATTTAGAGACATCTCAGAACGTCTAGAATCGATCTCTAATGATACATCCTGTATCTTTGATCGAATCAGTTTGATTTGGGCTTCAGACTGCAACATAGCTTGTCTGAGTGCCTTCAAATATTGAATGACATCTTCTGTATTAAAATTAAACTTCGAAACAATATTTTTTGAAATGAGCTTTCTATTTAATTTTTTACTTTTGGCCTCTAGAATCTCTTTTAAGTGTTTGTTTCTAAGAAAAGAATTCCATCTGAAACCACAGGCAGCAGATGTCCGCTCAAGTTTCAAACCAACTTCATCAAATGCTTTCAATTGTGTTTCTCCAGACGATATATAGGTTAATACAATTGTAGTTAAGTAATTGTCATCCTCTTTACTCCAAGCATCTTTTCTTGTCATGAGATCACCCCAGTTAACTTTTAATTACATATATATCCTTATTGTCAATAGATTATACCTTGATTTGGAAATATTTAACCCCCCGACTAATTATTCTTGACTTATGCTTAATGGAACAAACGTTCTCTATTGTTATATGAACTATGAACGATTATAATAATAAATATACAGATTACAAACGAATATGAACTATAAATATAATGAAAATGCGGAGTGTGATATCATGGCAGTGGCTATGGATCGAATTATGAATAAAGAAGTTAAACGACTTGATATGTGGAACGCCAATTTAGGAAGAAATAAAGGTAGTGTACAAAGTGGAGAGAGACCAGTAGTTGTTTTGGGGAATGATAAAGGAAATAAATTTAGTCCAGTAGTTATTGTTGCTCCTGTTACTAGTAAAGTAAAAAAGCCAATGCCCACCCATGTTAGAGTAGAGGCAAATGAAATTGAACTTTATGACGACAGCATTATTCTATTGGAGCAGATAATGACCATCTCTAAAGATCAGTTAGATTTTAAAATTGCTACTCTTCCAGAAAAATTTCAACAGCCAATAAGTAAAGCATTGTCAATATCTTTACAAATGTAAAAGTCTATTTATGTAGTTTAATTAGATCGTTTAAATTGGTAATATTTAACGCTTCACATATAGAAGCTAAATTACTTAAAGGGATTTGTTTGACTTTATTATTACATAAATCATTAATAGTAGAATGTCTAATTCCAGTTAACCTAGACAGCTCTCTTTTAGATATATTTTTTGAAGCAAGAATTTGCTCTAGGGTTATCTCAAACCACCAATTAGTATTAGAACTTGACATGTAAAAAGTCTCCTTTTATAATAATAGAAGTAAGGTGGAACGAAAATCGTTCCAATATTTCCGCATAACAAAAGACTCCCAAACAATGGGAGTATTTCTGAATCTTCATTTTAACATGTTAATTATTGTAGTAACAGAGGGGTTTAGTTTGTATGAAGAGGTATTGCTTAATGAAGTTGGTTAAATATGATTTAATTTCGAAGCTAGAGACGTGGAAGTTTTTAGGTATTGGAACCAACAAGCCTCATGAACTAAACAATTTTATGTTTAACGGTTATAGAATTTATGATAATAAGAACAACTCAATAATAAAAACTAATTTAAATCTAAAACAATGGATTGAAGATAATGAGAAGCCTCAAGTATTATGAGGCTTTTTTGCTGTATAAACGTTTTGCAATAGCAATAAAATTGTAGTAAATTAGTTATCAGAAGTTAAGTAATAGCCTTTTACTGAGATATAATTGTTAAAATATTATGAAGCAATAATAAAGATATATTGTTATCCCTTTAGATAATGTATTATATTTATTCTTTTATGCTATACTTATTCTAAAGGAGAGTGTACATATTTATGAAATTTGAAAGAATTGAAATTGAAAAAAGGATTATAATCTCTTTGAATGGAATTAAGAATTCAAGAAAGTCTTTAAATGAATTAAATATTATATTATCTGAGTACAATGTACCTTTTGGAATTATCGAATCTATAAACTCAAATGCTCATGTTATAACTGAATTAGAGTTACCAGTATTAATCGGAATATCTATTGCACTTTATGATTTAACTAAAGATAACGACTTACATACAGAGTCCTTGTTCGGAGATAGAGAAATAAGAGATGCTTTAGATATTCTAAATAGTACACTTAGTGAAAAAATATATCTTCCATTGCCTTTTAGTGATGTAATAAAAATTAAAGATGATAGTTACGTTACGAAAATTTCAGTTAAGCAATTAGTCAAAATGTTCGAAAGTCAACTGATAATATACGATTACGAAGCACAGCGTGGAGCAAATTATAAGGTGAATAAGTCAGGTGGTATTGTTAAAACCCCAGTTTTGAATAAGGCTAGCGTTAAGCGAATTGCAGGTAAGATGTCTACTAATGATTATTTTGAAGATATGATAACCTTAAACGTTTATTCAACAGAAATTGAGCCCTTAACTTTTCATGAAGAACAGAGAACCTTGATTATCAACAATGGATCTATTATATCAATAGTTGATGGATTTCATCGATTACAAGGAGCAGTTGCAGCTCTTCACTTAAATCCAAATTTAGAATTAGACTTAATATTATCAATTAGATCTTATGATCAGCCAACAGCGCAAAAGTTTTTTGGTCAATTAAACACAATTAATGTTCTCAATAAAGTAAGAAGAAATGAGTTATCTCAAGTCAGAATGTCAGATAAAGTGGTATCAAACTTACAACGTAAATCTGAATTTGGTAAGAGAATTGTATCTTCAACCAAAATAAATGAATTAAATGGAGATTTAACAACTTTTGATATACTTTCTTATGCAATAGATAAACTATTTAAAATAGAGAAACAATTTGATGTGCTTCAAACGACAGATTATTTAGACAACTTCTTTGTTTATCTTCTTGGGATATACTCTGTAGAATTCTCCCAAAGAGCTAAAGAAAGTACAGGTATATTGATAAACCATCCTTTAATGTTTATTGGATACACTGTGATTGCAAAGTATATGCAAGATAATAAAATTGCCTTGAGCGAAATTAAGGATATGATTAATAAAATTGATTTTGAAGACGAAAATTTAAAGTCATTACTTAATGAAAAGGGTATATCTGGAAATTCTAGGATTCGCAATAACATAATCGAATATTTTGAATCTGTAATTAGAGGTGTAAAATAAAATGAATAAAATATATGATGACGAATTTTTCAATCCGCTACAGAAAGAAAGGTATTTAAAAGATCAGACAGAGTCAACTAAGAGAGCATACAAAAGAATATTGCTAAGAGCTTCGAAAATCGAGAATAAGCTAGGTAAAGATCTTTATGATTTTAATTTAAGTGAGATTGGTCAACTACTTTATATTTTAAAAGCTACAAAACTTAGCACTGTTATGCACTCTGGGAATATAATTCAGAATTATATTAGATGGGCAATTGCACAAGATCTGCGAGTGGATAATATAAATCCGTTAGATGCTGTTGCTTCAGGTGAATATTATAAGCAATTCTTAGATACCAGTGAACCAAATATTTTCCACCACAATCGTATTATGAAATGGGTGAAAAATTGTATTAACCATCAAGATAAGTTGGCTATCTTGGGGATATTTGAAGGGATCTACGGAAGACAGTATAGCGAACTGCTAACACTTAAAATGAACAGAGTTAGAGAGATAAGTGAAAGTCCCCCATCATACGAGGCAGATCTAGTGAATGAGACCATTAATGGTAATGAAATAAGAACAATACCTATATCAAATGAGCTATATAATATAATGAGAACTGCAAACAATGAAGAGGTCAATTATAAAAACAATGGTGATGAGTTTGAAGGAATGAGGAATAATAAGAACTATTTGACCAAAACAGATTATGTGGTTCGTGCTGCTGAAGACTCGCGAACAAGAGTACAGGGAAATACTCCAGCAGCCCCAGCTTTAATTAATCGAAGAATAAAGAAGATCGCTGAAATATATCAAGTTCCAACTCTTACTCCAACTAATATTCGAAATAGTGGGATGCTATATATGGCCCACAACTTACTCGAAGAGAGAAACAAGTTGGAGAAAGAGGAGTATGCTTTAGTATGTGAAAGGTATAATGTTGGACGTACAAAGAATGGTGATTATGTTTATGGTAGATTAAAAGCAGACTTTTTAAATATTGAAAATATACAAGCAATTTATGGAGAAGAATAAAGGATATCTTTATTCTTCTTTTTTTTAATAAAATGATTGACGAAGGTATTTTTACATGGTATATTAGGTTTATCAAATACATATATTCATTCTTAAAGAGCGGAGAGATTAGAAAATGAAAAGCGATCTAATGTATGCCCTGATGTCGTTTTTGGATGGAATAACAATTTTTATGTTTGCCTTCGGTTGTTTTAAAGTAAGTTTTAAAGATTATTGGAAAGAAATCTTAGTAAGCAATGTGTTAATTTCAGTAGGTACATTTTTGATGAGATCTAACGATGCAATTTCGGGGGTCATTCCATTAATATGTTTCGTATTATTGGCAGTACTGTTGACATTTTATTTTAGGATTAGACCGGGGAGTAGTATTAAATTAGCAATCTATGGATTTGGAGCTCAATTCATATCACAGATATCTGTAGCAATATTAATGATGTTTGCTTCTGGATTAAGTTATTCAGTAACACTAAGTAGTTTCGGTTTTTATATTCAGATCATTGGAGATTCAATGTTGATAGTACTAACTATAGTATTGCAAAGAAGAAGAATTTGGTACACTACGATGCCCTATGATTACACTTTCAGAATTAAAATTAACAAAACAAACGTGATTAGTATCGTCATTGGATTATTGGCAATCGTTTTACTATACAATGTAAAACAAATTGAAAATGTATATCTTGGTTTGTTGTTTTGGATGGTCTGCTTAATAAATATTATCTTTATAGATGTCGTTAAAGAAAAGAGTGAATCAATATGATCGATAAATATGTAAATGATCTTTCTCAATCACTAGTTACTCGATATCCTGAAGAGTTGCCACCATATGGAATCACTAGATACGGTCTTAAGTTCATAATTACCAATATTTTACCTATCACGCTATTGTTGCTTGTCGGTTTAATGCTAAACAACTATAATAATGTTTTAATAAGTATTTTGTCGTTCTCACTTCTCAGAATGACATCTGGCGGATATCACAGTAAATATCCAGAAATATGCATGATTTATTCAACAACAATTATACTTTCTATAGCTTCATTAGGTAGTCACTTTGAAGGTTTTGAATGGATCATTTCTGGTATAGCTTTAATTTTAGTTACGAAATTTGCACCATCAAATATTGATAACCAAACTAAGATTCTTAAAAAGTATTTTAAGTACTTAAAGTACATATCAATTCTAACAGTGATTGTTGGGTCGTTATTTCAGAATCCGATAGTTAGTTGTTCAATGTTAGCACAAAGCCTCCTTTTAATTCGCCTGAAGGGAGGTGAAAAAAATGATTAAAATGAACTTTATGAAATTTGCAATGACAGCACTTGGTTTTATGTTGACTGCAATTACTATTGCTGGTGTAAATACAGCTAGTTGGACGCTGATCCACAGCGAGCCAGTGCCAGAAGAAATGAAATAATAATATTGCCTCTCATTGCTGTAAATGATGGGGGGCAGATTTTTAAAAACGAGGTGTAAGAAAATGAAGGAAATTATAGTGCAAAGGAAAGAGGGAAAAAAAATAAGTGACGAAGCTGAATGGTTGCCGTTAGCAGATATAAAATCAACCAGTAGATGGCAGTTTGGTGCTAAACATGTGTTTAAAACGGTATTCCATACTGCCGACAAAAATGAATATGTATATTGTACAAGTAACGATGCTATTATGCATTTATTACATAAGGATAATGGATTAATTGTTGTTGATCGTGGAAGAATGGGGAATTTACATCATGCTGAAGCTATTGACTATGAAAAAGGGAAAATGTTCTTTGATGTAAAATCAGATGATTACATAGAAATAATTGGAGAAGCCAGAAAGAGTGCAGTGAAAGAGTATTTCCAAAAATTATTTGGTAAAAAATAGTAAGAACAGAATAGCGAAGAGAATAAAAATAAGTAAAAAAAAGCTATTATTATATTTTGTATTTGTTCTTTGACGTAAGGTCTTTATGATGTATAATGAAATGAGAACATAGGTTCTGGTTAAGATATATTCGACACACATCGACATTATGATGGGTTACTTTCCAATATTATCTACTTGTCAAGCATTTTTAGTAGGGGGGTTAAAGTGTTTGTCAAGTGCTAAAAGATGGATTAAAATATGAGTTAAGGAAGTTAACTACAAAGTGATAACATGAGAGGAAATGGGTATATGAAAAATAGCATTGATATCAGTAGTAAGTCCATTGGACTTTTAACAATAGCCGAATTCTTTTTCCCAGATTGCTTGAATAACGAAGATTTTGTCAGTAAGTGTAGTGGTATGAATGGATATCAAATCAATGAATATCTGGATAGTTACAGAGTCTCAATGATCTCTGAAACACGATTTGATTCATGCAGCGAGTTTGTTAATACATATAGAGACGATGAAACTTCTGCATTGGAGAGGTTGTTTCAAGAGAAAATAAACAGGACTAAGCTGGAGACATTGAGATGTAAAAAACCAGAAACTATCTATGAACTTCATGTTCAAGATCCTACTGTGCCATTCAATCATTTTACAGGATATTTCATGTAGCCGGATTTCCCGGCAACAACTAAAGAATAAAAATACATATTTACAATTTAAACATCTTGGATTATACTGAGCAAGTAAGCCAAACAAGTTAATCAAATAATAGTTTCATCAAGAAATTGGATTTGGAAAGTGAAGTATACAAGAGCATATGAAAGAATGACGGAGATTAAAATAACACGCTTTGCGTGATTATATAAATACATCATTCAGGAGGCGTGACTATGAGAAATAGAGCATCACCAGTAAAGAATGAGATGGGTTATGAATGACCTTAGAGCCTACATATGGATACTTTCAACTTAGAGGTCAAGTAGTTGGCATGATGAGCGATAAGGCTTATACAGAGGGTGACAACGGTACTTGGAATAGAATCCAATTCGGCGTCAAAGTTAGCAGCAACTCTATAGTGTATGTTGAGCTGATGGGCTCTAAGCAAGACAGAGTTAAGATGTATAAGAAGATTGGGAAGAGAGTGGACAAGGATGATTCAATTACAGTTCCTTGGTCTGACAGATATAATGAAAAGTATTGCTCGTATAGGAATTCGTTTAATGTTCGATTAAACATTGATGTGAATCGAGAAATGTCATTGTTGCCTCATGATTCAATTAAAAGTATCCACGAGAACCTGAGCGATGGAACAATTGTTTTGGTCAAAGGGTCTCTTCAGATAGATGAGTATAAAGATAAGATACAAGAGAAGTTTGTAATTAAAGAATTATATGATTGCGAATCTTCAGAAGAGATACATGGTAATGAGGAAGCTTATTTTAATCAAGAGATTGTATACTTGAGCGCGAATAACGGGAAGATCCAAACCAAATTGATTTACCGGAAACATGGGGATATAGAGATTGTTCCTTATGAATTCAGCGCTAAAAATGATAAGTTGATTAACTATTTCAAAGAGAATATCCAACCCAATTCAACTCTTAGAGTTCATGGAGTTATTAAGCATTACGTCCCTACGGAGACTGTTGATGGTTATGAAGTCATTACAGGATCAGCAGTAAAGGAATTAGTTATAACAGGTGGAAGCACGAACTCTATAGTCCAAAGCAGATACTCAAACGAAGAACTTGAAGATGATAGAATTATAGGAAGCCCATTTGAAGAAGAGAAGCATGACGAGAAAGTTAATGAATGGGGCTTTTGAAAGGATGTGAGAGCATAGATAGCTTATCCATGCGCAGCCCACCAAATTAATCACACTCACAGTGGAATGATTATATTAAACAATTAAATAATACATATTAGGAGAGATTAATTTAATGACAAACGAAAAACAACAACTTCAAGAAGGAATTAACAACATTCACATCGAGGGCATCGTAAAAGAGATTCGTATTGAGGAAACTGTGATTAATGGAAAAGATGCTATTTCAGGAGAAATTGACATTCAAGAAACGCCTGAGTCTACACATACCATCAACGTATTCTCTTATAAGATGACTAAGGATAACAAGCTGAATAGACTTTTTGAAGCAATCTGTACAATTAGAGATGAATATAAAACAATTGAAAAAGATGGAGTTGATAATGCTGATAAAGTTCGCATTGAGACAACCAAAAAATTCGATAATGGTAAAGTTGCAAAAAATGAATATGTAGGCCAAGACGGGGAATGGAAGTCTTATCCACAATTGAACGCGAAATTCATTAACCGTATCACTCCAAGTGATGTGTTTGAACCACAAGCGAAATTTACTCTTGAGATTGTGGTTGCGGCACTCAAAGATGAAACACGTAATGGCGAGGAGACTGGAAGATTGATTCTTAAAGGTTACATTGTTAACTATCAAGAACAAAAAGACGATTATAAGAAAATTGTTCCTTTTGATTTTATCGTAGATAATCCAACTTCAGTAAGCTACGTTCAGAATACATATGAAAAAGGTCAGACTGTTAAAATTTTCGGGAATATTGTTAATCAAACGATCATTACCAAAAAAATGATTGAAGTTGGTTTTGGAGAACCACAAGAGCAAATTGACCGCAAAGATGTTCGTGAATATGTGATTGTCGGAGGAACCCCACCTTACGATGATGAAGATAAGAATGCTTTTGATACTGGTCTTATTCGAGAAGCACTAAAAAAACGCGATGCAGCAATTGAAGCCAAGAAGGAAGAGAAGAAGAAAAAGGGAAATAATTCATCACAATCTTCTAATGGTTTCGGCAACACTTTTGATAAAAAAGATCCTTTTGGTCAAGAGAGCACTAAAACAAAACCTAAAAATGATGATCCTTTCTCTGATGATGGTAAGCCGATTGATATTTCCGATGATGATCTTCCGTTTTAATTAACAAAAATATATAAATTATGTAAATTGACTTACAAATAAAAGGAGACTGTAAAAGTCTCCTGAAATAAAAATACGAAATCATAGGGAGAGATAATATTAATGTCATTAGATCCATTCGCACCAGAAATCTCAGTAGTAGCAAAAGGACTAGAAGGTAAAATTATTACAATTTACGGAAGCAATAACCTAGGTAAAACAAAGCAGGCTACTCGATTTAAAAACCCGTACTACCTTGGATTTGAAAAAGGTCTTGGTGCAATTGCGGGTGTTAAATTTGCAGCAATTAATACTTGGGCAGATTTCAAAAAAGTAAATAAGGCACTTACAAGCAAGACAACAGTAGCCAAAGCGAGAGAGTTATATCAAACAATCATCTTTGATGAGGTGGAAGTGTCTGCGCGCTACTGCTCTAAGTTCATCTGCGACAAATACGATGCTGATACAATTGCTTCAGGTAACGATGGGTTTGGTCTGTGGAAAGAATATGAGACTGCATACTTTGAAGAAATTGATAAACTAATTAGCGCAGGATTTACAGTAGTGTTTATTGCTCACCAGACAACAGATAAGGCTGGCAAGGTGTGGGCAAAGGGAGACAAAAGAGCTTTGGCACCCATCATTGACAATAGCGATATTGTGGTTCATCTTCGTTCAAATGGAACGAATGAGAAAAATGAGGTAATCAAATCTTCTGCTTACTTGGCTGAGACATCGGAGTTCTTTGCTCGTAGTCGTTTTGATTACATTCAAACCTATTTGCCAGAATTCACTGCTGAAGCTCTAGAAGAAGCAGTCATTAAAGCCATTGAGCTTCAAGAAGAGATTGAAGGTATTACAGCAGTTACATATAGCGAACAAAAAGAGACTCTTAAATCAGAAGAACTAGACTTCGAGACTCTATACAAGAAAATCGTTGATGCTGGTAAACTACTTCATTCTAAAGATAAAGGTGAAGTAGTAACGGGAATCATTGAAAACGGTCTTGGTAAAGGGAAAAAAGTTACTGACTTTACAAAGAATCATGTGGAAATGATGGTTGGAGTTCTCGATGATTTGAGCGATGAAGTTAAGGCGCTTGGGAATTAGAGACATAATACATAGAGTTTGAATCAAAGACAGATTTGATTAAAATATTGTATCTATATGTAGATATAAATCTCGTTTCAAAATCTACATATAGATAAAGGGAGATGTGAGATGACGGTAAATATTAACTTGTACAAAGATGATATTAATAAATTATTGGAGCTACTTACTAACTTTAGGAAGCGAGATCAAACAGAGGACTATAAGACAGTTGTCGATAGCATTGGGTTACTTGTTAGCTTAATTGTATCTAGCCCCAAGAACTTTGATTCGGTTGAAAGTAATAATTTTTTCGATAATCTAGACCAGTCAATTGAGATAGAAATTGAGAGAGTTCAGAAAGAAACAAAAGAGGATATTAATAGCGGCAACATGAAGAACTATCAAAGCAAGCTACGATTAATTAAGCAATTAAAGAGTGTAAAATCCAGTTTTCCTCTTAGAGTGAAAGTTGACGTAATCGAATATTTTCACGGCAATGACTCAACAAAAAAAGTATTACAAAGAGTTGCTGATAAAATGAGTGAAGGTTTTTTGCTCTCAGGTCTTGAGTCAAAAACTAAAAGTGAGAGCTGTTTGAAAGATAAAGTTATAGAGCGCATCGTGCAACTCAATGGTGACCCTGATATCAGTAAGCACATTACGACATTGTATTACAAAGATGAGAATAATGAGTGGCAATTTGTAAACGACTACACATCATTTATTCAATACATGTCTGATGAACTGCAAGATTATATGAAGTCGGGCAGGACTTTGACTAAGAAATTAGAGAATGAATTGAAGCAATGGCATCGTGAAAGTATTTACGAACCTGTAAACAAGAATGATGTTTCTCAAATTAGCGATTCCACTGAAACGAAAGCGCAGTCTCAACTTGAGAAACTATCAAAACTTCACAAGAATGAATTGATTTTATCGGATAAACAAGCACACGAACTTTTAAAGGCTATTGAAATACTAAGGAATATGAAGATGCTTTAATCGGTAATTCGAACATGCATACAGCCTCACTTGAAATAGTGGGGCTTTACTATAAACAAAAATCAGGAAGGTGATACGTTGGAAGTACTCCTATCTCTATTGTTGGCACTGTCCATTGGTAATATTGGTCAAGTTGGATATGAAAGTGTCACTCAAGCACGAGAAGCGAAAAACACGACTAAGATTGAGAGTGTTAAAGTTGACAAGTCGGCTGAGGTTAAGAAAGTTGTTCAAAAGGAAGTTAAGCAAGTAAAAGCAACATCTAGTAAAAGCAACGACGAGCACGAGTGGATGTATTTCGAGTTAACTGCATATTCCAATCACGAAAATTCCACTGGCAAGAATAAGGGAGATGTAGATTACGGAATTACCGCAAGTGGAGAAAAGACAAAAGAAGGCGTTACAATAGCTGCTGACTGGCGAGTGCTTCCGAAGGGAACTCGTGTTTACATAGATGGGGTTGGCGAAAGAATTGTGCAAGATAAAGGTGGAGACATTAAGAATAAACGGATTGACGTGTATTTTGAAAGTGAGAAGGAAGCTTTAAATTTTGGTCGTAAAAAACATGTGAAAGTTAGAATTATTGATTTGTAGAGGATGAATACATATGAAGGCACAAGAGCAACGAATTGAAGAAGTTTGTAGAGATGTCGAATCACTACTAAAGAAAAAGAACAACGACTACGGGAACTCTTTTAGTATTCAGTTTGAGAAGTATGGAGTAATGAGTGCAATGATTCGCATGGACGATAAAATGCGACGACTTGAGAATCTAATGAAAGGTACTCTTGCACAGGTTGATGAATCGATTGAAGACACTCTTCTTGACTTGGTGGGTTACGGAACTCTCGCTTTAGTTGAGTTGAGAAAGCAGAAAGAATTTTAGGAATGAATAGGCTTAAAACAGTTAGATACATAAGTGAAACTTCTGTGGATGAGATGGTCAAACAGATCGTCTCTAAACAGAGTGATATTGGTAAGGTTATAGAGTCAGCAAAAGCAAGTAGAACAGAATATGGATTAAAGGTACAAGAGCTTATAGAACAATTAGAGGCACTGTAAAAGATGTATTTTATGGGAAGGGAATGTAGAAATGAAGAAGTTGTTCATATTGATGCTATTGAGCATTGCATTGGTTGGTTGTTCCTCAAGAAGTGTTCAAGACAAAGCACAAGAAATTGATTACAGATTCAAAGTAAATAGTACAAGCAATATTGCTGGTAATCGGTATGTTGCTGTTCTAGAAGACAAAGAAACGGGATGCAGATATATATACGCCTATGCCGCAAACAACAGTGTGGGAACAGCATTAACCCCACTTCTTACTGAGAAAGGCGCACCTGTATGCGGAAGCGATAAAGGTGAATGAGTGGAAATTGTCGATAAGAGAATTGCAGTAGAGACAAATGCAGAACATGGTGATGTGCTCGTCACTGAACTAGGCAATTATGTATTCATCACTCATGACGGTAACAGCGGTTCATACGGCTTTGTATGGATCGGAGATGGTCTTGAGATTAGAGATTGGAAAGATAATCTAGATGACATAGCAGTGGGGGACAAGATTAGAGAAACGACTATTGTATCAATTATCAAGAATAAAGACATTACAATTTCATTTAACAAGGAGAAATCGAATGAGTAAATTTAAAGAATTCATCAAAAAGGTAGCAAGTAAATTTAGTACACCAGTTAAACCATTGGCCGCGGAAGTGTTTGAGGAAGAATCTAATTTGGACATCAAAAATAATTTAAAAGAAAAGTTGAATATTCAAATTGAAGATTTGTCGTTTAAGGATTCATTTGAGAAACTTAAAGAGGCAATTAATAAATTTACAATCAATGTTGATCGAATTAAGAGCATCCATCAAGAGAATGAAGAAATAAATAAACTTCAGAAAATCAAATTCAAGACGAAAAGTAGTCGAATTAAAAAGAAGATTCAGAAACGGATCGATACATATGGAAAATAAGTTCATTATTGTAGCTCTTGATGATTGGGAAGGTTTGTATTACAAAAATGAACTTATCTCAGAAGGACACGAGATTGGTCGTAGTGAGCTAATTGGATTAATGAAGCAACATAAAGTATGGGATGTAGATTTTAAGTATCTTAATAAAGAAGGCGAAAATATTGTTCAGGCATATGCGAGTATGTTCAATAAATATGAAGAAGCGAAACCTTATTTAGAATAGGAGTGACAAGTATTGAACAATAGATATGACTGCTATTTTGAATTGCCTCGTAAGGGAATTTACTTTGAAGTCGATACTGAGGGATCGCATGTGTCCTTCTCCAATTACAAAGACTCTACGTTTTTGACGGAAGTATGTCTTAAGAAAGATGATGTAATACGTTTAATTGAGCAGCTTCAAAGTTATATTTCAGTAAAATAAAGAATTCTTTTAGAAACGAGGAGTGTACCATGAAAGCACATCTTAAAAAAAATTATTTAAACTATATTTTGGTAATCATTGCAGTAATAGCAGCTTCACTTTTGGAAGAGAGTGTACTTAAGCTTAGCTTTCAAGGTATCTGGGTATGGTTTATATTACTGCTGGTTTGTCCCATAATTTTGGCTCATGTTGTCGTCTATTGCTATATGTTGATTATGGGAGGTAGTTATACAGTTAGTAGCGAAGGCATTGTTAAGAAATTAAGGAAACTAAAAAGATCTAAGTAAAATTGATATTTCACATAGAAAGGAGAATGGCAAGTTGACACAACCAACAATTGACCAGTTGGCAATCATCTCATATAAGGATGGGCATTGGAAATATGGATATGTAACAGAAATATATGAGCAAGGGTACGTATTGAAAATGGAGAATGGAGGAAGAATTCTCCGAGAATACAATGATAATGAATCAACCCAGAACACTGAGAATAATAAATCACCAATTGAAGTTTTGCTTTTAACAGATAGAGAAAGCAGTCCTACTCTAATTAAAAGGAATTGGCTTGGTAAGCGGATATTTAAAGGATTGATATAATGGCTTACTGTAAGGGAAAGAGGCGAAACTATTGAACAAAATTTTGATTCGAGACTATTACTATAGTTGCTCAGATGGTTGTTGTGGTGAATGGGGAACAGAATTAATTGTGAATGATAGGTTGGCTGGCACATATACAGATGTTGACATGGATGTTGTAAAGAATTTATTAGAAGCATTAGATGTGGAGTTTGAACTTGAATACATATATGACCATCAAGACTAAAAGAAATCGATCATTTACTGAGAAATGAGGTAGAAGTTTAAATTGGAAAAACTTAGATGCAATGACCCAGAATGTATTGAGCTTTATGAAAGTGCGTGGGAAGATATTGAATTGATTTTGTATGTAGAAGAAACAATGACTACTCAATATAAGATTCTCGAAAATGGAGTGTTGAATCTATTTGATTCTGATAATGATGGGCAGAAAGTTTGGTTGTGCTGCCCTTGTTGTGATGGGAAGTATGAGTTTAAACAGGAATATGTTGAGGTTGAAAAATGTGCAAGGCTAGACTTTGACATTAAAGATGAAGAAAATCTTCAAATTGAACGGGTTAAAGAGTCTTGGGAACGTTAATATTTGAATGATATCAGCATTTGACGAAGAAAGGGAGATAGAATATGAATCAAGATTTAGTGAATGAGCTTGTGAATATTATTAAAGGATACAAAGAACTGTCTGATTTCATTGAAAACGATGTACCCTACAAATACGCAGAGGACATTCGCCAAGAACTTTATCTGAATACATACTTGGACGATGTAGCTTCTCGAATTAAAGACTTAGCAGTGAGTGAGTGATATATTGCAATTCTTAACTGTTTGCGTAGTAGTTTATGTAGCCTGTGGATTGACATATTTATCATGGGCTATAGCTTCTGAAGGGTGGAATTGGGATGTAGGGAATGGGTGGGTTCCTAATTGGATGGCTTATCCCTTAGCTATCATGCTTTGGTGGCTATGGTTGTACAGATATTTGATGAAATGAAACTTTTACTCAAAATGAAAGGGTGATTAAATGAAAGCAAAAGTGATAGGTTTAGTAAAGAAGAAACAGTATTTTATGGAACGTCTTAAGCTACAAGTAGATTGGTTCTCGTTAGCGATTAATGGAGATAGCGAAAGTAAGGAATTTAGTTACGATGAAAACAGCAAATATCATGGCAAACTTTCATATAAATGGAGCAACCCGGAAGAAGTAATTCTGAGCGAGAGATGTCATTTTGCAAAATTACTTAAAGAAAATGAGGATATTGTCCTTGGTGCTCAGACATATAGTATCAGCAAGGTGAAATACATAGAAGATGGATCAGTTATTTATTATGTTGAAATTGAAATTGATGATGAAAAAAGTAAAAAAGAAGCAGAAATGCAATTGGCTCTAAGGGAAGCTTATCTATTGGGTGTTGATACATGGGGTAAGTGTATTCATGAATTACAAGTGGAATGTGATGAACTTAAATTGGAGAATTGTGAAATGAAAAACAATAAAAAGGCAAATGAACAAAAACGGAATAGTATTTTGATTTGGAATAATAAACGAGGGACGAAACGATGAATTGGTTTAAAGATATCCCTGTTTTCGAATGGGACGATCTAGAAGGCAAAACTTTACTTATACGCGTAGAAGAGTCTGAAGGTGTAAAGATTTTAGCTGGATACGATCCAGTGGATGGTAAAATATATGTTTTAGCACAAGAGTTTAATAAAGGAGAGATGTAAACTGTCATATACAGCAGAAGAAAGAGAAACAGTGATTACTTCAAACGACGAAACCAAGCTTTGGGATGTATTCACATTACAACAGACTATCATTACAAAGCTCCGTAAGGTAGGGGCAGAGCCTTACAAAGTAGATTCTGATGGGGCTCATTATTATAAAGACCTCAAGTTTAGCCAAGTGTCATTTAGATCTGGCAAAGAACGTGTAATGAGCGAGGAACAAAGACAAGCAGCTAGTGAACGATTTAAGAAAATGCATGAAGAAAAGAAAGCAGAATAGATTATGAATAGAGAGACAATAGAACGAACAGAGACTCAAAGGGATAAGATTATTGCAACTTTGAAACGAGCTGGTGGGACAGGAGTAACAAATGTAGAGTTAAACAAGATTGCGCTTAGATACAATGCACGCATTCAGGAATTATATGTGCGAGGATATAAGATACATAGTGAAGAATTAGATGGTGGAGTTACTAAATACATATTGATTTCAGAACCAACAGAACCATTTAAGAAGCCAGATAAGGCAGTGGACATTTTAATTGAAGATATTGAGAGTAAATATAATGGAAACATTAGCGCGCGCGAATTGAACGAGTATTTGGAAATGCAAGGATTCACAGTTAGACGTAAAGTTGGATCGTATTGTTAAACAATAAAATAATAACTTGGAGTGATGATTTATATGGAGTTGTTCTTCAACAAACTTAAAAAATTTATGTCTGAGTGTGAAGACTTAGAAAGTTCAAAGGTGGCGGGTTATTACCGCACCATAGAACAGATGAGCGATAAATTGAAACAATTGTTTGAAGAGTGCGAGAAATATAATTTTTCGTTTACATTCTATAGTTCTTCGGAAGGACATTATTCACTTTATGAATCTGAAGGAATAGATGTTCAATTTTTCGAAAAAAGTGATGGAGGCAGTGATCAATGTGAATGGGATAGGCATCTGAATTTTATTTATACAATTGAACTAAGCGACGATATGCGGGGCAGTTATTGTACTTGCGAAGAGTCTGATATTGGATTTGATTATAGGTATAAATGTTGCGGAGTAGGGTGTGATTGGTATGTTCCCAATGTCACCGTAAAAAGACATGAGACAGTGGCAACAGATTCGTTTGGTGGGTATGAAAAAGACATGTGGAAACTTCAAGATAATTGGAATGGAGATAAAAACGATGCCGAAGCCCAACAAAAAGAAGCCCAGAAAAGATACATTCAAGAACAAATCGACAGATTGAATAGCCAAATGCAGTCACTAGATTAATACATAGAATACCTCATGAAATGAGAATTTTAAATAGAAATGGAGCTGAGTTGTTGAACGTATTTAAGCGGTTATTATTGAAGAGTAATTTATTTAGAAAGACAATACATAGAGGTAGCGAAGAAATACATAAGCAAAAATTGAACGACATTAGTAATCACTTAAGAGAAGTTAAAAATGAATTGATCAAATTACTACCAACTCAGATGTGGCAGCGGTTTGAAGGTGAGGCTTATATCTCAGGTGGATGCATCTATAGTCTATATCATGACAAGCAGCCAAAGGATTACGATTTCTTCTTGGTAAATCAATCGCTCGTTGATGAGCTTAGAGAATATTTTATTGAACGTGCTGGATATCATGGCAGTGATATAAGTGGTGGAACATATCACGACTTGCCTTTAATCATCACAAACAATGCAATTTCTATTGGCAAGTATCAGATTATTACTCAGTGGGTGGGAGATCCGCAAGAAGTGATTATGGAATTTGATTTCAAACACAATCAGTTCTACTGGAAGAATAAGAGAGTGTATACGTTGAGTGACTGGACTTACCTGAAGGGAAACGCATTGGTTTACAACGAACAGAGAGCACGAGACATTGTTGGGACTATTGTTCGGGTTCCGCGATTTATCCAGCGTGGGATGACTATAACACAAAAAGAAATGAGTAAGGTGTTATTGAAATTACATAGCGTAGGTTTTACTGATAAGGAAATTGAGATTTTGAATAGTAATAAAGCAGATAGACATTTTGGATCATAGGGGGATTTTATGACTAAGAAAATAGAGATCAAAACTCCGGTTTTTGAAAGTGTACAAGTCGGTGAACATGTGGAAGTGAAATGGGAAACAAGCAATGGACAGAAATTTGATTATGAACATCAAGCTGAGAGTTACGAATTCAATTACTGCAAAATCAAACGTAGAGGTGTACATTTGTCAGTCGAAGATGCTGAAGTACTGGACTTTGAAAGCATTGAAGATATGAATCGACACGAAGAGGAAAGTATATATGGTGGCTATATCAAGAAATACGATAAGAGTATTATGAAATTCCCTAATACATTTGTACACTACACTTGCTATGATCCTGAGCGGGAATTCGAAATTGACGATGAAAGCGGATATTATCACAGTGAACCAGACACACACGTTCATATTGTTACACTGAGTGAGTATAAAAAAATGCTAATTAGTGAAGTTGAAAATCTTAAATGATATCGTGATTTCATTTAGAGAGGGGTAAGATCTTTATTAAGAAATTAGTTAAAAATGCAAACAACTATTTGAAAGACTTTTATTATGCTACAACAAGATGGATTGACGTATCGCACTGCAAAATGAAATATCCAGACTATGCTGACAATGAATACAATCAGGGAAGACTTAAGCACATTTGGGGCGTAAAGTCATCGATAGATAATCGTTCTAACGAAGCTAATATGTATACATTAAATGATATTGAAATAGTTTACGACAGAAAGAACAAATGGTACTTCTTACATATGCAAACTCAACGCTGCGAAAGTAAAAAAGAAGAAAGAGGCTATCTTCAATCATTGCTATTATCATTCAAGGATTATATGGACGACAATGGCTTTAATACGAATTATCAAAAGAAGTTTCTATATTCTTTACCTAATGTTAATAGTCATGCTGAATCGATTGAAGAACTCTACATAAATTTCAAGATGTATGTCGAAGGTTACTGCTCTGTTTATGGGAAGGGTGATTAAAGTGTCTGTATTCTGCGATAGTGAATGTAAGATGGTCGGTGCGATTTGTGACTTTTGTATACATTATCAAGATGATAATACACATGGTAAGTTTCAGAGTGAAGGCATATGTAAAGTAAAAGGTATTCAAACTGAAGAACATTTTTCGTGTGATGATGATTTTCACTGTTTTCAAGCCAAGTCGTGATAAAGGAGAGTTAAGAGTATGAGAAAAGCAATCATCAGAGGGTACATCATATTTGACGAAGAAGAATTGGGACATAAAGATAATATTATCGGACAGATTGATCATGAATTGTTCAACCTAGAAGGCGTTGTCGAATGGGAGTTTGATTATGAGTTAAACGAAGAGATTGAATACATACAAGAAGATTAAATCTTGATGAAATCGCAATTTCATTTAGAAAGGAAGAGGAATAGATGGTTAAGATTGAAAGAAAAGTAGCTCAATTAACACCTATCGCTCTAGAAGCAGGAGATGTAGTGATTATTGGTGAGACTCCTTACTTAATTTCTTGCTACAACAACGAAGGAGATTGTCTGCTCATTGGTTTGGACGATGGGAACAGATGGAATGACAATGCTTTTCCAGAAGGTATTGATATGAGCGAATTATTAAGGTACACAGGCGAAACGTATTTGACATTTGAGTTAATTAAGAAAAACCAATACGAAATGACAATCAATATAAAATAGAAATTTCATTGGGACAGAAAGGAGTTAGGAAATGGAGCATGTTCTTAATGAGTTGAAACAAAGAGACAGAAAAATAATCAAACATGGACAATTAGATCATAAAGTAATTCTTGAATTAAAAATGATGACATCCTTTTATGATTACATAGAAATAAACACCACTTATCATGATGATATGAGTGATCAAAACCTTGTTACATGGATGGATATTGAGGGTATGGGGTATGGATGGATCTGGGCAAGTTATGATGAAAAAGACTGGTTTAAAATGATGCTTCGACTTGTCTACGATGAATGTAGATTACTAAAAGAAGAAATGAGCCATGCATATTACTTTGTATATGAATATCAAAATATATTGTTCTATCACTTTGTTGTTAAAGATGGGAATGTTCGGAGAGATAGAATCGTTCAACTTTCAAATGAGGAACTGTGGGGATAATTTACCGAGAGGAGGAAGGGTGGTGAATACTATTATAATCAGAGCAAAAGAGATGGATAGTAAATCAATTGAAGAACAGCTTCTCTTCTATAAACAACAGTTTGAAGAAGGAAGTTGTGTTATGTCTGGTTCGGAACTACGTAATGATTGGGTTATTTATAACGATCAAGCGTATAGTACAGAAGCATTTGAAATAATAATTGCAAAAGAAAAAGCAGAATTAAATGAACGTATTGAAAGTTTAAATAAACAGATTAAACGAGCTGTGTCAGAATTGGATAGGTTAGAAAACGAGTTTGATGAAAACTAATTTACTAAGGAGAGATCTGAATTGTATTCAAATTATGAAGATGAGAATGAGCAGGGTTTTGAGAGTAGATTTATGGCACTGGTAAATTTAGAGGTTGAAAAGAGAGTAAAAGAGCATTCTGATGAATTGGAATCGCTAAAAGAAATGAACAAGTTATACCAGCAAAAAATCACTGATTTGAGACTATCAAGCAAGAAGCTTGAACAGATTGGATTGTTTGAGGCTCTTAAGTCTAAGATAAATAAAGAAAACATCTCTGAATTGATAAAACATTTAGACCTTAAATCAATCTCAATTAGCTTTGATGGAATGCACAATGATGAAGTTCCACAGTGGTTTAAATTAATTGTGAAATACTATCCAGACAAAGATAAAATTTTTGCGTTGTTTGACCTTTTTGATATTGAATATCCGCAATGGGCAAAAAGCTACAAGCTCCCCTTTGACTATGGTAAAGATGAGTTAAATATGATTTTTAGTAAACTTCATAAGATGTATGTGTGTAATGGTTGTATCTATGATCATAATATGGGGTTTCATTATACTTACATTAGTCGCCACAAAGGTAACTTAGAAAATTTATTTGAAAAGGAATCGTATGTTGAAATACCATGGAATCTACTTTTGCTAAACCCACTGTTGATTCAAGATGAATATTTCAAACTGATAATTGATTCCATAGCTAAGAAAGAGAGTCAGTCGGAATACTTTTTCAAGATTCAAGACTACCAACAGATCAGTGACAAGCAAGCAAAGGAACTATTCAATTATCTGCCAAAGAAGAAGTTATTTGAGGTACATAGGGTGTTTGTTAAAAATAATGCTTCACTTATCAGTACAAATTCTGATTTAGCTGAACAATTTAAAGATCAGATGACAGACAATCAGTATGGGGATTTCTATTATCTGAATTTTCCTTTTAAGTATCAAAAAGAATTCATCCTGAAAAGCAACTTTAGAACCGATTCAAAAATTGAAATGATCAATAAATTAAATATCTCCAAAGATGAAAAGCTCAAATTGATAATCGAGATGTCTAGTAAGTTAATCTAGAGTTTTAAAAATGTCCATGAAACATAGATTTTACTTGAAATAAGGCGCAGCGATACATAAAAGAGGAGGAAATTTTAATGAGTAAATTGTATGCACTAGGGGAAAAGTATAAGACGTTTAATCAATTCATAGATGCAGCACTTGAGAGCGATGAAAATGCCGAAGATGATTTGCAAATGTACATTGATACTCTAGAGGCAATAGAGGATGAGTTCGGGAATAAAGTAGAAAATATTGCAAAGTTTTTAAAGAACATCCAAGCCGACATTAAGGCATTTAAAGAAGAAGAAGATCGACTAAAAAAGAAACGGGGCTATTTAACGAATAAGTTCGAAGGACTAAAGAGTTATACTCAAAGTGTTCTTGAAGTGAACAAAATTGACCATGTAAACGCCGGAACTTTTAAAGTGAAATTACAGACAAGTCCACCTTCTGTTAACATTATTGATGCATCTAAGATCCCAAGTAAGTATAAAGCTGAACAGGAACCTAAGATTGATAGCAAGGGACTGCTGGCTGATATGAAGAATGGCGTAAAAGTTGAAGGTGTAGTACTTGTAAGTGACAAAAAACATTTAAGAATCAGTTAATTAAGAATAAATATATATACAAATATTAAAAATAGTGATATGATGACTTTAACAAGTTGTTATACCACTATTTTTATTAGGAGGCGATACATAAATTGAAAGACAGCAAACCAGTTGATTTAGAAAAGATGATGATATTAGCTGAAGAATTGGGCATAAAAGTAACTAAGAACAGTCAAAACCCTGGCTTCTACATCACAACTAATGGGGAGCGCAAAAATTTAGATGTAATAGATTTATTCGTGGCAATTTTCCCTGAGGTAGCAGATATTAAACATAAAAAAGAGCTAGGAGGGCAAGTGCATTGAGTAATCATATTTATGCTGAAATGTTAATCCAGTACATAACCGATGCAACGCCTTTAGAGGAGAACTTAGTAAGAGTAATCGTTAGCCATTCTTCATTTGCAGAGATGTTAAATGAAGATGAAGAATTTATTGGACACTATCCTTTGGAGTATTGGGCACAGCAAGTACTTGACGAAGCCGTACAAAGGGTGAGATCCGCACTGGATGCTTTAGAGAAAGACAGTGAAGAGTAAATATAATAGAATTTTATTGTAAAAGATCTGTTTCATAAAGAAAGGAGAGTGTGTATGAGTCAACTGGATGATGTAGGTTTTAAAAGAAACAATAGGGTTTTAATTGAAAATACAGAAAATTGTCCACCTTCACATAGTAAGTATCTAGACAAGGTTGGAACAGTTCAAATTCTTGACAATCTAACCTCCAATGAGGCAACTCACATTGGGGTGTCATTTGTACTCGATGAAGAATTGCATGCAGCTTTCTATTGGGAATGCAAACAAAATAATTTAATGCCATTAAAGCCACACGTTGCAATTTTCCAACCGGAGAATTTAAGAGTCGTATAGTTTTAATAATTCATTGTAAAAGGCACGTTTCATAGGCAAAAGAAAGAAGGGAATGAGTGTTAAAGAAGTGGCTTCAGGTAAATTTAATTGGTTTGTCTGTAATAATGTTCTTTTTACTGATCGAAACAGTAAATCCAGACGTTAGACTTCCCTTTCATCCATGGAAAATTATGTTGGTATTTAGTTTTAGTATGACGATTGCAGTACTTGTTGTTAAAGTTCTATTAAAATATCGTAGGGAGTGGTTTGAAGATGATCAAGTTAATTGAAGGAGACCTCCTCACTGCACAGGAGGGCATCATTGGACACCAAACAAATACCAAGGGCGTATGGGGCTCTGGAATTGCCAAAGCAATCAAACAGAAGTACCCAGATGCTTATCCGTTTTACCAGTTGGCATGTCATGAATATGGTGATAGATTACTGGGCCTATGTTGGACGACCAAGGTAAACGAAAAGAGAGTTGTTGCAAATTTATTCGGACAGACTACATATGGAAGAAATAAAAATATCATATATACAGATTATAATGCATTGAAAACTGCGCTTGAATCACTGAAGTTACGAGCAAAAAAGTTTGGTTATAGTGTGGCGTTACCATATAACATTGGTTGTGGATTAGCTAATGGAGACTGGAAAGTTGTTTATGAGATTATTGAAGAAGTATTCAGTGATTATGAAGTGACACTATATCGATTGTGAGGTGAAAGAGTTTGTATAAGAAATATTGGAGTGAAGATGGAAAGAAATACAGGCTGGAAGTAAAAGAAGAGCGTGTAAATACAAGAAGAATTAATGGTATGAATTTCTATAAAACTGTCTATAAATTAAGGATTTTTGAGAAGCAGAAATGGTTCATGGGTTGGAAAAGTATATACCGAAACCAGTGGGATGCCGATAGTGAAATGGATATTGAAAGTAAAATACATAAGTGTGTCGGAGATTGTTTTCTAGGAAATCGGTCAAGCAAAGTTTGACTACTAATACCATATGAAAGGTCTATTTTATGAGAAAGAGGAGATATCAATGACCGAGAAACCGCTATTCTTTATCTATCAATCTGGATTTCGACAAATATCGTTACCGCCAGAAAATGAACATATGAATAACTTACAAATTATAAATATAACATCATGTGATGGTGGTTGCCGAATTACTACAGATACCGATACGAGAGAAGTATGGACAAAATTAAATAAGTTTAAAGGCAGAAAGATCGTTGAGATATGGTGTGACACTAACGAGATTCATGACGGAGGAGTATTCGAAGAGGCAGTTCTCAGAGATGATGGTTATGGATCACATTCTATAAGTCTTAATTTCAATGAGTAGAAAAATAGAAACCATACGAAATGCGTGTTTCACAAAGAAATGATAGGTCGTATAACGTAGCAAACGAGAGAAATTGAGAGTATGAGGGAGGTTGAAGTTAGATGAAAGTAAACACAGATAGCATCTGTATAAAATGTAAACACTTTTGGCATGAATGTGGAGATCCAATGCAGCAAGATGTATATGAATGCTACGAAACGTGTGGCAATCCAGATGAAATCATTCGGCGCGCTTTTGAAGATACCTATGAGATTAATGAGTGCAAAGGATTCACTGAAGATTAAAAATAACAGGAGGTAGAAAATGCAGCTAATAGAGATGAAAAATGAGTATAAACAAGCAAAAATGGATTACAGGAATGTAAATAGCAAAATAGCAAAAAAAGGTATTGGCGAAGAGATATACAAGTTGAAACATAAGATCGATGAGGAAGAGCGACGATTAAACAGTAAACTTAAAACAGTAGATATTAATGGTGTTCAATACGAAATCCCAAAGAGCTTCAACTATGTTCCCAATACAGATCGATATACATACGAGGTTAAAGATGACTGCCTTTATCAGTTTAAAAAAATGAGAAGAGATCCAGACGGAAGTTTCCACTCACATCATTATGTTTGGATTCCTCAAGCAGAAAATAAATACGCAGAATTATGCATTAGAACACTGGGTGGAGATAGGTTTGGAGAAAGATACTTCTTGAGAGTTAATTATTACAAGCACCCCTCTGACAACATTTCGTATCTAAGTAAGGACATTAGAACAGATAATTACAACTATAGAGCTTATTATGATTATGTTCTTGCGAAGCTGGGCTTTAAACATAAGAAAGATAGAGATCATACAAATTACCTTGAGTGGGTGACTGATGAGGAAGCAATGCATGTTTAGCAATGAGATAAAGGTTGACGGTAGATTTATAAAGGGGAGGATAGTAAAACAAATAGGATTCCCACATCGACTTATTAGCAAAATCAGCTTAACAAATAACACATGGAGCGCCGAGGATCTCAAAAGTATTGCTGATGAGTTTTATCAAGTATCAAACGAACTGGATAAGCAAATTAAGGGTAAAGATAAATGTAATGAAAATTGTAGATACTGCATTGATAAAATTTCTACTGATAGAGAACCCTTAATGAAGGCTCAGTTAAGTAATTATAGTGTGTTTATTAACAATGTAAATTACTTAGAAGACAGTATTGCTGGGGGAAGTGCACCCCACTCACTTTATGGTGTAAAGATAAACTACTGTCCTGTTTGTGGTAGAAATTTAAAAAGTCTTTGAAATACATACTTTACGTAGAAAAAGGGGATATATATGAACTTCAGTTTTAATTTTGATATTGATGTGTTTGCAGTTTTGGGAATTGTGAGCAGTGCTATTTATGCCTTAATAAAAAAAATGGAAATACGAACACTTGTATTGTCAAATGATATTTAGGTTTTGTCATAATTATCTTAATGATATGAACAATTCATGAGGAGTGATCATAATTAAAATATCAGGTTTGAATATGGATCTTACTCAAAGAGACAAATGGGTTGCAGTTATTGG
Organism: Paenibacillus sp. NPDC057886; assembly: GCF_042796655.1. NCBI lineage: Bacteria > Bacillati > Bacillota > Bacilli > Caryophanales > Paenibacillaceae > Paenibacillus > Paenibacillus sp. NPDC057886. The sequence goes on along the minus strand of NZ_JBHVMZ010000004.1, from coordinate 86,913 downwards.
TCCAAGAAAAGCAAGTTCAGATGAATTAAAGACTGCACATGATTTCGCCTGTAATTTAGTAAGACATGGATACATAGTTGTTTCTGGGTTAGCAGAGGGTATTGATGCAGCCGCTCATAAAGGAGCTATAACTGGAAAAGGGAAGACGGTCGCAATTGTAAACACGCCTATTGAGCAAGATATATATCCATGGAAAAACCGTACCTTTGCTGAAGAAATTAGAAACAATGGATGCATTATTCATCCATACCTTACAAAGTCACTTGAAAGCACTGAGAGAGGATTGAGTCAGTTCTCCAAGCGTTTGATTGAACGTGATCGGCTACTAGCCGCACTGTGTCCAAAAGTCGTTACAGTGAAAAATCAAGGAGTAATTGAGGGTGGTACAAGGTACGGTATGAATTATGGGAAGGTTTATGGTCAAAATGTTTCTAAATTAGACAATGAAATGAATCTTCAAAAAGATCCAGAAATAAAAGAGGGTAAGATTTGGTGGGACATAGAAATGAATATTGAAGATCTAATGAGCAAGTATTTTTGATAAAATTGGGCTTTATAGAAAATTGACTTACACCTAAATTAATAATCTTTATAGGGTGTAAGTCAATTTAGTTAACTGTTAACTGGAACTGGGGAGCTGTTTACTGCTTCTTTTAGAAGTGTCTTCATAATCTCACGATATTGTTCTGCAACATGTTTTCTAATAAAGTCATTAGGTCTGTCACTTCCCCCAGTAGTCACTGTCATTCGTGTTATTTCTACTGTCCAGTTACTATCCTCACCTGCATGAAAGTGAAATTCAATTTCACCTGCTGGGTGAATACTTCCCCAAGGATGGTCAATTAAAACTCCACCGGGGATGGTGTATTTTCAGCACTTGTTTGAGCATCAAAGCCATAAACAACATTCAGTTCGGCTCGATATCCATAGCCATCAAACATGGGGGCCTTTTCGATTTTGCCATCATGGGATTGAAAAGAACTTATTGTCATGCTGCCGGAAGCATTAGTTCTATCTCCAACTCCTAGTGAATTTACGCTTTTATCAATTTCCAAGCCATTTTCTGAAACTCGTTTTCCCACAAAAGTTGATTTTAAATAGTCAACAACGTGATCTGTAATATCAATTATTGCCATTGAAATATTCCTCCTAAATTTTTTTCTTATTTAGAATCCCCTACTTTGTCGAGAATAATCGTAGTTTGATTTGGAAGGTCTTTCATTTCACAAAGAAAGTTAGAAAATACCTGTTGCATAAGGAACGTCTGTTCGGTGTATAATACTAATACAAACAAACGTTCTTAATTTGTATATAGGAGTGATTTTAATGGGTAAAAAAGAGCGGACAATCATGTTAATTGACATGCAGTCGTTTTATGCCAGTGTTGAAAAGGCTAAAATGCCACAATATAAAGACAAACCATTGGCAGTTGCAGGAGATCCAGCAAGACGATCAGGAATAATACTTGCTGCATGTCCTCTAGCTAAAGCAAAAGGCGTGTCAACCGCTGAACCATTATGGCAGTCACTTCAAAAGTGCCCTGAGCTGATTATTGTAAGACCACATATGCAAGAATATATAGAGGTTTCAACACAAATCATGTCCATTATTGAGGAGTTTACTGACTTAGTGGAACCCTATAGCATCGATGAACTTTTCGCGGACGTGACCGGATCTCTACATCTTTTCGGTAATGACCCAATTGATTTAGCAAGGCAGATCCAAGACAAGATATACAATGCTACGGGAGTGTATGCCAGAGCAGGTATCTCGACCAACAAAGTGATGAGTAAACTTTGCTGCGACATGATCGCAAAGAAAATTGAAGGTGGAGTATTCTTCCTTAAAAAAGAAGAACTTCATGATCATATAGGTGATAAGCCTATCCGTGATATGTGGGGTATTGGGTCTAGGATGGAAAAGCACCTGTGGAAAATGGGCATTCGAACAATAAGACAGCTTGCGAATACTCCTCTGTCAAAATTGAGAAGCAAATGGGGCGTAAACGGAGAGGTTATTTGGAGAGTAGCAAATGGACTGGATGACTCTCCTGTAACCATAAATACCCATAGTGTACAAAAGGATATTGGGAACGGTATGACGCTGCCTAGGGATTATACAGAAGCTTGGGAGATTGAAGTAGTCATTCAGGATATATGTACAGAAGTTTGTAGACGTACACGTAAAAAGGGATTAATGGGTAGTGTAGTTACAATGAGTTTATCGGGAGCAGATTTTGATCATCCTACAGGTTTCAGTCGACAAATTAAGTTGCAAGATCCCACCAACATAACAGTTGATGTTTGCAATATAGCTAAGCGTATTTTTCGTCAACACTGGGACGGTCAACCTGTTCGAAGAGTTGGGATATCTCTGTCCAACCTTTCCAATGCTGAGACATATCAACTGTCTTTATTTGATGATCAGGAACAAAAACGTGCGATTGATAAGGTAATGGATGACATCAAGGATCGATTTGGCGACATTGCTATACTACGAGCGAGTTCCATCACCTCTGCTGGTCAAGCAATCGACAGATCAAATAAAATTGGAGGGCACTATAAATGAGTAAAAAACTTGAAGCGAATGGATTGTGGGAATCAAACCGTATGATGTTACCACAGCATAAAGAGAGAATCATTGAGCATCGATCAAGAGATAACGATCTAACTAAGCCTCTTTTACACGAAGACGAGTTAGAAATTATTTACCAAAATATTGGAGTATCATACAGATATACAGAAGAGGCTGAATTTGAAGTGTTTGATTCGAATGCGATAAGACTGGTCTGCGGAATAATTTCAAATATTAATGAAATAGGGAAGAAAATAAGAGTTGAATGGGAAGACAATTACGAGTGGATTGATATACCGAAACTGATTGCGGTTAGATTAAAAGGAGGAGTATTTGAATAATGAAACAAAGTGCTGAAGAGTTGGAGTTGGTGAAAAAATATGCTGAGATGCCGTTATTGTTAGATGTCATAGAGGAAGACAAGAAGAGGATAGATGAGAGCAGTGTCATATTAAAAAAAGAATTAAAATCATATTTGAGTGCATTACAAGATAGAATAACCGCTGATATATATGAGCTGAAGAAAACACTAAGAGACCGTGACATTAAAATTATCGAACAGAAAAGAACTAAAGACAATTTGTTTATTTCCTACTCAATCCGTAAATATCAGCATCAAATGAATCCGCTAATGAGCAGGGTTAGAACAGATGTATTAGTAATGTTAGCGGACTACATGAAAATAGATTTAACTAAAACTTGAATTGATTTGTTACTTGACTTTTAAGAGTAAAAATAATAAAATTAAATTATAAAATAACAAGTGATAAATTGTTAAAAACAAGAGGCACAGTTCTTTTATACATGAGATATGGTGTTGAACAGGATGGTCAAAGGATTATAATGGTAATAAGAGAAAGTAAAATTAGTCTTTCACGGAGAAAGGAGATAGATGTCTTGAAGGTTACTAAGGGAATTATTAAAACATTTGAGCAACATATGGCTGTTAAATTTAAGGAACAGAAACTTCTCTCTGAATTATATGAATGGATGGAAGCACAAGGAATTGATACTAGATCTGAGGACTTTGCTGATGCAATAGCAGTTAGGATCGGAAATAATGAATTTGATTCTGCTGACCAATTCTTTGATGACTTAAAACGCTTCATGGATGGGGAACAGGTCGGATACGGCTAATTTGATAACGAGGAGATGAAATAGCATGATTGGTTTCGATACCGGACACAAAGATGAAAATGGTAAAGCATACATAGTTGGAGCTACAGTTGATTGGATTGACGATGAGACGTTTCCCTGTAGTGCGAAGATTGTTCTAATTGATGGCTGTAAAATCGGAGTAGAGAGTCACGAGGGATTTGTATTTGCATGTGATCTAAAAGATGGCGGATTTATCGTAAGTGACAACGAAGTTGGTATGAAAGAGTAGTTTCATTAAGTATAGTTTTTGCGTATTTGTTCATATAATTAAATATCACACAAAACTAAATTCGAGGAGTGATAGACGTGGACAATATTCGAACTAAAGAAGCTGCGGAAATCAGAAAGCAATGGAAGGAAAAGCACGGAGATGAATCCTGTGATCACCCATACTTATTAAGAGAATACGAAAAAGGGTCATCAACTGGTGATTATGTTTGTGTTAAATGTGGGGAATCAGATTGGGGAGCTCGCTGGAATGAGAAGTAACAGTCCAAATGGGCATAGAAGATTGGAAAGGAGGATTAAAAATGAGTAAAAAAGGTGGAGAAATCCTCGTTGATTTATGGAGTAGAGTTGACCAAGCTGATTATGATTTAATGATTGAAGAAGCTTTTAGACTACTGCCAACAACTGCTCAAAAGAGATTCATAGCAAAACTTTTAGATAATGACCGATGGGATCTTGCTGGAGAACCTAACGAAGAAGAGAAATTTATTTTTCGGAACTTCGTTAATACATAAACTGTTGGTAAAACGAATCTTTCATAAGGATAGGAGAATATAATGAATATTTTCGAAGCATTTAATATGATGAATTTAGGGCACATAGTAAAAGACAGTTATGGGAACTGGTTTAAGAAAGAGGGGAACACACTAGTTGATTCTGAAAATCAAGGCAAGACGTGGTATCCCACAGATGAGTTTCAATTTGGATACATAAATCAAGAATGGGAGCTAGTTGAATAGTTTGAGTTTAAAGGAGTGTTGGCAGTGACAAATGAATTTCTAAAAGATGTTGAAAAAGAGGCAGAAAAAAAAGAGTTAGAGAGATGGGAGTAGATTGGGTGGCAGATGGGTTTACTCCACTACATTCGTATTCGTATGTATATATGCAGGTTTTTACGGAGAAAGCAAAAGATCATGAAAGTAAGTAAGTTTGATTAAAAGAGGAGTTGGTTGAGTTGAACCAATCAATGTCTGAAGAAGAGAAGCAGTATTGGATAAATTATTACGAAGAGAACAAAACGAATAAAGCTGAAGCAAGAAAGTCTGTGGTAGATGTAAATCCAGAAACTATGTGGGAATATGAATATCAAGCCAAGCATTTCAATGGTATTATCATCGCTTCTGACTCCTTAAACAATTTAAAAAAAGAAGTGAAAAATCGGAAATGGCTTTATGCTGACATAACTTGTACCAATGGAAGTTTCTCCTATGGTCAAAGAGTCGTGGATGAATATCATTATGAACCAAGATACAGATGAAATGTGAGTTTGATTAAAAAAGAAAGAAGGTGTCTATTTGAAGTTAAACTGTTCGTGTGGGCAAGAGTCTGAATTCAAAGTTGCAGGAAAGGATTGTTTGTATACAATTCATGGTGAAATAACATTCAATATTCATGAAATTGAGAATTTTTATTTTTCTTTCAATGATTACAATGGAGTATTAACAATCGAGTGTAAGGGTTGTAACAATCAAGCGAATTTATCGGTATAAGTTTTTATAAAATAATACGTTCTTAGAGAAGCGCTGGTCTGTTTGTTGATTTAAAAAGGAGAAGGTGAAATATGGATCAGTCACTGTATGAAGAAATATTGAACGAATTGGAAGAAATCCAAGTGGAATTTATGGATGAGGAAGAATTAATGAGTGAGTATTGTGATGACCATGCCATTGAGGAGATCACTTTAGAGTTAAATAATAAGTATGGAATCAAAATAAATTTAGATTGGCTGAAGATATATTACATGAAGGTAGATGAGTTTATAAAACATGTAATTACGCTTATCGAATCTAAGTAAAATATGACTTTCCTAGAGAAGGGATTGAACAACTTGATTAAACATGGGCTTGGTAATTTGTACGGTCAGTTAAAAGATATGGAAACCAGACTACGTGAATCAGAAAGAAGAATTATTGAATACACCATTGTCAATAAGAATCCTAACAAAGATGTTTCTGACAAATTGATTGAAGATTATAGACAATTAAAAGAAGAGTTCGACTCTTGGATGCTTAAGTGTGTCTATGAGGATGAAAAGTAGTAGGTAAAAATAAATATTTTACATGAAAGAAGGAATCGCTAAATGGTTGGCTATGTAATAAAATACTCAAATGGAGATTACGTAACAAGTATTGATTACTCCTTGGAATTTGATAGAAGTGCTAGATGGCAAGAGGCCGAGATATTTGATGATTTTATTAAAGCAAGTGAATTAGCGGCAACTATTCCTAATTGCTCAGTATTAGTATGGAGTATTTCTGAAGGTCAATGAAACGTACATTTTACAAGGAGGGAGAACGGTATCTATGAAGTTGATATTTAACATACCTAAATGCAGTGATGCAGATTTAAATTCTTTTGTTGATAAACCTTTCATTCATCAAGAACGAGCAATTGGAATAGTAACAAATGTACAAAAACAAAAATTTCATTATGAATTAACTGTACACGTTTGGGATGAGTTTATTGAGTCAGCGCCAAGTTTTTTGAATGGTGAATTTAGTTCGGTGTCATTTGCGTTTAAGTGAAATTTTCCTTTTACATAGAAATGGAGTGATAGCATGCCAGATGTGTCATTAGATTGGTTAAACAAAAATGCAGCTATGTTAGTTAAGAAGCATTGGGGTCTTAAACACATTCCCAAAATTGAAATTGATTTGGAACGAGACAGTTTCGATTGGAAGAGAAATGTTGGATATTATTGCAACGATATTGAAACAATTGTATTCAGTAGCCAAGTGAACAAAAGAAAAAGTGAGAGAGAAATTAAAAAAATACTATTGCATGAACTGGTTCATTGGTACTTACATACAACAGGTCAAAGGTTTCGTGATTCAGATGAAAGGTTTGCTAGAGAACTGATTAGAGTCGGTCTAGGGAAACAACATAATTCTGATGAACAATCTGTATTGGCGGCAAAAGCAGCATGGAAACGGAAAAAAGACGAGCGCTTTGAAATTATCGAGGAAAATGAAGAAGGTATTATAACTGCACGATTAAGACATCACCGGAAAAACGGAGAAGATTTTAAAAGGGATTTGGCGAATACTTTAATACGTGCCCATAATGAACGTGAAGAAGATATCACAATTTATCCGGGTGATATCGCAGATATGATGTGTGAGTGGTATGGTTATAAACTTGAGCCACTTGCAAGAGTAGCAATTAGAATTAGCAGTCGAGGAAGCTATTTAAGTGGTGAGATTGGAGATCGAGACGATATATCTGAGGTTTTGCATCATGAATTAGACATGACATATAGTGAAATAGACTTGAAATTGAAGGATTTTGAAGAGGAAGAGCTAGAGGCAGCGAATGAAGATTCTTGATCAAATCTTTCTTTCATATGGATTTAGGGGGGGACAACTTGCATACAAAGAAAAAGGAAGCATTAACGCAATTAGAGACGATATTTAGTTTACTGCTGAAGGGCTATGATGACATGGCTAAATTTCTCATACAACGGGGAAGTGATAACGATAGAGAAAAAATTAATGATCACATTACTAGGTTAGCTGCTGTGGAAAATGAATTTTCAAAGAATATTCAGATTATCTCCAAAAGCGAGCGAAAGAAAAAAGATACAGTTGTGCTTCCCAAAGATACTCTAGAAAAACTTTATCAATTTGCTTCCGAAGAAATTGAAGTTGAGAATGAAGATGATATTGGATACATAAGAGCACAAAATACTGTCAGAGAAATATTGAGCAAAATCAAATAAAATCATTCTCATAGATAGGAGCATATAGATGGATAATGAAAAGATTGACTATTATATTAAGAAATTATTTGGGGAGGGCATTGTTAAAAGAGCTTACAGTGATAACCTGAATGAGTATCTTGAAAATTATGATCTTATCTATGAAGAAGAAATTAATCTGGCTAAAATTAAAATTACAGTGGAATTAATTAACGGCACTGTTTTAAAGATTGAACGGGACAGTATCTATAAGTCTACGTAAAAGTTTACTTTTACGGGAAAGGAGATTAGCTAAGATGGGTTGGAGCATTGATTTGATCTCAGATAGAAAGATAACAGATAAAGAAGTTGATGAGCTAGTAAACAACCTACCTCAAGAGCTGTCATTTACTTTGGGAAACAGCAAGCAACCATGGGGGTGGTCGACAGCGGTAGATATATCAATTAAAGATGATAATATTGTGTGGTTAAGTGGATCATATGGTATGTCGGGTAAAATAGCAGAAGAATTTGCAGCACATATGAAAAATGAGTTAGAGAAATTGGGTCACGATATAGCTATTAATTATAGATGGTAGACTAATAGAAAGGAGGTTGTTTAATGCAACATTACCATTTATTTAAGAAACTTAAAGCTGATTCTTGGGATTGGCTCAGCGATGAAGATGATGAATTATGGGAAGAAATTAGAAAAGAGTTCGACAACGACAAGTGGAAGCCAGTCATGGAGCTTCTGGTCAATCAGAATATGAGTAGAGGGAATAAGGCTTTAATTACCAAAACTTCATACAAACTAGCCAAGAGGATTAAAGAGGAACAAGACGTAGATGTTTTCCCTGCAATCGTTAAGATTGACTACGGCTCAATGGCAAAGATGGAACGTTTCGGATGGAAAATGTATTCAATCTTTGGCGATCATATGAGAAACGTTTATTCAAATTGGTCTCCCAAAGATTTATTGCCTAAGAAATATGAAATTGAATCAGAAGTATTTGGAGCTCTTGATTTGGAGTTACATAGAAACTTGAAGATTAAAGACAAAAAGTAGGGGGTGGCTGGTTTGAATGACGATAAAAAGCTATACAAAAAAGCTATAGAGCGTATCGACGAACTTGTAGATGAAGTATTGCAGACATGTAATGAAGTGGCTGACGAAAATCATTACGACCGAGATTGGGTTTTAGATCGGTTCAGAGCGCATTTCAACAGAGCAAGAAAAGAATCGGTTTAGTACGTTAAAGAAGAACTCTATAAAAGGTTGATATCATATAGAAATGAGGATGAAAAATGGAAGTTAAAAGTCATAAAAGATGGGCCGAGATTAAAGAATCACTCAATTATGCTTCGGAAGTTAGGAAAAAGATGATCTCACTGTCTGCCAAACTAACCGTAGCCATACTGAGAAAGCAGGAAGACGAGGGAATTAGTAACAAGGATCTTGCCCTGAAAGCTCAGGTTAGTGAGGTATCCATTATTAAATTGACTGAGAATGATAATGTTCCTAGTATCGAAGTATTGATTAAGTTAATGCTAGCATTGGATATAGAGCTAGAGATTAATTTAAATACACAAAAATAATACTTGAAGAATAAAAATATGTATGGTAACATAAATTTAAAGGAGGAATTAAATACATATATGAACTTAAAAACAATCAAACGAAAACTGCAAGATGCACACAGAGACTTTATTGGTTCTATTGATGATGAGTCAATTGTAAAGCTTGTCAATGAAAATTCATTTATTACTGGAGGAGCTATTGTATCGCTATTACTCGATGAGGAACCAAATGATTATGATTACTACTTCATGGATAAAGAATCATGCAAGAAGGTAGCAGAATACTACACTAAAAAATTTAATAAGAGAACTAATAATCACTACGATGTTAAGGTCGAAGAGAAAGAAGATAGAATTAGGGTTATTGTCCCAAGTGCGGGAGTAGCAGGAGCGAAATACAAAGAAGGATATCTTCCAGTCTTCGTATCTTCTAATGCAATCACTCTTTCGGATGATGTTCAATTAGTAAATAGATTCTATGGAAACCCTGAAGAAATTCATAAGAATTATGATTACGTTCATTGCACATGTTACTTCATCCCAAGCAAGAATGAGTTAGTTTTGCCACAGAAAGCACTTGAGTCGATTGTCACTAAGGAATTAAAATATGTGGGATCTAAGTATCCATTAGCATCAGTAATTAGATCGAGAAAATACATACAGCGTGGATGGAATATCAATGCAGGACAATACTTAAAAATGATTTTACAATGCGGAGAATTGAATCTAAATGATGAGACTGTACTAGAAGAGCAGTTAACCGGAGTGGACTTAACATTATTCAAAGACATTATAGAGCAAGTTAAAATTAATTCTGCAAAGCCCGACTTTGTGATCAGTACGGAATGGATATCTGAAGTAATTGATTCAGTTTTTGATGGAGAGGGAGTTCCATCGGAAGATGATGAAGAGTAAGTAAAAGTACAGTTTCATCAAAATATTGATGTAGTAAATGAGAGATATCGAGAGGTTGAGCGAGTATGGTGAAGGTATCTATGGATGACAATATGAAATTATTTCTGGAGAAGTTAAATCAGATCACAGAAGACACTGGAATCTACATCAAAGTATATGATGACCAAGGGTATTGTCCAACTTTAGGTCAAATTGATAATCCAGATGAGGAAAGTGATACATGGATTAGCTATGACATTGATAAAAAAGAATATAGAGTGGTAGTTGGCAACCCATATAATTAATCAATAGAGAAATGGAGGCTTGAAGTAGATGATTTATGATGTAGCCAAAGGTCAAAGATTTAAGCATTATAAAGGTGGGACTTATCAGTTTGTATGTTTTGCAACGCACACTGAGCAGGAAGAAGGTCTAGTTATTTACACAGATGAGAATAATCAAGTATGGGCAAGACCCATAGATATGTTCTTTGGATACACAGTAGAAGGAACAAAGCGATTTGTAGAAATAAATGAATGGGAAGAAAATGAATAAATAAAGATTGGATTGATTGTAAGTGGAAGTAGAGTTTAAAACAGTAGATGATATATTAAAACACTATAATAATAAAGATAAAGAAAGTAAGGATTCAGAAGCTATGGAGAAGAATAAGTAAGTATAGTGTATAAAACGATACATATATTACCGCTAAAACTTCAAACACCTGTTTGATATACTTAAATGGGTGATAATATGTTTACTTCTCCAATGCTACTATACAAAGCACCAAATAACTTACCATTCGATAGTGATTTGCACCTAACAGAGCTTAAACTTGATGGCATACGAATCATTGTCGACTATAGAGATAAGGTCAAAATCTATACCAGACACAACAATGACGTTACAGCCAAGTTTCCTGAGTTGGTTGAAAACATCCCAATACAAAAAGGGACAACGCTTGATGGAGAACTGATTGTAACTGACTCGGACGGTAAGCCGAACTTTGAATTTGTGATGGAACGGTTCATGTCTAGGAAGAGTAGGCACAAAGTTACTTTCTGTGCTTTCGATATTATAAATCATAATGGTGAAAGTGTAACATCTAAACCACTTATGGAGCGCAAAGAGATACTGTCTAATGCCTTCACAGACAATGATTACTATGCAAAGTCGATCTTTATAAGAGGAAATGGAATTGAGTATTTTAATCTAGCCAAGCAGCAAAAGCTTGAAGGGGTAGTTTTAAAGGATATACGCTCAAAATATGAGATCGATAAGCGTTCTGATAAATGGTTGAAGGTAATTGCCTATGAGATTGGTGAGTACTACATTGCTGGATATAAGAAGAATGAGTTTGGATGGCTTTTGTCTGATGGTAAACGAATAATAGGAGTTATGAGTTTAGCTGTAGGAGCAAAAGAACGCAAAGCGGGATACAAGGTATTCCAACAACTTAAGAAAAGCGAAACTGAGGATACAGTCTACATTGATCCTGTTATCAAGTGTGTAGTCAAGCATAGAGGATACACCAAAAACAAGTTGTTAAGATTGCCTGAGTTCGAGAGTTTTGTATTCTAAGGAGGTGATTAAACTGGCTAGACCAGTTAAGTGTCCTATCTGCGCCCAGTATGGTCAGAAGGAAGATATGAAATATGGGGAAGATAAGAGATATTACCATGTTGAGTATTGTCATAGTAAGTATTTGAAAGGCAAAGAGTTTAAAGCCAAGGAGCGTCTTGAAATGGATCAGTTGGCAAATACGATAGCGAGAATCCATAAATTAAAGACTGTTAGCACAATACCGAATACCTTCTACCCATACATTCAAGAACTAAGGAATGATTCTGTGTTGTTTGGTAGGATCAGTAAGCGTTACAAACAAGGAATCACATATCAAACAATTGAAAATACATATGAGTACTGCTCTGAGAAAATTGAATGGGCTAAAGGTAATAAAGAGTTTAAGAATTTAATGAGTGAACTTAAATATTGCTTCGCTATTGTTAGAAATAATATTGAAAACTGCTTAAGAGATGAAAGTAAATCATCAAAACAGAAAGCAGAAACAGAGATATTAATGAACCATGTAGATTCAATGAGAGATGTAAACAAGGTCATTAGCAATGCTCAAAATAAGAAAATTAATGATAGCAAAGACGCTCTAGATATTACTACATTGTTTGATTAATTAAGGCGGTGAGATTATTTCTGAAGAAGTATCAAAGATTGAGGATTTAGCAACCGAGATGTTGATTGTTGGTAGTATGTATTTAAATCCAGATTTATTCCTAGATTATAGTGAGTTAATCAAATCGAATTATGACTTCAACCAAGCATCCAATAAATTTCTTTATGACTCACTTATGGATCTCTATAGCCAACACGCTGGTACTGAAATAAATGAAGTTAAGATCAATATCTACATGAATTCAGATCCAGATAGGAAAGCAAAATACGATTATCTAAAAGGTTACAAGTGTATAGATAGGTTGATGAAGCTTGTAGATTTGGATGATTTTACAGTCTACTATGAAAAACTTAAAAAGTATTCTCTACTTAGGGAGTTTGAAAGGAAAGGTTTCCCTGTACAAAAACTAATGGGAAGAAAAGATTTTGATAAGATTGGAACAGAAGAGATTATCAAGGGAATGGAATACCAGATCAACACCATTGGAACTATTGTAGGTGGAGTTGAAGATAGTATTATACTTGGTCACAATATGCCTGATAAGATAGAAGAGTGGAAATTGACTCCTGATGTTGGCATACCTGTACCATTCGAGATCATCAATGGTTTGATTAGGGGGCTTAGGGGCAAGAAATTTAATTTATTTGGGATGCACAGTGGATGTGGCAAGAGTAGAACTACTAGTAAAATTGCTTGTTATTTGGGCATTAAGCTCCAAATACCCGTATTAGTTCTGGTCAACGAACAGGACGAAGCGGAATGGCTGGGAATGCAAATTAGTTGTGTGCTTAACAATCCTGAGTTCGGTTTTGATGTTCAAATGAAACGAAGAGGGATTGACGGTATTGATGAAACAAAAATTGTAACAGGAACATTGAATGAAAATGAAGAAGCAATTGTAAAAGAAGCAGCACAATACATAAAAGCAAACAGTAAGATCTATTTCTTGGAATTGAATAAATACGATGAAAACACTCTTAAAAGACAAATCAAACGTCATAAATTGAGAAATTGCCAGTTGATTATTTATGACACGATGAAAGCACCAGATCATGACTGGATGACATTTGTAAGAACAGCGGACATGTTGAAAGAAGTTGCAATTACTGAAGATATCCCTGTTTGGTCGACCTTTCAATTGACAGACGATAGTTTGTTTAACGATATGCTGACTAGTCAAGCTATTGCAAACGGCAAGCACATCAAACACGTTGCAGACTCATTAATGATGGCAAAGCCAATTTCACGAGATCAGTATGATAAATTCGTGATTTATAATCCAAATGACCCGTTTATTGGAGAGTCTACGACACAATTAGAAATGCATATCAACTATTACATGGTAGTAATTGATAAGAACCGGGGTGGCAAAGACAAGGATATTCTCTGCTTTGAAGTAGACAAAGGGAAGAATTTATGGATTGAAAAAGGATATTTGGTTCCATCACAAGGTGAGAAAGAGCTCAAGCAACTCAAGAAAGAAAACAAAAAGCTTAAGACAGAAAAAGAAGTTGCCAATTTACGTAAGGCCTTAAACAAAGAGTAATACGAGAGGTGATATAAAATTGATGCCCAAACTTTAAAGGAAAACATAATACGAGACAATAAAGTTGCTGATATTTTAATCTCTCTTGGGTGTCATATCAACGATAGAATGTCAGATCATAATGAAATACGCTCTACAAGGCCGGGAGGAAATAATCCAACAAGTTTGCAAGTGTTTAGGGACAATTTGTTGGTGAATTGTTATAGTAGCCCCCTACCAAAACCAGCAGATATAATAACTCTTGTGCAACACTATAAAGATATTTCATTTTCAAAAGCAATGTATTATATCTGTGATGTATGTGGATACAGCTATTACTCAGATTATAAGAATGTTAAAGAAGAGACAGATCCTATTCTTTCGTTTCTTGATTCAATTGAGCCTAAAACGGAAATTAAAGATGAAGTCCCTCTTCGTAAGATCGATGAATCAGTTTTGAATATGTACATATCAATGCCAAATTGGAAGTTCTTAGAGGAGGGGATATCATGCGAAGCACAAAAACTATTTGAAGTAGGCTACTCTCTTAATGACAACTGTATAACCATACCTGTTAGGGACGATCTTGGCTCTCTAGTAGGAGTAAAGGGAAGGACAACTCTTGATTACGAGAAGTTGAAAATCTCAAAGTATTGGTATCCTGTACCTACACCCAAGAGCTTAATCTTATATGGACTGGATAAGACTTATGAGCATATTAAGTCTACTGGACGCGTGTATGTGTTTGAGGCTGAAAAAAGTGTCCAGAAGGCATGGAGCTATGGAATTAAAAATAGTATCAGTATAGGTGGGCATGAACTAAGTGAAACTCAAGTACTAAAACTGGAACGTTTGGGCGTAGAGATTGTATTGGCATTTGATAACAACGTAACAAGTGATGAGATCAAAGACGAAGCTAGAAAGTTTGTATTACGCGATAATATATACTGTTTATTTGCTATTAAAAATACAGGTGTAATGGGAGAGAAAGATGCTCCTATAGACCACGGCATTGAATTTTTCACGAAAATGGTACATGAAGACAAATACAAAATAAGAGTATAATTAGGAGATTTTCAATGTTTACTGTGAAGCAGCTTGAAGAACTTAGCTTTCTATCTTGGTGGGATCTGGAGTGTCCACCCTTAAAGTTTTTAGTGAGTGATTGGAAAGAAGTCAATGGATTGAATGATGAGGCTATTGAAGCGATGATGAATATTTTGACTGATGTATAAGCAGATAAAATATAGTTTTCACTAAGACATTTTAAGAGTAAAAATACATATTGACATAGTGAAAAATGATAGTATAATAACAATATAAGACTGAAAGGGATGGTCGAATGTATGAGCAGAGGATGGACGTATCTGATCTTACGCCCACACAAAATGAGGAGGAAGCCACCCATGTCAAAATACTAGCCTGCATAAGAAATGTACCAGTCACTATCGGGGGAATGTACAAGCTTTACATTATGAAGTATGACGATTGTGCAGCAGTTGAAGAAGAAATATACATATTGGATGACAACGGAGATGAGAACTTTTCATTTTGGATCTGCTGCAAAAAAGAGTTTTACAAGTAGCCCAATGATGTTCGCTTTTATTAGGCTGAAGAAGGTCTGGTGAAAGTGAACGTGAAAGTTGGATTTCATCAAAACTACGGAGGTATTAGAAATGAATAAACAAGCAAAATTCGGAACTTACGCTGCCCACCAACCAAACTATGAAGCGTTCAGAGAGAACGGAAAACTTGATGATTATGCATATCAGTCACTGGTTCACATGCAGAACGCCTCACATCAGCTTTCTTGGGCATTGACTGTCTTAGATCATGCCAATATTCCTGTGGAACTGCTTGAAGAGGTACGGTTAGCTGTAGTCAAAACATCTGGTACATTTGGGGACTTACAAGAAAAGCTGCGAGCTTATAAAAAATAATAAGGGAGAAACACAACAATGAAGAATTGTGACCATATTAATTGCGATTTGCAAGCAACATACACGGGACATATCTATGGACGTGTAAGTGGTTCTGATGACAAAGATAGTTTCATTCCTGTAAATGCCTGTGATACTCATAGTGAGGATGATGGTTTCTATCCTGATAAACCTTTGAGTGAAACTGAATAACAACACAGTACTGAGGAGGCGATTATAAGTGGATATTGAAAAATTTACTGAAATACTCGATGAGAAGATATTCGAGATTGCGAAAGAGTTGCGTGATGAGTTTGGGTTATCAAATTTGATCATTAATCAGGATTCAACTTACTCTACAGGTCAAATCACAATCAGTTTGACTGAGAAATAAAATCTAAGTGAAATTTGAATTTCATTAAAAAATACATATTAAAGGAGATATAAATATGGAATTTAAGAAATATCAACATCTCGAAAGATTTGGAACACAGGAAGTTGATGGAATTGAGCTTGGTGAGTGTTTGGTTTTCCCCAAGGTCGATGGTACAAATGGATCAATCTGGCTTGACAATGGAGTTGTAAAAGCTGGTAGTCGAAATAGAGAGTTGAGTGTTGATAAGGACAATGCAGGTTTCTACTCTTACATCCTGTCAAATTCAAAATTTAAGAGCTATCTTGAGAAACATCCCACTCATAGACTTTACGGTGAATTTCTTGTACCTCACACGTTAAAAACGTATCGAGATGATGCATGGAGAAAGTTTTACATCTTTGATGTGGTAATTGATAAAGACGAGGATGGTGTAGAGTATATCCCATATAGCATCTACCAAGATTTGCTTGAAGAATTTGATTTAGAGTATGTCCCACCACTCTGCACCATCAAAAACGGTAGCTATGATAACTTTATTAAATCACTTGAGGCAAACAATTTCTTGATTAAAGACGGCGCTGGTAACGGTGAAGGTGTGGTATTGAAGAATTATGACTTCTACAACAAATACAAGCGACAAACTTGGGCTAAAATTGTCACTTCTGAATTCAAAGAGAAACATCATAAAGCAATGGGATCACCTGTTATTGAAGCAAAAGAAATCGTTGAGCAGCAGATTGTAGATGACTATTGCACTGAAGCTTTTATTGAGAAAGAATATGCAAAAATTGTGAATGACAATGAGGGATGGAAAAGTAAGATGATCCCAATGTTGCTTGGACGAGTTTATTCTGAATTGGTTAAGGAAGAGATTTGGAACATTCTCAAGCAATATAAAAATCCAAAAATTGATTTTAAGACACTACATGCACTCGTAGTGAGAAAGATTAAACAAACCAAACCAGTGATTTTTGGGTAAATATGAAAATCATAAAGAGAGTGAGATAATATGACAGAGTTTATCTACGAGACTAAGGACGGAAAGTATTCATTTGAAGATACAGGAAGTTGGATATCGGTTTGGAGAAACGGTAAAGAATGGGGTGTGCCTCAGATGGATGGTGCACTTCGAGCAGTAATTATGGATTTAAAAGAGCTAAAATCAGAAAATGCAAGGCTTCGTGGGAATGTGATTAGTGGAGAATTACATAGTCACATTCAAGAATTGATAGACGAAAGTTAAGTGAGAAAGGATTTTTCAAATGAGAGCTGACAATGATTTTCTTGTAGCAATGGCTAATAAGCTTAATGAAATTGCTGAAAAGACTAATGACATTGAAACCGAAAATGAACTAGATGAGCTTGTGCAAGTAATTATTAATTCAATGGGACGATAAACGATAGAGTTGAGGTGGGACACAAGATGAACAGCCCTAAATTATTGGAAGTCGGAGACGTTGTTGAGTTGAAGATTGGTCAGAAAGTCTACTACAAACCAAAAGAAAAATCATACACATCAGATGTAAAGGTTAGTGAACAAAATTATGAAGAACTGGTCAGAGAATATGTCGTCGTAAAGACTGAGTTTTCTGGTGGTGGCTATGGACATGGAATGAATGACTATTATCCTAATGGTCACAAGGTATACTGTAGAAAATTAAACAATCAACGGTGGGATGCGAATGAGATTGAAGTCAATTTCTATCAAACAGGAAGCTTCACGGCTATGATTCAAGATATTGTCCCAATTAGAAAAATGAATATGAGCTTTAGTTGATCAAAGAAGAGTTTGATTAAGAAAGGGGATAAACTAAATGAAAAAAGCAATTATTAAGAAAGATTTTCTAGGATTATTTCTTTATGATCATGAGATAGAAGATGGGCAAGTTGAAGTTGACTATGAATGTTTGGCTGAATTTGATGAAGGGACAGAAGTAGAAATACTTAAAGAAATTCCTATTGGTGAATTCGCATTAAGCCAAAAGAGCTATGTAATCCTAAATCCAATTAGCAATGAAAGTATCACAGTAGCCGAGTCGTTCTTAGAGTTGATTGATTGAATCTAAACGAAAATATACTTTTACCTACAAAAG
Organism: Paenibacillus sp. NPDC057886; assembly: GCF_042796655.1. NCBI lineage: Bacteria > Bacillati > Bacillota > Bacilli > Caryophanales > Paenibacillaceae > Paenibacillus > Paenibacillus sp. NPDC057886. The sequence goes on along the minus strand of NZ_JBHVMZ010000004.1, from coordinate 68,698 downwards.
GAGAGGATATAAATGTTAATTGCTGGGTTCTTGATTGTCTATGCACTAATTTCAATTCCATGTATTCCTTGGCTAGGCCATATCTCTATGTCTCAAAGTAGCACTAAGAGCTGTGGTTGGGGAAACTATGAGAAATTTAAAGAAAATTGGAACAAATACGAATGGAAGCCACTAAGGTCTTATCCGAAGAGTTTCGAAAATGAAGAAGCAAAGTGCTACTTTCATGCAAATATTATTAAGTTTGAAGATAAAGGAATGAAGATTCGTGATCCAATTAGTTACTGGCTAGTGAAAAGATACGTTAAAAAACTACATAGGTTGCCAAGTGTTAAGTGGTAAAAAATCAAACTAAAGGAGAAATACATATGAGCGAAATGAAGTATTACAAAATTAAACGAGGAACAAACTATGATCAAGCAGTAAAGAAACACTTTGAACTCAATAATCAATGGAAGCAAGTGTATGGAAAATTGAGTGAAACATTGGGTGAGACAATTACAAAAATGGTGCAACATCCGAAATTCCTGACTATCGATCCAACTGAACTTACTAAAGATGAGAACAAGAAAGCGTTCAAGAAAGATGGAAGTTTGAAAGGCAACTCTAAGAAAGCAAAAGAGATTGGTGAAAAATACAAGCAAATTATCGAAGAATGCGGTCTTGCTGATTATGAGAATTTGGGAACCATTAACTTTATCTATGGTGTGATGAGATATCAAGGAGAGACACTTAAGACTTTTAGAACAAGTGAATTTGATTTATATTATAAGGCTGATTTTGATATCGATGAACGATCTAAGCGGTCAAATGGTGGAGAAAGTCTGGTGGGAGAAATTACAGAAGTGGAGTATACAGAGAAATATCTTGAAGAAATCAAGAAAAAAGACCAAGCTGCTTAATACATATAAGGAGGAATATAAATGAAAAAAATTGGATTGTTTGCTGGTGGAACGCTATTGAGTGTTTATCCCAATGAACCAGATTATCAAAAAGAAGCACTTGAGGACTGTAAGTTTGCAACCGAGGAAAGTGGAGTAATGCACGAAATTATGTTAATTGATGAAGAAGATATTAAATCTGGAAAGTTTAAATGAAACTGCTCTTTCACTAACTTAAGGGGGTGAACAATGTGACTAAAAATTACATTACAGAAACAATAACAAAAGAAGTCTCGAAACATATCAGTTCAACTTGCAATAAGTGTGGAGTAGAAAAGGAATTTGAGCAAGTAGATGATTACATTTTCAATAATTACTCTCATAGAATAAACGTAGAATTTGAAGAAGGAAGCATTTATGAGAATCAAAGATGGGCTTTTGATCTATGTGAAGAATGTTTAGTGGCTTTGGTTAGAACTTTTAGTGAAGCTCCAGAGGGGATTCAAGCAAATAAATATCCCAGAGAATCATTTGAGCATTTTAAGTTGACTGGAGAGTTTGATGAATTCTCAGGATACAGTGAGAGCGAGAAAGAAGAAGTATTAAATAAAAGAAAAGAATATCTAGCAAAACAACAAGCCTTCATTGATAGATTTAAATGTTAAAAATTCTGCAACGAGGAGTGATTGATATGAAGAAACCAAATATTCAAATCATCAACAAACGTACAGGATTGACAGACAAATGGTTAACTTTTGAATACATCAGTGACAATATCACATTACCTGAAAAATTCAAAATAGTAATTCAATAATCCGTCAAAAGGAGTGATTTTGCCATAGCATGGAAACAAAAGCAACCAAAAATTCCCTTTGAACCATACGATAATACATATTCAAAATTAGCCAAGATAAACGGGATTGAGAATATTGATGAGTTCCTTAACCCACTCTCCAACGTCGTGCACAGTCCATATCTATTGAAGAATATTGAAGTGGTTGGATTGAGGATTAAACATGCACTAGAGAATAATGAAGTTATCACATTTTCAGGTGATCCAGATTTGGACGGTGTGACTTCTCTTGTTATTTTATACAAATATCTAAAAAATTTCACTGACAACTTAAACTATGTTTGTAATGAGAGATCTGAAGGTCACACTATTGATAAATTGATTAAGAATATACCCGAAGATACTAAACTGTTTATTGCACTAGATAGTTCCTCCAACGATACAGAGTCAATGATGCATTTGACTGAAAGAGGAATAGATTGTTTGATTGTCGATCATCACACAATTACGAACGAAAATCCTTTTGCTACAATCGTGAATCCACAGCAAGTTGATTGTGGATACCCAAACAAAAACGCTTGTGGAGGACTTTTAACTTTTAAGCTGTGTCAGGTGCTTGATGATCTGATGAAAGTATCCCATTCAATTGAATTAAGCGATTTACCGGGCTTCTCACTTATGGCAGATATGATGTCGATGATGGAAATGGAAAATAGATATTACGCTAAATTGTCACTGAGGGGATTGCGACATGAGGGCCTAAAACAGCTATTTGAGGCAATGAATTCAGATGTAAAAAATCTTACCTCAACAGACTTCTTGTATGGCGCTAGTCCAGCAGTAACAGCAGCGACGAGAGCAGACAATATCAAGTTAGCAATTGATTTTATGATGTGCGATAAAGCAAATTCAGAAACTAAAGGCTATGTAAAAGAACTAATCAAATTAAATGAAAACCGTAAAGCAGTTCAAGCTGAAGCGCTCGAAGCTATGAAGACTGGGCTATGTATGACGGACAAGGTGATTATTGTTTTTGACCCAACTGTTGGTAGGGGGCGAAATGGTCTGGTGGCACAAGAGATTGCCAAAAAGTACAACAGGCCAGCGATTGTACTTGGATTTGGCGATAATGAAGACACATATTCGGGAAGCTTCAGGGGATTAGATGATTTTTCAATGCTAGATCTACTAAAGAGTTGTGAGAATGTGGTTTATGCCGCAGGGCATGATGGTGCAGGTGGTGTGGGTGTATCAATAACTCATCTTGAATTGCTTCGCCTTGAACTTAACTCTAAACTCCGAGATTTTGTACCTGATGAGACTCTGTATTACGACTTAGAGTTTAGCGCTGATAGCGTTAGTGAGAATCTAATTAACTATCTTACAGAGTTTTATCGATATTCAGGCAATAACTTCAAGCCCGGAACATTCTTAGTCAAAGACTTGTTCATCTCAGACAAGAAACTGATGGGTAAGACCAGTAACACAGTAAAGATTGATTGTGGAAAATTGCAATTGATGAAGTTTAAGACAGATGAAGAGTATTACGACCAAGTACCAGTATTCACAGAAGTTGAAGCTGTAGGTTCACTTAATATGAACGTTTGGACTCAGTATCGACCAAAGAAGAAAGTAATTAAGACATGCCAATTGTTCATTGAGGATTATAGAGAGATCAATTAAACACTAAAATAATACATATACGAATGGGGAAATATACATATGAAATTTTACGGAATTGCAACTACAAACAACAATCAAAGCGTGGTAATCGACAATTTGCCAGCAGACTATCTTGGTGCAGTTAATGCAGCAAAACAACAGGCAGCTAAAAAAGGTTACACATTCCAATACGTCAAGCCAGCAGAAAATGGTCGGAAGGAAGGATCTGTGTTGACTAAATTCAAGAAACTACGTACTCAACGCAAATCTATTAAACGGTAATATACATGGGCAAACCATTTGTAAATTTAGAAGGTAAAAAATTAGGTGAACTTACAATTCTAAAAAGAGTGTATCCAAAGACGAAGCAAACATGTGCTCATTGGTTATGTAAGTGTAATTGCGGAAAGAAATTTATATCTCAATCAGGTGCTTTAATTGGGGGACATACCAAGAGATGCGTTAAATGCAGGCAAGGATTAAGAAGAAAATGTGACAACAAAAGAATACTTAACACTTGGAATCACATGATTCAGCGATGTTACACCATGAAGGCTACTCACTACAATGACTATGGTGGAAGAGGGATCAAGGTGTGTGACGAATGGAGAAATAGCCCCCAAGAATTTGAAAAGTGGGCGATGTCCAATGGATATAGTGATGTACTCACTATTGACAGGATTAATGTTGATGGAAATTACGAACCAGATAATTGTAGATGGGTTGACCAAAAGACTCAGGCGAATAACAAGAGAAATAATAGATATGTAGAATACGAAGGAATAAGAAAAACAATTAAACAATGGTCGGAAGAATTGGGGGTTAGTGAATATCGCATTAGATATCGAATGAATCAAGGAATTACCGATCCAAAGATTATATTGTCAAAAAATAAACTATATAGATTAAAACCATATCTAGACAATACAGAGAGTTAGGAGGAGATTAATTTGAAAGTGCGTATAAAAATAAGTAAGCATGCTAAGCTACGCTGTGAGCAAAGTAATATTGGAGTAGGATATCTCATTAAGATGATATCCTCCATTCCAAATGTACAAGGAAAATTAAGATGGATGACTGAAAAAGGTGTAATTGTAATTGAAAGAGTGAATGAAGGATTGATCTTGATACGCACATTCATTGCTCGATTTAAGTATAGAGGTAAGAGATACCGTAAAGGGTGTATGACTTTTTAATACATAGATAGGTGATCAATTGGACAATGAAGCACAAGAATTTATTTTTGGTAGAGTCGTATTTAGTAGACCAGTAGCTTATGAAAGACCGGAATTTGTAGTCAGATATATAGAGAGACATAAAGAGTATGACAGGATGAACAAGTTTTATGATTTGAGAGATAGACTAATTGAAAGACGAATCAGAGGAATTAAAAACTATTGATGTATCAAGATTTGTAAATCAGATATCTATGTAAATGAACTGTTTGATCAAAACCTACAAGGAAGTGAATATATTGAATTTTATTATCTATATTAATGAAGAATTCGAAGACGAAAAAGCGCTATTTGATTTGGATGAGAATAAAGTTCTATTGCAAGGAGATCAATATCATAATGGAATAGGAAGTCGCATTGCTGGTTACTTGGAAGCATTAGATGATTTTAATGTGTATTCAGATGGTGCTGATAAAGAATGGATTAACAAAGATCACGAACACTTCAAATTAGTTGGATTTTATTCTGAGTAAAATACAAGATTTATTAAAAATGAAAGGAGAATTCAAGTGTATTATTTACGCAAAGAACCAGAAGAAAGGGTTATCCCTGAGATTATCAAAACTGATGATACAGTAATCCCCGAAAGAAAGTTTATGAGTGATGATAGAGCTATCTACAAACACCATGATTTTTCACGTTTTTATCGAGGCACATTTAAAGGGATAACTGAAAAACATCAAGGCATGAAGGTATACCAATGCAAGACGCTCAAAAGAATCATTGAATTGAGAGAAAGCATGTATCAATACTGTGGAGAATATTTTGATGCTTATGATGAGAATGGTAAGGTTGCAATTTAAATATTTAAAAAGTGGCTTCACAGAGAAGGGGGATGAGTAGATGAACGAATTGGTTTCGCACATAAACAAAGTAATTATTTCTACAAGGGAGTCTGGATTGATTATTGGAGAAGCATTTAAAAGTATCCTGAAGAGATTAAATGAAGGAGGTAAGTAAATGTATCCTGAGTTGAGCTACCTAGATATTACGAAGAAGCTTGAAGTTCTACGAACAAAGCAGCGGCAAACCAATATTGAGATTGCATCTTTAGAAGAAATGAAAAGTCGAAAATTATCTGAAGCATTTTATAACTGGAACTTGTATCAAAGTAGAAAGAAAGATATTCACGATCCTTATCCAACTGTTCGCTTCTAGAAAGGAGACATACATATATGGAAGAATTGATTGAGAAGATCAGAGAAGAAATAGAACTGTCAATTAATTACTACAAGGACACAGATCCAATTGGTCATGATGGTGAAATTCTTGGTCTACAGGAAGCATTAGATATTATTCACGACCAATATGAAATTAGCAAACTATACACAGGGGAGAATTAAGTATGTTGATTATTGATCTAGAGAACGGAGAAGAATTATTTACGGAAGTAGATGAGGCTGTAGAATTTTGCGAGAAAGAGTTTGGTTATAAAGGTTTTATCTGGGATGCAATTAAACGCAAGTGTAATCTAAATCAACTTTGTGAATTACTTCGTGAAGATGAGATTTGTGCTTGGATTCATCCATAAAAAAATTAGGAGTGATTTAATTATATGATGATTTTTCTGTCTATCTTATTCTTTGTGATTAACTTGAGTACAATTTTTAGAGGCCCACTCTTTTCAGAAACAAGTCGTAAATTAAAACTACTTGGGATTGAGCAAATACAAAGTAATGAATCAATTGAAAAAAGAAATGAAGCCTACCTAAAAGCAGGCTGTCTGCCTTTGATTGGAGCTTTAACTTATATCATTTTTGAGATTACCTTTCTTGTGAATGCATTCAATTATGATCTTTCTAAGTGTCCAACTTTGTTCATCGTAATGATCTTAGCTTTGTCTTTCGTTGTTGGGTTTTCCAAGAAAAACATCAATAAGATGAATAAGGAAGAACTGTCCGCTGCAAAATTTAAAATATTGAACACTAAAAAAGTAACTTTTAAAAGTATTATTAGAGGCTTGATTTGGACTACATACTACGGCTATATGACTTACATTTTAGTATTTTAAGTGAAAGATATATTTCTTTGAGAAAGGAGTGTTGAAATGCTAATCAGTAAGATTGAATTTGTACATGTTAAAGAAAATACATTTTTACCATCAGAGGAAACCGTTGTATTGAGTTTGAATGGAGTTAATATATTCGAGCATTCCAATCTTGACAGTCGACACTATGAAGAAGTGTTTATGATTTTTATGAATGAGGGACTATATGGTGACTTGGCAAACAAGTTTGATGAGTTGCGTATTAAATATAATACACTAGAGATTCGGTTATTTATTGAAGAGGTTAAAGTGCATACTCTCTATGGAGAAATATCTAGTATAGGACAAGAAATTGGAGTAGACAAACCATTAAAAGTATCTATTTGTCTAGACAAAGAGAAGTGTAATGAAGTTATCCCGATTTATTATAGTAGAAGAAAGTGAAAGTGAGATTTCACAGAGAATAGGAGGATTGTATTGAATATAAATGTAGATTTTATGCTTTTGGCAAAATTAAAATGCATTGATTCACTGACAATTTATGGGAGAAATCCTGATGGCAGTCCAGATCATTGCTTTAAAGAGGGAAGGGAATATCTTTTCTGTTTTGATACAAAAAAGGGTGAATTATTTACATATAACGATGTGAAAGAAATGCACTTTTTTAGTTTTAGTGATTACTTCACAGATAAACATTTTTCTGTGATTGAGATAAACAAAATGGAGAATTTCGGATTAGACCAGTTTGACTTGGCTAGGTATAGGAGGATGTTTAAAGACAAAGGTAGTTATTCTGAATAAGTCAGTGAAAGGCGTATTTCAATTAGAAAGGAGAACGATCAATGTCTTTTTTTGAACAAGTCAAATATCATGAGAAAGAAGCTAAAAGATATCGCGAATTAGCTGAAAATGAAAATGAATCCAAGAAACAGATTAGTATTGGTGTATACATTTTTGACAAAGAAGCGGGTAAAGTGGCAAGAGTAAGTGGATTAGAAAAAGGATCTATAGATTTTTCGGCTGACTATTTAGATGAAAGCTACAGCAGGGACTATCAATTCGTAGTTAATAATTGGAGACTGGCAACAGTTGATGAGATTGATTGTGCGCTGGAAAATGAAAATCTTAGTATGAAATAACTAGAAAGGAATGATGAGAAATAAAAACGAACATATTTGTACCACAGAAAATTAGGGTTGGATTCCAAAACAGAGAAAATACATACACGAAAACATTGGCTTACGTTACTTACTATGATGTAAAAGGAAAGGTCAGAAAAGAGACCTCATGGGAGAATTGGCGTGATAAGAAAATTGATCCTGTTGACCACGATAACATCCCAACGTCAGACTTTGTACTGAATAAGAAAGTTGGAGATTATGTATCTGACTGGAATCATCGTCAAGCATATGTACGTGTTTATGATCCAAGAGGTTTTGAGTTTGAGATTACAATTGAGAATTTGTTATACATTTTGGAGAATGCTAACTCAATCAAAGGTAAGGGATTAGAGGGTCAATTCATTTATGGATGGGACGGTAAAGACCTTGTGCTACTTCCAGTGGATTCCCCAGATTATAAAGAGATTAGTACATTCAATAAAATATTGCATAGCAAGAACTTTGTTAAGTCAAAAGATTTGTCTGTTGGTGGGACATATAAATCTAAGGACAATAAAGAGTGGATCTATATGGGAAGATTTGATTTAAAAGATACTAAATCAGAGAGAGTCGAAGAGGAGAGAAAGTCGAACGATTACTGGAATAGAACGAATTACAGTTATATTTATCATAAAATTTCTAAGGGGAAATACTACTTTTTTGTACGTGAAGGCGAATATAGCTGGGATATTAAATCTCTCAAGCTACTTACGATTAAATCGTTGGGCGATAGATTTATTGAATGCGTTTCTAGTGAATGTGCGTCTGAATATTCCGAGCATTTCGATTGGCTAGAAAGACAGACAGAATATTCTCACCGAGATGAATCTAGGGATGAGTGGATTAACTATTCTTTAGATGAGCTTGTAGAACGAGTGAGTACAACTAAGTTCACAGAAAGTCGATGGGGAAGTAGATTTGACATCTACAAAGCCCCTGAAATTAGGGAAGAACTTCGCTACGATGTAAAGACCAATCAATTCTATAAAGAAGGTAAATGGGATAAAGATAAGAATGAGTATGAAAAACTTTATGTAGGTAATGTATTGGATGTATTTAATCTATATGAGCCAGTTTACAAAAACGAATATTTAGAAAATGGAAAAATTTTTAGGAGGGTTAAATAAAATGGCAAACTTGAATGACAGTAAGATTCTTGAACTGAAAAAGCAGATTGAAGAGAAGAAGAAATCAGTAGGTAAATCTAAGAAGTTCTCTCCAGTGACTAACTGCTCTATTGAACTGGATGGAGTTCGAATTAACATCCAAACCCTAACAAAAGAACATATCATTGCACTGTTGATCAGACTTAATTCATATGCAGCATCTGCAAAAGAATTAAGTCTACTTGAGCAGTATGTTATCAGCGGATATGGAATTAACGACTGGATTGATGACCTGAAGTCTAAACTTGATTTCATCAACAGGAAAGATGAGGAACATAAACTGAAGATTATGGAAGCTAAGTTAGATAAGCTGCTATCTGAAGATAAGAAAGTAGAGCTTGAACTCGATGAAATTTCAAAAATGTTGAATACTTAAAAGCATTGACGCATAAGGGTTTTTAGAAGTAAAAATGTATGTGAAAGTCAAATTTTATAAAGAAAAGAGGATATTAAATGAGCATTGCTGTCTGTATAGACAATGGTCACACATGGAGGAGCAGTCTTAGTTTGAACAAGCTTTATGAAATATTGCACTCACATAAAGATAAATATGCCAAATATGACGTTGTTGATATTGTTTGTGATGATGGGAAAATAAGAACATATAGAGCCAACAGATTTGATATTCAAACAACTCAGTAAAATGCACATTTGACAGAGAGGTGAAGGAAATTTGAGTGAATTATATTTGTATAATGTAAGCTGCGGTACATGGGATATAGATTACGAAGATTATTACGTGGTATCAGATCAAAAATATTCTACCGAAGAGTTCGAATCGATGTGCAAAAAGATTATCGAAGAAAAGCAAAGAGTGAATAGTCCAAAAGACTTGAGTTTGCTATTGGCTCAAAAATATGGATTCTTTGTACCCTCAACTATAACTGATTTTCATCTTAAAGATTTTTCACAGAAGCAAATTGAAAAAGAAAAGGAACTCAAGAAAGTAAGAAGATTGGCACAAGAATATGCTAATAAACCGAAGAATTATTTTATGTACACAATGGATGAGTTATCGGAAGAGCTCCAAAAAGCGGACATGGGCAAATTCAAATGCTTCATGTTGGAAACTGTAGATGTTGGCGACTTTTATTGTTATGAAGATCATCAATACGTCACGACCGAATTTCTGATTAGAACTAATAAAAGCATATTAGACCCCAATACTATTGCTAAGGAGCTATTTGATGGTGCAAAAATGTACCCTGTAATTGATACATACATGAATGGAGAAATCTATAAGGTAGCTCTTAATTCAAACTTTGGTAACTACCATGTAGAGCAACGTGGAGTGTTAATCGAACAAATACAGTGAAATATACCTTTTAAATAGAATTATATAAATTTAATCATAAATACATCAAAGGAGATGGGCAATATAGCTACATACGGACAACAAGTTTGGGGATCGTCGGATATTAATAACCAAGTAACTATTACTTCAAGTAACAATGCTTTTACTTTTAGTGTAGATGGTACTGCATATACGATTACTTTGCCCAATGGCACATATAAAGCAATTAGAGAAAAGCACGAATCGGAACTAGTACAAGCAATTACTTCAGCAGCATCTTCACTGAGTATTCCTGTGCAATTTAAGCTTGGTGGTATGCACTATGACCAGAAATACAATGTACTAATTATTGAACATACTGATAAAGACAATGAGCATATGCTGGATAATTTTACTGGTAGTGCAAATAGCACTTTGTTTGGTACGATTAAGTTCAATCTTCCTCCACGTTAATTTAAAGAATAAAAATACATATTGACTATTATTGTATTTTGAATTAAACTGATTATACAACAACAAAGAAGAGGTGTTGAAGATGGATAGAAATAATCGGCTTCAAGTATCGTTAGAAAAATTAAACAAAAGTTTAGAAGCTTTGAATATGACTATTGATCGACAACATCTCGCTCAAAAGGCTGATGACATTGATCAGTCAGTTAAAGAGTTCTTTGAAGTAAAGACTTTCTTAGCAATGCAAAAAATGAAAAAGAACGATAAGGGGTGGAAAAGTAATTCAACTAAATGAGGCAACGCTGAGTTTGTCTAGAGTGCTGATCGAATGCTTTAAAGATGACATTGGCACAGATAATGAGCACTTATTGCATGAAGACAAGTACATTAGTAAAACGATGAAAAAGAAAAAAGGAAAAAAGCAATTCGATGAGTTTGATAAGTATGGTGAAGAGGTGTGGAGTAATGCTTGGAATGAGTTTAGTCGAGTAGTATTCCACACCAGAGTTAGTGAGTGATTACAATACATAGAAGGTGAAAAAATGTATTCTAAATATGGATGGCGAATTGAGAAACATTGTTAGGACAGAGGAACCTTTCTTATTGGTATGAACTTCAACACCAATAATGAGTGGGGCGATAATGAAAGAGAGTCATACGTCAATATATATCTTGGTAGATACAGTTTAACTATTGGTAAATTGCATTATAGAGTTGATTGAGTTCTGTGACGATTATTTCAAGGAGGTGATGATAGTGCAGTTTAATGTAATTCTAGAACGAGATTATGGAGAGCAAACAGAAGACCTTGACTTTTGGGTAAATGTAGACGAGGAAGATTGCTATGAAATGGCAGGAGAAAATCCAGTCACAATTAGCGAGATGAAGAAAGTAGCAGTGGAATATGCTATGGGACGATTCTTCAAACAAAACTACGTATTCGATGTTGGAGATATGATTAGAGTTGTAAGTGTTGAATAGAAATACGTTTATACAATACATATTATTATAATAAAATAATTCTTTTACAAAGATAGAGACATTTGAAAGTGAGGATTTTAATGCCCCGACTAGTAAACAAACCAAATAACAGACAACTAGCTTTTGATGAAAATAGAATTAATACATATGCAGATAGAGTGATGAGTGGATTTGAATTAGACAAGGCAAAATTAGTCAAAGGTGTTAATAGCAAACTAAGACGTGATGAAGTAACGGCGGAAGAGATTAGTGAAGCTTTCTCGATGACAGCTCTAGACTTGATCACGAAAGAAGAACCAGACTGGAAGTTTGTTGCTGCAAGAGGACTACTGACAAAGCTCTACAAAAAGGCCGCAAACAATCGAAAATATAAGTCATATGTTGAAGAGCCATACGGTTCGTTTTATCCTCTGATTCAAACTCTGGTAGATAAAGGGATCTTCAGGGAAGAACTACTCTCTTTCTATACAAAGGAACAAATTGAAGAGCTAGGTGAATACATAAATCCAGAACATGATTTACTGTTCGATTACATTGGACTACTTACTCTAACAGAGCGATACTTGACACATGATTTCGATGGGAAACTAATGGAACTGCCACAACAGAGATATATGGTTATCGCAATGTACTTGATGCACAAAGAACCTGAAGACAAACGTATGGATCTAGTTAAAGAAGCTTATTGGGCTATGAGTAATCTATATATGACTGCTGCTACACCTACACTATCCAATGCTGGCAAAAAGGTTGCTGGTCAATTGTCTAGTTGTTTTATTGATACAGTGGATGATTCATTAGAGGGTATTTTTGACTCTAATACAGATGTGGCACGATTAAGCAAAACAGGCGGAGGAATTGGAGTTTATCTAGGCAAAGTTCGAGCTAGAGGATCTGATATTCGTGGTCACAAAAACACCAGTTCAGGAGTAGTACCATGGATTCGACAGTTGAATAATACTGCTGTGAGTGTTGACCAAATAGGAACCCGTAAAGGTGCTGTAGCGGTTTACTTAGATGTTTTCCATCGTGACATTTTAGCGTTTCTCGACTTGAAACTTAACAACGGTGATGAACGAATGAGAGCACATGATATTTTCCATGGAGTGTGCTTACCTGACTTGTTTATGGAGAGAGTGGAAAGTCGTGGAGAATGGAGTCTGTTCTGCCCGCATGAAACGAAGTCAATTATGGGATGGAAAGATAACAATGGGCGACCACTTGGATTGGAAGATTTCTATGATGAACAGCTTGGTAAAGGAAGCTTCAGAGAAAAGTATGAAGAAGCGGTAAATCATCCGTTATTACAAAGAATAACTGTTCAGGCAATTGATATCATGAAGCGCATTATGAAGTCACAATTGGAGACAGGTACACCATACATGTTCTACCGTGATACAGTGAATCGGGCAAATACCAATAATGTTCATGGAATGGTATATTCCTCGAATCTTTGTACGGAGATCATGCAAAATCAATCCCCAACGGTTGTTGAGTCGGAAGAGCTGGTAACCAAAGATGGTCAAACCCGTATTATTATTTCCAAAGTTCCCGGTGACTTTGTAGTATGCAACCTCAACTCAATCAACTTATCAAAAGCAGTACCACAAAATGTTCTTGAGAGACTTATTCCAATTCAAACTCGTATGCTGGACAACGTTATCGACATCAACAATATCGATGTGTTGCAAGCTCAATATACAAATGCACAATATAGGGCGATTGGATTGGGAACGTTTGGGCTTCATCATTTACTTGCCCTTGAGGGAATTCGTTGGGAATCGGAAGAAGCGGTAACATATAATGATAATCTATATGAAAAAATCAACTACCTGCTTGTAAAGGCCAGTATGGAGTTGTCCAAGGAAAAAGGACATTACCCGAAATTCAAAGGTTCGGATTGGGAAACCGGAACGTACTTTGATAAGCGGGAATATGTTTCAGGGAATCGAGAAGGTAAATACATTACGACTGAACAATGGATAGAGTTACAAGCAGATGTAAGAGAGAATGGCATTCGTAATGCGTGGTTATTTGCTATTGCTCCAAATGGCTCAACATCTATTATTGCAGGCTCAACAGCCACTATTGATCCATTGTATGAATTGATTTCTTATGAAGAGAAGACTACATATAAAGTCGCAAATCCCGCACCTGATTTGAACGCGAAAACCATGTGGTACTATAAAACAGCTTTTAACGTTGATCAGCATTCGAGTATAAGAATGGCTGGAGCAAGAGCAAGGCATGTTGATCAAGGCCAAAGTTTTAATCTGTACGTTAGACCAGATATTAAAGCAACTGATTTTTTGGATCTGCATTTATCTGTGTGGAAAGAAGGAATTAAGTCTAGTTATTATATCAGAAGTCAAGCTTTAACTATTGAAGAATGTGAATCATGTAGCAGCTAACAAAGGAGAAAATTAAATTTGAAAATTCAGAAAATCTTCAACACAGAAGCACCAAATAAATCCACACGTATTATTGAGGGGGAAAATTCGGGTATCCTTAACTGGAACGATATCCGAATGCCCCACATGTATAAACTATACAAAGTATTATTACTCAATCATTGGATCGCAGACGAGATTCCCATGTCTAAAGACGCTTCCCAATTTACTCAACTTAGTAAAGTTGAACAGGACACATTCAAAATTAACATTTCACTACTTGCAGTATTGGACTCAATGCAAACAATGTTTGTTGGTGATGTAAAACGTTACTTTACTGATTCTTCGCTTGAAGCAATATCTGCAATCATTGGGCAGCAAGAAGTAGTACATAATCAGTCTTATTCATATGTGCTTTCTTCAATTGTATCTGATCAAGAACAGAAAGAAATCTTTGAGTATTGGAAACATGATCCCGTATTGCTTGAGCGGAACCAATTCATTTCAGATATTTATCAGGAATTCCGTGACAACCCTAATCCACAAACGTTCTTTAAGTCAATGGTTGCCGATTTGATTCTGGAAGGTATCTTCTTCTATAGTACATTTGCTTTCTTCTATAACTTAGCTCGTGATCAGAAAATGATGGCGACAAGTCAGATGGTCTCTTACATACAAAGAGATGAGAATCAGCATTGCTACTTCTTCGCTGAAGTGTATAAACAATTGCTGGTGGACTTTCCTGAACTGAACACACCCGAGAACATGGAATATGTCTATAATACGATTGAACAAGCAGTTAAACTTGAAACAAATTGGGGTTTTTATACTCTCAAAGACGTTCAGAGTATTGATCTGGATGAGTTGAGCGATTATATCAAGTACACTGCGAATAAACGTCTGAAGTTAATGGGCATGGAGAAGTTATATGAAGGTGTAGATGTGAATTGCATGCCGTGGATTAAGCCATTTTCAGATGAAGCTTTGAATTCTACTAAAACAGATTTCTTCGAAGCTAAATCACGTAACTATGGTAAGGTTGGCGATGATAACGGGTTTGATGATTTGTAAAAAGGGAGATAGGGACATAAAAATGACAAACAAAAAACCGCTACAAATTAAGGTAAAATACTTTACTGACATTGAACCAATTGAAAAAATCTCGAAGGGAGACTGGATCGACCTACGAGCAGCCGAAGATGTTGAATTAAAAGCAGGAGAAAGTAGGATGATCCCACTCGGCGTTGGAATGAAACTTCCCAATGGATATGAAGCTAATCCAGTACCAAGGAGTAGTACTTTTAAAAATTTTGGTATTATTCAAACTAATCATTTCGGTGTAATTGACAATTCATACTCTGGAGATGATGATCAGTGGCATTTTCCTGCATACGCTATACGTGATACACGTATCTATAAAAATGATCGTATCTGTCAGTTTAGAATTCAAGAGGTAATGCCAGAGGTAGAGCTTGTAACAGTTGATCGTTTAGATGATGTTTCTCGTGGTGGATTTGGAAGCACAGGAGTAAATTAATACATATGGGCGGTGGTTAATCCACTGCCTTTTAATTTGATATTATAAGGAGGTAAATAATGAACATTAAACTCATTGCCCACACACAACTTTCTCATGAATTCTATGATACAATTGCAGACGACATTAAAGACCTTCTGGACAGTGATATAATCAAGGATAGTCAAGTTGTTGCCTTGACTGCTATTCGTACATGCTACAGTCCAAATAAACCTTCAGAGATTGTCGATATCGAAGGAGAAAAGTATTTTAAAAGTAAAGCTAGTGATGGGAAAGGTGGAACAGAAGCCGATAGATTGTTTAGACACATTACTGGCTCAGGTCACACCTCCACTCTAGAACACATCAGTTATACTTTTTCTGTAGAGGGGGTCAGCAGAGCACTACTGGCACAACTAACTCGTCACCGTCATCTCTCTTTTAGTGTTCAAAGTCAACGCTATGTACGAATGGGATCAGACGACAAGATTGGTGGATTTGAATTTGTTAGTCCTCCAAGTCTAAACGGAAAAGTGTATCCATCAAACAACGAACAAGATTATTATGAGAACTGCCCGGCTACTGCTTTATATGAGGAAGCAATGTTAGATGCTCAATGTGCCTATGATCGATTGAGAGAGGCAGGAATTCCAGCAGAGGATGCCAGAATGGTGTTGCCTAATGCAGCAACTACAAATGTTGTATTGACGGGCAATCTACGCACATTCCTTGAATTTTACAAGAAGCGTAAGCATGGGAAAGGGGCGCAATGGGAAGTTGCAGATTTAGCTGAGGGAATTAAGGAATCAATCTTATCAGTAGATTCATGGGTGAATAAATATTTTGAATAATAAGAATAATTATATGTACAAACTAAATAACATGTGATATGATGAGTACAGGTTAAAAGAACCTGTACTTTTTCTTATTTAGGGAGATGTGATATGAGAGGAGAAATGATTAGTTTAAATGAAAGTATTGCTACTGCTGCCAACAATATTATTAGTTGTAATTATCAGAAATCACAGACATTGGGTCACGCATGAGAAAATAAAAGATATCGTCACTTTGAATTTTTGGAGGCGCGTTTTCTATGCTACAGCATTATCATTTATAGGGTTCAACATTATAACGTCTTTGACAAGTTCAAATGATACCGCCACCCAAACAATCATTGGTTTACCAATTGTTTACGTCTACAGTATATTATTTAGTCCCTTAACTGAGGAGCTTATATGCAGAAAATTCATATTTGGATGGTTGGATAATAGGTATGGATTTTTTATAGCAGCCCTAACAAGTTCATTGGTTTTTGCAATTCCACACTTTAGTCTTTCATTAGTTTTAGGGTACATTTGGTTGGGAGCTGTATGGTCGTGGCATTACAAGAAAAGTGAAAATATCTTAGTAACAATAGTAAGTCATTCCATTTATAACCACATAACAATTTTATTGATGTCGATGGGAGGATAGTAAATACATATGATCAACAAATTAATTCAATATCTGTTCTGGAGTAAGGCGTTTGAGGGAATCAGAGAAGCACACAAGAAAATGTGCTATGAGTTAGGTAGATATGATGAAGAACAAGAATACTGTTATACATACATAGATGAAAAGTATCAAAAATAAAATAATAAGAGGTAAAATACATATGAGAATTAAAAGTGTGGTTATTGAGAAATATGCAGAACACTGTCCCTTGAGTTATATGAAATGCGACTCATTTAGTGAGGTGGAATATAAAATTGAGAGAAGCATTACTCTAGGTCAAACAATTAAGCGAAATGGGAATGAGAGACATGTACAATACTATCACAATTGTTTCATTCTTGAGGGAAATGTAGTAGTGGATATGTACAAGGACTTGAGTAAATGTGTTGATGTTAGAAAGTCAGTTAAAAATGCCTATGATTGGAAAGCTGGAAAAGCAATAGTTTAAGTAAAAGCCGTCTTTTATCAAAACTATAAATACATATAACAACGTATTTACAACCCAATAAGGAGATGAATAACATGGAATATCCAAGAAATATTGAATTGTCTACTCACGCATTCGAAAGAGTACAGGAGCGATTCCCTGACTATGGAAAAAACAAAAAAATGGCTACAGATTATATACGCTCAATATTGAAGAATTCTGAATACATCGGAGTTGTTCCCGATCAAGATGGTAAGGATTCGCATATGTATGTCTTTAATCATAGTATTGCTGTACACATTAGTTACGAAATGGAAGCAATTACAACTATATACCGAATTGAAGTAGACACAGTTAAACGCAACAAGCAAATTGGATTCAGGAGTAAGGTAGAAGAGTTGTACAAAAAAGAATTCCGCAAAATACATAGAACAGAATCTTCGAAACGCAAACAGATGAAATACTCTAAGGCAAAAAATGAGGCAGAAATTGCTGCGCTAAGATATAAGCAGTTGGTAACACGTTCTGAAAATGTAAGAGAGGCATGCGCAAAAAGAATTGTTGAGTTACAAAACGAGATTCTGATTAAAGAGAATGAGATAAAAGACATGCAAGTATTGAAACGCAGCGTTGCCTATGCAATCGCAACAGCGAGTTATTAAGGAGGTAGACCCGATGAACATTCTTGAAGCAGCTCAATATAATGCAAATGGATTTACAGTTCTATCGAATCAAGGTAAGAGATATTCATCAGACATGCTTAGAATTAAATGGATTGGGGCTCACTATGCATCTATGGATAGTTGTGGAATGACAGATGAAGAACGTAAGGGTGAATGGGAAGCAGTAATTAGTCTGAAATCGAAGGAGATATGAAATGAAGAACTATCGTACAGAGACTGCAACTGAAGAGAAAGATGTTCATGAATCAACAACTTGTAATAAATGTGGCAAAACAACGAAATATGAACAAGTAGATCATTACGTATGGGAAAATTTCGCTTATGAATTTTACGTGAACTTCAAAGAAGGGAGCATTTATGAGCGAGAGAAGTGGAAATTTGATCTTTGCGAAGAATGTGTAATCGAACTGATCAAGTCGCTTAAAATTGTTCCTGAATGGTTTGCTGTAGGCCATAATCCGCAAGATGCCTTTGAACATTGGAAAGCTACAGATTTTAAATAACTCAAAGAAAATCTAATTTCATAAGGAGAGGGAAGCATGAGAACGGTGTTTGGTGGTAAGGGTCAAATGAAAAGTAAGGATTGGATTTTTCTACGAAAACACAAGTCTATTCATGGTTGTTCTCGAAAGACTAAAAAGAGAGTAAGATGTTCAGCGAGATTGCTACGAGGTGCTGATAAGTGGGGAGAAATACACCATGATTTATTTTTTGAAGGGATACTATGAAAATAAAGAAGAAACATTTTAACTATGCTTCAAAACCATCGGCTAAAGTGTCACGTAAAACTAAAAAATACATCCGAAATTATTGTGACTGGTTGGTTACTGATGCGGATGAAATTGACCCAAACCTTCTCCTGTTCGACCTTCCAGATTGTGATGAATGCGAAGGTCAACGGCGTGTGGAGTATGGATATCCTTATGATCCATGGAACTCATATGATTGCCCGGAATGTGAAGGTACTGGCAAATATGGTTGGGAATACGACAAGGATGGCAACAAGGTACGAATGAGAGAATTTGTTAAACCAAGCAATAATGCAATCAGATTAAGCCGAAGAAAGTCTAATTAAAGGAGGAGTAATAGATGAATCAGTATCTTGTGTGCTTCAAAACAAAAACTGAATGGGAAGTCGGTCTAATGTTTAAGATTGATGTGTCAGTCAACAGACCTAATAATCCTTCTGATGATGAGATCATCAATGATTATCTGAAATTGAATTATGGTGAATCCATTGATTATGAAACTTTGCAATATCATGTTCTGGACGATGTTATACATATTGATGAAGACTATTGTGTAGAAACTTAATTGGATTAAAATAATAGGAGGTTTAATAATGAGAAACATTGAAGTTGGTCAGACGCTTTATGTAAACATCAGTGGATTCCTATATAAAGAGGCAAATTTAAAAGAATATAAAGTACAAAAAGTTAACACATCTAGTGTATATGTTGCTCAAGAAGGAGACAAGCATCCTCTTAGATTAGACAAGAGAACACTGACTAACAATAATGGAGTCTTAGGTCATTACAAGGCATATGTTAATGCGGAAGATTACTGGGGCAAGATCAATCGGGCAAAAGAACATCAAGATCTGACAGCCAACATTAAAGAGAAAATTGGTTCATTGAGTCTAGCACAATTAAAAGAAATTGAGACTCTTATTAATCAACAAAAGTCTGTGAAAGTCTAGTTTGATCAAAATAAGGAGAGGGAGTTTAAAATGGTAAACAACATGATAAGAAGATTGGAGCTGTTAGAGGCTGCCTATGAGACTATTGAAAGTGATGTTCGTATCTACAGACGTGGCCTCGTAACAGACCCGAAAAACCTTAATTTCGAGGAGTATTTATTCTCTTTAGTTCATTGTGATAATTTCTTAAGACCCTTTCTAGTACTTCCCCTACTTCTACCAGCAATAATTGGTTGGCTCGTTTCTTTTTTTCGATAAATGAGAGTCTTTTCTGGGAGAGTACCTTATCATACTTTTGTTGATATTCTAAATTAGCTTGTAGTAGAGTCATTTCTTTATCAATCTCTTGTTTAAAATCAAAAGAAAATCGACTGAAATCTAAACTCATTCTGATCACCTATGTATTGGATTTGATTCTATATGACTAACTAGGGTGACTATTGAACCAGTACATTAATACTATGACAAATTTCTACATACAGCAATCGGAACGTCAGTTCTTGTCAAGTGTTTTTAGTCAGGGGGTAAAAGTTCTTGACAAATCAAAATGTTTTGTTCTCTTTAGAGAAAGAAAGGAGTGCGAATGCTGAAAATCAAAGATGAATACTTCGAAAATATTGTTAACTCTATCAACAACAGGGCTTTGTATTTTGACGCTGAAGGTGGATGTGCCTGTGGACGAGTAGAAGTTAAATTAAGTGAACATTTATTTCTAAGCGTATATCGAAGTTGCCGTAAATCAAGTTCAACTCCAAATGATAAACTTTGGCACATTGAGAGTGCTGAATTTCATAGGCAGTCGTTCGACTTTATTGAAGATGGTTATCCAGAAGAAGTCAAAATGAAACTCGACAAAGAGCAAGAACGCATATTGATTAACGCTTTAAGAGTACAAACACAAGAGGTTTGGGGAGACGAATTTAGATAAATTACCTGTTTTAAGAAGAAAAAAAAGAAATCGCTCCAAATAAGGAACGACTCTTCATACGATTCACCATCTATTATACCCTTGCAGGTTTAATTTTACTTTGAAGAGTCACTTTAATCAAGATAAATAGTGCTAATTGAGTCTACAAATAAAAAAGGAAAATCACATCCAACAATACAAAAGAAAGATTCTACATTCAACATGTAGTCAATGGTGGAGACAATGAAAATAAGCATAAAACTGGAGAAACGTATTCCGAATTTTAATAATGAAGAAATGATTAAACTAGCAAAAGAGACAGGAGACAAAGAATTAAAAGACAAAATTATCAAAAACAACATGCATTTTGTAGTCAAATTGGCTAACAAAACGTTAACTAGCGGCTCACCTGAAGAACCAGATGAGTTAGTTAGTATGGGGATGGTTGGACTCATAAAAGCTTATGATACATATGATCACACTAAGAATATTAAATTCTCCACTTATTTAGCAAAGGTGGTAGTAAGGGAGTTCTCAGCAAATGCCAGAGCCAAAGGTATGAAGTGTCGTAGCAAATATAGCAGCATTAGTATGGATAACAATCTTTACAAGACAAACTCTGGAGGCAGCGAAAAATTATTGTCGGAAATATTGGCAGATGATAGTCATCTTGACTTGATTGCCATTGAAGACTCCATGTTCGACAATGTACTAAATGGATATATCGAACGTAAACTTACTCCAAAAGAGAAGATTGTTTCTCGTAAGTATTTCTTTGAGAGTATGAGTATTTCTGATATTGGCAGAGAGATGAATGTATCTAGACAAGCCGCACATCAGTATTTTAAAAGTAGTGTGAAGAAATTAGCTCCAGTATTCACCTAATACATAGAACACATAGTTTGAATGAAACTTATATTTTACATAGAAAAGAGGAGTATTTTGAGCGCAAACAAAATCATTAAGTACCATGTACGTGATAATGTCACATATAAAATCATATATAAAAATAATTCAAAATGGAATGAAAGAATGGGATTATTTCATTGCCACAATGTAAAAATCAAAAAGAAAATATGTCCTCTAGTATACCAAACAGTATTCAATAGGAATTATGCATTAAATATTGGAAAAAGCTATATTGAGAAGGCGATTGAAGAATATTTCGGAGAGGAAGATGTAAATGGATAATTCGCAACTTAAGGAACTATTCTACTCAAAAGAAATGGAGCAAATTCGAAAGGCTTATTACGACGAAGCTTATAAGCAAGGCAAGTTTGATGAAGCAGCAAGTAAAGGGTGTGTAGAAGAGGTTTTTGATTGGCAAGGTGACGACTTTAGTGTTTGGAAAGACAAGGTTTGGTACTCAGACAAAGATCAGTATCATGTCGGAGTCGAGGGATACATGGGATTCGAGGATATGACTCAAGCTATTGATTGTTATGAACAATTTAATGAAGCATTTAAACAATACATAGAACAAAATTGTGGATTAAAGGAAAAGCATCTAGGATGGCATAAAATCTATAGTGTTAGAGCTGTCAATGTGGCGTATGAGAATGAGTGTTATTGGATTTTTCTTGACGGGCACAAGTCTGAGGAAATAAGTGACCTGTATTGGTACATGTTTGATGTAATAGAGCAACTAAAACAAGTGAATGAGTCTCTGTAAAAGATGCATTTCATTCTTATTCAGAAAGGAATATTGATATATATGGATGAAAGTGTAATTCCCAAAGGAATGTACTGTTATGATGACCAAGGGTATTGTCCTTATTCTCGTGAAGACAAAAGATATAAATATGATGCCTATGGTTATGGCAATGTATCATCTACTTGGTGTGATTATTTAAAGCTTAATAGTGCTCAATTAGATTTTGAAGGTAGATATGAGAGAGATGGAAGTAAATGTTGGGCCGCTCATCTCATATACGATCTATGCAAAGTATGCGAGATAAACAAATGAATGAAGTAAGTAATCACTTAGGGATATACGGCTATAAGCCATCTGCAAGAATACATATAAATATTGACAGTTTATATTGTAGCAACTGTAAACTCACACCGAGATTTACCTCAACAAAAGAATACTTTGTGTCCACTAAATGGTATCAGTTTTCAAATTGCTTAGACATAAGTGCATGGATTATTTGTTCAGATTGCTACACACCTTTAAAGGTAAAGGAGGATAAGTAAATTGTCAGTTTGGTACACATCGGACAGCCATTTCTCACACAAGAACATTATTTCGCATGAGAACAGACCATTTAATACAATTGAAGAGATGGACGAATTCTTAATTGAGCTATGGAATAACACAGTGAACAGCAACGACAAAGTTTATCATCTAGGTGACTTAGTATTTGGCGGTATCACTAAATGGGAGAAAATCATCCCACGACTAAAAGGTAGAATCCATTTAACAGTAGGCAATCACGACAATGCTAATGCTGTAAAGAAAATGGCTCATCATTTTGAAGAAGTTGAGAATATGATTATTAGAAAAATTGATAAGCAGCATCTATTCCTGTTCCATTATCCGATTGAGATTGGGCTGACTCCAAATGCATACTCAATTCATGGTCATATTCACAGCAGACCATCGAACCATGTTAATCAGATCAATGTTGGTGTTGATAGCCAGTTCACAAGGGATACAGTTGGGTTTGGCAATTTGATTCCTGAAGAAGTAATTTTAGAAGAATTGAAAATTAGAAAAGAGCAAGTATTAGAGTTACGTTCAAATAGAGAGTAGAGGTGTTAGATTATTAAAGTTCAATATTACAAAATAATGCTTAAAAGAAAACTTCTAGATGAACTCATTGAAAAAGAAAAGTACGAAAAATACTTAGATAAATTATCTGAGTGGGAAACGAATTACGACTTAGAATATTACCAGAGCGAGCACGATCCATATTAAGCAGGAAGGTAAATAACTATGATTGAATTAA
The DNA here is from genome assembly GCF_042796655.1 of Paenibacillus sp. NPDC057886. Lineage (NCBI taxonomy): Bacteria > Bacillati > Bacillota > Bacilli > Caryophanales > Paenibacillaceae > Paenibacillus > Paenibacillus sp. NPDC057886. The sequence continues at coordinate 45,025 of NZ_JBHVMZ010000004.1, read as the reverse complement.
ACGATAAGGAATTATTCTTGATATTTGAGAAGCAGCTAAGAATGTTTTACCCATCATTTAAAGATAGAAAGCTAAACTTAGAATACATTTTTGATATGGACTATGCGTATTATGATTATATAGAAAGAAAGCTCCACTTTAATAATTACATTATCTGTTTTCAGTTTGAGGGAGATGGCTTAAGAAAGATTAGCTACCAAGAAGCAGTCAGAATGGTTAAGTGCGAACATCCAGAAACAAAAGTGAAGTTAAATCTATACATAGATAATGAACGAAACGATATAGAAGATGAGAGCAGCTATCATAAATTTGTAAAGTTTAATTGCTTTGTAGATGTTGACGATGTTGAGCTTACCAAAGATCAGATTAGTTCAATGATTGACCTTGCCTTGGATACACGAACAGAAAGATGCAATAATGAAGAATGGCTAACTGAATTATCCTTGAAACATAAGGCTTTTATGAAGGGCAATTCCTGATGAAACATCAATTTGATGAGAACTAAATATAGATAAAACAAGAATAAAAATATGTACATTCTAAGTATTTAGTGTTATAATCATACTCATAGAGGCTACAAACGTACACAAATATACCAGTATGGCTTAATTGCGAACACTTGTGTACATGACTTTAGAGGAGGTTGTATCACTTTGAGTAATATACTGAACTTAGATCTGGGTTTTAAGTGGACCAAAGCAGAAAGAGATGGAAAATTTTATCGTCAGCCCACAATAGTAGGAGAAGCAAAAGACATGTTTGATCAAAATATTAAATCAGATCATTTCGTCTACAATGATGAACTATTTGTGGGAAATGTTGCGCTAGAATTCAGTGATATAAAGTATTTCTCACTAAACAACAAAAAGGCTGAAGCTGAAACTAGCGATGTTGTTATGAAGACCACTTTGGGATACTTGGCAAAGAAAGATAGAGTGAATTTGGTTAGTGGACTTCCCATTAACTTTTACTTCACACAAAAAGCTCCATTCGAAGAAAAACTACTTGGTCTAGCCGATCAAGGGGAATATAAAATTCGCAAGGGTAAAGGGAAGAGTTATCCTGTGCAACCCATCGTTGAAAGGTGCAAGACGGTTCCGCAGGGTTTGGGTATTACAATGGACTATTTACTAGACGATGATGGAAAGATCGTCAGATTAAAAGAAGCAAAGAAAAAGATACTTACGGCAGACTTAGGGTTTTACACTCTAAACCTATTGGGATTTGATAAGTCAACAATAATGAAAGAATCGAAAAGTGTATTGGTTGGTGTCGAGAAAGCCTACACACTGTTGCAAACTTACATACAAAAATTAACTGGACATACACCTGCAATTTATGAATTAGACCCATATGTGATTTCAGGTAAATACCAAGGCCATAACATTGTTCCTTTGATTAGAAGAGCATTCAAGTCATTGGCTTTACAGATTAAGAATGAAATCGAAAGTCTGAACACGGAATTTGACATATATTTAATTGCTGGTGGAGCTGCACGATATATCTTTGATTACTTAGATCTACCTAATAAAGTCTTGATGGATCAATTGGCTCAAGTGAGGGGATACGGGAAGATAGGTAGAAAATCATGGAAATAGCGGCAAGAGCAAGATTAAGACCGATTAAAGATGAAGATCTACGCGAAGCTTGGAAAAATCTGCCTCCACACGAAGATAAGAGTGATGTCGTAAGGAGAGCGCTTAGGTTGCTGTTCTTTGGTAGTACCCCTTATTTAAACAACACTCATTCCAACCACCCAGCCAATGAGGAAACTGTTGAATTCATTGTTCAGAGCAAAGTCGAACAATCAGAGGACGCAGAGCTATACGAAGAAAAGTTAGACGAGCTGTTCGAATCATTTTAATGTAGGCTTCGGCCTACTATACATAGATTATAATCAATAAAATCAGATGTGCATTTTGCACTTACACAGTCGCATATACTGTCTTAACGAGGTGATGACTGTGGACGAGAGCGTCAGAAGAATTACTGTTAATGATTCAAGGATCAATATTGTTTTTAACGCTGATGATGGACTAAAAGCACCATTAGAGCTAAGTGAGGAGAAGTCATTAACAAGTAATCATAATGAATCCGCAGCAGACATTTTTAGTGAGATGGGCGAAATGATTGGGCTGGATAAGGTAAAGGATCTCATTTACGAAATTTATTCTTTGATCCAAATAAACAAGTATCGTAGTGATGAGGGTTTAAAGAATAGTAAGCAAGTATATCACATGATATTTAAGGGTAATCCCGGAACTGGAAAAACTACAGTGGCAAGAATTATCTCTAAAATGCTTAACAAAATGGGTGTACTCAGTAAAGGCCACTTAATTGAGGTTGAACGTGCCGATTTAGTTGGGGAGTACATTGGTCATACAGCCTTGAAGACTCGTGACCTTGTTAAGAAGGCTATGGGCGGGATACTATTCATCGATGAGGCATATAGTCTTGCCCGTGGTGGAGAAAAAGATTTTGGAAAAGAGGCCATAGACACACTTGTGAAAGTTATGGAGGACAAAAGTGATGACCTGATCATCATATTAGCTGGATATCCCATAGAGATGGACGACTTTCTTCAAATCAATACAGGATTACCCTCTAGGTTTCCTATTCAGATCAACTTTGATGACTACTCTACAGATGAATTAATGTTGATTGCTCTAAAAATGGCATCAGAAAAAGATTACAACTTTACAGGTGATGCAGCAGATAAACTGAAGAACATAATACAAGAGGAAAAGGATCTAAGAATACACTTTAGCAATGCTAGGTATGTGCGTAATGTCATTGAGAAAGCAATTCGCCATCAAGCCGTTAGGCTAATGAGGAGACGCGAGAAGATATCTCGTCAAAGTCTGATGGAGATCGCTGCGCGAGATATTACATCTAATTTAAATGAGACTAAGAAGGTAGAAGGAATATATACAGTGTAGAGTCTCTAATGAGACTTAAAGGAGGTGATGATTATGTAAGCACATTACTAAAGTTGTTGTAAAATCAATATTTGATCAAGATTAAGGAGGTCGATAACCATTTGTGTATTTTGCAATTATCACAATCACAGGGACTACTCTAACATATTTACTCCAGACTGTTCAGTTAAGATAGATGATTATGTAAGAAGATCAAAGGAGCTTGACCATAGAATTCTATCTAGTATGGAACATGGATTTCAAGGAAGGTATTTTGATACCTATGATGTAGCAAAAAAAGAAGGTTTGAAATTTATCTTTGGAACAGAAGCATATTGGGTGAAAGATCGGTTTGAAAAAGATAATACAAATGGTCATATGTGTTTATTTGCCAAATCAGAAAAAGGGCGGCGTGATATCAACCGAATACTTTCTGAAGCAAATGAGACAGGCTATTATTATAAACCTCGCATTGACTTAGATTTGATTTCTACATTAGATCCAAACGAAGTTTTTGTAACAAGCGCATGTATAGCATTCTGGCAATATGAAGATGTAGAGAAAATCGTTCTTGATCTAAACTCTTACTTCGGGAAGAATTTTATGTTAGAAGTTCAAACACATCATACTGAGACACAAAAAAAATTACATCACAGAATATTGGATATTTCGGCAAAGCATAATATTGAATTGATTGCTGGATGTGATAGTCACTTCATATATCCAGAACAAGCAAAAGATAGGGATGCAGTTCTAGAGGCAAAAGGGATCGTATACGAAAATGAAGATGGTTGGTTTATGGACTATCCTGACGGTGAGACACTAAAAAGGCGTTTCATGGATCAAGGTGTCCTTAATGAGGAACAGATTGATAAAGCAATAAAGAATACATTGGTCTTTATGGATTTTGATGATTACGATTCTGATCTAATTAAGGTATTTAGTAATGACATTAAGCTTCCTACGTTATATCCAGAGCTGACACAAGATCAACGTGACCATAAATACAAACAGTTATTGAATGAAAAGTGGAGAGTAGCCAAGGACAGCATTCCAAAAGAGAAGCATTCTAAATACATAGAAGAAATTAGAAAAGAAGGATCTGTGGTTGTAAACACTGGAATGTCGGATTACTTTTTAATTGACCATAAAATCGTAGAAGAAGCCGTAGACATGGGTGGCATCATTACTCCAACTGGTCGTGGATCAGGCGTATCGTTTTATACAAACACTTTATTGGGATTTTCTAAGGTAGATCGAATATCTGCTCCAGTACATCTCTATCCCGAACGTTTTATGAGTGAAAGCCGAATCTTGCAAACAAAATCACTACCAGATTTAGATTTAAATTTGGGCAATCCTGAAGTGTTTATTGCAGCACAGAATAAAGTATTAGGTGAAGGGCATTCATATCCTATGATTGCTTATGGAACTTTCAAACGAAAATCAGGATTTAAGCTGTATGCTAAGTCGCAGAATCTTGATTTTGACATAGCAAACGAAGTATCCAAACAATTAGAGGAGTATGAAAATGATTTAAAATATGCTGAAGATGACGAGCAAGACTTGATAGATGTATATGACTATGTTGATAAAAAGTATCATCATCTCATTAAAGAGAGCGAAAAGTATACTGGCATCATCTCTGATAAGAAACCACATCCATGTGGACATTTAATATATCAAGGCAATATCAAAGAGGAAATTGGACTCATCAGGATTAAAAGTGAATCAACAAAGAAAGAAGTTATAGCAGCTCTAATTGATGGTGATATCGCAGAGCGTAAAAAATTTCTCAAGAACGACTTACTAAAAGTTGATGTAGTTAAAACAACCTATGATACGTATAAAAGAATTGGACTACCAATACATACAGAAACTGAACTATTAAATGTCATTAAAGACAACGATAAAGTATGGGATGTTTATACTAAGGGATTAACTGTCGGCATTAATCAGGTAGAAAAGTATTCTACGACTCAAAAGGTAATGAAATATAAACCAAAAAACATCTCAGAGTTAACAGCATTTATAGCGGCTATTAGACCATCTTTTAAGTCGATGTATCATACATTTGAAAGCAGAAAACCCTTTGCTTATGGAATTAGCAGTTTCGACGACCTCATACAGACTGAGGAAATGAAGAATTCATTTGTACTGTACCAAGAACAGACCATGGCAACACTCGCTTATGCAGGATTTCCTTCTGATGAAACATACGGGATCATCAAGGCAATTAGTAAGAAAAAACCAGCCGTAGTTAAACCATTGAAAGTACGATTCTTGAAAGGGTTCAGCAATAAGATACTTGAAAGAGAAACTGTATCTCAACAGGAAGCTTTTGATATGAGTGAAAAAGTATGGAAAATAATTGAGGATTCAAGCGGTTACGGATTTAATGCCTCTCATGCGTATAGCTATGCGCTTGATTCTGTATATTGTGCATATCTAAAAAGCCACTATCCAATCTATTTCTATGAATCATTGTTAAGACATTTTTCAGAGAAGAAGAATAAAGATAAGGTTGGACTTCTTAAAGAAGAAATGCAAAAAGGATTCGGAATTAAGGACGGAGGTATCAAGTTTGGAACAGATAATCGAAGCTTTGTGGCAGATGAGGGGCAAAATTCAATCTATGCTGATTTATCGGGCATAAAGTTTATGAACGTAAAAGTTGCTGAAGAACTTTTGGAGATTGGTAAAAATACATATGGAAGCTTTATCGACTTATTAGTTGATATAAATCTAAAAACTTCAGTTAACGCTAGGCAATTAAAAATACTCATTATGCTTAATTACTTCGATATGTTTGGTAACAATGGATATCTTGCTGCTTTGTTCAAGGAATTCTCAGATGGTAAATATAAATATAAAAAAACATATGTAGAAAAAACAATAAAACAACGACTCATAGAGTTAAAGAAAATTGAGATTGAATTAAAGAATCAAGAAGTACCAGCCATTCTTCCAAATGAAACAGTTATGTTTCAGATTGAACACATGGGTTATGCAGATGTCAGATATCCTGATACAAGTTCTGGATGGTGTGTAGTAACGGATATTGATACAAAGTATTCACCCAAATTGACTTTGTATGGTGTTCAAAAAGGTGAAACCAGAATCTTCAAGATGAGCAAAAAAACATTCAATGTGAAAGATCGCAATTTGAGAATCAATATTGGCGACTTAATTGAGATTACTGAGTTCAAGAAAAAAATGAAGTCTGTACCTGATGGAAACGGTAATTTCGTTGAAACAAATCAGTCTGAGACTTGGATCACTGGCTACAACAAGTATAAGAATAAGGAGAATACATAGATGGAAAACAAGCTTAGCAAGTCAAAGATTGAACAAATTATTGGACGTAAATTGACTAATGAAGAATATAAAGAAGTAATTGATACCGTGCTAAATCAGTTACTGGCTGATAAACAAGAAGGTAGATAAGAGAGGAATGATTGGTTGGCTACAAATCAAGGGCGAGTATTTGAAGAAGACTTTCAAAAATCTGCTGCGCAAGGTAAAGAGAAAATATTTTTCACCAGAATCAAGGATACTTTCATACCCCCAGATTTACGCAATAGAGTTAGGATAACAAGAAATGACTATGATTGCATGATGTTTGCAGAAAATCATCTTTTCACTTTAGAACTTAAATCAACGAAACTTAAGTCGATTAGCTTTGATGAGAGTATAGTTAAACAGCACCAGATAGATAAACTAGCAGAGGCAAATACATATGAAGGTGTAATATCAGGTTTCATTATGAACTTCCGAGAGCCTGAGAACAAAGTGTACTTTATACATATAGAAGAATTTTTGAAGTATCAAAACATAGCTCAGAATCAAATCAAGGAACATACATATAGAAGCAAAGTAAATAAAAGTAGTATTTCGCATGCGATTTGTGAAGAAATTGGGATTGAGATTAAGGGATTTAAGCCACGTACACGATGGCACTACCACTTAAAAGATTTTATAACGGAGGCAATCAATACATATGGAACCCAGTTGAAAGGAGTCACAATTGAACATTAAACTCAGAGAAAAGAGAATGGCTGAATACACAGTTGTAGACAGTTATATAGATAAAAACGATTATGCCCAATCCAAAGAAGAGATTGAAGGAAGACTTATGAGTTGGATTGAAGATATTCTCAATAAATACTCAGATGAAGATGGTCTTTAAAAAAAATTAGTGATATAATTATAAAAGTAAAAATAATAAATAAGGTGATGTTATATGATTGTTTTAAAGGACATGGAAAAGCTAAATCGGAGTGAAATTGAGGCCTTGATCGGAAAGATCAAGGCTATTGTTTATACCCGTGTATCATCTGACATACAGATAGACAACTATTCTTTAGAATCACAGATAGAGATATGTGTAAATGAAGCAAAAACGAAGTTTGATATTAACAAAGATGAAATTATTGTACTCAGAGAAGAAGCAGAATCAGGAGATAATCCTAATAGACCTATGCTCAACTACATTTTGTTTCTATTAGAAAAGGGTTTAGGGAACAAAGTAATTTTCTTGCATCCAGACAGACTAAGTAGACATCTCCATTTACAACAACAAATAACACATAAGATATGGGAACTTGGATGCGATCTTCATTTCGTTGAGTTTGATTTACAAAAAGACAATGCAGAATCGATGTTAAATTACAATATCCAAGGCTCTATTGCCCAGTACAATAAAGCTAAGATTCTTGCTAACACGAAACGTGGAAGAAGAGCTATGGTTGCCGATAATAAGATTCCCGGAATGAACAAAATCTACGGTTACGATTATGATAAAGATCTGAATACATTAATAGAGAACAAAACTGAAAAAGAAGGCTACTTAATCATGGTAAAAATGATTTTGGAAGGTTCAACATGCTCTGAGGTTGCAGAGTATTTAGCAAATAAAAAATACCTTGCTCCAAAGGGGGATGTTTGGTATCAAGCAACGATCAGCCGTATATTGAGAAACGAAACATACAAAGGAATTTATTATTATGGCAAGACCGAAGTAGTTCAGGTATCTGGAAAGAAGAAACAAGTTCCGAAGCCCAGAGATGAATGGCAGGAGATTATCATTCCCCAGTACATAGATGAGGTTCGATATAAGAGACTACAGAAATGTCTTGATGACAATAATAAAAATAGTGGCAAGCCATCAGAAGACTACTTATTGAGAAGTATCGCTAAATGTGGAAGATGTGGAGCAGCAGTATCATCTGGAATAACAACTAAAACTCAAAGTGGCACTCTTAAGTATTACACATGCACAAGAAAGGCTAAGAAATCCTATAGTGTTGAAACTGGTCAGTCTAACTCTACATGTAGAGGAGATAACTGGCGTGTGGATATGATTGATACTATAATATGGAAAGAAGTACTTAAGATCATCAACAACCCCAAAGAGCTGATCGATAAAATTTTAGAAAGGGCTTCTGATGCATCAAAAATTACTGAATTGCAAAAGAATCGAGATAATTTAAATAAGTTAATAAGAGAGAAAGAGGCCTCAAAAGCTAGATACATTGACCTTTATGCTGATGGATTTATCAAATCTAAAGATGAGTTAGCAAACAAGATTAAGCCAGTTGAAGATGAGATTGAAGTACTTAATAAGGAACATGCTGCAATATCCTACAACATTCAAATTGCTCAAGATAGTGATGAGAATATTAATGTAGCCGTTTCAATACTGAGTAAATATCAAAAGATAATAAAAAACAATTTAAAGATGGAAGATAAGAGAAAGATATTGCGTGTCTTCGTAGATAAAGTGGTACTCCATGACAATAAAAAACTAGAGATTGTCTATAAGTTCATCTCAGATGATAAACAGTATGAAAGTGACTCTACTAATTCTTATTCCGATTCTATCAATCGCCAAATCAATGGAAGATAATAAGAATCAGTTTATCCTCATCTTGGCGGGATACTCGGAAGAGATTGATTTTTTTCTGCAGACGAATCCCGGATTACCTTCCCGTTTTCCGATCCAGGTTGAATTTCCAGACTATAGCATTGATCAATTGATTCAAATTTCCGAGATTATGGCTAAGGAACGTGACTATATTCTCATGCCACAGACCATACTCAAACTAAAGCAGCATCTGCTTCAGGAAAAAAATGAATCTCTTCACGCGTTCAGTAACGCCCGATATGTTCGAAATGCCATTGAACGATCGATTCGTCATCAGGCAGTTCGACTATTGGAACAGTATACCCAGGGGAATCCGGGAAAACTGGAGCTGATGACCATTCGCACAGAGGATTTGAAGTTTGAGCAAAAGTAAGCGATAATATAATTTTTAACGCAGCCGGCCGGGTTAACCGGTTCGGCTTAAAGCATGCCATCTAAGGTGGCACAGAATATATGCGGAAACGTAGTAGAAGGAGTGAATATACACGATGACAAATGGAACACATGATACAGATATGGTTAAGAAGGATCGCGCCGTATTGGTGAGTCTGATTACCGATGAGGTCAAACGTTCGGGTATTAACCCGGAGTACTCCCTTGAGGAGTTGGTAAAACTCGCCGAGACGGCAGGCGTGGAAGTGCTGAGTGTATTGTCACAGAACCGGGAAACCCGGGACACCAAATGGTTCATTGGTAAGGGGAAAGTGGAAGAACTCCGTGCAATAGCTGAAGAAATGGGAGCAACAACAGCTATCTTCGACCAGGAACTGTCTGGTGCTCAGGTGCGCAACCTGGAAGAAGCGTTAGATCTCAAAATTATTGACCGTACCCAGCTGATATTGGATATCTTCGCGCAACGTGCCAACACGAGAGAAGGTATTATCCAGGTTGAATTGGCTCAGTTGAGCTATTTGTTACCACGTTTGTCGGGTCACGGGAAAAATTTGTCCAGACTCGGCGGCGGAATTGGAACGCGGGGTCCAGGTGAAAGTAAACTGGAGACAGATCGTCGACATATTCGTGGCCGCATAGATGACCTGAAGCGTCATTTGGAAGAAGTGACACGTCATCGCAAGCTGCACCGGGAGCGTCGCAAAAAGACGGGGATCGTTCAGGTAGCCCTTGTAGGTTATACGAATGCGGGTAAATCAACCTTGCTTAAACAATTAACTGCAGCAGATGTGTACATTCAAGATCAGCTGTTTGCCACACTGGATCCAACTTCACGGACAATGGAACTGCCAAGTGGTAAAGAAATCGTACTCACGGATACGGTTGGGTTTATACAGAACCTTCCTCATGATCTGATTGCAGCTTTCAGGGCAACACTGGAGGAAGTGAATGAAGCGGACCTTATATTGCATGTGGTCGATGCATCGTCTGCAATGCGTGAAGATCAGATGAAAACGGTACACACGATTTTGCAGCAACTGGGTTCAGGGGACAAGCCTCAATTGGTATTGTATAACAAAAAGGATGCTTGTACACCGGAGCAGCTTGAAATGCTTCCTTTGGATAAAGAACATATCAAAGTGAGCGCACTGGATGCGGATGACTTGCTGAAAATTCGGGAGCTTATCCAGGCCGAATTGACTGGCGACACAAAACGGTTCCGTATTCCGGCTGAGCGTGGGGATCTTACATCGGTACTTTACAAAATTGGCGATGTTGTTGAGACCACATTTGAAGATAATGATGTAATTTATGAAGTGGAACTGCAAAAAGGCGAATATGAGAAATTCGGTTATTTACTTGAAGATTTCATACAACTGTAACATCGATGACATATTTGTATGATAAGTTGACACGATAATTGATGTTTGACGTCAGATTCGTGCTATGAAGGGGAATGAAGCAAGATGGCAAGCTTTGATTCAGAGATTATTGAACTTCAACGACAGGTTGAACGTCAGATTGAAGGGCAATTACAACAGATTGACCGGATCACCGATCAAAACCAATGGAAAGTAATCAATGCTTTTCAGCGTAGAAAAGTCAGCGATTTTCATTTTGCGGGTTCAACGGGGTACGCTTATAACGATCGCGGGCGTGAGGTGCTTGATGAAGTATATGCCGATGTGTTCGGTGCAGAGGCGGCACTGGTGCGTCCCCATTTTGCATCAGGTACCCACACCATTGCTACAGCTTTGTTCGGTGTACTCCGTCCAGGCGACGAGTTGTTGTACATTACGGGTAAGCCCTATGACACATTGCATAAGGTCATTGGCAAGCCTGGCGATGGAACAGGATCGTTACGCGATTTCGGCATTGGCTATCAAGAGACGGCATTGCTGGAAGATGGCGGAGTAGATTGGACAGCAGTAGAGAAAAGTATCAATGCAGCGACAAAAGTCATTGGTATTCAACGGTCCAGAGGATATGATTGGAGATCTTCCTTCTGTATTGAAGAAATTGCGGATATGGTTGCACGTGTGAAGGCGATCAAGGAAGATGTCATCGTATTTGTGGATAACTGTTATGGTGAATTCACGGAGGAACGTGAACCGACTGAAATCGGGGTAGATCTGATGGCAGGTTCACTGATTAAAAATCCCGGTGGAGGTCTGGCAGAAACCGGTGGATACATATGCGGGAAGGAAAAGTACGTACAATTGGCAGCCTATCGTTTGACTGCGCCCGGAATTGGCGGTGAGGTTGGCGCAATGTTAGGCACGACTCGTGGCATCTACCAAGGACTTTACATGGCACCGACAATTGTTGGACAGGCCATTAAAGGGAGTACATTCGCTGCAGCGATGTTTGCCGCATCCGGGTTTGTGACCAAACCGGCATGGAATGAGACACGTACCGATTTGATTCAGGCTGTTCAATTTAGTTCAGCAGAGCATTTGATTGCCTTTGTACAAGGAATACAGCGGGCAGCTGCAGTAGATAGTCATGTGGTTCCTGAACCGTGGGACATGCCTGGTTATGAGCACCCTGTCATCATGGCGGCAGGTACGTTTATACAGGGTGGGAGCCTTGAATTGTCTGCAGATGCGCCTATCCGTGAGCCTTTTATTGGCTATATGCAGGGTGGTTTAACGTACTCTCATGTTAAATATGGCGTTTTGATGGCATTACAGACTATGAAAGATCGCAAATTATTGTGAGTTTATCTAACACATCATTGACACTTAGCAATAACTAAATGTACAATAGAGTGAAGAAATGATGACTGGAAGGTTGATGAATGATGGGTGACGAAATTCGCAGAAATATGGCCTTATTCCCGATAGGTATTGTAATGAAACTTACGGATCTGTCCGCACGTCAGATTCGTTATTATGAGCAGCACAGTTTGATTGTTCCTGCGAGAACGTCAGGTAATCAGCGTTTGTTCTCTTTCAATGACGTAGAACGGTTGCTGGAAATCAAGGCTCTAATTGAAAAAGGAGTTAACATCGCGGGTATTAAACAAGTGATGAATCCTGTATCCAAAGAGTCAGAAGAAGCGACTGTTATTACAGCTGATACGGAAGTGAAACGCAGAGAGCTGTCGGACTCCCAACTGCACCGTCTGCTTAAACAACAACTAGTGTCAGGTAAGAGACCTGGACAAGTATCTCTCATTCAGGGAGAGCTTTCCCGTTTCTTTAATAAATAATAAGTTCGTATAACCTCGTAGGTCAGGGGAAATCCTGCTTTTGGGTAGGAGGACTCCTTGACCCATGCAATATTCTAATGTACAAATATAACAGGCAAGCCAAATACGCAGAGAAGAAAGGGAGAGGGTATCGTGAGTTTTACTAAAGAAGACATACTACGCATCTCAAAAGAAGAAAATGTACGATTCATTCGTTTGCAATTTACCGATTTGCTTGGAGCAATCAAAAACGTTGAGATCCCTGTGAGTCAGCTAACCAAGGCTCTGGATAATAAAATGATGTTTGATGGTTCTTCCATTGAAGGTTATGTGCGTATCGAAGAATCCGATATGTACCTCTATCCGGATCTCGATTCTTGGCTGATTTTCCCTTGGGTAGCCGAGAACCGTGTTGCTCGACTGATTTGCGACGTATATCTTCCGGATGGTAATCCGTTTCCAGGAGATCCGCGTGGCATCTTGAAACGAAACCTGAAAGAAGCCGAAGAAATGGGATTCACTTCCTTCAACGTCGGTCCTGAACCAGAGTTCTTCTTGTTCAAAACAGACGAAAAAGGAAACCCGACTAACGAACTGAATGACCAAGGTGGATATTTCGACCTTGCGCCTACGGATCTTGGTGAAAACTGTCGTCGTGACATCGTTATCACACTTGAAGAAATGGGCTTTGAGATCGAAGCTTCCCACCATGAGGTAGCTCCAGGTCAGCATGAGATCGATTTTAAATATGCTGATGCTCTAAAAGCAGCAGACCAGATCCAAACGTTCAAACTCGTTGTTAAAACGATTGCACGTCAGCATGGTCTACATGCTACCTTTATGCCGAAACCGCTGTTTGGTATGAACGGTTCCGGTATGCACTGTAACCAATCCTTGTTCCAAGGCAAAGTGAACGCATTCGTAGACGAGTCGGACGAGCTGGGTCTGAGCAAAACTGCACGTCACTTCATGGCTGGAACTTTGAAGCATGCGCGTGCGTTTGCAGCAATTACGAACCCAACTGTGAACTCATACAAACGTCTTGTACCAGGTTATGAAGCTCCTTGTTATGTAGCATGGTCCGCCAGTAACCGTAGCCCAATGATCCGTATTCCAGCTTCCCGTGGTTTGAGTACACGTGTTGAGGTTCGTAATCCGGATCCGGCTGCGAACCCTTACCTTGCCTTGGCTGTTTTGCTGAAAGCAGGTTTGGATGGAATCAAACGTGAGCTGTCCTTGCCAGCTCCAATTGACCGTAACATCTACATCATGTCAGAAGAAGAGCGTGTGGAAGAAGGCATTCCAAGCTTGCCAGCTGACCTGAAAGAAGCATTGAACGAATTGATCCGCAGCGAAGTCATCTGTGATGCTCTCGGCGACCACGCCTTGGCTCACTTCTATGAGCTGAAAGAAATTGAGTGGGACATGTATAGAACACAAGTCCACCAATGGGAACGCGATCAATATATCACGTTGTACTAATAGCTGAATCCCTTGGCGCTCTAGCGCTGAGGGGTTTTTCTTTTTGTGGGCGAGGGAATTTAAAAAAAGCCAGGTAGAATACTATTCTACCTAGCTTTATATCTATAGGATCTCAATCCTTAATTTCTGATAAATAGTACTCATATAACTCATTAATTGAAGAACTAGAAAGTAAGTGAGTGACTGCTTCAATCGATTCTCTATTCCAATCAAACCAGCGTATTTCTTTTAATTTCATGATTTCTTCTTCTGAGAAACGCTTCCTAACTTCTTTTGCAGGATTTCCACCAACTATTGTGTAAGGAGCGACATCTTTTATTACAACTGAGCCTGCTGCAACAATTGCACCTTCACCAATGGTAACACCCGGCATAATCATTGCATTCATGCCGATCCATGCATCGCTTTCTATAATGGTATCTCCTTTGGGTGAGAAGGAATGGCTAATTTGATCAGCAAACGGATAAAAAGTGATCCACTCCGCATGATGATTGTTATTTCCTCCCATAAGAATGATGACGCCGGCTGCGATGCATACATAATTACCAATAATTAATCGATCTATTTGCCATCCAAATTCCTCAATTGGGTTGAATAAGCCCCTCGATTTTTCATCTCCCCATAAATATCTCACACATCCGTCTTCAAAAGAAGAATTGCTATCGTAATAACCGGAGTAATAGGAGTAATCGCCGACTTCGATTAATGGATTGGTTACAATGTCCTTTAAATACTTAATTTCAGACCAGTGATTAAATTGGTTTATATTCATTTTAATTTCCTCGCTTCTAAGTTATATTTCCGAGTAACTTAGAAGCGTGATGCGGTAGCTACATTCTTTAGTTTTTTTAGACGACGAATCATCTGAATCATCCTTCCTTAAGATATGAGGGCCATTGTAGCAATCACTTCTTTTTTTGTCAATCCTATTCTAATAAAGAGATGTCAGTAAGTACCCTAGTTCAAAGTGTATATAATGAGGAAAAAAATTCAGGGAGAGAAAATATAAACAGAAAGGGTGTCCACCATTTGGAAGGATGATACATCACGTTGGAGTAAAACAGGGACGGGAACATGAATGTAAAGAGGAAGCTGGCAGGCGTAGCACAGTCTTGGCATATTAGTGTTATGGCCTTTTATGTAGTCAATAAGAAATAGAATGGTTAATTAAATTATGATCATATCGTTGAAGCGAGAGTACGTTGTAATCGTTTTCTCTATTTTCACAGTATCTATATGTTGATAGTTTCATATAATTGCGTTATAATTCATTTGTGTTTTTAGAAATTAAATTTTGGGCAATTAATTGGAGATGTTAATATGGAACAAGAGAAACAACTCGTTGCCGCACAGCGGGCATTTTTTTATACAGGTCAAACTAAGTCTATTGAGTACCGTATCCGTGCTCTTCAGCAATTAAGACAGGGAATCGAAAAATATCAGCAACGTATTCTTGACGCACTTCGTGCGGATCTAAATAAATCTGAAACAGAGGCTTATGGCTCCGAGATTCGGATCGTGTTGGGTGAACTGGATTTTGCATTGGAACATTTGGAGGAATGGGCTGCACCGAAAGCTGTGCCTACAAATTCTGCTATACCTGATGGCACAAGCCTGATCTATCCTGAACCTTATGGAGTTGTTCTTATTATTGCACCATGGAACTATCCGTTCCAACTGGCTTTCGGCCCTCTAATTGGAGCCATTGCTGCGGGTAACTGTGCCATTATTAAGCCGTCTGAATTAACCCCAGCCGTGTCACGTCTGACTTATGATTTGATTCATGAGGTATTTCCTAGTGAGTATCTAGCTGTTATGGAAGGGGAAGTCGAGACAAGTACAGCATTGCTGAAAGAAAAGTTTGATTACATTTTCTTTACAGGCAGTACAGGTGTTGGCCGCATTGTTATGAAGGCAGCTGCTGAGCATTTGACTCCCGTTACGTTAGAACTAGGTGGTAAGAGTCCGGTCATTGTTCACCAGGATGCGGATTTGAAGCTGGCAGCTCAGCGCATTGTTCGCGGTAAATTCCTGAATGCTGGGCAAACCTGTGTCGCTCCGGATTACTTGCTTGTGCACGAAGAAGTGCATGACAAATTACTGGAATTGATCGGTGTAGAAATTCAGGATAAATTTGGAGACGATGTGATGAGAAATGCTGATTTTCCGCACATTGTCAACGCACGTAACTTTGATCGTTTATCGCAGTTACTCCACGATGGAAAAGCATTGATCGGTGGACGTTCTGAACGTGATCAGCTGCTCATTGAACCAACAGTACTAGGGGAAGTGGATTGGAAATCCCCTGTGATGCAAGAAGAGATCTTTGGTCCAATTCTTCCTGTATTTAAGTATAACGACCTCAATCCCATGCTAGATGAGATCGTTCGCCGTCCAAAACCACTGGCATTATATCTCTTCACTCAGGATGAGGATCTGCAGAAACAGGTTCTGACTCAAGTATCTTTTGGTGGTGGATGTATCAATGACACATTGTCTCATATGACATCACATTATCTCCCGTTTGGAGGCGTAGGAGAAAGTGGAATAGGTTCCTACCATGGTCAACAGAGTTTTGATGTGTTTTCTCATCATAAAAGCATTCTTAAACGCAGCGAATAGTCGGCTAATGTAGAACAATATAAGTAGTATGAGAAAAAAAGGTTGTCCCGTTGAACGGGACAACCTCTTTAAGTATCTTATTGTGAAACATCTGAACAACTTCAATACATTTTAATGAATATCACGGAAAAGGCCAATGACTTTGCCCAGGATGCTAACGTGTTTCAAACGCAATGGTTCAAAAGTCGAATTTTCCGGTTGAAGACGAATATGATCTTTCTCTTTGTAGAACGTTTTTACCGTTGCTTCATCGTCTTCAGTCATGGCTACTACGATATCGCCGTTATCTGCAGTTTGCTGCTGACGTACGATAACATAGTCTCCGTTAACAATGCCTGCTTCAACCATACTGTCTCCCACGACCGAAAGCATAAATACTTTCTGTTCGCCTACATAATGCGTAGGAAGAGGAAAGTAATCTTCGATATTTTCTGTTGCTGTGATCGGAACCCCTGCAGTAACTTTACCCACGACAGGAATGCGAGCAACGCTGTGAGCAAACTGATGTGAATGCTCTGACTCTTCCTGGCTGAGAAGTTCAATGGCTCTTGGTTTGGTTGGGTCACGTCTGATTAGACCTTTCTTCTCCAAACGATCCAGATGTCCATGTACTGTAGAGCTGGAAGCCAATCCAACGGCTTCACCAATTTCGCGTACGGAAGGAGGATACCCCTTCAACCGGACTTCATTGCGTATAAACTCCAGAATAGCCTGTTGCCTGCTGGATATCTTCGACATACCGTATCAACCCCATTTTAGTAACGTTTGGGAAAATTATAACATAGAACCTCCGTTCGTACAAACATAAGTTCTAAATAAAATGCCATAAAATCAATGTTATTTTGCAAAGTAAGATGAAAATTTACTTTGAGTCTAATCAAATACTACAAATGGCAGTTCCCATACAATAGAAGAAAGATAATAGAATGTAGAAAGTATCAAAAAAAGCGAACAATTGTTCTAAAAAAGTTGTTGTACAAAACAAGTGTTCGTGTTATATTGATTTCAACGGATAGGAACAAACGTTTGGAGGTCGATATTTAATGAGATATTCTACTTATCAAAGTATTTACGAACCGGTGCATTCAGAAGTGGTTGAAACTAACATAAGAAATTTTAAGAAGGTTTTTGCAAAAGGTAATGTCCCAACATGGGTGCTGAAATTAATAATTGTATCATTAATTATATTGATTGGATGCAGTACAGTACTGACTGTATTTGCAGGCAATGAGAGCGATCTGTTACCTGGAGGGAAGATGGCAGTTTCACAAGGAGATACGCTATGGAGTATATCATTGGATCACAAACCGGAAACGATGGATACACGTGTATATATAGAAGCAATCAAGAAAGTGAATCAACTCCAGTCAACTTCAATACAGGTGGGGCAAGTCTTAATACTGCCTCAATTCACAAAATAAAAACTGCATATCCACACGCGCTAGTGCGTGTCAGCTTGACAAGCTGCCCTTATCATGTCAAAGTTAATATGACTTTGTATTTTTGGAGGGGACAAGCTTGGATATAGATAGTCTGGTAGCACGTATTAATGAATTGGCTCGCAAGCAAAAATCCACTGGATTGACAGAGGAAGAGCTCGCAGAACGTGCCAAGCTTAGAGAAATCTATTTGAATAACATTCGAAGCAATTTCAGACAACAACTGGATTCGATTGAAATTGTAGATGATGAGAATGATCAAGGCCACCAAGGCAAACTCAAACATTAACGAAACCTAATGATATCATTATGATATTTAGGTTTCTTCCTGTTATCTAGAGGTTGCAAATTATAGGGGGAACTGTTGGTTTGCAGTTATGTAAGCCGATACAAAGAACATCTAAGGGGGATTCTCATGTCGCGTTCGTTCGAGAGAACGGTTCGGAAAAATTCTAAGCAGTTGAATCAGCAACGTAAAAAAAGCGGTCAACCGGTTTCCGGTACACCAGGTGAGGATGTATTTAAAGGACGTAGCCTTCTGTTTCCTATTTTTCTGATCGGACTAGCTTTCTTGTACCTCTTTATGAGTACATTTCTTGTCAAAGCTCCGATGACCACTTGGGACTGGGTGACCATGTTGCTGTATGTATTTTTGGCAGTCATCTTCATGCTCCGTCGTCCTTATGTCAAAATAGGAAGTAATCGGATTTTGACGACAAAGGGGAACCGTGAGCGTTCAATTGGAGTCGACGATATCGTGAAATTCAGAATTGAGCCAGGCACAGTTGTGATTGAGCATAATGCTCGAGGTAAGAGATGGGTATTTACCAAACTACTCAATCGTTATGATACCGATGCAATTACTGAACGTCTTCTGAAATTCGCCAAAGCACATCAGATCACCGTGGAAACATACGAGAAAAAGTAATTATTGCATAAAGGGGAAGATGACCGAAATGGCGTTAAAAGCGATTTTGTTCGACCTGGATGATACTTTACTGTGGGATGAGCGCAGTGTTCGAGAGGCCTTTCATGAGACTTGCCTGATCGCAGCTCAAGAGACTGGCGTTAAACCCGAAGACCTTGAAGAAGCTGTTCGTAATGAGGCACGTAATCTGTATGAGTCTTATGAAACTTTTTCGTTTACCAAAATGATTGGGATCAACCCTTTTGAAGGCCTCTGGGCTAACTTCACGGGTGGGGATCAGCCGGAGTTTCGCCAGTTGGAGCAGCTTGCACCCGCATATCGTAAAGAGTCATGGCGTCGTGGCTTGTTAAAGCTTGGTGTTGATCGTGAAGATCTGGCGGAACAACTCGCCTCACAATTTGGGGCAGAGCGGAGATCGAGACCCCATGTCTATGAAGAAACGATGGAAACGTTGAGTCATCTACAAGGGAAGTTCAAGCTTTTGCTTTTAACCAACGGCTGTCCTGCTTTACAACAAGAGAAACTTGATGGCGTTCCTGAATTGGCTCCTTTTTTTGATGAAATTATTATCTCGGGTACGTTCGGTAAAGGAAAACCTGATCCTTCGATCTTCGAGCACGCATTGAATAAGTTGGGAGTACAACCTGAGGAGAGTATGATGGTTGGAGATAAGCTTACGACTGATATTCGTGGAGCGTTGTCTGCAGGTATTCAGTCTGTTTGGATTAACCGAGAGAATAAAGTGAATACCGAATCGTATGTGCCTGACCATCAAATCAAGCATTTATCCGAATTGGAACGTATCATTGCTGAATTCTCAATTAGTGCATCATAAATAAATCGTATTTTTGTGTTCTGTCCAGACATTGTTAGATTCCATGAGATGTATTTCATCCATGAAACCTAACAATGTTTTTTTGTTTTGGGGCAGCTTGTACTATACCGTATTAACGTAATATAAAAATTTTTTACTAAAAGTTATTGAAATTATAGAACTGCTGATTTAGAATATAACTAACATACTAGTATGACTAGTATGCGAATGAATGCAGCGAATATCTGTTGACTTACTCGAATGAAGTGGAAGCGGGAGTTATTCGCTATTATTTTCATATCCATTGTAAGCGCTTTACATAATTGAAGAAAACCATTTAATTCTGGAAATACAGTAGGTCATGGTTAGTACCAAATGAAGGTAAACACCTTAATCGATATGTATCTCTAGTGATCGCCAGATTTGATATCGCTTACATTATCTGTTTTGTTTATTCTGCAGGTGGGGGTGAAGTTCATCTGATTACTTGTCTTCTACAAAAAGAAGAGATGATGAGAATTGATCGAAAACGCTTTTATTTTATCAAGCTAAGGATCGGAGTGAAATAACATATGGAGTCGGAAACCGCTAAAACTACGCTAACGATGACATCTTTACGTAAAGAAAGCAGATTAAGAACGGCTGGAGCTCTACTTCGCAAAGATTGGCAGCTGTACTCACTGTTAATTCTTCCAATTATCTATCTTATTATTTTCAAATACGGGCCAATGCTTGGTAATGTAATCGCCTTTAGACGATTTGTACCAGGAGGCAGTATTTTTGGAGAGACGTGGGTTGGATTCAGGTATTTTCAGATGTTCATTCAAGACCCAACCTTTTGGAAAGTATTTGGAAACACACTGATGCTCGGTGGACTTGCGTTACTTTTCACCTTCCCAGTTCCGATCATTTTTGCATTGCTACTGAATGAGGTGAAAAGCAAACGATTCAAAAAGTTTGTTCAGACCGCATCTTATCTTCCACACTTCTTGTCCATCGTCATCGTTGCCGGAATGATTCTGCAATTAACGGCAGTTAATGGCTCCATTAACGGGATGGTTTCATTTTTTACCGGAGACAGCATTCCTTTCATGCAGCGAGCGGAATGGTTCAGAACAATCTACATCACCTCTGAGGTTTGGCAAGGTATGGGGTGGGGAGCCATTCTATATTTAGCTGCATTGACAACAATTGATGATTCTTTGTATGAGGCTGCGCGGATCGATGGTGCGAACCGTTGGAAGCAAACCCTGCATATAACCATACCGGGCATTTTGCCAACAATCGTTACGTTGCTGATTTTGAATATGGGTAATTTCCTTGCGGTTGGATTTGAGAAAATCTTGCTCCTTTACAATCCGCTGATCTATGAGACATCTGACGTGATTTCTACTTATCTGTACCGGGTAGGTTTGCAGTCCAGCAATTTCAGTTATGCTACCGCCATCGGTTTGTTCGAATCCATTATTGGACTGATCCTGGTATTCTCGGTTAATGCAATTTCACGCAGACTGACACAACGAAGCTTGTGGTAAAGGAGGAGCAATATGCTGGAATCAAAATCATACAAAGTATTTAAAGTTTTCAATGCGATCTTTTTGCTGCTTGTGGTGTTCATCACGCTCTATCCGTTTCTGAATGTCGTGGCCCAATCCTTCAGTAGTGAGGCTTATATCAACTCAGGCAAGGTGAGCATTATCCCGAGAGGATTTAATGTTGAAACCTACAAGACCATCTCTCGCGATAGTATGTTCTGGACCAACTATAAAAACACAATTATATATACCGTTGTAGGTACTTTGATTTCCATGTTCATGACGACTATTTTCGCTTATGCCTTATCCAAGAAAAGATTAATGGGACGGAAATTTTTGACGATGTTCGCCGTGTTCACGATGTTTTTCAGTGGCGGCTTGATTCCTAACTATGTCCTGATTAACTCTCTGGGCTTCAATAATACGATGTGGGCATTGGTTGTGCCTGGTGCAATCAGCATTTATAACATGTTAATTATGAAATCATTTTTTGAGAACATGCCTGAGGAGCTTGAGGAAGCGGCAGCTATCGACGGTTTGAATACCTATGGCATTTTGCTACGGATCATTCTACCACTGAGTAAAGCTGTCATGGCAACGATGGTTCTGTTTTACGCTGTGGGACACTGGAACTCCTGGTTTCCAGCCTTCTTGTATCTCGACAAAAAGGAACTGTTTCCCGTTACGATCTACTTGCGCAACATGATTGCAGGTGCAACTGGTGGTGCGTCAGCTGGTGCGTCAGCGGATAATCTGACTCAAATTTCTGCAAATATCAAATCGGTCACCATGGTACTCACGATTTTGCCTATTTTAACAATTTATCCATTTGTTCAAAGGTACTTTGTAACCGGTATCATGTTGGGATCTGTAAAACAGTAATCCTAACCCGATATAGTTCAACATCTTGATTGTAAGGCCAATCTAAACCACATGCAGGGGGAGAATTGAATGAAACAGAGACCACGTAAGCTGGTAGGCAAGTTGGTATTGGCAACAATGATGAGTGTCGTATTGGCAGCATGCAGCAGCGGTGCTGGTGGAGAGAAAGTCGAACCAGAATCCAAGGGGGCCATGGAATCCTATGGTGTAGGGGAGACCTTCAAAGCCACTGAACCGTTTAATCTATCTATTCTATACAGTGACCAGCCTGCATATCCGTACAAGAAGGATTGGCTCCTATTCCAAAAAATCACGGAAAAAACCGGAGTTACGCTGGAGCCTACCATCGTTCCGATGAGTGACTATTCCCAGAAAAGATCCCTTCTGATTAGTTCTGGAGATGCCCCACTGGTTATTCCGAAAACCTATCCGGGTGAAGAATCTGCTTTTGTATCGTCTGGTGCGATTTTGCCAGTGAGTGACTATGTTGATTTGATGCCTAATTTCAAGGATAAAGTAGAGAAATGGGGACTTCAGGATGAGCTGGAGAGCCTTCGACAAGAAGATGGGAAATATTATGTGCTTCCAGGTTTACATGAAGAGGTTTGGCCGGATTATACCCTTATTGTGAGAACTGATATTTTGGAGAAAAATAACATTGCCATTCCAAAGACATGGGACGAATTGTATGATGCAGCCAAAAAGCTGAAAGAAATCTATCCAGATTCAGTTCCGTTCTCGGATCGTTTCCAATTTAACAGTACATTAAATATTGCTGCTACCAGTTTTGGAACGAAAGCTGGTTGGGGATTCGGCAATGGTTTAACCTATAAAGAAGATAAGGATGAATTTGTATACACATCGACCACGCCGGAATACAAGGAGATGTTAACTTACTTTAACAAGCTTGTATCAGAGGGGTTGCTGGATAAGGAAAGTTTCACCCAGGACGATGACCAGGCTATTCAGAAATTTGTTTCCGGAAAATCCTTCATTATCAATGGTAACTCGCAAACGGTAGTACTTCATCGTAACGACATGAACAAAACGTTGGGAGAAGGGAATTTCTCCATCGCCAAAATTACGGTTCCTGGTGGTCCAAAAGGCCAATTGATGTCTGGCTCCAGACTTGAAAACGGTGTCATGGTTTCCGGGAAAATTAAAGACAACGAGAATTTCAAAGCAACCATGCAATTTATTGACTGGTTATACTACAGTGATGAAGGACAGGAATTTGCCAAGTGGGGTGTAGAGGGCGAAACCTTCACCAAACAGGATGGCGTCCGCAAGTTGGCAGAAGATGTAAACTATAACGGATTGAATCCAAAGGGCACGAAGGACTTGCGCATCGATTATGGATTCTCCGGTGGTGTGTTTGCCTATGGAGGAACGACAGATTTGTTGCACTCCATGTTTAGTGAGGAAGAACTGAAATTCCAGCAAGACATGAAAGATATCAAAGAAGTGGTTCCTGCCGAGCCGCCAATTCCTTACTCGGATATCGATCGTGAACAGGTGACGCTACTTAGTACCCCACTCAAGGATTTTTCGGATCAAAATACGCTTAAATTCATTTTGGGAGAACGTAATCTTTCTGAGTTTGATGCATTTGTAAAAGAGCTGGAGAGCCAAGGCTTGCCTCAGTATATGCAGCTTTCCAATGATACGTATAAGAAGTACAAAGAAAACAAGCAATAATAGTTGTAAACTGAAATTTGCCCATTGCCGTTTCACTGAGGGAATTTTAGTGGAGCGGCAAATTGTGCTAAGATGGATGAATATGGCTGAGAGGAAGAGGTTAAGGAATGTCACTTAATCAAAAGATTAGAGGTTCGACCCGGGCTTATTCATACAATCTGATAAAGGAACGCATTCTGCACCTTGAACTTGAGCCTGGTACCAAGATTTCTGAGAAGGAAATTGCGGATGAATTGCAAGTAAGCAGAACGCCAGTACGTGAAGCATTCATGAAGCTTGCCGAAGAAGAATTACTGGATATCATTCCACAGAGTGGAACCATTGTCTCCCATATTAATCTGGAGCATGTTGAAGAAGGCCGGTTTATGAGAGAGAAGATGGAGAAGGAAATTGTTACTCTAGCTTGTGCTTCTTTTCCGGAAGAATTTAGATTCAGACTGGAAACCAATATCGCCATGCAGGAAGTATGTATAGGGAAAAATAATTTCTATCGGCTTTTTGAACTGGATGAAGAGTTTCATCAGATATTGTTTCAAGGCACTGGAAAAATGAGAACATGGAAAATGCTACAGCAACTCAATATTCCCTTTAATCGCCTTCGTTTATTACGCTTATCTGAAGATTCCGATGCAGAGGTTATTATTTCACAACATAAAGAAATATACCGACTCATCACGGAACGTGAGACCGATCGAGCTGTTGAGGTTATGGAAGCTCATCTCAGACTAGTTGTTGTTGAACAAGAGAAGATGAAGGCAAAATATCCGCATTATTTTATATAAAACATCAAATATTGTATACTATCTCAATATGCAGAAACCCCTGTTCGAAATGAACAGGGGTTTGTTGAGCAAATAATAGAATTTGCTTATTATGCTTGTTTGATAAACGTTGGATCCGGGTAAGGATCTGCGATCCAGCCATCTTTTTCAATGAATAGACGCACGGCAATGATTTGTTTGTTCTCCATCAATGTGAAGAAGTGTGGGGTGTTCTCAGGTACTGAGATAACGTCTCCAGGAGACAATTCTACATTAAAGTAACCTACATCATCTGTAGCTTTGATGACAAAGATTCCTTTGCCGGCTACAATAGCACGGATTTCATCCTCAGCATGAGTATGAATTTCTTCAAATTTGGCAAGCTTCTCTTCAATATCTGGTGTTTGTTCAGACAGCGTAATTACATCCCAGATTTGGTAGCCGCGACGCGCAGCCAAGTCTCTGATTTCATAGTCATATGTTTTTAGTACTTCTTCTTTTTGTTCATCGGTGAGTCCAAAGTTATTTTGCAGATCAGTGTTTAATTTGGACGCGTCCCACTTTTCAAATAATACTTCATATTTGTTTAAGAAATTTCGAACATTTTCGTCTCCAGTGATACGTTCGTTCGTATTTCGGATTACAATTTCAGCCATGTTCTTTCCCTCTTTTCCACTTGGTTTAATCGCTATTATATCGGATTCCTCTATTTTTGTCGATTCACAAATTCATTCGACCTACATAAAAACCGCCAGGGGACTGATAAAACCCGATCTTTCACATTAAGTTAGTTTCTGTTAAACTAATATTTAACGTTTTGCGGAGGTGACGATATTGGACAAGCTTAGCCTACATGATGCATTAAAACAACGAATATTGATCCTCGACGGTGCAATGGGGACCATGATTCAACAAGTTGATCTCACAGGCGCAGATTTTGGCGGAGAAGATCTGGATGGATGTAATGAAATGCTTGTACTTACACGTCCAGAGCTAATCCAGCGTATTCATGAGGAGTATCTGGAAGCCGGTGCTGATTTAATTGAAACAAATACGTTTGGTGCAACTTCTGTTGTACTTGCTGAATATGACATTCAGGACCGTGCACGTGAAATTAATCTCGAAGCAGCCAGAATTGCAAAAGCTGCCGCGGATCGATTCTCGACGCCGGAGTCTCCACGCTATGTGGTGGGTGCCATGGGACCTACCACCAAAACGCTGTCTGTAACAGGTGGAGTAACGTTTCAAGAGCTCATCGACAGTTATTTCGAGCAAGCGCTTGCTTTAATTGAGGGAGGCGTTGATGCGCTGCTGCTTGAAACCTCACAAGATACGCTTAATGTAAAAGCAGGTAGCATTGGAATTCAACAGGCGTACGAGCAAAGCGGTATCAAACTTCCATTGATGATCTCAGGAACGATTGAACCGATGGGTACAACCCTCGCAGGTCAGAATATTGAGTCTTTTTATATATCCTTAGAACACCTTAACCCAATTTCAGTGGGACTAAACTGTGCTACAGGCCCTGAATTCATGCGTGACCATATTCGCTCGCTTTCCGGGATGGCTTCAGTTGCGGTAAGTTGTTATCCAAATGCAGGTCTTCCGGATGAAAACGGTAATTACCATGAATCCCCTGATTCGCTTGCTCAGAAGATCGGTGCTTTTGCCGAACAGGGCTGGTTGAACATCGCGGGTGGCTGTTGTGGAACAACACCTGCACATATTCGAGCAATGCGGGATACACTTGCCAAGTACCCTCCAAGAGAAATGAACGGAACACATCCACCAGCATTGTCGGGAATAGATCCAGTCTATGTTGAACAGGACAATCGCCCTTACATGGTTGGGGAACGTACAAACGTACTTGGATCACGGAAATTCAAGCGTCTTATTGTTGAAGG
Source organism: Paenibacillus sp. NPDC057886 (assembly GCF_042796655.1). Lineage (NCBI taxonomy): Bacteria > Bacillati > Bacillota > Bacilli > Caryophanales > Paenibacillaceae > Paenibacillus > Paenibacillus sp. NPDC057886. The sequence continues at coordinate 18,530 of NZ_JBHVMZ010000004.1, read as the reverse complement.
GAAATATGAAGAAGCTTCGGAAATTGCTCGGGCTCAGGTGAAAAATGGGGCACATGTTGTCGACGTTTGTGTTCAAGACCCGGACCGCGAAGAAGCCGAAGACATGGAGAAGTTCCTAGAACTTGTTGTCAAAAAAGTTAAGGTGCCACTTATGATCGATACGACAGATGCAGCCGTCATCGACCTTGCACTGCAATACTCTCAAGGTAAAGCAATAATTAACTCCATTAACCTTGAGGACGGTGAGGAAAAGTTCGAGCTGGTCACTCCGTTGTTGCATAAATACGGCGGTGCTGTCGTTGTCGGAACGATTGATGAACGCGGTCAGGCCATTAGTCGTGAGGACAAGCTTGAGGTAGCCAAGAGATCTTACGATTTGCTGGTGAACAAATATGGATTAAAAGCCGAAGACCTGATTTTTGATACCCTGGTATTTCCAGTAGGTACGGGCGATGAACAATATATCGGTTCGGCCAAAGAAACCATTGAAGGTATTCGTATCATTAAAGAAGCGATGCCTGAATGTCATACGATACTGGGGATCAGTAACATTTCATTTGGATTGCCTGAAGCAGGGCGTGAAGTGTTGAACTCTGTATTTTTGTATGAGTGTACCAAAGCGGGTCTCGATTATGCCATCGTTAACACAGAGAAGCTGGAGCGTTATGCATCCATTCCGGAGGAAGAGCGCAGACTCTCGGAAGAGCTGTTATATAATACGAATGACGAAACACTGGCTGCTTTCGTAGCGGCGTTCCGTAACAAAAAGGTTGAGAAAAAAGAAAAAATTTCGAACCTGTCGTTGGAAGAACGTCTCGCATCGTATGTTGTTGAAGGAAGCAAAGAAGGCTTGCTGCCCGATCTGGAGCAGGCACTCGCCAAATATACAGCCCTTGAAGTAATCAATGGCCCGCTGATGCGGGGGATGGAAGAAGTAGGGCGACTGTTTAACAACAATGAGTTGATTGTAGCAGAGGTGCTGCAGAGTGCGGAAGTCATGAAGGCTTCGGTAGCTTATTTGGAACAGTTCATGGAAAAGAATGAGACGTCAGTTAAAGGAAAGATTATTCTAGCAACGGTCAAGGGCGATGTACACGACATCGGCAAAAACCTTGTGGAGATCATCCTTTCCAATAACGGTTACCGGATCATTAATTTGGGTATAAAAGTACCACCAGAGCGAATTATCGAGGCGTACAGAGAAGAAAAAGTCGATGCGATCGGTCTATCCGGTCTGTTGGTAAAATCGGCGCAACAGATGATTCTTACCGCTCAGGACTTGCGCACAGCAGGTATTGATGTACCTATTATGGTTGGTGGAGCGGCATTGACACGCAAATTCACCAAGAACCGTATACGCCCGGAATATAACGGAATGGTTGTATATGCAAAAGATGCGATGGACGGTCTGGATTTGGCCAACAAGCTCATGAACCCAAGCACGCGTGAAGTGATGCAACTGGAGATGGACGCTGAAAAAGAGGCGGACGCAGCTGGTGCAGAAACCGTTAAATCACTTCCCGAGCTTACACGGGTAGAGCGTTCGGATATTGCAATAGACAACCCGGTTCTCGTTCCACCGGATCTGGAACGACATGTCATGCGGAACTATCCGCTATCACACATCTTACCGTATGTGAACATGCAGATGTTGCTCGGACACCATCTTGGTTTGCGTGGCTCGGTAGAGCAGCTGCTTGCTTCAGGTGATCAGAAAGCCACTGACCTGAAAGCGGTAGTGGATGATATTATGCAGGAGGCTGTTCGTGACGGGATTATTCAGGCGCACGCTATGTATCGTTTCTTCCCGGCTCAGTCCAGTGGTAACAGCGTCATTATCTATGACCCTGAAAATACAAGCAATATCTTGCATACATTCACGTTCCCTCGTCAAAAAGTTGAACCATTCCTGTGCCTTTCTGATTTCTTGAAGCCAGTAGAATCCGGACAAATGGATTACGTTGGTTTCATGGTCGTAACTGCTGGTCACGGTGTACGAGAATTATCGACGGCTTGGAAGGAGCAAGGTGATTATCTTCGTTCGCATGCTCTGCAATCCGTAGCGCTTGAAGTAGCAGAGGGATTAGCTGAGCGGGTTCATCATATGATGAGAGATATCTGGGGATTCCCGGATCCAGCACAGATGACCATGAAGCAACGTCATGGAGCACGCTATCAGGGAATCAGGGTATCATTCGGATATCCGGCATGTCCCGATTTGGAAGACCAAGGGCCACTGTTTAAGTTGTTACAGCCTGAAGATATTGGTGTGGAACTGACTGAAGGTTTCATGATGGAACCTGAAGCATCCGTATCGGCGATGGTATTCAGCCATCCACAAGCGAAGTATTTTAACGTGGATAAGGCATAAAAGTAAAAGGTCAGGCAAAGCCCTCCGCATTGTCGGAGGCTTTTTGCTGGCAGCAGAAAGAGGTGCGATCCAGAGTGGAACTATATTTCCTGGGAACTAACGCTGGTGTACCTACGCTTCAGCGGAATGTAACGTCCATAGGGCTGCGTATGTTGGATGAGCGCAGAGCCTTGTGGTTGTTTGACTGCGGGGAAGGAACCCAGCATCAGATTTTAAGTTCTCCGCTTAAATTGAGCAAATTGGAGAAAATATTTATCACCCATTTACATGGCGATCATGTATTTGGACTTCCAGGTCTGCTCTCCAGCAGAGCATATCAGGGTGGCACTACACCGTTAACGGTGTATGGCCCGCCAGGAACTGAACGAATGATCAAGACAACCATGGAGCTAAGTCAATCACGTCTAAACTATGATCTAAGCATTGTGGAACATACAGGCGGAGTGCTTTTCGAAGATGAGAGCTTCATTGTTGAATCCGCGTTGCTGGAACATCGTATCGACAGTTATGGGTATCGGATTACCGAAAAGGATCGTCCAGGCAGTCTGGACCCTGCGAAACTGGCTGAATATGGCTTGAACCCAGGGCCGCTATTTGGTCGCCTAAAGCGGGGAGAAACGATTACCCTCGACAACGGGGACTTCCTTCGCCCAGAAGATGTGTTGGGTGCACCCAAGCGAGGGATGGTCATTACCATCTTGGGAGATACACGCCCATGTGACAATGTACAGCCACTTGCACTAAATGCGGATGTTCTTGTACACGAAGCTACGTTTCTGCATGATTTGGCTGATACGGCTCATGAGTACTATCATAGTACATCGAAGCAAGCGGCTGAGGCGGCGAGAGCGGCAGGTGCAGGACAGCTGATCATGACCCATTTTAGCTCTCGTTACAAAGATGAGGATCAGTTGCAGCCACTTCTGGAAGAAGCGCAGTCGATATTCCCGAATACGAAACTTGCGATTGAACACGAGCTTATTCCAGTTGTTCACCGTAAGAGCGAATCCTAATGGTGGATGTGCGAAACAGTACAGCCAAACACGACGGGAGAACAAGCCGTTAATTGCACGGGACTGAGGGGAAGTTACTCCCGAGGTCCCTTTTGCAATCTGGCCGGAAAGCGTGTAGGATGGGCAATATGAGCAGGGAAATGATTCAAATTATTTTCCGGGAAAGCGCAGGAAATGACAAGCTTGTACAGAAGACGCGCGGGGCCAAACGTCCGTGTTCGATTCGATTCGACGTGTTGCGTGCAGATGCGAGTAAGCCATTTTTTTGTACTGTATACATAGGTTGGCATTGAAGTTCGAGGCAAATGGTTAAGGACATGAAATGTTAATGGAATAAAGAAAGGAAGTGCTGTATATGATTAAGGCCTATCTGATCGACCTGGACGGTACGCTCTATCATGGCAGACATCGCATCGAAGGAGCCGATAAGCTTATTCAGACATTGAATGAACAAGGCATGCCTTATTTGTTTGTGACTAATAACTCTTCGCGTACACCGCAAGGCGTGGCAGATCATCTGAATGGGATGGGGATCCCCGCCGATGCATCACAGGTATGTACTTCTGCGGTGGCAGCTGCGGAATACGTGGCCAAAGAGGCTCCAGGTGGGAAAGTGGCTTGTATCGGAGAAGAAGGGCTGTTGCAAGCGATTGAGGCTGCAGGGCTTAAACTAACGGACGATGAACCTGAATACGTTATACAAGGAATTGATCGTGAATTTTCCTATCATAAATTGACCAAAGCGCTTCGCTGGATCAACGGCGGCTCTAAATCGGTCATGACCAACCCTGATTTGCAGCTTCCATCTGATGATGGACTTACGCCGGGAGCGGGAACGATCGGGGCAGCGATAGAAGCAGCAACCGGAGTCCACCCTACCGTCATTGGCAAACCGTCAAGTATTATTATGAAGTCTGCTATTAGCCGATTGAACTTAAAGTCTGATGAAGTTGCTGTAATCGGAGACAATATGCGTACAGATATTGCGGCAGGAGCAGCAGCGGGATGCGAGACCCTGCTGGTTCTTACCGGAATAACGACAAGGGACAATATGGATAGCCACATCCAGGCGACCAAGGTTCGTCCTGATCATGTGTTTGAAGATTTGCATAAACTGATTGAGTGGCTGTCGCAGACGACAAGCCAAGCATCCAAGAAGGGGTAGATGTACGATGCCGGAATTGCCGGAAATGGAAAACTACCGGACCTTGCTGTCCGAGAAAATACTCGATTTGCCGATTACAGGTGTGGTGGTTAACCGTGAAAAGTCGATTAATACCGATCCTGATGTGTTCACCCGTGAACTGACAGGGAATCGTATCATATTTGTAGAGCGCAGGGCCAAACATCTGATCTTTCATCTGGCTAATGGTAAGCGGCTTGTGCTTCACCTCATGCTGGGCGGAATGATTTTCTGGGGCACGGAAGCTGAACGTCCTGATCGCTCCACTCAAGTGGAAATTCAGTTTGGAGAATATACGTTATTCTTTATTGGGCTCCGTTTAGGATATCTGCATCTGCTTACTTCCAAAGAGACGGAAGAGGCTATGTCTGACCTTGGACCTGAACCTCTTGATCGGCGCATGAATGCAGAACGTTTTGCTGCCCTGTTGAAAGGACGTCGGGGTACACTTAAAACTACACTGGTCAATCAACACATTATTGCAGGCATCGGAAATTGTTATTCGGATGAGATTGCATTTGCAGCAGGCCTGAGACCAAGCTCCAAGACGCAAAATATTGCTGCTTCGTCTGAACTCACAGCACGTTTGTACCATTCTGTGCAATCCGTGTTGCGGGAAGCTGCTTCGGAAGGCGGTTATATGGAAATGCCGTTGATGCAGGGAGATACCAAGACGGGAAGTTTTGACGAGCAGTGCCGGGTGTATGATCGTGAAGGGGAAACTTGCCCTCGCTGTGGGGGAACGATAGCGCGCGTGGAAATTACGGGCAAGAAGGCATTCTTCTGTCCGGATTGCCAGCATGAGGCCTAAAAGCGGAATCGGGGCACATGTCAGCACCAGAGGCGGATTCCTTCAGGCAGCCAAGCGTGCATATGAGATGGGGGCTACGGCATTTCAATATTTTCCGAAGAACCCGCGGAGCCTTGGCTTGAAAGAACTGGACCTCAAAGATGCTGAACAGTGTCGGGATTGGTGTGAGAAGCAGGGGATTTCTTCCATTGCCCACTCACCCTATCCCACGAATCCAGCTTTGGGCAAAACCCGAGGAGAGGCGGGTTTTCATGCAACCATCGCATCGATACAAAATGATCTGCATATTGCAGATGCCTGCGGTTCAGTAGGGACTGTAGTTCACTTTGGACATCTCAAGAGCAATGGACCACTTGAAGGATATCAGAATCTCATATCCTGTCTGGATACCGTTTTAGCAGATTGGGATGGACAGGCTAAGGTTCTGCTTGAAAATCAGGCTGGAGATCATGGTCCCATAGGTACGACGATGGAAGAGTTGATACAGATTCGTAAGCTAAGCCGGTATCCTGAACATATTGCTTTTTGTTTTGACACATGTCATGCTTTTGCATCAGGCATGTGGACGTCAGGCAATGAGGCATCGATGCTGGAGAAAGGCAGACTGCTGGGATACTGGGATGCTCTTGCGGCTGTTCACTTCAATGATTCGAAATATCCTTCCGGTTCATGCAAGGACAGACATGCACGGATTGGACAGGGTTATATAGGAAAAAAAGCGATGCAGGAACTGTTATGTGCGCCTGAATTTCAGCAAGCGGTAGTTGTGCTGGAGACCGAATCAGGCGAAGATGGAACACACCGTGGAGACATTGAGCTCATGCGTTCCTGGCTTTAAATGGGGAGAGGAGCGATTGTAATGCATGTTTTTTTGGATGATTACCGGGCATGTCCGAAAGGGTTTGTTTTGGCTACCAATGCAGAAGAATGCCTGATGCTGCTTAGAGAAGGTGACGTGGACATCCTATCCCTGGATTATGAATTGGGTCCAGAGTCGCCGAATGGCGGTGAGGTTGCTGCTTCGATCGTCCGGGAAGGTTTATTTCCACGTCAGATCTATTTGCACACGTCCAGCATGTATGGCAAACGTCAGATGTACGAATTGTTGTACAGCAATAAACCAGACTCTGTCACCGTCCATAATGGTCCGATGTCGGGTGAGATTATGCTTCGTGTTGCTGCGGGAGAAGAAAGCTGATGAAGCCGATTACGACGAAAATGTTAATGCGTGGTGTATGGGAAGGCATGCCTCAGGCTGTATTTATCTATACCCCGCTATGCGGAACTTGCGTGGCAGCACGTCGAATGCTTGAGATTGCCGAGCATTTGCTGCCCGAAGGGCTTTTGACCGAGATGAATATTCACGATATCCCGGAACTTGTGCAGCAATTTCAGATTTCGAGCGTTCCTGCGGTTATGCTGTTTGATGGAGAACATGATGTGCCCAGAATGGTCTATCGGATGAACTCTGTTGAGCATCTGTTAGGGGAAATCCGAAAGGCGGTGCTAAAATGAGTGTAATCTCGATGGAGCATGTCTCTCTTAGACGGGAAGACAATCAGATTCTAGATGACGTCCATCTGCATGTTAAAGAAGGCGAGCATTGGGTGATTCTTGGGCGAAATGGTTCAGGTAAAACTACGCTGCTGGAAATGATGAATGGATATATGTTTCCAAGTAAGGGGCGTATTGAAGTATTGGGCAACATGTATGGTCAATGTGACGTGCGGGAGGTTCGGAAAGAAATTGGTTATATCAGTCAGACATTGATTGAGAAACTAACACTTCGAGATCCGGTATGGGAAGTTGTCGCAACAGGAGCTTATGCTTTTTTGCGTTTCTATCAAACGATCCCGGATGATGTGAAGGCCAAAGCATTGAACCTGCTTGATGAAATGGGCTTTGCAAAACTGGCTAATCATCCGCTCGGCACCCTTTCTCAAGGGGAGCGCAAAAAAGTAATGCTGGCTCGTTCATTGATGGCAGATCCGAAATTGCTGATTATGGACGAGCCTTGTGCCGGGCTCGATCTGTATGAACGCGAGAAAATGCTGGCCGAAGTTGATCGACTGCGTAAGCGTAATATCACAGTCGTTTATGTAACTCATCACGTCGAAGAGATCGTACCCTTGTTCACACATGTGGCCTTGATCCGCGATGGGCGTATTGCTGCGGCAGGTCCCAAACATGAAGTTTTAACACAAGATACAATTAAGCATACGTACGATGTTCCGGTTGATATCCAGTGGGATAATGGACGTCCCTGGATCCGCGTACGTTCTGGAGGGTAACACAATTTGAGTACACAGTCATCTTGGGGTGAAGGAGACTTCTCCCGTTTTATCTGCACAGCCAATCATGGCTTTGCGCCCTATGCTCAGGAGGAATTGCGCCGTACGTTTGGGGCAGTCAAGAGCACGGTACTCGTACCGGGTGAGATTCTGCTTGCCGGTCTTCCGATTGCGGAAGAAGAGGTAGCGATTAAGCTTTTGGAAGTTTATCCGACGTTTTTACGTCATATTCAACCTGTTCAATTTCAGGAAAATACGGAAGATTCAGCGCAAGCAATGGAAAAATTGATTTCATTTGTGTTGAACCATACGGAGTTAATAGGCACTAAAGTTGCATTACAAGTTCGTAAAACTGAAGGGGCCTTTTGGCAGGAGAATGCTGCTTCTTTGAAACAGCTGTTGACCGAGAAGCTGAATGACCTTGGCTGTGAGTGGGTTGTCCGTGATGCGGATCATGTTATATCTGTCTTCGTTGCGGATGACATGTTATATGCCGGCGTATCCAGACCTGATCAAAATTTGTCGGACTGGAGTGGCGGAGCAGTTCGTTTTCAGAAGGAAGAGGGGCAAATCTCTCGGGCCAAATTCAAATTGCTTGAAGCGGAGCAGACTTTTGGCATCGACTTTACTTCTTTTCACAAAGCATTGGACATCGGTGCTGCACCAGGTGGATGGACCTCTTTCCTGCTTGAGCGCGGGCTTGAAGTTACAGCTGTTGATCCGGCCAAGATGGATGCGACCTTGCTGGAATCGCCCAAACTGACCTTTTTGAAAAAAAATGCAGGTGATGTACGTTTCCGCGAAGGGGAATTCGATCTGCTCGTATGTGATATGAGCTGGAGCCCCAAGCTGATGAGCCGTCTTATATCGGACCTGCTGTATAGCCTCCAATCGGGGGGGACAGCAGTTGTGACAGTGAAGTTACTGCATAAGAAGCCGCTTGCGTTGATTAAAGAAGTCATCGATACATTTGAGCGCTCCCGGATGCAGATTCAACGTTCCAAACAGTTGTTTCACAACCGTGAAGAAATTACGCTATATATGATTAAGTATTAAGATATTAAAGGCATTAAATTTTATGCTTTACAACACCTTATTTCCTATACTATAATGATACCAATATTAACCATAACAAGTTGAGGGAAAGCATCCCGAAGTGAAGAGTCCGGATATCCGGTCTGTTCCGCTTCGGTGAAGCTTTCCCTTTTTTGTTATGCACACAAGGAGGAGTCTATATGAGACATCCGGCCAGGCTCGAGCGTGGAAGCCTGCTGGGAGGAAGGTATCGTATTGTGTCCATTCTAGGTTCAGGTGGAATGAGCCATGTATATGAAGCTGAGGATTTGAAGTTGCCAGGCAAAACCTGGGCGATCAAAGAAAGTGTGACGGCGATGCCATACGAAGGCAGTATGGAGTCAGAAGCTGCTCTTCTTACATCTCTGAGGCATCCCAGATTGCCGCAAATCGTAGATTTTTTTGTTCCTGATGAGCACGGTTATACCTATCTTGTGATGGAGTACATTGAGGGATTGACACTTAGTGACTATTTCAAGCAATGTCGTGGGAAGATTCCGCTTGAACATATGACGGAGTTTGTGCTTCAGTTGCTGGATGTATTAAGTTATTTGCACAGTCTGGACCCACCTGTCATCTACCGGGATTTGAAACCATCCAACATTATGATTACACCAGAACATGAAGTCAGACTGATTGATTTTGGGATAGCGCGCAGTTATAAAGCACAAAGAGTCGATGATACGGTTAAATTGGGAACGGCTGGCTTCGCTGCACCAGAGCAATATGGTTCAGGGCAGACTGATGCGCGTTCTGACCTGTACGGGCTTGGAGCATTGCTGCTCTATCTCATGACTTGTGGAGCTTATACGGAATGGATTCAGGGAGTAGAGAGTTCCATTCGCAGCGACGTTCCACGTACCTATATTCCTGTTGCGAGAAGGTTGTTGCGACTGAATCCGAATGAACGCTTTCAATCGGCTGATGAAGTTCGTAAGGAGCTGCTGCGAAGACCGGGAATAGCTGCTGGTGGTTCAGAAACGACGGTGACGATAAGCGGAGGAACAAGAGTGATCGCTTTGACGGGGGCATCATCCGGTGTTGGAGTTACGCATACGGCCATAGCCATCAGTCACTATCTGGAGCGGCAGAACTTCAAAGTGGCCATAATCGAGATGTCGCCACGTTCCCAATCGTTTGCACGGATTCAACAAGTGGCCCAAGCAGGCAAACCCATGCCAGCAGGCAGACAGTTTGCAGTAGATGGTGTGCATTACTGGAAACAATCAGGACGCGCAGACATCCTGTCTTTACTGGGAGGCAGCTATCAGTTCATTGTGATGGATCTGGGCAGTGGTCAGGATCAGAACCGGCTTGAAGAGTTTCTTAGAGCCGATCTGCCCATTGTTATAGGTTCTGGTGCCGAATGGAGACAGGCGGAGATTGGATCTTTTGTCCGTTCACACAACCGGTACCCGAGAGACAAATGGATCTACTGCCTGCCACTTGCAGCAGCTGACGCCGTTCAGCGCATGCGCAAAACGTTGGACACTTCCAGTGTCTACGGTCTGCCTTTGCATATCGATCCCTTTGATCGGGAACCGCACATGGATAAGGTTTTTGCTCATATTCTGACTCATATGATTGGACAGCTTCCCAAGAAACGTTCATTCTTTGCAAGAAAAAGAGTACATGATTAGAAGAGATTGCGAAAGGAGAGCCTCTTTTGTCTAAATTAAGAAAACAAAGCCGTCAACTGATTTACGCTGGATTGACGGGAGCAGGAGCAATCGGTTTGTTGTTTGGGGCATATGTTATTTACAATGTCAAAACCATGAGTGATACGAGGTCTGAAGTGGAGGCTCGATACTCATCAGCCTACAAACAAAAAGAAGCTGAATTGATGCAACAATGGAACTCGGGGGCACAGGGCTGGGTAACTATACGGGATGTTGAAGCAGGAGAGCCGATATTGCCCGAGGATATCAAACTCATAGCCGTTCCAGATGCACAGGCACCAAGGAATCTGTGGTCCAGCTCCAAGCAAATGGATGGTCAAGTGGCGAAAATAGAATTAAAAAAGGGAACAGCTATTACAACTGAAATGGTGTATGAAGATACCCCGGCACCGCCGGATTTAAGAAACCGTGAACTACAGGTTGTGTTATTACCTTCTTCACTTGCTAAGGGAGACATCATTGATATTCGTATTCAGTTTCCAACGGGTCAAGACTACATTCTCCTGTCCAAAAAGAAAGTCGAAAGATTAAATGCAGCTACGCTATGGATTACGATGACGGAGGAGGAAATCCTGTCCCTTTCAAGTGCAATTGTAGATGCCTATTTACATAAAGCTTCAATCTATGCTCTAACCTATGTAGAACCACAGTTCCAGACTCCAGCAATCCCGACATACCCTGCCAACAATGAAGTGTTAAAACTGTTGGAGAGTGATCCTAATCTAGTGCGTCGGGCTGAAGTGGAGTTGGCGCGGCAGGTACGGAGTTCGCTAGAAAGCTCACTCGCCGCATCCATGTCTGCGCCATCCCAAGGTGTGGAGCAGGATGTTGCGCAGTCCTCCGTTTCATACAATAATCGCCCCGGAGCGAATAACTCTTCATCTACCGATGGTGTTATCTGGAATGACGGTTCAGGTAGCGGTGGAGCCTCTGGTACGGGGAGCAATGATTCTTCTGCGTCCACTACGAGTACGGATGAGCAGAAAAGCTTGCTGACGGGCGGGGAGTAAAACGCAGGACAAACAAGTTATTATTCATGTAACAACGTGTAAAAGAACTTAAAAGGAGATTCGATAGCTATGCGAACATGGATCTTTGCCGGGTTATGCGAGAAGAATGACCTGATGCTGTACCTTTGCAAAATACTGGCGTCCTCCGGTAAACGTGTCTTGCTTGTTGATGGAACATTACAGCAGAAATATGGATACGGTGTAGGGGAAAGTCAGCAATCTCTGCGTATTACAGAGTTTGAAGGTTTTGATATTGCTTGTCAGTTCGTAACTTCAACAGCGGTTGAGAGTCATCTTGAAGCGAGTGGCGAGAAATTGGAGACCTATGATTATGTCCTTTACGATATGGAAACATCACACTTTGCATCACGTGATTTATGGCTCACGGCTGATATCCGTGTCTGGGTCAGTGATTATGAACGTTACAATCTGGAACGGGGTAAAGGCTGGCTCAAGCGTTTGCTTGAAGAACAGTCCCTGCCAGCAGAACTGCCATTTCAGCGCATTTTGATCAATGCCGTTGATTGCAAACTGGAAGCTCGATATTTGTGGGCGTATCTGGAAGGTAGTCCATTTGTATGGACAGGAGAATCGCTGATGTTGCCTTGGGATGAACTGACCGCAGCAGTCAAACTGGAAAACGAGCATCATCGTCGGATACGCCTGGGGCCATTATCTCGGAACTATAAAAAATCGCTATGCAGGTTAGTGGAGCAGTTGACCGGATGGGAAAATGTCCAGAGTCGCCGGGCCATTAAAGAAGCAGAAAGGATGAGGGCATGAGCACCATTACGTTTTGGAGTCCTTTTGCAGGATCAGGCAGCACCTCAAGTGCATTAATCGGGGCCTATGCGATGGCGCTTCAATATAGGACAAGAATTTTGCTTGTAAATACTGGTCCAGTCGGGAGCGGCACAGAAGCTGCCCTTCCACCTAAAGAAATAGAGGACACGGGATCAGCATTTACATTTGAGGAAGGGGGATGGGATGCTGTAGAGCGGCTGCATATCAGCGGAAGTCTGAACAAGCATAATTTGAGGGATTATACTAAGCCGCTCCTTAAAGACCGTTTGGATTTATTGACTGGCAGAATTAACCGGTTGGAACGTTCAACAGAAGAGCATGTGGAGACATTAAAAAGGCTGCTGCACGTAGCCAATGAATATTATGATCTGGTTCTTCTGGATGCAGATCGCGCAGGCACAAGTGCCCCGGTTCTGCTGGATCAAGCCGACTATGTTGTAGTGAACCTGAATCAAAATATGAGGGATCTGGAGTATTTTTTTGAGAAAATCAGACCCGAGCGTATGAGTGAGCAGAAGCTGCATGTTGTACTGAATAAGTATGATCCACATTCACGCACAACCATTACCAATATTCGTCGGCGTTTTCGGTACAAAGGATCGATATCGGTGTTGCCGTATACCACCGGATTCCTGGATGCCTTCAATCGCCGTGATGCTGCTGCTTACTTGCAATTGGAAGGTCTGAGCAACAATAAAGATACTCGTAAAGGGAGCTTTGCCGCAAGTATGGCTGAACTTGCTCGTCTTATTATGGACGGGGCAGGAATGCGAACCGTACTAAAAAGGCTGGAAAGGGGAGCCTGAACCTCCGATGCTCTTGAATACCCTATGGTTAATTTTAATTTTGCTGTTATGCCTTGCGTATGTTTGGTTCAAATATAGAGCTTTCCATCGTGAAAAGAATAACCGTGCTCCTGAGCGAGAAACCTTCACGATTGAAGTGCTGACAGAGAAAGTAAAGAATTCGCTTCATGAGCTTAGTCATAGTCAACTTGCTGATGCCGGATTGCATGAAGAAGAATATCGCCGAAGAATCAATCAGCGCGCCGAGATGCGTAAGGCGCTTAAAGGTTGTGTATCAGGAAGCATCAGTGACAAAACGTATGTCAAAAATCTGATAGGTGATTTGCTTACTCGTAGCATAGGACTGAATAAGTCGAACATCGATGAGGTCATTTATTTTGGTGAAACGGAGTTGCTGACGGTTCAAGATCAATTCGAAATTGTGTTTTATCTATACCGGCAGCAATTTGGTGTCGATGCCTTGTCGCGCATGATTGACACTTATGATCTTGGCAGACTGAGGCTGGGTGAAGATGCAGACGACGGAGGAAGTTACTATATCTCCGAAGAGGACATCCGATATGTGTTTGAGTGTGAGTATAGAGAGCTTGGATTCAGTGAAAAAACGGATATCATCGTTCAACGTATCTACCAGCATTACAAAGGCTTCTCGGTGGTTGATGAAATAAGGGATCAGCGAATAGATGGCGTTAGTGGTGGAGTGAGCGGTATGCTGGATGCCGTTCAGGATATGGGGCTACGGCAGCCAGCTTCGTGGAACGATCTATTGGAGGATGGACTTGAAGATGCTCCCTTTGAAGAACCACTTAGTGGAATGGAAAGTGTCTGGATTTTCTATAAAGGTAAGTCCATTCATCTGTCCTTCCTGTCATTTGGCAGTATCCGTGAACTGAAGAGGGTATGTCAAAATATTTATAAATACAACTATCCAGGGCAGCTTTCGGAAGCGAATGGATACAAGGTGAACGAGATGAAGGATGGATCACGTGTCGTTGTTGTGCGTCCTCCCTTTGCTGAATCATGGGCATTCTTTGTCCGGAAATTCGATATTCCCAATGCTTCACTGGAGCAGCTGATTACTGGAAACAACGCAGATCTGCCAATCACTTTGCTGCAATATTTGATGAAAGGCAGTCGAATTACAGCTGTAACAGGAGCACAAGGGTCGGGTAAAACAACGCTGCTTATGGCGATGGTGAAGCATATTTACGCTTCGTATACCCTGCGTGTACAGGAGATGGCTTTCGAGCTACAGCTGCGGCGTATATACAGTCGGCGTAACATTCTAAGCTTCCGGGAGACCGAGCACATTTCAGGTCAACAGGGACTGGACTTACAGAAAAAGACGGATGGTACTGTAAATATTCTTGGTGAGGTCGCAAGTGACGAAGTAGCCGCATGGATGATTCAGATGTCCCAGGTTGCCAGTCTGTTCACCCTGTTTACCCATCATGCCAAAACGTTTCGCGATCTGGTCTTCTCCCTCCGTAATTCACTGCTCAAAACAGGTATGTTCCAACATGAACATATTGCCGAGGAGCAAGTCGTAAGTGTCATTAATTTCGATGTACATATGAAAAAGGACGCAGAGGGACGAAGATATATCGAACGAATCACGGAGTGTCTGCCACGTGCGAATAAAGGGGACAGCGTGGAAGAACGGGCGGGCTTTACGTTTCGCAATGTAATCGAGTACAGGGATGGCAATTACGTCGCCACAGCTCCGATCTCCATAGGGAGTATCACGGATATGCGGGATCAGATGACACTGCAGGACGCTGCGCTGTTCGAACAGTTCATCAAGCAACATTGGGGTGATACCTATGACCGTTAAGTTTGTTCTTCTTTTGGTGTTGGGGATATGTGCAGGTGGCCTGGTGATCACGCTACTTGTACTGAATCTGTTACGTCATAGAGGAGTTGACACTGCAAGTAAATCTATAGGGAGCGCTACGCTGAACGTAAAAAGTACGCTGCGGTGGGGATCGTTCCTGTTAAAGTCTTATCGCTGGGGCATGAAAGTGCCGCTGCTCTCTGCGTATATTCTGCAAGTACAGAAACGAATCTCATTCCGGCATGTCGGCGACGAACCAGCATTAAGACGAATGACTATGAGCGTTGTTCTAATGATCTTTGGAGGATACGGGAGTATCAGTGTAGTCCTTTTCCTTATGCAGCCGGGTATCGCCTTTGTCATATTGTCGGTACTCTGCGCTGTAGTTCTAAATAGCCTTGTACTGGATATGTGTCTGAATCGTATGGAGAAGCGACTGTTGGTACAGATGCTGGACCTGTTTGCCGATGTGAGACATCGGTATCATCAGCATGGAATGGTAGAGGAAGCACTGTATGAAGCAGCGGAAGCAGGAAAAGGAGAGGCTGCTAAGCAAGTGCTGTTGATCTATGAAGCATTAACTTCTCCGGATCCGAACGAAGCTTTGGAACGTTACTATGAGATTGCGCCAAATCGCTTTCTTAAAGGTTTTGCCGGTATTTCATATATGGTGATGGAGTTCGGGGATAAAGACAGAGCACAGGGTTCGATTTACTTGAAAGGTCTGGGGAATCTGACGCAGGAAATTCATCTTGAGATTTTGCGGCGGGACAAATTGGACTATCTGTTAAAAGGGTTGAATATCATTGCCCTCGCCCCCGTTCTGTTCACTGCTCCAATTGAACGTTGGGCCAGAGGAAGTTTCCCAACGATGGATGAATTCTATCGCAGCAAAATCGGGTTTGTAACCAAAATATCGATCTACGTCATTATCATACTTGCCTACCTGCTTTTGCAAAGACTTCAGCAATATGATGAAACCCGTTATCGGACAGGGCGCAAACACTCCCGAATTGATCAGTTCCTATACAAGCAGACGTTCATTCGTAAAGTAGCGATGTTGTTCGCGGCTAAACCTGGCAGTAACAATTACAGTCAAACTGTAAGACTGATGCGGGAAAGTAGCTCGGAATTGAAATATGAATGGCTGGCTATACGAAGGCTGATGTTATTTGCAAGTTGTTTTGTCCTGGCCATTGGCTGTGTCTTGTTGCTGCATCAGGTTGAACGAAATCATATCTTATATGATCCTGTGAGAGATGACCGGATGTTTGGCGCGATGGGAGAGGCGGAGTTGAAGCAGGCTACAGAAAAGACAAGCTTGGATCAAGCTGTACTTGAGCACATCGCAATGAAGCGAGGAGCAACTTTTGATGAGATCTCCAATGCATTGCAGTCCGTGAATCCCGTTCAACTGGATCATGATACACAGACTGAAACTATTGCACGCATCCTGCAGAAGCTGGAAGGATATAACAAACAATACCTCCACTGGTGGGAGTTAATTATTGCGATGATGATAGGTATAGCGGGTTATCACATGCCGATCTGGCTCATGATGTTTCAGCGGAAGATGAGAAGTATGGACATGAGGCATGAAATTTATCAGTTTCAGACGGTTATATCGATCCTGCGAGAGATGGATCGTATGTCTGTAGAGGAGATACTGGAATGGCTCAATCGCTTTGCTGTCATTTTCAAAAGGCCTCTTCAAAAATGTCTGTTGCACTTTGAACATGGGCCGGAGTATGCACTTGAACAATTGAAAGAGGATGCAGGCCTGCCTGAATTTCAGCGTTTGGTTGAAAAACTGCAACTTGCACTTGGGAAAATTTCGATTCGAGAAGCATTTGATGATTTGGATAGCATGATGGCCTTTTATTTTGAACAACGGAAGCAGGAATACACCAAGATGATTGATGTTAAAGCATCTTGGGGAAGAATGATCGGTTTTACACCGATGTATGCCCTGATCTTCCTCTACCTGGTCATTCCGCTGGTAGGTATGAGTTTCCTGCAAATGAACATTTATTATGAACAGATTCAGAAACTGTAACGACCACTTTACGTCACAGTCTGAAAATAAATTAATAACGATATAGGAGGATTTATCATGAACAATGCATCAAGCGCTTTAAAGGTGGCAGCAGGAATTTTTCTGACCATCGCCCTTATTACAATTGTGGTTCTGTTGTTTATTTCGGCTCAGGAGGCGACCAAAACCGCGCAAAATAATTTTGCTGATATCCAGACCGAGTTGTCCCAGGCTGCATTTACCGTGTATGACGGAACAACTATTAGCGGCTCACAGGTCACCAACGCGTTGCGTAAATATGCGGACAAGGATCAGTTCGGTATTCAAGTTATTACAGGTAAAAATAAAGGTGGCCAATGGTATGGCAATCAGTTAAACATTTCTCAGGATCTCAATAATGCGGATTATGGCTCTGTTATTACACCTGATGAGAAAGTGGGCGTAATCAACCAGACCATGAGTGAAAAAGACAACCAATATGTCAATCCAAGTGGTAAATTCAAAGCAATTATCGTAAAAGACAGATCCAATGTGGTAAGAGGGCTTATTTTCCAGCAATCCTGACAGGAGTTGGTTTAACATGTCCCAGAATTCACAGCAGCTCATGTTGTTCTGTACGGCGGTTGTCCTTTTTGTGACAGCCTGCCTGTACGGGCAACAGAATGTTAGGGTTCTATCAGACGCTTTGAATCACTTGGTGCAGACGACAGCAAACATGGAAGGACGGCTGAATACCACTCTGCGTATAAGCGAGCCAATCCGTTATAGTGGTGCGGAAGTCTTACACACTGTAAGGCAAATGACAGGAACAACGGTCAGCGTGTATGTGGACGGGAATGCATATGTCATTGATCCCCTTGTAAACAGAAGAGGAACCATACCTGTCCAGCTTGCTGCATCGTATAGACCTGAGTTCATAAGAAGTGAGGCTGGCGAACTGCTAAAGATTGCATTTTGGAAGGAGGCCAGTACACCTTGATTAATGCGGCATCCAAGCTGCTTGCTGTTTTGCTGGCAGTGATTTTGGTTTATGTATACCCGGCAGCAGAAACTGCAGATCGACAGGATGACATGGCACGCATGACCGTTGTTCAGACGATTACCCGTTTTGTTGATGCGGTCAGAACAAAGGGATATATTTCCCCTGGCATGTATGCAGAGTTTGAAGAACAGATGGCTCGAACGGGCAACGCCTATGAGATTTCCATGGAACATTTGCACAAAAAATATGTTCCTCATTACTCAGATCCGATGGATCAGAGCACATTTTCTGGTACCTATGAAACGGTACAAGATGGCTATTATTCAGCCCAAATTAAAGCAAAACTTTTTCCTTCGTCCGGTGTGCTGGCTTTAGACGATCCTGGGCGCAGATATACACTGGCAATGGGGGATTTCTTCACAGTAACCGTCAAAAATACCAATCGCACACCTGCCATGCTGATTCGTGAGTGGTTGAACGGGTCTACACAGGCTGCAGCCGTGTTTACCACATATGGGGGTATGGTGCTTAATGAAGATTACGTGTGACTTGTTCCGCTATAACCGAACAACTCGGGAAAAGCGGGGACTTAATTAAATAAGTCCAACTTTGCGACCGAGAATTGGAAAGAGGGAAC
>NZ_JBHVMZ010000003.1:0-688552 GCF_042796655.1 Paenibacillus sp. NPDC057886 | reverse complement strand
AATTTAAAAAAGCTACCGCCTGCAAAATACAGACAGCAGCTTAAAGAAGTTGCCTAACCTTTTTTTTAAATGTCCTTTACAGAGGGTACAATTTAAATTACTGGCTAACCTGATAATACGAAAAAGCCGTCCCTCAAAATATATTCATACCTTGAGGGCAGCTTATCAATACACTGCTGATTATTTAGATAGCTCTTCCTTCACCATAAGCTGACGGGCATATTCATTCAGATCGATAGACTCGCCCCCGTTCAGCCGCGACTTTTCAGCTGCGAATGCGATCAGATGACTCCGGACGGAAGCTGCAGCCGATGTCAGGCTTTCCTGGCCGTTATAGTGACGCACCTCATTCAGAAAATTCCTCACAATGCCGCTGTCTCCCCCACCATGGCCACTGGTTTGAGAAGGGATTGTGATTTCTGTTTTTTGATGTGTCAAAAAGTCGTACACGGTAATTTGATCTTCCTCACCACGAAGTTCTCCTTTAGTCCCCATGATCTGGATTCTACGTTCCTGCTCAAATGTAAACCCGCACATACTGAACATGGCCGTAGCTCCACCTTCAAATTCCATATTCACGACCTGATGATCTACTACATTATTGTCACTCCGGTATACACACCGACCGTAATCGGTATCACGCAAGCCCTGTATGATATTCGGTTTTGTCAGCTCCTGTGTAAAATGTCCTGCCCAACCCCTGAACTGGTCACTCAAATAAAATCTTGGTGCAGAATACGCGCAGGTTGGTTCTACAGCACAATCCAAGCATCGGTCAGCGGAACCTTCCGGTGCATTACCTTCATGAAAATGTTTAAGAGATCCGAACGAACTGACCTTGAGGCAAGGCTGATCCACGAGCCAGGATAATACGTCCATATCATGGCATGACTTGGACAGGATCATCGGGCTGGATGTGTTGGAATTGTTCCAATTTCCTCGCACGAAGCTGTGGGCAATATGCCAGTAACCCACATTCTCATTCAACTGAATGGAGACAATTTCTCCGATACGCCCTTCTTGTATCACCTTCTTGATTGTATTCCAGAACGGTGTGTACCGCAGCACATGGCAGATCGTCAGCAGCCGGTCATTATCTCTGGCCGCTTGTTCCATCTCAAGACATTCCTTTGGATCAGGGGACATCGGCTTCTCCAGCATAACATGATACTTCTTATCCAAAGCCTGCATGGTTGGGCCATAATGCATTCTGTCCTGTGTACAAATAACCGCAATATCAGCCAGCTTAGGTTCAGCCAACAGGGGCTCCCAAGTCTCATAACAGTGTTCCGGCGGAATCCCGTGCTTCTCAGCAAATCTTGCTCTTCTCACTGGATCGGCTTCGGCAACTGCAATGAAGGTAAGCTCATGCGGATAATCAAGTGCATAGGGTGCATAACCACCCGCGCCCCTTGCACCTGCTCCAATCAGGACTGCTTTCAGTTGACTCATATTTGTTCGCTCCTTTATGATCTGAAATCTACAGATAACCTTCTAATCCGCTTGGGTATAACGGTCTGCTGCTGATTGATAGATGGCTACATATCGTTCTACGCCCATCTTTTGGAGAGCTGCCACATACTGATCCCAATTGTCAAAGGATTCATTTCCAGTAATGAATTTATCACGCATTTCATCTACATACGTTTCAATATCCGTCTGGAAAGTGGTCAGATCCCGCTGTTCTTCCTGTGTGAAATTAAACGGAGGCCATATTTGATCTTGTGGTAAAATGTGAGGCTCTGCTTTTTTCGCATTATCAACCGAAGTTGGCAGACCTTCAGCACCCTTGAAGTATTTCTGTTTCACAAAACCAGGGTAGTATCCACCCGGCCAGATCAGGTATTGACCTACCGCCTGGTCTAGATTAAGGCCATCCGGGTTGTTTTTGATATTGTCGACATAGTCTACGTTACCTTCTGCGTCTTCTTTATACGTCTCATCTTTCCAGCCCATGAAGAACGTTTTGATGCCCTCATCGCTGTAGAAATAATCCACCCAGCGGATCATGGCCTCTGGATTTTGGGCTTTATCTGTCAGTACAAACATCCCGATATTACCGAGTGGAGAACCATAGGCGTTGTATGTCTGATCGCCATGAGGACCCTTCAGTACTGGCATGCCAACATAACCTTGCTGATTGTATATCGCAACCGGATCGACATTATCCACGACTCCGATCAGGCCTTCCATACCTTTGGCATCCACTTCGGTACTCTTAACAGATACAATGTCCTGCTCGAGCAATCCGTCCTTGTAGAGCTTATTCACGAACTGTAGCAGCTCCTTGTACTGGGGATCGGTTGGAATAAAGCGTACTTTATCTGTCTGAGGGTCTGTATCAATGTTAATGTTGGAGGTGCCATGATTATTCAACCCAAATGAACCTCGCAGGTAGTTCACCACACCATTCGTTCCCACACCGCCCCAGGCAATCTCGTCCTTTTGGCCGTTGCCGTTCGGGTCCTTTTCTTTAAAAGCTTTCAACATAGTATAGAAGTCATCTAACGTCTGCGGTTCCTGCAAACCTAATTTATCAAGCCACTCTTGCTTCACCCAAGGTGTTCCGTACAGAACCGACTTGAATTCCGGATCATACAAGGTTGGCAGCCCATATATGTTACCATCCGGCATTGTAATCCCTTTGCCAATAACCGGATACTTCTTCATTAGAGCCTTAAAGTTAGGCGCATATTGGTCGATCAGATCATTTAGAGGAATGAATGCGCCCTGCTTGCCGTATTTCAGCAGATCCGATCTGGAAAACGCCGAGGCGTAGAACAGCTCCGGGTAAGCGCCGCCTGCCAGCAGGAGATTGCGTTTTTCCTTCAAATTATCCTTCTGCACCGTATCCCACTGGATATGAACATTGGACATCTTCTCATACTCTTTCCAGAGTCTGAGATCGTTCCAGTCTGCATTGGCAAAAAACTTTCCGGCAAATCCGCTCACTGTAATGGTGTCATTTACGATCGGAAATCCGCTCGCATTGACTTTGCCATTAGCAGCTCCTTTATCCTTGCTACTTCCCGAATCAGCATCCTTAGAACTGCACCCGGCCAGCATCGAAACGGACATCATACAAACCAGAGCGATACTCCCCCACTTTTTGAGCCTCATTCTTATTCCTCCCTTTGTCCCAACGTTATCCATACAACGAATCATCCCTTAATGGCACCAATCATTACGCCTTTAACAAAATATCTTTGCAGGAAAGGATAAAGCAGGAGCACCGGGATATTGGCAACGACGAGTACAGCATATTTGATGCCTTCCACTTCCCTTTGCTGCTTAATCGCAGACTCGGTTGACATTTTGACCATATCATTCGTCTGGCCTTGAATCAGAATTTCCCGCAAAATGAGTTGAAGTGGAAATTTGTTCTTGTCTGACAGATACAACATTGCGTTAAAGAAGGCGTTCCAGTGCCCAACAGCATAGAACAGAATCGTAACCGCGATAATGGGCATGGATAAAGGCAGGATAATCCGGGTTAACGTTTGAATATTCGAGCAGCCATCAATCGTCGCCGCCTCATGCAACTCATTTGGAATCGATTGCTGGAAGAAAGTCCGCATAATAATGATGTTCCAGATTGAAACGGCATTCGGAATGATCATGACCCAAAATGTGTTTAACATGCCAAGGTTTTTGATTAGCATATAGGTTGGAATTAGTCCGCCACTGAAGAACATCGTGAAAACAAACAGGGCCATGATGGCATTGCGGCCTATAAAATCCTTTCGAGATAGCGGATATGCCGCCAGAATCGTCATAACGAGATTAATCAACGTCCCCACTAACGTGTAGATCAGTGTATTGGAATAACCTCTGAGGATATCTTTGTTCTGAAAAATCTTCTCGTAAGAATGGAAATTGATTCCCTTAGGCCATAGGAACATTTCACCACGCAGGACAGCCTGCGGATCACTGAACGAAGCACTTAACACAAAAACAAGCGGGTAGATTACAATAAGCGTAATTATAATTAACAAAAAATGGTTAACTATATTAAAAATACGATCTCCTCTAGATTCAACAAGCATGCACCAGCAACCCCCTTACCATAGGCTCGTTTCACTCATACGTTTTGAGATCTGGTTAACAGTGACCAGTAAGATGAAATTGATGATGGAGTTAAACAGACCAATTGCCGCCGAGAAGCTGTATTCAGCATCTTGTATCCCGCTCCGGTAGACGTAGGTAGAGATAATGTCCGAGGTTTCTAAATTCAGTGTGTTCTGCATCAGCAGGACCTTCTCGAAACCAATACCCATGATGCTTCCGATATTTAAAATGAACAAAATGATAATTGTCGGCATAATACTCGGTATATTAATATGCCATATCCGCTGCAACCGGGTTGCCCCATCCACACGTGCTGCTTCATGAAGCTGAGAGTCCACGCCGGCTAATGCCGCCAAATAAATAATTGAGCTCCAGCCCATGGTCTGCCATACATCCGACATCACAAACAAGGTCTTGAACCAGGATGGTTCAGACAAGAAATTAATGGGATTGCCACCAAACATACCAATGAAGTGATTAATGATTCCGTATCGCGGCGATAAAAACATCATCATCATGCCTACGACCACGACGGTTGATAGAAAGTGCGGTGCATAGGTTATGGTCTGAACAAATTTTTTAAACCTTTCCGCCCTTACCTCATTCATCAGAAGCGCCAAAATGATAGGGACTGGAAAACCCACCGCCAAGCTGTATAACCCAAGTCCAAGCGTATTTTTAATTAATCTCCAGAAGAAATAACTGTGAAAAAAACGTTCAAAATGTTCAACACCGATCCAGGGGCTTCCCCAGATTCCCTTCGTTGCAATGAAATCCTTAAATGCGATTTGAATGCCATACATCGGCAAGTACTGAAAGACAATGTAATAAGCAACAACTGGTGAAATTAACAAATAAAGCTGCCAATTTCGTAAAATGGGGTTCCACTTTTGACGTCTTCTTCTCTTTTTTTCATGTACTGCATTCATTGCAGGTTGTACAGTTGTATTGGCCATGAACATCCCCCCTGGAGTTGTCACTACAATTCTGCCTGGCAAAATGTCTTTGTGTTAAATCACCAGCGTCCTAACGCTGCTCGAAAAAGTTTCCACCTTTCTTTTTTGATTTCTAAGATTTGATTTAAAGTACTTATATGTTAGAAGTTGTTACACAAAGTGAGTGAAGAGCGTTAATAGATGACTTCATTATCTAATGCAAGGAGATTTTTTGGATATATATTTGGATATATATTTGGTGTTATTTTGGTAACAGTTTGGAATATATTATATGTAAATTGGTAGGTATTAGTTTGGATAATAGGTTATAAGAGTTTTAGAGGATTCTTGTGTATTTTATATAAACATTGATTTAAAGGTGATGAAAGCGCAATCAATAATTTGGTTGAAGATATTATCTTAGCTGCTGGCTAAATCCAAAAACATAGAAAATAAAGCCAAACGCTTAATTTCATACATCATAATATAGCCCACAGACGCTTGTCAAACATTTTTTTGGCTTCATTTGGATGATATTTGGCTAAAAAAACAAGAAAACCCCACGCGGATGCCTTCCTCGCAGGATTTATATTAAAGTTATGGGGTTTTATATGTAATATAATATCACACAACTAACTAGTCATTTGTACGATCATAAACAGATGATTCCCGTACAATAAGGGTGCTGGGCAACAACACTTTATGAAGAGATGAATAACGTCCTTCCAGATAATCATTAATTAATTGTGCCGCCACTTTGCCGATCTCATATTTTGGAACTTGCACGGACGTCAGAGGTGGTGTCGTATACTGCGCCATAGAAATATTATCCATGCCCACGAATGCTATATCTTGAGGAATACGGCCATTTTGTTCAACCACTGCCCGCATCGCAGGAATAGCGAGCATATCACTTGCACAAAAAATTGCCGTCGGCCAATCAGACTTGGGCGTCTCGGTCAGGAGATCCGTCAGTCTGCTGTAGCTGAGATTCACATTCCAGTTGGTATTGATAATCCAATGTTCATTCAGATTCAGGTTTGCTTCCAGCATGGCAAATTTATAACCGACATACCTTTCTTCGCTCTCTATTTGTTCCGAATATGCGGGGCCACCGATAAAGCCAATCCGGGTATGACCTTGCTCGATCAAATGACGGACTGCTGTGCGGGCAGAAAATATTCGGTCACAGTCAACGACTGGTACAGTAAGCCTTTCGTCATTGAGACTTACACCCAGTACAGTGATATTCTCTTGCTCAAGCAGCTCAAACAATTTTTCATCGTACCAGCTGATTGCGACTATACCTTGAGTACCCGTTTCCTGAAGCATCATCTTTATCCGTTCGGTGTCACTAAGTTCTTCGCAAGTGCGGACAATTGCTGGAGGCAGCCCCAGTTCCGTCATTTTAACGTGAAAACCTGTCAGTACCTGTGAAAAGTACGGATGATCATCCATCAAAATCTGTGGCACGATACAAGCTATCCGTTTGGCTGAGGTAATTTCTTTGCCAATTGATTTGGAGGATTCATCCAAATTGTATCCTAACTCAAGAGCAGCTTCCCTAATTTTTCGCTTTGTCCCTTCATTGACCGGTCGGTTGGTATCATTGCTGATCGCACGCGAAACCGTTGATATGGATACGCCTACACGTTCTGCGATATCTTTTAATTTTGGCATTACAGCACCTCCCCTTGCTCTCTTCATTTGGAGCCAAAATTTATGTTTAGCAATGATCATATCATAATATTGTAATATTATGGCGTCAATTAAACATGACCTGGACTGATTTGTTTACTGAAAATGACTCACCACAATCCACCACGTAGACCAATACTCCGCACTATCCCAGAAACACGTTGTTAATTCGTTCTCGATCATAATCTAGAATCCAATCGTTATATTCTTTATAGATATCCGTTAGCGCTTCTCTTGATGCTGAAATAACATCGCAACCTCTATCATCATAGATATGAAATATCGTTTTCTTACTTATATTAATGAAATATACCCTATGATAAATCATTGGCTTTATTCCAACATCATGATTACATATAACCTTGATTAACTGACTATATTTTAAGTCCTCAATTCTACATTTAGTCCAGTACCTATACATGTTGTTCCTTGGATCTGGGAGTTCAGCCGGTTCACAATCCAAACCTGGAAGTATCTCAAGGCTCAAGGCTCTAATCGGCCCTTTCTTCTTGATATACTTCCTGTACAGGTTCAACTTCTTCACTTTGTGTTTAGGCTTATCTGCAAAATATGCTTGAGTTATTAATATGACTTCATCTTCTTGATCATGAAGAGCCTTAAATAATTCAAGCGATCGATAATAAACTCGTTCCATGTAATGCTCCTTATTTATTCCAAACATCAGAGGATTGCCAAGTTCGAATCGTATCGCAACATCCCAATCATAGAAAAGAGGCGGTTCTAAGGTCAGATTTGGAAAATGCTCTGCCATGTATGTCTTCAGGTCCATTCTGTGGCCTCCATTAATGCCGTGATCTATGAAGAAATAAAAAAATCACCTTAAAACTCGTATTATCCTGAAATCAGATTTACGGATTGCAACCTATTGCATCTCTCTACAAGCATATCTCCTGGCAGAATTAAGTTCATGTTCACCATTTTACTGGTCGACGCTCATCTGATTGATCCTCTATCTCTCCATTTCATACCTTGCTTGAAGCTCTTTAACGAATACATCAATGGGTTCTTTATAGTCGATGGGCTTGTAAATGGATCTATTATTCCACTTGTGCCGTACATCTTTATCTCTAAAATCATTGTTTTCAACTTCAAGCGTCTTCATTATAAGCATGATGTCATTCATTGTACTTATAACACTCCGACTATCCGTTTTGGTTATCGTCTTTTCGTTACATTTTTCCAAATAATAGTTCGCCAAGTGATCAGAAATTTCCTCAACAGCCAAATAAGCCTCTAAATTCTCTTTAAAGATTCCTGCCAGTTTACTCGCCTGATTCGCTCTAATCCCATTGACCGTTAAGCTTAATCTGGACAAATCATTCATAAACACATAGTGTTTTCTTCCATACAGCGTAAAAAAGTTTACATGCCAACTAAAGAAGGAATCCGTCTCTTCAATGGTTTCCGGTTTGACATTCATATCTTTTAATGTTAATTGGGTTGCTTTGAAAATAATCATGCACGACTCCCCTTCGCTCTCGCTTTATTACTCTTCGTACGCTATTCCTTCCGTTTCACACCACTCGATTGCGATCTCTCTGTAACACTGACCTTGAAAATGATTACTTGTAAATTCACCTTCATTTTACTCAAACCTCCAACGCTTTTTTTGAAAAATTAACCCCAGAACATCCCGTTATGACCTTCGTCCACGATCTTGAGCTGTGTTTCAAAATCTTCGTTCGGTTCGATATCATCGATGAAATGCCACTTGCCTTTACTGTCCTGCCAATACACTTTCCATGCCTTCTCATCCGATCTGAACTGTGCTACCGGCATCTGTACCCATCGATCGCTTTGAAAAGCTTGTCTTTCTTCAATCAACGTCACATGGTTTCCTCTGATTTTATAACTAATCTTTATCTGACTTTTCACATGCTCGGGTACTGCATTTTCGGTGTAATGGTCCATAATCCTTTGAATGCGTTTCTTCGTAAAATCATCCATATTCTCTAGCTCTCCTGCCTTGATCCGTTTTGCTTTGATTATATCATGTTGTTTTCTTAGATTTAAATGATGCTTTACTTGTGAAAGGTAAAACGGAGCGCGACTTGTGCAATGGCAAGCCGCGTGAGAGTGAGGTGCTGCGCCCAATAGGGCAGCAGCACCCTCACGGGGTTGCACCACGTGCATTAGCGCGGTGCTCATGCTCCATCACGAGCACACTTCCGTGATGGAAACACTTGGTGCATCACGATTGCTGCGCCGTGATGCAAAAACTTGCGTGCATCCACCATTGCTGCGCTGTGTGATGCACGCAAAAAAAGCACCACGACCTCATCGTCGTGGCGCTTCCTCCTGCTGCATGATGCCATTCGGCCATGCAGCTTGTGTTACGCTGCTGCGTCCCATAGGCGCAGCACCTCACGGGGGATGCACCGCGTCAATGATCGCGGTGCTCTCCCCGAGGTCGCTGATTGAATATTATGTTATACAACGGAATCACATCTTTGAGTTAACCAACATCCTCTTTATGTTCTAGTCTTTCATTGTTCTGTTACATGTTCCAAAAGATCTCCAGGCTGGCATCCCAATGCCGTACATAATTTATCAATTACCTCTAACGATACATACTCATTCGTATTGAGCTTTGCCATCGTTGCCGATGAAATCCCCGTCATTTTTAATAAATCTTGTTTCTTAATCTCCCTGTCAATCAATAATTTTTGAAATGGTTTATAACTTATCATCTGGTATCCCTTCATATCGGAATTGAATTTTTCTTTAATTATATGAAAGTATATTTCCTTTAAAGGATGCTCTTCAATTACATAATGAATTAAATATATCATCTAATTGAGAGTCACACGGCTCTCTTTTAATTTGAGTCTGTTGTATAACGTTCCTGTATTCATGAACTCTGTAAGGGGATTGTCTGCTGAAATTCCTCTTCGATATCCAACCCGCAGAAGCTCCAACGGAGCCGCTGCTTGAATATGCTGTATGATGGAAATGCTCCTTCGAGTTTGCTTACTAACCTGTTCTTACGCACTTCAATTATTTATTTTAGCTTTGGTGGCTCCGCCACTTAGCCTCGCAGGGTTGTCTGCCTGATTATCCTCATCGAAGATCCTCTGGCAGACCTAGGAGCGAACGCGACGCAGCAGGAAAACGGTGTTATACGCTGGTTCGTTCTCCTTCGAACTCACTATCATTGAATGTTTCAAAATGGGGTTGTACAATGAAAATATAAGTCTTTTCGGAGGTGTTCATGTATGAAATGGAGTCATATCCGTGAAATCTACCCTAATCGTTGGGTTCTAGTTGAAGCTCTTGCCACTCAATCAAATAACCATATAAGAACGATTGAAGAAATGTCAGTTGTTTCTGATTATGACGACCCTAAGCGTGCATGGGCCTCATATAAGAAACTTCATTTGTCAGAACCAACTAGAGAACTCTATGTCTTTTACACCGGAAATGAATGTATTGAAGTCATCGAGCAACCCTTTACCGGGATTAGAGGCCTTCAATGAAAATCTATCTTGTAAATGGTTTGCCTATTGTTTCTCTCCCTCTATCTTACAAGATTAAATCAACTCTTCTGAATAATGTCCTTCTGGATACCGGATGCTCCACAACTATTTTTGATACTGATCTTGTTGAACCAATTGGCATAGATATAGACTTTATCAACGGAAAATCGGTACGGATGTATGGAGTAGGCGGCTCAAGTGAAATTATGTTATCAGCAGATTGTCTCAGATCTCTCTATTGATAGCATTGTGCTTAAAGATTTTACTATCCAACTAGGACTTACCAAAGAACCATATGGCTTCGATGCAATATTGGGTGTCGACTTTCTTTATAAATATGGTTTAAAAATAGATTTCGAGAAATTAGTTATTTCATAAAGGTTTAACGAACTTGCGTATAACATTCTGTATTCATGAACCCCGGAGGGGTTGTCTGCTGAAATGCTTCCCTGAAATCCATCTGGCAGACCAAGACTCCGAAGGAGACGCAGCTTGAATATTATGTTATACGACGGAATCGCTTCTCGAATCTGCCTTCACTATTGCTTTTCTTCTGGTACATATTCAATCAAATCAGATAATTTGCAGTTAAATGTATCACATAACTTGAATAAGGTTTCAAGCTTTGTTGTTTCTATATTCGTTTCCCTATACAGTTTATTGATTGAATTCCGACTTAACCCGGATTTCGCCATCAATTCTGTTATATCATCTATTCGATGTTCTGCCATGAGTTCTCTTATATTGCACTTGATTACGGTCATCTTTTCCCCTCCATAATTCTATCTTATCTCTCATACCAGACTTCTGGAGTATAATACGGAGTACAGTCAGCTTTCTTCGGAGACGGATCAATATTTTAGAACGCTTCGTGATGCTTTACCTGATCAACTTCAACATACAGTTTTTCTATATGAAGACGCTCTACAACTCTTTAGTGAATTGCAAAATTCTAGTATTTAGAGGATCATATGATCCTCTTTGTCGTATAACGTTCTCGTATTCGCGACGTCCATTTCCCTTAGATAGTTCCTATCTTAGGGGAATGGATGTATCTGCCTGACTCCTCTTCTTCGAAAAAACTCTTGGCAGATCAAGGGCCAACGGCCACAGCGCGAATATTATGTTATAGGATGTCAGCGCCTTCTTCGAAATACAAAATCATTTTTTTAACTATCGTTTCCCGTTAACGTCATTCTATGTCTGCTGAGGCGCTCTTGGTGGAGAATATTTTTTTAGTAACGTTACAGTTATGAAATACGTAGTAGGTTAGGATTTCTTGTACGTCCCCTTACAATTATTCACCACCACCTGTAATTTTCTCTTCACCATTGTTCATAATTCATTTGATTCAAATCAAAACATCTTACATAATCGCCCAATCATTCTCTTTTTGTCCAACATATCTTGGAGATATCAAACAAGAGGAGTTGATGATTTGGTACGTATTCTCGATAAAGCTGCCGTACAGCCGCGCAGTAGATTCAACTTAGCAAACTCATTTATTATCCGACGTTCACCAGCAAGATCTCGCCTTGCAACAATCACTTTACGTATTCCGGTCAATTCCCAACCTAATCGGGTAGACCTAGTAGCAACTGTGGGTGTTCGAGGTGTCACTGGCATTGCGCAAATACTCTTTAGAATCTTCCGCGATGGAAGAGAGATTTTCAACACCCAACAAGGTATCGAATCTGCTGGTTCTGAACAAAATTATGCAGTTACGTTCCAGGCAGAAGATAGAAATGTAATAGCCGGTGCCCATGTTTACACAGTCACAGCAGAAAACCTTACTGCAAATACAAGAGCCGATGTTGTTGGGCCTATATCGTTTAGTGGGTTAGCCGTTAAAACGAGAACCTAATACCATATTTGCAATTTTCAGTACTTGAATGATAGCCCTGTAAAAACCTCATTTTTTGAGGAGTAGGTACTCCAAGATGGAAAAAGAGATAAAAAAGTAATAAGCAGCTCGTTCCTCGTCAGAGGATGGGCTGCTTTTGCTTATTTCCACTAAGCATAACTACCCGTTCGATTAATTCATCAATTAATTTCTTGCGCTGATTTCCTATAACGTTCCTGTATCCACGACGCCCCACGGACTTAAGCACCAACGGGAGCGGCCGCGATGCGGTTAGTCGGTGCGGATGTGTCCGCTGAATCTGCTTCCCTGCCAATCGCTTCTCGCGGACCGAGGAACCGTCAGGCTCCGATGCGTGGATATGATGTTAGGTGATGTCCCCCGCTTCCTGCATTAATTTTCAACAGTTCTTTATCTGTTCCGTTATATACAATCCTTCTTGAAAAATTAAACAATTCAACTGCATTCCATATGCACATCCGCCATCAATTCCTATCTTGTCTTTACTAAACCAAATATCTGATGTGCCATGGATATCAATAGTTCTTGTATGTCCAAAAATAACTCTTTTGTTTAGATCCTCAAAAGTGTGTCGAATGAATTCATCCTTAATATACATAAAATCATGTTCTGGCTGGTTCTTCCAATCTATAAAATTGGGATTCAATCCCGCATGAACATAAATGTGATCATGATCTTCGTGATATAAAGGTAATTCACTTAAAAAGTCTATGTGGTGACCAAAAAAAGTCTTAATTGTATCCTTCGCCTGGTTCAATATCTCATTAGATATTTCGTTATTAATGTTATCAATATCACAATAACTTTGGAGAGTTTGCATTCCCCCATGTTCAATAAATTTAGATCTAATCAATGCGCTATCAATATTTATTAAATCAACCAATCGTTGGTCATGATTGCCTCGTAAAGCAATGGCATTATGCTTACTTACTAATTCGATTACTTTATCAACTACTGCTTTACTATTAGGCCCTCTATCTACATAATCACCAAGCAAAATTAACTGATCATCTATCGAATTGTATTTGATAAGATGCAACATCTGATCTAATTGATCGATACATCCATGAATATCGCTAATCATAATTGTTCGCTTCATAGAATCTCCTATACTATAATTGTTTTTAAGCTCTTGGGGGATTTCGCATAACGATTAGGGTTCATGACGTCCGACGCCAGTCGGATGTGTCTGCTGAAATGCCTCCTCGAAATCCTTCCCAGCAGACCAAGGCTCCGTAAGGAGCCGATGCTTGAATATTATGTTATCAGATGTCAGTGCCTTCCTTGATTTACTCAATGTAAATTTTTGTTAACTCCTTTGTCAGTATTATTTCCAGAGGTTCATTCTCAAGCATTAAACATCCAGCATCTCTATATCCAAGCTTTCTATAAAAATGTTGAGCTTCTTCATTTGAAAGTGTTGAGGTCATAACCATTTCAAATCCTTTTTGTTTCATCAATTCTTCCCAATAGTGGACAACTTTTTTACCAATACCTGTTCCTCTATACCCCTCATCTATCCATATCATATTCATAAATGGTGTGTTGTCCCAAAAAAATCCGTATCTCATCCAACCTATTTCTTGATTGGATTCTCTAATTATTAGAATTTCATTTTCTTTTATTTTTGTTTTTATAAGTGTCTTATGTATGTGCTTGTCTCTTAACGAGATATACTCATAATCTGATTCAATCGCAAAATCAATCTTCATTGTAGATCCTCCTATTTCACTCTCATTGAATATCTTCTTGGCTAACACTTAGCATGATTTCTGATAACATTTAATCTACGTACTTCGTAAATATCACACATCCTGCCTGATATCTGAACTACGTATATGATAACCTATGCGTTGATATTTGCGAAGAAAAATTTGGTGAATAAGGGAGAATTATTGGGATGCTCAATCTCCCATGTCCATACGATCCAATGGGCTCTGAATACGCTGAATACTTTTCGTACTAACATGCGTATATCACTGCGTTGTTCTTGCACTCGTATGACCAAGTAGCTCCTGAATATAGCGCAGGTCTGTTCCGTTTTCCAGCAAATGAGTAGCGAAAGAGTGCCTCAAAGCATGAATACTAAACTTTTTCACAATGCCTGCGCGTTGTCTAGCTTCTTCAAGAACCTTTTGCACGCTACGCTCGGTAAGATGCCGATCCGAAGATTGTCCCGGAGGATAAGTGTCTGACGATCAATATCCAGATCGCTATATCGTAGACGAACGACTTCGCCTACACAAAGCCCAGCAGAATAGGTGAGAAACAGAATTGTCTTATGCTTGAGATTAGTTACGGATTTAAGCAATTGAGCGACTTCTTTTTCAGACATGACGTTGGGCAGCTTGGTCTGTTTTTTGGGACGTATATATTGATTCTCGGCAGGATGATGAAGCACATGTTTACAATAGAACCGGATCGCACTAATCGTCTGATTCACACTGGAATGGGAAACTCCTCGCTCAAGCAAACTCAAACAATATGCCTGAACATTGGATGTGCTGATTTCTGTATGTAATTGAGGAAGACTAACCAGAAATCATTCAATCTGACTACAGTATGCTTTAATGGTTTTGCGACTGTATCCGGGGGCAATCTTCACATGTAATGCATCAAAAAGGTTCGTAACTTTCTGGATCGTTGCAATCGTGTAAGGGATGATCCACCGTTTCGTATGGGGCTCCCACCGTCTACCCGTTATCTGGCGAATGCGCTGAATATGTTCAGCGTTATAGGGAATTTGAATACACAATAAGTCGGCTGAACCTTTAGTTATGATGATTGTTTCTTCCGTTCGAGCCTTATAATTCATATGAAACTCTCCTTTGACTGAATTGGACATGTGATTCTGAGGAATTTGAAAAAAACAAAAAAGGAAGACCATTCTTCATCCCGTACAGGAATCCGATGACCTTCCGATGCTTTCGGAAATATGATGTTGTAAAAGGTAAGGCTTGGCGCGGCTTGTGCAATGGCAAGCCGCGTAAGAGTGAGGTGCTGCACCCGATTGGGCAGCACCTCATGGGGGTTGCCCCGCGTCAATGATCGCGGTGCTCTCCTCAGGCCGCTGCACCTACATGGCAGCGGCTTCTTCTCCCAGCGGCAGCGTGTAATACTGCGCCTGCTGCCCTTCATGCTGCTGGTACACAACGACCAGCAGCGTCCGGCCTTTCGCGGCAAGCGGGCTGGCGCCAGCAAGCACCCGCTCAAGCCGGAACGGAAGCACATCCAATACGGTGTGCTTCTGCAGTTCCTTTTCGCCGAGACCGAGGTCGGCGAAAGCACGGGCACCCATGACCGTCTGCGCGGTCATGGCCGAGGTCATCGGCAACGCACGCGAAGCGTTGCCGTCCACCCCGTCCGCCGATCCATCCGCGGCGGACCCTGTTGCGTCGCCCACAGCGAGCGACGCCGCACTATTGCTGCCGATCACACCCGCCGCATCCGCGGCAGAGTCTTCCCCGGCAGCAGCCAAATCTACACCAGCGGCAGTCGCACTCGTGCCGCTGCTTTCCAACCATGCCGTGCCTGAGGCACCGGCAATGCGCGGCAGGCGAACGTCTTCCGGACGCTCAGCCAGCGTTTTCATATAACCTGCCCACTGGTCTTTCTGGAGCGGATCTTCCCACCAGATTTTGCGCGGTTTGTACTTGTGGCCGAGGAAATAATCCAGCTTCATCAGGCCGAGCACAACATCCATGTGCGGTGTGTTGCGCGACTCCAGGAAGCTGTGCAGACGAGTGAACAGATCCTCCAATTGATGACCGATCTTCTGCCAGCCCTGACCCTCCCAGTAATCCCCGAACGCCTGGAAGAAGTCAAACGGCGAGTTGAACTCCTGCTCCATCAGATACTTCAGCGTATGGTCCATCCGATGTGCGTTCCAGTATTTCTCCAGCACATCCTCCAGCCGCTTCAGACGCACGATATCGCTGAACGGCAGTACATCACTGCCCAGAATCTCATATGGCGCGTGATCCATATACGTGTAATTGTACTTCTCCGCATCCAGACGAAGCCCCGTACCACGTAGCATTTTAAGGAATCCGAGCTGAAGCTCTTCCGGCCCCAGTGCAAACACATCGTTAAACGTCTTACGGAACGTATTGTAATCTTCCTCCGGCAGTCCGGCGATGAGATCCAGATGCTGGTCGATTTTGCCGCTGGCTTTGACTTTATTCACGGTACGGCTCAGCTTGGTAAAGTTCTGGCGGCGTTTCACCAGTTCATTCGTTGGATCATTCGTGGACTGAACCCCAATCTCGAACCGGAATGTGCCCGGTGGAGCGTTCTCTGCCAGATAGTCCAATACTTCCGGACGCATGATATCAGCCGTAATTTCAAACTGGAACACCGTCCCCTGATGATTCTCGATCAGGAATTTGAACATTTCGAGCGCATAATCCCGCTTGATGTTGAATGTCCGATCCACAAACTTGATCAGCTTTGCGCCCTTCTCGATCAGGTACAGAATGTCCGACTTTGTTCGCTCAATATCGTAATATCGCACGCCGACCTCAATACTGGACAGACAGAACTGACAGCTGAATGGGCAACCACGGCTGGTCTCAAAATAAACAACCCGTTTCCCGAGCTCCGGGATATCCTCTTCAAAACGGTGCGGTGACGGCAGATCGTTCAGATCCGCCTTCGGTCGTCCTGGCATGAGAATGACTTCTTCCCCTTTGCGATACGCCAGTCCATACACAAAATGGAACTTCTTGTCCCCCTCCAGCTCCGTCAAAAGCTGATGCAGCGTCTCTTCCCCTTCACCCATCACGATGAAATCGACATTGGGAATCCGGTTCATCCAATATTCCGTGTCGTAGGACACTTCCGGCCCGCCCAGCAGAATTTTCACGTCAGGCATAACCTTTTTCAGATTGTCAATCACCTTGATCGTCTCTTCGATGTTCCAGATATAACATGAGAACCCAATCACGTCCGCGCCGCGCTGGTACAGATCAGACACAATATTCATCACCGGGTCCTTGATCGTATACTCGGCCAGGTCAATATCAAAATCCTTCTCACTGTACGCCTTCAGACACCGCAAGGCCAAAGAGGTATGGATGTACTTTGCATTTAATGTAGAAAGAATAACTTTCATGTTTCACAACCTTTGCCTGGACACCCAGACCATATTTTTTTGGTAAAAGGAAAGCTGCGCAGCCATCCTGCCCCGGATGCTGTTCATCTAAACCTCTTTTGATAGCCATTCCACTTCTCATGGACATATCCAACTTTTGTCTTTCAAAGAGTGGACACTCTTTTCAAAAAGACATATACACTCCTCCAAGCCCAAACCACAACATACAGTATAAAATCCATTTAACAAAACTACATACTGTATACGATACTGTCGGCCATTACTAACGCCAATGTCCACCCTTTGAAAGACAATTCGCCGCCTTTTGTCCACAACACAGAGACGCCATATCCAACTTCAACTTGTAAAAGACCTCATTCGCGTTCCATCCACAATTCACAATCCACCAGCTTACTGCCTTGAGCCTCGAACCTGTGCCGAACGCTTTCGCCGTATCATGAACAAACCATCGAACTCTCACTAATGCGTATATCTCATCTTTTCAAACTATTAAGCTTTACGCACATGAACTTCAAATATTCAAAAGCTCTAATCTAACAGCTCACACTCACACTCACTCGTACTCATAAAAGGCGTCATCATCCGTATCCACTTCTTCGCCCGTTTGCTTCTGGAAAAACTCCAGGAACGGCAGACCGTACTTGCGGTACTTGACCTCACCGACCCCTTTAATATCCAGCATGTCACGTTCTGTCTGTGGACATACCACACTCATCTCGCGCAATGTCGCGTCATTGAAAATAATGTACGACGGCACATGCTCTTTCGCCGCCAGATCACGACGGATCAGACGCAGTTGCTCAAATACCGTCTCGTTAACCGCAGATGGCATCGCATCGCGTCCGCGACGTCCGCCGTAGTTCGTACCCGAAGCGGTTGCCGCTGTCTTGCGGACCACACGCTGCATCACTTCACGTTGGCCTTTGAGTACTTCCACCGCCAGTGGCTGTAAACGAACGACCGGATACTGTCCCTCAGACAGCATCAGATAACCTTCGGATACCATGACGTTGATGATCTCCGAAATCTCACGCTCTGTACGATTGCCCATCACACCATAGGTTGGCAGGGAGTTGAAGCCGTAATCGAGCACTTTTTTGGCACGGGAGCCTTTGAGCACCGAAGCGACCAGAGACACACCATACCGTTCACGCATGCGGTGAATGCAGCTGAATATTTTCTGCGCATCAATCGTCATATCCACCAACTCACGGTCGTCCGTGCATGAACTGCAAATGCCGCACGGCTTGTCCTCATGCACCTCACCGAAATAATCCAACTGTGCACTGCGCAGACAGCGCGTCGTGTAACAGTAATCCACCATCTGTTGCAGCTTCCGGTAATCGTTCTGTTTGCGGTCGCCCTCCATCGGGTTCTGCTCGATCAGAAACTTCTGGGTGATAATGTCCTGTGCTCCGAATAACAAAATGCACTGGCTCGGCTCTCCGTCCCGTCCCGCACGCCCGGCTTCCTGTACATACGCCTCCATGTTCTTTGGCATGCTGTTATGAATCACGTAACGCACGTTAGACTTATCAATCCCCATCCCGAACGCATTCGTCGCCACCATCACCCGGATATCATCATACAAAAAAGCTTCCTGGCTCTGGGCCCGTTCATCGTCCGTCATCCCGGCATGGTAGCGTCCTGCTGGCAAGCCTGCCTGCAACAAACGCTGATGCAGATCGTCCACGTCCTTACGGGTCGCAGCATATACAATCCCCGGCTCGCTGGCATGCTCGCGCGCGTAATTCAGGACAAAGTCCTTTTTGCTCTCGCCGCGCAGCACGCTGAACGCCAGATTATCCCGCCCCAGTCCGGTCACATACGTCTGCGGGTCCTGCAAACGCAGCAGCCGCAGAATATCGCCCATGACCTCGGGCGTCGCTGTAGCCGTAAAGGCCGCCACCACTGGCCGCTCCGGCAAACTGTCCACAAACGGCGCTACCGCCAGGTAGCTTGTCCGAAAATCATGCCCCCACTGCGACACACAGTGGGCCTCATCCACGGCAACGCAGGAGATTGGCAAATAGCCCATCTCCTCGCGGAACCAATCCAGCTCCAGTCGCTCAGGCGCGACATAGAGCAGCTTCAGCTCACCGCGCTGCGCCGCGCGGATGCGATCATTCACTTCTTTGCCGCTGAGTGTACTATTAATATAGGCGGCTGCGATACCGGCCGTGGTCAGGGCATCGACCTGGTCCTTCATTAATGAAATCAACGGGGAAACGACCAGGGTCAGGCCCGAATATAACAAAGCGGGGATCTGATAACAGATCGACTTCCCGCCCCCGGTTGGCATAATGCCCAGCGTATCTTCGCGTTCGAGCAAGCTGGCTACGATCTTTTTCTGTCCCTCACGGAAGTCGGGGTAGCCATAATATTTTTGCAGGAGACCCTGCGCTTCTTCTAATGTAGGTGTTTGCACACTCATGTAAAGACTCCTTACTTATCACCGATGTTCTTCCACCAGCTTGGTCCGATCCGATTCTGACATCCGAAAGCGGCATATGCCGCATCCTTGACAACAAAATGGCGTTCTCATGACTTGTCCGTCAAGCAAACGCCGCTCCCTTTAGTTTAACGGCCCAGACCCGAATGAGCAACCGCGTTTTCATGTAAAACGATCTTTGGCAAATGTGTAACAGCCGTATCACCTAAGTGATCGGAAAGATTGCAAGTAGAATCAGGTGTGATTGAACATTCTAGGACAAATTAAAAAAACAACCGCCTGCCCTTTTGGGGACAAGACGATTGTTGGGATTTAAAGTATACTTGCTAATCTTTTAGCGCCTCAACTTCAGATTCAGATAGACCACTCGTTTTGGCAATGACAGATACTTCGATACCAAATGAAAGCATATTTTTAGCTATTTCAATCGCCTTTCTTTTTCCACCTTCCGCTAATCCTTTTTCTATTCCCTTTTCCGTAGCC
Source organism: Paenibacillus sp. NPDC057886 (assembly GCF_042796655.1). Classification (NCBI taxonomy): domain Bacteria; kingdom Bacillati; phylum Bacillota; class Bacilli; order Caryophanales; family Paenibacillaceae; genus Paenibacillus; species Paenibacillus sp. NPDC057886. The sequence continues at coordinate 668,424 of NZ_JBHVMZ010000003.1, read as the reverse complement.
CATTCAATCATCGAGGCTTCATCGTGTAAATACTTCTGCCGCTCTTCATACAAACGACGCGCCTCCCGATCCTGACTCAGAAACTCCAGCGTATCCATCGCTTTCTTCAATGTAGGTTCATTCATTTGTAACACCTCCCAATTTGATTTGTCAGCCCCTTTCAGGAATAACAGCCAATTAATCAACCCGCCCTCCATCGGAACAGATTGATCATCCAGCTTGGACAGCTCCATAAAATGAACTTCGAGATCATCACTCAATTCAAGTCCAGTATGGTCTTCCCTCAGATGAAATACATTATGATAACGCTCATTTACGATAAACGAATAATTTAAAATATTGATTGTGACACACTTTTTCAGTTCCTTGTACGTTTGGCCTTCCTGCAACTGACTGGAATAACGCTTACTCCAATAGTATAGAGTCCGCTTTTCAATATCATATTTATTAAACAACTGCATCTCAATGTTGATCAATTTACCTTCAGCTGTTTTCGCCCAAATATCAAATATGGACTGTTTATCCAGCGGAGCATCTTTATCGGTATACGGATTAAGGAGTACAATCTCCGTCAGCGGCTGTTCCCCCGATTCTGCAAACGTTCGGTTCAAGAACACCAGCAGTACATCTTTATTTTCTTCACTGCCAAAAATACGCTTGAAAACAAAATCGTTCCGAGGATCGAGCAAATCAGACATCCGACCATCAACTCCGTTTCTTTCTATTATACCATGCTTGGCATGCTTAATTGCAGCATCATCCACCTTTATGCAAGTTAAACATTACACACCAAACTACTACATCTTACTGCTTCTTCAAGTCCTAAATTTTCTAACAAGGCTCTCTTCCTCCAATTAATTAAGCTCTCGCTTGATTAAGGTTTATTTTAACTTATTTGTTATTAATTAATATCCACAATGTGTTACTATCGATTAATGATTTGCTTACAGAAAAGACATTTGCATACCTACATATCCATTTCCACATATCTTTCAAACCCACTGCCTTTAAAGGAGGGCCGTTTTATTTATGTTGAAACAACATGTACACGCTAGTGACTCTTCAAACATCTCACTACCAAAATCATGGATACGCCGACACCCGATATTCACCGCATTTTCGATATTGATTCTGGCTCTGTTTACCGCCGTGTTCCTGTATTTTTGGCTTCGCCCTTACTTCTCCACGTTTGATCGTTCCGTACAAGGGGAACTCGCCTACTCGATGCCATCGCCGAATGGAGAGTATGTCGCCGAGATGTACGGTGTGCCTTACGGTGGTGCGGCAGGTGGAGTCACAAACTGGGTAGATGTGAAGAAGATCGTTGCCTCGGACATGTTCACAGTAAAAACCATATACCGTGCTAAATATCACGGGGCCAACTACCTCGAATGGGAAAATGAAAATACACTCCGGATCGAAAACCGGAACGAGTACAGCGATGATAGCATTACGCTAAACATTGATGATGAAATCTATGATAGCTGGGGCTGGGCATGCCGAAGCCTGCGCATGAAGGACCAGTACGTGCGGTGCCTGGCACCCGAAAAATAAAAACACAAATAAGCAGCCCCGCTCGCCGACTCTCGTGTCCAAGCGGGGCTGCTCTTGTTTCACATCTGCTGAACGATCTGTACCTCATACAATCGCCCGATCTGTGAATGCTCTTCACTCACCGAACTACGAACTCAATCCAAACCTGACTCCCTGACGCCTTCAAGTCTCTTTTCGGCCTCTTCTATTTAACTTCACTTCCATATACACATACTTTTACTTCCCTTCTGCACCCTTAAACGATCTACTTCGACCTTCTATTTCTATTTCTATTTCTATCTCTATCTCCAACTTCTGCTTTTCTCCCTGCTTCCTCTTACTTGTAAGGTGGCGCATCCCCACTCTCTTCCCGCCTCTTCATCACTTCACGCAGCATCACTCCAATCTTCTGCCGATTGGCGAGCAGGCCAGGATCATCCGGCAGATACTCTCTTGCTTTGCTGTTATGCAGGAGCGCCTGCTCCCAATTGCCCATGTGAGCGTAACAAAGTGAGAGCCGGGCGTGTGGCAGCCAAGTGCGACATGCCGCAGGCACGGGACGCAGACCCGGATCACGGCTGCTGACATCGAGCGCTTGCATATACCAATAGATGGCGGAGACCAGCTCCTGCCGCTCCTGGAAGCAGGCAGCAATGGCGCAGCAGAAGTCGGCATGCGGCAGGTCGAATTGAAATGACTGCAGCAGCGCCCCCAGCTTCCGGCCCGGCTCGCCAAGCCGCTCATAACATTCCGCCAGCCGCGCGCAGGCAATGAGCCGATCCTCGCGATAACCGCTGGGCTCCAGCAGCAGCTTCGTGTACACCCGAACCGCCGCCGCATAACGCTGGCGGTCGTAACATTCGCCTGCATAATAGAACAGCAGGCGTCCCTGGGCTGCGCCCTCTTCGGCGATCCATTTGCGCAGAATGCGCACGTTTCGCGCCGAATGATTGCCCGCTTCGCGGCGGTGCGTGACGGCAATGTCTGCCGTAATGACCCCGCCCGGCGGTAAGCCTAACTGCTCATGCAGCCGGCCATGCCAGCGGCACCCCGCTTCCCGCTTGACGAGGCGCAACCGTCGGTCCGTCACAAGCGGACTTCCCTCCGGCCCCTCGGCCAGCGTATAGCTCAAGATCACAGCCGACGTCTCACCGCCGGACGGCAGCTGCTGCTTCAAGCTTTCAAGTTTCGCCCGTTCCGCGGGCAACAGCACATCATCTGCATCCAGCCACAGGATATATTCCTGAGTGGCCTGGTCGAATGAATAATTCCGCGCTGCGGCAAAATCATCCTTCCACGCATACGTGTAGACCCTGTCGGTATACTGCGCGGCAATCTCCATCGTACGATCGGATGAACCGGTATCTACTATAATGATTTCGTCAGCGATGCCGGCGACCGAATCAAGACAGCGCGCAAGCGTGCGTTGTTCGTTCTTCACAATCATGCACAGACTGATGGTGATCACGTTTTTCGGCCCCTTCCTGTCTTCCTTCCTCCTGGCTTCACCCTGACCTTCACCCTCGTGCTTCAACTTCATCCAGCTAACATCCTACGCTTCTCCACTACCCGTCCCCATTCTCCTGACGACGCAGACGTTTAACCTGCTCCACCGCGTTGTCCAGCGCTTTCTTTCGCTGATTCATCAGGCGAAGGTGATTCTTTTCCACCTCGGCAAAATGCACATGATCCAGCTCCATCCATTCTGTCAGCTGATTCAGCGTTGGCGACATATGCAGCTGCGTTTTCCGCCGTCTGCGCGCCACGCAACATAGATATTTATGATGAACTTCCAGCTTCAAGACTTCAAAATACGGCATCAGACACATCGCCAGATTTCCTGCATAGAACGTTTGCTTGTGATCATAGAACGGATGGTACCCGTATGGGACGGTTACAATCAGGGTTCCTTCCTCTTGCAGCAGCCGATGAATTTGGATCAATAACGTCTCCGGATGGGCGAAATGCTCCAGAACCTCTCCGAGCAGCACGGTGTCAAAGGTGGTCTTTACTTTCCATTGCGTAATGTCCAGCATCCGAAAATCTACGTTGCTTCGGACAGGTCTGGACTCTTTGGCGAGCTCTCCCTGTGCATACCGGATACTTTCTTCCTCCAGATCAATACCTGTAACACGAAACCCTTCACGCGCCAGCAAAATGGAAGTGATGCCCTGACTGCATCCGACATCCAAAATTCGCTTGCCTGTTGCTTCGCGGCACATCCAGTGAACACGGGTACGTGTGGCTTCGTGCGATTCCTCCGAATTAATCTCGCCGTAATAACGTTCGCTCACTCGGTCATGATTTGCCATGGCTGCCTCCAGAATTTTCGTGCAAGTGTTTGAGGTGTGGTTCACTGTGTGGTTCACGGTCTGCCTCGATAGGATCGGTGTGTCCCCGCTTATCTCCATCCACCGTCTGAGACACTCGCATGTTCTGGTGAATTTGCATTTCATGTACTCCCTTAACGTCTTGCACCACGTTCACTTCCGGCCGAATCGGCTGTCCAAGCACCACGATATTTCCACCGACACATCCGGCTGTGGCATTGCGTGTATCAAAGATCAGTTTGGCATGATCCGCCATCTCCTGATAATCGAAGCCTGTATGATCCGTCGTAATTATGACCAGATCAGCCTCGGCCCATAATTCGGGTGATGCGGGTTGAGCCTGATCAACCGTGCCATCATCCTTGCGGAATACAGGCACCATCGGGTCGGTGAAGACCACATCTGCCCCTGCTTCACGAAGCAGTCTATAGACATCCAGCGCCGGAGATTCACGCAGATCGTCGATATCTTTTTTGTACGCCATACCCGCCAGCACAATTCGCGCTCCCTGCATCGACGAACCGTTCTGTTCGAGCAGCTCCGCGGCACGCTTCACCACTCTTTCCGGCATTTGTCGGTTGGTCGCATCCGCAAGCGAAATGAATTGCAGCTCCGATCCCTGACGGCCTGCAGCCCAGGACAGATAGATCGGGTCTATTGGAATGCAGTGTCCACCAATACCTGGACCCGGATAGAACGGCATATAACCGAACGGCTTGGTCGCCGCAGCGTCCAGCACCTCCCAGATGTTCACGCCCATTTGCTCACAGGCGGGTGTCAGTTCGTTCACGAGCGCGATGTTCACGCTGCGAAACGTGTTTTCGAACAACTTTGCCGTCTCCGCCACTGTCGTTGAACTAACGGGAACGATCTCGTTCAGGAACGAACCGTAGAATGCTTTTCCATACGAAAGACAGGACGGCGTGGAGCCGCCAATGATCTTTGGTGTATTTTTCACCCCGTAATGCACACTTCCGGGATCTACCCGCTCTGGAGAATAACAGACATGTAACTGCTGCCCTACTTTCCATCCTTTCGCGGCTTCGATCGGCTGCTTCACACGCTCCTCGGTGGTGCCGGGATATGTGGTACTTTCCAATATGACAAGGCAGCCCTCCTGAAGATAAGGCGTGATGCCATCCACCGCTGCAGCGATAAATGAAATGTCCGGCTGATGCTCCTCGGTCAAAGGCGTAGGCACACAGATGACAATCACATCGGCCTGAGCCACTGCTGCGAAATCCGTCCCTGCCATGAATAATCCAGCCTGAGCAAGGGATTGCACAACCTTATCCTCAATGCCGATCACATACGATTTCCCGGCACGCAGCTTAGCCACTTTCGCCCCATCGATGTCAATTCCTTGTACCTGATACCCAGCCTGCGCCATTTCCACCGCCATGGGTAACCCAACATACCCAAGACCAATGACGGCGGCTTTCAGGGAGCGGTTGTTTATGTGTTGAAGCGTGGTACGTTCCTGTGTTTCCTTATTTCCTTCGTGCTTGCTGCTCTCTACCATTCCTTCCACCTCCAAACGGTCCGCCTCCCTCCTATTAATCGATAAAGCCGCCTCCACGCAAAAATTGGGCAATCGCTGACCGGTTCATCATCATGCTGTCCGAACGATACTCGGAAAAGGTCACACGAGGCAGAGCACTATACGGATCTGTCAGGCTTTTGTCCGGTTCTTGTGGCAAAATCACATAATATTGCTCGTCATATTTGTAGGTACGCGGTGCCTCGAATGGAGAAATGAGTACTTCATGCAATTTTTCGCCAGGACGAATCCCGGTTACTTTGTAATCGTGAGCCGGACGACCTGCCTGTTCCAGCATGACCGAAGCCAGATCCGTCATCTTGCAGGCCTTCATTTTCATGACAAATGTCTCACCGCCCACCGCTGCCTCAGCCGCCTTCAGCAACAGATGAATGGCCTCCGTCCGCGTCAGGAAAAAGCGGGTCATGCCTTTATCCGTAATGGTCAGGCTCTTGCCTTCAGCAATCTGACGGCGAAACAAGGGCACAACACTGCCGCTGGTTCCGAGCACATTGCCCCCACGAATACACACAAAACGGGTGGACTCGCTCAGCCCATTGGCACGAATCATCATCTTTTCGCCCAGAGCCTTGGTCATGCCGTAAACGTTAATCGGATCTACCGCCTTGTCGGTGGACACGTCTATGACTTTGGCAACCTGCATGCGAATCGCAGCGCGAATAATATTTTGCGTGCCGATGACGTTTGTCTTGAACGCTTCATCCGGCTGATCTTCGCATACCGGCACGTGCTTCAGAGCAGCCAGGTGAAAGAGAACATCCACTCCGCGACAGGCTTCCTCCACCGCCCGATCATCTCGAATGTCTCCAATGACAAAACGCAACCGTGCATCATGACCGAAATCCCGCTGCATCGCAATCTGGGCATACTCATTACGCGAGAGAATCCGAATCTCGGCCGGATTCTGCTCCAGCAGTACCTCGGTCAGCTTTTGTCCCCAGGAGCCCGTTCCTCCAGTGATCAGAATCGTCTGTCCTTGAATCATGGTTGAATCCCCCTGTTCAGATCATGAATTCACGTAATACCGCAGCCATCTCTTCCCGGCTCAACCGGTCTTTGGGCGGTACTTTTTTGATGGATGTATTGCTGGAATGCACAATATTTACGTAATTGCGCGGAGCCAGCACCTCATGCGGCAGCTCAATAACATTGCCGTGTGTTCCCCGGCCCGGCAGCTTCACCCGGTATCCCGCAGCGTACTCTGCCGTTTTATATAGGTAGACATAGAACTGCGGGGAACGGTGAAACGCAGGCGCCATCTCATGATTCACGCTGTCCCACAGGTATCCATTCTGGTTGATGAGTGCCATCGTTCCGGGCTGTGGCTGCACGTCATAGAGCTGCTGAACAAACGTCTTGTGATACAGATCATCCGAATCCAGTCGGGCAATATAGATATCCTCTGCTCCCTCCGCAAAAGCCAGGATGGCTCGCACACTTTCGATGGTTGTTCCAAAACGGATAGTGGATGGCAGCGGCTCCTGCTCAGCCAAAATCTCTTGCATCAATTCTCCCGATTCCTTGGACAGCTTCAACACGGTCAGGAAATCCTGATTGGTCTGTGCCTTAAGGCAATGCAGGGTGAATGTGCGAAATATGCTCATCCGCCGCTCCAGCCATTCTCTTGTCAACCGCTGCGGGTCCATTCCGTAATTGTTGAAGTTAATCTCAATTACCACTTTTCTAGACATACCCTTCCTCCTCATTCTTGAGTGATTTTCTTTCTATTCAGTCAGACTATTTTCATAGTCTTTACAGCTCTTTCCACACCAAAAATGCCTCTGTCTGCCCGAAACTGCTATACCGAAGCACTCTTTAATCCAGCCGACTCTATAATGTATGAAAAAATAATAGAACCGGTCCGGACACTTGCACGGGTTCTTGCATAATCAGCTTTTATATAAGCCGACCAACACTTGCCGGTCCCGAAAGTAGATTGATATACACCCGAAGATGCGCCCTCCGGGTCTAACGCACAATACCTTGCCGAAGCGACAACATAGAATAGAGCAATTGCATTTTCAAAGGGGGGGCTTACACTGAAATGAATTCGATCTATCTTGAAATGGACGGTGTGCTGGATCAACTTGAAGCCGCGGTGAGGCAGCAGCGTCCCTTCTCTCTGGTCCGTGTAGGCGATGGGGAGAATATCGTCATGTCCCAGGAAACCGTCTGGACCACGGAACAGGTTCTGCAGGAGCGATGGGCTATCAAGGCCAATCTGGGCCAAAAAGGACTGCGCCTCCCCAATCTGCAGCTCCGGGACGAGGTTGCCGCTTCCCTGCAACGGGCGAATATCGTAGGCGTTCTTCCACACGGGGACAGTACCATCAAAGCCCCGGAGCATCTCAAAAGACAGCTGACCGACACGGTGTTCGCGCATTTCGGCATCGCTCCGGCACTGACTTGCCATGCCTGTGTCAATCGGGAACTCGCGCAGGTGCCCCGCTTCTGGAATATGCTTGCTGGCAAGCGGGTGCTGCTTGTTACCCGGGAGATTGAGCAGCTGCGAGCCATGCTCGTTCAGGAGCCATACCATCTGGATATAACAGCTGCGCTGTCTTTCGACGGATGGGATCAGATACAGGAAACACTGCAATGGATTCAAACCAATCGGGATACCTTCGATGTAGCGCTCTTCTCCTGTGGCGTGAACGCGGTTGTACTTGCCGAGCGAACAGCAGCACTCGCGGGCAAAGTCGCCATCGACTTCGGCAAAGCCAACAACATCATTTTGAAAGGCCGCGCGAACTAATCGGTAAACGTGGATAATACAACAAAAATCCCGGACTCCTTGAGCCGGGATTTTTGTTCTGTCTCTTCTCTCCTTAAGACTTGAGTGTTCAATAGACTCTAATTGCTTGCTGCAATACCATAAAACACTTCAGGTCCGGTCCGTACCGATGTGGACACCCCGGAAATAAACGAGGTATACACACTTTCCAGTGCAGGCGGTGCGGACAGATCCTGTGCAGTGAACGAGTGGAATTCAGCGCCACCGTTCTGACCTACCGTACCTTCGGCGCGATAAATCACAAAGAACGGATCGTAAACACCACCCCGTACAAGTTCAACAACGAACGTATCCCCCACTTCTCCGGTAACGCCAACCGTGCCATTCAAGGTGATAATGGGGTTTGGGATACCAAGGGTCTGGAGACCAATGGAGCCGAATGCTTCCGGCGATGGGCCTAGAGACAAACCGGGCTGTCCAACCGTTCCCGAGTTCATGGAAGTTCTCATATCGAGAAACACACCCATGAGTAACACCTCCAATGCTATGGGATACGTTATTCTATGAATCTCGACTCTCTTTGGATTGGATGGGTAACAGATTCTCTCCACCTATTTTTATTTGCCCCCGGTTAATGGTATATTGGACTGCATAACGAAATGAACGGATCGTATGCACACAAGCGGTACAGGCTGTTCAGAAGGAGATTACTATTCATGAATAAACGCAAACGCCCAACAGGCAATACATCGACCAAGGGGAAAGCATCCGCAGGTTCGTCCACAGCACGGTCCGGTCGGTCCACTTTGACTTCCGCCAAATCATCAGGACCATCCGCATCACGCAATGCAGGAGCGGCGAAAAAGCCAGTAGCCGCCAAATCCTCCGCGGCTCCCAAGAAAGCCGGAGCACCCAAACCCAAAGCAGCCAAACGCTCGGGCAATTCCTATTATCGTAAGCAAGAACCACCACGCCCGTACAAAGTCACCGAACCGGATGAGCTGCTCAACTTCTTGCTGAAACACTTGAAGTCCGGCCGGAATGCGGTCAAATCCATTCTGGGTCGCGGACAGGTATCCGTCGATCAGAAAGTGGTTACCAAGTTTAATCTGGAGCTGACGCCAGGTCAGATCGTAACGATCAGCAAAGAAGGCGCCGTTGCCGCTCCTTCCCTGACGGGGATTAACATTTTGCATGAAGACGATGATATCATTGTCATTCGTAAGGAAGCCGGACTGTTATCCATTGCCGCTGACAAAAGTGATGATCTAACCGCTTATCGCCAGCTGACTGAGCATGTTCGCCGTACCAACGCGCTGAACCGGATATTTATTGTCCATCGTCTGGACCGCGACACTTCGGGTGTCATGATGTTCGCCAAGAGTGAAGAAGTGCAGCAGAAGCTGCAGGAGAACTGGAAAGAGAATGTACAGGAACGTGTATATGTTGCCCTTGTGGAAGGCGCTGTTGCGAAGGAAGAGGGCACCATCTCCTCATGGCTGAAAGAAACCAAGACGCTCAAAATGTATTCCAGTCCTCGCCCGAATGATGGACAACATGCCATTACACACTACAAACGTTTACAGTCGAACCGTGAGTTCTCCCTGCTGGAAGTCCGTCTGGAAACAGGACGCAAAAACCAGATTCGTGTGCATATGGAAGATCTGGGCCATCCCATCGCAGGGGACAAAAAATACGGTGCTCACACCAAAACACTGGGTCGCCTCGGACTGCATGCACGGGTACTCTCGTTCATCCATCCAACGACAGGTGAGCTGATGAGATTTGAGACCGATATTCCGAAACAGTTCCTCTATCCATTCCGTACGGATGCTCCACCAGCGAACTAACGGAATGATTCAAAGAACAGGCATTGCTGACTCAACGATTTCAGCCGATTCTGACCACGCCGCGGTGCCGGAACTGGCCGATGGCCTGACCACGCCTGAAAGGAGGAACGGATGCTGAAAAATTTGTTGATTACCGGTTATCGTGCACATGAACTACAGATTTTTGGACAGAAGCATGAGGGAATCCCTTTCATCAAAAAGGCGATCTCCTCCCGTCTTACGCCCCTGGTCGAAGACGGGCTGGAGTGGGTGCTGACGCCAGGCCAATACGGTGTAGACCTGTGGGCCTGCGAAGTGGTGCTTGAGCTGAAAAAGACGTTCCCGGATCTGAAGCTGTCGATCATTACCGCTTTTCAGAATCCCGAGGAACAATGGAAGGAAGACAAACAAGAGTATTATCGCTCCATTCTGCAAGGTGTGGACTATTATGGTGCGATTAGTCGTCAGCCGTATATCGGCCCGTGGCAGTTCACTGCGCGGGATGATTTGCTGCTGCGCAAAAGCGATGGCCTCCTGCTCGTCTATGACGAAGATGCAGGGGATGGCAGTCCCCGTTTTATAAAGGAAAAAGCGGTCAAAAAACAGCAGAATGAAGATTATACGATCATCAGTGTCACCTCGGAGGATATCCAATCGGTTGCCGAAGATGAACGGATGAACGATGTTGGGGATTATGAAGATTCTTCCTTCTGATCTGTACACGACTGGAGTAGCAAAGAATGACGTACATATGTTTTTTTTGGCGGAAGGTTGGGTATAAGTAGTAGTAAAACTGCGATTACCATGTCGTATGGGACAAAGGGGAACTGCAACTATGACATTAACGCCAGAGCAGCGCATTCAACTGCATGGATTCAACAACCTGACCAAGTCGCTGAGTTTCAATATGTACGATATCTGTTATACGAAAACCAAAGATGAACGCGAAGCTTACATTGAATATATTGATGAACAATATAATGCGGCCCGTCTAAGTAAAATCCTGAACAACGTATCTGACATTATCGGTGCCCATGTGCTCAATGTAGCTCAACAGGACTATGTTCCCCAGGGTGCAAGTGTGACGATGCTTGTCTCGGAAGGGCCCATTGTGGAGATCCCCGAAGAATCCTTCGATGAATCTCCCGGCCCCCTGCCCGATAATGTCGTCATGCAGCTCGACAAAAGCCATATTACCGTTCATACGTATCCCGAATTCCACCCGAGTGAAGGCATCAGTACGTTCCGGGCAGATATTGACGTCTCTACCTGCGGTGAAATCTCGCCGCTAAAGGCACTGAACTATCTGATCCACTCCTTCGATACGGATATCATGACGATGGATTACCGGGTACGTGGTTTCACACGGGATACGAGCGGTCGCAAGCTGTTCATTGATCATGAGATCGGTTCGATCCAGAATTACATTCCGGATGAGATCAAGAGCAGCTTCGACATGATTGACGTGAACGTCTATCAGGAGAACATTTTCCACACCAAGTGCAAGCTGAAGGAATTCGATCTTGATAACTATTTGTTTGGTTATACCAAAGATAAACTGAGCAAAGCCGAGCAACAGGAAATTACGGAGTGGTTGAAGCTGGAGATGGACGAGATTTATTATGGCAAAAACATCAATCGTCCTTCTTAATGGCTAATTCGTGAGGACTGATTCATAAAGACCGGGACGAGGATAAGATGTAATGAAGGCAGGATTTCTTAATGGAAACCTCCGGCAAGCGCTTGTCCTTTTCTTTTGCCTAACTTGACAGGCAGCAGCTCCATTTTTTATGATGAAAGCAATTGCATTTTCCATTGAAGGAGACTGAGCCCTTGATTGAAACGAACACTTCCAGACGCAATGAATCTCTGTTACAAGCGCTGAACGTACAGCACAAGGTTACCACTGAAAATATTGCCAATGCAGACACACCCAATTACAAAAAGAAATCGGTGGAGTTTGAGGAAGAGCTTAGACGTATCATTGAGAACGGCAAAACAGATCAGCTCTCCATGAAGCGGACTCATGAGAAACACTTTCCAGTCAGTAATCCCAATGCCTCAATCGTGAATTACCGGATTGTTGAAAACAACGAAACATCTATGAATAATAACAACAATAACGTTGATATTGACAAGGAAATGGCGAACCTTTCGGAGAATCAGCTTATGTATAACTACATGGTTGATCGGGTCAGCGGGCACTACAAGAAAATGAAAAACCTGTTGCAGGATATGAAATAATGAATGGTAGAGCAGCTCTTTGGCTGCTTTTTGTTTTGTCTATATTCGGAAATATCCAGATGATCTATATTGACGTATTTAGCGTCGCTTTTCTTTTCCTAATCAGGAGGATCAACTCGCCTGCTTGTGCCCTTTTTCGGTATCCTTTCTGATTCGTAGTATAATGAGATAAAATGAATGATTTCATATCAAATAAAAGAGGTGCAACATGGCTCCACGTCATTTAAATGCTTTTCAAGGCTCCAAAGTCCGACTGGCTGCTCCTTGCCCAGAAGACTGCATGCGGCTCTCCCGCTTCACTGACAGTTATGATTACTTGCGTAATCTGGATACCGATATTGCTGTTCCGCTAACGCCGGATGAGACGGGGTCATCCGCAGTTCGGAGAGACAACGGCTTTGAATTTGCACTGCGTACACTGGAGGACAATCGGTTCATCGGATTCACGGCCCTCTACCGAATTGAGTGGAATAACCGCTCTGCACGCCTGGCCATTGGCATTGGTGATGACAAAGATCGGGGCAAAGGATACGGCAGTGATGCTCTTTCCCTGATTATTCGTTATGGATTCCATGAGTTGAACCTGAACCGGATTGCGCTGGAAGTGATTGAATACAACGAAGCTGCCAGACGAGCCTATCTGAAAGCCGGATTTCGGGAGGAAGGCCGCCAGCGCTCTGCCGTTCTACGGGATGGCACTCATTATGATCTGATCTCCATGAGTATCCTTGCAGAAGAATGGTCAACACAGACCAAGCTTCCGTTGGCGTTTCAGTCCACTCATGTCCAGGGAGCTAAACAGAGGGAAGATCACTTAAACTCACAGCTGATCGCTGCCGAAGAATCTGCGTTGTCCTTACTTAACGCCAAAGGTACAGAGAACTCTCCCGTTCAACCTCGCATTGGCGTGGGAGCCGTCATCCTCAACGAACGTAATGAAGTCCTTTTGGTTTGGCGGAATCGTCAGCCTGAACAGTACACCTGGAGTATCCCTGGAGGCAAAGTCGACCCATACGAATCGCTGGAAACGGCGGTCATTCGGGAAATTAAGGAAGAAGTCGATCTGGATATTGCCATCGACAAGCTGCTCTGCACCGCAGAGACGATCCGACCTGAACAACAGGAACACTGGATTTCCGTCCTCTACTCGACTCGAGTTATTAGCGGCATTGCTCGTAACCTTGAAGAAGGCGGAGCGATTGGTGAGATCGGTTGGTTCCCGCTGGATGATCTGCCATCGCCGCTCGCTAGTTTCGCGGTGCCTGGTCTGGAAGCTGCGAAAAAACTCCATCTCTATTCTGAAGATTGAGATTGGAAAAACTAGTTTCTCATTATGGTTAGACAAGTCATATGAAGAATAACAGCCGCCGAACTCCTCTCTCTAACATAAAGGGGAGCTTGGCGGTTGTTTTCAGTTTTCTGCGCAAATTCCTTCTTTATGGTAGTCTCAGTACGTGTATACATAACTTTTTTCCAAAATCAAGAACCGTTTGGACATTTCCACGGTCTAATACGCAACAACATCCATGAAAAGGAGGAGCCATGTGACCCCTGCTCAACTGACCATCGCCGCACAGAAAGGGGATGCCGAGGCTTTTGCAGCCTTAATGGAGATGCATCAGAGCCGACTGTACCGGATCGCTTATGCCTATCTGCACAATGAGGGGGATGCGCTGGAAGCGATACAGGAATCCACCTACAGAGCTTATCGAAAGCTCAAGAAATTAAAAGAACCCTCCTATTTCGCCACTTGGTTAATCCGCATTCTGCTGAACTACTGTGCGGACGAACGCAAACGCAAAAGCCGATTCAGCCATGTTACCGAAATTCATGAACCCAGCAGCTGGGACCGGCCCGAAGATCCCGATCTTGCCGCAGCCGTCTCTGCGCTGGACCAGGATTGCAAACCAATTATTATTCTGAGTTATTTCGAAGGTTTCTCCTTAACAGAGGTCGCTGATATTCTCGAAATCCCGACCGGAACCGTAAAATCCCGACTGCATCGGGCACTCGGACAGCTCCGGGACCAACTTGAAACGAAAGGAGATGTAACATCATGAGCGATGAGATGAAGTCATTTGAAGCCCTTGAGCAGCGTCTGAATGATCGTAAAACAGAGTACGACGCCATGCCTGTACCAGATGCCGAAGCATATCAGGCTGTACAGGCTGGAATCCGTCAGGCTGCGCGCAAGCGCAAGTCCCGGCTGCGCTGGTATATGAGCTCTATATCGGCAGCCGCGATCATCCTCGTGTTTACGGGATGTATTCGCGTCTCCCCCGCCTTTGCGTCCTTTGTGGAGCAACTGCCGGGCATGGAGGGCATCGTCAGCATGATTCGCCAGGACAAGGGGTTAATGATGGCCATCGATCAGTCCCTCTTGCAGAAGGTCGGTGTGACCGATGAGCATGATGGGGCTTCAATGACCGTGGACAGCATCATTACAGACGAGTCACGTATGGTTATTTTTTACACGATGAAAGGCATGAAAGATCTGGAGAAGGGTGGATATGATATAGATTTGCTTGATAAGGATGGAAAAAAACTACCCGTTGGGTTTAGTTATTCCTCCCCTAAGCCGGCTTCAGAAGGTGGCGTTTATGAGGATAAAATCGATGTCTCATTCACAGAATCTTTACCACCACAAGAGCTGACCGTTGTATTTAAGGAACGAGGTAAGCAATCGCATAATAAGTGGAAGGTCACTTTCTCAGTGGATCGCAGCTTAACGAAAGGCATGAAAAAAATCATTCCCATAAACCAAATATTGACCGTGGACGGGCAGCGTATTCATGTAAAACAGGCCGTTCTGTATCCCACTCGCCTTGTACTTGATATCGAATATGATCCGAACAACACCAAAAAGATCTTCGGGATCCGTGATCTGCAGTTGGTAGATGAGCAAGGCCGAGCATGGCGAACGGATTCCTCCTCCATCTCAGGCTCTGGAAGTTCCGTCTTTTTCGAAAGTATGTACTTCTCGACTCCGAAAAAACTGACGCTGCAAGGATCTGGCCTTTCAGCACTGCATAAGGATGAACTGGTTATCAGCATCAATCTATCTTCAGGTGAAATACAAGGTGGCCCATCAAGTTTGAAATTCCTGAAAAGCAAGGCCCAGGGCAAAGATCTGGTCATCGAGTTTTCAATCGCAGACTCTCAAGACGCCATTTCTGGGCTGTCATTTACCAATATCAAGGACAGTAAAGGAGCGCCACTGGATATTAAGGAAATAGGCTGGAGCCCTTCCGTCTCTGAAGCAAGGATTGTCATTAAAAATGCAGCCGCAGCCAAGGGAAATCTGACAATGGAAATATTCTCTTACCCTGAACAAAGTCGATCACCATTTTCTATCGAAATTCCAGTGACTCCCTAAAGGAAAGTGAGCAGCCATAATAGCAAGCCACATGAAGTAGTCATGCACTATAATGAAAATATCAACCAACTACAATTAAATAGATATGTTCACAGGAAAGGGTGTTTTCATAATGATTAACCGTTCGATCCGTTACCCGCAACCACTCGCTCCGGGAAATACCATTGGCGTGGCTGCACCATCCAGCGGTGTAAGTGAATCCTTGCATCATTACCTTGAAGAGAGCAGGCACAACATGGAGCGCCTTGGTTTTGGTGTTCAGGAGAGCCCATTTCTACGGCATAACGCCAAATGTGTAAGTTCTTCCAAGGAAGATCGCGCTGCCGAGATCAATGCATTTTTCCGTGACCCAGAGATTCAGGCTATTATCCCTCCATGGGGTGGAGAATTCCTTATGGATATTCTGCCCCTGCTGGATTGGGAAGCCTTGAAGACGCTGCCGCCCAAATGGGTTATGGGATATTCAGATATCAGTACCTTTTTATTTGCATACACCCTGATCACCGGAACGGCTTCAGCACATGGTACGAATTACGTGGATCTAAGATCCAATGAGCTCGATCCGGTGACCGCACGGTGGATTGATGTATTGCAGACTGCCCGGGGAGAGCAGATCACTCAATCTTCCTCCACTCATTATCAATCGGAATGGAAACCTGAGTTATCCAGGTTCAATCTGGATACTCCTTCTCACTGG
The DNA here is from genome assembly GCF_042796655.1 of Paenibacillus sp. NPDC057886. NCBI lineage: Bacteria > Bacillati > Bacillota > Bacilli > Caryophanales > Paenibacillaceae > Paenibacillus > Paenibacillus sp. NPDC057886. The sequence continues at coordinate 652,120 of NZ_JBHVMZ010000003.1, read as the reverse complement.
AAACAGTTGGGGCAGCCTCAAGGAGTGAGCTCGCAAGTTACATTCTCAGGTCGGTTGATCGGCGGCTGCATGGATACAATCACCTGTCTGATCGGGACGCCTTACGCACCAGTTGAAGCGTATCTCGATCAATATTGCGCAGAAGAAGGAACGATCTGGTATCTGGAAAGCTGTGAGATGAATGCAGGTGATATCTACCGTCATCTGTGGCAGATGAGACAGGCCGGCTGGTTTGCTGGCGTTAAAGGCTTCATGTTTGGCCGACCTGCTGGTTATTCGGATACAGGGGATTTCAACTTCACCGATGCTCTGTCTTCGGCTCTCGGAGATATGGATGTTCCCGTAATATATGATGTAGATCTTGGCCACATCCCGCCACAGTTAACCTTTGTGAATGGCGCGCTGGGCAATGTATCTTATGAAAATGGGCACGGAAGACTTGAGATGGCATTTGTGTGATCACCTTTTGTAGGCAGATGCATACCTTGAAGTAAGAAATTATTTTGAGGAAGGGTTGTGCATTATGTCTGAATCCGCATCCACACCGTCCGCACGGGTCGTATACCAAGCCAATCAACCAATGCTCCAATCCGTGCAAAGTGTGCGGAATATGCTTCATCATACAGCCCGGCAACATGTAGGCAAGAAGGTGCAAGTCCAGAATATCGATGGTCAGGTATGGGAAGGTGTCATTATCAGCGCGGATCGGGGGATTCTGTATCTCCAGGTTACGCCGATGCATGGATATCCTGAGCCACGTGCCTTGTTTGGACCAACGATTCTGCCACTCGTGCTGTATGAGCTGTTGGTCATTACGCTGTTGATGTAGTTGTTTTTTGTCTCTGTTGTGCCTAATCCAAGAAGCTTCGCTCTCTAAGACCGGTCAGGCCTCAGGTGCGAAGCCTTTTTTGGTTATAGAAGTGATTGGGTTATCATTTTGGTGTGAATGTATGCATTAATCTCTGCAACCTGGATGACTTCCTATCGTTCGTGCGGTATGTTTCCTTGCTAACGTGTGAAATATGATACAATGGTGTCGGCACCAAGCCTTATCTCATATGAACGGAGCTTGATCCGGTTGGAATATATCCCTCATGATCCTCCACCCGTGCCTCAGTCTGAGACGGAGCTGGTTGGGACAAATCATACTGAACAATCCCGCGTGATTGCAATCTGTCTATTGGCAGGCAAAATCATGCTGCAAAGCGGCGGTGAAACCTATCGTGTGGAAGATACGATGAAACGCATGGCTGCCGCGCTGGGCCTTCCCCATTCCCACAGTTATGTTGTGCCCACAGGTATCTTCTTCTCGGTTGATGCAACCGAGCCTGCCAAGCTGATACGGATCTCTGAACGAACCACGGATTTGCACAAGGTATCCGAAGTAAACGCTGTTTCCCGGCGAATTGGACAAGGTGAACTGACCGTTGAAGATGCCTATGCATTGTTACAACAAATTGAGGGACAGCCCTCCTCCTATTCTGCGGTTGTGCGGCTTACTGCGGCAGCGTTATCCAGTGGGTGCTTTACCATTATGTTTGGTGGAGGCTGGGTCGACTTTCTCCCTGCTGTTCTCTGCGGTGGTATTGGCTATGCAGCGGTCATTGCCTTCCATCGACTGGTACTCGTGAAGTTTTTTGCCGAGCTGACCGCTTCATTTGTCATTGGCCTACTCGCCTTTTTGCTTGTCTATATGGGTGCGGGTCATGAACGGGACAAAATCATTATTGGCTCAGTCATGCCCCTGGTACCAGGACTGCTGATTACCAATGCTGTGCGTGACCTCATGGCCGGGCATCTCGTGTCCGGGTTATCCAAGGGAGCCGAGGCGTTTCTGACGGCTTTTGCGATTGGGACCGGCATTGCTGTTGTTTTTTCACTTTTTACGTAAGACGGAGGAGTTGCAGGTTATGCTTCATTTTATTGAACAAGCCCTGACCAGCTTTGTCGCCTCGGCCGCATTCGGCATTATTTTCAACGCTCCTCGGCGCATGCTGCTTCACGGTGGATTTGTCGGCATGATCGGCTGGATGATCTACATTGTGCTCGAATATGCTGCGGATGCAGTTCCTGCTACACTGGCAGCGACCATCGCGGTAGGTGTGATCAGCCAACTGTTCTCCCGCATGTTTCGCGCACCCGTCATTATCTTTAGCGTGGCAGGTATCATTCCGCTCGTTCCCGGTGGACTGGCGTATAATGCTATGCGTAATTTTGTGCAAAATGACTACGGTGCTGCCATGGAGATGGCTGCCAAGGCACTCATGTTATCCGGTGCCATCGCGATCGGACTTGTATTGTCCGAGGTGTTGAACCAAATGATTCGTCGTTTACCCGAATCGTTGCGAACGAAATCCTAACAGTAGATGAATATAATATCACTAAAACGATAAAGACCCGTTGGAGACAGGGTAAACACTGTCCTTCACGGGTCTTCCATATTTCCAGCCAATGTTGATTCGGGATCATCTCATTTGCAGTGTTTTCATCGTTCCATTCATTTATTCGATACTGTACGATCCATAAAGCAGAAATCCCTCATGTCTGTTGGAAAATCCTTGTCCATTGGTGTACATTAAACCATTCTATTTTATGGCAAAGCAGGCTTCATCACCGACGCAAATAAATCCGCCGCCACACCACTTCCCGATCTCATATAATGCTCTGCATCCGTTCGATCAAATCCCATCCAGACTGCCGCCGTCCACTTGTTGGTGTATCCTACAAACCACAGATCCCGATTTGCCTCTTTACTTACACCAGGTAATGCAGCCTGCGTTGTTCCTGTCTTCCCCGCTACCTTATGCTGACTCAGTTGTGCCCGGCTACCTGTTCCTTGACTGACCACATCTTGAAGCATGCCGGTCATGGCCATTGCCGTGCTGGTGGAGATCACCTGCTTGTTCTCTGGTTTAAAAGCATAGATTGTCCGACCGCGTGAATCCGTAATTTCACGAATTAGATGAGTCGTATTGAACTTGCCGTTATTGGCAAAGACGGAATATGCCTGGGCCATTTTCAGCGGAGACACCCCTTTGTGCAAACCACCCAAGGCGATCGACAGATTGAGATCCTCCTTACCCAGTTCAATGCCCAATCGACCTGCAAATTGATGTGCGCGTCCCAGTCCTGTCTCATGCAGTAGCCATACGGCTGGAGCATTAATGGAACGTTCAATCGCTTGCGACATCGTAACTGTACCTCTGTAACGCCCACCCAGATTGCTCGGTTGATAACTCCCATATTTCATTCGTTGATCAGGCAGCATGCTCTCAGGCCTAAACCGACCGGATTCCAGTGCAGGTCCATATGCAATAATGGGCTTGAATGCAGAACCAGGTTGCCTGGCATCTGTGGTTGCCCGGTTGATGCCTCCTTTAACGGGGGCGCGCCCGCCCATCATCGCCTTCACTTCACCGTTATGCTGGTCCAGTATGACCATACTCGCTTGCACTTGCTCATCCTTGCGATCATCGGCGAACCGGGAAGATTCGCGGAATGCTTGCTCCATCGCCAGCTGTGCTTGATCATCCAATCCCGTACGAATGGTCCAACCTGCGGATTGAATCTCTGCTCCACTTTTGCCTGTGAGACGGGAAGCCTCCTCGATCACCGCATCCAATGCAGACACGTAGGCAGGCACTGGCGAGCCTGGAGTCGATACCGAAGTTGAATTAGGCGGTGTATAATCCACCCTTCGTGCTTCCTCCATCTGCCCCTTTGTAATGATTCCTTGCTCATGCATGAGGCCAAGAACCACAGAACGCCTCTCTTTGGAAAGGTCTTTCCGATCCACCGGATTGTATATGGAAGGTCCTTTGGGAATTCCGGCCAGCGTAGCCATCTGCCAGATCTCCAGCTGATATAAATCCTTAATCCCGAAGTAGCGCCAAGCCGCTGATTTAACCCCGTATTGCTGACGTCCCATATAAATATGATTCAAATACAGCTCCAATAGCTTATCCTTGCTAAATCTCTTTTCCATCGCCATGGCAATCGACATTTCATTTACCTTGCGAACCAGCGTTTTATCTCCGTTCAAGTACAGATTTCTGGCCAGTTGCTGTGTAATCGAGCTGCCTCCCTGACTCAGGTTCATATGTAAAACATCCTGCACAACCGCCCTGCCAATCCCGATAAAATCCAGTCCATCGTGATTATAGAAACGTCGATCTTCCGTAGCCAGAAACGCCTGCTTTAAAAGCTCGGGCATATCCTTCAAATCGGCATATTCCGAATATCCCTTGGTTTGAACTTGTGACCTCGAAATTTCTGTTCCGTCCGCATTGGTAATGATAGTGGAAGAGGCCACCGAAATGGCCTCAGGATGATTGCGAAGTACACCTTCGCCGTAAGCTACTAGATAGATATAGCCGACCGCAAGCAAAATAACGATTACTACAGAGGCATCAAATATGTGATAGATTCCACGCCTTATGCTGGATCTCAACATTCAGGCTCCCTAAATACATGTGGAATGGAGCCTGGTTGTTCCTGCGGCTTCATTTCCATAGAATCCAGAGCAAGTTCCAGCCTTAACGTCTGTTCATACGCCAGCCTGACCCAGTGCTGAATCTCCGCTTCATCCCGGCAACGTCCTTCCATGATCGTATCAAGCGAAGAACGAACACCGTAGAGCGTCAGTTTAATCGGCAGATCGGCACTTATACGAACAGATTGTGATCCAACGAAACCTTCTTGAATACGTTGCTTATGGCTTCTCTCACTTTCTAACACCATTTGTTGTGTTACTTGTTGCCGGCTACTTCCATCGCCATACATACCAGAACTGATCCAATCTTCCCCTCTCGGCTCTTTATCTATCCAGTCATGGTCTGAACTGTTTAACCACTCTGCTTGTATACGTATGGCAACGTCATTCAGATTGGCAGCAATCTGCCGCAGCTCCCCGCCGTTCAACACTTCAATCTGTGCTGGAATTCGGCCATTTGCCAGTTCATGAGTTCCACGACCAATCACCTTGAGGTCATCTGCAATCTTCTGGGATCGAATCCAAAAAAACAACGCAAACAAACCACCCCCGATGAATATAACCAATGGCGTTGTACCGATATGGTTTATCACCCAATACATAACGCGAGTTAAACCCGTTCTCTCAGACAGGATATGTTGGTGGGCAAAACGTAACATGTGATAGACGACAAATAGGAGCGCTGCGCTAAGTAACGCGCTTGCTCCGCAAATATATATGTATCTCAGTCTGACTGTACGTAATAATAATCTCATATTCGGCATCCTCCTCAATTTTGCAGTTCATGTGTACGATTGAGGTTAAGAATACCGAATATTTCTTAATGAGGAGGTGGGTAACTTCTTATCATTTTCTTAATTAAGGACTTTGCATAGATGCTGAATCAAGCAATCTTTCTTACATTAGACGAGAATTCTGCCAGGTTATCACTATTCTTGTTCTCTGTTCATCGGAGCAGCAGTTACAGGGAAACGCGTAACAAAATCGGTTCGGCCCTGTTCACTATAGGCAGCGATACTCCCGTGATGTAATTCTATCATTGACTTGGCGATGGCCAGCCCCAATCCAGTACCGCCCGTATCACGAGAGCGGGATTTGTCGACCCGGTAGAATCGATCAAATAAATGGGGCAAATCCTGGGCCGGAATCGGCTCACCATAATTGCTGATGCGCACCACAGCTTCTTCACCTTCAAGAGACAACGCGATCTCCATCACTTTCCCCTGTGCTCCATAACGGATTGCGTTACTGAACAGGTTCTCATATGCACGAACAAGCTCCCCGGGGGCGGCCTGAATCCATAAAGGCTCTTGTCCACCAATGATCTTGTATGTCATCCCCGCTTCTTCCAGCATCGGAGCGAACTCTTCCGCAAGCTGCATCAGAAATGGATTCAGGTTCAAGGAAGTCAATGACAAGGGCAGGCTCCCACCACTGACACGGGTATATTCGAACAAATCGTCGATCAGCTTCCTTAATGTCAATGATTTCTCGTACGCTATGCTCACGTAATAGCGCATCTCAATTTCATCCTGATAGCGATCCTTCTCTATGTATTCCAAAAATCCGAGAATAGAAGTTAGCGGAGTCCTCAAATCATGAGAAATGCCTGTAATCAAGTCATTTTTGGCAGCGACCGCACTACGCTCCTCCTGCAATGACAATTGCAATTGTTCAGCCATCTGATTAATACTGGCAGCCACCACGCCAAATTCATCCGAGGTCTTCACCTCGATCCGATGAGACAGCTCTCCTTTGGCAACTTCCTGAATTCCCGCCGTAATCTCGTCCAGAACCAGCATCACCCTACGCGTGAACAGGAAAAAGAACAGCACAAAGCTAAGTATGCCAACTATAATCATTAATGGCACCGACCCAATATTGTTCACCAGCCACCTGATGCCCCTTGCAGGAATCGAATAATCAGGATAGGTCTGAGCCGCCAGAATGGAGTGTACAACTTTGCTGCCCCCATACAAAATAGCCGCCGTCAAAATGCCACTCAGCAAAAATGCGTAGATAAATTTCCACCTTACAGTGTTAATTAATTTTGAATTCATCTCGGAACTCCCTGCTTACGTCCTTTATCCAATGAACCTCATAGACGCACGTGCTTATTGTGATTTGATCATCTTATAACCAACACCCCATACCGTCTGTATGAACTTGGGATGTTTGCTGTCGAGTTCGATTTTCTCACGAATCTTGCGGATATGCACCATGACGGTGTTGTTGGATTCCATAAATTCCTCTTTCCAGACCTGTCTGTAGATCTGCTCCATACTAAGCACAGAGCCTTGATGGCGCGCGAGCAGCTCCAGAACAGCAAATTCACGGGGAGTCAGGCGAACAGGCTGCTCATCCACCCAGACCTCATGGGTATCGGTATTGATGACCAGATCGTCAATCACCCATTCATGCTCCTTGTTCTCCCGGCCTTCATTAAAGGTATGGTACCTGCGAAGCTGTGACTTTGCCCGTGCCACAAGTTCAAGCGGGTTAAACGGCTTGGTCACATAATCATCAGCGCCGATGCTCAGCCCTGTGATTTTATCCATATCCATGCTTTTGGCGGATAGCATAATGATCGGCATTTTCTGCTCTTCCCGAATTTTCATACATGTTTCGATTCCGTCCATATTAGGCATCATGACATCCAGAATAATCAGATCAATTGGCTCTTTCTTCAATTGCTCAAGCGCCTCGATCCCATCACTCGCTGTCAGAACCCTATACCCTTCATTGCCAAAATAAATCTCCATCAGTTTAATAATATCCTGCTCATCATCCACAAGCAGAATGGTTGCTGGCTGTGCCACGGCATTATTCCTTTCCATTCCATGAATCATTGATTGTTCAAAGTATACCACTAGGATATGAATCTGCGAAAATCATCGCGCGCGGAAAGGGGCAGAAACGTTTTTTCAGGAATAGTATACTTGTTCTACTTTATATAAAGTATGCTCGATAGTTGGGCAGAGATTAGCATCCACTTTGTAAAATTTAACTCGAAAGTATAAACTCTTTAAAAAGTTCTTTATATTATTTTTTTGCTTAAAAGCAGGATGGAATTCTGGATTTTTCTCCACATCACCAAACCGTTGAATCCATTGCTCTACATAAGACTGACTAAGTATTTTTCTATCTAATACACTAATTATGGATTTTACCATTCTTTCATCTTCCCCATCGGAGTAAACTCGGTCTGTTATGGTCATCTTTTCGTAAACCAAATCGAGGATGGTTAAGAGGTCATTTTGATCCAGCTCGGAACATTGGGCCAATTCGTCTAAAGCATCTGCTGCATGGGCTATGGCATGAGCCCAGCCTTTTTCCTCGACATACCCGCGGTAATCTCGCTCTTTTTGTACATTGTAAAACACGTTCTCTTTTATCTGATGAATATGCTCTCTTGAGAGAAATGGTGATTCTCTATGCCTCATGAAGAGGAGCGGTATAACTAGCATAGAGAACGATCGAGTAAAGACAGAGTCTGTATTTGTTTCACCAAGCCTAAAATGCAAATGGTTTTTATCCAAAACAACTGGTAGAAGTTGTTCTAGTTCGTTTGCAGTTAGAGAATTACCAGGAATCCAATTTGATAAGGTTGTATAAATTAGCTCATCACGTAGTTGGGCATCCAAAGAACCGATGTTAATCATCATTTCTTGTATCAAATGGAATGTATCGGGAGGTGCTTGGTAGCCATACTCTTTTATTAATATCAACTTTTCTTTTAAACTCATTTTACACGCCCCTACTAGAAATTTTTCTGAAATGAATTTTTTAAGCGTTTCTACTGACTATGTGGCATTTTGAGACGTTGGTTTTCTTTATGTAGTACTACAAAGTTCGTTTTCTTCGAATCCACGATTATCCTTCTCCTTGAAGGAGCCTGTCGTTTGGCCTGTTTAATCCAGCGATCCAAATCGGATGCAGTGAGGCCAAATTCCTTCACTAGATTCGCTCCTTAGGATGATAGTTTAATTCTACAAGCCCTTATTTTATTGTCCATCTTAGTGTTACTGATCCGGCAATCCCTATTATTAACGATAGTATCGTCGATCTAATCCCGGTTCAAACGTTGCTTGTTGCGGATAACATGCTCTATGTATTCTATCAAATCTTGTTCTTTATTCAGGCAGAACCTCGTATTATGGACCTGGGTATATCTATTCAAACAACGCTACTTTGGGCTCTATACCAGTCAGTGTCAGCATTGTATGCAGTTGGCCTCTGTGGTGATACACATGTCCCATGATCTCAAGCAGCCACTCCAGACGACTGTACGAAGCACCCCAATAGGAGTCAGTCACCTGTAATAATTCCTCCGTATTAAACTGTCTGTACCGATGATAGAGGTACATCTGATTCGCAATCAGCGCTTCCTTGATCTCACTCAATGTATTCGGCTGATTTTCCTCGTAAAACAAAGCCATCTCTTCTTCGGAAGCTCCCTCCGAAATATGTACATCTGCACGACAAATGACGGATAGATGAGAAAGCAATTCTCCAACCGGCCGTTTGCCTTCAATCGGAGTCAAAGCCAAGTCTTGCTCCGACAGTTGGTCACATAAATTGATTAATGATGTCACTGCCACATCAATATGTTTAAATGCGGATTGAATCAACAGACACACTCCCTTTTCATCCCATTATATAGAACATATGATCGCTAATCAACCATGAATTCCCACATTATATATAAACCAGCTATGCTCGAAAACCAACAATGACGAACAAAAAAAGTCCCTCCTCCCTCTTACAGACGGAATTTGGGACATTTTGTTGCTTCTATGATAACAAACATGAACTCAACTTGAATATAACGAACAATACGTTTGATCGAATCGTCCCGCGAGCAAGTCAGCCTTGCGAATGAAAAATTGCAGCTCCCCACAGTCCCACCATTGAAAACCGATAGCGTCATGCGTATCAATTTTCAATAGAAGCAGTGTATCCGAAAGCTCTTGTTGTGTCCGTTCCTCATCCCCGCCATAATGAGCAGTCAGCTTCTTCTCACACGACTGCTCGTCATAAGCATACTCTTCACCAAGTACGATCTGCAATAACGCCTGATGCTCTGCATCGGGATGCTGACCGTCAGGATATCCAAACATGCCACCCCAGTTCTGCGTACTCGGATGATTCCAATTGGACTCGAATTCAAGGTATCGGTCATATAGACCTTCCTCCCCTTCTACGGCTACTTTTCCACCAGACAGCGGAGCGGCGATTGCATTCAGAGCCAAAGAATCAATGTATGCATATGTAGGAAATTCAAGGTTAGGCAGCACTGTTACCGAATGCGCTACAAAATCGTCCTCATTCAGCGCGGTTTCGCCATCAGGCTCTCGCCTTGTCAGGTTATGAGCGTCCGGCTCGTAAATCACACGATGCTCAATATGATAAGCAGGTTCATCCACACCAATGAAAAAGTATAACATGCCCCGTTCGGGCAAACTCCCACGCCCATCATTTGGCGTATATGGCGTCAAGTCCACGAGATTCAACTGAGCCAGGAACGTCATGGGTACCCTATCCTGTGTCAAAGGCCATTTCATGTTCCCCGGCAGATCCGGATCTCCACCTACACGTGAATTTCCTGTTCTGCGATACTCATCCACTGTCGATACATCAAGGCGAATTCCCCAACGGCTTGAAGATAACAACAGATCGGCAGCATTACCCAATCCATATTCCTCAAGAGTTTTCCGGGCTTTTCTGGTCAGACGTTCACATTGTTCAGGTTTAATCATATAGATCCTCCCCTTCTGACAATACATCTATGGTGAGACATATTCAGGTTCACAACTGTATATTCTTCCGCTGACTCTTCTTTCCCTGCTTCTAGCGAAAAAAGAGACTGACATCCGCTGTCAGTCTCCTTCCTTATTATCCATTCGATCCATTCTTAACGATTCCGATTCGGTGAATCATCCTGAAAAGCCCGAATATGCTCCTCGCCATCCAGAAATTCATGCGACTGGTGTGCAGCCATTACACCATGATAACTAATATCCAGACCCAGATCTTCCTCTTCTTCCGTGGAACGGACAGGAACAATCTTGCCAATCAGCTTCAGACCGATCCAGGTCATGACAAATCCCCAGATGACCAAAGCCGTGAGGCCGAGCGCCTGAACACCCAGCAGCCTCCAGCCACCTCCCATGAACAAGCCACCATCGGTTGCAAACAAACCCACGGCAATCGTACCCCACATCCCGGATACAGCATGAACAGGGAACGCACCCACGGGATCATCAATCTGCCTGCGGTCCAACCAATTCGTTGCAGCCATCATGAGCAATCCGGATACCGCTCCGATGAATATCGCAGCCATATCACCGACAAAGGCACACCCCGCCGTAATACCGACCAAACCAGCAAGCGAGCCATTAATGACCGATGGTGCATCCGAACGATTGAAACGGAACAAGGTGTAGAGCAAAGTTACCGCGCCACCCGAAGCAGCAGATAACATCGTAACGATGGCAATGTGACCGATCCTTACATCAGTCGCGCTGAGCGTACTTCCTGCATTGAAGCCAAACCAGCCGAACCATAGCAGGAATGCGCCTACAGACGCTAGCGGCAAATTACTCGGAAGGGCAATAGCACTCACGCCAAGTGGCGTGTATTTGCCTTTACGCGGCCCAATAATAATCGCTGCGGCCAATGCAGAGAACCCGCCCAACGCGTGAATGACAGCGGAACCGGCAAAATCCTGCATCCCCAGCTTGCTGAGCCAACCGCCGCCCCATGCCCAGTGTCCACCAATTGGATAAATAATCGCCGTCATCAGTATGATGTACAGCAGATAGGCACGAAAGTTAATCCGCTCAGCCACAGCACCCGATACGATGGAAATGACGGCAATGGTAAATGCGGCCTGGAACAGCCAGAATGTTTCCAGTGATACCGGTACGTTCAGGTGAGACAAGTCCCCATTGAGGAAAAATCCGGTTATGCCTACAAAACCTCCGGCATCTGAGCCATACATCAAGCCAAATCCGATGGCATAGAAAAGCAATGTTCCAATCGTAATGTCAGCGAAAACCTTCATAATAATATTCACGCTATTTTTATAACGTACAAAGCCAGCCTCCAGCAGGGCGAATCCGCCCTCCATCAACAAAATCATGGCTGCACTCAGTACGACCCAGACCGTATCAATCCCGGAGCTTAACGTCTCCAAAGTCATACTTATACATCCTCCGTTTCCCTAAGCTGTCTAATCTCCCGGATCGTTTCGGGCGTAAGCTCGACTTCGTCCCGTTCGATGCTGTCCGGATGCTTGATTCGTTCAGCAATGCGGTCCAGTTCTCGTATCCGCCGCCGGATTTGTTCCATTTTGCGAAAACGTTCCTTCACCTGGACCATATATTCCACCGCCTGGTGATGGGATGCGGGGCGCCCTGCGAACCATTTGCGTACTGTAGACAAGGACTGATAAGCCACTTCTTCCGCACGTTTTTTTTGCTCGAATTGTTCAATTTTATGTTTAAGCGTTTCGATCTCATTTTCTTTTTTGACCTTGAGCTGTTGGATAAGGTACAATAAATCGGACGATGATATTTGCAATGCTGTATGGTGATATACCTCGTCAATTACTAACATATCATGTCAGGACTCCTTACATATCAAGTTACTTGTTATCGATTATAGAGTCCAGTAGCACTTAGCGTCAATCCTTTTTTTTGGCGATGGCATGATTTGAAATGGCTCGTTTATAAGAAACAGTTTCACTTATGACTTAGGTCTGCGACACGCCAAGCCATATTTGTTCTATGTAAGCAAAAATAACCTCCAATCCACGCATTGTGGATCTGGAGGTTTTCATCTATTTTGAAACATGGTTATAATTTTTTGCCCAAAATCGCCAAATCCCGGTTGACGCCATCCAGTACAGCTACTTCAGGGTAATACCCCCACTGTTCAAAGCCATGCTTGCGCAATAACCCCAGACTCGGTTCATTATGTCCAAACACAAAGCCCAGAATCGTCTTGATTCCAAGCGCAGGACAAGCGTCAAAAATGGTGTTCAGCAAACGTCCGCCAGCCCCAATTCCCCGGCACTGCTGATCCACATACACACTGACTTCCACCGTCCCATTGTACGCAGGTCGTCCATAAAACGAACTCAGGCTGGCCCAAGCTACAACCTGTCCCTCATGCCTCATAATCCAGAGCGGGCGGTGATCCGATGAATGCTCCTCAAACCACGGAATACGTTGTTCGACGGTCACCGGCTCCAAATCCGCTGTCACCATTCGGCTCTCAATCGTGGAATTATAGATTTCCACAATCCTTGGCAAGTCCTCACGACGCGCATACTCAATCTGCACACTATCCAGCTTCATGTCTACTCCTCCATCATCCAGATCAATTCTATCTTATGACGGTATTATAACGGAGGAAGGAAGTCGACGTCATCCCCCAACATTCGGGTCAACTCCACACTTACTCAGGCAATCCTTGAATTGTATTACCCCGAGTCATCTGCTGGGTCTGATCTGCCCAACGAATGTTGATCGCACGTGAATTGAATAGATCCGGACCGTCCGATACCTGGAAATGCAGATGAGCTTCACTGGAATTACCTGAGTTGCCCAGCTCTCCAATGAGGTCTCCCTGCTTGACTTTATCCCCTTTTTTGACCGCTACACTGCCTTCCTTGATGTGCCCCGTGATGCTATATTCTCCATGTCCATGATCAATGACCACATAGTTACCTGCTGGTTCTTCCGGGTTCATGACGCCTGGCGTATTGTCTGGAATATCGTTCTTGATCTCAACTATGGTTCCGTCCGCAGCTGCATAGAGCGGCTCACCAAAAGCGTAGTAGTTTTCATTCACCTTCGCATCTCCGTTGTAACTGAAAGCTTCTTTGGTTCGAACGATATCTAGCGCATAGCGCTGTGTTTCATGCTCGTAATGATAGTTCGACATCACATCGTTGCCTCCCCAGAACACAAACCATTCACCTTTCATAGGAAACTGGAATGCGGTTTTGGTGAACTTTTGATCCGTATCCTCATGGGGTTCCAGTGGCCGGATCAACAGACCATCAATTTGATTTGCTTCGGTAAAATAGGCTTGAATACCCTTTGTTCCTGTGTGATCCTTCCAGGAAAGCTCGGATAAATTGTTCATTTTTGCGTCCACCACTAGATCAAAGGAGGTTACTCCCTCAAGGAATTGGTCAGCAGACGTTTTGAACTGTTCAAGCGTTATTGCTTCCTTCATTTCCGGACTCATCTGACTATAAATGTCATCCTTGGAACCATGCATTAACGTATCGATAAAATTGTCGGGTGTAATGATGGCGCTCACCTCTTTACCTGAATTATCTTCCTGATGGGTACTCTCACTCGCTTCATTAGTATTTATCGTCTGTTCCTTGGACTTCTGCTCCGCCTGCTCGGATGTAATCGAGTTACTGTTACCACACGCAGACAGCATCACACAGGCACCAAGGGTAATGGCAAGCACTTTCCAGACTTTTCTGCTCTGTAATTTCTCAGGTGCCGCGTATTCGGATTCCAGCTGATTCTTCCCGCAATTCGAACGTTGCTCCTGTATCTCTCTTGTCTCATGCAGCCTGTTCATTTTCCAGCTCATTCTCAACATCCCTTCTGGTGTTCGTTATACTTTCCAGTTAAGTGTACAGAATGAATCTTATCCTTCGTCTAACCCATCCTTACATGTAGTTAAACTGTGGCGTCTGCTATGGCTTCATAATTAAGATTCCGTTAAGATAGCTCGCACACTACATAGCCCTCTCGGATGGTATGATTAGCAATAAACAAATAGGAAGCTCTAGGAGGTCATTTCACATCATGGATCACGTCTCCATACTGCTAGTTGATGATGAACAAGCCATTGTACATATGCTCAAAACCGTCTTGCTCAAAGAACAATTCGTAGACATCGACACCGTTACCACTGGAGAAGAGGCGATTACCGCCTGCCAAAATAAAACCTATCATTGCATCGTGCTGGACATCATGCTGCCTGGCAAAAGCGGACTGGAAATCTGTCCCTTTCTGCGGCAAGTGACCGATGCACCGATTCTTTTTCTAACTGCCAAAACAACGGATTATGACAAGTTAACCGGATTCGCTGTTGGCGGCGATGATTATGTCGTCAAACCATTTAATCCACTGGAAGTGGTCGCTCGGATCAAATCGCTGCTGAAACGTTATTTACCTACCAAAATGGCGACGACTACAACGGCGACTCCACTCTTTTCTGACGCAACTCCGTCATCTCCTGCTATGCAGGAAGGGGTATATGATTTTGGCCGTTTTCAAGTATTTGAACAAGCCGGTGAGCTTCAGGTTGAAGGGCAGCCTGTAACCTGTCCGGCTCTTGTGTATCAGCTGCTGCTCTTTTTCTGCAAGCATCCCAATCGTATTTTCACCAAATCGGAATTGTATGAGCGCGTATGGGGTTCGGAAGCCATCAGCGATGACAACACCGTTATGGTTCATATTCACCGTATCCGAGAGCGGATTGAAGCTGACCCCTCTAACCCTGCGTTTCTCGTTAATGTCCGGGGACTGGGGTACAAACTCATTCAGCCTAACCATGTGTCACGCGCATGAGTATTCGTCGCAGATTAATGACCCGGTTTATTGGCATGCTTGCTGGCGCAGTAGTTCTTATCATCTTGTTGGGTTCTGCAGCCACCTATTGGGTCGTTCAAAAGGTGAATGAAGTGAGCCTGGTGGATGACTTCGTTACCAGCGGTCTTGACCAATTGATTAATACCGCAGAAATCATGCCAGACGGTACGGTCCGCTATGATCCCAAGCTGCTGAAGCAGGTCGAAAAAAATCAGGGATGGCTGCAGGTTCTGGATGAGAAAGGCTACGTCATTGACGACTTCAATACGCCAGCTGATGTCCCGAAGCATTATAAACCCGGGGAGTTGATCGCATACTGGGAAGCCAAAAAGCCGTACCCGTACCAGATCGTCATGCTGATTCGGGAGAAAAACGGCGAGATGTTCACCTTGCTGTACGGCGAACGCAATCAGGCCAAGTTCTTACTCGATCAAGCCCGTCAGGATAGTCATTACAGCAATGGAGAGCTGGTGCTTCATCCCAAACAACAGGATGCGATTCGATCTGAAGGTGCCTATCTGCAAATTTTGGACGCCTACGGCCAGGAGCTTGCCTCCTATAACAAACCCTCTATAGGTGTTCCAAGCAGCTACAACATACAGGAACTGGTTTTGCGTATTCGTTATCCCAATCGATATGGAATGTCGACCGCAACCTTTTACGATGAACAGAATGGCACGACCTGGATGCTCATTATACCTGTCGATCCAACTGCTTCAGGGGATGAAAATCCCTATAATTTCATTTTGGCACCAGCGCTCATCGTGCTGCTCCTATCCGTTGTCATTTTGCTAATCCTGCTGGCCCTGTGGTACGCCAATCGTTTCGGTTCCCCCATGCTGCATATGCTCCAATGGCTCCAACGACTGGAACAGGGACATTATGAAGAACCCAAAGGCATCGGCGGCACCCCTCGCAGCCAGCGACGAAATGGCAAATGGAAGCGGAAATACCACGTGTATGCCGAAGTGCTTCGCTCCATGCAGGCATTATCCGCTACACTGAAACAAGACGAAGAGCTCCGTAAACAGACGGAATCTCTGCGTGAGGAATGGATCGCCGGAATAACGCATGATCTCAAGACACCTCTGTCCTCCATCCAGGGGTACGCCCATATGCTTGAAGCACAGAAATATAGCTGGTCCCCGGAAGAAGTGAGAGAATTTGCGGGCATCATGCTGGACAAATCCATGTATATGGACCGACTTGTGAACGACCTTGCCATGACGTACCGATTGCGCAGCGGCGGGTACCAGCCACCTGTGGAAGAAACTGACGTAAATACGTTACTGCATGATCTCGTCCAGCGTGCAGAACGCAACCCCGTATATGGAGAGGGGCGCATTGTGTTCCGGCCTGCGAAAATTCCGGTATACGGCCATGTGCATATTCCTTCGTTTGAACGTATTGTGGATAATCTGACCGCTAACGCCCTTCTGCATAATCCAGCGGAGTCGACCTTGACCGTTAGTGTGCATCCGGGTAAGCAGGCAGGTGAGTTCAGTGTTCATTTTGCCGATGACGGACAAGGAATGGACCCGGAGCTGGTCTGGAGGTTGTTTGAACGATATTACCGAGGGACGGATACAGGCACGTCCGATGTTGGATCAGGGCTTGGCATGGCAGTTACGAAAGGGTTAATCGAAGCCATGAAGGGTCGAATTGAAGTACAATCGACTTCTGGTGAGGGTACTTCAATTCGATTAATATGGGATGGACAATCAGAACATGGGTAAAAAAACATTCCGCTTGACCTTTTCAATTTCAATCTATATAATCGACACTCAATAACACCTGTTCCAATATATTGATATGGACTTCAACGATATTAAGATTAATTTAATTGATATCGATTTTGCATATTTGGCGATGACCAGAGACAAGATTCCGTTTGCGTGCTGCCCAGAGAGAGAAGGGATTGGTGAAACCTTCTTCTGCGAACGGACCGGAATTACCCCTCTGCAGCCGTGACCTCGAACCTCAGCTTTTCAGTCTTTTTCCTGAATTCCGGACAAAGCTGTCAGTAGAGTTCACCGCCTGATCCCCGATAACGGATTCCAATGAGGGTTATGATGTTCTTGCTTGCGGCGGCTGGTCGTGTTTAGGAGCATTCATAACCAAATTAGGGTGGAACCACGAGCTGAGCGCACTCGTCCCTTTTCCGGGACGGGTGTTTTTTGCGCTTCAAATTTGAATATTGGAGAGTGGTTCACATGAGTAATCCGAATAAAAACAGCCAATCCAGCAACCAATCGCATGACCAACAGCAACCTCAACATCCGATTGAAATTCGCCTGCAAGGCGGAGCTGTACGTTCTTACAACGCAGGCATCACTGTAGGAGCGGTCGCCTCATCCATCAGCACAAGTCTGGGCAAACAAGCCATCGGCGGAATCGCAAATGGTAAAAATGTCGATCTCGACTGGGTGCTTGAGCAAGATTGCGAACTCGTCATCGTTACTTTGGACAGCGCGGAAGGTCTGTATCGTTACCGACACAGCACAGCTCATGTACTCGCGCAGGCTCTCAAACGCATCTACGGTGCGGAACAAGTGAAGCTGGGCATCGGACCTGTCATTGAAGATGGATTCTATTACGATGTCGATCTGGAACATGCTCTATCGATCAGTGATTTGGCTGCCATTGAGCAAGAAATGAACAAAATTATAAAAGAAAATGAAAAGATTAGCCGCCGGGTGGTTAGCCGTGAGGAAGCACTTCGCATCTTTGGAGAGATTCAGGACCCGTATAAGCTTGAACTCATTCAGGATTTACCGGAGGACGCTGAGCTTTCGATTTATGACCAAGGAGAGTTTTTCGATCTCTGTCGTGGCCCTCATCTTCCGTCCACTGGTCGGATCAAAGCATTCAAACTGCTGAATGTGGCTGGTGCATACTGGCGCGGCAACTCGGATAATAAAATGCTTCAACGCATCTACGGTACTGCTTTCCCGAGCAAAGCCCAATTGGATGAACATCTGCACATGCTGGAAGAAGCGAAGAAAAGGGATCACCGCAAACTGGGTAAAGAGCTTGAACTGTTCATGTTCTCTGAAGAAGCACCCGGTATGCCGTTCTATCTGTCCAAAGGCATGACTGTCCGTACAGAACTGGAGCAATTCTCCCGTGAATTGCAACTGCAGGAAGGCTATCAGGAAGTTCGCACTCCCCTAATGATGAACAACCGTCTGTGGGAGCAATCCGGTCACTGGGAACATTACAAGGACAATATGTATTTCTCGGAAGTGGACGATGCCACGTTTGCCCTGAAACCAATGAACTGCCCGGGACACATGCTCATTTTCAAAAATACACTTCATTCCTATCGTGAGCTGCCGATTCGCATGATGGAGTTCGGTCAGGTTCATCGCCATGAATTCTCAGGCGCTCTGAATGGCATGATGCGGGTACGGACTTTCTGTCAGGATGATGCGCATCTCTATGTCATGCCAGAACAGATCGAGGAAGAGATCAATCAGGCGATTTCATTGATCGGGCGCATGTACGACATCTTTGGTTTCGAGTACAACATTGAGTTGTCCACTCGCCCGGACGATTCCATGGGATCAGAAGAGCTGTGGGATCAAGCGGAAAGAGCATTGCAAAATGTACTTGATCGGCGCGGTGTGAAATACCGCATTAACGAGGGGGATGGTGCCTTTTACGGTCCGAAAATTGACTTCCATATTCTCGATGCACTGAAGCGCAGCTGGCAGTGCGGAACAATTCAGCTCGATTTCCAAATGCCCGAAAAGTTCGATCTCACTTATATTGGCGAGGATAGCCTGAAACACCGTCCAGTCGTGATCCACCGTGCCATCTATGGTTCGATTGATCGTTTCATCGGCATCCTGACTGAACATTATGCAGGTGCGTTTCCACTCTGGCTTGCACCCGTGCAAGTGAAGCTGCTGCCTGTGTCGGATCATTATGCAGACTATGCGCTTCAAGTTCAGAGCCAGCTGCGGGCTGCCGGCATTCGGGTAGAAACAGACTTGCGCAGTGAGAAGCTCGGCTACAAAATCCGTGAAGCTCAGATGGAAAAAGTGCCTTACTCGCTCGTACTCGGGGAAAATGAGAAAAATGCCTCATCCGCCTCGGTCCGTGCATACGGTCAGGGAGATCAAGGCATTCAGCGCATTGAAGCATTCATTGAGCTGATTCAGCAAGCTGTGAAGGCCAAAGCCTGAGCGCTTAATCAGGAATTGGCTGAAACTTAACGTTAGAGGCAGCCCGTTAATATGGAAAACGGCTGCCTCTAATTCTGTCCAAGGAAGCCCCTGCTGCTTCGAACAGTCAGCACTTACAATTTTTCTTCAATGCTGAGTCCGACTTGTTCTTCACTCCATGTCCAGAAACGCTCAGCGGTTGCAGCATCAAGCGCATGGGCTTTCAATTCCTGGTCCTTTTGTTGATAGAAGTAACGCCCGGTTACCCCGGCGACTTCATGGCTTGTGGCGAGATAGATGGCCGTTTGCGCGCCTTCTTCAGGTGAAAGGAAAAACGGCAGCTTGCCCACCAAAGCCATAATGCGTGTGCCAAACCCGGTATTGCGGTCTACGCCAATACTTGTACCAACCGCACCGGGATGAAGACAATTCACCGTGATTGGGGTATCCGCCAATTTGCGGGCCAGAACACGGGTGAACAACACGTTAGCCAGCTTGGATTGAGCATAACTTTTGATTGGATTGTAGCCTTTGTGCAGATGGGGATCTTCGAAATGGATTTTCCCGGCTTTGTACGCACCAGACGAAACATTCACAATACGCCCCTGTTTGGCAGACTTCAATGGTTCGATCAGGAGTAAGGTAAGCAGGAAATGTCCAAGATGGTTAATACCGATGGCTTGTTCGAAACCGTCGGAGGTTTCTTGGCGCTTCAACATCACGACACCCGCATTATTAACAAGAACGTCAAGTGTGTCGTAACGCTCACGAAATGATTGGGCAAAATGGCGGATGCTCTCCAGTGACCCCAAGTCACACAGCATCAATTCAATCGTAGTAGAGCCGGACTGACGCAGCGCCTCCTCCAGTGCCTGTTGTCCGCGCTTCTCGCTGCGGCACGCCATAATCACGTGATACCCTTGCCTTGCAAGTTCAATGGTGGTTGCCAGACCCATGCCTGAGTTGGCTCCCGTAACAATGGCTGTTGGAATGGACATCAGGTACTTCCCTTCTGAACCAGAGGTTCTTCATATTTTGAGACAGTCGTCTTCTTGTTTTTAGCACTACTGACGTCAATATGAGATAATCAAAAGATCACATATTGGTCTTATAGGGAGGATACGTATGCTAACCAAAGAAGACTTCAAGAAACTGAAAAAAGAAGCGAAACATGAAATTGCATTAATCGAACAGGAAGTTCAAAATCTCCAGCAAAAGATAGACTCATCCCTGTATGAAAAAGATAAACTGTGGAACGATGAAGAGATTGGTGAGCTTACCCAAAAACGGAAAGAGCGAAAATATAGTTCATGGACGATTGAATTATGCACGATTATTGAAGACCTGCTGAATCAACTATACCAGCAAACTTATCAAAAAAAATTTAATTCGATCCAGTTGATGAAAACTCCTGCATACCGTTCATTATCCAATATCGAGATCCTACAGGCTGAATTGAAAAATCAGCATCTTTCCCTGAAATCGGGAGAAGAGAAATTTGAAGAAGAAATAGCCAAAGTGTTTCAACTGAGAAATAAACTTATTCACTCCAACTTTTCTTATGCTTCCATCATTAGAGGGAATCACGATGCGCAACAAGAGTTTGAATCCATCCTGGATACGGTGAAGAAGTATAGAAAACACTTGAAATATAATCAGCCAGAGAACTGACGAATGCATGATACATGCAAAATGGTCATACACGACAAAGGAGGTGCTCCGGATTCGCTCCGGAAACAAATATGAACAATCCATCCATGGATATTACGGTTCTAAATCTTCATATTGTCACACCTGCAGGTAAAAACCCGATCTACCCTGTTATGTTGCGCGATGAAGATGGTATTACGCTTGTGGATACAGGCATGATTGGCCAATTCGCCGAACTTCAGTCCGCACTGGAACATGAAGGCGTTCAGCTATCTGATATCAAGCGCATTATTGTAACACATTCCGATATAGACCACATTGGTAACCTTGGTGCCCTGGTGAATGCTGTTTCGGAAGTGGAAATCTGGGCTCACAGCGATGAAATTCCGTATATTACGGGCAAAGAGCCCATGATCAAGTTCACACCAGAACGCAAAGCGTTGCTGCCTGAACCCATAGCCGAGCTGGCGGAACAATTGATCTCACAACGGACTGAGTTCAAAATATCCAAAGTGCTAGAGGACGGCGACATGCTGCCTCTACAAGGCGGTATCCAGGTCATACATACACCAGGACACACCCCAGGACATATCTGCCTGTACTTCCGGGAGCAACAGTTCCTGCTCGCTGCCGATGAATTGCGTGTGGTCGATGATGAATTGGTGGGGCCTGCTCCACCTGCAACACCGGACATGCCTGAAGCACTACGCAGCTTGAAAAGGCTGCTTGGCCTGAAGCTGGAGAAGGTGCTCTGTTACCATGGTGGCGAGTACACCGATGAGCCGAGTCGGCGCATTGCCGAACTCGCGGAAAGTGCGGACTAATTGGTACCTGCAACTAAGCTATATTTACGTAAATATTGAATCGAAGGGGTTGTCCCATACGTCATGAACATGGCGGGACACCCCCTTTTCTATTGTAAATGTTACGGTTTCGGCGTCAGAACGATCAGTTGGTCATCTCCATCGCGCGGAGATCCCCTTCCATCGCGGTTGTTCGTCAGCACGTATAACTTCCCGTCTTCTCCGACAGTCACATTGCGAATGCGTCCCCACTCGTTCTTAAAAATCGGTTCCACCTGCGTTACTTGTGTACCATCTTCGGACAGAGTAATTTTAAGCAGTTGTTCACCTCGCAGATTGGCAGCAAGCAGTGATCCTGCCCACGGACCTTCCTCGATAAAGGCTACACCTGATGGAGCCCATGTTTCATCTCCACTATGGGCAAGCGGAGCCTGATATGCGCCGTTGTCATCATCGTCTCCCTCCACCTCAGGCCAGCCATAATTCTGTCCGGCTTCAATCCAATTAATTTCATCAAAATTACGCTGACCATGCTCCGTGGCATACAGATAGCCATTGTCCGGGTTCCAAGCAAGGCCCTGTGCGTTACGATGTCCCATGCTGTACACAGGTGAATTAGTCCAAGGGTTATCTTCTGGGATCGATCCGTCGAGACCAATCCGCAATATTTTGCCACCCAAGCTATCTTCGTTCTGGGCCAGCTCCGGTTCATATCGTTCACCTGTCGAAATATAGAGCAGATGATCCGGGCCGATCTTAATCCGTCCTCCATTGTGATTCACCCCGCCAGGAATGTCACTGAGCAGCTCCTTTTCTATGGTCGCCTTCCCGTCACTCACTTTCAAGCGCAATACCCGATTGGCAATGTCACCACCACCTTCCAGATAGGAGTGGTATGTATACAGATAGCCGTTATCATCAAAATCCGGATCAGCAACAAGTCCAAGCAGGCCACCCTCCCCCTCTTCATTAAACGGAGCAGCAAATTCAATCAGAGGTTCAGATGCCAGCTCTCCGTTCTCGATGACCCGAATGGTACCCGGTCGCTCTGTTACAAACATCCGTCCATCAGGCACGCTTACCAACTCCCAGGGTACATTAAGTCCGTCGACCAGTACGGAAGCCTCGTAAGGGATTACAGTATTTTCGTCTGTTTCCTCTTCTCCACCACGCGCACCGTCATTGCCACCTTCCGCTGTCTGTCCCTGACCTGTACTCTGTCCTTGTGATGTCTGCTGCGATTCTGTCGCCGGGTCACCCGAAGCACAGGCAGTTAGCAAAGCCATACTGAGTAACGAAGCATATAACGGAACGCTTAGTCGATTATTCATGAGTACATCTCCCTTCTAATGTCTTTGTTATATCGTGTAATCCCAGTTTCAAGGGCCGTCCATTTCCAACGTAAGTAAACAAGTAAATCAAATATAAGTAAACAAATTAGCAAACCTACGTGGTTTCGCCCTGTATTACCCTCCCCACCTGCCACTCAAACGGGTAGTTAACGCTAATTTTCGGTCATCATGCTGCTTCCCATTTGGATTTCCCCGACATTCTTCTATAATAGAAAGATAGAACGAACTGAAAGGTGGAAAACTACACTCATGAATCAAACTCCTTTATCCCGGCTGGAAGCTGGTCTGTCTACGCAAGGATTGGACGCCATGCTGATTACAGATCCGAAACATATTTACTATTTGACAGGTTTTGCGAGCAATCCACATGAACGTTTCCTCGGGCTTGTTCTTGCACGCGGCGAAGATCCGCTGTTGATCGTTCCGGCACTCGACGAGGAAGCTGCCGCAGCGGCTTCTTCGGTATCCAACATTGCCACGCATTCAGATACGGACAATCCTTACGCCTTATTTGAGCGTTATCAGGGACGTCTGGGCCGTGTAGGTCTCGAAAAAGAATACGTGACTGTCGCACGGTATGAACAGTTGTCCGCCGCCCTTGGTGCTGCCAACTTTGAAGATGTTGGTCCTCTGCTTCGCACCTTGCGTGTGAAAAAGACACCGGATGAAGTTGCTCGCATTCGCCACGCCATTCATCTGATCGAAGAGACGCTTCGTCAAGGACTGTCCCACGTTCGTACAGGCGTAACCGAAATCGAACTGGTTGCCGAAATGGAATACCAGATGAAGAAACTGGGTGCAGACGGCCCTTCCTTTGATACCATGGTGCTCACTGGCCCCAAAACAGGCTTGCCACACGGCACACCAGGTGAACGCAAATTGCAGCATGGCGATCTGTTGATGTTTGATATGGGTGTCTACGCTGGTGGGTATGCATCAGATATTACGCGCACATTTGCCTTTGGTGACATTTCACCTGAACTTAAAACCATCTATAACACCGTGCTCGCAGCAAACGAAGCTGCCATTCGGGCAGTTAAGCCAGGTGTCACCTGTGCGGATATTGACCGTGCAGCACGCCAGGTTACGGAAGAAGCCGGATACGGCGAACGCTTCCTGCACAGAGTTGGACATGGTATGGGCATTGACGTGCATGAGTATCCTTCACTGCATGGTCAGAACATGGACATTCTGGAGGAAGGTACGGTATTTACAATTGAGCCTGGCATTTATGTAACCGGCGCAGGCGGTGTGCGCATCGAGGATGATGTACTTGTGACAGATACTGGCGTTGAGGTGCTGACGTCCTATCCGAAAGAACTGCAAATTCTGACGGACTAATCCTTTTTGGTCATAACCAAAAGTCCCGCGAAACCATGAATGCATGGCTTTGCGGGACTTTTGTGTTTGGATTCAACGTTTGCAAGCGAAGCTGACTACGAATCTAGTCTTCATCCTTGAATTTAAAGCTTCGTGCAGCATATAGAAACGGCGTTCCTACCGCGGTCAATACAAATTTGATCACGTACGTCGTAAGGAAAATTTCAAGCCATACGTCCCATGGGTAAATGAAGGCAAACGCAATCGTGCAGAACACCAGCGTATCCGCAAACGAACTGATGATCGAACTACCGTTGGTTCGTACCCATAACTGATTGCGCCCTGGAGCCACCTTCCGCAGCCAAGTGTACAGTCGCACGTCCAGGAACTGACTGATGAAATAGGCTGTGAGACTACCGAGTGCCAGACGTGGCAGCATACCGAACAATTTTTCCATCGACTCCTGTGCAAAGTCCGTCGATGCTGGCTCAAAGAACAATACCATCTGCATCAGCACTGTCGTCATGATCAATGTGAAGAACCCGAACCATACGGCTTTACGTGCTTCAGCTGGTCCATACTTCTCATTGAGCAGATCACTGGTCAGGTACATGCTGACATACATCGTATTACCCAGCGTTAGAACGATACCCATAATATCTATCGTTTTGGTGACCTGTATATTGGCAATAACTGTTGCCACACCGATCCAGGCATAAAGACCCTTTTTACCGAACAAACGGTAACACAAAAGAAAAAAGCCATACGTTACGAGAACAAAAAGCGCTCCCCATCCTAAATTAAACAAAATTCATACACTGCCTTCCTAGTTTTGATTACGCGGGATGGTTACGAACCGCGGTTTGGCTCTGGGCCAAAACATGAATACTCTATCACATTTCCCCAAGGTTGAACAGCACTAAATAACTCCAACTTCTTCTATGCAAAAAAAAATGCCCTCCGGGGTAACCCGAAGGACGGCTGACTTTGGCTCATTGTGGCTGGTTTAGAGCCACCTGCCAGATGTATATCCGAATGAATTACACCTGAACGGCGGAATCCAGATCACGGCTCTGATCATTGAATGTATCCTGATCGTTTTCTTTCAAAATTTTGCTGGTCACAAGTCCTGAAGTCATAGACCCGTTCACGTTCAATGCTGTACGACCCATATCGATCAGCGGTTCAACCGAGATCAACAATCCTGCCAGGGCTACCGGTAAGTTCATTGTGGATAACACGATCAGGGAAGCGAAGGTTGCCCCGCCGCCTACACCAGCTACACCGAATGAACTGATCATGACAACCAGGATCAGGGTAACGATGAAGTCCCAGCTCAGCGGATCGATTCCGACCGTTGGAGCAATCATCACCGCCAGCATGGCCGGATAAATCCCGGCGCAGCCGTTTTGACCAATTGTGGCCCCGAAACTTGCTGACAGATTCGCAATCCCGTCCGATACACCCAGTTTCTTCGTCTGTGTCTCCACATTAAGCGGAATTGCTGCCGCACTTGAACGGGAAGTAAAAGCAAATACCAGAGTTGGCAGAACCTTTTTCAGATACGTGAGTGGGTTGAACCCAGAGAGCGCAATGATAATCAGATGAATGATGAACATGACGAGTAACGCAACATAGGATGCAATCACGAATTTGATCAGCTTCAGAATCTCATCCGCATTCGTGGTTGCCGTCACCTTTGTAATCAGCGCCAATATGCCGTATGGTGTCAATCGTAGCACCAGCGTTACGATCCGCATAACCACCGCATATACCGCATTAACCATACCTCGGAATGTTTCCGCCTGTTGTGGTTTTTTGCGATCCAATCCAAGCACTGCCACACCGATAAAGGCGGAGAAAATAACAACCGCCAGCGTGGATGTACGACGTTCTCCGGTCATGTCCGCGAATGGATTTGACGGAATGAATTCCAGCACCTGCTGTGGAATTGTCTGATCCTTCACGTCAACGAGACGTTCCTCCATCTTCTGTCCTTGTGCAAGCTCCCGGTCTCCACCCTCAATCTCGATTGAAGTCAGGTTAAAGCTCAGGCTGGTCACAATGCTGACACCTGCGGCAATAGCCGTCGTGATCAACAAGATCGCGATAATCGAAACACTCATTTTGCCGAGATTTTGCTTGCCTTTCAGATTCATGATGGCCGATATGATGGAAACCATAATCAATGGTATAACGACCATCTGTAACAAACGAACATATCCTGAACCGGCCAGATTAAACCAATCGACCGACTTGGTAATAATTTCAGAATCAGACGTGTAGATCAGTTGCAGAATGACGCCGTATACAACCCCAATGCCCAAACCTGCAAATACACGCTTCGTAAAGGAAACATGTTTCTTCTGCATCCAGAACAGGACACCCAGAAGAGCGAGCATAACCACTACGTTCAAAATGATTAAAAAGGTATTCATTTATATAAATCCTCCTCAGTGTGAATAACCGGATTTTCCCGGTTTTCTACTCGCTCAAAAGCGATATTCAACAATATATCACATAACAAACTATTCTGGTAGGTATTAATTGATATTATGTAATATGTATGTAATAAATTCATCTATTTCTGAAAAAAATACACTGAATCGTGAAAATTATTGTATTCAACCCCCGGTTAATTTTGTAATATAGGTATATCCGCTTATTCCCAAGTTTTCTCAACGTGAAACTTAGGCCTTTCTTCGTTGGTATTTAGTCTTACGATAACGGAAAAGCGATAATGTTAATGAACTTGACGTGAAAGGATGATCCTATGTTTCGAAATCGAACCGTTGCTGGCAAAATTAGAGGCACATTGTTCCTCGTTTTGCTGGTTGCTTCTCTGTTGTTTAGTATCAGTTTTTATGCTGTCTCCATGAATATTATGCAAAGCTATGTGCTCCCGCAGTTTGACAAGGTCCTTAATACATCCATTCAGGATATATACAAGAACACTTCCGCTTCCAAAATATTGCAGGTGCAAAGTGGAGGCGCAGGTTCCGATGGTGCAGCACTGACCGTCGAATCGTATTTGGCTGGTAAAGCAAAAGAGCACAATTTGGACGCAGCCTACGTCGTGGCCATTCAGGATGGTAAAGCTACCGTTGTCATCGCAAATACCTCCTCGGGCATGAAAGCCGGAGATGAGATTGAAGTAGAAGCAGCAATGAATGATTCCACCGAGAAAAAAGAAATGCAGATCAGCGAGGTTTATGCCGATTCCTTTGGCGTACATAAAGCAGCCTTTATTCCGATCGCTGGAAGCAACATGATTATGGCTGTAAGTATGGATGCACAGTTCATTCAGGACAAAATTGCCCAGATCTTCTGGTTATGTCTCGGTATCACGGCATTGGTCTTCGTTCTTGGCTGGCTCATCTCAACAAGCATGATCAAAAGAGTAACCAAACCCATCATCCAACTCGTTCAACATAGCAAACGGATATCACAAGGTGACTTGACCGCTGAGCTTCAGATTAGAGGCAAAGATGAAATTGCACAGCTCGCTTCAAGCTTCCAAACGATGACTCATAATTTGAAAGAAATGATTAGCCGTGCCCTCTCCACGTCCAATGAAGTTGTGGAAGGTTCCAATGATTTGCTCAAGCGGGTGGAATCCATGTCCGGTATGGTGAAAGACTCCAGTCGTTCTGCGGAAAGTGCAGAGAAAGGCAGTGTAAGCATTGCTTCCAGCGCAGCCGAAAATGCAAGAGCCATGGAAGAAATTACGCAGGGCATTATGCATATTGCCTCTTCTTCTGCCGAAGTATCCGAGCAGATCGGAGATGCAGCGAACGAAGCAGTTAACGGTAACCGCCTGGCTCAAGATGCCATTCAGCAAATGGAACGCGTGGGTCAGACCGCGAGCGAGTCTCTGCGTTATGTCGAAACAATGAACGAGCGTTCAATCGCCATAGGGACCATCGTTCAATCCATTTTTGAAATCACGAGACAGATTAACATGCTGTCCCTCAACGCTTCCATTGAAGCAGCACGTGCTGGAGAGCATGGACGCGGGTTCGCCGTTGTTGCTGGAGAAGTACGCAAATTGGCTGAACAATCCAAGACAGCTACAGAGGAAATCTCCGATTACCTGGGTACCATCCGTGAAGACGCAGAACGTTCAGTTGATGCCATGAACCGCGTAACCCAAGAGATTGGATCAGGTACTCACGTGGTTCAACAGGCAGGTTCTGCATTCCAACAGCTTAACGAATTGATTCAGAACGTCAATCTGACGATTCAGACGGTATCAGCCTCTACCCAGCAAGTATCTGCTGGAGCTGAGGAAGTCAGTGCTTCCGTGGAAGAAACGGCTCAGATCACGTCCAAGTCCCGTCAAAGCATGCAAGAGATTGCTTCTACAGCAGATCTCCAACTGAATGAGATGGACTCTCATTCCAGTACCGTACGTCATCTGCATGAGCAAGCGGTAGAACTGCAATCCGCCATGAAGAACTTCAAAATAAACTAACCGGAATACCTTTAACCCATTATTTCCATATTCGAATCAAACTTTAACATTAGGCTACGCAAATACCCCCATGCACAGCATCGTTCCAGGTTTCAGGAAACGGTTGCCACACATGGGGGTATTCTTTTGGACTATGCACAAGGATACATCCTTTATTCAGGTGCCTGAACACCCATAATCTCGTATACACGCTGCATATCCAATGCAGACCGCAACGATTCAGCTACACGGTCAAACTCCATTTCTTTGCGATCACGTGCGCTGTACGTCTCCAGCAGCGGAGCAAGTCCTTTTCCTTCACGCAGACCATTAAGCCATGAACGTCGGAACTGATCACTTTCAAACAAACCATGCAGGTACGTTCCCCACACTTTGCCATCGCTCGTGCCCCAGCCTTCATTGAAGGATTGACCTCCCGGATGGGCGATTTCGAACAAGGCTGTTACACGTTCAGGCTCAAGACACTCGGTAACGCCCATATGAATCTCGTATCCATTGATGGGCAGTGAGCCTGCTACATCGCTTTCCTTGGGCAAACGAATTGGATGAAGACCGTGTACATGTCCAGAGGCTCTTACCGTTTGTTTGTTTTGAAGGAACGTTGTCGATAAGGGCAGCCATCCCAATCCATTGGCTTCCTGGATCTGATTCGCTTCTACCGCAAATGGATCTTTGAGATGCTGACCGAGCATCTGATAACCACCACATATCCCGACAAGCTGAACATGTTCACGCTCAGTCTGGCTGGAAATCGCGTGTTCCAGTCCCGATGCACGCAGAAATGCCAGATCTCCAATCGTATCCTTCGTACCTGGAAGCAGAATGGCGTCGGGATGCCCCAATTCATCGGGAGAAGTCACGTATCGCACATTCACATCCGGCTCCCTAGAAAGGGCATCAAAGTCTGTAAAGTTGGAAATACGCGGATAACGAATTACCGCCAGGTCCAGCTCCTGCTGACCGGATTTGCCGTGTCGCATCGAGTCCAGCACCACGGAGTCTTCCGCTTCAATCTGAATATCGCTTATGTAAGGCAATACGCCCAATACAGGTATGCCTGTCCGTTCTTCAAGCCAGTCCAACCCAGGCTGCAGCAAGGACAGATCTCCACGAAACTTGTTGATGATGAATCCTTTTACACGCTGAGCCTCATGCGACTCAAGCAGCTCCAGTGTGCCTACAATGGAGGCAAATACACCGCCACGATCAATATCCGAGATCAGAATAACGGGAGCATCTGCCCAGCCCGCCAGATTCATGTTAACGATATCCCGATCCTTCAGGTTGATCTCCGCAGGACTGCCCGCACCTTCCATAAGTACGATATCATACGTCGCGCGTAAACGATTCAGTGCATCCATAACCGTTTGTTTGGCTTCGGGCAGAAAATGCTGCCGGTAATCCCACGCACTCATCTGTGTAAGAGGCACACCGTGCACCACAATCTGGGAATGCATATCCCGAACCGGCTTAATCAGGATCGGATTCATATCCGTCGTCGCTTCAATGCCACACGCCTCAGCTTGCGCCCCCTGAGCTCTTCCGATTTCCTTGCCGTCTTCCGTGACGTAAGAATTCAGCGCCATGTTCTGTGATTTGAACGGGGCCGGCCTGAAGCCATCCTGCTTGAATATTCGGCATAGCGCTGTTGTAATTACGCTTTTCCCCACATCCGATGCCGTCCCTTGCAGCATTAATACTGCCGCCGTTTGTTCGGACGTTTGTGCAGACGTATCTTCCACGTTCCCTCACCTCAGTTCTCAGCGTTATATCAAAAAGAATCCCTGTAACAGACTAAGTACCGTTAGCAGTGCGGCTTCCAGCAACTCATTCAGGGCTCCATACGTGTCCCCTGTAAGTCCACCCAGCCTTTCGCTGATACGCCCGGCAACGAATTTGCCAATCACATAGCCAGCCAGTGGCACCACAATGATCGCTGCAACAGGGTATAGCCACCATGGTAACGTCCCCAATCCATTCTCCGTCGCCAGCACCTGGAACATGGCTGTATCCGGCTGGAATATCCATACCGCTGCCCACGTGATCACACCTGCCAGAATGGTTAGCCCTACCGCGGAGCTGCGTGCACGCTGTACTTCCCTCCGCTCTCCCAATCCCTTGAACAGGACAGCGAGTCCATCGTCCTTGCGGGCATTCGGCCAGGTCGCCATGGCATATACCATGAACCAACGGCTCCAAATCAGCGGCAGGATGAGCAAAGCTCCATAGGCCCAGTTGCCACGTGCGATAAAGTCAGCAATCAATGCTGCTTTCATCATCAACAGCAGGACACAGGCGATCACGCCCATGGCCCCCACACGGCTGTCTTTCATAATCTCTAGCATTCGCTCACGGGTGCGATAACTGAGCAGCCCATCTGCCGTATCCATCCAACCATCCAGATGAAGGCCTCCGGTTAGCCATACCCATAACGTCAAGGTTAACACCGCTGCCGGAAACGATGGAAGCAGCGCACCCGTCAGGGCTCCGCCCAGCCAGACGCATAATCCGATGACCGCACCAACCAGCGGGTAATATACTACACTTTCCCGCAATAATGGCGGAACGAAATCAAGCTGCATTTTCACCGGAAAACGGGACAGAAATTGAAAAGCGGCCGCAGCCGCATGTTTTTGTTCAAGATCGCCTTTACTCATAAACGATACTCCTTGCTTTTCAGCTCAATCGCAATACCCACTGTCACCAGAAACACTTCGAGGCAAATCGCAGCAACCCGCTGATTGAGAATACCCGCCAAATCCCGATATCTTCTGCCCAGCGCATACTCCGGTACAATACCGTCCCCTACCTCATTGGTGACAAGCACGAGCAGACCCGGGTACGACTGGATGGCCGCTACCAGCGCGTCCATATAATCGTACAGCACCTGCACCGGCTCATGTTCATGCGCTAACAGCACATTGCTGAGCCACAGTGTCAAACAATCTATCAGAATGGTCGGTGCAGACGTACCTGTGGACTCTCCCATTTGTGTAATTAATTCAGGCAATGCCAGCGGTTCCTCCACCGTATGCCACAGATATCCTGCTTCATCCCGCTGGTTCTGATGCAAACGTATACGCTCACGCATCTCGTCGTCATAAGCCTGAGCCGTAGCGACATACCAAGCCTCAGAGGATCGCTGCATACAGAGACGTTCGGCAAACGAACTTTTGCCACTCCGCGCCCCGCCCGTCACGAGAACACTCATGAGGATACCTCTCCTTGAACAGATGAATCAGCAGAAGCTGATTTAGACTCCTTAGGTTGAGTCTCCGTTGTGCCATCAGATACGCCAGCACTTGCGAATGTCGCCATCTCGTTCAGAATACGGCATGACGCATCAATCAGATGAAGACTAAGAACGCCTCCTGTCCCTTCACCCAGTCGCATGTCAAGATCCAACATTGGCTTCAGACCAAGCTCACGCAGCAACGCTGCATGTCCACTTTCATGCGATGTGTGGGAAGCAATCATGTATTCTGTACTGACCGGAGCAAGCTGACTCGCAATCAACGCGGCAGCGGTGGAGATAAATCCATCCACGACAACGGGGCATCCGTTTGCAGCAGCAGCGAGAATCACGCCTGTCAGTCCGGCAATCTCCAGTCCGCCCACTTTGCACAGCACATCAAGTGCATCGTCTGCATCTGGAGCATTCACGCTGAGGGCTTGACTGACCACTGCGGCTTTGCGCTGCAAACCGACATCATCCACACCTGTTCCCCGACCAACTGCTGAAGCAGGTGCTGTTCCGGTTAATGCACACATCACCGCAGCGCTAGCGGTTGTATTCCCGATACCCATCTCTCCGGTCACAAACAACTGCGTTCCCTTCGCAACCTCGGTGGAGACCACTTCAGCTCCTGCAAGAATGGCCTGAATCGCTTCGCCCCGGGTCATTGCAGCACCCTTCGCCATATTGGCTGTTCCTTTGCGGACTTTGCGGGAGACCAGGTCTGGATGATCAAGATCCGCATTCACGCCGATATCCACACAAATCACATGAGCTCCAGCGTGGCGCGCAAGCACATTGACAGCCGCTCCCCCTGCTAGGAAATTCAGGACCATCTGTGGTGTTACCTCAGCAGGAAAAGCACTAATCCCTTCTTCAACCACCCCATGATCCGCAGCCATAACGATGACAGCTCTTCGATCAAAGCAAGGTCGAGCCTCACCGGTGATCCCCGCCAGACGAATAACCAGCTGTTCAAGCTTGCCCAGACTGCCGGGTGGCTTCGTCAATGCATCCACATGCGCGGAAGCTTCAGCCGCAACTGCCTCATGTGGACCCACGATCCGACCCATTAACTGTTCCAACACCTGTTCATTATTCATACAGCCAGCACTTCCTTTATCAAAATATGGGGTTGCCCCGCTTCATTCACTTCTTCTCCCGCCTCAGCAATAGCTGTGGCAATCCATTGTCGGGATGATTCACCATGGCTGGGCTCACCTTGAAGATCTCCCGAATGTTCTCTTCCGTCATCAACGTATGGGGTGTGCCACTGCCCACACAAGTCCCGTCGCGCAGCGCCAGAATGTGATCGCAAAATTGCGCGGCCAGGTTCAGATCATGCAGCACCGCCACAATCGTAATATGATTTTTTTGACGCCACGCCGATAATAACTCCATGAATTGCAATTGATATTTGATATCAAGAAAGGTGGTTGGCTCGTCCAGCAACAACAGTCTGGGCTCCTGAGCCATGACTTTGGCAAGCGCAACCCGCTGCCGTTGTCCGCCACTAAGTGCATCCAAAGGTCGTTCGGCCATGTCACTCAGGCCCAACTCCTCTAACACCTTATCAACTAC
Source organism: Paenibacillus sp. NPDC057886 (assembly GCF_042796655.1). Lineage (NCBI taxonomy): Bacteria > Bacillati > Bacillota > Bacilli > Caryophanales > Paenibacillaceae > Paenibacillus > Paenibacillus sp. NPDC057886. Next base: position 618,413 of record NZ_JBHVMZ010000003.1, on the reverse strand, counting down.
CGCTGCTCCATCCGACGATTCCTTTCCAAGCCAGTTCTGGTAAGGGTAACGTCCCATCTCGACAACATCCCTTACGGGATAAGAGATGGCCGGCAGTCCATCCTGCTGCAAGACCGCAATCATGCGCGACAGATCTTTACGCGTATATGAGGAAATGTCGCGGCCATCAATCTGTATGCCGCCTGCGTTCGGCTGTTCGGTTCCGGCAAGTAGCTGAAGCAGGGTCGATTTTCCACTGCCGTTCGGACCAACAACACCCCACCATTCACCCTCTGTGACTTGCCAATCCACCGCATGCAGAGCCCGATGGTTACCATACATTTTACCAGCTTCTTTGACTTCTATCATCGGCCGACTCTTGGTAAGGTCTGTTTTCATGAATGTACTCATGGCATCATCCCCTTCCGCAGCTTTTTGTTCCGGTGTAACAGATACGCGAAGAATGGCGCTCCAACGAAGGCCGTAACCACACCCAGCGGAATTTCGGTTGGGGCCAGCAATGAGCGGGCAATCGTGTCTGCCCAGACCATAAAGATGGCCCCGCCAATTGCGGACAAAGGCACCAGCAAGCGATAATCAGGTCCCACGATGAGCCGCAGAATATGCGGAATGACCAATCCAACGAAGCCGATCACGCCGGATACAGAGACAGCACCTGCCGTAAGCAGCGTACCTACAGCTAGCACAGACAGCTTCAATCCATCAACTTGAACCCCAATATGCGCGGCCTGTCGTTCCCCCAAGGCAAGCACATTCAACGAACGCGCACGGCTCCAGAGGAAAATCAGTCCCAGCACAAAATACGGGAAAAGGATGGCCGTATACGACCACCCACGCAGTGCCAGACTTCCCATCGTCCAGTATATAATTTCATTGATTGTCTGTTTCGACATGGTCGACAGGAAGGAGACTACGGCTCCCAGGAAACTTTGCATGACCACTCCAGCCAGAATCAGGCTGTGTGTCGGTATTTTGCGTCCTTCACGAGCGAGGGCCAGTACAAACCACAATGTGATTACTCCCGTCAGAAACGCGACCAGTGGCAGAGTCCAGATCCCAATGAGCGCATACTGTAATCCAAAAAAAATCAGAAAAGCCGCACCTACCGATGCACCGGACGATACGCCCAGGGTAAACGGATCAGCCAGAGGGTTACGAAGAACCCCCTGGAATCCAGTTCCGGCAATCGCCAGTGATGCACCTACAAGCACGGCAAGCAGTACACGTGGGAATCTGACCTTCCATATAATCTGTTCTGCTGCTGTATTCCAGTCAGGAACAATCCAGTCGCCCAGCCAGGGAATGCGATGAAGCAAGATGCCCGCAATGTCCAAGGCAGGCAGGGCAACCGAACCGATGCCCGTGCAGATGAGCACGGTTAACACAAGCAGCACAATTCCGGCCGTTCCGTACACTGCCAGTTTTTTACTCATTTGAACAGATCAGGGTAGATCGCTTTGGCTACTTCTTTCAGACCTTGGGTTACCCGTGGTCCCGGACGGCTCAACAGGTTGGCATCCAGACCGATGACTGCATCATTTTTCACAGCCGTGATTTGATCCCATCCGCTGCGTGCTTTGATGATTTGATCCAATGTTTTGGAATTTTCATCAATGACATCGTTCGCATACAGGATAACGTCTGGATTGGAAGCAATAATGTTCTCTTCATTAATCTGATTCCAGCCTGTCAGATCGGAAGCTACGTTGTTACCTCCGGCCAGTGTGATCAATTCATCCATGAATTCACCTTTACCCACAGTCCAGCCTGGGGAGAACTCAACATATACTTTTTTCTTTTCTTCCGGTTTAACTGCCTTCACAGCTTCAGTTACATCAGCCACATCTTTTTTCATCTGGGTGATGATCTCCTGTGCTTTTTCCTGATGATCCGTGATTTTACCAAAGGTTTCAATGTTGTTCATCACATCATCCACTGATTTAGGATCTGTTTTGAAAATCGTAATGCCCAGATCGCGCAGTTTCTTCACAGACTCTTCGCTCATCGAGATACCTGTGAATACGATATCGGCTTCTGCGGCAATGATGGACTCTTCGTTCGGCTTGGCCACGCCGCCCATTTTCGCTTTGGTTGTCGCAGCTTCAGGATAATCATCATAGTCGGATACCCCTACAATCTGCTCGTCCAATCCGAGTGCAAACAGCGTTTCGGTCTCAGCTGGAGACACGGATACGATTTTTGCTGGTGCCTTGTCAAACGTGAACGATTCACCCGTTGCATCTGTAACGGTAAGTGGATATTGTGTTTTGAGATCCGTCTGCGCCTGGCCTTGGGATTGCTCCTGTGCCGGTTGCGAGGTTCCTGTACCCTCGTTCGTTGTTGTTGTACCACAACCGGCCAAAGCCAGTGCCAGCATCGCTGCGCTCAGCAGTGACGCCATGCCTTTCCATGTCTTGAAATTCATTGTGTTCATTCTCCCCTTCTCTATCCATTCTAGTGAGTAGTGCTCCTGTCCCAATTCCGCTTGAATTTGTGTTCCTATATAAGTTGATCCATCAAACTTTACACTAGGCCACTACGATTGCAGTACCATCTTCCGATCGCTGTTATCCCCAGATTTTTTTTGATTCCCTTTTCGAAAAGGAAAAAATCCGGTGATAAAGGCGAACGCTTACGCTCCTTCAGATTGGTTCTGCACTCTTCGTTCTCTTGTAAATATTAGGTTCATCTTATATGAAAAAATAAAATCCCCAATCCTTGGGTCAGGATCAGGGATGACGTCTCGCATGTGGCGATCTGTGCATGGTCAGCTTGGCGCTGTATATGCACAGAGAACTGCCCGAAACGCTGTCCTTTCCTCGAAGGAACACCGGTTTATACGTCCAGGGCAGGTAACCTGACTTACAGGAATTCATCCTGATTTACAGTGGCGGGACCGTGCCGGATTTACACCGGCTTCCCTATTTCACCCGTTTGCCGTTCATGGCCTTCTATGAACCCATGAAACATTGCTGCGGGACCCTTGGTCGCTAATATTGTTCAACCATTCAAGTGAGCATCCTGCATCCTTGGTAGAGCTTGTTGAGCCTCCATCCGATGATGCACTTGCTAAGTCACACTTCTGTTGTGATTATAGGTTATATTGTACATCCTTACAACCCGATTTACGGAAAAGTCAATCTGGTTCCAACCCAGCTCCCCCCATTGCCATCCAGCCGAATCTTTATCGCTTGTCCTGGTATCACCTGCGTATCCCAGAATCCTTGATCCGGAATGAGACGTGACACCATATAACGAATAACACCGCCATGCGTAATGACGGCTATCTTTGGTACGTTCGTGTTGGGAGAGTGCAGTATGGGTGAAAAGGACATCAGACTCTCTTCCATAAATGAATCAATACGCTCTGCAAATGCTTTCCAAGGCTCACCCTTAGGGGGTGTCATCTCCTGCGGGGCATCAATCCATTTTCGGTACTGTGGATTGTTCTTGAGCTGATCGTAGGTCAACCCCTCCCACTGACCAAAGTCGATCTCCCTTAGTCGGGGATCAAGCTCGGCCTGTCCCGCTTGGGACGGTGCAATCTGTGTAAGTGTCTGCTGACAACGCTGCAGATCACTGCAATACAGGGCGTCGCATGTGATATTGCTGAATTGCTCACGCAGCGAAAATAGCTCCTGCTCTGCTCCGGGCAACAGTCCGATGTCGGTATGCCCAAGATATCTTTTTTCCAAGTTCCACGCCGTTGTACCATGACGTATCAAAATAACCTCGCGGCTTTGCATTCCACCCTGTCCAGCTTCTATCTCCATAGCAGTGCACCTCCAGCAGACCATATCACTAAGGTGACCAACGAACATAATAAAACAAAAGAACCTGCTGACCAGAACATAAGCCGTGTTGTTCGTACGATATCTTCTGCTTCCATCCGCCTTGTAGGCTCGCCCATATAAGCGCGAAATGAAGCCACTCCGTGATATACGTTATGCCCGCCAAGTCTTATGCCTAATGCTCCAGCCACCGCCGACTCGGGAAAACCGCTATTCGGGCTTGGGTGCAGTCGTGCATCCCGGAATACCATGCGCGATGCCCCTCTTGCATCCATCTTCATGAACCACGCTCCCATAATCAACAGCAAGGCGGTAAGCCGTGCGGGAATCCAGTTGGCCCAATCATCCAGACGGGCAGACGCCCAGCCGAGATGAAGATATTTTTCATTTTTATAACCCACCATGGAATCCAGTGTATTCACGGCCCGGTAGGCCATGGCAAGTGGTGCACCACCAATCAGGGCATAGAACAATGGAGAGACAATGGCATCCACGATATTCTCCGCCACAGTCTCCACCGTCCCTCGCACAATCTCCGGTTCATCCAGATGAGCCGTATCACGCCCTACAATCATACCCAGTGAACGTCTCGCCGCAGGCCAGTCCTGTTGTCTCAGATGGCGGTAAACTTCCATGCCTGCATCTTTCAAACCTTTCGAGGCAATGGTGGTTGCTATCAGCACGACTTCTGCCACAACCGCAACGGCGGGATGGATAAGACCCAGCACATAGATTAATCCCCAAGTCAGTGCAAAAGAACCGCCTGCAATCAAAAGTGGAAATAATACGCCTGCCCTTTTGAGAGCCTCGTTCGAGTCCACCCGCGACCTTATCGCCCGCTCCAGTGCAGAGATGGCCTTTCCCATGCCAATCACCGGATGAGGAATCCAGCGTGGATCTCCGATGAAGCGATCCAATATGTATGCTCCTACAATAATCCAGGCTCCAGCCATTCCCGTCCAGATCGGCCAAGTAGCCCATTGATGCAGCAGAGATGTCATTGCTTGTTATTCCTCTCTTTCCACTCCTGCGCGGCTTGCAGGCTTTCCGTTATTGTGTCATACACCAGCCTGCCGATAGCTGCACCCATGACCGTAGCCGTCCCGGCATAACTGATGAGCGGTTTATTTACTCCAGCCTGGCTTACCGCGAGTACGATGGCATCCGTTGTTGTTCCGGTTGCGGTCAGACCATTCTCTGAATCCACCACACCGAAATCAGCCAACGCAGCAGCCTTCGCCTCTACCGCGGTCTGAATGGCATTCACCATCGCTCCAGCTGTCATACGTCCATTCATCCACAACATGATATTGATTGTACCCGGAGTATAGGTTGAAGCCGAAACCTTCCCAGGTTTCTGAGACACAATCTCATTGCGAATCTCATTCCCCGCAGCATCGAACACGGTTCTTGCAGAACCTGCCCGCGCAGCATTGGATACACCTGCTGTAGTACAGCAAAGTAATCCAAACTCATCGCTTTCGTATTCCTGGATGGCTGTGTGCTCCAATCGAACCGCAGTCAGAAGACCGGCACATTGTTCCTGCTGCTCCTGCCATTCAATCAACAGATCGGCAATATCACGTGGTGGATCGTCACAGCGATAATGTTTGTCCACATATATGTTGAATATACGGTCCAGTTCAATCATGCCGCCTCCATACACGGCACTGGAAAGTGCTGTTACAACAGCGGGGCTGGACGCTTTAATATGCCGTTCATGTGCAGAGACGTATAATCCCGGCCACACAGAAGATCTGTATTCGTTCTGGTCCTGTTGTAAACGGGAGTAATAATTATAGAATGGCAGTGCCATCGCTTTGTCCCCCTGCCTCTAATCTGGTTGTCGGATTAGGCTCAATTACATTTCCCATTGTTTCCAGCAAACGTCCGTTAGCCTCCGCGTCCTTGACCGCAAAACGTACATGCCGTTCCCCAAGTCCGGGATACATTGCGCAGCTTCGGATCAGTATACCTCGTTCACCGAGAGCTGCCTGCATGGATGTCGCTGTCCACGGTTCTGGGAGAGCTACCAATATAAAGTTGGCTTCTCCTCGCGTCACCTGACATCCCAAAACCTCCAAGTCTTCCGTTAATCTCTTTCGCTCGTGTGACACCAGTGCCATTGTCTCCTGTTCAAAATCCTCCCCGCTGCGCAGACAGGCCTCTCCTGCAATCAGCGCCAGTCCATTCACACTCCAGGGGACCTGTTTCTCTGTCATGGCACGAATCCATTCGGGACGACCCATCGCATAACCCAGACGCAGGCCTGGAATCGCATAAAACTTGGTCATCGAGCGAATGATGATCACTTGCGGATACTCTTTCAATCTGGGCGCAAGCGATTGCCGCTCTGATTCAGGAATAAAATCGATAAATGCCTCATCGACAACCAATATCGTGCCTGCTGTCTCTGCTTTACGAGCAAGCCGTTGCAGAACGTCCACCGGATACTGTACCCCATTGGGGTTATTGGGCTGTCCAAGGAAAAGCAGGTCCACCCGCTCCATCAGCTTTTCAATATCCTCCGGTTCTGCTCGCCAGTCCAGTTCTTCCCGTCCTTGAACATGATGGACTTCTGCTCCAAATTGTCTGGATAATGCACTGTACTCCGAAAAACCGGGCTCTACTGTACCTACTCTACGCGGCGCGAGTCCAAGTAGGATTAGAGCCATGCTTTCTGCCGCCCCGTTACCCACAGATATGTGATCCGGGGTTAAACCCAGTCGGTCACTGAGCAACATTTTGAACGCCCGATGACCCGGATCGGGGTAACGAAGTACCGTATGCAATCCTTGTTCCAAAGCCTCCAGCACTTCCCGAGGAGGACCCAGAGGATTAATGTTTGCGCTAAAATCGAGGAAATCCGCAGGATTCCCTCCAAAACGTGCCGCGGCTGTCTCCACATCACCGCCATGTCCGAAAACTTCAATTAAACCGGTCATCCTGTCCGTCATCCTTTCTGCATGTCCTTTTTATTATGGATGTCGTGGCAGGCAGGGGTCAATCCTGTTTTGGCTATTTAAGCCCTTTGTGGCTTCAATTCCTTTGTGTCCCATCGACAATTCGTTTACAATAGAGATGGAATTTCGATTCCGTAAAGCATCACTACATAAGGGATATACATCCCTCACATACATTAATGGAGGAATGACCATGCTGTTTGTTGATAACCAGGGCATTACAGATCCTTCTGTAAACCTCGCCATTGAGGAATACATTCTGAAGCATCTGCCGATGGATGACAGTTATTTGCTGTTTTACATCAACCGCCCGTCCATTATTATCGGAAAACACCAGAATACCATTGAAGAGATCAACATTGAGTATGTTCAGGATAACGGTGTTCAAGTCGTACGTCGTCTTTCGGGAGGCGGAGCCGTTTATCACGATCTGGGCAACCTCAATTTCAGCTTTATTACCAAGGATGACGGACAATCCTTCCATAACTTCCGCAAATTCACACAGCCTGTGGTTGAGGCACTGCAAGAGCTTGGTGTCAATGCCGAACTAACGGGACGTAACGATCTGCAAGTCGGAGAAAAGAAAATTTCGGGCAATGCTCAATTCTCTACACGGGGCCGCATGTTCAGTCACGGCACATTGATGTTTAACCTGAACCTCGACCACGTCCAGGCTTCACTCAACGTTAATCCGGAGAAGTTCAAGTCCAAGAGCACCAAATCCGTGCGCAGTCGTGTGGCGAATATTCGTGATCTGATTGACAGCAATCTGACCATTGAACAATTCCGGGACGAGCTGCTCCGTCATATTTTCCGCATGGAGCCACAAGACGTTCCTCAATATGAACTCACAGAGAAAGACTGGGACAAAATTAACAAAATCTCTGCCGAGCGTTATAACAATTGGGACTGGAACTACGGGCTTTCCCCGGAAAGCAATGTGAAGCATACACGTAAATTCCCTGTCGGCATCATCGATCTGCGCATGAACATTAAGGATGGACGGATTGAAGATATCAAAATCTTTGGTGACTTCTTCGGTGTAGGCGATGTGGCGGATATCGAAGACATGCTGCGTGGCAAGCGTTACGAGGAATCTGAGGTGCGTACTGCACTTGAGGGTCTGGATGTAAAACATTACTTCGGCAACCTGGAGCTGGAGGACTTTATTGGCCTCATTTTCCTGGAGGAGTAGGTATATAAGTTCAACCCAAGAAAGTTTACACCTGCCACTCCGATGACAGAATAACCTTCCGATCGCTGTTATCCCCAGATTTTTTTGATTCCCTTCTTTAAAGGGAAAATCCGGTGATAAAGGCGAACGCTCCGCTTCTTCAGGTTTTTTCTGTCCTCTCCGTTCTCGTGTAAAAAGTTTAGTTGAACTGATATAGATTAAGTCGGGTATAGATACAGATAAAAGGGAGAGAAACTAGATGACCTACAAATTAATCGCAATCGATATTGATGATACCCTGATTAACGATAACAAGGAAGTAACGCCTGCAACACAGACTGCCCTGGAACAGGCGGTAGCTCATGGTGTCGTTGTAACATTGGCAACTGGACGTGCCTATGCTTCTGCCCAAGCACTCGCTCGCCAAACGAAGCTGAACGTGCCAATCATTACGTATCAAGGCGCTTTGGTGAAAAACTTGCTGGACGAAAAAGTACTCTACGAGCGCTACGTTCCACAGGACGCTTCCCGCAAATTGTACGACTACTGCCTGGAGCATAATCTGCACCTGCAAACGTACATTGACGACAAGCTGTATGCCCGTGAAGAAAACGACAAGCTGCGTGACTACGCTAAACTGAATGGTACTCAGTACCACATTGAACCGGATTTCATCAAAGTCATTGAGCAAAAAACACCGAAACTGCTCATCATCGATGAGCCGGATTACCTCGACGAGGTTGCCGTTGCCCTGCGTGAATTGCTCGGACCTGAAGTACACATCACTAAGTCCAAGCCATACTTCCTTGAGATCATGCACTACGAGGGAACGAAAGGCCATGCACTAACATTCTTGGCAGATCACTTCGGTCACCAATTGAGCGAGTGCATTGCCATCGGGGATTCCTGGAATGACCATGAGATGCTGGAAGTTGCTGGTCTTGGTGTAGCGATGGGGAATGCCATCCCTGCTCTGAAAGAGTTGGCAGATTACATTACCGCGAGCAATAACGAAGACGGCGTGAAGCAAGTGATTGAGAAGTTTGTGCTGAACGCGGAGTAGCTTTTAAGAAAAGTCGTGTTCCAATTAAAACGTGTTATTGTAAAATACAATGAAACAGCCCTGCACAGTGATGAATCGCTTGTGCCAGGGCTGTTCCTGATCAAACTGTTAATTATTCTGATTACCATACTTCTCGTCAAATTCACGATTCCGCTCACTGATCTCATTCATTACTCTCCCTTTGGATGGCTATTGGCCTAGGAAGCAGGAGCGGTACGCCTATAATGAATAAAAGAATAGCCAAGACAAGTCCAATGATGCCACCCGTTTCAAAAGCAGCTTGCAGATAACGGCCCCACTGAGTTGACCAAATCGTTACATCCGGTAAATGCATAATGGTCCCAATATGGATTATGCCATAGAGCACGATTCCCGCAAACAATAAAACAGCACCGATTCCCTGTCTATTCAAATGGATGTCTCGCCTCATTCCTGCGTAAAATATATATTCCCTATTTTACCATGGATTTGGAAGTCTGGCCCAATGGAGTTGTGCGTTTTCCCTTTTTCAGCCATCCCATCACTTTCTCATTCATCGCCAGCAAACCTGAAACGATCAGCGCCACGCCCAACCAGGTAATCCAGCTAACATGTTCATTGTAAAGAATCGCCCCAAGCCCGACCGCAATCGGAGGGGAGATGTATAGCCAGGTCGCCGGGAATAACGGGTTGGTACGAGACATGATCCAGTAGAACAAGCTGTGACCGACCATCGAACCGATTACCGTCAGATAAATCAGGGATGATACTGCTGGCATCCAATCCAGTCCAGTAGTGTTCCATGATTCCGTCACCGCCGAAAGCGCGGATAACAGCAATCCTCCGTACATCATTTGCACTGCATTGATCGCTACAGGATTAGCCTCCTTAAACTGATTAATGACCTTTTTGGAGTACAACGCACCTGCCGAATAACAGACTTCACCCACTAATACGGCAATGCAGCCCCATAACCACAAGGAATTTCCACCAATGGATACACCCGGCAACATGACGAGGATAACACCAGCAAAACCGATCAGACAGCCTGCAATCATGCGTGCAGACGTTTTTTGGCGTAACAACACTGTCTGCATCACCATAATCATCAGCGGACCTGTTGCTGACAGAATCGCACCAACACCCGAGCTCACATATTGTTCAGCCCAATATAAGGTCGCAAAGGTCCCGAACGTCAATCCTGCCCCCGTCAAGAGCATCTCTTTCCGCCACAGTAAAGACAGGTTCACTTTTCCTTTCATCCACATCCATGCAAACATTAGAGCCCCTGCAATGATAAAGCGTAGTCCGGCCGACAGAAAAGGCGGCATGCCTGCCTCCACGCCAATTTTAATCGCTAGAAACGTTGTTCCAAAAATAAGACACATTACGGTAAATGCTACTGCAACCATGCTAGCCCCTCCTTCATCTGTTCTCCATCATATAGCACTGTCTACAGAACAGAATGAATAAAACAGAACAGTTAGTTCCCGTTTGCTGTTACAATGGAGTTCAAAAGGAGCGTGAGCCGGGTGGGCAAAGCCATTATGATGACAGATAACAGCCTTAAACTATATGAGCAAGTGGTACATTATCTGGTTGTACGGATCGAGGCCGGAGAGTGGAAAGAACACGAGAAACTGCCGTCTGTGCGAAGCCTGTCCGAGCTGCTCGGTGTACACCGTCTCACCGTTTTCAAGGCTTATCAGGAATTAAAGGAACGGGGAAACGTTTACGTCAAGGACAAGTCCGGCTATTTTGTCAGTCCTGCTGACCCTTCTCCCGTGACAGATCAGGCCGATGATCCGGCTGTGTCTGCTTGGCTGCATTGGGATTCACTTGCCCGCGTGCAATCCCTTGAAGCGGAATACCAATTTTCCAAATCATTGATCGACCCCGCCCTGCTGCCAAACCGATATTGGGGAGAATTGATGCGGGATTTGCTGGATCAATACCCTCGTCTGCTAGGCACATACTCCACGATTCAAGGTGACTTGGAGCTGCGCAGCGCCTTGGCAAGCCATCTGACGACGAAGGAACGTTTCTATATCTCGGCCGATGAAGTGCTGATTACTTCTGGTGCACAGCAGGCCATTGATGTGATCTCCCGAAGTCTCGTCAGACCCGGTGACCGTGTGCTCATGGAGAGGCCAACCTACGGCCCTGCGATGGAAATTTTCCGCAAACAGGGTGCAAAGTTGATTTTTACGGATATTCATCCTGATGGCTACGATCTGGAACAGATTGAACGCCTGATGAAGCAGGAAAAGCCGAGAGTATTTTATATGACGCCGACCTTCCAAAACCCTACGGGCATCAACATTCCGACCGAGCAACGCAAACAATTACCTGAGCTGGCGGAACAGTATGGATGTTTTCTGGTGGAAGACGACAGCACCTATGATATCTATTTCAAGGAAAAACCTCCTGCGCCGATCTTCACATACGATACTACAGGGCATACACTCTATATTCGCAGCTACAGCAAATATGTCGTGCCGGGTCTGCGGATTGCCGCAATCATGTGCCGTCCCCGGTTTATGCCAGGATTACAGGCCGTAAAAGCTCTGACAGATAACGGATCACCTCTGCTGAATCAGAAGCTTTTCCTTCGTTATTTCCAGTCTCCACGTATGCACCAGCACCTATCCAAGCTGCGTACCGCCATCCAGCTACGGATGGAAGTGATGGAACAGTGCCTGCAAGAAACGAACTGGATTTGGACCCGGCCCGAAGGTGGGCTTAATATTTGGGTGGAGCTTCCGGAAGGTGTAGATACGGGGCGCTTGCTTCACCGATGCATGGAACATTCAGTCGCTTTTGTGCCGGGAACGGTATTCGATCCTTCCGATGCGAACGCCAGTCGCAAGCTGCGTCTCTCCTTCTCCTATGCTCACGAGCAGCAAATCCGGGAAGGCATGAGCAGACTGATTGCGCTAGCTAAACATAAAGAATGATCCTTTTGCAATAATCCGCATTTGCAGATTAACGATAGCTTGTCTGGCAGGTTGCAGATTTTAAATCTTCTGTAACACAAAAAGTCGCCGTATGGCGACTTTTTGGGCTGCTGCTGTTCTCGACTGTCAAAGTAATTAGAAAGCTGATTTTTTTATTGAAATCCTTCTTCATTCATCCTATAGATCCTTCCTTGCAAACAGACGAACCGTTACAAAATAGGAGGCAATGAACAACAGAAGAATGCAAACTGAAACAAAAATATAAACCGAAGCACGACCCATTCCGTTCTCTCCTGCCATACTCATGAGCGAGGCAACAGGTTGCGCTAAAATAATAAGAACGAACATGAATACCGTATTAATTATTCCGGCTCCCTTTTTACTAAGGGCGTAAAAAAGAGGCATATAGATCGAAATTAAAACCAGCACCATTCCAACCGAAATCAGGATGTCCAGTACCGAAAAGTTGGGCTTGTTCAGTTCGGGGAAAAGGAAGTTAACAAGCCAGTGAGCGCCAGACGAAGCGAAAACTCCAAAAAGCGTATAGAGAACGGCAGACAGATATTTCGCTTGCACAATATTTCTGCGGCTAAGCGGGAGCGTGACAAGAAATTTATGATTATGGTTTTTGATATCAATCATGGTTGCAAGCATAATCGAACCGAAAGCGGTATAGATCCCTACAAAATACATCGACATTTCCACTGTGGGGATAAATGCGACACTGAATACAACAAAATAAAAAAGGATGGACCATAGCGAGCTTTTCAAAGCGATATAATCTTTGCGAAGCAAGTTAAGCATGATGCTGTTCCCCCTTGGCCGTAAAATAGATAAGGTCTTCGAGGGAGGGTCTATGTAAAAGAGCGTGACTACCAAATAATCGCTCTGCCTCCGCCCTGTTATCTGCCAAGCCTTCAAAACCAACCGCTGTCTCACGGATTCCGACGAATTGCCTTCTCGTGTCCGCATCAAGCAGCTTCATGTCCCCCTTTACTATAGTGTACCTTTCAAGCACATCATCCTTTGCTTCATTAAAAACAATCTTTCCTTTATTGATAAACGTAATATAATCTGCTATACGCTCCAAATCGGTCGTGATATGAGTCGAGAAAATAATGGATCTAGTTTCGTCCTGTATCATATCTGCAAGCAGGTCAAGCAGTTCTCTCCGAAACACAGGATCAAGCCCGGATGTAGGCTCATCCATGATAAGTAGCTCAGCATCGTGAGATAAAGCGATAGCCAGTGAAAATTTTATTTTCATGCCTTTGGACAGTTCTTCAATCTTCTTTTTGGGAGACAATTCGAATTGCTCCAGGTAGTTGTTAAATTGCTTTTCATCCCATTTCTTATAAAAGGGAGCAATCATGCTTTTCATTTCACGTATCGTAAGATGCTCATAATAGAAACATTCATCTGAAACAATGCCAATGCGCTCTTTAACGTTAACTTCCTGAGCAGGCATCTCTTTTCCCAATGTTCTGATGCTCCCGGAGTCAGGACGAATCAATCCGGTAATCAGGCTGATCAGTGTGCTTTTCCCCGCCCCGTTCGGGCCGATAAGTCCGGTAATATAACCTTGTTTTACATCCAAAGTTATCTGATCCAGCTTGAATAAGGGGTACGTTTTCGATAGGTTGCGCAACTCAATTGCGTTCATCATGCGTGTTCCTCCTCCACTAGCAACGTAAAATGCTTGACTACATCCTGAACACTCATGCCCAGTTCCTTGCTCTCACGAAGGATATCGAGCATTTTATCTTCGATTCGTTTCAGCCGCTGTTCCCGAATAAACTCCTGATTGGCCCCGGAGACAAAACAGCCTTTGCCTACGACAGAATCAATCAGTTTCTCTTTCTCCAGTTCTTCATAGACACGTTTGGTTGTAATTACACTGACCTGCAGATCCTTCGCAAGTTGACGGATGGAGGGGAGACTCTCCCCTGCAACCAGTTCCCCGCTTAAAATGCTCTGTCTAATCTGGGTCAGAATCTGCATGTAGATCGGATCGCTTGATGCGTTTGATATTAGTATTTTAATGTTCTCTCACCTCACTGGTTTCAACAATTCAATTCATGTATAGTGTATATATATAATATACACACTATACATGAATTTAGTCAATAATCATTCAATTTTTTCCCAATACAGACAAGACAGCAAAGTAGCCCGAAAAGTCGAATGACCTTCCGGGCTACTTTGCTGTTCATTTTTCTTGTTTTTCTTTAGTCGTGTTTCTTGGCACGTATTGTTACTTTTTTCCTACGAACTGGATATCACATTATCCACAAGACCATACTCGACAGCTTCTACAGCGGTCAGGAAGTAGTCTCTATCGGTATCCTTTTCGATCCGCTCCATCGGCTGTCCCGTATGATCGGCAAGCAGCTTATTTAGGCGCTGACGGTGCTGGATAATCCGGTTGGCGTGAATCAGCATATCCGAGGCCTGACCCCGCGTTCCACCAAGCGGCTGGTGAATCATGATTTCGCTGTTCGGCAACGCTAACCGTTTCCCTTTTGTTCCACCAACCAGCAGGATCGTACCAAAGCTGGCCGCCATGCCTGTGCAGATTGTGGAAATATCAGGCTTCACGAATTGCATCGTGTCATAGATGGAGAATCCGGCGGTCACGGAACCACCAGGACTGTTGATATACATCTGGATATCCTTATCCGGGTCCTCTGCGGTCAGAAACAACAACTGGGCCACGATGGCATTGGCCATCTGATCCTCAATTTCCCCGGATACCATAATGATCCGATCTTTCAGCAAACGGGAATAAATATCATAGCTCCGCTCTCCGCGGGCTGTCTGTTCAACAACATAAGGTACCACGTTCATACATTTTGCCTCCCCGGTTTACGCAACCATGCTGACCGTATATCCTCCCCCATACGACATGGAATTCGTACCGGAGCTTGAATAACTGTACATCACTGGTTGCATCGATTGAGACGGCAGAGTCTGCTGCAAAATCGTTCCCGCCACAGCCATCGGATCATCGGTCTGATTCAGGCATAAATCAATTAAACGGGCTGTATCACCACTGCGGAACGCCAGTAAATAACTGCGCAGTTCCTCCCGATTTTGCTGATGCTCTTCCAAACGATTCGTCTGATCAGCATCCGTTTCGTTCAGGCTGTGCCTCACTTTCGCCAGGGCAGAGCGGGCACGACTCAGGGCAGCTTTGACCGCCCCTTCCGTCGTGTCCAACAGTTCAGCAGTCTCTACTGTCGTGTATCCCATCAAATCACGTAACATATATATCGCTCGCTGCCACGGTGGCAGTTCATCCACAAGGATCTGAACAGCCGACTCGACTTCCTCGAATCGCTCTTCTTCCTCAAATTCTTGCATAAATGGCTTCATGCTTTCCAATTTGCTTGCCAAGTTCTCACGCTTCCGTATGGCGTCAATCCAGGTGTTGCGTGCAACACGGATGAGATAGGCTTCCCAGTTCATGTCCTCTGTCATTCCCGTTCTTCGGGTAGCTGAAGAAGATAATGCTTTAACACATGTATCCTGAACCAGATCCTCCGTCTCCCAGACTGAACCAGTCAATGACATGCAGTAGGCGTACAACGAGCCCAGCAGGTTCGGAAGCGCAGCTTCAATCGTTTGCTCTAACGTATATCCGGTTTGAACACCGGAATGGCTATATGGTTCAACCTGTTTATCATCATGTGGTCTGTTGATTCTGCAATCCACGGACTTCACAAAGGCCATGTTTGGGGCCCCCCTTTGTTGGTTCCTGATTGATCTTGCTTCAATTCACTTGCTGTAATTGCCTTACACTATGTAAACGAAGAACCTCCGGCAAAGGATACGCTCTTCTGAATTTATTTTTAGGGTGGCTGTCCTATTCTCCCAACTCCACCTTCAGACCGGTAAGTGCCAGCGTAATCCCCTGATCCAGATCATAATTCTGGCGTATATCCACGTCGTGAGACATATGTGTAAAATAGGTCTGACCCGGCTTTAAATCCTGCAACAGCTCCTGCGCCTCAAACATATCGTACACCGAGCGTGTGGAGAATTCCGCAAGTTCATGAACAAAGCTCGTTCCAAGGACCAGCAGATCGAGCCCATACAATGGCTGCTTCTCCGAAGCCTTCAAATCAATGGCATCCGAGCAATACGCCCAGGTGTATCCTTCACGTTCCAGTCGATACGCATACGAATAGCCATTATGACCGTGGCACACTTTCCAGGAGTGCACCTTCCATCCACCAAGCTCGATATCCGCATCCGTTTCCAGAAAATTCATATGACGACCGAGCCATGGAAATTGACTTTGGATGGTCGCGATCACCTCCCGCGGTGCATACAACTGCCCTTTTACACCCAACCAGCGACACGCATCTACCCATTCGGGCAAGCCTCCAATATGATCAAAATGCGCATGTGTAATCAGCAGCGTCTGCACCATCCGCATCCCCTGGTCTTCCATCTGTGATCTCCAGTCCGGTCCGCAGTCAATCATGAAAGGTTCGTGCTCGCCATCACTATGAATCAAAACAGCAGCACGTTTGCGGTGGTTGATCCCCGTAAGTCGGGCTTCTGTGCAAACGTCACAATCACAATACACCCGCGGAACACCCATCGCATCCCCGGTTCCCAGAAATGTTAGCTGATTCATTATGAAAAGTCCCCTCTCTATCCCGGAAGCAATGCATCCCAAATTCATGTTCCATCCGATTAATGATATGTAAATTGTAATCTCCCACCTCTATTTTTGCAAAAAAAAGACCATCCCGCCGCAGTTATTCACTGCAAACGGGACAGTCTGTTGTTTCACTAAACCAAAGCCCGCAGCTTCAACGTCAGCTCTTGGCCCTCAGGTACATCTTTGGATTCGGTAATCACCCAGTTTGATGCAAGGCGTTTTGCCAGCACATCTGCCTGCTCCGGTCTTAATTTCAACCCGGTTACGATGCCTTCACCCACAGTGAAGTCTTTCTCCGGCTGTAATCCAAAGGACTTCTCCAAGTAAATCCCCAGACCACCACGAGTGTTAAAGGTAATCCGGTAGCCGTCTTTAACCGCACCTTCCAGATTCTCGCCATGCTCGTCTGCGTAGGAGAAAAGATCATCATATCTGTAGTGCTCCTCAGACACGGCATCAAAAGCAGCAACATCTTTGGCCTGTATCGCTTCCAACAAAGCTGCATCCGACATGCCTTTGCTACGAGCCTGTTCCAGCCGAATGGCTGTATTTTGGGACAACTTAAACTCAGCGCTCATCCAACTCACACCTTCCTATCACTATATATCATGATTCCATTGATATTCCTAATCCATTATATCCTGTCTCGATAGCCGGATACAAAGTGTCCTGGCGAAACTTCCATCCACTCCGGTTCTTCATCCCGTCCCCGAGCGGATGGATTGGTATCCCCACTGTAGACCGGCGGCATTGCGTTCCGCACAGTTGGATCAGGTACAGGAATTGCCGCCAGCAAAGCCTGAGTATACGGATGTACCGGATTACGGTACAGTTCTTCCGTTGGTGCAACTTCCACCAGCTTACCGCGATACATCACACCGATTCGGTTCGAGATGTGACGTACCATCGACAGATCATGGGCAATGAACAAATAGGTCAGTCCCAGCTCTGCCTGTAAATCTTCAAGCATATTGACCACCTGTGCCTGTACGGACACATCCAGGGCGGACAACGGCTCATCACACAAAATGAATTCCGGGTTCACCGACAATGCACGGGCAATGCTGATCCGTTGACGCTGCCCTCCACTGAATTCATGTGGATAACGCTCCGCGTGCTCTGGCTTCAGGCCCACACGGTTCATCAGGTCAAGCGCCCGCCCCTTCATCTCTGCCTTGGAAGCATAATTATGAATTTCCATGGGTTCACTAATAATCTGCAGGACATTCATACCCGGATTTAGTGAAGAATAGGGGTCCTGAAAAATCGTCTGCATCCGTTTGCGAAATGGCTTCAACTGGCGTTCATTCATCTTCGCAACGTCCTGTCCGCCAAACATAATGCTTCCGTCCGTCACATCATAAAGTCTTACGATGCTGCGTCCAGTCGTTGATTTGCCACAGCCGGATTCACCGACCAGTCCGAACGTTTCTCCCTTGTGAATATGAAAACTGACGTTATCCACGGCTTTCACGACGTCTTTGCCTTTGCCAGCACCACGTACCGGAAAATGTTTTTTCAAGCCACGCACGTCCAGCAGCACTTCACGCTGATCGGTTCCTGTACTCATTGCTCCACCTCCTCTGACGATGCTCCTGTTTGTACTTGATGTTGTTCCCGACCTTGATCGTCCAGCAACCAGCATAGCGCTCGATGACCGGGTGCAGTCTCGGTATACGCAGGCATCTGCTTGCATACCTCCATGGCGTGTGGGCAACGTTC
This sequence comes from Paenibacillus sp. NPDC057886, assembly GCF_042796655.1. Taxonomy (NCBI): domain Bacteria; kingdom Bacillati; phylum Bacillota; class Bacilli; order Caryophanales; family Paenibacillaceae; genus Paenibacillus; species Paenibacillus sp. NPDC057886. Next base: position 600,092 of record NZ_JBHVMZ010000003.1, on the reverse strand, counting down.
CATAAACGGACATCCGGTTGGCGGATGAAGCAGATTGGGAGGTGTACCTTCAATGGTTGCCAGTCGCTGGCGTCCACCTTCCTCGCCGGGCTTCGGAATGGAGCGCAGCAATCCCTGAGTATACGGATGCTGTGGATGAGCGAAAATGCGCTCCACTGGCCCTTCTTCCATAATGAGTCCACCGTACATCACAATCACTCGGGTACAGACCTGAGCAACGACACCAAGGTCATGCGTAATCATCAGAATGGACGTCTGCGTAGACTCTTTCAGCTCCTGCATTAGCTGCAAAATCTGTGCCTGAATGGTCACATCCAGCGCTGTCGTCGGTTCATCGGCGATCAATAACTCCGGCTTGCAGGACAGGGCCATGGCAATCATTACCCGCTGTCTCATGCCTCCGCTGAACTCATGTGGGTATTGGTCAATCCGTTCTTCCGGAGAAGGAATGCCGACTTGCCGCAGCAACTCAATCGCTTCCTTGCGTGCTGCCGACTTGTCCATTTTCCGGTGACGACGAATGACCTCTGTCATCTGTTTGCCTACTCGAACCACTGGATTAAGTGATGTCATCGGGTCCTGGAAAATCATCGAGATGCGGTTGCCCCGGATTTTGCGCAGCTCCTTATCCGACTTGGTCAGCAGATCCTCTCCACGGAACAGAATCTGACCATCCGTAATTTGGCCCGGCGGCTGGATCAGTCGGATCAGCGAACGGGCGGTTACACTTTTGCCACTGCCGGACTCGCCGACCAGTCCAACCACTTCGCCTTCTTTTAACGTAAAACTCACACCCCGGACGGACTGTACCTCACCTTCCCGGGTTGCAAAGGACGTTTTCAGTTGTTTGACCGATAATAAATCTGTCATTGTTGTATTCACCCCGCTGTGTAAGTTCAACCAAAGAATATTTACACTAGCCACTCCAAAGACAGAACAACCTTCCGATCGCTGTTATCCCCAGATTTTTTTGATTCCCTTTTCGTAAGGGGAAAATCCGGTGATAAAGGCGAAGCATATGCTTTCGATGTAGCTTTCTTTCAGAAAGCTTTTAGCTTCGCTTCTTCAGGTTATTTCTGTCTTCTCCGTTCTCGTGTAAAAAGTTTAGTTGAGCCTATATTTAGTCGAAAATCATTTATCGCTTGTTCGCTTTAGGCTCGAAGGCTACGCGGAACACATCCCCCAGGAAGTTAAATGATAGCACCGTCAGCAAAATAAACAGTCCCGGGAAAATCGCCATATATGGCGCTTCACTAATAAAGCCCTGTGCATCATTCAACATGCTGCCCCAAGAAGAATTCGGCTGTTTAACACCCAGTCCGAGGAAGCTTAGCGACGATTCCATCAGAATCGCACTCGCGATGTTGATGGTTGCTGCGACAATAATGGTTGGAATAATGTTGGGAATGATGTGCTTCATGATGATTCGGCCAGGCTTTTGACCCGATACACGCGCATACAGCACGTATTCCCGCTGCTTGACCGACATCGCCTCAGCCCTGACAATCCGGGCAATATTCATCCAGCTTAGCACCCCGATAATGACAATAATCGTACCGATCCCCGGCTTAAGATATGCGTTCAGGATCAGCATCAGGAAGAAGGATGGAATCGACATGAGCACGTCAACAATACGCATCAACGTATTATCCACCCAGCCGCCAAAATAACCACTAACCGTACCGACAAGTGTTCCCACAATAACGGCGATCGCCATAGACAGGAAACCTACGGCAAGAGACACCCGCCCCCCGTACAACGCCCGGGCCAAATAATCCCGTCCGTAATCATCCGTACCAAACCAGTGATCTGCACTCGGCTGTTGAAGCCGCTCCATCACTACAATTTCATTAGGATCATGTGGAGACAGAAACGCAAACAGGGATGCGAGCACAAAGATGCCCAATATGATGACAGCCGCAAGGCCCAGTTTCTGCTGCCTTAACTGCGTCCGTAAATTACGCCAGCGCATTGAATTCATTTTTGTCTCACCCCGTTGTCTTGATTCGTGGATCTACCACGCCATATAAGATATCAGCTACCAGGTTTCCGACAACCAGCAGCACAGAGGACATCATCGTAATGCCCATAATAATCGGATAATCCAAGCCGTGAACGGCCGAAATCCCCAGAGATCCCATTCCCGGCCATGAGAAAACGGATTCCGTAATAAACGCTCCCGCAATCAGCTCCGGCAAAGACATACCGAGAATGGTGATTACAGGCAGCAGTACATTTTTGAGCACATGACGAAGCAGTACCGTTCCTTTGGTTGCGCCATAGGCATACTGGATTTGAACATAGTCCTCTTCCAATTGACTGATCGTATTCGAACGGATATAGCGCATGTACACGGACACATTCATGAAGGTCAATACTGTACACGGCAAAATGCCGTGTTTGATAATATCCCATGCGGAGTCCATACCCACCGTTCGCATACCCATGCTTGGCAACCAGTGCAGCTCTACTGCAAAGAAATAGATCAGCATCATACCGAACCAGAAGCTTGGAATCGATATCCCGATATACGAAATCAGGCTGAGTCCACGGTCAAACAGGCTGTTCTGACGCGAACCCGCGATCATACTAAGCGGAATGGAAATCAATAAAGACAATAATAGCGATGCCCCCATCAATCCAAATGTAGCGGGCAATCGTTCAATAATCATTTCGGCAACCGGGCGATGGTTTACCAATGAATAACCAAGGTCGCCAGACAGTACATTTTTGAGCCATACGACATATTGTACGTACATCGGTTGATCAAGTCCGAGGTTTTGCCGAATACGCTCCACATCTTCTGCCCCCATATTCGGGGTAACAAAGGAAAGCACCGGATCTCCCGGCGCCAGCTTGATCAAGGTGAACGATACGATGGAGATTACAAAAAGAAGAGGGATCGCTTGTGCGATCCTTCGGACAATATAGTTGTTCACATGGGCACCTCCGAATCAACGCCGGCCTCGCGGCCGGCGTTATTGGCTTGTTATATAGAATGAACGCATGTGGATTGAACCAAGGATTCACATCGGCCACTCCGATGGCAGAACAATCTTCCGATCGCTGTTACCCCCAGATTTCTTTGATTCCTTTATAAAAAGGGGAAATCTGGGGATAAAGGCGAACGCTTTGCTTCTTCAGGTTATTTCTGTCCTCTCCGTTATGGTGTATATGTTTAGTTGAACATATATAGTAGGAAGAAATCCAGTGATAGCATATGCTTCCGAAGTGGCTTTCTTTCAGAAAGCCTTTAGGCGAACACTTCGTTTCTCCAGATTTTTTCTGCCCTCTACGTTCTTTGTGAATCTCGAAGGTTCAAACAATACGTTCATTCTATATGATTATTTTTTATAGATTTTGGACAGATCTTCAAGCATAACGACTGGTTTCGGATTTGCATCTTCAACGCCGCCGTAAGTGTTATCCACAGCCACTACAGCTTTCGTGTAGGCGATTGGGTATACCGTCATTTCGTTTGCTACAGTTTGTTGGATTTGTTTGTACAAATCACCACGTTTAGTTTCGTCAATTTGAACGGCTGCTTCATTCCACAGCTTATCGAATTCGGCATTTTTGTAATGGGAGTAGTTGTATGCCGCATCGCTCAGGAAGAGAGATTTATAAGCATCTGGCTCATAACCCATGATGTATCCACCAAAGGACAGTTCAAAGTCTGTATTGTTCATGTCCAGTGTACGGTTACCATAAGCCGTTCCGTCCATCGGCAGCAATTCCACTTCAATGCCCACGTCTTTCAGCTTTTGCTGAATGTACAGCGCTTGGCTTGTTTGTGGTTTGTTGGTGTTTGTGTAAGCAAGACGCAATTTCAGGTTGCTTACGCCTGCATCAGCCAGCAATTGTTTTGCTTTTTCCAGGTTGTAGTCGTATTTCTCGACATCATCCGTTTGGTACAGCGTGTCCGGAGTCAGAATCGACGGAGCCGGTTCAGCAAAATCAGCTGAGGAATACGAAGCAGTGATCAGTTCATTTTTATCCAAAGCATAAGCGATGGCTTGACGAACTTCTTTCTTTTGCATCGAAGGCACATTCAGGTTAAACACCATATATTGCAAGCGGCCTTCCGGGTAAGTCAGCATGTTGAATTTGCCTGTGTCGTTCAATTTATTGTAATCCTGTGTGTCGACCATACGCATTTGAATCTCGCCGTTTTGCAAAGCCAGGTTCGCTGCATTTGGATCTTTCGCTACACGATACGTCACGCTATCCAGATGAGCTTTGCCTGCAAAGTAATCATCAAAACGTTCCAGGGTTACGTATTCGCCCGGACGGTATTCCTTGAACTTGAACGGACCGGAACCGATCGGGTTGTTGTTTTTGTCGCTTTTCTCAATATCGGCTTCGCCTTCAAAAATGTGTTTAGGGATTGGAGCGAAGGAAACCAATGCTCCTTCAAAGGCAGCAGACACTTCCGGCAATTTGAATTCCACCGTCAGGTCGTCGACCTTGGTCACTTTAACCGGTTTGCCATCAAAAATATACTGACTACGGGAAGAACTGTGCTGTTTCTCATCAAGGATGCTATCCATTGTGAACACAATATCATCCGCTGTCAAAGGCTGTCCGTCATGCCATTTCAGACCGTCTTTCAGCTTCAATGTGTACGTCAGGTGATCCTCAGAGAAGCTGTCGCTTTCTGCGAGCACATACGTTTTTTTACCATCATTCACATTAAACAGTGGAGCATATAAGGATTGATCAATCGTCAACGTTACACGGTCACCCGCGTAGATCGGATTCATCACTTTAGGATCATCCTGAACGGCAATAATGATGCTTCCGCCATCTTTCGGTTGGCCATCATCCGTTGTCGCTGTATTTTCTGCGTTATTAGACGAAGAACTTGTTCCGTCACCGCTGCTTCCGCATGCACTCATGATTGCCACAACCAGAACCAGCATCAATGACAGCCACATTTTTTTCGATTTCATTATGATATTTCCCCTCGCTGTAATTTAACGTTCTGTTAGATAGTATAGGCAAGGATTCGACAAATTGCAACGATTTTTTCCAACTTAACCTATCGGGTTTAAATGAAATAACATTTTTGACTAGCAATGCAAAAAACCTCCAGCTCACGTTGTATCGTGAAATGAAGGTTTGAATCGCCATTGATCTTCTGAAATTTAATAACAGGATAATACTCGTACGGGCCTACAACCCTGCCAACACCTGGTACCATACGCCTCGTTTGGAATACAGTGTACTGCGTACCTTGTCCCATCCGCCGAGATAGTTAATATCGAACAGACCTTCAGGCGTTGGGAACGAGGACTTCGTCTCTGCAAACACTTCAGGGTCTACCGAACGGAAACCATGCTTGGCAAAAATGCGCTGTGCTTCCGGCGTACTTAGATAGGCTACAAAGGCCTCCGCCAATTCACGATTTCCATGCTTATCCGCATATTTGTCCACGACAACCGCCGGATTTTCAATCAGGATCGTGTTTTTGGGAACCACGATGTCATAATTTACGCCCTTGGCAATCCGGGCAAGCAATTCATTTTCATACGTAACGATAACGTCACCCACGCCATATTCGAAAGCCGCCATGGAGGATCGACCACTCTTATCCAATGACTCGACATTCTCATGCACTTTTTCCAAAAAGGCTTTGGCCACGGCTGGATCTTTCTTGCCTTGTGCCTCAGATAACTTCAATCCCGCACCATAGATGGCATTAATGTCCCACTGCGCTCCGCCTGACGTCTTGGGATTAGGATAAAGCACCTTAACACCCGGCTTGGTCAAATCATCAAAATCACGAATACCCAGCGGGTTGCCTGCTCTTGTACCCAGAACAACAATCGAGCGGGTAATCATGCCATCATTCGGCGCCTGTTTCCAATTGGAGCTGACCAGATCGGCTTTAACCAGCTTATCGATATCACTTTCCATCGCGAGAAGCGCAACATCAGCTTCGAATCCACCAACAATGGCTCTCGCTTGTGTGCCGGAAGCTTCATAGGATTCTTGAAAGTGAACGGTCTGCCCAGTCTTGGCTTTCCATTCCTCCTGGAATTTGGGCAATAATTCTCCGACGGCGTCTTTGGCTACACTGTAAGCACCGATAACCAATGTATTGGATTGGTCGTCTGTCGAGGTTCCGTTCTGTCCGTTCGCATCCTCCTGCTTGCTGCATCCAACGGTCATGCAGACGAGCAGAAGCATGAGGACAACATATATAGGGTTGATTTTCTTCTTCCTCGTCTGCATGGGCAGCACCTCTCTCCAAAATTCTAGAACATTTCTGGAACAATTGATGTTCTGATTAGATAATGACCGGCATTGGATCTTCCTTCAATCGGTTCTCAACAACCCAGCTATGGGTATCATTGAACAGATATGCCCGATGTACGAGCACCCGAATCTGTTGACCGACTTGCAGGGTTGTTTTCTCCAGGGAACGATACGTAATGAGTTTATGGCCCTCAACTTCCACTTCCACCATCCATTCACTTCCACGGAAATGAAGGTGTTTGACGATCCCCTTTTCAGTAGCGGACAGCATGCTAAATTCGTTTTTCAAACCGATCTCGATATACTCAGGCCGGATCAGCGCACGTGTGCGCTCCCCTTCCACCGCATGTTCGAAGCCCTTGAGCTGTGAAGCGTCCTCCACGACGGTGGATTCCCCGATAAATGTGGCAACAAAAGGCGTCTCTGGATTTTTGTATATATCCCATGGCGTGCCCTTCTGCTCCAACCGTCCTTGGCTAATAATCATGATTTCGTCGGCAACTTCAATCGCTTCATCCTGGTCATGGGTTACAAAGATCGAAGTGATGCCCACACGCTCAATCAGCTCTCTCAGCCACGAACGCAGTTCCTGACGGATCTTGGCATCAATGGCGGCAAACGGTTCATCCAGCAGCAGCAGCTGTGGCTCAGGGGCCAATGCTCTGGCAAAAGCGACACGCTGCCGCTGTCCACCAGACAACTGATGTGGATAACGCTGTTCGAAACCTTTCAGTCCCGTCAATTCCACCAGCTCCATGACCCGATCACGGATCTGGGCTTTGGGTGTCTTTTTGACCTTGAGTCCAAAGGCGATATTATCAAATACCGTCATATGTTTGAACAAGGCATAGTTCTGAAATACAAATCCGATTCCCCGCTCCTGCGGAGGCAGATGGTTTACGACCTTTCCGTGAAAACGAATCTCCCCGGAACCCGGGTTCTCCAGCCCTGCAAGCATACGCAGAATGGACGTTTTCCCACCTCCGCTGGGTCCCAGCAAACCGATCAGATGGCCTTTGGCAATATCGAACGAGACATCTTTTACCGCATGAAAATCACCGAAATGTTTGTTCAGATCACGGACTTCCACATGCATCTCAATGCACTTCCTTTCGCTTCTTGGCCCATTCCATCATAAGCAGAAGCCCGACGGAAAAAGTAACCAGTACCAATGCCACACCATTTGCGGCAGCTACGTTAAAATTCTCAACATCCTGATATACAAGCGTTGTTGCCGTCTGCGTTTTGTTCATAATGTTACCCGATACAACCAGCACTGCACCGAATTCCCCAAGTGAGCGGGCAACCGTCAACACCAGACCGTATACAACCGCCCAGCGGATGGAAGGCCAGGTAACACTCCAGAACGTTCTCCAGCCGTATGCACCAAGCGTTGACGCAGCCTCCTCCTGCTGAGATCCAAGCTCCTGCAAGACAGGCATCACCTCTCGGACCATCAGTGGAAAAGTGACAAACAACGTTGCAATGACCATGCCCGGGAAGGCATACACCACGTTGAATCCAATCCCTTCAAAAAAAGCTCCCATAATACTGTTGGGACCCAGCAGTAGCACAATCATCAATCCGCCAATGACGGGCGATACGGCATAAGGCAGATCCACAATGCTGTTCAGCAGCCCTTTCACCCGGTCACTCAGCCATCCGGCGCGAACCAGATAGATGGCCATCATAACGCCAAACAATGTATTTAACAGCGTGACAACAAGTACAACAAGTCCTGTCATCATCAAGGCATGCAGCGCCTCAGGCCGCAACAGCCCATCCAGGAATCCTCCTGCCCCGTTTTCAAATGCACCAATAAAAATACGTCCAAGCGGGATGATCAGCAGTACAATGAACACCGCAAACGTCAGTCCGATTAATAGTCGCCTCATCGTCTTCTCCCCCGCATCTGCACCAGATTAATGAGCCAGAGGATCAGGAAGGAGAGTGTTAAGAGCAGTACGGAAACGGCCGCGGCACCGGTTGGATTGTCACTTTCGATCTCGCCGTAAATAAATACGGAAGCCGTCAATGTTCTTCCCGGAATGTTGCCTGCCACCAGCACAACTGCTCCAAATTCGGCCAGTGCTCTGGAGAATGCAAGCATTCCCCCACTAATCATGCCCGGAGCCATCGACGGAAGAATGACCTGCCTGAATGTGCGCGCCTTCGATGCTCCCATCGTGTAGGATGCCTCTTCCTCTGAAGGATCGATCTCCTCGAGCAAAGGCTGCACCGCACGGATGACAAAAGGAAACGTAACAAAGGTCATCGCGATCACAATCGCAGGCTGGTGAAACACAATTTCAAACCCCATGGACTCCGCCAGTTTGCCAATGGCACTAATCGGACCCAGGAGCAGCATAATCATCAGGCCACCAACAGCTGTTGGCAGTGCAAAAGGAAGATCAACCAGACTGTTAAGGAACGACCTCCCAAAAAAGCGATAACGTGTCAGCACCCAGGCAATCATGGTTCCCAAAATGACGTTAATCACCGTGGCTATTACTGCCAGTCGGATCGTTAACAGCACGGCTTTCCATGCGATTGGGTCCATAATGCTTTGGATAAAGTTGCTCCATCCTTCAGAGAAGGAATTGACGTACACACCGATAATTGGAAGTACAATGAGTACGATAAAATATAGCAATACGGTACTGCGGAATCCCCAAGTCCATCCCTTATGACGAAGAACGGTATTCATTGCTGCATTCCCTCCCAGCCTCCGGTTCTATGTCCGGTCGGCAGTCTTCCTGCTTTGGTACAACCATTTTCCTAAGTTGGATTTTATTACTTCAATATTATTCCCATTAGTCTACTTGGTTTTTGCTTTTCTGATACTTTACCAGTTTGCAGTGCTAATCGTCAATGCTTTTATTGAATAAAATGATCCCCAGATTTCGTTGATCCCCTTTATTTAAGTGGTTTGTTTGGTATGTAATGGTTAAGGTACAATCTAGAGGACAATTTGGAGCAAAGGAGTGGATTTATATGTTATACACGAAGAATTTATCGACATCCCGACGGGATGAGATGAAAGATATTACGCGGGAGGTGGAGCAGGTTGTCCGTGACAGCGGTGTGCAGAATGGAACGGTATTGATTTATTGTCCACATACGACAGCAGGTATTGCAATTAATGAAAATGCTGACCCGGACGTCAAACATGACGTACTGCTTCGCCTGAACGAAGTATACCCATGGGAACATCCCGAATACCGGCATGCTGAGGGAAATACGGCTTCTCACTTGAAATCAATCACAACCGGACCATCACAAACGGTGATTATACATGAGGGCAGATTACTGCTTGGCAGATGGCAGGGCATCTATTTTTGCGAATTTGATGGTCCTCGTCAGCGGGAATATTTCCTTAAAATCATGGAAGGCTAGCTCCATTTCATCCCCGTTTCTAATGATTCGCCATCCATTGAAACAAAAATAAACAGGCGGTCCACCCTATTTTAGGGATGCAACCCGCCTGTCATGGTATTCTTCGCGCGAAAACTTTCGCGAGACAACGTTATAAAGAATTAATGTTATGACAATTCACCGCCCTGAAGTGTAGGAGTGCGACAAAAGCGCCTTATTGGACGCCAGGCTGGTGTTGGAGATTACGGCAGAGTACTTTGACATGAGACAACGCGGCCGATTCAATCTCTGCAAAGGTCAAACGGTCCTGAATATAATACGATATGAATCCGTGCATGGACAAAAACAGCGTACGTGGTACACATTGAATATCCTCTTCCGTACAGCCCTCTTCATTCATGTATTGCCGAATAATGGAGGCAAACAATTCAAAGCACCTTCCTTGCTCGGTACGACAATACGATAGCAATTCCTCATCCCGAATCATGAACATGATCTCGTACTGATACGGATTCTCCAAACCAAAACGAATAAACTCCATCATGATATGTTCTACCTTGCTCACGCCGCCCATGACTGGCCTGACCATGGCTTGCAGCAGTAAATGCCCCAGATGATTGAAATCTTCAACCACGATGGCATAAAACAGCTCCGCCTTTTCCTTAAAATGATAATACAGCGACCCATGACTATAGCCCAGATGCTGGCCGATGCTTCGCATCGAAATAGCGCGGTATCCTTTGGTAATAAAAAGATGCCTCGCCGCCTCCAGTATCCGCTCCCTCGACAACTCCTGTTCGACTGCTCTTCTAGCCATATATTTTATTCCCCTTCAATAAAATAAAGCCGCTGTCCCTCCGTGATCCGGGATTGCCCTTGCGTCAAATCTGTGATCCAGGCCACAAATGCCTCGGTTTCACTATCCGGCGGAAGACAAGTCAACGTAACCTTATCGGTGAACCCAGTTTCACCTGTACGGACTTCCCGGCTCCTTAATTCATTTTCCACTTTGCCCAGCCATGTATAATCCAGTTCAACAAACACTTCACGATGGAGCACTTTGGTAATCGCTTCCCCCGCTTCAATGGCTGCAACTGCTCCATCGGTATAAGCGCGAATTAACCCACCTGCTCCAAGCATAATTCCCCCAAAGTAACGTGTAACAACAATAGCCACATTTTTCAATTGCTGATTTTTGATGACTTCAAGAATCGGCTTTCCAGCGGTTCCGCTTGGTTCACCATCATCGGATTGCTTCTGGATCTCATCCCGCTCACCAATCATGTACGCCGAGCAGTTATGAGTAGCATTCCAATGTTTTTTCTTGATCTCATCAATAAAAGCGTTGGCTTCTTCTTCCGTCGTGACCGGCATAATATGACCGATAAATCGCGACTTTTTGATTACAATTTCCAGATTGCCCGGTCCTCGAACCGTCCGATAACGTTCAATCATCCCTATCCAACTTTCCAATTTGATCCATTTTACAAGAAAGCAGTTCCCCGCGCGCACGCGGACGAACTGCCTTGGTTTAACATCCGGGAAACCATTGCTTCACAATGACATCCCAAATGTAATTACATTACCTTATTTAACTATATGAGCAGACCGATGAATTATTCGGAAAGTCTCGCTTCCAGCGCTGCTTTCTCTTCTTCAAAGCCTGGTTTGCCCAGCAAAGCGAACATATTTTTCTTGTATGCTTCCACGCCTGGTTGGTCAAATGGATTGACTCCGAGCAGGTAACCACTAATGCCGCATGCTTTTTCAAAGAAGTATACCAGATATCCGAAAGAATATGGAGACATATCTGGAATGTTCACAATCAAGTTTGGTACTTGACCATCTGTGTGTGCAAGCAGTGTTCCTTGGAACGCTTTTTTGTTAACAAAGTCCATCGTTTTACCTTCAAGGAAATTCAGACCATCCAGATCATCCGGATCAGCTTCGATCGAGATATGCTCCGATACTTCAGCAACCTGAATCACGGTTTCAAAGATGTTCCGGCTACCTTCTTGAATGAATTGACCCATGGAGTGCAAGTCAGTCGAGAAATCAACGGATGCAGGATAAATCCCTTTATAGTCTTTACCTTCACTCTCTCCGTACAGCTGTTTCCACCATTCGGATACAAAGTGCAGGGATGGCTCATAGTTCACGAGGATTTCTGTTCCTTTACCTTTACGATACAGTGCGTTACGAACAGCTGCATATTGATATGCTTCGTTCTCGGCTACGTTCGGATTGCTGTATTCTTTGGAAGCGTCAGCCGCACCTTGCATCATTTCTTCGATACTGATGCCGGCAGCTGCGATTGGCAGCAAACCTACAGCCGTCAGAACGGAGTAACGTCCACCTACATCATCCGGGATAATGAAGGATTCATAGCCTTCTTCATTCGCCAGTTTTTTCAGTGCGCCGCGCTCTTTATCTGTTGTTGCGTAGATACGTTTGCGAGCTTCTTCTTTACCGTATTTTTTCTCCAGTGCTGCACGGAAGATACGGAAAGCAATCGCTGGCTCCGTTGTAGTACCGGATTTGGAGATGACGTTAACGGAGAAGTCTTTGCCTTCAACCAGATCCAGCAAATGAGTTACATACGTGGAGCTGATGTTGTTTCCTGCAAAGTAGATTTCAGGCGTTTTGCGTTTGTCTTTAGGCAGATTGTTGTAGAAAGAGTGTGTGAGCATCTCAATCGCTGCACGTGCACCAAGGTATGATCCACCAATACCGATAACGATTAGTACTTCGGAATCGCTTTGGATTTTAGCAGCCGCTTTTTGAATACGGGAGAACTCTTCTTTGTCATAAGCGGTAGGCAGGTCGATCCAACCCAGATAATCCGATCCGGTTCCCGTTCCGTTGTGGAGCTGCTCGTGAGCCAAACGAATCGGTTCAGCGAAATAGTCCACTTCATGCTGATTGACGAATTGCAGGGCCGTGCTGTAGTCAAACTTCACTTTTTTTGCCATGATCTATAAAACCTCCTGATATCGGTAGCGTATTTTTTTTCCGTTTTCCATTCTAAACAACTTAGCCTAAGGATACTTCAAATCCACAGGGCTGACAAGCTTGCAGCACGAACTTTGTCGTTAGAGTTTAAGAAGCAAAAAGGGTTAACCGAATCCGCGAGTCGCGGTTCTGGTTACCCTTCTTGTATTATTCCGCCGGGTACGAACAGCAGTAGTCGGTAACGCTGCGTATCTCCAGTTTAAATTTGGATTCGGCAGGCACGTGGAACGTAGCTTGACCTTGAATCTCTTGCCAATCTTCTTCTCCGGGAAGTAATACTCTCAGATCGCCGGACAGAATCTCCATAATCTCACGGGAATCTGTACCGAACTCATAACTGCCTGGAAGCATAATGCCCAGAGTCACCTTGCTGCCATCCCCCAAAATAACTGTTCTGCTAGTTACCTGACCCTCATAATAAATGTTGGCCTCTTTCACTACACTGACTTGATCGAACTGTGACATGCGTACCCGCTCCCCCTGAAGTTAATGAAAACAAAAGGCAAAACAGATCAGGGTGGTCGCCCACCCATTCTCTGCCGGAATTCACTTGCTGCTGGGCAGGACTCGCAGTTGAGCGCATCCCGTCCATTGCAGCGTTTATGAAGCTATTATAGCAATGCTTTTACGCGACTAACCACGTTATCCACAGTGAAGCCATACTCCTGGATAACACGGTCGCCAGGCGCGGATGCACCAAATGTGCTGATTCCGAGAATGTCGCCTTGATCGCCGACATATTTTTCCCAACCCATTGGGTGAGCCATTTCAATCGCCAGACGAGCTTTAACATCCGGAAGCAGGACGGATTCTTTGTATGCTTTGTCCTGTTTCTCGAACAGATCCCAGCTCGGCATGCTGATTACGCGAACTTGGATGCCTTGTTCAGCAAGTGCTGCTTGGGCTTTGACAGCCAGTTGCACTTCGGAACCTGTAGCGATGATTTGGGCAACAGCTTTGCCTTCTTTTGCATCAGAGACAACATACGCACCACGTTTCACGTTCTCACGGGAACCTTCAACGGTACCTTCCAGAATCGGCAAGTTTTGACGAGTGAGTACGAGTGCAACCGGGTTGCTCTTGTTCTCAAGCGCGTAAGCCCATGCTGCAGAAGTTTCATTACCGTCAGCCGGACGAATAACTGTCAGGTTAGGAATGATACGCAGGGATGCCAATTGCTCGATTGGTTCGTGAGTAGGACCATCTTCACCAACAGCGATACTGTCGTGAGTCAGGACATACGTTACAGGCAGACCCATCAGGGCAGCCAAACGAACAGCTGGACGCAGGTAGTCTGTAAATACGAAGAATGTACCTCCGAATACTTTCACACCACTGTGCAGTGCCATACCGTTCATTGCTCCAGCCATACCGAATTCACGGATACCGAAGTAAATGTTGCGGCCGGAGTAATCTTCAGGTGAGAAGTTCTCCAGGTTGTTCAGGTGAGTCATTGTGGAGCTTTCCAAGTCAGCAGATCCACCTGTCAGCTGTGGCACGTTATGAGCCAAACCGTTCAGTGCATTACCGGATGCTACACGAGTGGATACAGCTTTGTCTGTTGCTGCATATTTAGGCAGATCACGATCCCAACCTTCTGGGAGGTCGCCATTGATTGCCGTTTCAAATTGAGCTGCCAGCTCAGGGAATGCTTTTTTGTACTCAGCCAATTTCTCGTCCCATGCTTTGTTTGCAGAGATACCACGATCTTTCACTTGTGCAAAGTGTTCGCGAACTTCAGTTGGAACGTGGAAATCTTCCTCGTAAACCCATTTGTAAAACTCTTTAGTCAATTTGGCTTCGTCTGCACCCAGTGGAGATCCGTGAGTACCGCCGTGGCCGCCTTTACCTTGTTTGTTCGGGCTGCCGTAACCAATTACCGTTTTAACTTCAATCAGTGTAGGACGAAGCGTATCTGCTTGACCTTCCTCAATTGCTTTTTGGATTGCTGGCAGATCGTTACCATCTTCAACGCGCAGCACTTGCCAGCCGTAAGCTTCAAAACGCTTCGCAATGCTTTCAGAAGAAGACAGGTTCAATTTACCATCCAAAGTGATGTCATTGGAGTCGAACAACATGATCAATTTGCCCAGGTGCAAACGTCCAGCCAGGGAAGCTGATTCATGGGATACGCCTTCCATCAAGTCACCGTCACCACAGATTGCGTACGTGTGGTGGTCGATTACGTTGAATTTGTCTTTATTGTATGTTGCGCCCAGTTGAGCTTCAGCCATAGCCATACCTACAGCCATTGCAATACCTTGACCCAGTGGTCCGGTTGTTGCATCAACGCCTGCAGTATGTCCGAATTCCGGGTGACCCGGCGTTTTGCTTCCCCATTGGCGGAACTGTTTCAATTGTTCCATAGGCAGGTCATACCCGCTCAGGTGAAGCAAGCTGTACAGCAACATGGAGCCGTGTCCTGCGGACAGGACAAAACGGTCCCGGTTAACCCAAGTTGGGTGGTCCGGGTTATGTGTCATCGTTTTTGCAAAAAGTTGATACCCCATTGGAGCGGAGCCCATAGGCATTCCCGGGTGTCCGGAATTTGCCTTCTCGATTGCATCAATCGCCAGTGTACGTACGGTAGTGATTGACAGATTGTCGATGGTGTTGTTTTCTTCCTTTTGAATCGCTTCGTTCTTGTCAGTCATGGTTTGTCCTCCTCATGTCTTTAGATAAGTCGGGTTGCGCAAGCGAATCCCTCTCATCATACAAGCAAACCGAATTTCACAATAAGTGAATCCGCTTGAGTGTTTCATTTTGACTTATTCACTTTTTTATTGTATCACTTGGCGTGAAGGTTTTCCATAACCTTCTTTTAGAAGATCGGGAAAATTCGGCTGTTTATGACGAGGAATTTGTTTCCAGTTGCGCAAAAAGAGTGTCATACTGAGCATTTCAACATATCTTCTAGCTCAGCTAGCATCGCAAATCCATCGGATGAAGTATAACCTTTAAGCGGAAAACCATACTCATTTTAGATATCGAAGTTGATTTTGCATATAATGGTCCTTGATCATGATTGGAAAAATCGGACTTTTGTGTACATTAGGCTGTACTTCATATGGAAAGGAGGATTCGCATATGCCGGAACATTTGGCAAAGTCAACAAATTCGCTAAAGCACATATTACCCTGGAAAGCCGGGGTTTTAACAGGCCTTACATCCGGACTGGTGCTTGGGTTCTTTTTAAAGGCTATTCAGACTTACACCGGTGAAAAAGTCTATACCTTGCTGCTGAACATTGATTTTGTTCATGGCTTCCGCCCACATTACCTGAATACATCGAATTTGTGCTGCATCTTATCGTTTCCATAATCATCGGTATCTTCTACATATGGTGGATTCAGCGTTCAGGTCATCCGATACTCAGAGGCATCCTGATCGGCGCACTCTCTTCCCTGCTATATATCCCGCTCTCTCAGCTGTCGAGTCGAGTACCTGATCTATATGATATAAAAGCCATACTTTACTGGCTGACAGGGCATCTGTTATTTGGCGTGGCCGTTGGTTTGTGCGGTTATGTATGGCGGCTGCACAACCAAAAAGGCGATCCCCCATTCAAACATGAATAGGGAACCGCCTTTTCTTTTTTTTGGAATAGAGTATATATCTTTCCGAATCAACCTTGCGCAGTATTAAAGCATTAGCTTAAAATACAACGGTTTTATTTTCATGAACCAGTACACGGTCTTCAACATGCCATTTGACGGCACGGGCAAGAACTACACGCTCAATGGTACGTCCAATGCGTTTCAACTCGGTTACATCATCCCCGTGGCTTACACGCTGAACGTCCTGCTCAATGATCGGTCCGCCATCCAGCTCTTCCGTAACATAGTGAGCCGTCGCACCGATAATTTTGACACCTCGGTTGTACGCTTGGGCATACGGTTTACCGCCGACAAAGGCAGGGAGGAACGAGTGATGAATGTTAATAATGCGATTGCGGTAATGCTCAATGAACATCGGGGAAATGATCTGCATGTAACGCGCAAGAATAATCACGTCAATATCATTGCCGATGACGTCCAACTGACGTTGTTCCGCTTCCTTCTTCGTATCTGCTGTAACCGGAATATGGTGATAAGGAATGCCAAATGATTCTACATAGTCCTTCATATCCAGATGATTGCTCACGACAAGCGCGATGTCTGCATCCAGATCGCCAGCCTGCCATTGCCACAACAGCTCAACCAGACAGTGATCCTCCTTGGATACAAAGATGGCGAGTTTCTTCTTGCGGCTAACCGCAGAAAGACTCCAATCCATTTTGAATCGGTTTGCCACTTCTTCAAAATCAGCTTCCAGCTTAGGCAGGTTCAACGATAATTGTGGAAGATCGAACTCGATCCGCATAAAAAACATGCCGCCAGCCGGGTCCATTGTGTATTGGTCCGACTGTACAATGTTTGCACCATGCTGGTGCAGAAAATGAGAAACTGCGGCAACAATTCCTGGTCCATCCGGACAGGAAATGAGCATCCGCGCCCGATCGGCGCGGTTTTTAACATCAGGTCGTACTTGTTTAGCGTGAATCTCCATCGGGTTATTTTTCCTCCTTCAACTAGGCCGTGACAAAAATTTCTTTGCCTGCAAGCCAGGCGATCAAACGATGATTCAGTTGTTCTTCATTCAAGTGCGGGAACAATGCAGCTTCAGCCACGAGGTCATACAGACGTTCCAACGGCTCACGTGGGTCGGCCTTCTTCGCTTTAGCATCATTTTTGAGCAATGTCCAGATATCCAGAACATACGAACGGGACTCAATCTCTTTTCCTTTGAAGAAATGGTGCAATTGTTCCACTTCTGTCAGGAATTCGGGACCAAATCGTCCAGCAACATCCCCGCGAAGCAATGCAATCTCCGCTTCATACATTGGACGCTGTGTTTTGGCCTCTTTACCAATCCATGGCGTTTCCAAAATAAACGGACGTCCCTGAAGAGCTTCATGATGAACTATGCGGTTAATTGCCTCAAAACCAATCCAGCCGGAGCCAATCGGTGTATGACGGTCCTTGTGCGCACCCACAGGGTTCTTACTATCATTAATATGCATTACGGCAATGCGATCAAGCCCTACCGTACGATCAAATTGTTCAAGAACACCGTCCAGGTCGTTCACGATATCATAACCTGCATCGTGAATGTGGCATGTATCCATACATACAGTTAGGCGTTCATTGTGTGTAACCTTCTCCATGATCTGAGCGATCTCTTCGAAGCTGCGGCCCATTTCAGTTCCTTTGCCAGCCATTGTTTCCAGAGCGATATTCACATCCGTCTCTTTCACACCGTCTAGCACTTCATTCAAGCCTTCAGCAATACGTCCGATGCCATAGTGTGCATCCTTGTCCGTAAATGCGCCTGGATGCAGCACGATATTTTTGACACCAATCGCATGTGTGCGACGAATCTCTTCCTGAAGGAAACTTACGGCCAGCTCATACGTGTTTTCTTTGTATGATCCGAGGTTAATAATGTATGGCGCATGGACAACGATATCTTCCATTCCGCCCTCTTGCATCGCAAGCTTGCCTTCCTCAATAAACATGGACTCAATAGGCTTGCGGCGGGTATTTTGCGGTGCACCCGTATATATCATAAACGAACTGGAACCGTACGAGGACGCTTCCTTCGTTGCACTCAATAATCCCTTGTCCGAAAAGGACACATGGGAGCCGATTTTCAGCATCATTAATCCCCCTTTTTCTGAATTATCCCTTATTCTAACGCGATTATCGAAATAAATCTAGAAATGCGCTATAATTCGGGATATAGGCTATTTTTTACAGCTGTAATTTGGAACATGGGTGGGCGGAATCCGTCTTTCCGTGAAAATCAATAAACCGAGGTGACTCCGCAATGATTTTCGGCTCCTACGCTTTGACGTTGACCAGTAGTTCCCCCAGCAATTGGTTTATGAACACGATCGCATTCTGGACCGTTCTTTTGCTTGGAAGTATGTGTATTGGCGGATTTTTTATGATGCGCAAGTTTTTGAAAGTGCTTCCGAAGGCAGACGGAAAATCGAAACTCGATTGGCAGAATCACTGGGTTGAAACCAGCCGACATTTATGGACAGATGAAGCAAAAGCTTTTCTCGACCAGCTTGTAGAGCCCGTACCCGGACCATTTCGAGATATCGCCAAACATTCCATCGCAGCAGAAATCGGCAAAATTGCGTACGAAAATAATGCACCTGAAGTATCCAGAGATCATTGCATTAAAGGATACATTATAGCCACACCGAAGCGGGATAATAAGTTTCTGGTGAAATTTCTGGAGAAAAACCACATTGACTATTCGCCTTATAAACATTTGATGAATAAATAGATCATAGAATTCAGCCGAACATGTATTAGGCTTACATATTTGCAAACATGCTCCGTCAGGTAAGTCATTCCCAGCAAGGCAGTGCTTACCGCCCGGGGCTGTTTGTCGATCCAATATTACATGTCAGCATAGTCAAAATAACAAGGAGGTCGCCAAGATGAAGATTGCGATTTGCGGAGGTACCGGTTTTGTCGGAGGAGCACTCGTTGATTACTGGCTTCAGGCAGGCCATCATGTGAAAGTTATTACACGTAAACTCCCGAATTTACATAATCCCAGCCAAAACCTTACTTATATCTCATGGGAACAGGTAGAGGAACAGCCTCATTTGCTGGAAGGAATGGATGCCTTGGTGAATCTGGCCGGAGAAACGTTGAATCAACGTTGGACAACCAAGGCGAAACTGGAGATCGTTGATTCCAGAGTGACTACAGTAGCGCGCGTAGCCAAATTGGTAGATTCACTGGAGCACAAGCCGGAGGTAGTCGTACAGGCATCTGCGATGGCAATCTATGGCACCTCTCCAACAGAAACATTTGATGAGAACAGTCCACAAAAATCGGTGAATTTCCCATCCCGCGTTTCTGAACAATGGGAAGTTGCGGCTGATGCTATCAAACATGTGAGACTCGTGAAGATTCGTGTTAGCCTCGTGCTCGGTCATAAAAAAGGGGCTTTTCCATTAATGAAACTGCCTTATATGCTTGGTGTTGGGGGCAGGGTGGGAAGTGGCAAACAGTGGACCAGTTGGATTCATATTATGGATATTGTGCGTTTGATTGATTTCACGATCCAAAATAAAGAAATCTCCGGTCCGGTGAACGCCTCTTCGCCCAACCCGGTTACCAACGATGAATTCGGACGCACGGTAGGCAAAGTGTATCATCGTCCGCACTGGTTCCCTGTACCCGGAATTCTGATCAAAACACTGGTCGGAGAACTCTCTGTCGTGCTGCTTCAGGGACAGCGGGTTATCCCGCAAAAAGCGTTGGATCACGGATTCCAGTTCACCTTCCCTACATTAACCGATGCACTGGAAGATCTGAAACACCGGGGTCTATCCGACTGAACGATACGTGTAAACAGACTCAGCCAACATAAAGGTATCTCCATCTTCCAGTGGATACTCTTTATATGGAGCAAGAACATTGCCCTTGAAAATGGTTCCATTCACAGAGCCCAAATCCTTAATGACATAGCCCGATTTGTTCCGGCTCAATTCCACATGAGCACGGGACACGCCGGTTGCTGAATCTACCCACTGAACCATGTCCGCCGATCGACCAATAACAAACGACGCTCCACGGACATCCATCCGTTCATTTTTGTCCCCGGTTGCTGATCTGCGTTCAAGATAAAAAGAAGGTGCTACTGGACCTGCTCCTGTAATGCTTCCGCCAGCAACACTCTGCAAATTTACAGTTGCATCAGCCGCCGCATGATGACGGACGAGCTCAGATGTTGCAGCCACGGCTTCGACATTATGCTGAACGAAAGGTTCATCAGATGCCTCAGATGGTATATGTAGATTTTGAAAGCGAGAATTTCCTGCTACAGATGACCTGGATTCAAAAGAATGCTCCCCTTCTGATTGCGCACTTTGCATATCACCAGAGTTCTGTTGACTCGTGTAACCTTGTGCATATGCGTTACCTTCTGGCGAAATTTCAGATGCATTCCACCGCCAGCTCTCCTGAAACATCTCTTCTTCGCTTTCTTTCTGCTTACCTTTGCCTCTACCCAAGCCAAATAAAGCAGATCGCTTATTAGATGAGCCCTCCTGTAATTCACCATCTGTATATTCTTCATTCGGCATCTTTTTGCGTAGCAGATTGGATTTCGAATTTCTAAATTTCCCTTTAGTCACCCATACCCAACCCGCGATTCCAAGCAACCCAGCACTTAATGCTGCAGATAGAATCATTTGTGTCTGCCCCGGTTGTTCCATATAGATGAATCTCCATACCAACGCCATGGCAATCATACAGCCCAGAATGATATAAGTCGTTTTGGAAGATCCCTGCTTCTCGTCCTTTTCCATATCATCGTCCTGTAGTGAATCAAACGTTTGGCGCTGTGACGAATTCGTAACACCCTTCGATTGCAATGAGAACTCTATCGGTGAACGTCTACCGGAAAATCCCGAAAAGGGTTTGTTAAGCGGTTTGTTTTCCTCCGCTGTAGATACCCTCGGTTGATGGTCTGATTTCAACTGGTGCCCAGCTTCGCCATTTCGATCCAATTGACGATACTGATCTTGCCCACTTCTATTGGAAAAGGGATCATTCCCCTGCTCTGGAATAGCAGAAAATGGAATTCCTAATTTACTGTCCGTTGAGCCGGATGACCCACGTGAAGACATAAACGATGCTTGGCCTGAACCACTCTGTTCATCTGCATATAATTCAAGCAAAAGTTCACGCAGTTGTCTGATATCCCATTGTTCACTGTCACATAGCTGAAGGACACGCTGAATCCCTTCGCCCTGAAGTTCCTGAACATGGGCCATTAACCTAATAACCAGTTCGCGGAATTGCTGAGGCGTCGGATCGACCTCAACTGCATCGACAATCGGAATGTATACCAAACCAAGCTCTCCCAGTTCAAGTGAACCATTGATAAATATGTACTCTTCCTGAATCTGTAATTTACGTGAATCCAACATATATTGTCTACATTCCGTAAATGTATCTGCCAGTTGAAACAATAGACCATATAACACACGGAGTTTGATTTTTCCTGACTTCAACATCTGAGGTAACATCTTATATCCTGAAATATCATATTGTAATGTTACATTTCGATCCACCTCCCGGATATGAATTGGAAGAAGTCGGGGGATTTGATTGGAAGACAACATGCCCATCTGAACACGGCTCAGTTCGTCCATTCGCAGCCCTTCCTCTTTCTCCAAAACCATAAACGATCCGCCGTTTCGAATGAAATCTCTCGTTAATCCATACATGCCAATCCTCTCTTTCCATTGCTTAGTTAAGTCATATAGATATAGGCGCTAATGAATCCCGGCAATACGGCCAGCATAAAGGGAAACTTCAATGTCTTTTCCTGATTGACCAGTTTGAGCGAACCGAGCATGAAGAAACCGGCAAGATTTCCTGCCATGCCACGAATCCGCTTCGCAGAATCCCTACGGAACAAGAGAATGACTAATCCAATTGCCCCTGCGTACAAAACGGAGTAAATAATAACGTGAACGCCAAAGGCCAGCCCTGTCCAAGCTCCAATTCCTCCAAACAATTTAACATCTCCCGCGCCCACTGCCCCGATCAGATACATTAGAAATAAGACACCAAACCCAATCGCGAATCCGGCTGCTGAGAACAGGAATCCCTCCCATCCTCCCCAGATGATATGGGCCAGCACTCCCGCGACAGTCACTGGTAAAGTCAAACGATTTGGAATTTTCATCGAACGAACATCTGTAACAAAAGCTGCAATCACATATAGACCACAGGCCAGGTAAAACCACTCCACCTCCATCATCTCCTTCCTTATTTTCTGGAAGCCACATTAAACTCAGTCACCGTCTTGACACCATCCGCAGTCTCTACCACAAATGTCCATGTGCCTTCCGTTGTACGTGTACCAACAAACCAATTCCACTCAATCACACCATTTTCGTCGGCAGTCGCCCATCCGATATGCTTGGCTGAACTTTCGCCGGACTTGTAAAATATCGTCAAGTTTGCTGTAGCTCCGGGCTCTACTTTGACCTTAATTGTCGCGTTGTTGCCTATGTATGCTGGTTCCGGCTTGGATAACACGGTTGCTGCTCCAGCTGAATCCGCGTCTCCTCCACTACTATTGGAGCCTTCTCCGGTATCTCCGATCCATACCCGTTCTGCCGCAGCGGCTTGAATGCGTAAAGATTTCCCTAGAAAGGGGACTTTAACAGGCAATTCATAGCTCAATTCAAGCCGAAAGTACGGATTCGTTTTATTTTTGAGATCAGGTATGGAAATACCGTTAACATGCACACGCTCTACATCCAGTACAGAAGTATTAATAAAAGGCTGAAGCAGCGGTTTAACGGTCGGATCAAGCACTGTCTCAAGAACAGAAGTCTTGATCTCCTGTAACGGTTGTTCACCTCTGGCAGCGGCTGCACGTACCCAATCGCTTAGCGGCTCTGGCAGCGAAGAGGCATACTCTTCGGCCCATTCCGTCAGTGACAGCTCCGGTATTTTCCAACCACCCTCCGAGCCTCCACTACCTGCGGAATCAGAGGGCGTGAATACAAGGGAGACCGGATATATTTTCGTGGATAACTGCTTTACTGCTTCTCCTGCCGTGCTCTGCAACGCTGTTGATACTAAAGTCATCTGTACGATAAAAATGAGGAACATGACAAAAAACAGGAATACAGGCAAAACCAGTGAGGCTTCCAAAACAATGCTGCCCTGCTCACTTTTTGGAGAATGCACCTTCTGAATAGAACGTATCTGTTTAGTCAGAGATTTCAATCTTTCCAGTCTGTGTATTCGTGCTAGTCGATTGTGCAAAGATGCCAAAACTTTTTCCTGCTGATGCTGCTTATCCATAATCCCTCCACCGAAACGACCCGAATTATTCAATAGGAGTAATCGGCCTTTCGATCAATGAAAAATCGCCCATCTTCTACTTGGTCTGCACTACCCATGACAGCACCTATACTTCTTGTGACTCCTGGTAAAAACCATAATTTGATACTACTGCGCATGTTTCCCGAAGCATATGTCTGCTTCTCATCCGGATTCACGCCGGTATTCAATCGGATCAAAGCCAACATTCTGGACATTTTGCGTTCATTGTTGCTATGCATTAATAGGAACAAACGGAGATGGTCCCTGTATGTAAGCTTGACTTTGATATATTTGGACAATTCCACACTACCGTCTTTAGCCAATTTCACCATGTCTGCTATAGCGTTTGTAATTCCGTATAAAATCGCAGCAGATAATACAAGTAGTGGATTGCCAAGCTTGCTATTCTCAATTAATCCTTCTGCAGTTCGAATCGCCAGACGCATGCCAAAGATCTCCGCATATGCAGCGGCAATGTTCCCAGAAGGATTATGAAAACCATATACGATGTACTCCAGTTCCTGATTTTCCAGTTTGAACACTTCACCAGCATCTCCACTACCTTCAGTCCAGCCCAGTAGCTGTCCAAAATCCATCGAGTTGAAATACGCCAGTGCATACTCATTCTGAAACAACTCATCGCCAAGACTATCCAGCAAATTGGACATCCCGCTGAACAAACTGTCCATCCCGTTCATCGCGTCACCACCAGAATCATACGGATCACCAGCAATCTCTGCCTTCTTGGCTTCCTCACGGCTCGCTTGGTTAAAAGCGATGTTGGCGTTGTAGTACTCCTCCAATTGTTTGAAGGCTTCCATGGAACCTGAGCTTCCCTTTTCGATTTGTGATAATATGCGTTTAACATCCTTCAACTTCCCTTTGGATTCCTTGTCATTCGCTTTGCGCTGGGCATCAGATCCGCGGCCACTCTCCAACAGCTGTTTGCTTTGAAGAATGACATTGGAGGGTCCACTTCTCACGTAAGTGTCCATGTATCGTTCTGTGACCTGGCTAGCCTGTCTAACCGCTGGTTTAATGGAAACACCACTCATTACCGTAACCGAACGAAGCTGCGTATTAAGCTCCATGCTGTCATTTCTGACATTGGCGAAATCCGAATTTTGTGAGCGTACACGTGCATTTAACTGATCGAATATTGTGTCAGCTCTTACAAGTTCAGAAGCAAGGGAGCGTGTACTCTTGGCTTCACTTCCCGATCCGGTAGACGGAGGGCTCGTCCCAGGCAGCGTTGAGTTGCCTACTTTTTCATAACTGGCATTCTGTGAACGGTTCTCCCCCTCAGCGATTACCCGCTTCATTTCCTCATTGATCTTGCGAGCTTCTTCAATCTTGGCTTGGGCTTCCTCCAATTTTGTCTGGTGAGCCTGCAATGCTGGTTGTATGATCATGCTTATGCCTGTCGCCACATTCCCTACGCCTGTTCGATAACGAGCCAGCTCTAGCATGTACTGCTGCTGGTTGAATGGCAGTCCCTCATCCATTTGTTTTTTATTTAGATAATCCGCATAACGCGCTGCTACTTCAGCAGCTGTCTCTGGCGTCTCTCTTAACATCTCGTCGTAAATGGCAGAGGAAGGTGGATTCATGATCAGTGCGGGCAGACTCTTCAGCTTATCGGCCGATTCCGTCTGATTGGCTATTGCTTCGTCCAGCAATTCCTCACGTTTGTCATAAAGTTTTTGCAATTTTTTGAGCAAATCCACAGTATGAGCAGCTTCTTTCATCTCTTCTGACATCGGCTTAAAACGATTGACCACTTCCAGGGTAAAATCAACCGGCGCACGATATTTCATATCCTCCTGAATTTGGCGATTAAAGATATCGTATCTGCCCAGTTCACGCTCCATGCTTAGTGAAGTCGTATCCCATTGGATATCCAAAATTGGAAAACCATCTTTCACAGCCGAGGGCTTCACACTATCATTCAGCACCTTGGCCATGATGGCCTCACCACTGCTGTCACCGTATCCAAATAGACCATACTCCCGCAAGGAAGTATCATAGGCTGACATCACAGATCTCATCGCCGCATGCGTCATTCGTTCTGCCTGTACTTTGAAAGCAGCAATACGAGCATAATCAATAAAAATGGAAACAAACATAAAGATTCCAGCCAAAATCAAGATCAAGAACACGGTTACGGCTCCAGATTCACCGTCTTTTTTTCTGAACAGTGTTTCCTCCTCCTCTCCTCATTTTTTGGTTTTGCCAAAATGCTGTACAACCTGTCCTGCTTCAGCGGCAGTACTGGCTGCGGCTCCGCCCTTGCCTTTAAACTTGGCTGCATAATAACGGACCAGATCCACCGTTCGGATGAATTCAGTAGGCTCTACAACTGCAGATGTCCCTTGTGTAAGTACGCTGTTACCTGAGTCAAATAAAAAAGAAGGCAGTGGTAAAGAAATCACCTGATCCAGCTTGGTTGTAACTTTTCGCTGGATCAGCGAGTTCTGGTATTCAATCGTTCCGTTCATGCCAGAAGGCATACCTTGTGCGGCTTGGGAAAGTTTCTTTTCCGATAGACTTCCGCCTTCCCCTGCGGGTACAGAAACAATGACCTCATTGTCTGCTCCCGCCCAACCAAACAGTGCTCCGAGCAATCGATCATCGGTCAATCTCCAGTACAAGTTGTCATGTTCCCCAGCCACAACTTCTCCTGTCATTGGCTGCTTGTGGCTATTGTCCCAGCTGTAGGCGGCACGTTCAGAAGCTGCATACGCATGTTGGTTCAGAAATGTCTTCTGATACATGTACATGGAGAAAAAGAGAATCAGGACGAGAATAAACAACACAATAGGGAAGACCAGGGAGGCTTCAATGGTGAAGCTCCCTTCTTCCTTTTTCAGCCTAATTTGAATTCGGGAAAAATTCATTACTTTTTGTGTCCACTTTTTTAAGAAGGTCTGTCACCAATAGCTCTATCTGCTTTCTAAATATCACTGCAATAATGATAATAACGCCGATGATCAGAATAAGCTCCAGCGTACCGAGCCCATCCTCTTCCTTCCAAAATCCAGTTACTTTGCTTTTCATCAATTCCAGCATTCCAATTCCTCCTACATATTCATCATCATAAAAGCAGGTGCCCCGATCATCACTACAATCGAAAAAAAGATCAGTACCATCGGAAACACCAGTTTGGAAGAAGCCTGTTCTCCCTTAGCCCGACTAACGGCCTTGCGTTTCTCCCACAACACATGGGACAGATCTCGCAGCGCCAGTACAAAGTCACCTCCCCCTCGCCGGAAATTCAGCAGCACTGTTGTTGTAAATATCGTCACTTCCTGTACACCACAGCGGCGACTGAACTGTTCAAAGGATTGTTGAAACGAATAACCGTTGTTCCAATCCCCAACCATCTTTCGTAGCTCGTTATAGAGGGGATGATTCCGTTCTCCCTGACTGGCTACACAGTGAACAATGGCACGCTGTACCGTTTCACCCGCTCCAACCAGTAAGACAATTCGGTTCAACAACTCCGGCAGCTCCATCAGTATGTCCTGATCTCTTCGCTGCACTTTGGTGTTAAGATCTTTGTAAAGCGCAAAGGGAAGTGCAACACCCAGTGCCAATCCACCTACCATACCGCCAAGCCCCATGTCCCCAACGAGCGACAAAAGACAGCCTACGAGCAACATCAACCATGAGTAAGTCAGCATTTCAGCACAGTAGAGCATCGTTTTCTCTCCACTATGCTGTATGCCATACATTTTCTGAATGGCATGCTGCATGCGGAACATGATCACGGGCAATCTGCGGCCCACCTCGAACTTGTCCAGTAAAAACAAAAAGGGGCCATGCAGCTTCTTCAGACGCAATCCATCCATATCCAGTTTACGCAAATGTCGGTAGGTCTGCCCTCGCGTTCGATCAAGCACCAGCCACCCTGCTCCGAGCACCCCTCCGAAAATAACGGGAAGCAACATCGTGTCAGCTCCTTATACTTTGATATCCATAATGCGTGTAATCCACAAATAACAGCAGGCAAGTAACGCCAATGCCCCGCTAGAGATCATATATCCCATCCCGCTATATAACGGCTCCATAAAATCCTTGGCCGTAAAGTTCAGAAAAATCAGAAAAATAAATGGAGCGGCAAACATCACTTTGGATTCAAACTTCTTCTGTGCCACCGCTACCATGATGTCCTGCTGAATGTCCAGCTTCTCACCAATGACCGCAGAGGTTCGCCTCACCACTTCGACCAGATCTCCACCCGTTCGCTTACAAGTGATGAACACATCGGCAAAGTTTGTGATATCCTCAATTTTGGCCCGATCCGAGAAGTCTTGCAGTGCCTCTTCAATGGGCTGACCATATTCCATACGCGTCCTCAGAATGGTGAATTCACGAATAAGATCTGTATCCGCCTCAGGATTCAGCATGCGCAGATCCTCCACTGATTCCTTAAATCCATTCTCTACCGATTTTCCCGCAGCGAGCGCGGAGGACAACGCATATAATGCCTGCTTAAAATGTAAACTTAGAGTCATTCTTTTACGTTCCAGCAGTACTTTTGTCCAGTGTTTTGGTACCCATATACACCCCGCAGCCAATATCAGTCCGGCCAACCAGTGATGATAGAACAGAATACCGACACCAAAGAATAACAAACCACTAATCAGCATGCAGACAATCCGCTGTCTCCGGGATAGCGTATATACGGTGTAGTCCGTTAACGCCTGTCTGGCCTCACCCAACTTCATCACCTACCAATAAAATCAACTAATTTACGTTGTTATCTGATTCATTCAACTCATCACTATTGCGTTCTATGTACTCATTCAACCATTCCCCTAGCCCAGCCATCTGAATTTTATCCACTTGTCTCAGCGTTCCAACTTGCACGAGTCCACCAATAATCTTGCCTTCTTTTTCTTCGATTTCCTGGAAACGAAACAGTGGATTGAGCAGTACTTCTCCGTCCTGCATGCCAATCACTTCGCTAATCTCGGTCACCCGACGTGAACGGTCACGCAGCCGGGATAAATGTACAAAAATATCAATGGCCGAGCTAATCTGCTGCCGGACAACCGCAATGGGAAGATCCGCTCCACTGAGCACCATGGTTTCCAATCTGCTGATCATATCGGAGATCGTATTGGCGTGCCCTGTGGACAAGCTTCCATCGTGTCCAGTGTTCATGGCCTGTAACATATCCAGCGCTTCTGCTCCCCTCACCTCACCAATGACAATTCGATTTGGACGCATCCGCAAGGATGACTTGATCAGGTCCCGAATGGATATTTGCCCCTTGCCCTCGGTATTGGCATTACGCGTCTCCAGCGATACCAGATTGGGTACTGTGACAATCTGCAATTCAGCAGAGTCCTCAATCGTGATGATCCGTTCATCCGCAGGGAAAAACTGAGATAATGCATTTAGAAAAGTGGTTTTCCCCGACCCGGTTCCGCCGCCGATAAAAATATTGTATTTACTGCGCACCAACTGCTGCAGCAATTCTGCCGCTTCCTCATGCAGGGCACCTTTACCAATCAGATCGGACATCTTCATCGGTTCACTTGGGAATTTCCGAATCGTCATGGTCGGACCCTTCAATGCAATCGGAGGCAGCACGATATTGACCCGCGAGCCGTCTTTCAACCTCGCATCCACGATTGGAGAAGACTCATTCACAATCCGGTTTACCCCGGATACAATCATCTGAATAATATCTTCCAGTCGTTCCCTGGACTCGAACTCCAGCGTGATCTGTCTGACTTCACCTTCCTGCTCAACGAAAATCTCCCGGTGGCTATTGATCATAATCTCCGTAATCTCGGGATGATCCACTAATGGTTGCAGAATATCCAGTCCTCGAAAGGAGTCAAATAACCGCTGCACCAGCGTATGACGCTCCCCGGAGGTCAGATCATCCAGGTTCGGATCAGAGAGCACTTTACGCTCAATTCCCTGCCACAGTTCTTCGTCCCCCGCAGAGGACGTTAAATCCAGGCCAGCCCTGACCTCGCGACGCATAATCTGAAACTGCTCTTCACGGTCCAGTATCATCTTGGATGAGTCCATCATAGTGACCACCCCTCACCCTTCTGGATTCGTCCTGTCTGCTTCAGTTCTTCTTCGCCATCCTGTACGATCATGGCGCATAGCTTCTTCACTTCGCGTTGAAAGATCGGTGAGCTGAGCATCACTTCCTCCTGACTCAGCTGCTTCCAGGAAGGAATATACGGCAGTACAGCATCCAGATGCAGATCGGGCCTCGGCAAGGCATTGATGACACTGTCCCGATACTTGTTGACAATGAAGCGGGCACGATCCAGTACGCTTTCATGCAGATCCGGCCTTGTCCTTTCCATATGCTGCATCCATTGACCCCAGCGGTGCATGGAAGTGATGTCATCCTCAACCAGCCACACGAATGCATCTGCAGCATCGAAAATCCCCTCACTGCGTCCATCCCAACCTGAATCCCCATCCAGAATGAGCACATCATATTGGCCGCAGTCAGCCAAATAACGGATCAGGCTCTTCGTATCCTCACGGGACATTTGCAGAAGTTCCTTCCGATTCGATAACGGCCAGAATACATCTGACTTCAGCGCTTCTTGACGAAGCACATATCCGTCAACCCCTTTGGAGGAAGATTGTACTTGTCCCTGTTTACCCGATTCTTTCCTGCCCACCTTCAAATCGTAAAGCAGACGTGACAGCCCTGTTTCTATGTCAGGTATACGCTGTCCACTTCTAGACAGACCTTTCTCCAGAAACGGCATCGAACTATCCAGCGTCTCCAGATTGAGATACAGAACAGCATATCCCGCACCCCCCAGTTGCTTCGCCATATGCATCGCAACCGCAGTCTTGCCACTCCCGCCGGAAGCTGATACAACTCCAATGGAAAGCGTCCCCTGTCCTGGACGATGAGCCTTCTTCCGACGTGGCTGCCGACAAGCATTGAGAACAGCGTCCATCAGTGTAGGCAAAGGTTGATACTTCATCAGCCGTTTATCCTCATCGACTTCATCTAATCCTTCACTAAGCATCAGCCATGGAATACCCGAGGTTTCGCCGCCGTTACCCAGCCAATGGTTCAGAAACTCGGGCTCCGCAATCACTAGATCGGGCTGTTCCCTGCCTTCCTGTTCATTCATGTGATCCCTGAACGGTTCCCATTGTGAAAAGGCGGTAAATCGTATACCGGAGCCGGACGGGCTGCCTTGTACAAAATCAAGCCAGGCGCTGATATACTCTCTGTCTTTGGAAGCCAGCACTGCCTTAAGAACAATCAATTCTTCTTCCCTCCCTGCTAAAAAAGCACAAAAAAGCACCGTCCAATAACCGCAAGAATATGCAGTGTATGGACGGTGCTTCCGTCACGTGCTATGAATGTATGGATAATATAGCATACAATTTCTGGGGGAGCAAGGGATTTATTCAAACGCAAATCCACTCAAGAATGATAAGGTGCATCAAACTCAATAATATTGCGGTCAGGATCAAGTACAAAAATCTGTGCAAACCCGGCAACACTATCTGGTCTTGCCTCATATTCAATTCCCTGCTGTTCCAGCCAGGCCAAAGTCTCCTTGTAACTTTTCACCCAGATCGCAAAGTGTCCATCCGTTGTATCGATGCCAGCCTCACGAAGAGTGTGTCCCTGCGGGTGCTGTAATAGATGAAGCTGTTGACCACCAATGGCATACCATGTGCCTGTGGAGTTGAAAGGCGGACGTTCAATCTCCTGCATGCGGAGCAAACCGGAATAGAATTTCTTCGCAACCTCCAGATCACGTACAGCCAGACTCACGTGGTGGATGTGTGCATATTCAATCATTTCTTTGACCTCCTTCCTGAAATAGCCTTCCTTCAACTTCCCATCAACTCTTAATTCAGTCGCTTACACGACTATACTATAACACCTTGGACTCTGACCACAACGCGTACAAAAAAAAAAAAAGAAAAACACCTCTGAATGGATCAGGCGAGCCTGTCGGTTCACACAAATTCATATCAGAAGTGTCTTCTCCAGAAGATTCACATCATAGCAGCTCTAACCAGGCCAACTTCACATCAGAGAGAATCACACCCGCTTATTCGTACGCTTTTTATTTAGCACTATCCAATGCTTCTTGTGGGATCTTGATCTCTTTCACGCCATTATGGTTAGAGAACGTGCTGGTCATTTTCATGTCCATCGAGATTTTCTGTCCTTCCTGCTCCATATCCATGACCATGTTGACATCCGTACTTGCAGGCAGATAGTTTTCTTTGTTGATCATATATTTCATTTTCATGCTGGTAATATTCATTTGATCAAGCATCGCTTGAGTTTGTGCATCCGATCCGTTTTGCTCCATGACCGCTTTGGCCAGCTCCTTCACGTTATCACCCGATACGTCAGCGTTAATAACGTAGTTGTCGCCTTCTTCCGTAATTTTGGTGTCTTCGGCAATCTTTTTGAATTGCTCCAGTTCACCTTCCGGATTCATGCTTGCCTTCATCTGCTCAATCAGTGGTTTCGTTTGCTCGTCAGGGATTTTGACCCATTGGTCCCCCACCTGCGAATAAATGTTATCCGAAGTGATGTACTGCTTCACGTTCTGCGCTTCCTGTCCGGACATTTCCATTTTCATCTCCTGATAGATCATCATCGGATCTTTGATGATATCCATCTTCAGCGATGTTTTCACCTGTTGATCCTGGGACTGCTCGCCAGCCTCCAGCTTCAAATTTTGATCAATATTGGCTTCCGTAGTGAAGCTTTTCATGTCTTTAGTCGCTGCATTCGTTTTCTCAATTAATTCGTCCAATGTAGGGATCTTTGTCTCCTGCTCCGCAGTTGTATTACCCTCGTTAGATGTTTCGTTGCCAGCTGGCGGCGTTGCTGTACTGTTATCTGCATCGCTTCCGCAAGCTGTCATACTTACTGCTAATAATGCCCCAATAATTAATGTAGTCCACTTCTTCAAGTTATTTGCCTCCCTAAAAATAGAATTGATCCGTACTCATTACCCAATTATTTCCGTTATTAATCAATCCACCGATACAATATGTCACACTTCATCCTTTTAAAGGAATCGATCCTTAATTTCAGGTGTAGGCAGCATACACGCTTCATCTTTACCGAACCAGCGATATCGGTTACGAGCTACCGTGTTATATATGGCATTTCGAATAAATTTCGGTACAATAATTAACACATACAATAATGGATAAGGGAATTTCAATCCTTTGGCAAGACGCAGCGCAGCTGTTGAACGTGTATAATATTTTCCATCCTCAATGAGTACAAACGTATCCATGCTGTCTGTGGACTGATTGCCCTTCTCCAGCAATTTTTTCGCTACATCCGATTGAAGTGATGCAAAATGAAATTTCCCCTCAGGGTCGCGCTTGATAATCCACTGCGTTAATCCTTGGCAGAAATGACAAACTCCGTCCACAAGCACAATCGGGTGTCCCTGATGCTGATCCGTTTGATTTGCTGTCATAATCGTGGCCTCCTCATGTGTGCTATTAGAGTAACTTACCCGTTTTGAGTCATCCTGGTCGCTTTTTTCACATTTTATTTAGGTGTAACGGAAAATAGAAAAAGAGCGCAGGCTCTACGCCCACGCTCGTATCTGTTTTGGCAATTACTCGGCAATTGCCTTTTCCATCCATTGGTCATCGATCATTTGTTGGTGCAGGTCACCAGCCCACTGGTCCATGCATTTGCAAATGAAATCTTTGCGGCATACCGGACAAGGCGTTTTCTGCAGACGGCTAATATTGGTCAGCTTCCATTCCGGGGAATGGGAGTAGAATACACGGCACTGTGTACCGTCTACCAATTTCATTGTAAATTCATACAATCCGTCTTTTTCGTTTTTACTAGCAACTTGCAATTTTGCAATACGCGGTCTATAAGACATGGATATCACCTGTCAATTCAAATTTGGTTCATGCAATGACACTTCTCAGTACTAAGTCATATTAAAGAAATTTTAGTTCGATGTCAACTCATGCACATTTAACCGCCAAATAGAATATCGAGAATGGTACCCACCTGACCTTGTTTTTTCCCTTTCAACACATCCGGATCGAATACTTCTACATATCCACAGGAAGAACAGGCGACGAAGAGATAATGATTATGCTGAATATCAAACATTTTGCTAAGTCCCGCTCCTGACATGGATACTTCCTTAATATTACAATCCGTCCCCCTGCACTTGGTACATACAAATCGTCGTTCTATCATCTCTTCAATACTCATTGTCGTTCCCCCTTATTCGAATGTATGACTTCAAGCAAGAGTAGATTATGTAAAATAGTACGCTGTTCAACATGCAATCTCCTGCCTCGCAACTGTATTATAAAGTACAATAACCCTGCCGAAGGCCAGCAGGGTCTTGTACTCGAACATCAGGTATCCAAAGATACCCTGCTCTATATGTTCCCTTTACTCTAACGAGTCAGGTCTTAAACTACATTAAGTACCACATCAATATTGCCGCGTGTTGCTTTGGAGTATGGACAGAAATCATGTGCCTTGCGAGCAAGATCCTCTGCTTGACTGTGATCCACGCCAGGCATGCTCACATCCAAACGTACAGACAGTTGGAAACCATCATCCGCCGGATCTTTGCCGATGGATACATTACTTGTGACCACCACATTCTCCAACTTCACGCCCGCTTTGCGTGCCACATTGGCAAGAGCACTTTCATAACATGCACCGTATCCCGCTGCGAAGAGCTGCTCAGGATTGGTTCCTTCACCACCGGCGCCTCCAAGTTCTTTTGGCATTTTCAGATCATGCTTGAGCACTCCATCCGATGAAGCCACCGAACCTGTACGTCCACCTTTGACTGTCGCTGTTGCTGTATATAAAGCTTCCATTAAGAATCTCTCCTTCACCTTTAAGTTTTTAATGCCTACAATTCAATTTAAACTTCTGGCTCATTTTGAAACGTTGTTGGCCCTTATTCAGCTTGTACATCTTTATCTTTTTCATGCATTGGGGATGAACACAGGTAATTTATTCAGGGTTGGGTAATATACTAAGGCACAATTCACTCCCCACCAAATTTTGTCCTCTTACACAAAAGTTGCACTAGACAAAAATAATTGAAGGAGTACAATGTAAGTATCAACATAAACGTTTAGACATATCGAAAGTAGTTTAATTACGCTTTTGATTTTGGTTTCAATGTTCAAATTTAATCAAAGGAATGTCACTGTTCCTCTTCATATAGAATATCAATACTTCAAAGTCGGGTGATTATATTATGAGTAAAAAGAATCCGTTCATCGCTCCTTCAAATGAGCCATTAGCTGCGGGTATCGCCCCTTCTCTAGGGGAAGCCCATAGCTCCATGAAGGTGCCTCAGAACGCTGCTTGGTGGAAAAAATTCCTGGCTTTTGTTGGACCAGGTTACCTCGTTGCCGTTGGATATATGGATCCCGGGAACTGGGCAACGGATATTGCGGGTGGTTCACAATTCGGTTATACGTTATTGTCCGTTATTCTGATTTCAAACCTGATGGCTGTTGTGTTGCAGTCTCTCGCTGGCAAGCTCGGGATTGTCACAGGACGGGATTTGGCGCAAGCCTGCCGCGAACGATTCAGCATGCCTGTTGTAATGGTGTTATGGATCTTGTGTGAGCTTGCGATTGCAGCCACCGACCTTGCCGAGGTTATTGGTTCAGCCATCGCGCTCAAGCTGCTGTTTAACATTCCCATGTTATACGGCGTCATTATTACCGCTGTCGATGTACTGGTCATTCTTTTGCTTCAAAATAAAG
Source organism: Paenibacillus sp. NPDC057886 (assembly GCF_042796655.1). NCBI lineage: Bacteria > Bacillati > Bacillota > Bacilli > Caryophanales > Paenibacillaceae > Paenibacillus > Paenibacillus sp. NPDC057886. Next base: position 564,747 of record NZ_JBHVMZ010000003.1, on the reverse strand, counting down.
GCTTCCGAGCATTGGAATCCCTCGTCATTGTGCTGATGGCTACCATCGCGCTCTGCTTCGGGATTGACCTGTTTCTCGCTAAACCGGATATGGGCGGCATCATGCATGGTTTTGTACCCAGTGCCGAGATTTTGCAAAATCCAGCCATGCTCTACATCGCCATCGGAATTATTGGCGCAACCGTGATGCCCCATAATCTGTATCTGCATTCTTCCATCGTGCAGACCCGTCAGATTGAACAGACGCCCAAAGGGAAAAAAGAAGCGATTCTGTATTCCACCATGGATTCAACTATCGCATTAACACTGGCCCTTTTCATCAATGCTGCCATTCTGATTGTGTCTGCTGCCGTGTTCCATAGTGCGGGTATGACCCAGGTCGCGGAAATTACAGATGCTTACCATCTGCTGACACCTTTGCTAGGAACCACCATCGCCAGCATCCTGTTCGGTGTAGCCCTGCTGGCTTCAGGCCAGAACTCAACACTCACCGGCACGCTGTCCGGACAGATTGTAATGGAAGGCTTCCTCAACATTCGTATTCCGGCTTGGCTTCGTCGACTGGTAACACGTCTGATTGCAATCATCCCGGCCGTCATCGTAACAGCCATTGCTGGAGAGCACGGAACAGAGGAACTGCTGATTCTGAGCCAGGTTGTGCTGTCGCTGCAGCTCCCCTTTGCCGTCATTCCGCTGGTCATGTTTACGAGTGACAAAAAAAGCATGGGGGCTTTTGCCAACAAGCTGTGGCTCAAAATCATTTCCTGGATCATTGCCGGAGTTATCGTTGTCCTGAATGTGTATCTGATTATCCAGACCATTCTGTTGTTCTAGGTTAAAAGGAAATACGCGGTATTTTGTCTAACTCAAAAAGGCTGATCAACTCAAGTCATGTATCCCTTGAGACGATCAGCCTTTTATATGTTTGAGCAGTTAAATACTGCATTTCATTTAGTTGTCCGAATTTTGAGTTACCATTAACAAGGGAAGGAGTTCCTCCAGTGATTCAATCGTCCAGTCCGGACGCTCTGCATCCGCAAGCTCCGGCTGGAACCTGCCATAACCCTGCAAAATCCGGATCGTGTGCATACCCAGCTTCTTAGCCGGAATAATATCATTATCAATCCGGTCGCCGATCATGACCGCTTCCTCGGGTTTACATCCCGCTTGTTTCAACGCTACAGCATACAATTCAGGATCAGGCTTGGACACTCCTTCTTCAGCCGAACAGGCCAGTACATCCACATACTTGCGCAAGCCGTAGCTATTCAGCCGATTTTCCGTCCCCGGGCTCTGATTGGCAATGATACCAATCTTATAGTGCTGCGACAACGTCTGGAGAACGGCGTCGGCTGAGGCGAAGGGGCGCTCAAGCTCTTTGCGGAACTTCAACTTCTTCTGTATCTGTTCTCGGTGCTCCTCATCGCTGATAAGGGTACGAATAGCCAACTTCATCGGCCATTGCTCGTAATTTCGGTAGGAGGCAGCAAATATATCTCGCACCGTCTGCATCTCCACCTGATAACCAAGCGCACAAGCTTCACGAACGAACTGACCGATAATATCATCCACCGGCTCCCATTCGTCCACAAGCGTATCCCCCACATCAAAGAACAACCATTGTATTCCACGTACATCCGGCACGCCTATTCCTCCTCGTTAGCCACAGGAAATTCATATCCCCATTTCCCAAACCATAAAAAAGAAGACCCACCATCATGCATGAGTCTCCTCAAGATTCCGTTTATTTATGATTTCAATTATAACAGGCAGCTGACACTGGATCAATCACAGGAATAGTACTGCCACTAGCCATTAAGCAGAAACCCAACTTCCCCATTCAAGGAATATACAATACGGTCTGCTCCCATTCCCCGATAAATCCCTTTGGGATGGCTTTGTTCTGTAATGACACACAGGGACTTGGATGTCCAGGAGCGGCAGATCTGCAAATATCGACAGGTCAGGTTTAGGCTATTTTCAAAAATAAAAACATTGCCTACACTGCCTTGTGGCAAAAACCATTTCTGAGCTGCAGCCGTGTTCATGCGAATGACATGCTCCACACCGATTCTCCGGAGCCTGCGCTCTTCCCCTGCACTGTTGGTCAGAACGGCAAACGGCATTTTTTTGTACATCAGCAATTTGATAAATTTACGTCCTGCTTCATTTGGAGCAGTCACTAAGATCATCTCTTTATCCATCATTCGTTCCTCCCTTGGCGTGAAAAGACAACAAAAAAGAAGCGTGGGGGACCAAGGCCTCCCGGACGCTTCTTCAATAATCCATAGCAAAAAGACACTATGAACCAGCGTACGGCTTGTTGCCTCTCCCTTTAACGCTTACGAGGTTAGCTGACGGATTCGGGCGCGAGAGTCGCCCTATTTCCGGCTGTCACCGGAAAATTCACCCCATGGATGCCTACTGTCCTGGACAGTTCATCCTGTTGGTTCCCCCGTTTCCCACCCATGAATGAATGGAAACTCAGCGATTAAAACATCGTTCCTTTATGTTCATTAATCAGAGCGATATTATCGTTTGTTTCGTTTTTCATGTAAAATTTAATTTGAATTGGAATTACGATATGAATCATACACCCGTGCCATATTGGTGTAAAGTCTGCGCAGATCACCGAATCGACGGATTTTTGCCATTTCACATCAATAATAGCGCTTACAACGCATCCATTCTCTACCCATCTCATCAAAGCTCTCTAATTCTCTCTTTAGCGAAATTCAGGTAGCAAATCAGTCACAGATCATACATGACAGCTTCAAATTGAGTTAAAAAAGCAATATTAATTTTGCAATATTTAATTGTAATCAATATAATAAAAGATAGAAGAATATGAAATGGAGGAGATTTTCATGTCAGTCTACGACTACAAAGTAAACACCCTTCGCGGTCAGGAAGTTGAAATGTCCAACTATCGTGACAAAGTACTGCTTATCGTGAATACAGCAAGCCAATGCGGCCTCACACCTCAATTCAAAGGTCTGCAAGAACTTCAGGACAAGTTTAAAGACTCTCCATTTGAAGTTCTTGGTTTTCCAAGCAACCAGTTTGCACAGGAAAAGGGCTCTTCTGACGATATTGCCGAGTTCTGTCAGATGAACTATGGTGTCAGCTTCCCGATGTTTGAGAAGATCGATGTGAATGGTTCAAGCGCTCACCCTCTATTCCAGCACCTTACCAAAGAAGCACCAGGCGTACTCGGCTCCAAAGCCATCAAATGGAACTTCACCAAATTCCTTGTGGATCAGAACGGACGTGTTCTGAAACGGTATGCTCCCAAAACAACACCTGATAAAATTGAAGCGGACATCAAAGAATTGCTTAAATAACAAGCAAAGGCCATCCGACCCCGGCAGACAAAATGAACATGCAACCGGGGTAAACGGATGACCTTTTTTTGTCCGACTCATTTAAACTGTAAAAAAAAGCAAAGAAGAAGCTCCCCGTATGGGAAGCTTCTTCTTAATCGTTCTTATGATGCGGTCGAGAGGACTCGAACCTCCACGGGTATACACCCACTACCCCCTCAAGATAGCGTGTCTGCCATTCCACCACGACCGCATGTCGTAAATAATCGGCAACAGAATTGATTATACCCGGTTCATGTTTAAAAGTAAAGCATTTTTCTTCATATCATTTTAACTGCGCTTTTCCCACCATAAATCGTATAATCTCGTCATTTTCTCCTACGAAGTGCATATGATTAATTTTGATCTCATTTTTTATACCCGATTAGGCTGATCACTCTACTTTATTTGTATTACCATCCTTCACATCTCTTTAGAATAATATAACTTATAAAGTTATATAAAATAACATTAAATAGTTTTACCATTTAAAATCCAAGAAACCATTGACAAAAAGCGGATATTTATGTGAATATATATATCATATAATTCGGATTTACAAACATAAAACGAATCAAAAAGGAGTATAAATGTTATTTAACATAACATTTAACGAACGTAGGAGGCGAAAGATTGTGAACCGTGGGAATAAGCTGCTCGATTATGTCAAACTGCTTGATTCCTCTATCCAGGTCGGAGGGTTCACCCATTCCTTCGGCATGGATGCCCATATCGCTGAAGGTACTATTCGTAGTGCTGAAGATCTCGAATCCTTCATGCGCTGTCAATTGCACCCCAGCATCGTGCGTCTGGAAGGGATGGCGATTAAAGGCATATACACCGCCGCAGATCACAATGACGAGTGGCGTACAGCCCTCATCGACAAACTCGTTCATGTCCAGCGCACCCCAGTCAATCTCAGAGAACATGCCTCCACAATGGGCAAACGACTGATTAAGCTAGCTCGTGCACTCCACCCCTGGATTGATTTTAGCCTTCTCGAACAAACCCTGGCTAAGTATGAATCCGTCGGCTGCCTCTCCACTGTTCACGCCTGGATTAACCACCACCTCGAAATCCCTGTCGAGGAGGCGGTCCTTGGTTATCTGCATTCAGCCATGAGTGCTTGCATAACCGAAGCCTCCAAAGTGATTCCCCTTAACACCGATACAACCCAGGACCTGCTGGTTCGCCTGGCCGCAGACCTGGAGCATGAATGGCATACCGTCAGCGCCTCTGCTGCGGATGGACTGGTACAACCAACCTCAATGTCCATGAAGACGTTGTTTCCAAGCTTTCACATGCTTGGCGCAGGACTTCACGCTTACAGAGCCTAATCTCTATCCGCCTTCCCTTCACAACCCACCTCCTCATACCGCAAAATATAAAAAACACGCCGCAACCTCATTGCTGGCGTGTTTTTTTATGTCATTTATTTTGTCTTTTTAACGTATTTACGCCATTTAACATATTAAAATACACTTATTTCCGTCTTTTTTAATTGTTAGATGACGCAAATACGTATATAATAAAACATACAGCTCGCATATCTATATATTTTACACCAAGAATAATCAGCTGAACACTACATTCCAACGAGGGGTGAACCCTTTTGAACAAAAAGAAACCTGTGACTCCTTTCGGATGGGCCATTAAACGACGACTAACCGAACTCCAGGTCGATCAAAAGACATTTTGTGAACAGTATGGCATTCCGCCATATCGTCTGTCCAATCTCATTCACGGCACACGCAAAGCAACCCGGTTCAGGAACCAGGTCGCTGACATTTTGGAAATTCCAGATGATTTAAGATAAGATTTCTGCCAAGGAGGAGCTCATTTCATGAGATACTTAATATCCGATCTGGAGAGATTATCGTTCCAGTCCATGCAGCACCAGCTTATCATCGTCGACCACAACTGGATCATCCGAAGCTGCAACACCGCTTGGCAACATGGACTCGGGCAGCTGCTTCCCAAGCCAAGCGTAACAGGCCCCTCCAGAACAGCACCTGAACCGCCTCATTACCTTCACCTTATAGAGGGGTGGACATTACGCGAGGAGAAAACAAAGAATGCGAAGATTGTTCAGGAGTTAAAAAGTATCACTGCACCTTTTAAAGACAGTTATACATACGACATCTCCGTCCAAACTGTCCACAACGAACAGCGGTGGTTCCGTCTGGAACTCACCCCATTAATTCAGGCCGACCCATCCCTGCAGTCTGATCTCGCATTGATTGCACACACGGATGTTACCGAACAGAAACAGACAGAACGCCAATTGAAGAAGGCTCTGTCTGAAGTGCGTACTTTGCGTGGACTGCTTCCCATCTGCGCTGTCTGCAAACAGATTAAGGATGAACAGGACAGCTGGAACTCTGTTGAGAGTTATTTGGAGAAGCACACTCATGCCGAATTTACCCATGATATCTGCCCGGATTGCATCCGAAGACTATATCCGAAGTACTCCAACATTCTGGACAAGCGTTCCTGAACTCACCCTACACCAAGAACCCTAAGCTACACAGACAGATGGTGCTCAAACTGCGACATATCCAGCTCTCGCGGTGTTCCTTGCAGTGCAATTGCCCCTTTGTCCATTACATAGATATAATCTGCAGCACCGCGTACAAAATCAATACTTTGCTCCACCAGCAAGATGGAGATTTCACCCTTTGCCTTAATTTGCAAAATGACCTGCCGGATATCCTCTACGATAGAAGGCTGGATGCCTTCTGTCGGCTCATCTAGAAGCAACAATCCGGGCCGGGAAGCCAGCGCGCGGGCAAATGCCAACTGCTGTTGCTGCCCGCCACTTAGATCACCACCCTGTCGACCATACATCGTGGCAAGCACCGGAAACATCGCCAGAACATCTTCTGGGAACGTCTTTACACCCGCTGCACTGGTCTCCAGACCCAGCAGCAGATTTTCCTTTACCGTAAGCTGAGGGAAGATTTCTCGCCCCTGCGGCACATATCCAATCCCCGACCTGGCCCGTTTGGCCGGATCGTGGGTGGATAATTCCTGACCTTTCCACTGAATACTTCCTTTGCGCGTTTTAAGAAGCCCCATCAACGTCTTCATCAAGGTGGTTTTCCCTACACCATTACGCCCCATCAGGCATACCACCTGACCTGGCTCGACATCCAGATTCACACCGCGCAGCACATTGCTTTCTCCATAACCGGACTCAATTCGTTGCAGCGACAGCATGGTCATCCCTCCTTTTGCCCAGGTACACTTCAGCCACTCTCGGATCTTCCTGCACTTCCGCCATCGTACCTTCCTTTAGAAGCTTGCCTTCATGCATCACCGTCACTTTGGCTGCATACTCACGAACAAACTCCATATCATGCTCCACTACCACAACAGACCTTTCTCGCGCAATCTCTTGCAGCAGTCGGCCCGTCTTGTGTGTTTCTTCGTCCGTCATCCCCGCTGCCGGTTCATCCAGCAGCAACACACGGGGCTCCTGCAGCAGCAGCATACCGATCTCAAGCCACTGCTTTTCCCCATGTGATAGCGCACCTGCACGTGCATCCACACGGTCCTGCAGACCAATCTGGAGCGTAATCCGCTCCATGGCCGGACTTATTTTTGAATACCGCTGAGTACCCAGAGCCTGTAAAGGAGAACGACGATTCTCCGCAGCCAGCATCAGGTTCTCCTGCACGGTCAGACCAGCAAAGATGGACGGAGCCTGGAACTTGCGCCCTACCCCTTTTCGAACAATCTGGTGCTCCTTCAGACGTGTCAGATCCGTACCATCCGCCATCTTCACTGTACCGGACAAGGGCTTAGTTTTGCCGCAAATCACATCCAGCATCGTTGTTTTCCCCGCACCATTAGGCCCGATCAGAAAATGCAGATCATGTTCATGCAGCTTCAGATTCATGCCTTTGACCGCAACAAAACCGCCAAACACCACCGTAATTTCCTGAGCGACCAGGACTACCGGAACATCAGTAGACTTTTGGTTTTTCCTGACTGACTGGAACATGCACAACCTCTCCTCTCCGTTTCAGCAAGCGCACCACATGACGGTATACACCAACAAACCCATTCGGCATGAACAAGACCACTGTTACAAAGAGCCCACCAATGACAAACAACCACCCTTCTGGATAAGCTTCACTGATGCCCGTTTTGGCTGCGTTCAGCACCACAGCTCCGATTACCGCACCAATCAGCGTTCCACGACCGCCCAAGGCAACCCATAACACCATTTCAATTGAAGGCACGATCCCCATCATGGAAGGCGAGATGATCCCTACCTGGAGCACGAATAACATACCAGCGATTCCCGCAAGCGCTCCGGATAGGGCGAACGCCAGCGTTTTGAAGCCTGCCGGATCATATCCAAGAAAGCGAACCCGATTCTCCCCATCCCGCGCAGCTTCAAGCACCTGACCGAACCTGCTGTTCACAACCCGGCGACAGAGCAGATAGGCGAGCACCAGGACGGCAAGCGTTATATAGTAGAGAGCAATCGTTGTCCCTGCCGAATGAAGGGTAAAACCAAAGATAGCGTTATATCCCGTTATACCGTTGGTCCCTCCCGTCCATTCCTGTTTGCCCACAAACAACGTTACTGTAATGAGGACTAGCGCTTGGGTCAGGATTGTAAAATATACACCGGTGATCCGGTTACGGAACGTGAACCACCCCAGGGCAAAGGCCAGCAATGCCGGAAGGGCAATACCCAGCAATAGTGCCACCGGGAATGACTTGAACGGCTCCCAGAACCACGGCAGACCACTAAGACCACTCCATCCCATAAAGTCAGGAAGTGTTGTACCACTGGCCTGCAGCTTCAGATACATCGCCATGGCGTACCCGCCCAGTCCGAAAAATACACCATGACCGAGACTAAGCACCCCTCCATATCCCCAGATCAAGTCCAGACCGATTGCCAGAATGGCCAAGGCCAGGAATTTCGCCAACAAACTAAGCCGGAATTCCGTGGAAATGAGTGGAGCCAGACACATCATGATCAGGACAACCGCCCAGATGATCTTCATTTTCAGACTACCCGTCTTGAGAAGTGCCGACATCATATAACCCCCTTCTTCGCATTAATCCAGACTCCGGGTTCGTATGGCAACGAGCCCGCGCGGCTTCCATTGCAGAAAAGCTACAATACAGACAAATACCAGCACCTTGCCTATGGAGGCGGAAGTATACGTTTCGAATAACGTGTTGAACATGCCAATTCCGAGTGCACCACACACGGTCCCCACCAGCTTCCCCACACCGCCCAGTACAACCACCATGAACGCATCCACGATATAATACGTACCCAGCGAGGGGCCAATCGGGCCAATCAGTGTCAACGCACATCCGGCGATGCCGGCAATGCCCGAACCAATCGCAAAGGTCATACCATCCACTCGTCTGGTGGAGATCCCGAGACAGCCCGCCATACTCCGATTCTGCATCACAGCCCTCATCCGTCTCCCGGAAGAAGTCCGATAGATGTACAAATACATACACAGCAGTACAACCGCAACCAGCGCGATAATGAAAAGACGCTTATATGGAAACACAATACCATCCGCGATGGTCAGACCTCCGTTAAGCCAAGCTGGACTGGATACCCCTACATTTGGTGCCCCAAATATCGTTCGGGCCAATTGTTGCAGCATCATACCTACGCCCCATGTAGCAAGCAGACTGTCCAGCGGCCTCCCATACAGATGCCTGATCAGCAACACTTCCAGCAACCAGCCTATAAGAGCCGCCACACCAAAGGCGATAGGCAGAGCCACAATAAAATAGACATTGAACCACGCTTGCGGAGCATACGAGATGAACAGGTTTTGCGTCACATACGTAGCGTAAGCGCCGATCATGATCAATTCACCATGAGCCATGTTAATGACATTCATTAATCCAAATGTAACCGCAAGTCCCAACGCAATCAGCAGCAGGATGGAACTGATGCTTAACCCATTGAACAGTTGCAGGACAAACATATCCATCGCCTTTCCCTCCTCATGCTGTGAACATCTGAAATTTTATACAAGACATCATTTACGTTTCGCATCAACGCTTTACCGTGATGTTGTATGAGGGTGTGTTGTCTCACCCTCATCTGTTATTCAGAAGTTTTTGACGTGAAATGCTGTGCTATTTGGTACTAAGTGACGCACCCCATTCGTACGTTTTCAGATACGGATCAGGTTTGACTGGTGCGCCGGAGTTCCACAATTCCTTGAATTGTCCATCCTCCTGTACTTCGCCAATCCGCACCGTTTTGTAGATATGCTGGTTGTCTCCGTCCACCGTCACTTTACCTTCCGGCGCATCGAATTCCAGCCCTTTGGCTGCTTCCTTCACCTTTTCAACATCAGTTGATCCGGCTTTCTCCACAGCTGCTTTCCACAGATAAACTGCCACATATCCCGCTTCAATCGGATCGGCCGTCACCCGGTCAGCTCCGTATTTTTCTTTATATTTCTCTACAAATGTTTTATTTTCAGGAGTATCTGTTGTCTGATAATAGTTCCACGAAGCCAAATGCCCTTTCAGCACATCCGCACCAATCCCCCGAATTTCTTCCTCCGCCACACTCACTGATAGAGTGGTCAACTGTTCCGAAGAGATCCCGGCATCCTTTAATTGTTTGAAAAAGGCGACATTGCTGTCTCCGTTCAGCGTGTTGTATACAATATCCGGCTTGGCAGCCTTGATTTTGCTGATAATCGTACTGTAATCCGTATGCCCCAGCGGTGTATATTCTTCGCCTACCACTTCGCCACCTTCAGCTGCCAGCTGGGCTTTGATGACCTGATTGGCCGTTTTCGGGAAAACATAATCCGACCCCAGCAGGTAAAACTTCTTGCCCCTGTTCTCCAGCAACCAGGTTACGGACGGTACGATCTGCTGATTCGTTGTGGCTCCTGTATAAAAAATGTTGGGTGATGATTCCAATCCTTCATATTGCACCGGGTAAAACAGCAGACCCTTGTTCTGCTCAAACACTGGCAGCATCGCTTTCCTACTCGCAGAGGTCCATCCGCCAAATACAGCGGCTACTTTATCCTGCTGCAACAACTTCCCTGCTTTCTCCGCAAATGTAGGCCAATCGGAAGCGCCGTCCTCGACCACAGGCTCGATCTGTTTACCCAGAACTCCGCCCGCTGCATTGATCTCTTCAATGGCAAGCATCTCCGCATCCTTAACAGACACTTCACTGATCGCCATCGTTCCACTCAGGGAGTGAAGAACACCTACTTTAATCGTATCTCCGGACGAAGCAGGTTCTCCCGTCCCACCGGAACTCGATGCCTCAGGCGGCGTGCCACCTTCCACACATCCTGTCAACGCAATGACTGCACCGAGCAAAACACTCCATAACTTGACCGACCTCTTCTTCAATAGCCAACACTCCCTTTTTTTAGTCTATTGACGAACATTAAGGTCATATATGTCCGAAATGTTCGTTGATCCAAATTATGGAGGGTCACACTCGACGTGTCAATAATGCTTACACAATTTTATTTTATGCATACTCGTTTCATGCATGCTGCTAATATAATTGGAACCATATTGACAAAGGGTCCACCCTGTGTGAGTATATTTAACATATAACATGATCCATGACGACATAGACTATCTAAGGGAAAGGTCGGATTACCTTGCACTGGACTGAGCAGGAAAAAGAAAAACTCCTGATTACCGTGGCTGCTAACCTCGCCCGCGAACGCAGAGGACGCGGACTTAAACTGAATGTCCCCGAAGCTATCGCATTGTTGACCTCCGAGCTCATGGAACGCGCACGCGATGGCATGAGTGTTGCAGAGTTGATGAGATACGGCGGCACGATCCTGACACGTGAAGACTGCATGGAAGGTGTACCCGATATGATCCCTGAGGTACAGGCGGAAGCCACTTTTCCTGACGGAACAAAACTGGTCACTGTCCATGAACCTATACGCTGAGAAAGGCAGGAGAACTCCATGATCCCTGGTGAATATCGTTTAAAACAGGATGATGAGATCGTCTGTCATCCCGATCGCTCAACCGTACGTCTGATTGTACTGAACCGCGGCGACCGTCCGGTTCAGGTCGGTTCTCACGTTCACTTCTATGAAGTCAATGCTGCGCTGGACTTTGATCGCCCTTCCGCTTTTGGGCACCGCCTGCATATTCCGGCAGGCACCGCTGTTCGTTTTGAACCTGGTGAAGAAAAACCAGTCGAACTCACCACATTTGGTGGCAAACGTCAGATTTATGGATTTAACGGATTAACCGAAGGATCGGCAGATCAGCCACCTGATCCACAGAAACTGGAAATATTCCTGAAGGCTTTTGCACCCCCTGTGCAGGACGGAGGGGAACCTTCATGAAACGAATGAGCCGCGAACAATACGCGTCCATGTTTGGACCGACAACCGGGGATGCCGTCAGATTGGCAGATACGGAACTATGGGCGGAGATTGAGCATGATTATGCTGTCTATGGGGATGAAAGCAAATTCGGCGGCGGTAAGGTTATTCGTGACGGGATGGGTCAGTCCACATCCGCCCTTCGCAGTGATGGCACGCCTGATACAGTCATTACCAACGCCGTCATCATCGATCATTGGGGGATTGTAAAAGCGGACATCGGCATTCGCGATGGTCTCATCTGCGCCATCGGCAAATCCGGCAACCCAGACACGATGGACGGAGTCGATCCCGCGCTGGTCATTGGCGCTTCGACTGAAATCATTGCCGGGGAAGGCATGATTGTAACCGCAGGAGGCATTGATAGCCATATTCATTTTATCTGTCCACAACAGATTCAAACGGCATTATCTTCAGGAGTAACAACCATGATTGGCGGCGGCACAGGACCTGCAACCGGCACCAAAGCCACCACTTGTACACCCGGCGCCTGGCATATCCACCGCATGCTGGAGTCCGCAGAGGCATTTCCCATGAATATCGGTTATCTCGGCAAAGGCAATAGTTCCAGCACCGCTCCACTAATTGAACAGATTGAAGCCGGTGTCATTGGACTGAAGCTGCATGAAGATTGGGGCACAACGCCAAGCGCTATTGATGCCTGTCTGACCGCAGCCGAAGAGCATGATGTTCAGGTAGCCATTCATACCGATACGCTGAACGAGACCGGATTTCTCGAAAATACACTGGCGGCCATTAACGGACGCACGATCCATACCTATCATACGGAAGGTGCTGGCGGAGGACACGCGCCGGATATTATCCGCGCTGCCGGAGAGTCTTACGTCATCCCCTCTTCAACCAACCCAACACGTCCTTACACACGCAATACCGTAGAAGAACATCTCGATATGCTGATGGTGTGTCACCACCTGGACCCATCCATCCCTGAAGATGTTGCCTTTGCTGATTCGCGGATTCGTCCCGAAACGATCGCGGCCGAAGACATTTTGCATGATCTCGGCGTATTCAGCATCATCAGTTCCGATTCACAGGCGATGGGTCGGGTTGGCGAAGTCATTATTCGCACCTGGCAAACCGCCGACAAGATGAAAAAGCAGCGAGGCAAGCTCGAACTAACCTCAGGCTCCCCATCCGATAACGATCGGATTAAAAGGTATGTCGCCAAATATACGATCAATCCGGCTATCGCTCACGGCATAGGCCATCTCGTCGGTTCCGTGGAGGTTGGCAAGTTGGCAGACCTGATCGTCTGGAACCCGGCCTATTTCGGGGTAAAGCCCGAGATGGTCATTAAGGGCGGTATGATTACCTTCGCCCAGATGGGTGACCCCAACGCATCGATCCCTACGCCGCAGCCCGTCTTCGGAAGACCGATGTTCGGTGCTTACGGTGGTGCACTTGCCAAAGGGTCGATCACCTTTGTCTCCCAAGCCGCAGCAAATGCGGGAATCAAGGAGACGCTAGGCTTGAACAAGCGTGTGGAACCTGTCAAAGGCTGCCGCTCAGTGAGCAAAAAGGATATGATCCACAACGACGTCACACCCGTCATTGAAGTCGATCCCGAAACCTATGAGGTACGGGCTGATGGCGAACTTCTCACCTGTGAGCCCGCGGACGAATTACCGATGGCACAACGCTATTTCATGTTCTGACAAAGGGGGCCACGCATGATGATGCACAGCGGCACGAAATTACTCCGTTATGTTCAACTGCTGGATTCGGCCCTGCCCATTGGCGGGTTCTCCCACTCGTTCGGTCTGGAGGCATACACTCATGACGGTAGGATACGGACGACTGCCCAACTCGAACAGTTCATTCGCGGCCAGCTTCATTCCAGTCTCGTACGGCTCGATGGTCTCGGCATCAAAGGCGTATACCAGGCTATCCAGCAACAGGATGCCTCCCTTCTGGCCCTTTACGACAAACGTGTACACGCCCAGCGGACCCCAAGGGAACTACGGGAAAGCGGGCACAAGATGGGGAAGCGATTACTCAAACTCGCGAGATCACTATATCCGTGGATGGACTTTTCTCTAATCGATGAAGCCGTAAAGGAACACAGTGCCTTTTGCGGCATCACAACGATTCACGGCTACATCAATTATCAGCTAGAAATCGGACTGGACGAAGCCGTCACCGGACATTTGTATACCTCTGTTAACGCTTATGTAAATAGTGCTCTGCGTCTTCTGCCCATCGGTCAAACCGAAGCACAGTTGCTTATCCAAAAACTTTTGGATGATATTGATTCTGAATGGTCTCAAATTCGGGATGACGACCCGGAAGATATGCACAGCTTCGGTATTGCCCAGGAAATCTACGCTATGCGGCACGAGAGCCTGCCAGCCCGTCTGTTCATGTCCTAACTACATTAATTCAAAACCAAGGAGGAATTAGTTATGTGTGGAGGAGCTAATCATACGCATCATGCGGAATGGGAACGTAAGGTATTTGATCGGAGTCGCCCAATGCGAATCGGAATCGGTGGGCCTGTCGGTTCAGGAAAAACAGCCCTCGTGGAGAAGCTGTCCAAGGCACTGCGTACACGCTACAGCCTGGCCGTTATTACCAATGATATTTACACGAAGGAAGATGCCGAGATTTTACTCCGTCAAAATGCGCTCGCTCCAGAACGGATTATCGGTGTAGAAACAGGGGGATGCCCACATACCGCTATTCGAGAGGACGCCTCAATGAATTTCGAAGCCGTTGATGAGTTGATCGAGCGCTTCCCGGACCTGCAGCTGATCTTCATCGAAAGTGGCGGCGACAATCTCTCTGCGGCATTCAGCCCGGAACTGGCAGACGTATTCATTTATATTATTGATGTGGCTCAGGGTGAAAAACTACCTCGCAAAGGTGGTCCGGGTATTACACGTTCAGACCTGCTCCTGATTAACAAGACCGATCTTGCCCCTTATGTAGGCGCAAGTCTCCAAGTCATGAAAGATGATACCGAACGGGTGCGCGAAGGACGGCCTTATGTGATGTCGAACCTGATGAGCGGTGAAGGGGTATCCGAAATCGTCCATTGGCTTGAACATCAATATATGGATGACGATGCTTCCGCTGCGCATCTGCATACACACACCCATGAGCACGGAACGACTCACAGCCACTAATTCATCTTCCTCTTTACATGGAGTTGAACATGGACTGAACCGCAGTACCGGAGAGGCCGTGATACGCCGCAGCGAGCTTCGGGCCACTTTCACCCTCCAAGACGGGCGCACCGTCATGACCGATCGGTATTACAGCGCCCCTCTCCGGTTCAGTCGATCCTTTCGACCTCCGGGTGGCGGAGATGAATTATGTGTATACACTTCAGACGTCTCTCCAGGCGTACTGAACGGTGATCATTATCGATCTGAATGGCAGTTGGGCCAGAACACTCACTTAATGCTAAGCAGCACATCAGCCACGAGGCTTCATCCCACACCTACTGTTCCGTCATCTGTGAACCATCACTTTAGACTGGAGCAAGGAGCGGTGCTGGAGTACTTCCCTGAATGCGTTATTCCGTTTAAAGGCAGCTCTTCCTCACTCACCACGACCTTCGAGCTGGGTGAACAAGCAGTACTTGCGTATGCGGATATCTGGTCCGCTGGACGAATTCATCGGGGGGAAGCCTTTCAGTTCAAGCGATATCGCAGTCTGACAGAAATCCGGCAAGGGAAGCAGTTGGCCGTATGGGATCGATTCGGACTCGAACCAGAATCCGACGATCCGAGATCATCCGCCGCATTGTTAGACTACACTCACACTGCGGCTTTATGGATGATCGCCCCTGGGTTAGGAGCAGCACAGTTGGAGTCTGTACGGTCCATTCTGCCCCCAGATGGTCGCATGCTTGCCGGGGCCAGCTTACTCGCTACAGGCGGGATTGGTGTTCGTTTGCTTGGAATGGCAGCCTGGGAACTTCAGGAGCAATGCCTTCAGATTTGGAACACCCTTCGCCGCGAGCTTTTGAGCAAACCCAACCTCACATTCCGTAAGTAAAAGCTATACGTCTATCGGACCAGCTTTCGGAATCGCATGTTGCAACGAGTTCCAAAGAAAAAAAACTCTGAACATCTCTCCGACGGGTTTCGGATGTGTTCAGAGGTTTTTTATATACCCAGATGATCCAGTCAAATTGTAGCTTTCACTAACTTGCACTACAACAGCTCGTCTCCTTTGGGCTTATCTTCTCCCTTGTAACGAAAGTCGCCTGAATCTCTGCTTTCCTTGGATTTGCGATAACGGGTAAATTCAATATATTCACTGATAAAAGACTGTTCTACAGTCGATAATTCGCTTTCTTGGCAATTCAATTGCCGCAACACGTCAAAAAAATAATCCTCCCGTTTTTCCCGTACCATCGCCTCCTTGGATGGACGCCCAATCATGAGCCAGTCAAGGCTCACATCAAAAAACGAAGCAATCTCAATTAGTTTATTCGTACTCGGAATAGATTTACCGCGTTTCCAGTCACCCAGATTGCCCGTGCTGATCTTCAGCTGTTGGCAGAAAGCCTTCTTGGTCATTCCTCGTTCGGCAATCAGGTGTTCAATTCGCTCATAGATCGACTGCATACAGAACCGCCTTCCAACCGTAATAATCAATACATGTACCTAAATTATACCACAACCTTCCTGAATCCTCAGCCTTTTAATCCCAGGAATACGTTCTGGTATTTCTCATAACACAAAGATAGACTCCCATGAATAATCATGAGAGTCTATCTTGTAACGTTTGTTGCTGTGATGCGGTCGAGAGGACTCGAACCTCCACGGGTATACACCCACTACCCCCTCAAGATAGCGTGTCTGCCATTCCACCACGACCGCATATTCAATTGTATAAATGGTGAGCCATGAAGGGCTCGAACCTTCGACACCCTGATTAAAAGTCAGGTGCTCTACCAACTGAGCTAATGGCTCTTGCTGTAACTTCACCGGATGTGCCATGCGTAACTCTTTTGTATAGGAGCTATGACTTTTTTGAGGATTCCTCATCAGAATTGTACATCCCTGAGGTGGTGAAGATAATGACCCGTAGGGGATTCGAACCCCTGTTACCTCCGTGAAAGGGAGGTGTCTTAACCCCTTGACCAACGGGCCTTGTAAACAAGTTGTCTTTCTTGGCGACAAGAATGAGTATATCATAGGACAATTTAAATGTGCAACACTTTTTTTCAAACTTTTTTTTGCCCTCCTTTTTCCCCCTTCTCCATGAGGTCAAGAGCGTGCTCACGCCTGAAATGTCTTTCACATATTTATCACCGTAATCATCGCAATTTGTTAAATTAATATCAAAAAACTTAAATACACTTACGTTTACTTATAATATTGCAAATATCATTATTAGTACTTATAATTAACCTATCAGTTATATACACGGTCAGCTACGTATAAGGAGGCGGCACGTTTGTTTCAGGAAGAACGAATGCAGCTGATTATTGAACATTTGCGTAAACACAATCGCATCTCGGCTGATGATATTGTATCCCTCTTTGACGTTTCCCGGGACACAGCACGAAGGGATCTAATCAAGCTCGAAGAACAGGATGCCATTATCCGAACGCGCGGCGGTGCAATTCTCCCCGTTCCACCAGCTGAGCGCCGATCCTATAAAGATCGTCTGCTGCACATTTCCGACGAAAAAAGAGCTATTGGCAAGCTAGCCGCTGCGATCGTTCGCCAAGGCGAACACATTATTCTGGATTCTTCCACTACCGTGCAGACTTGTGCCGAAAATCTAAACGGCAAGTCCTGTACCGTCATCACCAATTCCATTTATTCAGCTGATCTTCTCTCCAATCATACCGCTGTCGAGATTCGTTTGCTTGGCGGCAAAGTCGATAAGGAGCAACGTTATGTCTATGGTACTTCAGTGATTGAAACTCTTTCCCATTATTATGTAGACAAAGCCTTTATCGGTATTGGCGGAATTACAATGGACGGCTTCAGTGCCTCTGAAGAAGAAGGAAAGATCAAGCACAAAATGATGCAAGCTGCAAAGCAGGTTATTGTACTCGCTGACCATTCCAAGTTTGATAAGCGTTATGGTTATCGTTTTGCGGACTGGTCACTCGTTGATATGTTAATTACAGATCAATGGCCTTCCCAAGATTGGCGAACCTTTCTAGCCGAACAACAAGTTGATATTCTCATTCCCGAACCTACAATTGAAAAGGAGTTATAACCTATGAAATTATTTGCTACCGATTTAGATGGAACCCTATTGAACAGAGACAGTCAGATCAGCCCGGAAAATGCAGCTGCAATCCATAAGGCGCAACAAGAAGGATTGAAGATTACGATTGCTACAGGACGGGTCTATTCCGACGTATTAACTATAAGCAGCGAAGGCGGAATTAACACGCCAGTTATTGGCTCCAACGGAGCTACCATCCATGATGCCAACGGTGAACGCCTATTCCATCTTCCCCTTGAGCGTGAAACGGCCGCATCCGTCATGCAGTGGCTGGAAGATCATCATTGCTACTACGAGGCCTCCACACAACAGGGTATTTACGCTCCTATAAGCAGTCATGAGGCGATGCTCGCTGAGATGGATCGCATTCTGGGTTCGAGTCCTGGGGAGGATATTGAACGCCTCATTCGAGCTGTTAAGAAGCACTATGACAAGAAAGATTATCACCGCGTACACTCCCATCAGGAAATCCCTTCCGAAGCTTACATTTACAATATTATGGCCTTTTCATTGGATCCGGCTCAATTGCAGCAGGGACGCAAATACTTTGCTTCTCGCTCCGATGTAGCTATGGTGGTGTCCTCTGAACACAACTTCGAAATGCAGCATCCTGATGTATCCAAAGGTAACGCCTTAACCAAACTGGCAGCTCATCTGAACATCTCCATGGAAGATACGGCAGCCATTGGTGATAACTTCAACGATGTATCCATGCTGAAAATGGCAGGACTTGGTATTGCCATGGGCAATGCTGAACCGGAGATTAAGGCGCTTGCCAAGGCTGTGTCGTTGACCAATGTGGAGCATGGTGTCGCATATGCCATTCAGTGTGTTCTTGAAGGCAAACCCGTTTCCCGGCCGGAGACCGTCATTGAAGGCGGTCAGTAATCGTTTGTCATGAAAGTTCGGCATTACGACCTAGCGGTAGCCTGGCTCACCTCATATCAACGGATCGAACGTGAGGCACATCCTGCAATAAAACTATTAATTGCTCGGCCCGATATGATCCAGGCAGTTGCAGAGTGAATTCAAGTACAGTCTCCTCCCCGGAGTCTGTGCTTATTTGCTGTTCTGTTTTGAATCCGACCACCGAGATTTTCTCCTGTCCCAGCAAAGCCAAAACGGTTTTGAGGGTGTCCCCTTCCTTTAGCAGTCGAATAGTCAACGTCTCTGTTCGCGCGGACACCAACCAGCGTGTCGGTCGATGCAGCAGCATCTGGGCCAGAACAATAAGCAGTGTCACCCCCGCTCCTGTCCAATACAATCCCGAACCCACAGCTAGTCCCATTCCTGCAGTCGCCCAGATTCCCGCCGCTGTCGTCAATCCCCGGACCGTGTGGCGTTGTGTGAAGATCATTCCGGCTCCGATGAAGCCGACCCCACTGACCACCTGTGCGGCAATCCTGGATGGGTCAAGCGAGAGATTCGCCCAGCCTGCCTGATCCTGAAAGCCATACTTGGATACAATCATCATCAATGCTGCACCTACAGCCACAACAAAGTGAGTACGTATCCCCGCTTCCTTCATTCGGTTCTTGCGCTCATATCCGATCAACACGCCGCATATGCCAGCTATGAGTACACGCA
Organism: Paenibacillus sp. NPDC057886; assembly: GCF_042796655.1. NCBI lineage: Bacteria > Bacillati > Bacillota > Bacilli > Caryophanales > Paenibacillaceae > Paenibacillus > Paenibacillus sp. NPDC057886. The sequence continues at coordinate 545,181 of NZ_JBHVMZ010000003.1, read as the reverse complement.
TTAAGTATTCCATTTCCATGTTCATCACCTCTCTTATGTATATGCTTACATGTATCTTTCTTTACTATTTACCCAATCCTTGACTAATAAAAATGCTAATCTCATTGATTACCCGGATGAAATTTCAATGAAATCTGCATATAGATGGAAAGAAGCGGCGCCCCAGCTGGCCCCACTTCGTATATTCTGGATTACTTATTGGCTGTCTATGCTATTTTAAGAAACCAAACATCACTTCTCTGCCCGAAAACTCTCCCCATGCCTTTCTCCAAGTCCATAATAGTGTCGGAAATTATAAATTAAAGGATTCCACTTCTCTGGGTTGATCTTGTTCAGACCTGATAACAGTCGGGTATGTGCGTGTACCTTCAACGCTTTTACTTCTACAATCGCCATGAATGGCGTATGTTCAGGAATACGAATGTGTTGTACCGCGGCTTCAATCTGGAGCGGGCATTCCGCTATTTTATCCGGCTCAACTTGAACTGAATCTTGGGGTGTCAGTCCAGAGACGGCAAATTTATCATCGCAAAACTCAAACCCCATCCTCCTTTTCTCTTCAGGAATGGGATATATCCCTGTATAACGCCCCAATCGCTCAACCTGCTCCCACATGGATGCATCCGGCAGATTAATTACACATTCGGGATGGCGGCTCAGGTTTTCAAAGGCTTTGCCCTGAGTACCGATTCCGAGTACCAAGCAGTCCCCCAGTGCCCATGATGAAGAAAGCGGCGACAAGTTTGTTGTTCCTTCTTCGTTTAACGTGCTCAGCAACAATACAGGTGTGCCATAGTACAAAATACTTGGAGTTATCACCTCATGCTGCATCAATGCTCTATTCAAGCCTCCATGATCCTCTGGTTCAAAATCTTCATGCGTTCTATCATTTGTGTACATTGCTACTTCCTCCATTCTTCAATCCATTCCTTCAAGCTCTTGGGTTGTAATTCATGCCCGATTGAATTGTAATACACCAATAGTTAAGGTAACATCGAAGTATGAATACATATCCGAATATTTCTGTTATTGCGTCGTTAATTGCTGACCCCAGTCGTGCTATTTTTTTGGAAGCTTTGTTGGATGGTCGTGCACTTCCTGCCGGCGAACTTGCTTACATGGCGGGTGTTACTCCCCAAACGGCAAGCAGTCATCTCGCGAAGCTGGTCGAAGGCGGGCTGCTTATGGTCGAACAGCAAGGTCGGCATCGATACTATCGTCTCGCAGGAAAAGAGGTTGCTTTTCTGATTGAAACGATGGGGAGTATCGCCGCACCAGTACAAGTGAGATCCCTCAAACAGTCCAACCAACTTCAACATCTGAGCTTTGCTCGAACCTGTTATGGGCATCTGGCCGGAAAATTGGGGATATCGTTGTGTGAAGCTTTATTGCGGGAAGGTTATCTCGAAGAACCTGAGGATGAGCAGGCCAAGGATTACCACATTACAGAGAAAGGGGTTCAATGGTTCACTTCTTTTGGCATTATACTTGAGGGGAAAGCCAGCTCACGCCGTGCTGTGGCTCGCAAGTGTCTGGACTGGAGTGAGCGTCGTCATCATATTTCCGGTTTACTGGGGGACGAACTGGGACGCCGCTTGTCCGAACTGGACTGGACCCGGCAGAAGACAGGCAGCCGTTCGGTTGAAGTCACTGAAGCTGGCAAGAAGGGTTTGTACGAGGTATTGGGCATTTCATTATAGGGCGGCAAACAGGCATTCTTTCTTGTACATTGGCAAAATGATAATACATCAAAAATCCCCCTCCTCAGTATCCTTTAACGGTTACTGAGGAGGGGGATTATGTTTTGTTTATTCAGAACGGAGAGAGGGATACTCTCACTTCATTCGAGACTGCGATGTATTGCTTACGAAGCCTATGCTTCGACGAACCTTTAGGGTTCTCATCCCTTATACAGGGAAGTAAATCAGAACGGAGAGAGAGGGATTCGAACCCTCGCACCGCTTACGCAGTCTAACCCCTTAGCAGAGGGTCCCCTTATAGCCACTTGGGTATCTCTCCAAGAATGGCTCCCCGAACAGGGCTCGAACCTGTGACAACTCGATTAACAGTCGAGTGCTCTACCAACTGAGCTATCAGGGAATATTGATCTTGAATAACCTAAATTTATCATGATTAATATTCCAAGTCAACATGCCTCCGGTGACTTTCTTAATAAGCTTTAGATACTCCCATAGATGGTCACCCGGGAGCATAATGCATATGGTCTTGTGGTAACGAGTGTTGTCACCAAAAAACGTTTACCTCAGATTGTCTGAATCCCTAACTTGCCCGCACAACGACCACAGCGATACCTCTTCGGATCAACTTTGCGCTTACGCAAATATTCCGTGCCACAGCTCTTGCATACCAGCTTATAGCGATATGGTAATGGCTTTCTGCCCTTTCCATCCGGAAGGGACTGGCAGAACCTTGAACCGCCCACCTTCTGCAGCAAGGCCTTGAATTCAGGGTCCCGGTGTTGGTAGCCGCGTCCACGAATGTGCAAATGGTAGTGACACAGCTCATGCTTAATAATTTTCTCAACCTCTTCCCGCCCATAGGCTTCGAGCTGATGAGGATTAATCTCTATTCGGTGACTCTTGAGCATATAACGCCCACCTGTAGTGGTCAGACGACGGTTAAACAGCGCCTCATGAGTGAACGGAACCCCGAAATGATCCAGTGATACCTGCTCAATCCATTGCTGCAATTCCTTATTCTCCATCGGTTTTCCCTCCTTTCACATCCCTTGGGCCATTTGTTTTTCCGCCATAATACTTGAATTTTAACCGTTTCGTAGGCTACACTGTCAAGTAGAATGTATGAGGGGAGATTATTACTCGTTATGCCTACAATGCGCTACGTCATCCTGCAGCAGGAACAGCAATTGCAGTTTGTGGAAATGCCTGCCGATTACGCTTATCAACTCAGTGCGCTCAACCTGCGCCTGCACAAAGAGATTGACAAACTTACCGCAGCAGATGTACCTGTTCTGCCTTGGGCAATCGCTGAATGTGACAATCTTGATCTCCTGGACGAGCAACTCTCCATCATCGGAGGCCTTGATTATATCAATGCGCTTGAACAAAGCTTTGCAGCACTAAGAGAGAGCGAATATCCTTTGATTTCCCTGCTCACTGAAATCCGGGCGCTTCAGGCTCAATTAGAGCAATGGTATGAAGAAGAGATGGAATCACTCTGATCCACTTATGGACTCATTTTTAATGCAGGATGGAACCAAAAGCGCATCTCCTAAAAGCGGGGATTGCGCTTTTTTTACTTTTTTAACCCTACATTCAAAGGTCCCACCCTTTTATCCATATCCTTATACATATTGAATTTTCCGAGTTCCTCCCGGGTTAATCCGCACAGTCCAGGCTATTGCCACATATGCTAACGTACAGATGAATTATGCAAGAGGAGGAGATACCCTTGCCTCAATGGCTTTGCAATCAACTGATGCGTGCATTTCACAAAAAGGACAGCAGACAGATCAAGCTGCTGAACGAATGCTGGTTCTTTTACCGAAACAAACCGACAAGTGGCACCCCGCGCAGCGCGGACAGCGAACTCTAAGCATCTGACGCCACTCTCCCCGTCCACTTCAAGCTCTCACTTCTATCATAAAATCCCTTCGAAGAATACAGTACGGGCAACAGTACTATTATAACTGACCACAAACAGCCTTCCCATTACAGGGAAGGCTGTTCTCCAATCATTGTGTTGTACTAGGAAGACTGCTTAGAAGAAGCAGGCTTTTTCATCGTGAGGCCGACACGGCCTTTTTTGGTATCCACGTTCATCACCCAGACCGTTACATTATCCCCGACAGATACAACATCCATCGGATGTTTGACGTAACCGTTGCTCAGCTGTGAGATGTGGACAAGTCCGTCACTCTTGATGCCGATATCAACAAAAGCACCAAAGTCGATCACGTTACGAACCGTACCTTGCAGCTCCATGCCTTCCACCAAATCCTCAATTTTGAGCACATCCGTGCGGAAGATCGGTAGCGGCATTTCCTCACGCGGGTCACGACCCGGACGCTGCAAGCTGTCCAGAATGTCACGCAGTGTAGGCACACCCACATCCAGCTTCACAGCCAGCTGTTCCGGTTGTTGCTCAGACAGGAGAACAGACAGTTCCTTGCTGCCCAGCTTGTCCAGCGCAACCTGAAGCTCCTTAAAGAGCTGGTCAACGACCTTATACGATTCAGGGTGAATCGGTGTGCGATCCAACGGGTTTTCACCTTCACCAATCCGCATAAAGCCTACGCATTGCTCATAGGTTTTGGCACCCAGACGCGGCACTTTCTGCAACTGACGACGATTCGTGAACCGACCGTTCTCTTCGCGGTATTTCACAATATTTTTGGCAATGGTGGCATTTACACCCGCAACATAGGACAGCAGTGAAGGCGAAGCCGTGTTCACATCCACGCCCACATGGTTAACTGCGGATTCCACAACAGCCTTCAAACTTTCTTCCAATATTTTTTGAGATACGTCATGTTGGTATTGACCTACACCAATGGCTTTTGGATCGATTTTAACCAGCTCAGCCAGCGGGTCTTGCACCCGGCGGGCGATCGAAGCAGCACTTCGCTCAGCAACGTCAAGATCCGGGAATTCTTCCTGGGCCAGCTTGGATGCAGAATACACACTCGCTCCGGCTTCATTGACAATCAGATACACAAGACTTTCGTCCCCGTTCTCCTGAATAATCTCGGCAACAAACTGTTCTGTTTCCCGGGATCCGGTACCATTACCAATAACAATCAACCCGATATCGTATTGCTTGATCATCCGATGGAAAACCTCGGCAGCTTCACGCTTCTTGTTGTGTGGTGGCGTTGGGTACGTAACAGCCACTTCCAGCAGCTTGCCCGTATCGTCGACCACAGCCAGTTTACAACCGGTACGATAGGCAGGATCGACACCAAGCACACGTTTACCATGAATCGGTGGCTGAAGCAGCAGATTACGAAGATTAGCCGAGAATACGGATATTGCTTGGTTTTCACCTTTTTCCGTCAATTCTGCACGAACCTCACGCTCAATCGAGGGAGCAATCAATCGTTTGTAAGCATCTTCAATCACAGCACGCAAAACGTCCTGGACCGCAGATGCACCCTTGATGATTTGTCCTTCCATATGACGGTGGGCCGGTTCAGGCTGCACGTCCAGACCCACTTTCAAAATGTTTTCACGTTCACCGCGGTTAATTGCGAGAATACGGTGAGGAGGCATTTTTTTGGCTAATTCACGATAATCATAGTAGTTCTCGTATACAGACTCCTGCTCTGCATCCTTCGCTTCCGAAGTCAGCATGCCATGATCGAGCGTATAACGACGAATCCATGCACGAATAGCAGCATCATCTGCAATATTCTCAGCCAAAATGTCTTTGGCTCCCTGAAGTGCGACCTCTGCATCTTCTACCCCAAGTTCAGCATTAATATAACGCGCAGCTTCCTCCAGAGCATTCCCTTGCTTCGGTTGACCCCAGATCCAGACAGCGAGTGGTTCGAGACCTTTTTCCTTCGCTACACTGGCACGGGTTTTCCGCTTCTGACGAAACGGACGGTACAAGTCCTCCACTTCCTGCAGCTTGACTGCCTGAGTAATGGACTGTTTCAGTTCTCCGGTCAGCTTGCCTTGTTCCTCTATAATACGGATGACTTCCACTTTGCGGTCTTCCAGATTGCGCAAGTAAACGATGCGCTCTTCAATGAGCCGCAGCTGGTTCTCATCCAGCTCTCCAGTCATTTCTTTACGGTAGCGGGCGATAAATGGAATCGTATTGCCTTCGTCCAGAAGCTCCGACGTGGTGCGGACCTGCTTCAAGGACAGTGACAGTTCCTTGGCTACCTGTTTGATGATTCGTTCATGGCGTTCTGCCTTTATTGTTTCTTCATTGGGTTCCAGAACCGTTTCCTGTTCAGACAAATAAATCCCTCTTTCCTTCCTGAATCGTTCAGTTGAAGCTTGTTCAGGGCAGCTTTGCTGCTGTAATCACAGTATCGAACCTGCATTCATGCAGATTCCTCTCCCCTATATTATCACAAAATCCCGTTCAGATTTCCAGCATTCGTCCAGGTTACAAGTTCTTACAATTGAGATTACGTATCAAACCTTCGTCTCAGTCATGAGAAAAGACCGAAAAACGTCTCCCCGACGTCTTCCGGTCTCCCCTGACAAACCCTGCATTTACGCCAGTTTATTATACCCGTTCGAATCGGAACATTTCACTCAGATAGTCCCCCGATGCACGGCCTACGGAGATTCCACCATACATCAGCGCATCCCCGGTAAACGTCTCCGAACCACCTTTCAGGCGGTAATCCGCATTAGGGTCCAGGCCCTTCAGCTTCAGACGTTGGAGCGGTGCATTCGGTTCAGACAGCACACGGAAGTAGAATACAACGGCTTCGCTGCCATCTGGAGCAATAAACATCCATGCCGTTTCATTTCCCTCAAACGGACTTAGCAAGCGTCGGAACGTTCCATATTGAATGGTTCCCCGAATTTCCTTGTACAGCTCAACCTGAGCCTTCACGATGGCATTCTCTTCCTCTGTGAAACGAGTCAAATCCAACTCGTATCCAAAGTTACCGGACATGGCGACATGTCCACGAATCTCCAGTGAAGTAATTCGATTAACCTGGTGATTGGGAACCGCTGAGATATGTGACCCCATTGAACTTACCGGATATACCAGGCTTGTACCATACTGAATACGCAGACGGGATATCGCGTCCGTATTATCGCTGGTCCACGTTTGCGGCATGTAATACAGCATACCTGGATCAAAACGGCCTCCACCACCTGAACAGCTCTCGAACAGGATATCCGGGAACGCTGAAGTAATACGTTCCATGACTTCGTACAATCCAAGCATATAACGATGCGTAGTCTCACGCTGTCTGTCTGCTGGCAGCAATGCAGAACCTACCTCCGTCATATTCCGGTTCATGTCCCATTTCACATAAGTAATCGGCGCAGATCCAAGCACATCGCTTAGCATGCGTACAATTTCATTACGCACATCCTGACGGGAGAAATCGAGTACCAATTGTTGACGCCCTTCCGTCCGGCGACGATCCGGCACATGCAGACACCAGTCCGGATGAGCACGGTACAATTCGCTGTCTGGCGAAATCATCTCAGGCTCGAACCATAATCCGAACTGCATGTCCAAACTGGTTACCCGGTTGGCCAAATCATCCAGACCTTGTGGCAGTTTGTTCTTGTCCACAATCCAGTCACCGAGTGACGAGTTATCGCTGTCCCGATGTCCAAACCATCCGTCATCCAGTACGAACAGTTCAATGCCGAGCTTCTTCCCTGCCTGGGCGATCTGCTCAATCTTATCTGCGTTGAAGCCGAAGTAGGTCGCTTCCCAGTTGTTGACCAGAACCGGACGCTCTGCATTGCGGAACTTGCCACGTGCAAGGCGCTCGCGATACAGTTTATGATACGACTGAGACATGCCATCCAGACCTGCATCCGAATAAACCATGACCGTCTCAGGCGTCTGGAATGATTCCTGTGATTCCAGCTTCCAGCTGAACTCAAACGGATTGATTCCCAGCGATACACGAGTGGTGTGGAACTGATCCACTTCCGCCTGTGCAGTGAAGCTGCCGCTATATACAAGGCTAAACCCGTAGACCTCACCCGTATCTTCGTCTGTACCCGGTGTCATCAGTGCAATGAACGGGTTCTGCTGGTGACTGCTTGAGCCGCGACGGCTCTCGATGCCTTGCAGGCCGGAAGCAAGTGGTCTGCGAACGATGTCCCGTTCACGCGTCCATGCTCCTGACAGTTGCAGCAATTCGTAATCGGCATGCGGGAAATCAACGGAAGAGCTGAGCGCACGTGCAATATTCACCGAGGTAGCGCTCTCATTAATGATACGCATGGAACGCGTAATCGCATTAAATGCCGTAAAGGCCGTGTAGCTAAGTTCAATCTTGATCCCTGCAACACGGTCCTCCAGTTCAACGATGAGTGTCTCGGCTTCATCGTCAGACTCAACATAAGTTGCAGGCAGTCCAGTAAGCGCTGCCTTTCCTTTGATCAGTTGATGGCCTGTATACGTAAACTCCGAAACGGTTGAACCATTCTCAAGCTCCAACTGGATTGCCGGATTACGGAAATCACTTGTACCATACACCGGCAGTTCTACTGCCAATGTGTCGAAGGAGATCGTCCGGTCTTCCGGCACCGGATTCGGACTGAACGAAGCACGCTCTGTACGCACATGAAGCCAGCTCAGATCGGTATCACGCAGTTTTTTTCCGTAATATAAATGTACCAAATATCCCGAAGGCAAGACCTGAAATACATAGCTTGCCTTTTGAGTCTGTAGATGAAATTGAAGCTTCTCCTGATCAATATAAATGCTCATATGTCTCCTCCACCTCTATATATGTCGATTAACGCAAACGGTTTCTCAGGTATCATTATAACGAAAAGATTCACAATGTTCTACGCTTTCATTAAGCTTTAATCAAAAGAGCGTACCCCGGCCGTTAGGCTGTTGTACGCTCTTTTGATTGCTGTCTGAAATTGTGTGTTCCTGCAAGGAACATCCATTGTCTACGGATGGCACGGTAGAACAAAGAAACAACTACCTGGTGCCTTAAAAATCGATTAAACCCAGGCTGATCTGTAAGGCTTCGTTAACCAGTTTCATGGTCTCCTCGTCCAGATGGGTAATCTTGTCGGTCAGCCTCTGCTTATCAATCGTCCGTATTTGTTCGAGCAAAATAACCGAGTCCCGGTCAAAGCCGTGTGCCGCCGCATCAATCTCCACATGCGTCGGCAGCTTTGCCTTTTGGATCTGGGCGGTGATCGCCGCCACAATACAAGTAGGACTAAACCGGTTGCCGATGTCATTCTGGATGACCAGAACCGGCCTGACTCCACCTTGCTCGGAACCGACAACGGGAGAAAGATCCGCAAAAAAAACGTCACCGCGTTTTACGATCAATGTCTACACCCCGCTAACTAAGCGGTCCAGAGTGCTGTCCGCATCTTCCTCCGCGTGAAAGGCCTCGGATGCCATGGTGAGGTTAATCTTCGCCATCTCCATGTACCCTCGCTGCATCGATTCACGGATGTAACGTTTCTTACGCTCCGTCAAATACAGCTTCATGGCCTGCCTAATCAATTCGCTGCGGTTGGAATTCTCCAGCGCTACGATGCCATCCACTTCTTGCAAAAGATAATCAGGCAAACTGATCATGATCCGCTTGGTGTTCTGCAAGTTGGCCACCTTTCTTCCACCCCCACAAACCTTTCGCCATTGTGAACCAGTATTACGTTTTTCCAGAACTTTTATACAAAGGAATATATATGCCCCGAGTATATCAAGTATGCTGTACTCCATTATAAACACGGGGAACAATATTCGTACAGACCAAACATCTCTTTTCAGGATTTTTCATCCCAGTCATCATTCATAATTCGAGATGCTCCGACAGTTTTCCTTCTGTTCTGAAAAAAAGTTTATTGGTAATAGCGTCCAGTCAAGCCATCAGGATGTCAAAAGAGGGTTGATTCTGGCGACTACTGCTCCATTACGGGTATAGACCCGCGGGATTCGGTGCGCCATCATGCAGATCACTTCGTAGTGAATTGTACCGAGCTGAGATGCCACCTCATCTGCAGTTATGACTGCACCTGATTGGTGACCGATGAGAACAACCTCTTCGCCGGCTTGAATTTCTTCTGCTTCTGCTGCAAAAGATTGTAGCGACACCATACACTGATCCATGCAGATCGTACCGACGACGGGAACGCGGCGGCCACGCACAAGTACTTGTGCTTTACCTGACAGCATTCTTGAAAATCCGTCTGCATAGCCGATAGGCAGGGTCGCTATTCGTTCGTTCCCTTGTGTTACATAACGGGTTCCGTAGCTGACACCCCAGTGAGGTGGCAGCGTTTTGACCAGAACCGCCTTCGTCTTCAGTGTCAATACTGGGGACAGCTTCACTACCTGATGATTCACCTCTCCCGAAGGATACAATCCGTACAGACTGATTCCCACACGTACCATATCGTAGGATAACTCCGGCGTATCAATGGTAGCGGCACTGTTCGCCGTATGTATAATCGGGATGACACATCCCTGATCCCGCAGCGCATCAACCACGCCTCGGAACCGTCGATACTGCTCCAGTGTATAGGTCTTGTCTTTTTCATCCGCCTTGGCAAAATGGGTAAACATGCCTTCAAGCATCACCTGCTTCAGCTTGGCTGCTTCCTGAATAAAAGCAACTGCCTCATCGCCAGGCAACAGGCCAAGTCTGCCCATGCCGCTGTCGATTTTGATGTGAACCTTGAGCTTACGAGAGGATGTGCCCGTCTCCAGATGTTGAATGGCTTCGAGTACTTCCTTACTGAACAGCGTAATGGTTACATCATGTTTCCATGCTTCAGCGATGCCTTCTGGCGGCGTGTAGCCCAATACCAGAATCGGAAGGGTAATTCCGTGTTGTCGCAATTCAAGCGCTTCGTCAAGAAAAGCCACACTTAAGTAATCCACGCCAACTCGTTCCAGTTCTCTGGCCGTCTCCACTGCTCCATGCCCATAGGCATTTGCCTTCACACAAGCGAGCAGTTTCATGCCTTGCGGCAATGCTTCGCGGAAAGCGTCTACGTTGTTGCACAAATGATCCAAATTGATTTCCGCTTGGGTCGGCCGATATTGTTCTTGCACGTTAAGTCACCTTCTCTAATCATCTTAATCCGGCTCACGTCAGACTCCATCGTAATGCTCAAGCATGTGACTGTCAAATGAACGGAAGATCTGCAGTCCAAAACACATACAGGAGCGCTATCCCGGAGTCGGGAGCAAACGCGGAATAAGACCTATAAGCCAGACCATGAATGAGATATTTATCTCTCCATAACTTAACTCATCCGCTTATATCGTATTATTTACCCGGTTCCTCCCGCATAGAAGCGTGTTTTGCATTATTGAGTACACTGGACCTAATCCTTGCTATCTTACGCAGGGTCATTGGCTGTTGATACCGAATACCTTCAACTAAAATCACATTCTGCGAAACACTGATATAAAACAGGAACGATGACCTGTATATGCAGCAAAGCACCGGAGAATATCTCCGATGCTTCTTAGCATTCCTTATGTTAGGACGACTATACTTTCCAAATCATTTCCCTGACTCTTCCTGCATTGAGGTTGCAATCTGTACCATCTCGTTATCTGGCAAATCTGCGCTTGTAATCCTGTACTCCACTCCGTCTGACATCCATGTGAGTGTCTGCAACGCATCTCCGCTTATCATTCCGAGGGTGAATCCAAGATCCAGAACACGGGATGGGGCAAGCGATACGGCTCTGTCCTGCGGCCTTGCTTCGAAAATCGTGTAGTTATATGTTCCTTCGTAGCGAAGCATAACCGAATAGTCTCCTGATCCTTCCACGATCTGATCGTCTTTCAGTTTGACTCCTTCCGGTGCATAGGTTGGCTGAATAACCCCGAAGCTATCCGAACCTTCCGGCTCGGCTGATGTCGGTTCCTCCGTGCCTTGCCCGCTCGCTGGATCTTCTGAACCTTGCTGCTCGGCGTTATCGCTCACACCAGTCTGTCCATCAGTAACGGTTCCGCTTGGATTCGATGCAGAACCTTCCTCTGTTGCAGCTTGAGGATTGGTAGTCTCTTTGCCATCCCCAGCAGGAGCCGCGCCTGAGTCAGTACCGGCCTTGCCACCATTTTCAGTAGCAGCAGTCATATTACGCTGCATGTCGAACGCATCTTTCTCAAATTCGGTACCAAATTTGAAACTATCGAACTTCACATCGACCACCACATTGGCATTCGAATCGGATACTTCTACCTGTTTCGGTGCGTAATCGCTTTTGTTCAACCATATTTTCTGTCTGACCAACGCATGTGTATTGTAGTTGGCAGCTACATCGAATACATAGCTTTCCTTCTCATCGGCAAACTGGCGGGTCGAATCACCTGTTATGCTGCGGATCAGCGTCTCGTAGAGGTAAACCTGGCCTTGGTTATCCGGCCAGTTACTCTGGAAACGGAAGCTTTTGTTCTGGCTCGGCGTCAGGACAAATACGCCTTCATCATTGCGCAGTACAATTTGCGTTACATCCTTTTTGGCATTCGTTAACGCGATACGATAATACGAAGGCTTTTGATGCCATACCTCGACCTTGTACTGCTGCGGCGTATCTCCGGTATGCAGCGTCATAACGCCTGCCCCCTGATAACTTTCCATTTCTCCTACGACTTCGTTCAGATCTTTGACCACGGCTGCCGCATCCTTCTTCCCGCAGGCGGCAAGTAAGGTCGATAAGACCAATACCATGGCAAGCATCCATGATATTCGGCGCATGACATCATCCCCTTTAGCACATGTTTTCACTTCAGGATTGTGCGTACAGCAGAACCCCTACTTGATTAGTACATGTTATGAGGGACTTGTTCGATATATGCGGACTAGTTTGACAAGCATTCCATCGTCCAGTACCGCAACACCCTATTTGGTAAAAAAATCAGTCTCGGGTAGGATGTAAAATCCAACCAGATTCTTCATAGTAAATACAGATAACAACTCAATCAAAGTAATTACATACCCATATGATGTAGCTTAATTGATGTACAACTCTATTTTAAATTGGAGGAAAATAATGAACACAACCTATCATCACTCATTGCTAAATGGATTGGATGATTTTGTGGAAGAGCAGCTTCAACGATGGAAAGGAGTAGGTGTGTCGGTAGCAGTTATCCACAAGAATGAAGTCATTTTGCAAAAAGGATACGGTTATCGCGATCTGGAGTCCAAGCTTGAAGTCACACCCCATACACTATTCGCGATCGGTTCAAGTACCAAAGCCTTCACAGCATCGACCGCTGCCCTGCTCGTCGATCAGGACATTCTGAAGTGGGACACGCCTGTTAGAACGTATTTGAAAGACTTCAAAATGTTCGATCCGGTAGCCACAGAACGCCTGACCATCCGCGATATGCTCTGTCATCGCTCCGGACTTCCAAGGCACGAGATGGTATGGTACAACTCATCACGGAGCAGAGAAGAACTCGTAAAAGCGCTTCAGTATCTGGAGCCTAATGAGGACTTTCGGAACAAGTGGCAATATCAGAACCTGATGTATATGGCCGCTGGTTATCTGGTGGGTCAACTCAAAGGAACTTCATGGGAGAATGTTGTCCAGGAGTCCCTGTTTAACCCACTCGGGATGAATTCAAGTGTCTTTTCTGTCGATGAGATGCAGAATCAACCTGACTTCGCTTTCCCTTATATGAATCAAAACGGAGAGAGAACCCGAATACCTTTTCGAAAAATAGATGCCGTAGGGCCTGCTGGCTCCATTAACAGCAATCTGGTCGATATGATCGCCTGGGTGCAATTTCAGTTGAATCAAGGGCAACAGGGTGGGAAACAGCTGATTTCCAAAGAACAGTTGGCTGTTACACACAGCCCGCAAATGGCTAGTGATTCACCATTCCACAGCAAAGAGCTGCCTGTTAGCACGTATGGTCTGGGTTGGATGATTGATTCTTATCGCGGACACGCCATGATTCATCACGGCGGGGCAATCGATGGATTCGCTTCACAGGTCGCCTTTTTACCGGAGGAACAGATCGGTGTTGTAGTCCTTTGCAATACCAATGGGAGCATACTTCCCTACACGATTTCTTTTAACGTTATTGATCGTTTGCTTGAATTGGAACCTGTAGATTGGAGCGGGAGATTAGCCAAATTAATGACTGGAGACTCAACTGATTCCGAAGTAGCAACAGACACTATAGAAACACCAACTACTTCAGAAACCTCTGTTGAGGAAAAACCAGTGAAAACCCAGGTTCATCCCCATGATCGTCCTATACATGCGTATGCGGGAAGCTATATCCATCCAGGTTACGGCGAAATCGTTATTCAACAGTCGAATGATGGGTTACAGGCCACATTGAATGCCATTGAAATGCCTATGGAATACACTGGAAAAGATACTTTTTCCGTGGAACTTATCCTGTTTGGCTTGAAAATCACTTTTACGTTTAAGACAGATAAACAAGATACCATAAGCTCTCTATCGATCCCGTTGTTGCTCGAACCGGGCACGAATCCAATCGAATTTATAAAGACACCTTCAGTATAAAAGCATCCCCCACCGGCCTATCCCATTGTAGTGACTACACCCTTTACCACAATGGGATATATGCTGGGTAACTCGCAGTATCTTCTTCTACATTCGGACTTCTCTTCACCCACAATCGACGCAGATCAGGCATACCGAATGCTACGACATGATAATCCTGAAGTGATGCGTGGTGTGCATGTTCTTCTCTGAAGCTGTATGTAGGTAGAAGCAAAGCCTCTTGAATGAGCAGTTCTTCCAACCTCATTAGCGTGTGCAACCGCTCAGCACTATCCTGAATCATAACAACGCGTCTGCATTCGCGTTCCAGCTCGCTTTTTCGTTGGTTATCCATTGCCATAAGGAACAACGTATTCTGGAACGTATACATCGTTAGTAGACTCAGCGTCACATGCTCATCGAACACTTCACCCGTGTAAATCACATCATAAGAGGCGAATTCATCATGGTATATGGCATTTACCGGATTACCTGGCGTAACACTCACTTTCAGTCCAATAAGCTCACAACGCTGTGCGAACCAGGCCATGTCTGTCTCCATTTTCTCGCCTTCCTCTACCCACACATTGATGATCTGGCCTGCGTAGCTACTTCGTTGTAACAGCTCTGAAGCTCTTATGAGAGAAGAGTCAGCAGAGAGGGCTGTTGGCTTCGATTCTATTCGTTCAAGCATCTGCTTTTCCTTGGACTTGTCCCGAACCAGACTGTATGCAGCCTGTACACCTGTGTGTGCCAATGCTTCCATCATCTCCTGTGGATCCATCAGTTGCTGAACAGCCTGGCGAAAGTATAAATCCTGCTGTGGGCCTTCTTTTCGCATATTAAAAGTCATATACACGCCGCCCTGAACCTCATACTGAATCGAGCGAGCCTGTCCGTCTGGAAACAAGTCCTGTTTGATCACCGACTCTACTAAACCCGTCTGGGGAAGCTGCCATATTTCAACCCGATCAATAAAAGCCCGCCCCCTGAAATAGGAAGGGAACACCTCCAGCACAAGCAGCTTGGGATGATTACGTGTCAATCGGTAAGGCCCCGTACCAATCGGATGCATCGGGTCAAGTTCCACATCACGGGGCAAAATGGATGCATTCATGCTGCTCATCAGATCCGGGAACATAAAGTTGGGAAACCGCAACACAAAGCGCACCGTTAGCTCGTCGAACGTATCTATGCGATGAATGGAGCCAAACAGTGACCTGCAAGGGTTCTCCTGATCGGAAATAATCCGTTCAAACGTATATCTTACGTCCTCTGCATCAAGTATCCTGCCATGGTGAAAGAGTATGCCTTTGTGCAAATAAAAGGTCCACTCTGTTCCCTCTGGGTTGCTCTCCCATGCAACGGCAAGACTCGATTCACAGACTTGGCGTTCAGCGTTGTACTGCACCAAGCGATCAAATACCTCCGCAACAATTCCAACTTCTCCCCACATGTAAGCCCGGGTCGGGTCCAATGTCTCGAAGGCAGTCTCCTGCGGAATACGCAGCGTATCGACTCTTCCTCGAGCGCCTTGATCGGAACGCAGACCGAACTGTCCTTGCAATCCTTGCATCAATATTTCTCGCATCGAGAACGGCATCGTTGAAGCCAGCATATAGGCCTCTTCCAGCTTGTTGCCTTGCAACAGTCGGTCAAATCGTTCCTGAACAGCCTGTAACAGAGGATGGCAAAAAACGAGCACCGATGTCTTCCCTCTGCCGCGTTGTGGATTCCATCTGATCCAGCCATGATCTATAAATTTGTTCATAATCAGATTCATATTGCGCATCGTACAACATAAATGATTTGCCAGCTCACCAATCGTTGTATGGATTTCTTCCTCTTCGTCCACGTTCGGAAAGGCCATACGCAGCTGAATATAATGATCCATGACCTCCACAACCATCCCTGCCTTTCCTTCTCCTGATTAAAATACGAAATTGACCTGTACGTTTCTACAGTTTTTCTTCAGGTTTTCCTCCATTATACTCAGGTACATCGACAACACCAGCGGGAAGGAAGAAAACTGTACATGAAATATACTGATTTGCATCGCAACATCAAGATTCGTATCATTACTGATTTTTTTACGGATCTAACTCAGAAATCCATCATTCCTTTTATGGCGATTTATCTGAGTGTCCAGATTGGTGCAGGCTGGGCAGGTATGCTGTTAACCGTTAATATTGTAGCCTCCATGATCGTTGGCCTGGGCGCAGGGTACTGGTCTGACCGAGTCGGGCGTAAGAAACTGATGGTCATCGCCCAAAGCATGCAGGTGTTCGCCCTGTTCTGGCTGGCTGCCGCCAACTCCCCATGGATGGACTCCGTTCCTTTAACTTGTGCCATGTTTCTGCTTAGCAGCATTAGTTCGGGTATCACCGGACCCATTGCCAATGCCATGATTGTAGACGTGAGCAGTGAACATGAACGTCAGTATGTCTATGGGCTGCAATATTGGACCACCAACGCTGCCGTTACGATCGGTGCATTGATGGGAGGGTTATTATTCGAATCCTTTCGCTTCATTTTGTTCAGTCTGGTATGCATGGAGAGCCTGGTTACACTATTTATTCTCTTGTTCTATATTCATGAAACAATGGATAAGAAATACTTCTTTCACCTTGGTACCCCTATAAATAGGAATATATTGAAAACTTATAGCGGTGTATTTAGAGACAAACGTTTTATGGTGTTTTTCACCGCAACGGTGCTGGCTGTCTCTCTGGAATTCCAAATGGATAAATACATCGCCGTTCGTCTGAAAAGTGAATTCAATGCCCAACTGTTCAGTTGGGAAATCTCAGGTCTGCAGATGTTCAGTCTGATCATGGCGATTAACACTGTACTCGTCGTAATCATGGCCATTCCATTCACCAAATGGATGGGGCGTTTCCAATCCAGATTTATCATGACCGTCGGCATGTGTCTGTACACTACTGGTTTTGCCGTGCTCGCTTTCAGCAATTGGGCCTGGCTGCTTATTACATCCGCTGTACTGCTAACCATCGGTGAGCTCATGTATGCGCCTGTCCGTCAGGTTATGCTTGCTGGCATGATTCCTGACTCCGACCGTGCTGCATATATGGCTGCAGACGGCATGAGTTATAACGCGGCCGCTCTACTGGGTAGTCTTGGCCTAACGATTGGGGCCGTTCTGCCTTCGTATGCAATGGCAGGCCTGTATGTATTAATGGGGATCGGTGCTCTCGTATTTTTCCGGCAGTCGCTTCAGCCATCAACGGGTCAAAGTGAACCACAACCCTGTGCAGACGCCTCCTAAATTTTGTGATTCTCTATGCTGTATTTCTCTCCTGGTAGTTGTGAGTTCTATTGGGAATGTATATCACAATCTACTATCTTGAAACCTATCGGGCCAGTAATCAGTAATAAACAGGAGAGTTCCTTTTACAAAATTTTCTTTTGAAGGAGTGTTTACATGCATTTATCCAATCGAAGCACCCGCTTCAGGCTCACCTCCCTAACGGGGGCGTTCATGGCTTTTGTCCTATCCCTCAGTCTATGGGCACCCGCCGTGCAGGCGGAGACTGCACCTGCTGCGGTCAATGAAAAAGGGAAAGTAACAGCGCTGACAACGGAGTCCGCAACAGCCTTTCTGGATACATTTTTTGATTCCGCCGAAGCGAAGGCCCAATATGTAGGTGCTTCCGTAGTCGTTGTCAAAGATGGTAAAGTCTTGGCAGAGAAAGGGTATGGATATTCCGATCTGGAGAGCAAAGAGCCCGTTGATCCGAAAAATACCACCTTTCGCATCGCCTCGGTCTCCAAAACATTCACATCAGCCGCTGTCATGCAGCTTGTGGAGCAAGGCAAGGTGGATTTGAAGGCTGATTTCCAGACCTATGTGAAAGGACTGGAGTTCGATAATCCTTTTGACAAACCTGTAACGGTAGAGAATCTGCTCACACACACCACCGGATTCGAGATTCGCGACCCGCAGCAGGAAGACATCCACGATGACTTTGACAAAAGCGTATCGATGGAGGATTATGCCAAGTTACATATGCCACCTGTCGTTCGGGAACCTGGTAGCGCCTACATGTACGACAACTTCTCCTTCCTGCTGCTTGGCATGATTGTGGAGAATGTGAGCGGAGAGCCGTTTGAAACGTATATGCAGCAGCATATCTTCAAACCTCTGGGTATGGATAACAGCAGTTTCATGCTGAACGGCAAGTTCAAAAACCAACTTGCAACAGCCTATGATGCGGGCCATAATCCACTAGACCTGTACACCCTTTCCCCAACACCTATGCCTCAAGGCGGCATGCTCTCAACGGCAGAGGATATCGGAAATTTCATGATCGCTTTCCTGAATGATGGTGTGAAGGATAACGAACGGATTTGGAAAGAATCTACGGTAAAAAGCATGGAACAATACCGTTCTTCCATTCATCCGCTGCTACCAAATACCACGTATGGATTTGAAGCTGCTTTTCAGCTTCCGGGTGCAGGCAGCAGTTCCAAAATTATTACCAAAGCTGGCGACCTGATCGGATTCAGCTCTTATCTATTCCTTATTCCTGAGCAAAATACAGGTGTCTTCCTTACCTACAACCAGACGGGAGCACTTCGCAATTTCTTCTACCCGGCCTTTATCCAGACGTTCTTCCCGCAATATGCGGAGCCGGTCAAGTTCAATGAATATACGCCTCAATCTGCGGATGAGCTGCAACGCTTCGCTGGGCTTTACGCGGACCTGCGACTGAGCACAATTGTCAGCTCACTGAAAGATGGCGGCAAAGAACCCGGACAATTAAGCATTTCCGACGTCTTCCTTGGCCCACGTACCCTAATTCAGGTTGAAGAGAACCTCTTCAAGGATGAGTTAACAGGCCAGTTCACGGCGTTCAAGGAAAATGCTGATGGAGCCATCTATATGAAAGAACCTTATCTCAATCCGTTCGGATATGAGAAAAAAGGACAGAAACCCCAAGGCTTCCGTGATGTCCGGGCGAATAGTCCTTATGCTGAAGCGATCTATGGATTACAATCGCTTGGATACTATACCAATGATGCAAGTGAAGCTTTTCAACCCAAAAATGCCGTTACACGGGCTGAATTCATTGAGGATGTGCTTAAAATGAGCGGGCTGAAAGCCAGCAAAACGACGCCACCTGCGGATACCGACTGGGCAACACACCCTGCAGCCGGTTACATTCAGCTAGGTTATGAATCCGGCATGATCACGGGTGCAGATGAGAAACAATTCAAGCCGGATCAGGTCATTACCCGTCAGGAAGCCATGGTGATGATCTGGAGAACTCTCCAGCTGCAATATCCGAACGAACTGTTCGAGGATGTGAAGCTGGCCGGGCAGACAGATGCCTGGGCTGTGCCTGCAATCCAGATGATGGTTAAGCTAGGCATCCACGGTCCTGAAGTGAAGGTGCTGGAGGATGGATCCGTTGATTTCCTCTCCCGTAAACCACTGATTCGCCAGGAAGAAGCAGCAATTATGTATCAGCTGTTTACACAGCCAACCGACAAGATCGTAGCTGATCTGATGACAAAGCAGCCACAATCGGAAACTTCCTCAGACGAGGAACCTGCCGAAGATACAACCGCGCCTGCAACCGTGACTCCTGAATAACCGGAATACCAACCTTATATTCACGGTATAAAAACGATAAACAGGCTTGTTCGAAGGAAGATAACTCTCCTTCTGAACAAGCCTGTTTTGGTTAGCGTGGTGATCTTTAGGAGTAGCGTAGGATGATACTCAAGAGGTCTTCGCAAGTTATGGATTAAGTACCTAGCTCAACATGGAAGAGACATGTTGATTGCCATTCCGCTGGTCATATTTGTCTGCGGCTGATTTGGCATACGCCGCAAAATAATCGGCCAGTTTATGCAAATCTCCCGGATCTCCTTCATAGGGGAATGAAGCCGGAAGCCGTAATCGGTATTCTGGAGATTCATCAGCCCAGTGGCGTAACAGTTGTGCTGCTCTGGCATAGAACATCATTTTGGCAAACGGATCTTCATGATCCATCGCGAGCACCAGACTTTCTTCCAGTACATCAATGCCCTTCGCCGGGTTCGTGCGTGCAAGGTAATCCATCTGCTCGGCAAAGCTCTGCACAAAATCATTATGTCCTTTGATCATGCGATAGCCTTTGGCCTGATGTTTGTCAGCTTCATCAATTTTGCCAAGCCGGTATAGTGGCATCAAAATCTCCGATAAGGTCAGGTGCGGAATCTCAGCACAACTCATCCGCCCTTTCAAAATGGGCTTCGCTGCTTCCAGTACCTTCTCATCCTCACCTACCAGTATCCAGTAGCGCATAATCTCGTCCTGCTCACAGGCTTCACAATCACTCATAAAGTCACGGTCCATACTTCTGAACTTCGTATAGCTGGTACCGGCCTCCTCCAGCTCGCCAAGATCCATGGATATGCGGAACCGATAATACCAATACGAACGCTCGCTGTACCCAAATGATTTGAAGCGACGTCCAAAGTCTTCCAGCAGCTCCATCATTTTATCGCGAGACACTTCCGGGAAGCTGGATAACTCGCCCAAAATCCATTTATACGACCACATTAATGTTTCTTCGTCATAACGTTCTGGCTGTTGATCAAACTTGCCCAGCTGCCAGGAAAACGCAATCAGTGCTTTCATCGGATAACCGCAGAATGTCGCAGTCTCCACGATCTCTGACCGAGCTTCGTACGCTTCCTCCTCCATGCCGTTCACATCGGCGACTCTTGCTGCTTCCTCCAGCATGCCCAGCTTCGCTGTTCCATTAGGCAGGCCATAGGCCTCATCCATCAAATCCTCAAAATCCATTTCGGTCTTCATCAGGCATCCCCCTTACGATCTGTATTCGCACGCAAACCCCAATCAATAAAACGAACGATGCCCTGATTCAGCACCTCAAGCTCCTGCCGATTCATCGCATAATGCCCCATCATCAACGCGTTGACATATAACATCTCAATGGCAATCGGAGTCATTTGGGCATCCGGTGAAGTCAGGACCCGCTGAATAATTGGATTGCTGATGTTCAGATACAGAGTCGAATAACCTGCGGAACTAATGCCGGATGACAATGATCCGAGGACGGAGGAGAATAATTCTGTACTCTCCTCACTTGCTTTTTCCAATGCACGCAGCGTGGAAGACTCCTGCGAGAGCGTGAACAGCACCGGCAAATCGACTGGCTTGAAGCCCTTGACCTCTGCACGGCAGCGGAAACGTTGCAAAGCAGAGTCCGCAAGGCGCAAGGCATCGTAATACTGGTTCCGTTCAGCTGGTGGCACGTCGGTGAAACTCATGGATACCTCGTCCGGCTGCAACCGCTGCGTCTGAACATGTTGCACCGCCAATGGCAGCATGGCCATCAAATCGCTGTCGTAGATGTATCCACCGTTAATGACCAGCATCGATTGGGCTGACGCGACATGATGAATCTGACGATACTCATCCACCGTGGTAGTGAAGTACAACGTCTCTCCTTCACTTATCAACTCGCCCAGTTCCCGATGACCACGGGTGCTTTCAAACGGAAGCCAGCGGTGAATCATCGCGTAGAACTCCTGATCCTGCACAGCCAGTGCCTTCATCGACAGCGCATGCAGGCGAATCAGCTTTTGCAGTCGCTCCGTTTGGTTCTCAGCCATGTCAGCAAGTCCTTGACGAAGGGCATCGCCAAGTTCGGAGCGAACTTCTTCCAGCTTTTCATTTTCATAAAAATGTTCCCGGGAAGCCGTCGGTTGAAGCTCGTCTGTCCAGATCAGGCATTTCACGAAGAACGCCCAATCCGGCAAAATATTCTCCGCTTTCTCCGAGATCAGCATTCGCTTCAGATACACCCTATGGGGACGCTTGGCATTCAGATTAACGGCATGTGGCAGCACAAAAGCAATGCCTCCTGTACGGCCAGAAGCCGTTGTCAGTGGAATGTAATCCTGAAACTTCTCTCCAAGTAATCGTTCACCAAAAGCCAACACTTCCGCTCTGCGTCCACGTGCGAGTTCGGGCTCCATTAACCAGATTGGTGACTGGCTATTGACGATATGTTGAACACCGTCACTATGCAGGATGACTGGATAAGGCAGCAGCGCTCCATAATAGAACAAGGCTTCTTTCACATATTCCGTTTCAAAATAATGGGCTGCATCCGGCGTACAGCGAAGATATACTTTTGTTCCCGGAGACAACTGTGTCTCCAATTGCCGAATCGTATAGGTGCCATCAGGCTTACCCCGCCATTCCATCGAAGGTCCACCCTTCGCGGATTGCGTCAGCATGACGATTTCATGACTCACCATGAAACAGGACAATAATCCGATCCCGAATCGCCCGATAAACGAAGTCTCTCCATCCAGCAACGCCTGCTGACCACGCTTCGACGATTGACCTATCATCGCCAGAAACTCATGGATATCGGCTTCCGTCAAGCCAATGCCGTTGTCCTCCACCATCATGGTCAACTGCTCGCCAGTTCCAGTCAGTTCTACGCGTACTTCACCCTGAAATCCCGGTTCCGTCTCTGTTCGAGCTGTAATGGCATCCGTCGCATTTTGCATTAATTCACGTAAAAACACTTTGGGGCTGCTGTATAGATGGTTCGATAAAATCTGGATCATACCGCTCAAGTTCACCTGAAAGCGATACTCATTGGATGCTGTCATTTCGCTCACCTTCCTCTGGGTCAAACACATCGGATGCTTTCTAATGGAAGTGTTCATATGATGTGTTAGACGAATTAGTTATGTAATTACAAGAAATGAGGCGTTCCATTGGATGGATGCGCCAAGTAACGACGTCAAACCGGCCTTGGCTAACCAAGACCGGCGTTAGATGAATATTCAGGCATTCATGATATGTAAGAGGCCTTAAGTCTAATTACCACGTTATGAATGGCAATGAAACGGGATATTGCATCCTTTTAACCAGAATACATGGTATAGACCACTGTGAAAACAAACCTGAGACCCGATTTCGCCGGACTTTAGGGTGAAGTTACTGCCCGCGTTTGGGACTAAAGACGTAGAGTTTTTATTTTTCGGCCCTCCATTTGAACGATATTGCTGATATAGACGTATAATCTCCAAACTCAGATCGGACGGTGAATGTACATGATTGAAGTTCGCAACATTTCCAAACAATTTAAAGTGCACCATCAGGCACTGAACGATGTCAGCTTCACGGTTGAACAAGGCAGCGTTACCGGGCTAATCGGGCCCAACGGTTCGGGCAAAACCACCCTGATCCGCATCATGAACGGCGTTCTTGGCGCTTCGGGTGGGCAAGTGAGCATTAACGGACTTGATCCTTTCCGTGAGACGGAGAACGTACTAGCCATATGCGGCACACTAACCGAGCAGAGCGGATTGTATGAAAATATGAGTGGGCGTGACAACCTGATCTTTTTCGCTGAAGCTTTCGGTGTACAACATGCCAAAGCACGGATTGACGAGCTCGTGGATCTGTTCGAATTGCAGGAATATCAACATCGAAAAGTAGGCACCTACAGCACAGGAATGAAAAAACGCGTAGGTCTAGCACGGGTGCTGCTGCACCGCCCCTCCATTCTCTTTCTGGATGAGCCAACCAACGGGCTTGACCCAGATGGGATTCAGATGGTCCTCCGAATCATCCGTCGGCTTAATCAGGAGGAACATATGACAATTGTCGTATCGTCTCATGTGTTATCCCAGCTATCGGCTGTGTGTGACCGGTATATTTTTATGGAAAAAGGGCGCAAGGTTGAGGAAGGTACGGAGCAGGAGATCGTCAACCGATACCTGACCTCACCCCGGATCGAAGTTGAAGCCACCATGCCGAATGGCTGGCAAACGGTAACAGGGTATACACCGGAGATGGTTTCCGTGAACAAAGCCGTTTTCCAGCTTCAAACTCGTGAAGATATTCCGTTGCTACTTCGACAATTGACCGAGCGTGGACAAGTCTATCAAGCCCGGATTACGGGCAGCGATCTGGAGAGTATTTATTTTGCCATTAGGGAGGCACACCATCATGAATAACAGACAAGCCATACGTGCACTTGCTCGTAAAGATATTCGAGCCATCACAGCCAGCGTGCAGCTCTGGCTACCCATGTTGATCGTTCCGCTCGTTATCGGGATCATCATGCCTGGGATACTCATTTGGGCAGCCTCAAGGTTGGAACTTGCTTCCCTCGGCAATATGAGCTTCCTGCTTGATACGCTGGATAACCTAACCCATGCCGGGCGGATTCCGCAGCTTGCTTCGATGCCTACGGATAACCACCGTATTGTCTATTACCTGGCCTTATACATGTTTGCGCCCCTGTTTCTCATCATTCCAGTGATGGCATCCAGCATTCTGACGGCCAACAGTTTTGCAGGCGAGAAGGAACGCAAGACCCTGGAAGGTCTTCTGTTCACTCCGATGAGTATGGATACGTTGTTTAAAGGCAAGGTGTTAGCTGCCCTTATTCCTTCTCTGTTATTATCCTGGATTACCTTCATTATCTACGGAATCATTGCCAATATCCTGATGTATCCCATGTTCGGGAAATGGATGTTTCCGAATCTGAACTGGATCATTCTCGTTCTGTGGGTTGTTCCGGCGTGCAGTCTTGTGGTCATTCTGTTGAATGTACTGATCTCGGCGAAGGTACGTGGATTTCAGGAGGCCTATCAACTGGGGGGATTGGTCGTGATTCCATTGCTTGCGCTGATTGCCGGTCAGGCAAGTGGCATGCTGCTCATCAGTCCTCTTATGTTACTCCTGGTCGGAGCGGTGCTTCTGCTCATCAGTTTCATTTTGCTTCATCTGGTCACTTCGTGGAACAGTCGTCAACAGCTGGCTGAAAGTCAGATTTAGGCGGACCTTGGTCATTGCATCATCATCATCATCATCGGTGGGCAGATTGAGAAAAAAAAGGACGCAGGTTATGATATGAAGACCTAGTATGAGGATGACGGACAGAGGGGAATGAGAAAGAGAATGGAATATATCCTGCTTCAAAAATTAAAATATACAGAAAAACTGACAGCACAGGAAAAGCATATTGTTGAGTATATCCGAAACAATCCCGAAGTCGTTTTTGATTGTACTGCCCATGAACTGGCTCAAAAAACCTTTACAAGCTCATCGACTATTGTTCGTTTATGCAAAAAACTGGGTACCAAAGGGTACCCAGACTTTCAATTAAAGCTTGCGCTGGAATATCAGCAGGCCCCCTCTGCGTTCCAACCACATGATCCTCCATACATAGAACAAGGTAACGTATTAGCCTCCATCGATTCTGTCCCTTATCTGTATCAGCAGGCATTGGACGAGACTCGTCGCATGCTGAATGCTTCTGTTTTGCTGCGCATTGTGAACTGGGTCAAACAAGCCGGGCGCATTGATATATATGGCAGTGACATGAACTATTATTTGGCACAACAAGCCTGTACCAAGTGGAACGAACTTGGCATATCGGCGATCGCACACAACAGCCCAAACATGCACTATTTAAACACAATGAACCCTAGTGCTTCCACGCTTTCTTTTGTCATATCGCATACAGGTGAAAATCAATCCATGATTGATGCTGCCCGCATACTGAGCAACAAACGGATGAACGTCATCGCAGTCACGGTTAACAATCTTTCCACTCTCTCCAAACAGTGCGATGCGACGTTACTTACTTATGGATACAATGAGCAGTTACGACTGTCCAAAATGTCCTCCATGGTCTCCGTACTGTATATCTTCGATATTCTGTATATGAGTACCATCCATGACAGCTATTAACCCTGATCTGCCGCAAACACAATTCCGGCATCCTTGCGCGCCTCGGTCATAGTATTCATGACAGAACGGCTATGATCCAGCAGTTCATAACACCGTTCATAGTCGCCGTTTGTATACATGTCTCTAAAAGCCTCCCACTCATAGTAGAACCAGTTAGGTTCATCCTGTACATTGAATTCCTCTACAGGTTCATTCCCCACCTGAAGCCTGATTTCCTTGCAGCCATTGGCTCCGCCCACCACATGCAGATAACCGTTCTCTCCCTGGATAAGAACAAAATTCATACTGTTGGTATCTTTGCAGCCTACACTTTCGGCAATGAACGTCGGGTAGGAGAGCACCAACACACCTGACGTATCGATCCCATTGGCATGTTTGTTCGCAGTGTAAGACACAGATTCGGGGCTGCCGAACAGCTTCTGGATCAAATGAAGATTGTAAATATTGATATCCATTAAGGCGCCGCCGGAGAATTCCGGATTGAATACATTCGGGATTTCACCTGCAAGCAACTGGTTGTATTTGCTCGAATACTGGCTATAGTTGCACTGGATGAATTTGAGCTCGCCCAGTCGGGGCAACTGTTCTTGTACAATCTGTACATTCGGCAAATGGATATTGGATATGGCTTCAAACAACATCAAATTTTTTTCCTTCGCCAGAGCGATTAATGTTTCCGCCTCCTGACGTGTAGACGTGAACGGTTTTTCACAGATCACATGTTTGCCGTGTTGCAGTGCCTGATAGGCCTGCTCATAATGCATGCTGTTAGGCGAAGCGATATAAATAAAGTCCACATTGGAGGCCGTGTAAAGGGAATCGAGATCTGTATAGATGGTGTCTATAGCATATTTGTCTGCAAGCGGCTGTGCTGTTTCTCTTTTCCGGGAATAGATCGCGGTGCAAGTCACATGATCTAATGCCTGAACCGCCGAAAGGATGGCATCCACAATAAAACCTGTGCCGATGGTTGCTATTTTCATATGGTATTTCGCTCCTGTCATCTCTTTGTTGACTGCTTTATTGTTATTTGGCTTTTTTGGCAGCTTCCACACCGTCGTGCAGAATATCCAGCACGTATAACACTTCGTCGTCCTTAACGGGCTTCTCTCCGTTATTTCGGATGGCCTGAATCAATTTTTCATATAAAATCCCATAGTCGGTAATCTCCGAAGGGACTCTCTCTGTATGGGAAGTTCCTTCATCATCCACGTAGCTCAACGTGCCCCAGTTATCTTCCGATTCAACTTCAAATGATACGACCGTTGGCCCGTTTTCATTTTTCGTTTGATGGCCGCTGCTATATTTGATAAAGCTTCCCAGGTCTCCATGCACAATGAATTTGGGATGGCTAATCTTCACAAGCAGACTGCACTTCACGGTCGCTTTCATTCTTCCATACCGAAAATCAATATCGACATAATCGTCTGATTCACCCGGCGCCACAAGACTCCGCACATCATAATCGATTCGGTCTGCTCTGCCATAAAGGGAGATCAGTTGATCGATGGTATGCACAGCCAAGCCATGCAACAGCCCAAATCCTTTCCGGTTATATTTCGGTTGAAAATAATCATAGTGCGACTGAATCTCAACGATATTGCCCAGCTTGCCACTCTCGATTACTTTTTTCATGGTCAGGAAATCTCCGTCAAATCTGCGGTTCTGATTCGCCATGGCGATGAGATTTTTCTGTTTGGCAAGGTCAAAAATTTCCTTTGCTTCAGCCGAAGTTGAGGCAAATGGTTTCTCCACCAAAACATGTTTACCATGATCCAGTGCCAGATTTGCATATTCCACATGGCTGTCCACATGGGTCGCTACCACAATTAATTCAATCTCCGAATCCTGAAGCACATCGCCTATATTCGTTGTAAACGTAATCTCGGGATAATACGCTTCACGTTCCGTATCCCCCATCCGATCCTCCTCACGACGGAAGATCATCTTCACCTGGATATCATCCCTTCTTTCCAGGTAAGGCAAATGATAATTCACAACCGCGTTTCCAAATCCCACGATGGCAATATTCATCATCAACATCCACTCCTCTGCTCTGGTTAAAGCGTATGGTATCACGCTCATAACGCTTCGGGAATGCTTTTGGACGGGATTGGCAGCAGCATGCGCAGATGCATTCCAATATGGATTTTTAATGAAATTCAATTTCATATCTGTCCATTTTATCCGACTGAGATGTATAACATATTTTCCATAGTTTACCGATATAACTTAAGGTGTTAATGTGTTACTTACATACATAAAGAAGAAGGGTGACGATTGATTTATGAACAAATGGTCTACACACATGCAACGCACGGTTTGCACCTTGCTGCTGTTCACACTGATCGCGGCAGCAATACTTGGAGGCGGAGCCAATGCTCAAGCAGCTTCCCTCAGCCAAACTACGGTATATTATGATTCCGATGGTGTATTGTACAAAGTATCCGGTGACGGAAGCGGAACCACAGAGGTATTGCTTGATTTTGAAGGAGATGGTCTGGCTGCGGCAGGATCCTATCTCTATTACACCCGTTCCGAGTCTTCCACAACGCTGCTTCGCGTTCCCAATGACGGTTCCAGCGATTCGGCTGAAACGTACGCGACAAATGTATTGAGCTACTTTACGGATAACGGGTTCATCTATTATATGGATTACAATGGAACGATCTATCGTGCAAATGGCAATAGCGAAGCTTCCGCTGCCACCAAAATTGCAGACAAAGCGGATACAGATTTTCCGCTGCTCGCCGTAACAAAAGGCCGTGTATATTATAACGGGCTCGTTAATGGAAACCCATGGATCGTTTCCAAAGCATCCAATGGCAGCGGAGCCGTAGAGCGGATTGCTGCTGGTGCAGTGGAGAGTCGTTATTTTATGAACGTGGCCAAAAACGAACTGCAATTGATGGTGAACACTGACCCGTACGAGCAGTACTACTCTACCAACGCCATTATCATGTACAAGGTAAACTACAATACAGGCAAAGGTACAGCTGTTAATCCAAAAGCAAAGCTGGATGTGAACGCTGTTTATGCCGGCGGCTGGGGCAACAATCTTTATGTGTATAACAAAGGCATCAAGCTGGACAGCAACAAGGATTATGATTATTCAACAGGCAAAGCCTTTGCATTAACTACTTCTGGCAAAACACTTCAGATTCATAGTAAGAGCATCCGGGAGGTCAGTCCACTGGGTACAGATAAGGTTGTAGTTGTGGATGCAGACAAAAAGGCGTATGCCAAAACCATCGCCGGGAACAAGGTATCCAAATCTGCCAACTTGAATTTGAACAGTGTCACTTTCGTAACTGCTCAGCTGACCAACGGAACACCAACTATTGCATATCTATCCGGTACAAATGGTCTTTATTCCGTGAGCACAGCCCTCAAAGTATCCAAGCTTGCTGGAGAGGAATGGGCAACGTTCCAGCTTCATGACGATGTTCCGGGCATGTTCTACATCAACGCAAATGATCTCTATCGTCTGTACCATGTGCAAGCCAATGGCACAGGCAAAAAGGTGCTAAGCGACGTTTTCCTGGATGATATCCTGTTGGTCGTGCCAAACTAACCCCACGCATGTGGGTATAGGCTTATAGCTATCTCAACATTCTTGTCCAAAATAAAGAGGATAACCCTGAAGCTATAACGGCTCTGGGTATCCTCTTTTTTTCATGTCCAAAACTATTTTTCAAAAACATCTTCCATATGAGAATGATAATTGTTATCATTAAGAAAATAAGACAAAAGGATGGTCCGTATGACTGAACAGCTTCCCTTCATTTCTGAAACCTCATCTCTACCGCTACTCTCTTCCATGTGCCGTGTACGGCGCGGGGAGCATTTCCGTGTGCAAGGCAAGACGGTGTCCCGGCCCATGCTCTGTCTTATTTTACAAGGAGACGGTGTCCTGGTCCTGAACGATACGGTCTATACCGCCGAAGCCAATCAACTGTATGTTCTGAAGCCAGGAACAATGATTGAAGCGGCTGCACGCTCGGCTGTTACGGAGTTTATAATACTTCGCATGGATACGGTCTGTTTGCAGCAAGTGCGCGGTCAATGGAAAATGTCCTCCTCCTCTGGTTTCCCGCTGGATTGGGAGACAGGCAGACTGATGGTTCGCCATGACAAACAAGCCAGAGCACGATTTGAACAATTGTATGAAGCCTATCGCGGCGTAAACCCCGATCACTTTATCAGTATACATAGCCAGCTGCATGAGCTCTTGCAGTATCTCTCGGAGAATCGGCTTGAAGAAAATTATGAGAAGGTCGATCCAGCACTTGAACGCAGCATTATGTATATGAGACGGTTCATGAATGATGGCATCAGCATGGATCAACTTGCCAAAATTGCCGGATTGACGCCAAGCTCATATTCTCGCAGTTTCAAAAAAGCCAAAGGCATGTCACCTACCGATTATCTGAATCGTTTACGGATTGACGAAGCCAAAAAACAGCTTAAGCAGGAATCATGTGTACTCAAAGACGTCGCCGTATCTGTTGGCTATGGTAATGAATATTATTTTAGCCGCAAATTCAAACAAACCTTGGGGATCGCACCCAGCCTATATATGAAAAAAGACCAAATTCGCGTGGCTACGGCGTCCATGATGGGACTTCATGAGAACCTCTCTTCGCTCGGATTACATCCCGTAGCTGCAATGGACGGATTCCATAATTGGGAGCTTAATGAAGTCGAGCAGCAGCAGCGGCTAGCCACACAATTGGAGAAACTACGTCAGGCCAAGCCGGACCTTATTATCGGTGACTTTTATCATCAACCCTTTTACGATAAGCTCAAAAGTATTGCACCTACAGTTATTCTGGATCAGGCCCATGACTGGAAAGAAAATCACTTACGCTTGGCTGAACTGGTCGGAAGGGAGCAACAGGCCTTGCAGAATTTCAAACAGCTGGCGCTTCGCAATCTTGATATCAGACTCCGTTTGAAGCATCACTTCGGGCAAGAACGTATTATGCTTATGCAGGTTACGAATCAGTCTATCCGGCTCCAGGAAAATGCCGAGCGTCCATTACATCGCCTTATGTACGGTGAACTCGGACTAAATCCTGCACAGTTCATATCTACGGATTTAATAACAGATGAGTATGCGGCGGATAGCATCCCCATGTTGGACACGGATCATCTGTTCATGAACCGCGTCTCCAATTCTCCTGCAAATGAGAAACTGCTTCGGCGCATGAAACAAACTACCGCCTGGAATCGCTCTCCAGCCGTGTTGAAAGGCAACGTACACGATATATCCGATTGGTCCGTACTATCCTGGACCCCAAGCGGACGCCATCAGATCATGGACGAACTGGAACAGATCGTTCAGCAGCTTGTGACCTTATCACGTGTGGGATTAATCGGACAATTGTAAAGCATGTGTTTTTCTTCATTATAAATGTACAAGTGCATAATCAACCAAAACAAAGAGCCCTCTCCGATTCGGAAAGGGCCTTTTGCTTTGCAGTTATTAATGTTCCTTGATCTCTTCCTTCGGAACCAGTTTGTATATTTCCTCATCTTCCATGGTATCAATCAAGCGATCCAGCCATTTGTAGTAGGCCTCAGCTTGAAGAACCTTATGCTTGTCTTCCTTAAGAATGTGAAGAAGTTCAGCATCCGCTTGTTCATCCAGATCAGAAATCAAACGATTCAGTTCATCAACGGATTTTCGCAGTACCTGAAGGTTACTCTCCACGGCTTTTCTCCATTTAATCACAAAATAATCCGTAAACGTCTGATGCCAGTCATACTCCACTTCATATAGGTCTTTCCGGGAGCCTTTGCTCCATACTTTATTCACCATTTTTAGATCCAGCAGTGTACGTACGCCGGTACTCATGCTCGTTTTGCTCATTTCCATTTCCCGGCCCATATCGTCAAGGGTCATAGGTTTGTCTGCAAAAAAAAGCAATCCATATAAGTGTCCCGTGGACAGCGTAACGCCGTAGAGATCCATATTACGCCCAATGGCTTCAATGACGCGTTTACGGATCCTAAGAACGGTTGCCTGCTGTTCCTCTTGTAAATGGTCCAAGCTCATGCTTGCAACCTCCATTCTGAACATTCCCAGTCTCGGCAATATAATTGCAACTGTTTAAGATCCTGCTTACATGGGAAAGTATCCGGCAGGACATCCTATATGCCAACGGGCTTTAGGTTACACCATGTATATCATGGGAGCTTTACCAAGTTGCAAACGCCTACGACTATCTTTTAACCAAAAAAACTGCTTAGATTCAGCACATTTTCTATTGTAGGAAAAGCGATATCAAATGTAAAGGTGTCTTCTTAGCCAGAATAAGGAGAATGACGGAGCATATGGACGGAAAACTTTGTACAGTTTTTACTGTACAAACATTATGTACTGTTTATTCGGTTGCTATACGGGTTAAGTATTGTTAGAATACAAAACGTTACCCAGAAAGACGGGAAGCGAAGCAACGATTACCGGATTTCGTGGCTGGGCGCACAAGTGTATGGGCTTGTGGGTGCTGAAAGCCGTTCGAAGTGCACAACACATCAGAAGGGGTGAAAACATGACCATACTTGAAGTAAAGAATGTAAGTAAACTGTTTGGCCCCCAAACCGAGCAAGGTCTGCAATTACTGGAGCAAGGTTGGGGCAAAGAAAAGTTGGCCAAAGAAAAACAGATAACGGTTGGTGTCAACCGGGTCAACATGGAAATTCAGGAAGGTGAAATTTTCGTCATTATGGGACTGTCCGGGAGTGGGAAGTCGACACTTGTTCGGATGTTCAATCGACTGATTGAACCGACATCCGGAGAGATTCTTGTCCATGGCAAAGACCTACGTAAGATGAACAAAGAACAATTGCGCGAAGTGCGTCGGAAAACGATCAGCATGGTATTCCAGAAGTTTGCGTTATTCCCGCACCGTACCGTTCTTGATAATGTGGAGTATGGGCTCGAAGTTCAAAAGGTTGATAAGGATGAACGTCGGGAAAAAGCAAAAACGTCGCTTGAACTGGTTGGCCTTAAAGGCTGGGAAGATAAAATGCCGGATGAGCTAAGTGGCGGGATGCAGCAACGTGTAGGTTTGGCCCGTGCGCTGGCGAATGACCCGGAAGTACTGCTAATGGATGAAGCATTCAGTGCACTTGATCCACTGATTCGTCGTGATATGCAGGATGAGCTGATTGAGCTTCAGGATAAAATGAAAAAGACCATTATTTTCATTACCCATGACTTGGACGAAGCGCTGCGCATCGGCGATCGTATTGCCCTCATGAAAGACGGCGCAGTCGTGCAGATCGGTACTCCGGAAGAAATCATGATTCAACCGGCCAACTCATATGTGGCCCGCTTCGTCGAAGACGTGGACTTGTCCAAGGTCCTTACCGCATCTCATGTTATGCGACGTCCTGAAACGATTACGCTTGACCGTGGTCCTCGTGTTGCCCTCGAATTAATGCGCGAACGTGGTATTTCCAACCTGTTTGTCATTGACCGTTCGAAAAAGCTGCTTGGTGTTATTACAGCAGAAGATGCAACCCGCGCAATGCGTGAAAACAAAGTGTTGAACGACATTCTGATTACGGATGGGCCGACTGTAGCGCCTGAAACCCTGATTCATGAATTGTTCGAAATTGTAAGTTCAGCCCATGTGCCGCTCGCTGTTGTTGGCGAAACTGGCCGTCTGCAAGGTGTTATCGTCCGCGGTGCCCTGCTTGGAGCATTAAGCGGTGAAGTTGCAGTAAAGGAGGAACTTGCGAATGATTCCCAAAATACCACTAGCATCGTGGATTGAAGCGATTGTTGACTGGATGAGCTCCTCGCTCTCCGGATTATTTAAAGTCATTTCTGTTGTTATTCAGGAGGTTGTCGGATTTTTCTCCGGGCTGTTCATGCTCCCCCATCCGCTCCTGTTTATTGTAATACTTGGTGTATTGGCATATCTTGTTGGCCGAATACCACTGACCCTGTTTACGGTTGTCGGTTTCTTGCTTGTAGATAACCTCGGATATTGGTCCCAATCGATGGATACTTTGGGCCTTGTTATTACGTCAGGATTAATCTCCATTCTGCTTGGTGTTCCCATCGGTATCTGGCTTGCATACAGCAAAACTGCAGCTCGAATTATCACACCATTGCTTGACTTTATGCAGACCATGCCTGCATTTGTCTACTTGCTGCCAGCGGTAACCTTCTTCAGCCTTGGTGTGGTTCCCGGTGTTATCGCGTCCGTCATATTCGCGATTCCACCAACGATTCGCCTGACTCACCTCGGAATTAAGCAGGTATCTGGCGAACTGGTCGAAGCAGCGGATGCTTTTGGTTCCACGTCCATGCAAAAGTTGTTCAAAGTACAGCTTCCACTCGCATTGCCTACCGTAATGTCAGGGATTAACCAAACCATCATGCTGTCGCTGTCCATGGTTGTTATTGCTTCCATGATCGGTGCACAGGGTATTGGTGCGGAAGTCTATCGTGCGGTAACACAGTTGCAGATTGGTAAAGGTTTTGAAGCAGGTTTGGCTGTCGTGGTTCTTGCGATCGTACTTGACCGTTTCACTCAAAATCTGTTTATGCCAGGCTGCAAGAAAAGCTCACGCTTCTCAGCGAAACAAAAAGCCTGGATTACTGCTGCAGCAACATTCGTTGTGCTCGTAGCTGGTTTCTCACAATACTTTATTGGCGGCAACAGTACTTCTGCCGGCGGTAACAACACTCCAGCGAATGCTGTAGGTGAAGAAGTCAATTATCAGATCATTGGTATTGACCCAGGTGCAGGCATTATGAAATCCACTGCCAAAGCCATCGAAGATTATCATCTGACGGACTGGACCCTGATTGAAGGATCTGGTGCAGCGATGACTGCCACACTGGACAAAGCGATTAAAGCGGAACAACCGATCATTATTACAGGCTGGACTCCACACTGGATGTTCAACAAATATGATCTAAAATATCTGGATGATCCCGAAAAATCTTTCGGTGATGCAGAAGAAATTCACACCATCGCACGTAAAGGCTTGAAAGAGGCTCACCCGGTTGCTTATGAATTCCTGTCCCGTTTCCAATGGACATCCGATGAAATGGGCGAAATGATGAGTGCCATCCAAAATGGTACATCTCCAGAGGAAGCCGCAAAAGACTACGCTGAGAAACATGCAGACCAGATTGACGAATGGACCAAAGGTCTGACGCCAGTTAACGGTGATGCATTTAAACTTAGCTATGTAGCCTGGGATTCTGAGATTGCAAGTACCAACCTGTTGAAATATGTCATGGAAAGCAAACTTGGCTATAAAGTTAACGCCCTGCAAGTTGAAGCTGGACCCATGTGGACGGGTGTCGCCTCAGGCGACGTAGATGCCTCTCCAGCAGCCTGGCTGCCATTAACTCACGCTGACTACTGGGAACGTTACAAAGACCAGGTGGATGATCTGGGTGCCAACATGACCGGTGTACGCACAGGGCTCGTTGTTCCTGCGTACATGACAGACGTTAATTCGATTGCAGACCTGGAAACAGGCGCTTCTTCCTCTACTCCATCGGCGAATGCCAATGTGGGAAATGAAGTGAATCACCAAATTATCGGTATCGATCCAGGTGCCGGAATTATGAAATCCACAGCCAGTGCCATTGAGAAATACGGTTTGTCTGACTGGAAACTGGTTGAAGGTTCAGGAGCGGCAATGACAGCTACGCTGGATAAAGCCGTTAAGAATAAGGAACCGATTATCGTTACCGGTTGGACACCGCATTGGATGTTTAACGCATATGACCTCAAATACCTAGACGATCCGGAAGGCGTCTACGGTGAAGCAGAACAAATTCATACGATTGCCCGTAAAGGGTTAAAGGAAGACAAACCTGTCGCTTATGAATTCCTGGATCGCTTCTCCTGGACACCTGAGGATATGGGTGAAATCATGGTCGCCATTCAAAACGGAGAAGATCCCCAAAAAGCCGCAGCAGCTTTTGCCGAGAAGCATAGCGACAAAGTGGCTGAATGGACCAAAGGTCTGACCCCGGTGAATGGAGATTCCATTAAACTGAGTTACGTAGCCTGGGACTCCGAGATTGCAAGTACCAACTTGCTGGAGTACATTCTGAAAGAAAAACTGGGTTACAAAGTAACCTCCCTTCAAGTGGAAATCGGTCCAATGTGGACCGGCATTGCCAATGGTGATGTAGATGCAACTCCAGCTGCATGGTTGCCGCTCACCTCTGCAGATTATTTCAACAAATACAAGGATCAGATCGATGATCTCGGTCCAAATATGGACGGTGCCAAAACAGGTCTGGTTGTACCAACCTATATGGACATCAATTCCATTGAAGATTTAAAAGATAATTAAACCAGATTGCGATGGATAAACCTGAATTTGGTAAAAAGACCACCGAAATTTTGTCGGTGGTCTTTTTTAGTGTAACTTTTACTTGGGCGTGTCTTCAAACCTACTGCAAGCCGAAGTGTACCTGAACGTGTCCAGAGCATGGTGCAACCGCTAACGATTCGGAGACGTCTTATTCAAGGATTTGAAGTGATTGCAGAAATCTAAGGAACCTGAGACACGCTATGTCAGAATAAAACAGTCGTTTGCAGTGTTTTTGTCAGGGATTTCAGTAAATAACGTGTCTGATGTTCCTTACTTTGTAAAAAGAGGAGCTGAAGGCGAAATAAGACGTCCTGAGTTCCTTAGAAAATCGTCTACCCATTCCCCAGAATAGGACGAACCCTAACTAACTTCGAAAATCTCAAGGATAAATCTAAACATACTAATCGTTACCTTCTACATTAAAGGCTGTGAAACTGAATTATGTACGTAGGCTCTGCACATTTCTTTTCTTTTTCTACGCTTACCCAATCAGCAACAATAATACGCCAATGGTAATCAGCACAATACCTAAAATGCCATACACCAATCTTGCACCCTGGCGTCCAATGGTTTTCACAAAGAGACCTGCTCTAAAACTCTTCATAAACCAATCCCAATTGTTGATTCCACCCAACAAACTGAAAATCCCTGCGGCAATAGCCAGTAGTGCGATTAAAACCGGTTGATCTTGCATGTCAACACTCCTTCAATTTAATCCTGTCTACTATACCTTCCTCTGGTAAAAATAAACAGTCAGTAATTAGTAAAAAAACGGCTTGCAGATGAGAGTCTGCAAGCCGTTTTCGTTTGAGAAACGGAGTTAACCTTTCAGGATAAAACGGATCTCAGCCTGCTCCAGTAGTGGATGATCAATCTTTTATTACTTCGCCTGAATCTCACTCGCTGACATCAATAAGGTTACAACTTCAGCACGAGTTGCTTCAGAGAGCGGGTTAAACATGTTTTTGCCTGTGCCTTTCACCAATCCTGCATCATATGCAGCTGCGATATAAGGTACGGCCCATGCAGGTACTTTATTCGCATCTGCAAAGGTTAATGTGGCATTCGATTCAACTGGAAGTCCGAGTGCTCTTACGAGCATAACCGTCATCTCTACACGGGATACTTTGCCGGATGCACGGAACGTCTCATCCGTATAGCCACTGATGATCCCTTGTTCTACAGCTTGAGCGATAAAGGATTGTGCCCATGCTGGAATTTTGGAAGCATCCTTAAACGTCAACGCCTTGCTGCTGGCTGGAAGTTCAAATGCTCTTGCCAGCATCACAATGAACTCGGCGCGCGTTGCTGGTGCATTTGGACGGAAATTACCGTCCTGATATCCATTCACAATTCCCCGGGAAATGGCCTGCTCAATGGCTGCTGCTGCCCAGTGATTGCCGATATCTTTCAAAATCACACCCGGATTGGTTGGTGTAGTACCGCCACCATTCCCATTACCCGGAACGGAAGGTGTCGTAGGCGTGATCGGAGTTGTTGGATTCGTTGGTGTTACAGGTGTGGTTGGTGTCGTTGTACCTCCACCACTATTACCACTGCCCGGATTACTTCCGTTGTCTCCACCACCATTACCAGGATTGCTTCCATTCCCATCACCCGGAAGTGGAGCTCCCTTCAGATCGGTACTGCGTCCTTCTGTTGTCTGATTTACCGTACCTACACGGTCCAGATGTTCATGGAAGATTTCATAATCGACCAAATTCAGTTCATAGTAACGGTTATCATCCTTTGCCGCTCTCATGGCACGGTAGAAGTCTCCACCGTTAGCCATAAACGAGTTCGTCGCTACGATGTAGTATCCCTTTGGATCGATGTCTGTGTATGTGCCATTGGCATTTTTAATCTGTACTTTGAGCACGCGTTGACCGACTTGGGTCACCGTATTGGTTATGGCATCAATTTTCTCGCCCGGCTTCGTGGAATCGTAGTAGAAACGCATGCCTGAAACTTGCGGAAAGCGTCCTTCGCCTGTTTCCACGCCGCTAACGCCATTTTCCAGCGCAGCCGTAATTTCCTTACCTGTCATTTTCAGCGCAGACAGGTTGTTGCCGAATGGCATTACGGTTAATAAATCACCCAACGTGATATCTCCTGTTTGGAATGAAGCCCGAATGCCTCCACCGTTTTGGATGGCGACATATCCTTTAACGTCGTTCTCCTTCACAATGGATTTCACTTTCTCCAGCATGCCGTCTGTCATCAGGTTTCCGAGGTTGGTTTCCTGCTTGCGCACAGTGCCGCGTTCTCCATCGAGGAATACATTCGTTTTACCGATAACTTCTTTTTTGAACTCGGCCAGAGGTTTCGCATAGCTTGCCAGTTTCTCCGCTGCTTCCGGATCATTGGCGTAGACGTATGCACCGGAGGCATCCTTCGCATCCAGGTTCAACAATTTGCCGTTCCATGTTTTCAGTACGCCTGCTTCGTTGAACGTTACATCCAGTTGACCCAGGGAAACGTCATATTCTCCCGTCTGTACGACCAGCGTCGGATCGGTGTGCGTATCTACAACCACCGGTTTGTTCAGAATGGTGTGTGAATGACCACCCACTACGATGTCGATACCTTCTACTGCTTCTGCCAGTTTCAGGTCTTCCGAGTAACCCAGATGCGTCAGCGCGATGATTTTGTTGATGCCTTCATCTTGCAGCATGTTCACTGTTGCCTGAGCACTTGCCTTGTAATCCTTAAACTTCAGATCATCTCCCGGCGAGGACAGGGATACGGTATCTGGTGTCGTCAAGCCAAAGATTCCGACCTTCTCGCCGTTTACTTCAGTAATAACGGCCGGATAGATTTGCGAATTCTCGCCTGGATTTCCGATGGTATCGTTGTACAAGCCACCCAAATTCGCATCCTTGGTATAGTCAATATTGGCACTCACAAATGGGAATTTCGCTTGTTCAATAAACGCCTTGAGCACACTTGGGCCTTTATCAAACTCGTGATTTCCGAAGGTCATGGCATCGTATCCGATCATGTTCATGAACTCCAGATCCGCCAGACCGTTAAAGAGATTGAAATACAATGTACCCGAGAATACGTCCCCTGCATCCAGCACCAGGGTGTTATCATTGCGTGTTTCCTTAATAGCTGTTACGCGGCGCGGGATGTTGTCCAGATGCGCGTGCGTATCATTGGTGTGCAATACACGCAGGTTGAAGTCGCCCTCTTCTGCCGTGCTTCCAATGCTTAGCTGTGCAAGCAACGGATCATGGTCACTGACACGCCCATGTGAATCTTCGAAGTCAGCATTCACATGAACAGCTTCAATGGCTGCAGTTTCAGACAGGTTTTTGCTCACCAGAATGTGATCCAGTGTTTGAGAGTTTCCATCATAGATGTATGAATAACGCTTGTTCTCTGGCAGTTTGTTTACCAGATTGTCCAGTTCATTACCTTCAATAATGTTCAATGTTTTGGAGAACTGGAAGTCATTGAAGTCTCCAAGAACAGCGACATTTACATCAGGATCTTTGTCGATTAATTCAGTTACAAATTCATTGACAATCGTTGCTTGCTGCGCACGCTGTACTTCACTGCTGCGGGTTACAGGCTGGACATTACCAAATGGGGCTAAATCCCCACCCTTGGAATTGAAATGGTTAGCGATAACAACCACACGTTCACCATTAAATTCAAACTCTGCCGCGAGCGGTTTTCTTGAAGTTTTGAAAGCAACATTATTGGGTTGAACGCGCCCTGGATTCAGCGACAGATTTCCACTTGCATCAAGGGCCAGCGCTGTTGTTGCATCACCCTTGGTACCTGCTTTTAAGGATACCCGATCCGGATTGTACAGGAACCCTACACGAATGTTACCTCCGGTTGCTCCACCATCCATATTATTTAGCGGTGCAATATCGGTATACTGATAACTTGGTCCATTATTGCTTTTAATTGCATCAAGAAGCGTTTTGAAGCTTTCACTCGCATCTGTGTTTCCGCTATCTGTTGCTCCGTCGTTATCCTGAACTTCCATGATCCCTATAACATCAGGGCTTTTTAGATTGTTAACGATAATCTTGCCGATTTTATTTCCACGTGTTGCATCCTTTTTACTGAAGTTCTCTACGTTGAATGTAGCAATAGTCAACTTGTCTTGTTGTGGTTCAATTGAGGTTGTTGCCTGTTTCAAACCACTGGATGTAATCGGAGGTAAATCGCCTTCCAAGGTGACCTTATAATTACCACTCGAATAAGAAATCACACCATTAATCGGGCCTGCAAATTTATCACCCGTGGTCACAGCTTGAGAAGGTTTTTTATTAATGAACAAGCGTTGAGGATTTAGAGAACTTTCAAACTCTCCTGCTCCGTCTCCACGTAAGATTAATCCTCCTGCCGGAGTCTGCAATGGATTATTAGGTCCGTTGTCTACCGTCACTCCTAATCCAGGATTGTAGGAATAAGGTCCAAGAATAGTAGCATCATCTAACTGAATGCGCATGCCTTCCAAACTTTCATAAAAGTCTATAGCATCCACGTCCGGGTTGAATTGGCCCAATCCATCCGAATCAATGATATTAGGGATTACACGGCCGCCTTTTCCAATAATTACGGGTTGCGGCAATTCAGCATTGGCATGTTGAAAATCAATCTCAGAAGCTACAATTTCAGTGGTTGGCAGGTCTGTTGCGCTTGCTGCATACTCTTTGACTTGACCTGAAACCTTTACTTGATGCTGGACTTTCATTCCATGATCTTTCTTATAGATTAAAATCCCCTCAGAAGTTGCCGGATCTCCATCTTCCTGACCAGGAATGGATTGCATATAGAATGAATCTGCATTAACTAGAGATGTAACAATCCCTTCTACATTCTGTACTTTCAGTCCGTCATAAATGGAATAATGGCCTGCCCCCTGAATTTCGTGAATACGTACACCATCCACTCGATCCACCGCAGTATACTCAAAAGAAAAAATGGTGCTTACTCTGCTATCAGCAGTGGCAACAGCTTTAATCATTTGATTTTGATTGATCTTAATAGGCTGTGTGTATTCCGTTGATTTCACAGTTGGTTCAGAACCGTCCAGTGTATAGAATATTTGGGCACCGACATAAGGAGAAGTCAACGTAACTTCCGTTCCTTTTACAATGCCACCCGAAGGTGTGCTCGCTGTTACGGAGAGCAGATCTTCCAGAATATCCGACGCCGTTCGAGGAATTAGCTCCAGACCGTAAGTGGAATGGTAAGTCAAGACTCCTGTCACTTTATGATACGATTTGCCAACGGAGAGAGCAGACGGGCTGTTTTTGGCATAAACCAGCATTTCCCCGCCATGTACATCTGTCGCAGTGTAAGTGGGCGTGTTGCTTTTTGTCACTTGAATATTGTTTACTTCGACAAGCATCCCTTCATACTGCCCTCCAGAACCCTTGCTTCCCCCCGCACCTGGAGCAAAATGGGAAGAATTGAGCGGTACAGGGGAAGGTATATCCTGTGACTTTTCGACAGTTCGAATATAGCCACCCTGAAATCCGGATTTGCTTGCTTCAACCTGGACAAGGCCGTTGTAGATCGTAATTGGGCCGTAGGCTTCAATCAAGTCTCCAACTTCCACACCAGAAGCATTGCCGCGCACAACGATTCCGGCATCGTTATCCTGAATATACAGATTCGATACACTTCCGGACAACTCGCTGTAGGTTACAATACCTTGAACGGTAACGGTCGTATTTTCAGTTGCTTTTCTTGCATCAGAGATTGAAAGGGGGGTTGTGTCGACGAGGGTGTAGTCAAAACTGGTAACATCACTATTGTCGATCCCCTCTTTAGCTGCGTAGGTTTCAATGTGAGTTGCATCATTTACCGTGATGGGCACAGTGTAGGGAAGATAATCAGCGTCCGTATTCTGCTTGTAGTATACAGTTGCACCAACTGTGGTTGTTTCCAAGGTCACCTTGGTCCCTGCTGGAACAGCGCCTGAAGTAGGATTGGCTGTGACGTTTGCCACTTTAGTTACAGGAGTTTCATCGATCAGTTGGAAGGTTGTTGAAGTGGAGTCATATTTGAGGCCAGGAAGAGCAAGATAGGAAGCTAGCGTTCCATTGGTTATCCTGACTTTTTTGCCAAAAAGCTCGGGATTTTTATTTAATCCAAATATGTCACGCACTGAGGTATCATTGGGAATTTGAACAGACATAATCTTGCTTAAATCCGTTTCCCCTGGAGTATCGGCAAGTCCGAAATTACTTCCTCCGCTAAACGGAGCTTCGGTTTGAAGTTGGTTTTTAGAGTTATTGTTAAAATACCCGATAACATATCCTTCCACTGTCCCCGGTAATCCATCATTGTTGCGAGCTATCGCCTGAGCAACCGTTAAAGGCTCATCCGCCGCGGCTGCCTTACTGCTGAACAATCCAGCCGGACTGGCACCCGTGATGAGCAGGATCATGGCCAGGAACAACCTGAGCCACCTCTTCATTTGCAGAACATGCATCTTTTACCTACCTCCATGTTTTAAATTTGTAATCATTTGTTCATGAGGCTTGTACATTAGTTCAAATATAAGATAACTGAAGTTCTATTCGATGTAAACAATATTCTTTTTTGTATGATATAAAATAGAACATATACATCACAAAAATCATAACTAAAAATAAAAAAACGTAAAAAAGTACTATATTTCAGCTTTCCTATGTCATATTTATCACTTTCACATCAAAAACATGTGTATAACAGCCTATATTGAGTAACTTAAACTAACATACAAAAGACCCAAATCTCTGTATTCGACATATATTGATAGATATCCCTATAGCCAATTCGCCTTAAAGCGATTTTGCTCAAGATCTTTTCACAGCAAAACGATGCGACAGTCAGGGTTGACCATCGCATACGTCTCACTCGTTATGCATCCCAAGTTAAGCCATACATTTCAATTTTCAATACCCAGCGTGAAGTTTGTCCTGCTGCAAGCCAATAAGTTACTTCTTCACCGTGCTGTTATACTGCCCAATCTTGTCTGTAATTTGCTTCGCTGCTGCATCTAATACGTCTTGCGGAGTTCCTTGTCCATTCAGGACCGTCTCGATCGCTCCTTCGACAATTTGGCGGGCTTCGGGGAATACACCCATAACGGCCCCGGATGTTGCTGTCGAATCCGCGGAAGCGTGCAATTGGTCGACTGCTGTCTGGAATTGCGGGTACTTCGCCATATTATCCTTTAATTCTTGCTCATCGTAGGCTGCTGTCGTAATTGGGAAGTATCCTGTCGCAACACTCCAGTTGGCTTGCACCTCAGGTGTAGCCAGGTACTTGATGAATTCCCAAGCAGCTTGCTGCTCTGCTTCGGATTTGTTGTTCATGATATACAAGCTTGCGCCACCAACAACAACGCCGCCTTCTTTGGCATCTGCCGGACGTGGCAGGAAGCCTGTTCCCAGCTCAAACTTGCCACCAGCGCCCTCTACAATTTTGCGCAATCCAGCGGTGGAATCCAGCGTCATACCGATTTGCTGTGCGGTGAATGCAGCTGTCGTAT
This sequence comes from Paenibacillus sp. NPDC057886, assembly GCF_042796655.1. Classification (NCBI taxonomy): domain Bacteria; kingdom Bacillati; phylum Bacillota; class Bacilli; order Caryophanales; family Paenibacillaceae; genus Paenibacillus; species Paenibacillus sp. NPDC057886. The sequence goes on along the minus strand of NZ_JBHVMZ010000003.1, from coordinate 501,380 downwards.
CGTCCGTGCTACGTCCCAGATTGGAGACGATTTTCTCGTCCATCATCTTTTTCCACCATGTCAAAGTCTTCACTCCAGCTTCGGAGTTCAGCATGGATTCAGTCGCTGCACCGGTTCTTCCGTTACCACTGTTTACATAATCTGCATTCTGGTTCGCGAAGAACTGTTCCATAAACCAGCCATAGATAGCCATGGACGCACCTGGTTTACCGTCTTTCGCCAGTGCTTTGGCTGCTTGCTCAAACTCTTCGTATGTCTTAGGCGGGTTCTCTGGGTCCAAACCAGCTGCTTTGAACATATCTTTGTTGTAATACAGAATCGGGTTCGATGTGTTAAACGGCATTGCATTCAATTTGCCATCGATGGTGTAATAACGGATGATATTGGGTTCCAGTTGAGACAGGTCGAACTTGTCTTTATCAATGAATTGTTGTACCGGCGTAATCATGCCCGAATCGATCATGAATTTGCTGCCGATCTCGTACACCTGGATAATATCCGGACCACTGTCCGATCCCATGGAAGCTTTGAGTTTGTTCAGGCTCTCATCATATTTCCCCTGATAGATTGCCTTGACCTGAATGTCCGGGTGACTTGCGTTGAAATCGGAAGCGAGTTGATTAATGGCTTTCTCCCCTGCACCCGACATCGAATGCCACCATGTCAGTTGTACCGGCTCAGCAGCTGCGGCATCAGCCTGCGCTCCGCCCGTGGTGCTTGTCGTTTCGGTTTTTCCGCCACAAGCGGCCAATACCAGCATAAGTGCAGCCAACATCAATGCAAATGTTCCTCTTTTTTTCAAACGAAACCCGATCATAATCGCTCTCCTTTTTTTGGGCTCACGTCACAATAAAATCTTGGAGATGACACGCAGTAGCCGTTACGGTTACAAATCGTTCTTTCGATCGCTGTTATCCCCGGATTTTTTCATTTCCCTTCAAAGGGGAAAATCCGGGGATAAAGGCGAACGCTTCGCTTCTTCAGAATCGATTTCGTCCCCTCCACTACTACGTGGTTTATCTTCTCAACATCTTATTTCAAGAGTGAGCCTTGTTTATTCGCTCCTGGGTATCCAAACCGCCAACCTTCTAACCCTTAAAACAAACCTTAGTACCTTAACCCTTCAGCGCGCCTGCGGCCATACCGCGGACAAGCTGCTTCAAACCGAAAACCAGAAGCAGCAGCGACGGTAAAATAACAAGTGCCGTGCCGGCAAACACCAAATTCCATGCTGTGGATTCCTGGAACTCCAGCATCGAGATCCCGATCTGTACCGTTCTCATCTCCGGCGTATTCGTAACGAGTAGCGGCCACAGATAGGAGTTGTACATACTCAGGAATGAATAGATCGCCAATGTTCCAAGTGCCGGACGGGACAATGGTAGGACATGGGATACAAAATATCGGATGTGCCCACAGCCATCGATCTTCGCCGCTTCAAACAGTTCCTTGGGCAGCTGCATGAAGAATTGTCTCAGCAGGAATGTACCAAACGCTGTTGCCAGAAACGGTATGGTCAGCCCCTGATACGTATCAAGCCAGCCCCAGCTGCGCACCGTCAGATAGTTCGGGATCATGGTCACTTCCCAAGGAATCATCATCGTCGCCACAAACATGCTAAAGATGACGTTCTTGCCCTTAAACTCCATTTTCGCGAATGCATAGGCCGCCATGCTCGCTGTAACAAGCTGACCAAGCATCGTCAGTCCTGCGACCAGGAACGTATTGCCGATAAACGAACCAATCGGAACGATATCGAATACTTCCGTGAAATTGGACAGGTCTATAGATTGCGGGATGATATGAGGCGGATACGCACTGGCATCCTCCGGCGTCATCACTGCCATGAAAAAGGTGTACAGCACCGGATACAGTACAAGTGCCGCACAGATTGTAAGCAACACATACAGCAATGTTTGGGTCCATGGTGTTCTCATTGGTAATGCACTTTCCTTTCCACCCATTTGAACTGAATCAGGGTCAGCAGCATAATGACCGCGAACAGGATAAGCGCCTGCGCACTGCCCGTCCCAAAGCGGAAATTAACAAAGGCTTCCTGATAGATGGAATATACGAATACATTTGTACTGTCCATCGGACCACCCCGGGTTAGAATGTTGATCTGTCCAAATGATTGGAACGCACCAATGATTGATACCACGGTGACGAAAAACAGGGTTGGCGACAACAGCGGCATCGAGATTTTGCGAAAAGTAAGCAAAGGACCTGCGCCATCAATCTTCGCGCTCTCATAAATTTCATCCGGGATACCCTGTAATCCGCTGGATAGTATAATGTAATTAAATCCGAGATTCATCCAAATCGTCATAATGGAAATCGATATTAATGCCCAATCCGGGCTGGTCAGCCAGGGAATTGGATCGATTCCAACTTTTCCTAATAAATAATTCAGCATGCCCAAGGTCGGATGGAACAGAAACTTCCAGATGACCGCCGACGAACCGACAGACAATACCACGGGCAGAGAGAATACAAACTGGAATATACGCATTCCCTTAAAACGGTTGTGTGTTAATGCCGCTAAAATCAGAGCTGCCAGCATGCCGGTTGGCACGGTAAACAGAACAAATAGCAACGTCACTTTCATGCCTTGCAGGAACAGTCCGGACTGGAATACCGCCTTGAAATTGTCCAGTCCTACATAAGCTGCAATCTGGCCGGTAGGGTCAGTGGAATGCAGACTCAGGTACACCGACTTGAACATCGGATAAAACAGAAACACTGCAAATAAAAGCAGCGATGGTGCCAGGAAACCATAGGCCAGCATATTTTCCCGCATCCGCTGCACACGCAGCGAAGCTGTCCGGCGCTGACTTGTACCCCATACGCGCCGTCTGGCAGCAGGCAAGCCGATCCGGTTATCAAGCTCACTCATCGGATTTTCTTCCCCCTTGATCTACGCATTCGGTGTGCGAACTTCATCACCCACGTTATCTAGTGTATAAGCCAACTGTCACAGCAGCATCCGTTCTGAATCAACGCAGCGTTAATCGTGGACAAGCGATTTTACCAAACAAGGGACGTTAAATAGACTTCAAATCAGGGTCAGTGAACAGTAAAAAAAACCGCACGAACTCCCTTGATTCGGGAGTTCGTGCGGCTTAATGTGTTAAGGGAAGATGAACAACGATTAGATATCAACTCAATAAATTTAACAGAAAACTGGATATTTAACGTTAACGCAAAATGTTCAGTTGAGATTTTCTAAGAAAATGGATGGCATGTAAGCACATTACATACTCTTCTCATGCCATTGCCCATTGTAGAAGAATCCTTTTAACGATTGAGATGATACGGCACAGTCGTGACAATCACGTCTTTATAATTAATCAGATAAGCGCGGATCATGAAGCTGGTCTGGTTGTGCAGTACATTTTGCCACCAATGCTTGGTGATGAACTGCGGAATTAGAATCGTGATATGGTCCGTCTCGGCCGTCTTCCATTCCACGGTATCAATGAACTTTTTGAGCGGTCCCATAATACTGCGGTATCTCGATTTAATGACAACCAGGCGAACGCCAGGATTCCACTCTTCCCACTTCTGCTCCATCTTGCGGATGGCTTCATCATCGAACCCGATATACAAGGCAACCACGTGATCTGACATCGTCTGGGCGTAAGAAATGGTGTTCATCACCACCCTCGTAATGCCAGCCACCGGAATGACGATGGTATTGCCCTTTCTCACCGGTTTCTCCAGCTGGATATCAATCCGCAATTCATCCGCGATGTTGCAGTAATGACGATGAATGCGCATGAACACATAGACGACGAGTGGCAGGAAAATAAAGATAACCCATGTTTGCGTGAACTTGGTGAATATAAAAATCAATGTAATCGACAGCGTGGTCAGCATCCCAATCGTATTGACGAGCAGCTTCACACCCCAGCCGGTTGGTTTGACTTTGATCCAGCGAATCATCATACCCAGCTGTGACAGAGTGAATGGAATGAACACGCCCACCGCGTAGAGCGGAATCAGGCTTTCCGTATTTCCTTTGAATCCGACAACCAGCAAGGCAGACATCACACTGAGAAAAATAATACCGTTCGAGAAGCCAAGGCGGTCTCCTCTAACCATAAACATATGCGGCATATATTTATCCTTTGCCATCATAAAGGACAGCAGCGGGAATGCAGAATACGCCGTATTCGCCGCCAGGAACAGAATCAAGGCCGTCACACCCTGAATAATAAAATACATCGTGCCCCTGCCAAATGTAGCTTCGGCAATCTGGGAAATGACTGTGGCTTTCGGATCAGGCTTCACCCCGTAACCATAAGCAAGTAACGTGATCCCGATAAACATGGCTCCCAGAATACATCCCATAAGCATCAAGGTTCCTGCTGCATTTTTCTCGGCAGGCTGCTTAAAGTTCGGAATAGCGTTACTCACCGCCTCAACCCCGGTCAAGGCCGAACAACCCGAGCTGAATGCCTTCAGCAGCAGAAACAGACTCACATGAGACATACTCGTTCCGAATTCAGGGGCTGCAGCTTCCATGCCACCAGCGAGAAATTTGATACCCCCGGATATAATCAGAATCGCAATCGAAAAGATAAACAGATATATGGGGATCGCCAGTACGGAAGCAGATTCCGTCACCCCCCGCAAATTCATAATGGTCAGAAATACAATCATGATCAGTGCAATGACTATGCTGTAATCATGAAGCATCGGAAAGGCAGATGTAATCGCATCAGTCCCTGCGGACGAACTTACCGCAACCGTCAGAATATAATCGACCAGCAGAGATCCTCCGGCAATCAAGCTCGGAGCCGTACCGAGATTATCCTTGGCTACGATATACGCGCCGCCTCCCGTTGGATAAGCAAAAATCGTCTGGCGGTAGGAAAAAATTAAAATGACGAGTAATCCCAACACGGCGATGGAGATTGGAACAGAGTACCACAAGGCGGCGAATCCAGCCGCAACGAGCACCAGTAAGATCTGCTCCGTACCGTAGGCAACGGACGATAGTGCATCGGAGGACAGAATGGCGAGCGCCTTCCATTTCCCCAATTTTTCTGCATCCAATTCAGCCGATTTCATGGGCTTGCCTATTAAGATTCTCTTCATTTTGCCAAGCATGATCATAACTTCCTTCCGTCTTTCATCTGTGAAGCATTGTTATTATGCAAAATCGCTGAGCCATTGACAATACGTCATTTCACCCGAATTTCGCCAGCGTGTGATAATGCATTCTACGATTCAATAATCGATAACAAAGCCGTGCTTTATCCGCATTTTGAACTTTTTTGAACCAAAACGGCGTTTGTTCGCCGAAAAAAAGGAAATGGCCTTCGGTTTAATAAACCAAAGACCATTCATATTAGGCTGTGTTGGAGCTCTTTCTTTTATACAATTTCGACTCGTTAAACCTCCGTACCCAATATACCAGGACGTGGAGTGACACTGAAAGCCTCGGCCAATGTAGCTAGCTGCTGATCCGTAATTCGCTGTCTGATCTCATGGCCTGCAACCAGCATATACACCTGGGCCGCCTTCTCAATGGTTTCGATAAGTCCAAAAGCTTCATCGATCGTTGTACCCGTTCCAAAAATTCCGTGCTGCGGCCAAATGACCGCGTGGTAATCCTTCATTTTCTCAGCCGTTTCCCGTCCAATTTCATTCGATCCAGGCACCATCCACGGAATAATACCAACACCGTCAGGAAATACGACAACACATTCCGTACACATCTGCCACAACGTCTTTGTAAATTTCAGTTCATCCAACTCGTGGATAAATGTCATCGCCAGGACGTTGGTCGCATGGTTGTGCATCACAACCCGGTGTTTCGGGTCGACTTTCAGACGTTCGATATGACTCATGAAATGCGTAGGCAATTCACTCGTTGGGTTCGCCCCCGACTTTAGCCCCCACAGCACTTCCAGCTCCTGTCCATCATTCGCTACACGCAACAACCCCAGATTGCTCTCTGGATCAGCCAGTACATTTTTGAAATATTTGCCCGAAGCAGTCACGATAACATACTTGCCTGCCAGCTCATGCATCGAAAATGCAGGTTTGATCTTGCGAATAACATGGTTGATATCGATATATTGGGCGACTTCCTCTTCCTCCAGCAAATAGCTGACATTACCGCCATTGCGTTCATCCCACCCGTTTTTCCACATATGTTGAGTAATCTCCGCCATCTCACGAACAAATGGGATATGGAAGCCAGCAGCCTGCGTTGTTTCATTAGTAAGGGTCACGTTCATCATCATTCTCTCCTTATGATAAAAAATAGAATGGCCGTCACGTACATAATAAGTTCCTTTTTTCACATTCATTATACCTTTGTTTATCTTTATAAGTCAATGATACACAGATATATTCACTTTATTTATTTTTGTTTATGTTTGTTTTGTGTATTTTTATAAAATAAAACAAAAAAATACCTCACCGGCGTCCGGCGAGGTCAGTCACACATCTATCTAACACGAGAAGGGGTTTACAAGAATTATCTTACCTCTGCTACCTTAATAGAAGCTGAAAATGAAATAAAAAAACGATGAAAACCCATTTACCAAAAAATGACGGTCACCGCTGCTATTCATTCAATCAAGCTATATGTTTAAAGACTTTGTGCTGCTCTGAATGTGCAAATTATTTATTTCTTTTTCAGCAAATAAGACGGGTGCATCAGTCCTGTCGGTTCATATCGCTCATCCCGCACATATTCGAAGCCCAGCTCGGATAACATGTGACGCGACACTTCATTGTCCGGATGATGCCCGGCAAACAACCCTTTAACCTTCAGTTCGCCAAATGCATAGTCAATCACCGCCCGTGCCGCCTCCATGGCGTAGCCCTTGCCCCAGTGATCCCGGGTAAGATGAAATCCCAGTTCATATATATCTTCTTCCGAAGAATACGGGCGCAAGCCGCAGCAACCAACAAACATTTCCGATTCTTTCTCCAAGAGTGGCCAATATTGCACCCCCGCTTCCTCCTGCCTTTTTATTTCCTGGGTCAACCGAGCTTCCACTTCATCCTCGCTCAGAAATCCTTTGCTACTAATCCACTTCGATACCTCATGATCTCCCCATAGAGCTGACGCCAGAGCACGGTCTTCTTCATTCCATGTCGAGAATACAAGCCGCTCGGTTTCAAGAAACGTTGTTCTGTTCATCGTCCAATACCCTCCTGTTTCACAACATCAGTCTACGTGTTGTTCTTAATATAAATTACTCGAATGGTAGCCTATGTAAACAAAAATATGATCTAAACCTATTATATCACTGGGGTCGTACATCAATTTCTGAGGCTGCTTCTTGATTGAATCGATATGATGCATCCATAAAAAAAGAAAAAAACCTCTGCCGACAACATGTCCGGCAAAGGCTCACAAAGCACGCGACATTCATTAGAAATCAGCTGTTGCGATTTGAATCGTGCCTGTTGAAGCACCTGCGGGAGTAGTCAGCAGAGCAGCTACGAGCAGCAAATCAACAGACAACGTAAGGCTGTTGCCAGCAGGGATCAAATACGTGATCACTGGAGCGTTAACACGAGTCACAACCAGGTCTACCGGAAAAGGACCAAAATTGTTCACTGTGATGCTGGCATTCGTGCCTCCAGCAAGGTTTTCATAATACGATTTACCCACACTAGCCGCTAAGGCATAAAACTGTTGTGGTAAAAGGATGGCCATGGAAATCACCTCCTTTTGCTTTGATACGGTATTCTATGCTTGGAATCTATTAATGTAACGGTAAAATGACCGTGTGATAACGTCCATTTTGATAGAGATGCTAGACTAAAGTAATCAAAAAGCCCCGCCAGATCATCCGGCGAAGCTCTTACATGAAACTTATATTTTAAGATTATTAAGCATACAACATGAAAAAGTTTAACTCATGCCCCTGCTGTTTGAGGTAATTATACAACTGTGAACGGTGATGGAACACATGTGTTAACGTTTCAATCTGCCATTGAGCCTGCAGATGACCATGCTCCATATAGAAAGCTTTGGTTGAGCGGTTCAACAGATCTTCTTCGCTCAGGGATACAATATAAGCTTTGTAGGCTTCTAAATTGCTCCAAAGTGTTGCCTCTAGTTTTTCAATATCCTCGATCCCTGACAGGCTATTCTCTACCACACCCACCTCCGCTTCGCTCTTCTCCTGCATAATGGCGAGGTCCGATGCCGTGATCTGAATAAAATGATGGACCAGTTCCACCAGTGAACGCATATTGTCCTGCGGGCGGTATGCCCAGTCCTCTGGACGGATCAGGCGGATCAGGCTCGCCCCCGTACGTACTCCCGTCTCCAATTCATGGAGCAGATGATCCCGCATTTGCAATGTTCCATTCATATATGATATCTCCTTTACTATTATTCTCACGATTTCAGTATATCGGAAGAGGCAATCGAGTTATTGTACAAATCGGACAACCTTTGTTGATGTTCTTTGGCAGCGGTCAGCGGAGTTTCTCCATAAAACTTGCGGAATTGACGAATCAAGTGGGCTTGGTCAAAAAAACCATGATTCACGGCCAGTGCTACCCCATCCGCCGTATGCCCCTGATGAATACTGCCTAGGACACGGTGAAAACGAACCACCTCACTGAATCGCTTCGGACTGATTCCGATCCATTCTGCAAACTTCCGATGCAGCTGGCGTTCGCTGACAACTTCTCGCATTGCCAGCTCGCTGACGCTCATGCGTCCCCCATCGATAAAGATGCGATGCAGTGCGTTTTTCATCAGATCATTCTCATATGTACTGGTCTGCACGGATAATGGAATCAGATAGGCATTCATTACCTGCACCCGTTCTTCAAAGGTTTTTGTTCCAGCTATCCGTTCCTGAAGCTCATTCAATCTGAGCGACCAACATTCCTCAAGCGGAATTCGCATGTCCGTAAATCCTTCCAATGGCAAACCGTGAAAGACGTACGCCCCACCCGGAAAAAAACGTACGCCAAATGTGTAATCTGCGGAAGGACTTACATCGGATGCCTCGGGCACAGCGAACGGATGCGAATAATTCCCACAGTACGCATAGGAATGAGCCGAACGGACCGAGTCGTATGTAATCAGCATGTCCGTGCAGCCATCCGGTAATACCCGAGCGGGCACTGATATAGGTTCCTGATCTCGCTCTCCCTCATGCGGAATAGAACCCGATTCCCAATAACAGGCTACATGAGCCATCAGGGAAACAGATGGTATTTGCTCAATATAATACGTATTCCTATCCGTCCCATTCATCTGAATGGGTCTGAACAGCGGATGTAGGCTGGGGTCCACGAACCATCCCTCCGTTACTAGCATTTATGTATTCTTCTATCATACCATCAACCGATGAAATGTAGAAAAAAAGTGCCCCGCCGGACGATCCGACGGGGCTAGTCACACATCTATTTAACACGAGAAGGGGTTTACAAGACTTATCTTACCTCTGCTACCTTAATGGAATCTGAAATGGAGATGAAAAGAACATCAATTTTTATGGGCAATGTTGTTGGAGATATTCATTGCTCCCATGAAGGATTAAGCGCTCTAGCCATGGCCCGGATATAATCCTGGCTAGCCCGCTGGCTAACTTCCGCATCAGGCACAAACACTTCGAAGCAATGATAAGCACCGGGATAAAGGTGCATTTCGACATCCACTCCCGCTGCCGCAAGGCGTGTCACATATTCGATTGTCTCATCTCGAAATAGATCAAGTTGGCCAACACATGTATACATCGGAGGTAACCCTGCCAGATTTTCAGTTCTAGCTGGTACAGCGTAAGAAGGCTTGTGGTATTCTTCGTTTTCCCCCAATCCCTCCCTCTCTCCTCCAAGGTACATACTCCATGCCTCCAGGTTATTAGTCCGGTTCCATGTGGCATTTCGGTCCGTAATTTCATGGCTCGAAGCCGAAATATTCCGATCGTCCAGCATGGGGTACAACGGCATTTGGAAGATCAGGCTCGGTCCACCTTTATCACGGACCATTTGAGCAAGCGCTGCAGTCAGCCCTCCCCCTCCGCTTGCTCCTGCAATTGCGACCCTGCTGAGATCAATGCCGAGCGACTCTGTTTCGTCCGTCATCCATACCAGACCTGCATAGCAGTCATGAAGACCAGCAGGATAAGGATGCTCAGGGGCCAGGCGGTAATCAACCGATACGACTACGCAATGAGCCGCTTGTACAAAACGTTCACATAACGCATCATCCATATCCGGATGTCCCAGCACATAACCTCCTCCATGAATCCACAGCATCGCTGGCAGCTTATCTCCAGTACGCTCAGACGGTTCATATATTTTGACTAACATGTCTCCTGCTGCCCCAGCAATAATTCGCTTTGTGGTGCGTACGTCGTCCGACTTCTCAATCGGCGGGTTTACGAGCATCGCCCGGCTAACCTGCAATCCCCCCTTCAAATTAAAGCCCGGAAACTGGGTTAATGTATCTCTTAATTCAGGTACCACCCGATCTACATAACTCATTTACAATTCCTCCTTCAATGTATGATCTCTATGATTTTTGTCATTCTCAACTTCCCACTCGGCCAATTCTGCCCGCACCCGTGGTGCTACCTCTGTTCCGAGCAATTCGATCGCTCTCATCACCTGATCATGTGGCATCGTTGCGATGGGAACGTACATCATGAAACGTGTAATGCCCACATTCTTGCGTAGGTGAACAATCTTCCGGGCAACCGTCTCCGGATCACCTACATACAGAGCACCGTCATAACTACGTGCAGCATCAAAGCTGGCACGACTGTAATGCCCCCATCCGCGTTCCTTGCCGATTTTGTTCATGCCCGCCTGGGTAGAAGGAAAGAACAGATCAGCCGCCAGCTCTGTATCTTCAGCCACAAATCCGAGCGAATGCGACCCTACGGTAAGCTTCGAGGCGTCATGTCCGGCATGTGCCGCTGCCTGTTTGTACAACTGCACAAGGGGTCCAAAATTACGTTCCGGGCTCCCGCCAATAATAGCCAACGTCAACGGTAGTCCCAGCAATCCTGCACGAACCACCGATTCCTGATTACCCCCGCTGCCAATCCATATAGGCAAAGGGCTCTGCACAGGCCGTGGATATACGCCCAGATTATGTATTGCTGGTCTGTGCCCGCCTCGCCAGTTGACTATTTCGGACTTTTGCAGGTTAAGCAGCAGTTCCAGATGTTCATCGAACAACTCATCATACTCCCCTAGTTCATATCCAAACAAAGGGAATGACTCGGTAAAGGAGCCCCGCCCTGCCATAATCTCCGCACGTCCATTCGAAATGCCATCCAGTGTGGCAAAATCCTGAAACACACGTACTGGATCAGCGGAGGAAAGTACCGTCACTGCACTCGTCAGCCGAATACGCTTGGTCAGGGATGCAGCTGCGGACAGCACCATGGCAGGGGAAGAAGCCGCATAATCTTTACGATGATGTTCTCCTACGCCAAATACATCCAACCCCACCTGATCGGCTAGTACAATTTCTTCCACCACTTCACGTAATCGCTGCGCGTGACTTATCACCTCACCTGTCTGAAGATCGGGTGTGGTTTCCACAAACGAAGTAATTCCTATTTCCATAACTGATTTCTCCTTATTCAAAATTGGGATGCTAGCATCAAAATAAATTACCGATCGGTATGTTATTCAGGTAGTTAATATATCTCAGTGTTTCTCTTATTGTCAATCTATTTATTTTGATTAAATATGTATCTTATTTCTTGTTACATCATCAAAAAAGACATTCGTTTGACAAATTATTGAGAGTTTTATAATATATATCATACTGATGAGTAAGAAATATAAATAGCAAAACACGATCTACATGATCCAATGCGAAATATCTATACTTGAGAAAATATAAGTAACAAGGAGTATTTATTATGGCGAGAACTCGCGAATTTGACGAAGTGAAAGTACTGGATGCAGCGATGCAGCTTTTTTGGGAAAAAGGTTATGAGGCCACTTCATTAAGTGATTTGACTTCGAGGATGGGTATCCAAAGGCCCAGTATTTACTCCACTTTTGGAGATAAAAAAGAACTGTTCGAAACGTCGCTACGAAAATACACGATGGCCCGTGCCGCAGAGATGCGGACCAGACTGGCGGGTATTGCATCCGTAAAAGAGGCTTTTCGTACTTTTTTTGCAGAAATCGCGGACGAAGAATACAACGCGGATCGACTCAGTCGTGGATGCTTTTGCATCAATACGATGGTTGAGCTTGCACCCCATGATGAGAAATTTGAAATTCTCACCCGGGAACATCAGATGTACCTGTCGATCATCTTTCAAGAAAATATTGAACGAGGAATGCGGTCAGGTGAACTTAACCCTTCCATGGACGCCAAGGCTGTCGCGCAAGCACTCATTGTATCGTTAATTGGACTGACCGTTTTCATGAAATCCCGTCCCAATCGTTCATTTATAGATAACTCGATTCGAGTCACACTTTCCTTGCTGGATTAAGTCCAAGCGATGATAAGAAAAAAAAAGCACTGCTGGTTAAAACGCCGGCAGTGCTTCATTCATTTCACTGTAAACTTGACTCTCTGCGAGTGGCTGACAAACATACTACCTCATTCGAATTTTCCCAAAGAATGTATTTTAGGTCAAACGCCCAGTCGTTCGGTTAGGCGATCGCATAGGATACCGTATAAATGATTTGGGAGGTTTTTTCTTGAATAATTATCCAATGATGCACCCTATGGCTAACTCACATTATATGCCCCACATGCCCCATAACATTGTCGTGCATCCTGTAGATCATTGCGTAGTCGAAAGTCTGATGTCCCTGGTTGGCAAAGTGGTCATCCTGGAAACGACTCGCGGTAGACTGGATGGATGTGTGGTAGCTGTTAAACATGACCATGTCGTACTGGAGGAAAGAAACAAAAAATTCTTCGTGCGCATTGCCGAAATCGTCTGGATTATGGCTGACTAAATAGCGATTGAGGGCTAATGAACCGAACACCTCTTAAAATCGAGGATTAGACCAGACTTAAGAGATGATTCCTGTACTGCACACACTGCACAGGGGTCATCTCTTTAGTCTACTCGCTCCACTGTTCATTCCAGTATATAAAAAGCACCCATACACTAAGTCCAGTGTACGGGTACCGATTAGCTGGCCGTATGCCAGCAGCGCTTTTTTTTAAAGAGACGAGTGCCGGTTTAAAGTTTCCAAAAGGAACATTATAATGAGAGTACGAAATAACGATGCATTACGAGGTGAGAATTTGCAATATCTGTTTACAATACTATTCGTCCTAGGCTTTATGGCTTTCTTCGTATTTATTGTTTTGATGGTCTTATCCTTGAGGAAACATAACCGGATACCGATAAGGCATGTTATGCTAACGGCGGCATGTCTTGCAAGTACTTCGATAGGAATGTATGGCATGCTAGCTTTACCTTCAAATTCTCCGCAATCATCTAGGACAGATCAGACGGAGAAACACGAATCTGGCGCTGCTACAACAGAGGAAGATCACACACCTCTAACTCAAACGAATGCCTCTGGCTTCCATATGACAACGGAGGAATTCAAAAACAAGTTTAATGGCGCCGTGGGCAAATACCGACTGAATGGTTTGAGTATTACCCGCTTGAATATGAAAGACTCTTCGGAGCAGGGTACTGGCGCTTTCGAGTATGTATTCAGTGATGAATTACGATTGGTTGGTAACTTAAATTCAGATCAAAAAGTACAAGAAGTCAGGTTGTACGGGACTGGTAATGTCAGCGAACCAACGGGTGGAATCTTTTTGACCGCTATCGCTACACTTATTCTGACAACCAATAACGAGTACACGTATAATGATGCGCAAGACGTGATTCAGGATATTGGCATATTGGATCGCGATGTAAGTCAGAGTGATTTTGATGAAGCGACGGTTCGAAATGGATTTGAATATCGCTTCAGCATCCAAGACAATATTTCTACATTTGGAATAATCGCAGTTCAATGAGTTCCGAATGTGCAAACAAGTCGTTTCATTGAGGAACGACTTAACGTGTGATATGTAACGGCCTAATAAAAGATATTAACCTTCCTGTTAACAACAAAGCTATGTATGGTATGCTCATTGATTACTACCTCGTATATCGATCAATGTCATCGATCGCAGATTGATGCTCTCTTCTATGATGATCTTCATGCTGACGAACGTCGTTCTTTAACTTGGCTAAGAATCCCCACCCCATAAATACAAGTAAAAGCACGGTAATCAAAGCATAAGCGAAACTATATAGATTCATGTAAAAATTGATAAATATTGCACCGAGCATCAAGCCGAGAATCCACAATGTCCACTTTGTACTCTTTCTCAATTCATTTCCTCCTCAATTAAAACATAAATTCAAAGCACCCTACCTAATTTAAAGAAAAAAGGCTCCCTCCCGGGAGCCTTTCATCTATCGGCATTAAAAGGTTTTTACACCTTTATTACATCATGCCGCCCATTCCACCCATACCGCCCATGTCAGGAACGCCAGCAGCGCCTGCAGGTTCTGGTTTGTCAGCGATAACCGCTTCAGTAGTCAGGAACATTGCTGCTACGGAAGCAGCGTTTTGCAATGCATAACGTGTTACTTTCGCAGGGTCAACGATACCCGCTTCGATCATGTTAACCCACTCGCCAGTCGCAGCGTTGAAGCCTACGCCAGTTTGTTCTTTTTTCAGACGTTCCACGATTACGGAACCTTCTTCGCCAGCGTTAGCTGCGATTGTGCGGATTGGTGCTTCCAAAGCACGCAGGACGATGTTTACGCCCGTTTGCTCGTCACCGGACAGGGCTACACCTGCAACCGCGTTGTATACGTTCATAAGCGCTGTACCACCACCGGATACGATACCTTCTTCAACCGCAGCGCGAGTTGCGTTCAGGGCATCTTCGATGCGCAGTTTGCGTTCTTTCAATTCTGTTTCAGTAGCCGCACCGACTTTGATTACTGCTACGCCACCGGACAATTTAGCCAGACGCTCTTGCAGTTTCTCTTTGTCGAACTCGGAAGTTGTTTCTTCCAGTTGTGTACGGATTTGGCTTACACGTGCATCGATATCGGATTTGTTACCAGCACCGTCAACGATGATTGTGTTTTCTTTAGTTACACGGATTTGACGAGCTGTACCCAGTTGTTCCACAACAGCGGATTTCAGGTCCAGACCCAGTTCTTCCGTGATCAATTGGCCACCAGTGAGGGCAGCGATATCTTGCAGCATTGCTTTACGACGGTCACCAAAGCCTGGAGCTTTAACAGCTACAGCGTTGAATGTACCACGCAATTTGTTCACAACCAGCATCGCCAGTGCTTCGCCTTCGATATCCTCAGCGATCAATACAAGCGGTTTGCCTTGTTGAACGATTTTTTCAAGCAATGGCAAGATTTCTTGCGTGTTGGAGATTTTTTTGTCTGTGATCAGGATGTACGGGTTGTCCAGAACAGCTTCCATTTTGTCCGTATCCGTGATCATGTATGGAGAGATGTAACCGCGGTCGAATTGCATACCTTCAACCACTTCCAGCTCTGTAGCGAATCCACGGGATTCTTCAACAGTGATAACACCGTCTTTACCCACTTTTTCCATAGCTTCAGCGATCAGTTCGCCTACTTCTTCGTCAGCTGCAGAGATTGCTGCAACTTGTGCGATGGATTGTTTGGTTTCAACTGGTTTGGAGATGGATTGCAGTTCAGCCACAGCAGCTTTAACCGCTTTGTCGATCCCTTTACGGATACCGATTGGGCTAGCGCCTGCAGTTACGTTTTTCAAACCTTCTGTAATCAGCGCTTGAGCCAATACAGTTGCAGTTGTTGTACCGTCACCGGCAACATCATTTGTTTTGGTTGCTACTTCTTTAACCAGTTGTGCACCCATGTTCTCAAATGCATCTTCCAGTTCGATTTCTTTAGCAATCGTTACACCGTCATTCGTGATGAGCGGGCTTCCGAATTTTTTCTCCAGAACCACGTTACGGCCTTTAGGACCGAGTGTTACTTTTACTGCATTAGCCAATGCATCCACACCACGAAGCATGGAGCGACGAGCGTCTTCACTGAATTTAATGTCTTTAGCCATGGTAAGAAAACCTCCCTAGTATATTGTGTAAAATGGTGTTGCTATATGGTTCGGTTAACCGATTAAATTTGAATTAGTCGAGAATCGCGTGAATATCGCTTTCTTTCATAATCAAATATTCTTTACCTTCGAATTTGATTTCTGTACCGGCATATTTGGAGAAAATAACGCGATCTCCTTCTTTCACTTCCAGAGCTACACGTACTCCGTCTTTCAATACTCCAGCGCCAACAGCAATAATTTTACCCTCTTGCGGTTTTTCTTTAGCGGAGTCCGGCAGTACGATCCCGAAAGAAGTTGTTTGCTCTTGCTCCAGTGGTTCTACCAATACGCGTTCACCTAAAGGTCTGATCATGAAAAATAGCCTCCTTTTGAAATTATATAACGTTACATTGTAGGTTGTAGCCATATGTATTAGCACTCGACAGTGTTCAGTGCTAACAACCAACTTTATGATACTTCAACTTGAAGCATGATTTCAAGTCCTTTTCATGAATTCCTGCGAGATTTTACGTTGTATTTACACCAACCCAGCCAAAAAACTCCCGATTTGCCTGCGTAAATGCCATAATACCTTATTAACTTATTCCACAGAATCCGTAAGTCCTCCTGCATCGTTCTCAGGCAGCCCTTTTCCATTGTATCCATTGTTGAACATAATATGCCTGCTTGTCCCGTCCATCAGAATATATAAACCGTAAAAGTTTGTCGCCCCTTATATCCCGGGTAAGAACTGGTCTCCTTATCCCGGGGGCCGGGACCATACAAGATTATCACAGTACAAAAATCGTATGGAATCTCTCTTGTTATACTGCGCTCTGCTTATCATCGGCACGGATGTAACGGGATTCGGCCTCTGCATCAGCTGCAAGCTGTTTGCGATACACAAAGCCAGACAGAAACACACTGATCTCATATAACAGGAGCAAGGGAATCATCACGAGAAAATCGGAAATAAAGTCAGGCGGTGTGACCACAACCGCAATGAAGATCAGTACAAAATAAGCGACTCTGCGCATTTTGCGAAGCCGGATGGGATTCAATATCCGCAGTCCTGTCAGGAACATAATGATTAACGGAAGTTCGAACAACAGGGATACCGGCAGTACAATGCCAAACAAAAAACTGAAATACTGCTTCATTCCGTATGTCTCGACCAGCCCCATTTTTTCCGTAATCGATGAAGTAAAAGAAAGTGCCATCGGGAAAACAACATAATACGAAAAAGCTAACCCGATCAGAAATAACAGAAATACATAAGGTACATACCTCAGCGTGGCTTTCCGCTCACGCGGCCGGAGACCTGGACTGACAAACTTCCAGAGCTGAAACACCGTAAACGGCAGCGTAATGACCAGTGAGAACAGACCGGCAATCTTCATGTAGATGCCAATCCCGTCCCAGAACGAGAATGCATGCAGCACAAACCCCTGAGCAGTCTCTGCCTTCGTCAGATATTGATACACCGGGTCCGCCACCAGAAAGCCTGCCACCAGCCCCAAAATAAAAATGCTCAACACATAAATCAACCGCTTGCGCAGCTCACTCAAATGTTCTGTAAGCGTCATTTCTTCCTTCTGCTGCGTCATGCCTGCCCCCCATTGTTGCCAGCTTAAAATACAAAACCCTTCCGGCAGGAAGGGATTTCTCTTTCATTGCCGTCAAAGTTATTCCGGCAGGCGTTTATCCTCAGGCTTGTCTGCAGATGCAGTCTCAGATGCCACCGGCTTCGCCTTTTCCTGCTCCTTGCGACTGGATGAATCATCATCCGAAATAATCTCACGTGCGCCTTCTTTGAATTCACGGAAAGTGCGTCCGACTGCCCGCCCCAATTCCGGAAGCTTGTTCGGTCCAAACAAAAGCAACGCGATAACGGCCAGCAAAATAAAACCTGTTGGTCCAATGGAACTAAACATTGATATTATTCCTCCTCGTTTCAAGCTTCAAAGATGCACACGCTAGGCCATAAGCTCATGGATGTCTTTGCTTCATTTTGAATTATGTCAATCATACCATAGATGTAACCACTTACATAACCCACATTATTCACAAAAGAGACCTCGACATCCAAATCATTTTTCCCGCTT
This sequence comes from Paenibacillus sp. NPDC057886, assembly GCF_042796655.1. NCBI lineage: Bacteria > Bacillati > Bacillota > Bacilli > Caryophanales > Paenibacillaceae > Paenibacillus > Paenibacillus sp. NPDC057886. Next base: position 483,222 of record NZ_JBHVMZ010000003.1, on the reverse strand, counting down.
GATTTCACACCTGCTACTATGTGTTTACACTTATTGCTTGAACTGACCCGTAACCATCAGCAGCGCTTCCGGAAGCTGGTCCATAATAGCCGCCAAATGCTCATGCACACCCTTCGGGGTACCAGGCAGGTTAACAATCAATGTACGTCCGCGAATGCCGCATACGCCACGGAACAGCATGGCAGAACGATTCTTGCCCATGACACTGTATCTCATGGCTTCAGCCATGCCTGGAACTTCCCGTTCAATAACCCGCCGGGTCGCTTCCGGAGTAATATCACGAATCGCAAGCTCCGTCCCCCCTGTGGTCAATACCAAATCAGCGTGAAAATAATCTGTCATCTCAATCAAAGCCGCGATAATCTCATCGGGTTCATCCGGAACGATGCGGTACTCCACGATTTCCCCACCCAGTTCTTCTTCCACAAGTTCCCGGATCACTTGGGCACTCGTATCCTCACGTTCCCCGCGGGCCCCTTTGTCGCTGGCTGTCAGGATTGCTGTTCTCCACACCATAAAGATCACCCTTCTCCTCTATGAAAATAAATGTCCCTTATCGGCTGAAATCGCCGTTTTTGCCACCACTCTTGGAATTCAGCATGGTTGGACCGATAATCATATCTTTTTGCATGGCTTTACACATGTCATAGATCGTCAGTGCCGCAGCCGACGCCGCCGTGAGCGCCTCCATCTCGACACCTGTCTTTCCTTCGGTTTTGACCGTAACTTCAATCTGCAATTCATCGACACCGTTGTCATGAAAACGAATATCCACACCCGTCAATGCCAATGGATGGCACATCGGAATCCAGTCCGACGTTTTCTTGGCGCCCTGAATGCCCGCAATTTGGGCCACAGCCAGAACGTCACCTTTGCCGATGCGGCCCTCCCGAATGGCTTCAAGCGTAGCCGGATTCATCGTCACTTTGGATACCGCCACAGCTGTACGCACGGTACTTTCCTTACCCGAAATATCAACCATCCGGGCTCGTCCCTGTTCATTAAAATGAGTCAGTTTACTGCCGGAAGCCTGGTCGTTATTCGTTTCTGAATTCAATCACATCACAACCCTTTATTCGATATGTAATATACCTTCGGTTGTTATCAACAGATCCATCCGCAGATCAAGCGGGTCCATCGGAATTTCATCTTGAAGCTGGCCCGGCAATACCAATGCAGCCATCCGTGGTCTTTTGTCCGTCATCGCAAATTTCGCTGCAAGTGTCTCGGCAAAACGATCATAATAACCGCCGCCATAACCAATGCGCCCTCCGTGAAGGTCATAGCCCAGCCCCGGTACGATGACAAGATCGATATCCGGCCAGCTATCAGGTTGCAGCACTTCACAGGAATCCTTTGGTTCAGGTATCCCCCATATTCCCGGCTGAATATCCTGTTCACCCATGACACGCCGCAATTCCATGCGAGCCGGATTCGCCAGCACTTTCGGTGCGAACATCCTATCTCCATGCTTCCAGCCTTCTTCAAATAAAAAGGCCGTAGATGCTTCGCTTCTATAAGACAAATAGCTAAAAATCATAAGCCGCTTGTTCCCCAGCTTCCATTTGTCCCGTCTAAGGCGCTCCAGCTCCCGCTTCGTCACATCATTAATCTCAGTCATCACCTGCTGACGCATACTTTCATCCATCAGATCCCGGCTCTGTCTCAGCTTGGAACGAAGGCGGCTTTTCTGTTCCGTATGATCCTGCATGTCCTTGAATAACCTCCTGTTGATCGGGAAGGTAAACTAGCTCTCACTTAAAACCATTTATATGTTATGCACCAGTTGTCATCGTGTTGGAATCGTTAAAATGATTCATTTTCTGCAAAATCCTCATGTATTAACATGCCTTCTTTCAGTTTATCATTGATTGACCAAAAAGACTACACGCCCCAGGCACTCCTAATCGGTGCATTTGCTCTGTATTTCATGTAAACTGGGATGTAGTTGTCAATTCAAGAACTGGACCTATGGAGGAACTTAATTTTATGCTGCTGCAAGTATCCGGAATTATCAAACGTTTTGGTGTCGATCCAATCCTGGACGGCGTGAACTTACAAATATTAGAACGCGAGCGCATCGGCCTCGTTGGTGTTAACGGCGCAGGAAAATCCACTTTGCTCAAAATCGTAGCTGGGGAGATATCCTTCGATGGTGGGCAGATTTTCAAATCCAAGGAAACAACGCTTGGTTACCTCGCCCAGAACAGCGGACTGCAATCCGATCGCTCCATATGGGAAGAAATGATGAACGTATTCGCCCATCTGACCCAGGCTGAAGCGGATTTGCGTCAGATGGAACAGGATATTGCCGATCCCGCGCAGATGGAAGATGAAAAAAAGTATGCCGATCTGCTTGAACGTTATGCCAAACGCTCGGACTGGTTCAAGGATCATGGCGGTTATGAGATGGAGACCCGCATTCGCAGTGTACTGCACGGGATGGGCTTTGGTGAATTCTCTCCAGATACCCAGATTGCCACACTGAGCGGTGGGCAAAAGACACGTCTTGCACTTGCTCGCATTTTGCTTCAGGCCCCTGACTTGCTCATGCTGGACGAGCCTACCAACTATCTCGACATCGCAACCCTCACGTGGCTTGAAGATTACCTCAGAGGTTATTCCGGCGCCCTGCTGGTTGTATCCCATGACCGGTATTTCCTTGACCGGCTTGTAACGACCATCGTGGAGATCGAACGGCACCGCTCCAAAAAATATACGGGCAATTACAGCCGGTACATGGAACTGAAAGCTGCCGAGTACGAAAGCCAGATGAAGCAATACGAGAAACAACAGGATGAAATCTCCAAGATGGAGGACTTTGTTCAGAAGAATATCGTGCGTGCTTCAACAACCAAACGGGCACAAAGCCGCCGCAAGGCACTCGATAAGATGGATCGACTCGACAAACCGATGGGAGATCTGAAGAAAGCTCATTTCTCTTTTGAAACGGCTGTCATGTCCGGCAAGGAAGTGCTCCGTGTGGATCAGCTTTCCGTTGCCTACGATGAGGCTTCGCCGTTGTTCCGCAATGTATCTTTTGATCTAAGACGCGGGGAAACGGTTGCTTTGATTGGTCCAAACGGTATTGGTAAATCAACCCTGCTGAAATGCCTCATTGGAAGTTTGCGTCCTGTAAGCGGTGAGATCCAATGGGGTACCAAGGTGCAGATTGGCTATTATGATCAGGAGCAGACGGGACTTAATCCTTCCAATACCGTATTGGAAGAGCTGTGGAGTGCCTATCCAGGCATGGAGGAAGCACGGATTCGTACGGTGCTCGGCAACTTCCTGTTCAGTGGAGATGATGTACTCAAAAAGATCTCATCGCTCAGCGGTGGAGAAAAAGCACGTGTCTCCCTCTCCAAGCTCATGCTCAAGGAAGCCAACATGCTCATCCTGGATGAGCCTACGAACCATCTCGACCTGTTCGCCAAAGAAGTGCTTGAAGCAGCGCTGATGGACTATGAAGGCACATTGCTGTTCATCTCCCATGACCGGTATTTCCTCAATAAAATGGCTGAGCGCATTGTTGAACTGCACCCCGGCGGGACAGAGCACTACCTCGGCAATTATGATGATTATGTGGAGAAGAAACAGGAGCTTGAAGATATTGCGCGCGAAGCTGCGGAAGCACGTCAGGCCTCTTCCAAAAACTCGGCCAAATCTGATCCAGGCCTATCCGCAACTGAAAAATCCGGTGCCGCCTCATTCGAAGCGGACAAGCAGGCCAAGCGCGAAGAACGAAACCGCCAGCGCAAGCAGGAGGCTCTGGAACAACAGATTGCGAAGCTGGAAACGGAGATTACGGAGCTTGAGGCTCAGATGGCTCTGCCTGAAATATATCAGGACTACATGAAGCTGCAAGAACTCCAGGAGAAAGCCGAGGATCACAAGCTTCAACTTGCCAAGGCTTATGAAGAGTGGGAAGAATTAGCTTTGGAATAAGAAACAAATAGCAAAATAGAATGGACTTTATATATCAAAAGCTGATTCCTTTAACGGGAGCAGCTTTTTTTGTTGAGCATAAAGTAAGACAGATTTGAGTAGAATGATTCCTCATTTGTCAAATCCACTCGAATCAAGTAAAATATTTTTGCGTTGTACAGCCTCTCATTTATCCACAAGAAAACAATATAGCAAGCATTCAATTCAACTTAATTATACGGCGGTAGAATAGCTTTTCACACATAAAAACCATATTTATCCACCGAGTTATCCACGTTATCCACAACTTTGTGAATACAACCCGACTATCCTATCCCCTAAAGCCTTTTATTTTCGAAAACATTACTGGTTTGACTTTGAGATAGTTACCCACAATTTACACTGGATATGTGGATAACTATAATCACACCTTGACAAACGGATTCGTTCTTTCAATTTTTTGTCCTATAAAAGGACAAAAGCAGACCTCTATAGTGTCAAGGCCTGCTTTGCTCTTTTTTGTAAGCATAAAATCATGTGATGCGCTGAAAGGCATTGCTATTTACGCGTGCACAGGCTCATCACTTTCGGAAGACTCCGCCTTCAGTCCGGCCGCATTGCAAGCTGCAACATACGCCAGACCCGCTGCCATGACAATATCATTGTGCGTGGCGGTTCCTCTGAATTCACGTCCTGCACGCTCCACGGTAACTGCAGCTTCCGCGCTCGCAGCCTCTCCTCCGCTCAGTGCATGCATCTCCATATCGACAAATGTAATATCGTCCGAAATACTCTGACCAATCGCACGAATAGTCGCATCTACCGGACCACCGCCAACCGCAGAATAGGATTGCTCCCCTGCGCTCGTGCGAATACGAACTGCTGCCATTCGATCCGTCATGCTGCCTGCCGTAACCTGCAGTTCAACCAGTTCATAATCCTGCGCAGGAATATTCATGGTCTGGCTTACCATCTGCAATAACTGGTCATCACTAACCACTTTCTGTTGATCTGCGGTTTCTTTAAAAATCTCATACAGTTGTTCCATTTGCTGCTCATCCGGTTCAAAGCCATATTTGCGAACCCGATCTTTCAAAGCGTGACGCCCGGAATGTTTGCCCAGAATAATCATGCTGCGTGGAATACCCAGCGCTTCCGGGTCCATAATCTCATACGTACTCCGATTCTTGAGCAAACCATCCTGGTGAATACCAGACTCATGCTGGAAGGCATTGCGTCCTACCACCGGTTTGTTGTAGGCAATCGGGAAATGCATCGCACGGCTAATCTGACGGGAAGTCTCATACATCTGGTTCAGTTTGATATTCGTCGTTGCACCAATGGCGTCTCCACGCGTCTCCAGAGCCATAATCAGTTCCTCCAGTGCACAGTTGCCCGTCCGTTCTCCCACACCGTTGATGGTTACTTCAATCTGAGAAGCACCGTTGGCAATCGCAGCCAGACTGTTGGCAACCGCAAGCCCCAAATCATTATGACAGTGTGCGCTGTAACGAACCTTATCTCCGCCTCTTGCACCCACACGTACCTGACGGAACATCTCTCCATATTCATGCGGCAGTGCGTACCCGACCGTATCTGGCAAATTGATAATACTTGCTCCTGCTTCAATGGCCACTTCAACCATCTCGATCAGATCGTCCATCTTCGTACGAGCCGCATCCATGGCGGTGAACTCCACAATATCCGTGAACTGACGTGCATAGGAGACCATCTCCCGGGCAGTAGCCACCACTTCACTGCGCGGACGGCGCAGTTGATGCTCAATATGGATGTCCGAAGAGGAGATAAACAGATGAATTCGGCGGCGCGCTGCGTCAGCCGTTGCTCGAACGGCTGCATCAATATCCCCTTTGACCGCACGCGCGAATCCGCAAATCTCCACGTTTTGCAGTTGTCTGGAAATCGCCTGAACCGCCGCGAACTCACCTGGACTTGAGATCGGGAATCCAGGCTCGATGACGTCAATACCCAGAGAAGCCAACTGATGTGCCAGTTCAATTTTTTGTTCAGGCTGCAGACTCGCTCCCGGTGCTTGCTCTCCATCGCGCAGTGTTGTATCAAAAATCTCAATCATGCGTTTGTTATTGTTCGTTGTCATATTCATCAACCTCCATCAAATTTGAATGTATATTGGATTTTGGGGATCGGAACGAGGCGTTCATTTCCCGTTTTCTATGTTTATTCATTTCGCATTCCATGCCGGCGTGCACGTCGACTTGCACACCAGGCGTACTTCTTTTTTTCACCATGATTATGGATTCCCATTGCCCACCCTGCTGCCGGCAGCAAACACAAATAACCCGCCATCTCATCTAAGAGACGGCGGGTTATTATCCCTCCGCGGTACCACTCTTGCTTGATGGTCCAGGCTTGCGCCAGGCACCATCCACCTCGTCGTCTCCGGCCCAGATCCATTGCAGCTGCGTACACGCAGCACGCACAACCGATCCAGCCGGAGAAACACCCTATAACGGAGGTTAGCCGTTGCTGTGTACTACAATGTCCATTGGTTACAAGGACAAGGAATGAGACAGGGTCTCACCTGTTTCCACAGCTCCGTTCCCGGGCGAGATTCGAACGATTCCAGCCACTGCGTCGCACCACCCCGCAGCTCTCTGTGCGCCTTATCGTTTTACTGCTCCCGTTCATTACATTTATGATATGTGACCATGAATTTCATCACCATTTTGAAAATCAAAAAAGCCTGCCATCTCCTGCAATATTGCAAGAGACGACAGGCTGTTCACCTTCGCGGTACCACTCTTGTTGACTTTCATTTCCTTCGAGCTGATCCTGTATGCGTCCATACCGTTATCATTGCCCAAAGTGACAAAAGCCCCCTCAGTTATTGTTGATTTTCTACCGATATGTTTCATCCGTATTCCATCAACAACGGCCCATTCACGGAGGCAACCCGTAACCATGTACTTTGGGCCATCATCGGCCTTCGGCTTCTCCCAGGGAGTTACCGTGTTCCATCGTTCCGCTTCCAGGTGAGTTTCAGGTTTCCTTTGACTGCGTTGCACCACCCCGCAGCTCTCTAAGACCGGGAATTACCCTACTGTTCCTGTTCATTGCGTTTTCAGTTCAGGAATCTGAATTCCTGTTTTAATTTGTAATTAATATACAGTCTTCACTTGAGGCTGTCAAGTCTTCATATACATGAATCATTCTATAGCGATTGAACAGACCATGCCTCAAGTGAAAGTCCAGGATCAGCTTTGGCATCGAATTCCGAGATTTCTCCCCGCTGCCATTTCAAATACGCCGCAGCTCCAATCATCGCTGCATTGTCGGTGCAATATTCCATTGGAGGGATCAACAATTCCAGGCCTTCCTTTGCACAACGCTCCTGCAAAGCTGAACGCAATCCCCGGTTTGCCGCAACGCCACCGCATAACAACAACTGACGTGATCCATATTCACGGACAGCTCTTACCGCTTTTTCTACCAGAACTTCAACAACAGCTTCCTGGAAGCCCCGTGCCACAGCGGATGGTTCAAGCGTTTCTCCGCGCATTTTGGCTTGATTCAGTACATTCAGTACAGCAGACTTCAGACCGCTCAGGCTGAAATCATACGAATCTGCTTCAAGCCAGACGCGCGGCAAAGGTACCGCCTGCTCTGCTTCAGCAGCCATCCGGTCCACATGTGGTCCTCCCGGATAGGGACAACCCAGTGCACGCGCCACTTTGTCATAAGCCTCACCTACAGCATCGTCACGCGTACGTCCGATCAGTTTGAACTTGCCTTCGGATTCCATATGCACAAGCTCGGTATGACCACCTGAAACCACCAGTGCCATTGCTGGATATTGCAGTTCATGGGTAAGTCTGTTGGCATAGATATGTCCCGCAATATGATGTGTGCCAATGAGCGGTTTACCAAGTGCCATGGCCATGGTTTTCGCGGCCACGATACCGACCAGCAAGGCACCAACCAGTCCAGGTCCTTGCGTCACGGCGATCGCACTCAGATCACGCGGACGGATGCCGGATTGCTCAATAGCCTGTTCCAACATCAATGTAATAACTTCCACGTGTTTACGCGAAGCCACTTCAGGCACAACCCCGCCAAATGCCTTATGTGTCTCGATCTGACTGGAGATCAGATTGGACAGCACTTCCCGTCCATCCTTGACTACCGCTACGGATGTTTCATCACAGCTTGTCTCCACGGCCAATATATAAGATGGTGCTGAACTTATCTTTTCATTGAAATCCTTCATGAATCCGTTACGCTTCCTTCCTCTTCGCCGCCCCGGCTCGCAGGCGGCAAATCCGCCCACATAATCATCGCATCTTCCCCATTGTCGGAGTAATACCCTTTACGAAGACCAGCCGATTCAAACCCTTTTTTCTGATACAAGCTCTGGGCAATCCAATTCGAAACCCTGACTTCCAGCGTCATTCGTTCCATCCCGAGATAAGCCGCCGTTCTCATCAGTTCGTCCAGCAGCTTCTCGCCGAGCTTTCGCCCACGATAGGCTTCCCGGACTGCAATATTGGTAATGTGGGCTTCATCCATGATTGTCCACATTCCGGCATAACCGATCGCTGTACCTTCCAATTCCATGACCATATATTTAGCAAAATGATTGTGTGTCAATTCATTCTGAAATGCTTCTTCCGTCCAGGGCAGGGTGAAGGCTTCATGTTCAATAATCATTACATCGGGAATATCATCCAGAGTCATGAACCTGAACTGAAGCGCTGCTTCCTGCTCGTCATTCTCCACGTTGTCCATCTGCTTCCCCTCCCCCTTTAGCCTTTGCGCAGCAGGTTGGCTTCCGCTTCAGCCAGCTGGGTGTAATTAGGCACGAGCGCATGCACATCATCTCGCTGACCTGCAAGCAGCGCCTCGGCGCCTAAGCGCCCAACCCAGCGGCCCTCCAGCTCATAGGGTACGAGCTGGAGCGCCGTTCCTGCGGGGCAGCGAAGCTCAGCCGCTGCTGCCGCATGCGGGCCCGTCTCGCCGACAATCCAGACGGCAGCGGGCCGCTCTTCCGGCGCCGCTTCCGCCATGCGGGCGGCGAGGGCTTCCAGCCATCCGTCCACCAGGCGGATGGCATCTGGTGCCAGCCGCCGGGGCGCAGCGCTCCCGGCGGAGGCAAACAGCGCGGTATAAGCTTGACCGCGCCGCGCATCCACCAGCGGAACGATCCAGTGGACAGGGGCGGCACCTGTGCCGCTCTGGTCCGCGGATGGCGTTCCGCCAGCCCCCGCTGCGGCATCCTCTGCCGCAGCTTCGGCCTTGGCGGCGAGGCCGCTGTGCCAGCCGCCCCAGGCCAGGACCTGAAGGCTGGACACCCCGACAACGGGGATGTCCCACGCCCAGGCAAGCGTCTTCGCCGCGGTCACCGCAATGCGGATGCCCGTGTACGATCCCGGGCCAATGCCGACGGCAATGCCGTCCAGCTGTCCCGGCTTCGTGCCGCTGGCTTCCAGCAGCTGCTCCATTACAGGCACGACGTGTACCGAATGGTTGCGTTCTGCCCGTTCATTGCGTTCTTCCAGAAGGGCGTGACCTTCCATAACTGAGGCTGCCATCACCGCAGTCGAGGTATCCAACGCCAAAAACCGCTGGCGCGGCTGTTTTTGTAAATCTTCCATCATCATTTGACTCCATTCTGTCTGAACTGTCGGCACATGGCAGCATAAGTCTCGCCATACCCATCCAGCGTAATCGTTCGATCCTCTGGACCCGTCGTCTCAATCTGCACATGCAAGTGTTCCTGCGGCAGTAATTCGGGAATGATGCTGGACCATTCCACCAGACTGACTCCGGCTCCATAGAAATACTCATCCAATCCAAGCTCGTCCGCTTCTTCGAGTGATATGCGATAGACATCCATGTGATATAAGGGCAGACGCCCTTCATATTCCTTAATCAGTGTAAACGTAGGGCTGTTAACCACATCACGTACACCCAAATGCCAGGCAAACTTTTGCGAAAATGCCGTTTTGCCCGCGCCCAGATCACCGTCCAGGGTAATCACCATGCCGGCGGTTGCCTGTTCAGCGAGTGCGGACGCGAGTACTTCTGTATCTGCAATGCCATGGGAGTGATACACCCACTGCTCATGCGTCTGATTCAATATACGCCCCACCTTTGGCGGTCAAGCCGCCTGAGTTCACTTTGAACTTTATTATATCGGTCCCATTCTCCCCCCGCAACATCGAAGGATCAGAAGCAGAACGGAAGCAGGCCACCATTCACACGAACGACAAATAAACCGGCACCTGACGGCACCGGCCTTTCCTAGACATCCTTCACCAGTACTTTCTCTTTTACTCTTCCAAACGGTCTACACGCACCGTCTGGGTATTCCCCGGTCTGCTGCCCACCTGCACTGTTGCCATGCCATTGGCTTCATCCACATTTTCGATCCAGACCGGATCTCCTTCCAATGTAACTGCAATCGTATCTTTTGAATCATAAATAGCTTTCGCCCGTTTAACATCCATCATTATTATTCATATTCCCCTTCCGGATCATCATGCGATTCCCGCACCATGCTGTCTGTTGTACTCTCACCGATATAACCGTTATCTTCCGTAACTTGTCCACCACCCAGACCCTCATTCACCATCCGGTCAATGTCCAGCATGAACGACTCCCTGTCAAGCGGCAGCTCTTCTGAGGTGATAGCCTCCCAGTTAATCGCTGTTGCAGGCGTATGAAAACCTTCAGACCCTTCCGACTCGGCACGAGGATACGGAGAAAATGTATGGGCGTGAGCTTCAGCTTCGTCTCGTTTGTTCTTCATAGGAGTACCTCCTGACGTGATAGTTGATAACTAACATCATCCTCTTTTAAAACCAGCGTTTTACAGCGCAGATCTTAAGGATGTTTCTGTTATCATCCCCCACTCTTCCTGAAGCATACCGCTTCCGGGAAATAGGGTTATCCCGCCCGTGAAATGCCCATACTATACATAAAATGTTCTCGGAAAGGAGCCGTTCATGCATACGGTCTGGAAAGGTGCCATTAGCTTTGGTCTGGTTCATGTTCCTGTCAAAATGTTTTCGGCTACCGAAGACAAAGACATCTCCATGCGTTATATTCACAAAGTCTGCGGCAGTCCACTTGCTTATGTACGTAAATGTCCTTCTTGCGAAGTTGAGGTTCAATGGGAAGAGATCACCAAAGGATATGAGTATGAGAAAGGCAAATTCGTCTTGTTCGAGAAGGACGAGCTTGAAGCGTTAAATGATTCCAGCAGCAAAACCATTACCATTCTGGATTTCGTGGATTTAACGGAGATTGATCCCATTTATTTTCAAAAAACATATTATCTCTCCCCCGATCAAGCGGGAGGAAACGCCTACCAGCTATTAATGACTGCCATGCGGGATACAGGCAAGATTGGCATCGCCAAAATATCCATTCGTTCCAAAAGCAGTTTGGCTGCCATCCGCGTGCTGGATGATTGCCTCTCCATGGAAACCATTTTCTATCCGGACGAGATCCGTCCCGTCTCTCAGGTTCCCAACCTGCCCGAGGTTCTGAACGTAAACGAGAAGGAATTGACGATGGCCAAGCTGCTGATCGATCAGTTATCTACTCCTTTTGAACCTGGTAAATATACAGACGACTACCGTGCCAAACTGCTGGATCTGATCAATCACAAAGTAGCGGGTGAAGAAATCAAAATTGCCCCGGCCAAGCCGGAAGCGAATGTCATGGATCTCATGGCAGCGCTGCAAGCAAGTATTGAAGCTGTAAAGCCCATTCCGAGCGATCCCGGAACCACCACAGCCAAACCCAAGAAACGTGCTCCGAAGAAAACCTCTGTACAAGCAACAGCTGGGGGAGAAACAGAGACTCCTGCTCCTGTGAAAAGAAAGAAGGCTGCGCCTAAGCCCAAGGCGTAAACGGCAAGCAACGAGGAGATTCGCTTGTCATCAACATCAACATTGGAGATCCGGCCATGAAGCCGGATTTTTGTTTTGTATTCCATAATTGCAACAATACTCACCAAGAATGAGCACACCAAAGTCAAAATTACAATTGACGAAAGTTGATTTATATTTTATATTAACTTATGAAAAGTAACTTATTTATAAATGTACAGTTGAGCCTATATTTACATGAGCTATGACATTACAATAGCGCTATTCCATTGCCATTGAGAGAACCGCAACAATCCAACTCAAAACTTGTTTACAGGAGGAAATCCTTATGACTTCAACTTATCAAATTCCTGCTACAACCCATCTGGGTGAAGTAAGTCTGCGAATCAGCAATTTGGATCGATCCATTCAATTTTATACCGAGGTGGTCGGACTGAAACTGCTTGAACGCAGCGAAAAAGTCGCTACAATGACAGCCGATGGAAAGCACTCCCTTCTGCGCCTTGAGCAGTTAACCGATGCAGTGACGATGCCTGTTCGCTCCACTTCAGGCCTATATCACTTCGCTATCCTGCTGCCAGACCGCAAATCGCTGGGCCTTGCCCTTCGTAATCTGGCTGAATCCGGTATCGAAATTGGTCAGGGTGATCATCTGGTCAGTGAAGCATTCTATATTTCCGACCCGGATCGGAACGGTATCGAAATCTACGCAGACCGTGCCCGGGACACCTGGAAGCGGGATGCAGATAATAACTACATTATGTCAAGTGATCCCGTTGATGTAGACAGCCTGTTCGCTCTGGCCGCGAACGAGCCTTGGCAGGGATTGCCTGCCGGAACGGTCATTGGTCATGTTCACTTCCATGTACGCAGTCTGGAAGAGTCACGCCGTTTCTATACAGGAGTGCTTGGATTCGATATCGTTGGTAACTTCGCCAACATGTCCGCCCTGTTTGTGTCCGCAGGTGGTTATCATCATCACATCGGGCTGAACATTTGGGCTGGTACAGGCGCGCCTGTGAATCCGGACAATGCGACAGGGATTGACTACTTCACCATCATTTATGACGGAAAAGAACAATTGGAACAAGCTGTAGAGCAGCTGCGTCAATCCAACGCATCTATCGAACAGCAAGGTAAGGACTGGTTTACTGTAGACCCACAGAATATTCGCATTCGCTTAACCACATCGAGCTAACACGGGAAATCCGTGACGTAATGTTGTGAATTGAGTTTTCCGACTAGCCCGGACACAAATTTTTCTCGTTCCATAGGGGGAAATGAAGTTGTCCGGGCTTTTTTGCCTACCTTTTTTAGGTTCACATATGCCTTTATCCATTTCCTAATAAAATTGGTGCAATTGGCGCATCCTAACCAAATATCTAGATCGACATGCGAAGGAGAACCCACATGATTGAAAAGGGGCGTTTAACTGTAAGACAACTGGGCTCACTGATGTTCTTATGCACGATTGGTGAACAGATTATCGTCTTCCCCTCGATGATCACCTCATATGCGCATCAGGATGCATGGTTGTCCGCACTATTGGGCGTTGCTGGAGGAGCAGGGGTTTTGTCCATTATGCTCGTTGTATACAAACTGCAGCCCCGAATGAATCTGATTCAACATGCACTGCATACTCTTGGGCCCTGGATCGGTGCCTTTATCAGCTGTTTTTATTTATTCTATTTTCTAATAGGTACCTCCGCGTTCATAAGAGAAATTGGGGACTTCATGACGACCCAGATCCTGCCTGAATCTCCCCTCTTCATTGTAAGTTTGCTCTTTGTTTGTACTCTTGTCTGGGGACTCTTTTCCGGTTTGGAACCCATAGGCAGGAGTGCCGAGGTACTTCTTCCCCTGATCGTGCTGTTTCTGCTCATTCTGACCGTCTGTCTGTTCCCTCATTCACATCTGGACAACATCAAGCCCGTTCTTGCGGAAGGCTTTCTGAATCCATTTAAAGGCTTTGTCGCTGTGCTTACCTATCCTTATTGTGAATTGTGCATCTTTCTTATGCTCTTTCCTTATGCCAAAAAGGAAGCTCATTGGGAAAAGGATATCCTTCTGGTAGCCATCATAGGGGGATTGATGCTTACCCTAACGCTAACCATCTGTCTGCTGGTCATGGGGCCATATATGACGCAGCACCATTGGTTCGCAGCATTTAATCTGTCGCTGAAGATCAATATAGGCAACTTTTTGCAGCGTATTGAGGCCTTTATGGCTACCGTCTGGATTATTGCCGTCTTTTTCAAGAGCATTCTGTTCTTCTATAGCTTTATACTTGGAATCACTCATCTCTTCAAACTGTCCAGCTATCGTCCACTCATTTTGCCGGGTGCCCTACTGATTCTGGCCATGTCCATTGTTCTGGCTCCCAACGAAAATTTCTATCTCAAAGTTGTTATTCCGTATTGGATTGATTGGGACCTGACCTGTGGCATCGGGATTCCTTTGCTGCTTATTGTGGTACATAAACTGAAGGCACGGCTGCGGAAGGGTTAAACTTGCACCACTCAACATAGGGGAGCAACCTCCGGACAGATTTGAAAGAGGAAAGGAGTTTTAAGCACATGTTCAATCCGCTGGTTCCTTTTGAACCTATATCCCGAGATGTGATCCCTACCGGGCAAAACTGGATTGCCCAAATCAAATGGGATGGGGTCCGCATGCTTGCTTACGAGGACGGACAGGGACTTCAGTTGATTAACCGCAGACTGCACAACCGAACTGCACAGTATCCCGAGCTGGTCCAGCCACGCAATCTGTGCTCCGTTCCTTCTTATATTTTGGATGGAGAGATTATTGCCCTTGACCCGGATACGGGCAAACCGTCCTTCTATCACGTGCTGCGGCGAGATCGCATGAGCAGACCGGATGGCATTGCCCAAGCTATAAACCAGATTCCGGTGACTTATATGGTATTTGATATTCTTTTCTGCGATGGGGTATGGGTCACAGATCAACCACTTGCAGATCGTCAGCGTCTGCTGCATCAAGTTCTGAATCCTGCTCCCCATGTTCAGGAGGTGACCAACACGTCAGATCCGGACGCCCTGCTCACTGTAATGAGACAGCACCAGATGGAGGGAATTGTATGTAAAGACCTTTCCAGTACCTATGGAATCAACGGTAAGGATCAACGCTGGCAGAAGGTCAAGATTTTCCACGATCTATATGCGAGGATTGGCGGGGTCACCTACCGCAGTGGTATCGTCAATGCAATCGCAGTCGGTGTATATGATGGGCCTAACTTTGTCTATATTGGTCATGTCGGCACTGGTAAACTGAACTCGGACTCCTGGCGTAAACTAACCGAAGAAGTACAGCCTCTCATCCGAAAGGATAGGCCCTTTCATAACATTCCTGAGAGAAGCACGGAGACGACATGGGTCGAACCAAGGATCGGCGTCAAAGTGCAATTCATGGAATTGACCCACCATTTCACGCTACGTCACCCAAGTATCCAGGCTTTTGCTTCGGTAAAGCGAGATGAGTGTCCGATCAGCCAGATCAGTCATCTTATCCCAGAACAATAAACCACCTTTTCCATCCGCCTGAATATAGTAAAAAGACTCTCCATTTATAACATACTTGTAGACCAGAGGAGGTGTTCTTCATGGCCCATTCAATAAAGGGAACCATAACGATTAATGGAATGGAGCTTACCGTGACTAATCCGGACAAGCTGTTATGGCCGGAAGCAGGTGTAACCAAGGCCATCTATTTGCAAAAGTTGGCGGCACTGGCTCCCTATCTACTTACGTACACCCGCAATCGGCTGCTTACCACGATACGTTATCCACATGGTGCAGGCGGCGAGTTTTTCTATCAGAAAAATGCCCCGGAGCCCGTTCCGGAGTTTGTACGAACCGAGATGCATGACGGAATACGATATGTGGTGATGAACGACCTTCCTAATCTGTTATGGCTTGGCAATCTGGCCGCTCTTGAGTTTCATCCTTCCTTGCATGCCGTAGGCAGCCATCTGCCTTGCGAGTGGATGATTGATCTCGACCCTTCGCAGGAAGAAGAACCTCGCATCATGCAGGCTGCCTTGATCGTGGGGGAAACGCTGACTTCGCTTGGGCTGAGATCTGTACCGAAAACCTCCGGTGCCACAGGTGTACAGATTATTGTTCCGATCCGCCAAGGTATAACCTTCGATGAATTAAGGGACATCGGTTATTTTGTAGGCAAATACGTCACTCAAAAACATCCAGATTTATTTACACTGGAACGTCTTAAAAAAGACCGGGGGGATCGCATTTATTTTGATTACCTCCAGCATTACGGTGGCAAAACGCTCGCAGCTCCCTATACTCCCCGCGCCAAACCAGGAGGTACAGTGTCTACTCCACTTACATGGGATGAGGTTCGGAACAACGTTTCGGTCAAGGATTACCACTTGATGAACATCGTGGAGCGCCTGATGCAGACCGGGGATCTGATCGCAGCTGTCGAACCCCAGCCTGTTGAACTGATCATCCAGCATTTAAAACAAAAATAGCCGGTCACCCTCAAACCAAGGGTACCGGCTATCTTTTCGTTTATGAGCGATGAGATTCGCTAATGAATACCTTTTTTCTTGAAACGTCCGCCCTTCACATCGTGAATGTTACCTATTGCCACAAAGGCATGCGGGTCCCAATCTTCAACAATGGACTTCAGCTTCGCTTCTTCCAAACGGGTAATAACCACGAAAATAATTTTCTTCTCGTCTCCGCTAAAGCCGCCCTCTCCATCCAGGAAAGTGACGCCACGACCAAGACGGTCGGTTAAAGCTGAACCAATATCACGGTACTTCTCACTGATAATCCATACCGATTTGGATTGATCCAATCCTTCATTCACAATATCAATCATCTTCATTGCAATATAATAGGCAATCATGGAATACAGGGCGTTTGGCCAGCCAAACACAAAACCTGCACCAGCAAAAATAAATACGTTAATGAATAGTACGATTTGACCTACAGACAATGGTGACTTCTCGCTTAACAGAATGGCTACAATCTCCGTACCATCGAGTGAACCGCCGGAACGAATGACGAGACCAACACCAACCCCCAAAATCAATCCGCCAAATACAGCTCCAAGTAGTGGTTCACCTGGCGTCAATGCAGGAACGTGGTGTAACAATGACGTTCCAATGGACATTACAACGATCCCGAGCAGTGTGGACAAAGCAAACGTTTTACCAATTTGTTTATACCCCAAAATCAGGAAAGGCAAGTTAAGCAAGGTCAGAAAAATTCCGAGTGGCAGATGTGTAAGCTCTGACACCATAATCGAGATCCCTGTTATTCCCCCATCAATAACGCCATTCGGCACGAGAAATACTTCGAGTGACACAGCCATCAGTGCAGCACCGACCAGAATCATCACAATGCGCTGCAGAAGCTTCAGTGAAAACACCGAGCTCTTCACATTGCGGTCCGGCTTGGATGTTAGTTCTTTAACCGATACATTGGACATGGTATCCCCCCCGTTTTGATCAATATGTGAATCCATTTCATAAATCATTTAAGTACCCCAGAGGAACCCTGCATACAGAGGAACTACACCGTTCCAACGCTATATGCACCCCGTTATAAAAGCACCTAAAGGCTATATGAAATGTATTCAAGTATGTCTTAATTCCGGTTGACACTTCCAAAAGAGAGCAAAAGGGAGCCTGTTTTCCCGCAGACTCCCCTCCTTCGCCAAGACATAATTTATATAAACATTATATCATAAAAGATCAAATTTGAGCAAAATAGTTAGCAAAAAGAAGATAAATTCACAAAAAGTGAACTTATCTTGAGAAATCCGCCCTATAACGGCTAAAGCAGCGGAGAAAGCATGCGAGAAAGCATTTCTGCCCCTTTTTGCCACCGTGAACGCTGCTGAAACACCTTCACATCAATCTGGCTGCATTCATCCAGATCACGCTCAAAATCCTCGGTCAGCTGTTCCATGGATGATGTCTCGAACAACACGGCGGTCAACTCGAAATTGCAAAAAAAGCTGCGCATATCCATATTGGCTGTACCTACCGTCCCAAGCAAATCATCCACAATCAGGACCTTGGCATGCACAAAACCTTTGCGATATTGATAGAACTTCACCCCCGCTCGCAACAATTCTTCCACATAGGACATAGAAGCCAAATGCACAAGCCGGGAATCCGATTGATACGGAATGATGATTTTCACATCCACCCCACTGACGGCAGCCGTTTTGATTGCTTCGTACAATGCGGGATCCGGAATGAAATAGGGTGTTGTGATGTATATGCGTTCACATGCCACGGAAATCGCCCCAAAGCACATTTCTTGAATGGCATCCCAGTCCTGATCCGGCCCGCTGGCCAGAATCTGAATCCGCTCTTCCCCGCTGCAAATATGTGGCGGGAACAGTTCTGTGAGTTGAGGTTCTGTAATCTGCTCGCCGGAAGCCAGCTTCCAGTCGTTCAAGAACGTATTTTGCAGGAAATATACGGCATCTCCCTCGATCTGTACATGGGTATCGCGCCAGAATCCAACCTCTGGATATTTTCCGAGATAATCATCACCTACATTAATCCCACCTACAAATCCAATCATTCCATCCACCACAACAATTTTACGATGATTCCGGTAGTTCACTCTTCGATCAATCGTTGCAATGAGCGGCGGCAGAAAATAATGAAACTCAACGCCTGCGTCCTGAAATTTGCGGATAAAGCTCCAACTCATCTTGTGACTGCCGAGTCCATCACAGATCAAACGCACTTTGACGCCTTCTTTCGCCTTGCGAATCATCACGTCCTGAAACTTCGTACTGATGACATCATCCCGAAAAATATAAAATTCAACATGCAGATGGTGCTCTGCCTGTTCCATTGCCCTCAACATGGCTTCAAATGTCTCTTCACCATTTGTTAGTACTTCACTCCGGTTGCAGCCTGTAATTGGGCTCTCAGACAGGTGTGACAGCAGGTTAAACAAACGATGCTGATGGTTATATCGACTGCCCGACATCTGATCGGCATGATCCACAATATGAGCCTGTTCCCAGATTGTTTCCCTTATTTCCCGAAAGATTCGCGAACCGCCTTTACGGACCTTCTTACGTTTGCTGTAATCCTGAGCGACAAAGTAATACACAACAAAACCGATCAAGGGTACACAGAATAAAATAAAAAGCCATGCCACAGCTTTCGCCGGATTGCGGAATTCCAGTAACAGAATGGTGGCTGCCTGAAAAGTAAATACGAGCAATATAATGACCAGCCAAAACATTCGGCTTCCTCCTCATGGCAAGGTGTAACCTTGCCGTTCTCTCTCATTGTACAAGCTTTGACGATAAAACCTTTAGCTAATCATTAGATACCCAATGTATGCACTGTTCGTAACGTTTGCTTAGATAAAACTTTACATACAACATTTATCTGCAGCGGCGCTCAACCAGTTCACTCCATACTTCGGCGTTGTATATTCTGACTGTGTTCCTCTCTACATATGATTCATTCCAGTCTGAGGATCAGCATTCCATCGCCATTTCGAACACACAGCCTTCCAGACTCTTCCTCTTTTCTTGACCAGCAGGTGGTCTTCTTACGTAAAATTAGATATAATATTCGTTAAAAACTTATTACTTAAAGGAGAAGACTAGTTAATGGACAGTGAGAGGTATGCGTTAAATTTACTATTGGTTGCGTTTTTGATAGGACTTTCGGCGTTTTTTGTAGCGGTGGAATTTGCACTCGTAAGGATTCGCCCGAGCCGGATTGACCAAATGATTGCAGAAGGAAACAAGCGTGCCCTGGCTGTCAAACAAGCCGTTGCCAACCTGGATGGATATTTGTCCGCCTGTCAGTTGGGTATCACGATTACATCCCTGGGACTGGGCTGGTTGGGAGAACCAACGGTTGAGAAAATTCTCCACCCTGTGTTCGAAAGCATGAGCATGCCAGAGGCAGTTTCTTCATTCTTATCGTTTGTTATTGCATTTGTTGCCATCACGTATTTGCATGTGGTAGTTGGTGAACTTGCTCCTAAAACGATTGCAATCCGTAAAGCCGAAGCCGTTGCTCTGCTGACGTCTACACCTATCATCTGGTTTAACCGAATTATGTATCCTTTTATCTGGCTGTTAAACAGCTCAGCGAATCAACTGGTCAAGTTGTTCGGAATCAAACCTGCATCGGAGCATGAAGATGCGCACTCCGAAGAAGAATTACAGATTATCATCAATGAAAGCTTTGAGAGCGGCAAAATCAACCAAGCTGAGTTCGGATATGTAAGCCGGATTTTTGCTTTTGATGAGATGCTTGCCAAAGAAATCATGGTACCCCGGACTGATATGGTCTGCCTTTATGTCAATAGATCGAACGAGGAAAACCTGGATATTATCCGTCAAGAACAATACACCCGTTTTCCAGTGGTAAATGAGAGCAAAGACGATATTATCGGTATCATTAATACCAAACAATTTTTCCTGGAGTTGTACGGAAACGACGAACCTGTCGATCTGTCTTCCCTCATTCAGCCGGTATCGGCTGTCCACGAAACGACCCCGGTCAAGGATCTGCTCAAGAAAATGCAGAAGGATGGCGTGCATATTGCCGTGCTGGTCGATGAGTATGGAGGTACTTCCGGGATTGTAACGATTGAGGATGTGCTTGAACAGATTGTCGGTGAAATCCGGGATGAGTTCGACGCAGACGAAGTCGAGGATATTCAGGTCATCAATGAAAACTATGTCATTATGGATGGCAAGGTGTCCTTGTCCAAGGTTAACGACATGTTCACGTCAAACCTGGATGCTGACGAATGGGATACCATTGGCGGATGGCTTTATAGCCATCGTCCAGAGATGAATGAACAGGAAGAATATGAGTTCGAGAATCTGACCTTCGTTTTGCTGGAAAAAGACAAAAATCGCTTCTACAAAGTCGCCGTTGTTCCTAAGGAACCACTGACCATGTCCGACTACACCGATGAAGACGAGAAAGAATCCAATTGGGCTAAATAAAGCAACTTTATAAATAAGAAGAGGAGCACTTGCCTATATTGGTAAGTGCTCCTCTTCTTATTATTTCTGGCTCAATGTGTTACTCTTCTCCATGTTATTTTAATACCCACTTCGCAATATCATCGATAATGGCTTTGGAGACATTAGATGGCTCAGCGTATTCTTGACCAATCGAAAGTCCGTCATAGCTAGATAAAAGATGATTTACCTTTGGATAGCTATTGTACGTTACATTGGAATGATCTTGAAGAGCCGATTTCCAGTTTTCGAATTGATTCATAGACACTTGCACATCATTTTCGCCTTGGATAATAAGCATAGGGGTGTTTTGTGTTTTAGCCAGTTCAGCAGGCACATAATCTCTCTGCTCAAACCACCAATAAGCAGGTTGAAGTGGAAACGCCTCAGGAAGATGATCTACAGAAAATTTAGAATCTTTAACAATCGCAGCAACATTTTTATAAAAGTCAGCTTGTCCTTGAATGATCTCCGTGTCCAATCCAAGCTGCTTCATCCGATCGACCAATTCGTCCTGCTGCTCGGTAAGCACATCCACAAAGCTACTACTTGGTGCAGCAAGTAGAATACTTCCTGCAATATCATGTTGTTTATCCTCAGCCATGATTAACGGCACTGCAAACCCGCCTTGACTATGTCCAGCTACAAAAATCGCTGTAGAATCAATATGTTCATTCTTTTTGAGTAATTCTACTGCATCGGTTACCTGATCTACGCTTTCTTGTTTTAATGTGAATTTGGGCTGAGAAGCGACCTTATAGGTATGCTCATATGTGACCTTATCGTATCTTAATACAGCAACTCCTTGTGAAGCTAACCCTACCGCAAGATCGCGAAATGGCTTTGCACCACCAATGGCAGCATCTTGATTGCTAGGCCCAGATCCGTGTACCAGAATGACAACTGGAAAAGGTCCCTCTCCCTTGGGCAAAGTTAATGTCCCTGGCAAAGCTAAATCACCCTGACCAACGGTAATATCTTGCTCTGTATAGGCAGATGGGTCGTCATAGCTTGGTTTTTGATAAACATCTGTCGTAGCGGCGGCAATATACAAATCATCCACAAGTCCGTCATCATTCATTCTGACTGTAATATTTAAACGAGTAAGCTCTGTCTTAAAAGTATAGGTGACATTGCGATGGACTGTGTTATTTTCTACGTGTTTAGCTATGGCTTTACTTGTAATTTTGCCATTTTGTCTTTCTAAAGCTCCCCATAGCTGACTCAACAATGCGGGTGACAACACTCCACTCACAGAGGTATGAACACACTTCGCTGCTTCCTTGCCATCGCCCTCACTTATAAGTGAAATAAATATATCCTCAGGTGCTGCTTTCAGCGTATCAGTAAGAAATCCCTCATCCATAAAGGTAACTCCTTTAGTCAACTGAACAGGATTGTTTAAAGCTATGACTTGCCCATTCACAATCGCCTGTTTCTCTCCTACCTTAACTACAATCGTAAGCTCATTTTTTCGTATTGTGATTTCTCCTGTTTTTTGTTGCCAAGATACCTCTGCCCCATTCTTTTCTGCAATCTCACGAATAGGAACTAGATTTTCACTACCAGCGGGTTTCTCAGCAGCTGCAGAGATGGATGTTACCGGCAGGATGAGACATACGAAAGTAAGAGAAAGTAATAGCTTTTTCCAATTGTTCATCATAATAACTCCTCCTAATATTTTTTTATTATATGTATAGATATATGAGCATTTATTGGCTCAGGACTATACTTATAACAACAATAGCAATGATGAATAACAACAGAACCCAAGATAATGGACGAGCGAAGTTAATAGTCCAGCCTATTCCATAACGTTTTTCTACGGTAAAAGAAGGATCATTGGCATTGAAGTAAATAAAGCCAAGCTTCCAATAATCATCGTCATTCACAGGCTGCTCCTTAGATCGCTCGCGCTTCTCTTGATGATTACGAATTTCCCCACCGCCTTGTCTGCCTGTGAGAGACAGCAATACAGCGCCTAATACGATCGCCACAGGGGTGATAAAGCTAATCGCTGTTAACAAGACCAGATTAGGGACGAACATATTGAACTGAATGAAGGCAAATAAAATGGTAAGAAGCAACCCTGTTATGATCGTAAATAGGGACCATTTACGGCGGAATTGAATATTTTCAGCAGCAAATTTGGCAGGATTAGAAGTAGTAAGCTGTTGTTTGCTTGTTTTAATACTCCAGTTCACCAACATCATAAGTGCAATAATTCCTAGCTGTACAAGATTAATAGCCAGTACCGAAAGGTAGGTTTTAGGCACACTGGAAGTGACATTGCCCTGAAAATCATATTTCATTGGAATGACGTTAGGTAGTGCCTTATAATTCAGGATCGAAATGATCGCAATGGCTACAATAATGGCAATATGAATGAGAAACCAATAGTTGGAATAGGTGAGCTTATTTTGGCGGAAGGTGGTATCAATTTTAACCCGTTGAGGTGCTTCTACAGTTGTAAGTGTTCCCTTTAGCTTTTTCATCTTGAAATGAAATAACATATTTAGTGCTGCCCAGTACACAATGAATATCATTGTGCAAACACCGGTGATCATTGCGGTAGACTCTTCATTAGCAGATCGGAGTAAATACAGACAGACAAATATAACAATCCCGTTCCCGATCAGGCTTACTGTAGCAAACGTACTCCGGAGCTTACGTAAGATGGGTGTGTAGTAATTATATTCACTTACCGTAACCCCAAAGCTAATGGTTTCCCTTGTCACATATGGTGCAAAGGATAGAAATAAGGCTAATGGAGCAAAGATTAAGATGATAGGTAATATACTAAATAGTTGCATACATAACACACTCCCTTGGTTCTTTTATTCTTTGTTGTGACCCATCTTTACATCATCATAAATTTGGTCTAATACCGCAGATAGTTCCTCTTTGGTCATTCCGCGACATATCGCTTCGGCAATAATCGGTCTTAATTCTCTTTGCTGCTTTTTCAAAAAATCATCCGTTAAATTAGGCATTCCATCAGGGTTCACTACGACTCCCTTTTGTCTATGAATTAGAATGTATCCATCTTGCTTGAGTAGTGTATAAGCCTTGTTGACTGTATGAAGGTTAACGCCAATATCTGCGGCCAAATTCCGAACCGAAGGTAACGCCTCACCTAGTTGTAACTCGCCACTAGCAATACCTTCGATAATTTGATAAACAAGTTGCGAATAGATGGGAAGTTCGGATTGCATATCCAGTTGAATAATCAAGGGTCCACCTTCTTTTTCGTTATCTGTTATATATCAAGTATAACAGATATAACATAAGTGAGCAATATATATGAAAAAAAAGCCGCATATCAATGGTGAGGGCGACCCTTCACCATTGATATGCGGCTTATCCTGTTGAGCTTATCTATGTGATTCGAGAAAACGATAGTGGTATCATATGACAGAGTGGTATTTCAAATTCCATTCAAAGTTCAGTCTTATCTTCGACAATCCGATAATGGATTCTGCGAACTATAATTTTGATAATCATATATAGCGGAATAACGATGATCATCCCAAGAATGTTCCCCAGGTCTGCACCTACAAGCAGCAAGATGACGGTAGTCAACGGATGAATGTCCAACTGTTTGCCATAAACATAAGGAGAGATCAGATTGTCCTGGATTTGCTGGGCGATGACAATGATGACAAGCGACCAGATCGCCATTGAAGGTGATTCGATGAACCCCACAATGACGACAGGAATAGCTGCCAGCAAGGCCCCTACATAAGGAATGAAGTTTAGAATAATGGATACGGCCGTCAGAAGCAATGCATATGGCAAACCGAGAAAGAGAAAACCAATATACATCAGGATGCCCAAGGCTACATTGACAATGACACGACCTACAATGTAGCTGCTCAAAGCTTCGTCGATTTCATGGACCGTCTCTTCTCCATCCTTACGGTAACGTCTCGGGAGCAACAGCGTAAGATTGGTTCCAAATTTGCTGCCTTCCTTGAGCATGTAATACAGCATAATCGGGAACGTCGCCAGAATGATTACCAGATTCGATACGACCGAGAATAATCCGGATACGTAATCCGTTACCTGCGCAATCCCTTGACTCAGAAAATCGGAGAAGCGAGAGAACAGATCGGAATCCTCAGGTATATATTTTGAAAGGAAACCGCTCTTTTCGAATTCAGCCAACTGATCGCTGAGCGAAGTGACCAGTACCGGGGCATTCTCCACAAAATTCAACAGTTGTTCACGCAGTGAAGGCCATACAAGCACACTGAATCCTGCCATAATCAGCGCAATCACCACGTAAATAATAAGAACTGACAGTGCACGCTTCATTTTGTGCCGTTCCATATAATCGACGAGCGGACGCAGCAGATAATAGAAGAAACCAGCAATCAGCAGCGGAATGATGATGATGTGAATCAACGAGGTCAGGGGGCTGAAAATAAAGTTGACTTTATCCCCCAAATACACGATGAGCAGCAGCAAAATAATAGCTGTGCATATACGGTAAAACTTGTTATTTATCAAGAAACGTGATCCCTCCATACGCTGCTCTGCCAAATACGACTGCGGCGATAATATGTATGTATTGCAACTAACTACAGCTTGGGCAGCGTGTTCCATTCCAAGCCGTATTCTCATGTATGATTATATGTACCCTTAAATGCTAGTCATGCCACAGCGGATGCTGAATATACTCTATTTTCCATCCTGAAGGAGAAATTGGGCAAAAAAAAGAAGCAGGCGATTAGCCTGCCACATCTCTTTTGTTGAATACAACCCATGAGATCAACATGAAAATGACATAATATACAGCTAGCACAGCAACAGAAAAGCCCAGTGTCATGCCTGCATTTCCATCGCCAAGCAATCCATAATCCGATGCTGAATTCATATAACGACTGAGATCCATGTTATTGAACAGAACATACTTGGCCCATTCGTAACGAACGGGATTGAAGATCAATGAGAACAAATTCTGTGTAAACATGATAAACAGAGACAAACCGATTGCCAGAGCTCCCGAACGAAACACGGAGGAGACCATAAAAGCAATAGCGAGCGTAATAAACAAGTCCACGTACAGATATCCCCATAGTGCAAATGCGTGTGATGCAGAAACACCGCTTCCATCCTGCGTTACAGAATGGGAGAACAGCATATACGACATTACAGTTGCCAAAATAACAACAAGTAACGTACTTAGAATACTAAATCCAATCACGGTCAAATATTTGGATGCCAGTATTTTGCTGCGTGACCACGGACGAATCAGCAGTAGTTTAATAGTTCCCCAGGTGAACTCTCCAGCTACCGCTTCAGCTGCAATGACGACACAGAAGATGGTATTCAGGAAAAAGACGATCTGAACGGTTGTAATAGCTGCTTGCCAGTATGGAACTTCACTGGACCCCATGCCTTCATTGAGCAGAACCGGCATCAACAGCGAGATCAATGCCAGAATGGATAACATAATCCAAGTACGCGGACGACGGAAAATTTTCATGTTTTCATTCATAATGAGATTACCGAAATTACCCAATGCTTCCGCCCCCAGTCACCTGCAAAAATTGATCTTCCAGCGTATGGGTTACGTTACGGATACCGTATACCTGGAACCCTTCACTGACCAGCCTCGCATTCAAGTCCGGAATCTGCTCACGGGATAAACGAATTACAATGGCATTGCCCTGCACTGTAGCCTCGCTAATTAGCTCGGCTGCACGCGGTGCATCATTCACCTCAAAAGCAACTTCAGTCAGTACGTCCGCTCCCGCATCAGCTCTGAGATTTCTTACATCAATTAATTTGCCATTTTGGATAATCGCAACGGTATCACACATCAATTCCATCTCCGACAACAAGTGGCTGGATACAAAGACGGTGATCCCTTCCTCCTGACAGAGCTGACGCAAATAATCCCTAAGTTCCCGGATTCCCTGCGGATCAAGTCCGTTGGTGGGTTCATCCAATACCAATAACTTTGGTTTATGTAATATGGCTTGGGCCACACCCAGACGCTGACGCATACCCAGCGAATAGGTCTTTACCTTGTCATGAATGCGAGCGGTAAGCCCGACACGTTCAATTGTCTCGGCAATGCGTTCTTTCGTAATACCAGGTGACATCCGTGCAAAGTGAACGAGATTCTGATATCCAGTCAGAAACTTGTACATTTCTGGATTCTCGACAATCGCCCCGACCTGCGCGATGGCTTGCTCAAATTCATTCTTTACACTGTGTCCCGAGATGATGATATCTCCTTGACTGATGGACATGAGTCCTACCATCATTCGAATCGTTGTTGTTTTCCCCGCCCCATTAGGTCCTAAAAAACCAAAAACCTGCCCCGGAGAAATATCCAGAGTCAGGTCACTGACCAATGATCGGGAGGAGATGATTTTACTGACGCCCTGAAGACGGACGACCGGCTCCTGCTGCATTCCATTTCCTCCTTCATCAACGGACATTCACATCATGCCCGTTTCTCATATGAAGATAGTGTATCATAATCTTTAGTATATTGTCCCGCAAACTGGGATTTCCCCTGACGTTTCGTATGAACTACACACGCTTCACAGCATCCAAGCGGCATCTCACTCCGATAAAATCCGGTGCGAAATACGTGATTGCCTCCACAGTCCTCTTCCTTTAGTTCGACAGAGCCCCTAGCGACCGACACAATCATCCCACAACTGACACAGTAAAAGCGGTCCGTTTCGATCAATGAAATTCCTTCCCCTCACAAGGAGCATTGAAGTCCCTGTTATTTGTCGTTAGACGCTGAATTTTGATACATTTTGTATCTAACTCGTAATTTACTTGACACCGGGACTAATGTCAACCCCTTACAGGTTTAAAAAGAAATGAAATGCAAAAAAAGCTCTATAAATGCGACTAAAGTCTCGCATTCATAGAGCCTTTTCAAGTACAAATGATACAATTCGGTTCATAGTATGGGTTAATACTATCAATCGGTTTTATCATGCTCGGTCTCGTTATCCCCATTCTTCGGATAATACCAAAGCAGCGTCCAATCGTCCCCATCCTTTACGATATAACAATTCTGTACGATTTTAAATTGACCAAAGGTTCCCGTAAACTTCTGGGTAACACCGATACGATACGCCTCTGCAAATGGCTTAACGCCATCAATTACCGTAACGTCAAACTCCCGCTCCGGTTTTTCCATCTCCAGATCAAAGGTTTCCACCCCAAAATGCTGCATAAAAATATGCGCTCTGGACTGTAAATAGGCGCTTTTGGGAAAGCGTTGTTTCATCAATGGATGAAACAACTCCCATGAACTTCCGAAATCACCCGTCTGCTCATATTTGTAAAACTCTTGGGCAATGCCAGCTGCTTCATCTGGTGCATCCGCACGAAACAGATATGGGATGGTTCTGCCTATGAGCCACAACAGCAGCAATACAAGTGCTATGAATCCGATCTTTTTAAGTAACGCATTCCGGTTCCTTCTTCGCAGCATGCCCCTCCCCCTTGTCCTACTTCCATACTTATGATGGATAGCAAGCAAGTAGAAGCGGGAACTATCGAGCAGCATTTCCTGGGAAATCACTTTCTTTTGACTGAATATCGCCTTGGAGACCTGAATCTTCTGAAAACGGCATTAACCCCCATATATAAGGCAATTCCGCCACATCCACCAAGCAGATCCACGCCGACATCACGGATTGAACTCGTCCGGTTAGGGCTGAACTGCTGAATATATTCATCAATGGAGGCGATAATCGCTACTACGGTCATGGCAGCAGTGATACAAGTCCACATTCGCATTTTTCTGTATCTCAACCCACCATAGATAAGCACCGCCAGCACAGCATATACAAATAAATGTGCACTTTTCCGAAAAATGAACTCAACAAAGTCATACGGTTGTTGTCTTAAGGAATAATCAAGCTCACCGTATGTGAATTTCACATCGGGTAATGCAAATCCGATGTTCACCTTTTCAGCCCATTTATGCAGCCAAGGCTGGATGGTTTGCTGCTGATATGATTGTGTCGAAAAGTGCCAGATCACCAAAACCCAAGACGCAATCAGCAGCAGTGACAAGATATAAACATAAGGTCGTTGTTTTCGTCTATGCTTATGTCTTCGTTTTCCGTAATCCTCCTCCATAAGCAAAGTTCTCACCACTTTCATAAGCCTTTCAATATTTCTGTTTATTGCTCCAAATGTTCTTCAATTATTCCGTGAATGCGATCCTTTTCCTGCTGATCCACGATGTAATAATAAATCCCATTGATTTTCTCGCCTTTACCCTTAATCTCCACCGTATCTACATTCTCCAAATCATTACGATAATCGAGGAGAAGTTCCTTCATCTCATCAAAAGTAACATCCGTTCTGACATGAGTACCTAGTTCATCAAGCATATTTTGGATATGAAGTACACTGGAGAATTGCATCGTATTCTTAAGCATCTGTTTCAGAACCTCACGCTGTCGATCATTACGACCCAAATCCCCTTTCGGGTCATCATAGCGCATTCTTGAAAAACCAAGTGCAGCAACACCATCCAGATGAATATTCCCTTGATCATAACGCTGGCCCTCATAATCAAATGCAAAAGGATTATTGACATCCACGCCTCCGACCAGGTCAATGATTTTGGCAAAGCCCTCCATATCCACTTTCATATAATAATGAATGGGGACTCCCAAAAATCTCTCGACCGTATTCACCGACATGTCTACGCCTCCGAAAGCATATGCATGATTGATCTTGTCTACAGTATTGTGTCCCACAATGTCTGTCCGTGTATCCCTTGGAATATTAAACATGAGCACTTGTTTTTTCCCCGGGTTCACACTCAGTACGATCATCGTATCCGAGCGCCCTCGGTCATTCGGACGCTCATCCACGCCAAGAATAAGCGCATTAAAAGGCTCTTTGCTGTTGATATCCACTGGTAGCCCACCTCGGCTATCTGTGACCGAGACGGGCTTTACAGGATTTCGAGGCTCATAAATTTGGTCAGCGGTTGATTTAACGGATTGGTAGAGATATATGGCATAACCAAACACAACAACTACAAACAAGGAAACAATCCAGATGGTAACTTTCATCCACTTTTTCATGGGTTCTTCCTCACTCACATTCAAGATGATGAATAGCGGTTAAATGATTGCTGCTGCTTTCCCTTCCAGCTTCGTCAATCCTGGACGACCAACCGAATAATATTGAAGATTAGATGCCTGAACCTGTTCAGCACTATACAAATTACGACCATCAATCATAATTGGGTCCTTCATGATTTTGGCCAGTTCTTTCAAATCGATATGAGCGAATTCTTTCCATTCGGTCAACACACACAATGCGTCTGCTCCTTCAGCGGCGTGAAGTGGATTCTCTTCCCACGTGATGGAGGCTACATCTACCTCTTTACGAAAATTTGCAGTTGCAATGGGATCATAGGCCTTAATTACTGCTCCAGCATCACTTAAATGCTGAATGATATCAATCGCTGGAGCATCCCGCACGTCATCTGTCTCTGGTTTAAACGCTAATCCCCAGACTGCAATTGTTTTTCCTTTTAAGGAACCCAGCGCTTCTTCCAGCTTGTGAATGACATGAAAACGCTGATCCTGGTTTACTTGGACAACGGACTTTAACAGTCTGAAATCATAATCGACCATGCCTGCGATCTGAATTAGTGCCTGTGTATCTTTTGGAAAGCATGAACCTCCATAACCAATGCCTGCCTTCAAAAAGGAAGCTCCAATACGCTTGTCGTAGCCCATGCCTTCTGCCACTCTTGTAACGTCGGCTCCTACTTTTTCACATATATTCGAGATTTCATTAATGAATGAGATTTTGGTTGCGAGAAATGCATTGGAAGCATATTTAATCATTTCGGCTGATCGAATATCCGTAATGATCAGGTTCTCCGTCAATGGCCGATGAAGTTTCTTTAGTGATTTAATTGCACGATCACTGTTTGTTCCAATGACAATCCGGTCAGGATTCAGCGTATCATTGACCGCAGATCCTTCGCGGAGGAACTCGGGAACAGACGCTACATCGAAAGGCTGAGATGAAATACTGCTAATCAACTCGCGGACACGATCATTGGTGCCTACAGGAACAGTGCTTTTGGTCACGATAATTTTATAGCTCTCAATGTGACTTCCAATCTCTATAGCTACTTGCTCCACATAGCTCAGGTTGGCTTCGCCGCTCGGAAGAGAAGGCGTGCCTACAGCGATAAAGATAATATCCGACTGGCTAATTGCTTCAGCAATATTGGAGGTAAACGATAGTTTGCCTGCTTGCATGTTGGAAGCCATCAACTCTTTGAGGCCAGGCTCATAGATGGGAACGTTGCCCTCGTTGAGCATCTCTACTTTGGCCTCATTGTTGTCCACACAGATGACCTGGTTGCCGATCTCCGAAAAGCATACTCCCGATACAAGACCTACATACCCTGTTCCAATCACCGCGATATTCATCTTGTTTTCCCCCAATTCACACAATTTTGGATAATATCTGCCCATTCCATCTCTATTCGTACGATATCCTCTTCCACCAGCTCACTGCCCATCTGTACTTCAATGATCTCAAGTTCGGTTACGGCTTTTACACTGTGTTTACTGCCTGCAAGAATGGAAATGATATCCCCCTGATTAAGCACTCTCAGTTCACCATCCAGAATCAATTCGCCTTGTCCCGAAACAACTGTCCATACTTCGTTGCGTTTGAGATGATATTGATAAGAAAAATTCTTATCTGCCCCAACAATAATGCGCTTGGTTAATACCTCTTCTCCTTTAGCATTACGTGTGTAATCAAGTACTTTGTAACAACCCCAACGGCGTTCCTCATACATAGGACGTTGAGTATCATCCTTAAGAACCTCTTTAATCTGTGGACTTGCCTCTTTCTCACTGACCAGAATTCCATCCGGACTGGTCGCAACAATCAGATTGGATACCCCCAGCACACAGACCGGAATATTCAACTCATTGATCAGATGTGTGTTCACCGAGCTGTTCGTCATCACACCTTTGCCCACAATATGGGTACTCATCTCGTCCGTCAGCGTATTCCATGTGCCGAGATCTTTCCAATATCCCTCATAAGGTGTAACCACAATGTGACTGGCTTTTTCGACTACCTGATAATCAAAGCTAATTTTCTGTAATCTTCCGTATTGTTTGAGTATCTCTTCATACTGAATTGGAAGTTCAAGGGAGATCAGCAGATTTATCAGATAGTTCAGCTTGAATGCAAAAACCCCGCAATTCCAAAGGGCAGATTGCTCTATCATCTCTGCCGCTTCAGTCTCACAGGGTTTTTCTTGAAAACGTGATACTTTGGCGTAATGGTTATGTTTTTCGGTTTCATGTGGATCAGGAATAATATAACCGTATTTCTCTGAAGGATACGTGGGCTTCACCCCGATTAATGCGAGCTCCGCACCAGACTCATCCAATACTCCTTCAAGCTCCGTAACTTTATAGAAAAAGGATTCCTCCACATATGGATCAACGGGAAGTACAGCAACCGTTTCATTCAGACTGACACCCTGTACCGAGTACAGATAAACAGCTGCCAAGGCAATCGCGGGAAAGGTATCTCTACGTTCCGGCTCTACGACAAGATCAACCTCATCGCCCAGTTGACTCCGTAAAATCTCCACCTGTGGCTTACTCGTTGCAATCGTGGCCTGTTCGCTTAACCCCGTGTGCTGCAGTTGCCTCCATACCCGTTGAACCATGGATTCCGTCTGCCCTTCAGGGCCCTCCAGTACTTTCAGGAACTGCTTCGATCTCGTATCGTTGGATAAGGGCCATAACCTCTTGCCTGATCCACCGGAGAGAAGTACGATTCTCATGGTTATCACTCCATTTATCTGCTTCTTTTCAAAATGAGCTTTTCGTTCAGACGCTGCATCACAAATTGAATATCTCCTTTGTTATAGAGCATTTGTCTTATTGGGATTTTATAGATCTTTTTTAGTGAGATTAGAGATACCATAACCCGCACGATCGAACCTGTGAGCAAAGAAAGACCTATCCCATATAATCCGAAATGAGGGGTTAGAAGTAGAAACAAACTTATGCTTACAGCTACTCCAGCACTTTGTCCAACCAGAATGACTCCTGGGCGACCTAAAGCGTTAAAAGAAGAGGCTAAAATTCCTGCTCCCCCACCCACAACACATTCAATGGATAATAAATAAAATGCGCCACTGGCTTCCAAAAATTCCTGCCCATACAATAAACCGAGCAAAAAACGACCTACCACCATAGAAGGTACGATGATGATCATCATAAAAACCATATTGGTTCTGAAAGATCTGCCTACTAGGCTGAACACTTTGTCTTCTTCTAATCCAGTAGCTCTTGGAAAGATCACATTCGTTATAGCGGTCTGGAATACATTAAACATACGGGAAAGTGCGTATACAACGGAATAAAGACCGAATTCACGTGGAGTAAGCAGTGCCAAAATAATAATTTTATCGGACTGGTTATACAATGTATTCAGCAGTTCCACTCCACTAACTCTTGCAGCATAACTAAGCAAATACAAGCCGGACTTCATCTGATGAAATACGGAGAAGACCTGCCGTGAAATATGCTCCCTGAGTGAATACGCATAGAAAACCACAACGCAGACGAACGATACAAAACTTACAATTATTGTACGTTCCAACGACAACGTCCCCGTGATCCATAGAGACACGAGCCCTATCAAATTGATAAACGGCGCAAGCAGCCTCGCTAAATTGTAAATTTGGAACTTTTCCATCCCCTGAGCAGTAGCTGCGAATACGCCCATAATTAGCAAAACAGGTGTCAAAGACGCGATATATACCCTCGATATGGAAATAACGGACTCCGCATAATTGGATAACCACGAAGATACTCCAAACCAACTAATGACCCCAACCACAATACTGACCGGAATCTGTAGCAGGAATCCGATTCCTGTAAACACAGGAATTTGTTTATTATTCTTTTTGATATGGTAGATAAGCGCCGTTGGTAACCCCAATGTAGCCAGATTGGTTAGGAACCCGGGCCAGAACAAGATAGCTGCCAATTCGCCCTTGCCTTCAGCTCCAAACATTCGACTGGTAATGATCGAAGTTACCGTTGTAATTCCCAAGATGAGAATGTTAGTGAAACTGGTCATTAATATAGCGATGTACATATTTCGCTGTTGAATGTTTCCTTTTGGAGCTAATTCCATCATAACCGTTATCCCCCATGGTTTTTGCTGGTCTCACATATGATCCTAATGGATCATCCAGCATGGCTATACCGTGTTCATAATTATGTTGACTGTATCTTTAGCACATTTGTTCCAGGAAAATAAACTGGAGTGATCTTTGCCTTTATATGACAATTGCTGACTCAACTCCGGGTCCGATGTAATTTCAATCAAACGTGAAGCTGCTTCTTGCGGGCTCTGGGGATCGAAATACAACACTGCATCCCCGCAAACTTCGGGTATGGATGCACGTGAAGATACGATGACCGGACAACCCAACGCCATCGCTTCTAGTGGCGGCAAGCCAAATCCTTCATATAGAGAAGGGAAAATAAACCCTGCAGCATCTTCGTATAGCGCCTTTAATTCCTCATCCGTAACATAGCCCACCCAATTGATTGCATCGGATTGTGCCCATGTTTGTTCACCAAACACTTTACTGTTCTTGGAGCCAACAATCACAACATTCAGATTATGAGCTTTGAGTTCGGGTAAAACATCAACAATTAGGTTGAAGTTTTTGTAAGGATTCATCGTACTTACAGCCAGAACATAAGGGGACTTTATCCCATATTTTTCAAGAGTACCTGGAGCAGCCTTTTTTCTGTGAATGTGATCGATCCCCAGATGAGTGACTACCAGCTTATGCTCGGCTATTTTACAGTGCTGAATCAATTCCCCTTTAGAGAAGTTAGACACCGTAATAATTTTTTTAGAGGTTTTACCCAGACGAACCATTAAAAATTTGTACCAGGCCCGAAAAGCAAACGAAAAAGCCTTCGGATAATTGAAGACAGCAGCATCATGGATGGTTACAATCTGATTCTTATTAAAAGCTGGACCTGTGTTACACAGGTTTATTAACAATCCCCCTTTGGCATAGAAGGGAAGTTCGAGTTGCTCCCATAGGTGCCCTTTCAACTTACCGGCCTTATGGTGACTTATATGCTTGAACTCCAGGTTTGTTATAACATTGGATGGCGACAAGAGGCAGAATTCATAACGACTGCCATCAATTTCCCCTCGATCAATCATTTGATCGATTTCTTTCACAAGCTCCAGCGCATATCGCTGAACTCCCGTCATCGTCTGGGTCAGAAATCGGGCATTAATATATATTTTAATCATGTGCATCTCCAGCTCTCTTAGAAAATTCTAACCCGCTAGTAACGGGTATCTCCTTAACAGAAGCCCCGGTATACGTCTCATAATAGAGACCAACAATCTCCTCGTTCATCCTGGCAGCGCTAAATTTATCTTTATAGATGGCATAGGCTGCCTCACCCATGTTCACCAATTCATCCTTGTCTAGATTTTTCAGGGTGTTCAAAAGTTCATATGCATGTTCAATGTCAAAAATATATCCATTCTCCCCATGCCGAATCAGCTCCGGTAATGCGCCGCGATTACTTCCAATGACAGGCTTCCGGTTTTTCATAGCCTCGATGGCTACAAGCCCGAATCCTTCCCATCTGGATGGCATAATAACCGCATCACATTGCTGATAATAACGATCAATTTCGGCGTTGTTCACCCAACCCAGACGAATAACGTTGTCGGGAAAATCCCATACCTTATCTTCAAGTACGGTGTCACCAATAACATACAAGCGAATATGCTGCTGCAATTCAGGATTCTCGTTTAAGATGTTAAGGACAATATCAAGTCCTTTTTGCCGATCATACCTGCCAACGAATAATAATTGGATGATATCTGTCTCCGCTGCGGCTTCTTCTAGGGGAATCACGTTAGTAGACTCCCGTTCGCGTATGCCGCTATATACGAGTCTTGATTTGGAAGGGGATAGACCTCGACGTAAAGATTGTTCCATCTCATGCTGGGAAATGTTAATAATTACATCTGTTTTGAACTCCATGAGCTTTTCTATTAATAAAAATCCTTTTTTATACAACGGCTTGGTATCCATCAGAAAAGCCCAGCCATGGGAGCAATAAAATATATGGGCTTTCTTGGGTTGAACGAAAAATAAGCCCCTTGCGAGTAGGCCCGCAAATGAGCTATGAACGTGAATAATATCAGGTTGAATGTCTTGGATGACTTGATGAATCTGCCGCATAGCCGAAAGGAAATATCTAGGATGACGTCTATACTTGTAGTGCAAAATATGATCAGGCTCCAAATCAAAACTCGTAGCACTGTTATAATCACTCATCAGCAGATAAACATCAAAAAATTGACGTTGGTATCCAACAACTTCATTAAGATAAGTCGCCATTCCACCAATGACATATTCACCGATGTGTAAAATCTTCATTTCTATCCCACCGCTTTCTGTGGTATATCACTAGAATCAAGAGGCTGAACGAGAGCCATGCCAATGACCATCCAGAAAAAGATGTTCGAAGGAAACATCTCCAGTACATTCGTTGTAAGACTTGCGGCTGTTACACCTGCTATAAGTGCAAGTGCCATCTGCGGCAGACGCAACGGGTTAGAAGCAGGCAGAGTATTCATCCTCCTCACAAGAGAGGCGATAATCCACATAAATAACATCATAAAGTAAATCATACCGATCCAGCCTGTCTGTTCATAAAGGGAAAAATACTGATTGTCCACAGCAAAGTTATAGGACTCTACACCGATAATATGTGTTCTCCGACTTGCAGCCCCCACTGAA
This sequence comes from Paenibacillus sp. NPDC057886, assembly GCF_042796655.1. Classification (NCBI taxonomy): domain Bacteria; kingdom Bacillati; phylum Bacillota; class Bacilli; order Caryophanales; family Paenibacillaceae; genus Paenibacillus; species Paenibacillus sp. NPDC057886. The sequence goes on along the minus strand of NZ_JBHVMZ010000003.1, from coordinate 446,529 downwards.
CCGATACCGTTACCAATAGCTCCATTCATTGTGAACGGAGAGGTAAGAATGTTCCCCCATGTCTGAAATCGATCTAATAAGGAATACACAGAAAGCAGGTTGTAGGATTCTAGCATCCGGCCCCCATAGAACACCACTGCGGGCATCATAATGAACGTGCATGCAAGCAACAATGTACTCTTTTTACTATATTTTCGAATCTGGAAAAAAAACATAACCACTTGATATACAATCCACAAAACCAATGCCGAACGAATGGTGGATAACAGCAAAAAGCTGATCGTTAGCAATTGAATGATTCCCCGAATCAGCCGGTGATTCATCGCCATTTTGGTTCGTTCTGCTATTAAACCTGTGATCACCAAAGCATACGCATAACCGTCAGGTGAATATGTAATGGATGACAGCCGCGGCACACCCTCAAAATAGTTTTTCACATTTACGCCATAGACAAAACCAAGTGAAATCAAATTCTCAACGCCAAGCGAATACTGAATCAACCAGCCAACAATTAATAAAATAAAAATAACAAGATTTGTTCTGGTAAACGAGTAAACTTTGTAACATTGTGAGATCAGCATCCCCGTAAACATCATCATCATAGGTAGGAACGTTATTTTAATCCCATATACAAGTGTTATAACACTTGCACCCAGCAACAAATTCAACGAACCCAGTGCAATAATGGACCCTAACAGGAAGAGAATAGGTTTGATGAATGCCTTGTGGCTTCGATATACTTTGCTCAAGGCAAAGATCGCGATCCCCATCACCCCTGCGTCCTTAAGGGAACGAATAATGATGTTATCCACATAAATAGAAACCAAACCATAGATCGATAAATAAATCAACAATATATGGATGGTTGCCATGAATGGTGTATGCTGTGGTTCCTTTTTTATTTGGATATACCTATAGGTATTGGCATTCAAGGAAGTCATGTATATTACCCTCCACGCCTGATTAACTTTTCGTATATCTCAATATGCTCTTTTAGAAGGTAGGATTCATTAAACGTCTGACTATGTGCGTAACATTGCTGCTTCAATTGAACCTTTTCCTGTTCTCGCAGATGATAATATTGATCAATTGCTTGGGCAATAGCATCCGAACTGTGCGCAGGAAATGAAAACGTCTCCGTATCCAGCAGAATCTCCGCCATGCCTCCCACACGCGATGCGTATACAGGGGTACCCACCTGATAAGACTCAATAACCACTCTTCCAAAAGGCTCATCCCACGTAGAGGGAACCACGGTAAGATCCATCTCTTTCATGTGATAGGCAATCTGGGATTTATCCAATTTACCTTTGAAAACAATTCGCTGATCTGACCCAGCCAGTTGTTTCAAATGAGGCAGCAGTGGACCGTCCCCATAAATGTACAAATTCCCTACAATATGTCCAAGACTCTTGACCGCATCAATTAAATATTGAACGCCTTTCACTTCCGTTAATTGTCCGAAATAGCCAATATTCAGCGGCTTGTTATGGTTAACCTGCTTCTGTGTATACAACTGCTGGACCTTGGTATTCTCCTCTACGATGTTATGAATGACTCGTTTCGAGGAGCGTTCGAAGAAACCAAGCGCTGTATGGCTCCCAAGAATATGGTTGGATATACCAATGACCGACGAAACCATTCGGCTATATCTTCTTGATATTTGTCTATATATCCTGGAGTACGCTGATATTTTAATAGGATCAATTAGCGAGAAGTCGCGCAGCGTGTGCACGACCGGAATATGCAATTCATGTGCAGCCTTCCAGATCGCCAAGCTAAGACCTGGGATATTCTGTGTATGAATAACTGCCGGTCGTGTCTGTGTGAGATACTGTTTGATGTACTTGTATTGCCTGATATTAAAAATATCCTGAATTCTCCAGACCACCTTGTTAACTGTAGATACTTCCTTATCAGAATTCCCGATCCAGTACCGATTGTTATAGGGCAGCCGCGAGATTTCAATCCCGTTAATCAACTCTGTACGTACTTCCCTTTTTTCGTGTCCACCTACAGTAATGACTCTGACATCATAATGACGATTCATCGTCTGCGCCAGAATTTGTGTTGATATCTCTGCGCCCCCAATGATATGGGGTGGATACAAACTGTGAGCAATTAATACTTTTTCCATTCTTCTCAACTCACTTTAATCAGCTTTATGAGGTTCCCAGCAGCATCGCGCGGTAATGGTCGATCGTAAGTTTTAATCCTTCTTCCAAGCCAATCTCAGGTTCCCAATTTAAAATTTCTCGAGCCTTGTCAATGACCGGACGTCTTACCTTAGGGTCATCTTCTGGCAAAGGTAAAAAAACGAGATTGCTGTCTGATTGCGTAAGCTCTTTTACCAAACGAGCAACTTCCAGTACGCTATATTCCGTGGGATTACCAATGTTGATAATTTCCCCATTTGCTCTATCTACAGCCATCAGTTGTTGTAGTCCTCGAATGTTATCATCCACATAACAGAACGAGCGTGTCTGTGATCCGTCTCCATACACCGTTATGTCCTCACCTGTTAGTGCCTGTGTCACAAAGTTAGAAATAACACGGCCATCATCGTTCCGAAGTCCTGAGGAATACGTATTAAAAATACGAGCTACCTTCACGGTAACACTGTGTTTCGTGTAGTATTCATAACAAAAAACTTCGCCCAAACGCTTGGCCTCATCATAACAGGCTCTTGGTCCCCAAGTGTTCACGTTACCGCGATAACTCTCGGGCTGTGGATGAACTTCGGGATCTCCGTATGCTTCACTCGTACTTGAATACAGGAACTTTGCTCCTTTGATACGGGCCAGCTCCAGCAAATGATAGGTTCCTCGAGTGTTCACCCAGATCGTACCGATCGAATCTGCCTGATAGAATTTGGGTGAAGCAGGTGAAGCCAGATGATAGACTTCATCCACTGGCTGATCTACCAGAAAATCTAGTGAATCGGGCAGCGTGACGTCGGCTTCATGGAAAAAAAAGAGGGGGCTGTTAGCCACCTCTTGCAGATTTTGAGAAACGCCTGTCGAAAGGTTATCTATTCCGGTAACCCGATGTCCTTGATCAATCAATGATTTGACTAGATGGGAACCCAGAAAACCGGCTGCACCCGTCACTACAATATGTTTCAATGCGATCACACTCCATATTATCTAATGAGTAGGTCAAAATGTATTACTTTTAATCATAACGCCAACGGTTTTAAAAATGATGATTATATCCATCTTCAAAGAGACGTTAGAGATGTAGTGAAAATCATATTCCAGATTATGGTGAATCGGTTCCTTGCGAACATCACTTACTTGCCATAATCCAGTAATCCCCGGTTTCACCAGAAAACGTCTGCGCTCCAGATCCGTGTAGCTTTCTTCTACGATTCGCTTCATTTCAGGTCTGGGACCTATGAAGCTCATGTCACCCTTGATAATATTAAGCAATTGTGGCAGCTCATCCAGGCTAGTTTTACGAAGTAATCTACCCAGCCGTGTAATTCTCGGATCATCGCTTGTTGTTGGAGATACGCCATATTTGGGCGCATCCGTACGCATCGTTCTGAATTTATAAATACTAAATTTAACTCCGTTTTTCCCGTAACGTTCTTGTCTGAATATTACAGGTCCTTTGGAATCAAACTTAATCATAATTGCTGCAATAAGCATGACCGGTGATGTAATCAGCAACAGCACTGCCGCAATAATAAAATCGATAAACGGTTTTATTACGTCAGCATATCCGCCAACACGCTGCGAGTAAGGCTGTTCCAATACTGCCGAAGTGCCATCCTTAGCAAGGGCTTCTCCACTCCCAACATATTCCGGTCTTGAAAGTTTCACAGACTATCCCCTCCTGCTACAAGCAATTGGTTCAATTGTTCCTTCATCAAAATCTCTTCTATCGCCATCAGGACTGGCGCACGCAATTCTTTGTTTTTGAGAGCAAAATCAAGTGTGGTCAGAATATAGCCCAGCTTCTCACCCACGTCAAACCGTGAGCCTTCAAAATCATAAGCACTAATTCCTTCATCCCGATTCAGCATTTGCAACGCATCCGTGAGTTGGATCTCACCACCCGCACCCACATTTTGTTCTTCCAGATACTCAAAAACTTTAGGTGTCAAAATGTAACGGCCCATAATAGCCAAGTTGGAAGGTGCTGTACCCAACGTGGGTTTCTCAATCATGCTGTTCACAGAGGATAAGCGTCCCTCTGTATGCAGGGGATCAATAATTCCATAGCGGTAGGTTTCACTTGGACTTACTGTTTTCACACCGAGTACAGACTGGTTGACCTTCTCATATTGCTGAATGAGTTGCTTCGTGCACGGCACATCAGAAACCACAATATCATCGCCGAGCAATACAGCAAACGGTTCATTGCCAATAAAGTTCCGAGCACACCATACCGCATGCCCGAGTCCCAGCGCTTCCTTCTGCCTTATGTAATGAATATCAACGTTGGAGGACTTCCGGACTTCTTCCAGTAAGCTGAGCTTTCCTTTTTCGAGCAAATTTTGCTCCAGTTCAAACGCACTATCGAAATGGTCTTCAATCGCTCGTTTCCCCTTGCCCGTTACAATAATAATGTCCTCGATTCCGGAAGCTACAGCTTCTTCAACGATGTATTGAATGGTCGGTTTATCCACAATAGGGAGCATTTCTTTAGGCATTGCCTTTGTAGCGGGTAAAAATCGGGTTCCCAGGCCGGCTGCGGGAATGATTGCTTTCCTCACTTTAGTCATAAATACCACCCTATCCATTATTATTTTTTATGTTTAAAAGCATGAGTTGGATCATTTAAATCCATGAAACCATGAAATAAATTGATGCAATTCTTACTTTTAATTTCATAAAAGGGCATCAAACCCATCCTCACGTCACACCCTTGACGATATACGTCTAAGGTACACTACCCACAGTGTGACCGAGTGCCTACCTTGATAAAGGTATAGTAGACATCACCTTGACAATATTCTCTTTAATTTAATGCGCACATTCGTTATGCATTTCCCCCATAATAAGAAGTCCGACTTTTAGGCAGCTGCACATTGTTCAAGACAGCTCCGAGAATACGCGCGTTCACATGTTCAAGATGGGCCTTTGCCTTTTTAACGAGATCCTTCTTCGCCTTGCCCGCGCTCACGACAAGAATGACACCATCACACAATGAACTAATAATTAAAGCATCCGTAACTGCCAGAACAGGAGGTGTATCAAATAAAATCACATCGTATTCTTCCTTCAAATCCTGGAGCAAAGCCGTCATTTTACGAGATCCAATCATCTCTGAAGGATTAGGAGGAATAGGGCCAGAAGACAGAACATGCAGCCCTTCCACTCCGGTTTCCCGAAGTACTTCCGTAACTTTATATTGGCTGGATAATACACTTGTCAGCCCCACATGGTTAGGAACATTAAACATGCGATGCACCGCAGGTTTACGTAAGTCCGTATCCATAAGCAGAACCTTTTTCCCCTCTTGCGCATAAGTAACTGCCAGATTGCCTATTGTTGTCGTTTTCCCTTCACCGGACAACGCCGAAGCAATCATGATGGTTTGGATCTGACTATCAATAGATGAGAACTGGATATTGGTTCTCAACTTTCGATACGCCTCAGATGAAGTAGACTTGGGATTAGCCATTGTTACTAGGCTCCCTTTATCATTGGTTAACCGTGGCATACTGGCCATCACCTACCTGTTTTTGAGATGTTGTTGACTGTTTGGAGAAACGCGCTTCTTCTTTTCTGATTCTAGAGATGACGGCAAGTGCAGGTATACCCAGTTCTTTTTCCAGTTCATCCTCTGTTTTCAAAGTATCGTCCAGGTATTCCAACAGGAATGCAAACCCTATAGCTAGCAGAAGTCCAACAAGGAAACTGATAAGGATGTTTAAAACGGGATTGACATTAATGGGTCTGGAGGAATCTGTAGGCTTGGCTTCACTCAGAATGGTTACGTTGTCAACTTTCATAATTACGGGGATTTGGGATTTAAACACTTTGGCAACCGCGTTTACCGTTTTCGCTGCTTTTTCAGAAGATAAACCAGTGGCGGTCAAACTCATAACCTGGGATTCGTTCGCAGTCGTTACCTGGATGATCTGTGCCAGTTGATTCCCGCTCATGCCTAGATCGGGATATGTAGCAGCAACTTTATCGAGGATTGCTGAAGATTTAATAATTTCGATATAGGAATTAATCACTTTAATATTGGTTTGAATTGAACTAATATCCAGGGTCGGTACACCTTGAGCATTATAAGCCTGGTTCACGATTAGTTTGGCGTTAGCCTCATAAACAGGAACAGTAAAAAAATAATTTTTAACACCTGCCCCTATACAAGCAACTGCAACAAAGGCAATGATGATCCAAATTCGTTTGCGCAAAATTTGCATATACTCTTTTAGCTCCATCTCGTATTCCTCCCATTTAAGTCAGCAAATTATGATGAAGATAGTGCTGGTTACCAGAACAACAATCTACGCTTCATAATTACGGGTTCTTCCGGCTCTATAATTTGATTGTTCCATACTGACCAAGCATTATTTTGCAAATTTTGAACCAGGTGACTTCCAAATCGGCGTTCAAGCAGGTGATATGCGGCTTTCATCGAGAACGTTCGTCTTTCCATATTATGGGCATCCGATGAAATGAAATGAAATCCGTTTTCTTTGCAAAAATGGAAACACCATTTCTGAACTTTTCGCCCGAAAAGTCCCATAACCGATTGAGCCGTAATTTGACATAGAGCACCTTGCCCAAGATATTCAACCAATAAATCGGGATTGTTCTGGATTGGACGATTTCGTTCGGGATGAGCAATAATAGGAATGATACCCGCCAACCTAAGTTCTTGGAGTATCCCGGGGAACTGCGAGGGGATATGACCAAAGGGCAATTCCAGCAACATGTATCGGCTCCCGGCGAGTGTGCAGCACTTTCCTGCGTATAAGTCTGCAATCAGGTTGTCATGCACCCTGATCTCCTGTCCGGGACGGATCTCCAAGCGAATGTTGCGTTTGCGAAGTTCTGCATGTAGCAGGTCCACTGCCTGATTGACCACGTTGGGTTTATTGTTGTACTGCCCGTTCAGGTGATGCGGAGTAGCAATGATGGAGGTAATTCCTGAGGCTGCCGCTTTCTCAGCCATCGCAATGGACTGTTCCATATGAACAGGGCCATCATCCAGACCGGATAAAATGTGGCAGTGCATTTCAACCATATCCAAACTTCCTCAATGTATGATCCCCCTCGCCTCTTTATTCAGTGCGCAAATGCTTTTGGTGTTAAAGAACTAATGCATAACGCTATGAAATATAGTAAAATGGCGTTAAGTACATGCTTGTTCAGAATATGTTTAGAATGTGTTCAACTCATATGGTAAAATCAATGTAATGATAGGTTTCCTGCAAATTAGGTTGTTCCGATGCCTTCTCATACTGGAACCGGGAAACGGTCGGAAACTGAACTTCTCGAATCATTGTATTTAACTGTCCAGTTATATATAGTGTCTGCTCTTGCTGAATATGCAAGTTTGAATGATACAATGTGAGCTCACCGAAGGGCTGTTTCCATTGCAACCTTGCGTGGAGTCTTACACATACATGGCTATCTTCTACATCCAAACCAATCAGCATCTCTGGTAATATTGGCAAGTCCAGGTCGCTCAGGAAGGTGATCGCTCGTGTGTCCATACCAAGCAACAGAACTGGGCGTCTTTTGCGGTCTACCCATTTGCCTTGAAACTCCTGAATGTACATATGGACATTTAATTTGAGATCCGCCCATTCCTGAATCATTGAATTCATGGCTTCATTCCTTTAGAATGGATTAGCTTGCAAGAGTTGCCTATACTCCTTCTCACAGGTATATTGGCTAGGCAACGTGGTCATACTTAAAATATCCCAAATGATACATTTTGTAACTCCATACGTTCAATTTACGATACAATTTGTATCATGTCAAGCAGTATTTGGACATGGTTCTTTTGATTTACGACAATATGAGATGTCCTTAGACAGACCTATATACAACTAGGACTAATAAGGCGTTACGATGATGCAGGAAAGCTGCCCTGATCAAACACTTGGCTCAGGATTGTTTCAATATATATTTGATGGCGTTCAGGGGGAAATAGCATATGAGCTACGGAAATCGCATTGCTGAATTAAGGGAACAGCGGGGACTTACTCAAGAAGAACTTGCGAGCTCCATTCATATTACGAGAGCTGCTCTCTCCCACTACGAGAAAAACCGACGTAAACCGGATTTCGAAGTGTTAACGAGACTTGCTGACATCTTTGGCGTATCCATTGATTATCTCATTGGACGGACGAAACAAAGTGATGTCGTGATGGATGAGGACGTAAGGGAATTCGTGGACGCCCTTGAATTATCGGATAAGGAAGTGCTGGAACGCTTCGGCCTGATGATTGATGGCAAACCCTTAACAGAAGAAGAGGCACGTCGTTTTATTGCTTTTGTCCGCATGGAACGCAGTATGGATTAAACCCGCAAAGAAGACCCAGTACCGAGAAATATCACTCTCCGGTTTCTGGGCTTTTTTATGTCTTGATTTCCCTCCATCTATTCTATGCTTATCGTGTTGTCAAGCCCGCTTGTTTTTGTCGGAGGATGCGAAATGGTTCCAACGCTCCGGGTCGATTCCGCATTGTAGTAAAACTTTCATGATGTCCATCTGGGTTGCTTCGACTGGTTTACCTTTCGGCTGACGATCGCCCCTGTTTGGATGCTTCATATTCATTCCGCTAACCTCTCTTATCTTTATACTTTCGCTGCACTCCAAAACTAGCCTTATTATACTTGAGAAAGTTCTTCAATGTTGTCGTCTCATGGCGATAGCGTTTTTTGTGCGGGTTCTAATTTTGTCGAATACCAAATAGGAGCTCTACGACGCCGCATTGGCCGCCATAAAGCTCCTATTATTCTTAATACAACCGGTTCATGCACTCGAACAGGAATGGATTAACCGCCTGTACGTGCAAGTTCACGCATGTTGGCTTCAAAAGCAGCCAGCAAAGCAGCCTCTCCGGTCAAGCCCGTTGCCTGAATCCGTTCAATCTGCTCGGTCATCCGTTTGAAGTCCTTCGGTATAACCCGAACAAATTGATCTACAGATTGCTGCCAGTTATCCAGAATGCGCTGACCAGCCGCACTGCCTGTATTCGCAACGTGGCGTTGAATCATACCCCGCAGATCTGCGCTCTCAGAAACATCTTCGATACGCTCCAAAAGTACCATTTCCAGATTACAACGTTTCAAGAATGTACCTTTCGGATCATAAACATAAGCAATACCTCCGGACATCCCGGCTGCAAAGTTACGTCCTGTATCACCCAAAACGACGACACGTCCACCTGTCATGTACTCACAACCATGGTCGCCTACACCTTCAACAACCACTTTGGCACCCGAGTTCCGTACAGCAAACCGCTCCCCGGCAATACCACGAATATAGGCTTCACCACTGGTTGCCCCGTATAGAGCGGTGTTACCAATGATGATGTTATCTTCGGCATCAAATGTGGCTTTTGGTGAAGGCATGACAATCAATTTACCTCCGGACAATCCTTTACCTACGTAGTCATTGGAATCCCCTTCAACAGTCAATGTCATACCTTTAGGTACAAAGGCCCCAAAGCTTTGCCCAGCAGAGCCGACAAATTTGAATTGAACCGTATCTTCTGGCAATCCTGCAATTCCATATTTGCGTGTGATTTCACTACCCAAAATGGTACCTACTGCACGGTTAACGTTGGTAATTGGAAGCACCGCTTCAACCGGTTGACCGGATTCGAGCGCAGGTTGAGCCAATGGTAGCAACTGCTGCATATCCAGCGTCTCTTCCAATTGGTGGTTCTGATGCTGTGTACGGTAACGTGCAGAGCCTTCCGGCATTTCAGGCACATGCAACAATACCGACAGATCCACACCTTTTTTCTTCCAGTGGTCTACAGCCTCTACCGTTTCGAGACAATCGGTACGGCCCACCATTTCCTGAATCGTACGGAAACCAAGATCAGCCATGATTTCACGAACATCTTCAGCAACAAAACGCATGAAGTTGACGACATGAGCAGGATCTCCCGTGTAATTTTTACGCAATTCCGGGTTTTGTGTCGCTACACCTACCGGACATGTATCCATCTGGCAGACACGCATCATGATACAGCCGAGTGCAACGAGTGGTGCTGTAGAGAATCCATACTCCTCAGCTCCCAGCAAAGCAGCGATGACCAAGTCACGACCATTCAGCATTTTGCCGTCTGTTTCCAGTACGACACGGTCACGCAGATTGTTCAGCATCAACGTCTGATGTGTCTCTGCAAGACCCAGCTCCCAAGGCATTCCCGCGTGACGAATCGAGCCTTGCGGGGATGCACCTGTACCACCGTCATAACCGCTGACGAGGATAATATCGGCACGACCTTTGGCTACGCCAGCCGCAATCGTTCCAACCCCGACTTCGGATACCAATTTAACGTTGATCTCTGCACGTGGATTGGCATTTTTCAAGTCATAGATCAACTCAGCCAGATCCTCAATCGAGTAGATATCATGGTGTGGTGGCGGAGAGATCAGACCTACACCCGGTGTTGATCCACGAACCTCAGCAACCCAAGGGTATACCTTACGTCCAGGCAGCTGTCCACCTTCACCCGGTTTTGCTCCCTGTGCCATCTTGATTTGAATCTCGTCGGCATTGACCAGATAGTTGGATGTTACACCAAAACGTCCGGATGCAACCTGTTTAATCGCACTGCGACGAGAATCGCCGTTGCTATCTTTAATGAAGCGAGCCGGATCTTCCCCGCCCTCACCTGTATTGGATTTACCACCAACACGGTTCATCGCAATAGCGAGATCTTCGTGTGCCTCTTTACTGATTGAACCGAAGGACATTGCCCCTGTTTTGAAACGGCGCATAATATCTTCAACGGATTCTACTTCTTCCAAAGGAATCGCAGGACCGACCGGTTTCAGTTTCAGCATGGAGCGAATGGTGAGCAACTGATCATTTTCGCCTTGCACGAGTTTGGAATACTTTTTATACAGTTTGTAATCTCCAGTACGCACTGCATGTTGCAGCGTATGGATTGTTTGTGGATTGAACAAATGCTCTTCTCCGTCGTTACGCCATTGGTATTCACCGCCGGAGTCCAACACTTTGTCATTGCCATCTTTGTCCGTAAATGCACGGTTGTGATGAGTCAATGCTTCGGCAGCCACTTCTTCCAGACCAATCCCGCCAATTCGGGAAGGTGTCCAGGTAAAGTAACGGTCAACGAAGTCTGATTTCAGACCCACTGCTTCGAAGATTTGAGCCCCGCGATAAGACTGAATCGTCGAGATTCCCATTTTGGACAATATTTTAATAACGCCCTTGGTAGCGGCTTTGATATAGTTCTTCACGGCTTTCTCATGCGAGATGCCACGCAGCAGCCCTTGCTGAATCATGTCATCCAACGTTTCAAACGCCAGATACGGATTCACTGCACTTACGCCGTAACCAAGCAACAAGGCATAGTGATGAATATCACGCGGCTCTGCCGATTCCAGCATAATGCTGACCTTGGTTCTGGTTCCCTGACGGATCAGATGGTGATGCAGACCTGCTACCGCCAGCAATGCAGGAATAGCTGCATTCTCAGCATCCACGCCACGGTCGGACAGAATCAGAATGTTATGACCTTTGTCAATGACACGGTCTGCAGCTTCGAATAGCAGTTCCATCGCTTTGCGGAGTCCTTCTGCGCCCTCTTTCGCTGTAAAGAAGATCGGGATCGTCATCGAACGGAAGCCCGGACGACGAATGTGGCGAATCTTCGCGAAGTCCTCATTGGACAATACCGGTGTATCCAGACGAATCTGGCGACAGCTCTCCGGTTCAGGGTTCAACAGGTTACGCTCAGGTCCGATCGTTGTTGCCGTAGACGTTACAATCTCTTCACGAATGGCATCGATCGGTGGATTGGTAACTTGTGCAAACATCTGCTTAAAATAGTTGTACAGACGCTGCGGACGATCCGACAGAACCGCCAGCGGTGCATCATAACCCATGGAGCCTGTAGCTTCCATCCCTGTTGAAGCCATTGGCTCTAACACTTTGCGCAATTCTTCAAATGTATATCCATAGGCCAGCTGAAGCTGGGTCACGTTATCATGTTTTGGATCAGGCAATTCAGGTGCATCCGGCAGCTCATTCAGATCCATCAGATGCTCATCGAGCCAATCCTGATACGGATTCTCGGCCGCAATGAGAGCTTTTACTTCCTCATCCGCGATGATCCGTCCTTGTTGTGTATCAACAAGCAGCATACGTCCTGGACGCAGACGATCTTTATAGAGAATTTCTTCAGGAGCGATATCAAGTACTCCAACCTCGGAGGACAAAATAATGCGGTCGTCTTTCGTTACGTAGTAACGTGCAGGACGCAGACCATTCCGGTCAAGTGTTGCACCAATCTGCAAACCGTCTGTAAAGGCCATCGCTGCCGGTCCATCCCAAGGCTCCATCATCGTGCTGTGGTATTCATAGAATGCCTTTTTGGCAGGGTCCATTCCCTCATCTGTACTCCAAGGCTCAGGAACCATCATCATCGCCACGTGTGGCAATGAACGGCCGCTCAGATACAGGAACTCCAGTGTGTTATCAAACATCGCTGTATCCGAACCATCCGGATTGATAACCGGTTTCACTTTCGAGATGTCGTTACCGAACAATTCACTCTCAAACAGCGACTGCCGGGCATGCATCCAGTTCACGTTACCACGCATCGTATTGATCTCACCGTTGTGGATCATGAAGCGATACGGGTGGGCACGTTCCCAGCTTGGGAATGTATTCGTACTGAATCGGGAGTGAACAAGCGCGATCGCTGATTCCACGAGATCTTCCTGAAGATCCAGATAGAACTGTCCCACTTGTTCAGTTGTCAGCATGCCTTTGTAAACGATTTTGCGACAGGACAAGCTTGGCAGGTAGAATGAACCACCTTCTGCTTCATCCGCCGAATAACGAATAGCCAGCTCAGCACGTCTGCGAATGACGTACAGCTTCCGCTCAAATCCAAGTTCATCCTTAACTTCTGCCGATCTTCCAATGAACACCTGACGTACATAAGGCTTCGCTGCAAGCGCAGAACGTCCCAGCATCTCATCAAACGTAGGCACATCCCGGAAACCCAGGAATGACTGGCCTTCTTCTTCAATGATCTTCTTTAGGCTCTCTTCATGCGCGCTGCGAGTGGCCGGGTCCTGCGAAAGGAACAGCATCCCTACGCCATAGAAGCCCTGTTCAGGCAATGCAAAACCAAGACGGTCCGCTTCCTGTGCAAAATAGCGATGTGGAATCTGGATCAGGATACCGGCTCCGTCACCGGAATTCGGCTCACTGCCCTGTCCTCCGCGGTGTTCCATGTTACTGAGCATGGTCAGTGCCTGACTAACGATATCGTGTGAAGGTACTCCTTTGATGTTGGCAACAAAACCCATTCCGCATGCGTCTTTTTCGAACTGCGGGTCGTACAGACCCTGTTTAGGAGGTAATCCGATGTGTCTCATGGAACGCAACCTTTCTATAATGAAGTATTTCGGAAAGATCAAGAACATAGGCAACAAGCAACAATGAAACGGGAGGAGCGGGCATTTTCGATATGAATAATCGCCTGCTGGATGAACGAGGGCGACAGCAATAAGGGCTGTCAATCATATAAGTGCTGCTATTGCGGCAGAGGCCATCCATGAGAAGCTGGTCCGGATCATCCGGCAAACAGCTTGGTATAACAACACGCAACCGCTGGCACGGCCGCTGATATGGAGCGACGTTTTTTGATATAGTTCTATTATTTTAACACCGACCTAACATCAGCGCAATTTAAACTTTTTAATACCTCTGATAAGAAATGATTTGCAGTACAGCTTTAGTGTAATGACGTTAAAATTCATCTCTTTTTCGAATAATTATACACATTTTATGTCAGAGTACAACTAATTTTAATTGCTGACAAAAGAAAATCATTCCATATGTGGCCTGCGTTTATCCATAGTTGGGCCAATTTCTCATGCCATATTCCAGCGAATATCTGCATCCCTATGCATTTGTATACAAAAAGAGCCTGCAACCCATTTCCGGGTCACAGACTCTTTGCACTATTTGACTACTATATTGCATAATTTTGATACTTGAGTTCAAAGTTTATTTTCAGTATTCTGTCCTATTCCGGTGTAATTCGGCTTACGCCGTCACCACTTGACCCGATTCAGCCACTTCGACTTCTTTTTTGCGACGTCTGCCGTTCCAAAGGAAGAAAGCCAATGTCAGCAGCACGGATGCACCTGCATAGATTGCCAGAATACCGACCTGATGCCACATCACATCGAAATTGCCACTGGATACAACTGCTTTGAAGCCCATGATGCTGTGCGTCATTGGCAGCCAAGGGCTAAATGCCTGAAGCCACGACGGAATCAGCTCTACCGGGAAGGTTCCCGCACTGGCTGCAAGTTGGAAGACCAATAACAGGATGACAACATAACGTCCTGGCAAGTCAAGCCAAGTTACGAGGGCTTGAACAATAAACATAAAGGTCAGTCCCGTAAAGATCGTGAACAGATAGAACAGCGGTACGCTGTGTGTTTCCAGTCCAAGACCGTACAGCATGAAGCTTGCCACGATTACGGATTGAATAATGCTCACAAAGCCGAATACGAGTGTACGGCTGACAAAACGGTTCCAACCCGTTGCGCCTGGTACAGAAGTTTCCCGCATTTTCAAAACAATCGTTGAAATCAATGATCCAACAAACAAACCGATGGACAGGAAGAACGGCGTCAACCCTGTACCGTAATTGCTCACGTTCTCTGTTGTGTTCTCGGACGTATTCACAGGTTCAGCGAACATATTCACCACATCGTCCGTTTTCTTGACTTCTGACGTTTTCTGAGCCGCATCATTCAGCTTGGTAGCCAGTTCGCTCGAACCGTCTTTCAGCTCAGTTAAACCGTCTGCCAGCTTGCCTGCACCGTCACCGAGTTGTTTGGAGCCGTCCGTGAGTGAACTCACGCCACCGCTCAGTTTACCTACACCCGTTTGCAGGGCTGTGGTTCCTGAGCCCAGTTGCTTGGCTCCATCTGCCAGCAATGTACCACCACTTGCAGCTTCGCCCAACTTGCCGCTAAACTGCTTCAGACCATCGGAGAGCTTCGCTCCTCCTTGGCTAAGCTGTCCAGCTCCCGCCAGCAATTGCTGCTGACCATCCACCAACTGGTTCGCACCCGTCAGAAGCTGCTCTTGGCCACCATGCAGCTCGGACGCACCTGCTGCCAGTTGCTGATTGCCCTGGTGCAGCTGATCTGCCCCCTGTGCGAGCTTCTGTTCGCTCTCATGCAGTTGCTTACTGCCTTCAGCAACTGCTGCACTGGCTGCCAGCAGCTTCTGTATGTCTTCACTGGCTGCCAGTTCCGGGTTGGATGCAGCTAGCTGCTTCAACCCATCTGCAACGCCCTGGGCACCATCAGCAACCTTGCTGCTGCCGTCTACTGCCGATTGCAGGCCAGTAGCCAATGTGCCGCTGCCTTGCTCTGCGCTTTGCAGACCCTCGGACAGCTTCGCACTGCCCTGCTCAGACGATTGCAGACCTGCTTGCAGCTTGCCTGCTCCGTCCACGGAAGACTTCAGTCCAGTTTCCAGCTTGGCACTGCCGTCCTTCAACTGGTCTGCACCGCTCTGAAGCTGGCTTGTCGCCGCTGCTTGTAACTGCTGCAAACCAGATACCAGATTCGATGTACCACTTTCAAGTTTGGTTGCACCCGTGTGCAGTGCATTGACACCATCACTTAATGGAGACAAGCCATCCTGAAGCTCCAATGTACCCGATGCCAGCTTCTCCAGATTATCCTTGAGCTTCACAGCTCCATCATCCAGCTTGCCTGCGCCTGTATTCAAGTCTCCTGCGCCGTCGCCAGCTTCAGCCAATCCGTCCGATACTTCGGAAAACTTGTCGAGCAGTGTCTCCGCATAGGATTCCGTTACTTTGGCCGAAACCTTAGCTTTCAGATCCTTGATGGCCGTCTTGCCAATCTGCGCACCCACGAAGCTGTAATTGCCATTCGGTTCGTAGATCAGATCAGCCGGCTCTGGCTTGTCATCAAGCAACGTGGTTGCCTGGGATGAAAAGTTTTCCGGAATAGTAATTTGCATATAATACTTGTCATTTTCCATGCCTTCTTTGGCTTGGCTGGCACTGACAAAGTCCCATTTAAAATCTGCATTCTTCTTCAGTTCATCGACGAGGTCACTACCGACATGCAATGATTTGCCTTCCAGCTCTGCACCTTTATCAAGGTTAACAACCGCAACCGGCATTTCATCGACATGACCATATGGGTCCCAGTAGGCCACCAAATAGATACCACTATATAGAATCGGTATAAACAAAATTGCAATAACGGGGATCAACACCTTCGGGTTTCTCACGGCCGATCCCACATCCTTGAAAAACACAGATAAAGATTTCATGTCATTTTCTCCCCTTGTTCTCTCTGCTATTTAAAGCAGAATAACCATAATGAAATTAATTTGATGCCTTCCGGAAAATTTACCGAAATACGAAGTGACTATTTTCCTCAAACGGTCACTTTAGAGCAAAAAAACAAACCTGTCTCACGACAAGCCTCACTGCCTTCAATCGTATGACTAACCCATATTATAGTAGAATAAATTCGGGTTACGTTGCAGCAGCAATTCCTTCCATTAAGAAAAGGCGAAAGTAATTCTTGATTTCCTCTTTGCTCAGCGGCTCGTGTTGCTTGCTCCAATCTGAGGTGAGGGCAATGTACAAACGAATCATCATAAAGGCTACTACCTGTGGATCACAATCACGAATCTCTCCGTTGCTTCTTGCCTTCTCAAGCTCCCGAGCCAGAAAATCGGAGATGACTTTCTCCACTTTCTCCAAACCTTCCTTGGCCTGAAGAGTTCCAAAATCCTTAAGCTCCTGGGACAATTTAACCAGCAAATCGTGATCACGGCGAAACTCCAGCAATGAATCAAGCACACGAAACAGATTATCAAAAAAAGCACTTTCCTGATGAACTTCACGATGAGCAATGTTCTTCATTTCCTGGATTACTTCCACCAAAATCTGATCAAACAATTGTTCCTTATTCGTAAAGAACGTGTAGATCGTTCCCTTGCCAACATTCGCAATCTTCGCTACCTGATCCATCGTGGTTGCCTTGTATCCAAACATGGCAAAAGACTGCGAGGCTGCATGAATGACCTGCTGTCTCCTGTCAATCGGAGCCATCATATCCCTCCTCATTTTCGTTGATCGTCCTCATTAAAATGACCATAAATACAATTCGGTCATTCGGTCAAAACCAAGGTTACCACTCTCATCATCAGATTGCAACCCTAACATTAAAAATTTGTGTTAATTTTTTTTAACCGAAATGCAGTGGAAACTGCTTCAATCGTCGTCTATAGTGTATGATGACTCCAACAACACGGATAAAGACGAAGTTTCGATGTATCAGAACATTAACTATAGTGTAAATATGTAACGAATGAACATGATTTTCCGCTTCGCTGTATATTCATGTAGTAATGCAACGTGCGGTATGACTGTGAATGTTAAATTTAAATTGATGAATAAAGGTGAACTCATGCGAAAACCAAGAGTGCTCTTGTTATCCGAAGGTTTCGGCACCGGTCACACCCAGGCCGCCCATGCGCTCGCAAGCGGCATTAAGAAAGTCAGTCCACATGTGCATAGTCGGGTCATTGAGCTCGGCAAATTTTTAAATCCAACCATGGCTCCGCTTATTCTGTCCGCATACCGCAAGACACTAACCGTTCAGCCCAAGTTGGTCAGTCTGCTGTATCGGACGCAATACAACAAATCACTAAACGGATTCACCAAGCTGGCCTTGCACCGGATTTTCTATACACAGACGGCTCAAGTTGTATCCCAATTGAAACCCGATGCCGTGATCTGTACCCATCCATTTCCGAATGCGGTCATCTCACGACTGAAACGTCAGGGACTTAATATTCCACTATATACGCTCGTTACAGACTACGACGTACATGCAACGTGGATTAATCCCGAGGTCAACAAATACTTGGTATCCACACCACAGGTAAAGGCTCTGCTTGAGATCAGGGGTGTTGAGCCCTCTCGCATCCAAATCACTGGCATTCCTGTACATCCTGACTTCTGGGAAGCAGGAGACAAGGTTAGCCTCAGACAGGAAATGGGGCTTCAGAACATGCCCACTGCTCTGCTGATGGGTGGCGGATGGGGACTTTCCTTTGATGAAGAGCATATGAAGGCCCTCACGTCATGGGCGGATCGAGTACAACTGCTGTTCTGTCTGGGAAGCAATGAGAAAATGATTGCCAAGTTGAAGGAAATGTCCTGCTTCCAGCATCCGAACATACGCATTCTCGGGTATACCCGCGAGGTCAGCAAACTGATGGACGTATCCGATGTGCTGATTACGAAGCCAGGTGGCATGACTTGTACAGAAGCATTGGCTAAAGGCTTGCCGATGTTATTCGTACCTCCATTGCCGGGACAGGAAGAAGAAAACTGTGAATATTTTGTACAAGCCGGATACGGTCAGGTCATTCACTCTGCTGACGTTATTGACAATCGCTTCAGGCATTTATGTGAGCAAATCTATGCACCACGTCAAGCTGAAAGCCAGCTGAAATCAGTTCATAAACAAGGGAGCAGAAACACCTATGATCCAACGTGTTGTGCCCAGGCTGTCCATGATTTATTGTTCCCGGCTACAGCGGAAGTCACATCCGCGCCCAAAGAGCGCTTCACAGCCGGAATTGGGGCAACTTCGCTGTCAGGTACCCGAATCCCATTCTAGCAGCTCTATGACCCCCTCTAGTCGTCCTACGAGGGCGTTTCATCTCTTAAGGACATGCATAAAGAAGGTTCCCCTCCATTGATTCGGAAGGGAACCTTCTTTTATTTCATTCATATCTCCGTATGATTTGCTGCAAAAAAGGGTAATTTAAATAACAAACTCTCATCACCAATTAATTTAAAAACGACGAAATAAAACTGCATTACAGGGCTTTTCAAGGTCTATGTAGCCAATACATAGTTAACTACCCTGCCTGTTTGCAGAATTTACAGGTCAATTACTTGTAAAAAGTATGATGCCCGATCGTTTTCACTTTTTTCTGGGAGCGAGCCACTGTCAGATCATCTGCAAGCGTCAATGACAAGAAATAATACGTATCATCGGCGACTTCCTTTTTCCCATTCAACGCTGCATTAACAGCCTTGACGCTGTCCTCATTGGGAGTAACACGTTTCAAGCGCCCGTTCGCTACAGGACTGAATTGAGATTTCTGGTAGATTACTTTGTAAATGGTATCGGGAAAATTGGCTGACCGCAGCCGGTTTAAGACAACATTGGCAACTGCCACTTTGCCTTCGTACGGTTCACCTTCCGCCTCTGCCATGACGATTTTTTGCAGCAGGAGCAGCTCTTTATCGGACACACTGTATGACCAGGTTGCAAGTTTCGAGTCTTCCTGGTTCAGGAGTTTGGTCCGTGTAAAGTAAAGTTTTTGGGGGGGAGTCGTAATTGCAGCTACCGCTTTGGCATGCTCTACCTTGGCCAATTTCAGAGCAGCCTCTTTCTTCGCTTTGGCCGCTGCTGCAGCTCGGGCCGCATGTTTAGCCTTGGCTTCTTTTTGTTCCTGCTCTTCCTGGGCAGCCGTCAGCCAGTTCTTGGCCGGGAGCGAATTGGTCCAGTTATCAGTCTGAATGGACGCATCAGTAGATAGACTTGTCCCGTCTTCCATCATTCGCCTGTCTCCGCTAAAAGAATTTTCGCTATTTTCTGCAGAAGCCGCTAGTTCGGTCATCTGTTTGCTATCACTTGCCTCATTCCATTTTCCAGTCGCCTGAACGACGTTAGCCCCCACTATACATACAAGCAGCACAGATAACATCGGTGCCACCCAACGATTCTTGCTTATAATATCCATTCGAAGATTCCTCCTGTCGAAACAATTCCCTAATCTAAGTAACCACAAAAAAAGAATTTGAATAACGATGGCTAATATTACATAGGGAATAACGTAATGTCAATGTGATTTTATGTCATATCAATGAGTTTCAGGAAAAAGAAAACGTATCCACGACCTCATACATCGGCGCCTGACCTGGCTGTGTCACATAAAGCACAAAATCTTGCACTATCCAAGAATTAACACCTAAAAATTGTCCTGGAAGCACTTCAAATATTCCTTTATCTTCATTTCCTGGGTCCCGACCCAGAAATTTACGTGCGATCGTAATATGAGGAGAATAAGGTCTTAATTCAGCCTCAAATCCAAGGGAAGAGGTTGCTTCCACGAGCCGTTTTTGCAGAAAATGTAGTTGATCCGTTTCTCCTTCAACACCTTTCCACAGTACCTTTGGTGCCTCTTCCAAACCGAACGTTCCCCATCCGGATAATTGCAGTTCAAAAGGCTGGAATCCGAACGTTGCCGAGCGCAGCGCTTTCCGAAGTTGTCCAATGTCACTAACAAGGGTATCCCCCAGAAATTGCAATGTAATATGATAATCTCTATAATCGGTCCATTTGCGAAAATCAAGCTTTCCTTGCGCCTGTTCCGCAGACATCTGAAGTGAATTCTGAATATGTGCCGGCACCCGAAGTGCAGTAAATAGTCGTTCCCGTCGGGATGGAAGATCCGTATATGAATAGTTATTCATGGTACACACCTCTTCTAAAGTTCGTTTTATTATTTCACAATCGCCTCTAAGGTTTCAAGTTGGTTAAGTATAGAGTGACACAATTTTTGGGATTTGCACATGAGGCTGTATTCCTGCCTTTTACGCACATCGCCATCTTTTCTGCTACACTAATACCACAACTTAATTGTATTCAGGAGGCCACTAACTATGGGTAAAATTGTATGTTTTCCATCCTTGTCGACAAAGCAGCAGCAACGCATTCTGGATGCAGCACCAGGTTATACACTTACGGTTGGCAAAGCCAAGGAGATTGACGCATCGGAGTTAAAAGAAGCCGAAATCATCGTAGGCTGGTCTCCTCTGGTAACCGAGCATGCACTAAAAGAAAACAGTCCTCTGAAATGGGTTCAGGTCTGGTCCGCAGGTGTGGACAACCTTCCTTTCTCAAATTTGGAACAAAAAAGCATATTAGTAACCAGTGCTAATGGCGTACACGCCATTCCCATTACTGAAATTATTCTGGGTATGATGTTGTCCCACAGCCGCTGGCTCAGACAAGCGATGCTGCACCAGCAGCAGGCGGAGTGGAAATCACCAGGTAAACCGCTTCCCGAATTGCATGGCAAAACAGCGGTTATCGTCGGCGTCGGAGAGATTGGATCAGAAACTGCGCGCATTCTCAAAGCACTGGGCATGAACGTCATTGGGGTTCGGCGCTCCGGAAAAGACGTTCCAAATGTAGACCAAATGTACAATATGTCCGGCCTGCATGAAGCACTGGGGCAAGGCGATTACATTATCAATATTTTGCCACTCACAGATGAAACCCATCATATCTATAATCAAACTGCATTTGAGCATTTCAAATCCGGTTCCTGTTTCGTTAACGTGGGACGTGGCCCAAGCGTGAATACGGAAGCTCTGCTGGATGCACTGGACAGTGGACAAGTTGCCTTTGCTGCACTTGACGTATTCGAGGAGGAGCCACTCCCTGCCGATCATCCACTGTGGGGTAAGGAGAACGTCCTGATTACGCCGCACATCGCTGGCAGTACAGAGCAATACACCGAACGGGCCCTTGATATTTTTGTACAAAATTTGGAAGCCTATATTGCCGGGGAAACCCTTCCGCTCAATCTGGTGAATTATAGTCATAAATACTAAAAATGCTTGATGTCCCTATGTGAAATTGTACAAATCCATGTGTCGTAGTTTCCCTACGAAAATCAAAAACCTCCATACCGGAAAATGGATTTTTTCCGGTATGGAGGTTTTTTCTGTTATTTTCAGTACAGTCGTTCTAGGTGCATAGCCAAATGTGACGTATAAACGTGCCTTTGCTCACCGTCCGATACTGATCGATGTTCCATCCGGCATCCAGAATGTGCCCCTCCACCCATTCGGTGGAAACGATAACTGCCCGTCCTGCAAGTCTCTTCAAACTGGCCAACATGGCAAGTTGTTCCTCATCCGGAAGAACAGAACAGAGATTATATGGCATGTCCAGAATGGCTGCATCGTAGAAACCTTCCAGATCATTCATATCGCCGAGGGTAATTCTGGCTGGATCATACCCATAATGAGGAAGATTCATGCGCGAACCCTGTACCGCCAAAGGGTTCAAATCATTTCCTTTTGCCTCAATGCCCATCGACAACGCCTCAATGACAACGGTTCCCATTCCGCAGCACGGATCGAGCAACTGATGTCCCTGCACTTGCGGAATAGCAATATTGACCAACGCTCTGGCTAACGTAACACCAAGGCCTGTGGAGTAATTTTGCGGCTTCTGATGATGGGTTTGCCACGAGCGATCGGCTTCTGTCCATTGACCGAAGAGCCATTTACCATTCACATGCATTAGTCCAAAAGTCACGTCAGGCTGTTTCATCATAGCTTTGCCTTGAATGCACATGCCCAGCTCTTTTTCCAGCAGACGGGAATGCGCATAATCCGGCATATCATCTCCCTCTTTCAAGCAGACAACCTTGAACGTTTCACCAGATGACAGGTCGATTTGTGAAGCGGCAGGTTTTAGACCTGCTACTGTATCCGCTTCGGCCATCACATCCAGTCTGCCCCGGACAAACGGGCTTCTACCTGGTGGGATGCATAGATTGGAGCGAACATAGGCGTGGTCGTCTGAACCAATATCTGTGCCAGGAACGAGCATCGTTCCCAACTCCAGTTCACATAGAGCACGTTCATTATCATGGCAAGCGAAGGTATATACGTAACTTCCAACAACTGAATCTTTGATGTTTGTAGAGCTCAACATGGTAGCCGTCCTTCATGTTTCTTCTATTATAAGAAGAGGTTTTATATTTTTAATTTTTCAATGGAGGCAAGCAGATCTTCGGACAGGTCTTTCAAGGTTTGAATATTGCCGCTAATCGTTTCCATTGAACTCACCTGTTCCTCGGCCGACGCTGACACTTCCTCAACACTGGCCGCTGATTCTTCGGATACTGCCGAAATTTGTTGACTGAAATCATTCATACGTCCGCTCGCTTCCTGCATGCCTTCCAGTCCATCCGTCATTGTACCAATGACCTGTACCATACCCTCTACCGACTCACTAATGGTACGGAACAGATTGCCGGAATTACGTACTTGCTGCTGCCCGCGCTCTGTCTCCAGTACACCTGTTCGCAATTCCTCAACAACACCCTGGGAATCCTTCTGAATATCCTCCGTAATGAGGGTAATCTCTTCCACAGAAGTCCGAACGGCTTCGGACAACTTTCGCACTTCTGCTGCAACAACTGCAAATCCGAGTCCGCTCTCTCCTGCACGGGCAGCTTCAATGGAAGCATTCAATGCGAGCAGATTGGTCTGGCGCGCAATGTCATGAATGACTTGAACCAACTGCGATATGTCTTCGTTTTTGCGATCCAGCTGTTCCATCTTGTTCATGGAAGATGAAACTGCGCCAGCAATCTGCTGCATCTGATTCACGGATTGCTCCATGGATTCGCGACCGGTCAGCCCTTGTTTCAGAATGAGGTCCGACATCAGCCGAAGCTGGTTTCCCTGCTCCGAATGTTGCTGAATATGTGCGTTCAATCCCTCGACAGTACGGGCAGATTCAACAGCCGTTTCCGCCTGACTCTCTGCCGCTTTTGCGGACTCTTCCATCGTTATGGCAATTTGGCGACTGCCGATCTTAACCTCTTCAGAGGAAATGGCCAATTCGCTGCTTTGGCGGTTGACGGCTTCAGCGATTCGTCTGACATTCAGTACCATGGAGGTCAGATTACCTTTCATGTCATTCACGGCTTTGGCAAGAACACCAACTTCGTCTTCATGTTTGGTATGTATGTCCTGGACATTCAATTGACCTTCCGCAATCAGTTTCACCGCACTAATCACCCGAAGCAGCGGTTTAACGACTTGTGAACGGATGATCGGGATCGCAATCGCCGTAATGATAATCATCACGAGAACACCAATGACAATAATGATTCGGCCATCCTGTACGGATCTGATCGTCTGAGCCGCTGAGAGATCGGACTGCTCCTGATTGTAGTCCACCAGATAGTCCAGATGGACTTGCATGGCATCGAAGGAGGCGGCCCCTTTTTCGGATACTTCCTTAGCCAGTTGCTCCTGACCTTCGTCACTCAGCTTGATGGATTGCGTGTTAATCTTGAGGTAAGCTTCCCACGTTGTCTTTAACGCTTCCCAATGTTCTTTTTCTTCAGCCATCTTCTCCTGCTGATCATATATTTTAATAGCCTGAGCCGTTTCGCGAATGTATTTAGTGCGCTCTTCAGCGAGGTCCGCTTTGGCCCCTGCCTGTGCATCATAATGGCGATAGCTCAATGACAAAATATGTTCTGTTGTATAATTCAAACGGTTAATCTGCTGGATGGAGGGCATCCAGTTATTGGTGATCATATTCGTGTTTTTTTCCATCGAGTTCATTTGTGTAACAATCGTGACACTAAGAAGAATTAAACAGAGGATTAATAGATAGAACGCGATGCTGATACGCAGACCGATACTCTTGATCCTGAATCTGCTGAACATATGATTTCCCCCTTGTGCCCATCTTCGGCCACTTCCGTATTTTAGGTGCTTTTGTCGTTGTTTTACCCTTCTTTTGGCATCTTGCAAAATACTCTTTTCTATATTATATCTATAGGAAAAGAGACGTAAAGTATTATAACATTCTTTTGTTTTAGTCATGCTTTATTTTGTAAAATCTTGTGATTATTTCACATCACCTGTTGAACGGAATCGAATGATGTAAAATTCAGGCTAAAATGAAGCAAAAAAGAGCTGCAGCATACGGCAAATATCCGATCTGCAGCTCTTACGATTTGACTCCATGCAGATGGCGGGTATGGAACCCGCCATTCTTA
The DNA here is from genome assembly GCF_042796655.1 of Paenibacillus sp. NPDC057886. Classification (NCBI taxonomy): domain Bacteria; kingdom Bacillati; phylum Bacillota; class Bacilli; order Caryophanales; family Paenibacillaceae; genus Paenibacillus; species Paenibacillus sp. NPDC057886. The sequence continues at coordinate 421,410 of NZ_JBHVMZ010000003.1, read as the reverse complement.
GTATCATAACGGCTAAAAGCCGTACTCTTATGCGTTCACCAGTAACTTGTATGAGGCCAACCTTCGCTCGTAATCCGGTCCAGTTGTCACTACAAGCAGTCGATCCGTATTCAGCCTTTGGCACACCTGCTGCAGCTGATTCCAGACCTGTTCAGGTGTACCGGCATAATGCCGTTGTACTTCATTCTCATTGGCATCGGTCCTGTCGTTGGTGCTGGTACTTGTGCTGACATTGTCAGACTGCGCTGAAATTTCTTTTCCAACGGTTCTGCGTCTCTCCGTCATTTCGCGGCTCCAGGACAACGCTTCTTCCTGCGTCTCAGCGCACAGCACACTGACAGCAACCATAACCTCCGGCTCTTTCCTATTGGCGCTGGGGATAAAGCCCTCCCGATAACGCCGCACAGCCTCCGTACCATCCGCATCACTCATGAATTGTCCGAATACATACCCCATACCAAATCGGGCGGCAAACTCAGCACTCTTCACGTTGGTACCCAGCATCCATAAGGATAATGGAAGCTCCGGAATCGGACGGGCCGTCACTGGATGTTCTTCATAGGAATAACGGTCTTCCAGAAGTTCAGTCAGTGCAGCGAGCGATTCAGGCAACTTGGACACATGTTGCAAGTAATTGCCACTCAAGGCCATCGTTGCATGGGGACCGCCCCCAGGAGCACGTCCCAAGCCTAACTCAATGCGCCCCGGGTAGAGCGCCGCCAACAGTCGGAACGACTCCGCTACCTTAAGCGGGCTATAATGTGGTAACAGTACGGCACCGGAGCCAAGCTGGATCGTGTTCGTTCGCGCGCCAATATGGGCAAGCAATACTTCCGGTGATGCTGATGCAAGTTCGTCCATGTCATGGTGCTCAGACGTCCAGTACCTTGAATAGCCCCATGCTTCAGCATGCTGCGCAAGTGTAACGGATTGTTGCAGCGCCTGTTCTGCTGTGGCGCCGTTCAACCTTGGAACAAGGTCAAGTACGCCCAGATTGTATTTTCCACTGATGTTCGCACCCAAGCGTCTCATCTCCCTTCGTCTCGCTTATCTCTAATCCAGATCGTAGATGGAACCGACCTTGAGACCGTATAGTTCATTGTATATTTTCTCGGCAAAAGCATCCGTCATCCCGGCTATATAATCGATCACCATGTGCTCCCAAGTCCAGATCGGATTCTCCTTCGCCTGATCCTTCTCATAGCGTTGCAGCCAATCGGACGGAATAATGGATTTGGACGTTTCCGGGTCAAGGAAAGCATCCCACAGACGCTTAATCATCCATTCACTGCGCTTTTGCAACCTCTGCACACGTAGGTCACGAATCATGGTCACCCAGGCAAAACTCTTGAGCACACTCACCGTACGCAGCATATCGAGATCCTCGGCACCTTCACGGACAAACGTCACCTTTTTCCAGTCTCCATTATCAATAACTCCCAGGCTAGCGACAAAAAGGCTGACCCAGTAAGCCTTGACCTCACGGCGGGTGCGTGAGTAATCATGCTCGCAGAACGGCATCTTTTCATTCCAGATGCGCAGGAACGAAGCGAGGACTTCTTCAACTTTTTTGCCAATCGCTTCCCTTGTCCATCCGTTCCAGAACAGATCCTCCAGCGTGGTAATCTTATCCACAATCAGTCGATTGATATGCGGATCTTGCAGGAAATGCTCGTGTACTTCGATTTTGCCTGCCTTGATGCCATCTTCCAGATCATGTGCAGAATACGCAATATCGTCGCAGAGGTCCATCAGCTGCGCTTCAAGCGTCTTTTTGCCAGCAGGGATGTCCCAACGATTGCGAATCTCGCGGATATACTGCCATTCATGATGATACATGCCTTTCTTGCTCTCCGTGCCAGGATAAGGGTACTTGTTGATGCCCAGCAGCACCGCGTCGGACAGGTTCAGCCCATCAATATCTTCCCGTTTTTCCAGAAACATAATGAGACGGAAGTTATGCGCATTGCCTTCAAAATGCTCATATTTCCGCTTCAGCTCTGCACGAATCTCCGGTTCCGGTTGGGGTGATTTGGCCCCGCGATTTTTCTTCATGATTTTCTTGACCTCTGTGTTGATGAGATCATCGAGGATGCCATCCAGCACCTCTTCCCCTTTATGCCCAAAAGGCGGGTGACCGAAATCATGCGCAATCGCGGCACACTCCACCACTTCCGAATCAATAATCAGTCCGGGGCTGTCCGCCTGGTTCAACTCCACCTCCGGGTAGCGACGCAGCAAGCTTCTTGCCGCTTCTCGCGCAATCTGCGCCACCTCCAGAGAGTGAGTCAATCGTGTGCGATAATAATCGCCCGTTCCTGCACCAAACACCTGCGATTTGCCTTGCAGCCGACGAAAAGTCGGTGAATGTATCAGTCTGGAATAGTCGCGCTCATAGGCTGCACGAGCTCCATCCAGTTTCGTTAGTTCAGGATATTGTCTATGTTCTCTCAGATCGTTCCATTGCATGTTTTGATCACTCCTAGCCGACTGTCTCTATTTTGAGTGATTATACACATATTCTGCAGTTTCGAAAAGCAAAACCTGTCTGCGATTGTCATCTCTTCTCACATCAACTTGTGATGCACAGTCGTCTTCTCTTATTATACCCTGCCAGACTATTATCCGTGCACCTAAATGATAATGATAATATTATTCAATATTCAGCGTCCAGTTCTGTCCCTCAAAGACCAGAGAGAATACAATTCTAAAAATCGCTAAAATCGAAAGCCAAACGATTTGGAATGCTTGAGGGCTTTCCCGATGTGAAGCGTAGGAAAAAGTTTAGAAAAACGAGGTTGTTTGGACAGGCATGGTTGCTCAACACTTCCATGAACCAAACAAGCGGGGTGTTTTTTTGTCAATAGGAGTAACTGTATTGAATTCTTACTTACGCCTTTAAGGGTTTAAGTCAACATTCTAGGTGCGAAAGTTGAGTAAATAAGTACAACGTATTCCATTGATTAAATTCTCTTAAAAAAAGTTCGGTAAAGTATCCCTCAAAGAATGAGAAATCTACTTTACCGAACATTTAATTCTAAGTCCCGACATACTCACATTACTTTTGATGATTGAAATTTTGCGAGATTCAAGTTATGAAGAATGGTTGTTTTTTTTTCTCTCGCTAGCTGATTGTAACTTATTCCTAAAAATAACCATGTAGTCAAGTAGGAAAATTCCGGGACGGATATCATTAAGGATACATAAATGATTAGCAAAGAAATTTTAAGACCATCATTAAAATAGTTTCTCTTTAATTTAAACATTGGATATAAGAAAAATATGCTAAAGAAAATAAATCCAATAATACCGCTATTAACCAATAACGTAGAGAAAAAATCGGTTGAGCGAACATATCCAAATCCAACCCCGAACAATTTATTAAAAAATGGCATATGGGAAAAATATTCTAGATGCGTGAACATAGAAGAGGATCTTTGAATTCCAGAGTGGGAATCTATCTTATTAAATAGTAAGAATTCAAGAACAGATGCAACTCTTTTATAATTTAGGATAACTAGAATTGTGGAGAAATATATGAGTATTTGACAATACCTATCTCTTAAATGATAGCGCAAAACTCTATACATGAAATAAATTAATATTCCTAAAAATGCAGTAGAAGAGGTAGATAAAATTAATGCTATTAGCATGGGAATGTGGAATAAAGGTTTGCGTAAATGTATTGCGAATATCCAGAGAGGTAATACAGTTAGCGCGAAAGCGCTTGGCTCTCCTGTTAGACTCTTCATTCTGAGTGTATCTATTCCAAAAGCATCAGTTCTCTGACTCATGCTCCCCAATCTAGGATCACCGTTAATATCTAAAGCAAATACTCTGTTACTTAAAAAGTCTCCAGTTGTTCCAAATAGTAAATAATAAATCCATTCGTAAAACCCATATATAAGAAATATAGAAGTACCTATGAATATGTACTTATTCCACTCTTTCTTGTAAAAATACTTAGTGTAAAAGCAAATTATTGAAGCAGCAATAAGATAAATGGATTGAGTAAATAAGCTAGATCTTAAAAAAACATGTCCATTTTCGTTAACTAATATAACATTGTGCACGAAATCGTAGTCATATCCATCATTCATTTTGAATAAGACAGTTAATTGTGCTAAACCGTTAAATAGCGTTAACACGTAAACGAAAATAATTAAGTCTCTATAAAAATAATTAGTTACCTGTTTAACATTGTTTTTAAATTTTATACTAATAGCAAATAAAAGCACAAAAACAACTGATAACAAGGATAAAAGTAGCCCGGGCGTTGTTCCTGGATTTGAAGGCATTAAAACCCAAGAATTTATAGGTAAAACAATGGCCCATATTTTAAAATAATTATCAAAAGGTTTAGGTGAGGATAATGCTTTAATATACTTTCACCTCTCAATATCGCTTTTGATACAAATTGTATCACGGTGAATAGTTTGTATCAATGCAAAAGTAATTTCAGTAAAAAATAGTTTCATTCATTTTTTTTGAAAATTACATCTGGAGGAACCACTATCTATAACAAATGGCTACCTCATAGCCTCATTTTTTTATCACGAATTGTAAAATTAGGTGCGACAGTTCCTCTATGAAAGTTTCGTGAGCGGTTTTCCAACCTAAAAATTTCGAGGTCTGTGATTAATGAGATGAAGGTGGCCACGGTTTCTAACGGTTTTTGTCGCTTGCCATTGTGATCTTTCTGTCATTGGAATGTCAAGAAAATGAATCAGCTTTTTTATCGATATGTTTCAACCCCAACAGAATTAACACATCTATCCTTACAATAAAAAAAACCGACAGGACGGAAACACCCTGTCGGAGTGGAGATGGTGGGTGCAAGGGTTAGGACGTTGCAGGTTTCAGAAGAAATCAACCGTACCTTGAACCCTTACGTTGCTTAAAATGTTGTAACCCTGCTTTCTTGTTACACCGTTATATTACTGCAGTATTGCGGATTTTACACCATAACTTTGCAGATGTCATTGGTAAACTCTACCGGGTCTTGAATTGGCAGTCCTTCGATCAGCAATGCTTGATGATACAGCAAGCTTGTGTAAAGGCTCAGTTTTTCTTTATCCTGTGCGAATGCGTCTTTCAAGGATTTGAAGACATCGTGATTTACGTTGATCTCCAGCACTTTATCTGCCTGTACATTTTCGCTGTTCGGCATGGCTTTCAGGATTTTCTCCATCTCAATCGTCAGCTCACCTTCAGTGGACAAACATACCGGGTGGCTTCTCAGGCGTTTGGAAGCTTTAACAGCTTTTACTTTGCCGCCGAGCTGCGCTTGCATCGCTTCGAACAACTCTTTGTTATCGTTGTCCTGTGCGTCTGTCTCTTCTTTGTCTGTACTGTCCTCGATGCCCAGGTCACCGCTAGAGATGGATTTGAATTCTTTCTCTTTGTAGTTTGTAATCATCTTGATTGCAAACTCATCGATATCGTCGGTAAAGTACAAGACTTCATAGCCTTTGTCGAGTACACCCTCGATCTGTGGCAGCTTCTCAATCCGTTCAATGGATTCACCAGATGCGTAGTAGATGTACTTCTGATCTTCCGGCATTCTGGAAACGTACTCGTCCAAGCTAACCAACTTCTTCTCTTTGGAAGAAGAGAACAAGAGCAGATCCTGCAGGGTGTCCTTGTTCACGCCATAGTCGCTGTATACGCCATACTTCAGCTGACGGCCAAACGCTTGATAGAATTTCTCGTAATTCTCACGCTCGTCTTTGAGCAAGCTTTGCAGTTGGCTCTTGATCTTGTTTTTGATGTTCTTCGCGATCAGACTGAGCTGACGGTCATGTTGCAGCATTTCACGGGAGATGTTCAGGGACAGATCTTCCGAGTCCACCATACCTTTTACAAATCCGAAGTAATCTGGCAGCAAATCGCCGCATTTATCCATGATCAATACACCGTTGGAGTACAGTTCGAGGCCTTTTTCATACTCTTTTGTATAATAATCAAACGGTGTGTTCTCCGGGATAAACAGGATCGCATTATATACCACTGCGCCATCCGCGCTGATGTGCAAGTGTTTGAGTGGTTTGTCAAAACCGTAGCGTTTTTCCATATAGAAGTTAGTGTAGTCTTCTTCGGTCAATTCGCTTTTATTTTTGCGCCAGATCGGCACCATGCTGTTCACGGTTTGCTCTTCTTTGTACTCCTCGAACTCGTTCTCCGTACCTTCCTTCGGACGCTGACCTGTCACATCCATCTTGATTGGGTAGCGAATGAAGTCGGAGTATTTCTTGACGATGGATCTCAGGCGGTACTCTTCCAAAAATTCGTCATACGAATCTTCCTCGGTATTTTGTTTGATCGTCAGGACGATTTCCGTACCCACGGAATCTTTCTCGGCAGGAGAGATCGTGTACCCGTCCGCACCTTCGGATTCCCATTTCCATGCTTCGTCGCTGCCCAGCGTTTTACTGGTTACCGTCAGCTTGTCCGCCACCATAAATGCGGAGTAGAAACCAACCCCGAATTGTCCGATGATGTTGTGACCGTCTTTGGCTTCATTCTCTTTCTTGAACGCCAGCGATCCACTCTTCGCGATAACCCCCAGATTGTTCTCCAGCTCTTCCTGGGTCATCCCGATTCCTGTATCGGTCAGCGTGAGCGTACGGTTCTCTTTGTCGATGGTAAGCTTGATGTAGTAGTCCTCTTTGTTGAAGACAAGTGTGTCGTCCGTCAATGCTTTGTAATATATTTTGTCAATGGCGTCACTGGAGTTGGAGATCAATTCTCTCAAAAAGATTTCTCTTTGGGTGTAAATGGAGTTGATCATCATATCCAGCAAGCGTTTGGATTCAGCCTGGAATTCTTTTTTAGCCATGAATAGGTGTCTCCTTTCAAATTTGGATATAGAATGATTTGGTTGAATGTGGAAAGTAACTGAAATAATCCAGGAAGATTAGTAGACTCAAAAACCTTTGATCGCTCTGGTCCACAGATATTGCGATTGACTCTAATGACTCATTGTAAAAATAAGTGCATGACGTTCTGCAATGTAGCCGTTCCGGTTACGAATCGTTTTTCGGATCGCTGTTATCCCCGAATTTTTTTGATTCCCTTTTTGAAAAGGGAGAAATTCAGTGATAAAGGCGAACGCTTCGCTTCCTCCAAATCGATTTCGTCCCCTTCACTACTTTTGCATCTAATCAGGAACTGATTTTAAGGATTGAGATCGTCAATGAAGTGATATCTGCTATAAAGGTGGAGCGCCGCTTCTTCAAGTTTATGTGTCTCCTTAGCTTCGCATGTCCTATTCAAGTTTAACTTAATCCATATTCAAAAACACAATCATTCCATATGTAGTCGTGTAGTAAAAACATCATTTGTTAGCACTCCGATCGTCAGAGTGCTAAACCCTTCCTTTTATATAACATATGGGAAAATTGGGTGTCAATACGAAGGCGGTTATTTTAACAAAATGATCGAATAACACTTCAAGTTTTGCAATCTCTAACCATTTTAGCTCAATACATCATGCAATACAAAAGCCGCCTCGAACCAAAGTTCGAAACGGCTTGGAGACAGATTGTAATGAGTGTGGGCAGCATTGGCAAGCCACACGCTAACGAACCTCACAGACGTTAATTGGCCTTTTTAGGATGATTTCATAATCTAAAGAATCGTAGACACGCTATTTCTCACCTTTAGCCGGCCTTTCGAGACTTTCCGCAGGTTTTCGCAAAATAGCGTGTGTGAGATTGGTTAGACTGAGAAATTGGCAGGAAATCGCAGAATAAGGCTTCCTAGGTTCGTTAGATTTGGAACAGCGTCGGAGGCTCAGTTAGAGATAAAAATAGAGATGCAATCTCTACTTTTTGGCCATCTTTGGATCAAGGGTATCGCGCAGGCCGTCCCCCAACAAGTTGAAGCCGAGCACGGTGAACATGATGGAAAGTCCAGGAAAAATAAGCGTCCACGGCGCTTTTTGCAGAAACTGGCGGGAATCCGACAGCATTTTGCCCCATTCTGGGTCAGGTGGTTGCGCACCCATGCCGAGGAATCCAAGCGCAGCCGCTTCAATAATCGCTGTTCCAATCCCCAGTGTGCCTTGTACGATGAGCGGGGTGAGACTATTGGGCAAGATGTGCCGGAACAGAATTCGCATATTGCCAGCCCCCAGCGTACGCGCCGACGTAATGAATTCCTCCTGTCTCAAGCTAAGTACCCTTGAACGCACCAGTCGTCCGTAGGTCGGGATGTTCACGATCGCTATCGCGAGCAGTGCATTTTGCAAAGATGGGCCGAGAATCGCCACAATGGCAATTGCCAGCAGGATAGCGGGGAAAGCAAGCAAGATGTCAAACAAACGTGAGATGAGCATGTCTCCCCATTTTCCATAATACCCAGCAATCAGACCAAGCAATGCACCCGCAATAATAGAGCCAATAACAGAAAAGAAACCAACCCACAATGAAATGCGCGCTCCGTGCAGCACTCTGGAGAAAACGTCACGCCCGAGATCATCGGTACCAAACCAATGCTCTGCCGAAGGGGCTTGCAGACGATCTGTGAGTACCTGCTCTTTGTAGTCATACGGGGCAATATACGGGGCAACAAAGGCCAACAGGATGAAAAAAACGATAATAATCAAGCCTGCCAGCGCAAGCCGATTTTTCCGAAACGTTCTCCAGGCTTCCCGCCATGGACCTGATGCAGGTGCCGACGCGGCGTCAATGGATGCCCCGGTATTGGTCGATAATTTGGCCATGCGGCGTCTCCCTTCTGTTCATACTCATTTATAACTAATACGCGGATCGAATACGGCGTACAGCAAGTCCACAATCAGGTTGATCACTACGAAAAAGAATGCCACGATCAGAATGCCGCTCTGGATCACGGGATAGTCCCGCGAACTAATTGCTTCATATATATAGCGACCAACACCAGGCCAAGCAAAGATGGTTTCGGTCAGCACGGCTCCACCCAGCAAAGATCCGGTTTGGATGCCGATAACGGTGAGCACGGGAATAAACGCATTTTTCAATGCATGTCCATATACAACAAAAAATGGCCCGAGTCCCTTCGCCTTTGCGGTACGGATATAATCCGAACTCATCACTTCGAGCATGCTGGAACGGGTCATCCGGGCAATAACAGCCATTGGAATTGTACCGAGCGCGATACTTGGCAGCAGCAAATGTTTTGTTACCGTCCACAACTGATCCCAACGTCCGGCAATCATCGTATCCAGCACATACAAGCCCGTAATGGCTTCAATTGGATCACGCGCATTCATTCTGCCAATGGAGGGCAGCCAGTGCAGTTTGTTCGCAAATAACCACTGCTCCATGAGACCAAGCCAGAAGATTGGCATCGATACACCAACTAACGCAATGACCATACAGCAATAGTCGAACCATGAGTTATGTTTCCATGCACTGACGATCCCTGCGTTCACACCAATGATAATCGCAAACAGCATGCTCGCCATCGTTAATTCGAGGGTCGCCGTCAGATATGGCACAATTTCCTGGGCAATGGGAACCTTGGTGCGGATGGATGTGCCCAGATCTCCCTTAAACAGATCGCCCAGATAAGCGAAATATTGTTGAAACCAAGGTTTGTCCAGTCCGAGCTGGTCACGCAGAGCTTGCTTGGATTGTTCGGTAGCCTTTTGTCCGAGTATGGTCTCGGCCGGATCACCCGGAATGGCGTGGATAATGGAAAAGACGATCAGGGTCATGCCCAGCAGCACGGGCAGTAACACGAGTACACGTTTGACGATGTAACTGTTCACTCCTCATTCACCTGCCTTTAACGTATAAAAAGCGCTGGCAGACATGCATGCTTTAGATCGTTACATCCTGATGTGGGTTCTGCCAAGCATTGCGTGTACGCCAGCGCTTTGTAACTAATGGATCTTGATAATACTAAGTTCAGCTCATATATAAGTTATTCAAAATAGGCATTGGCATAGGATTCCGTTCCCAATGGGGACGGTACGAAATCTTTCAGGTTCGCTTTCCCTGCCAGAATCGGAGTGGTGTGCACCAGTGGAATCCATGGAGCATCTTCCTTAATAATCACTTGCGCTTGCTTGTACAGTTCCGCACGTTTGTCCTGATCCGTTTCTTTCTGCGCACTCGTCAGCAACGTATGCAATTCTTCGTTTACGTAGAAGCTGCGGTTGTTGCCCGGGATTGCATCCTTATCGAGCAGCGTGTACAGGAAGTTATCCGGGTCACCGTTATCACCGGTCCAGCCGAGCATGTAAATGTCATCTTTCTCCCCGGCTTTGGCATCATCCAAGTACGTCGCCCACTCCGGTGATTCGATGTTGACGGTCACTCCGATTTTCTCAAAATCGGCCTGGATCGCTTCGGCAACCTTCTTGCCGTCAGGCATATACGGCCGGGATACCGGCATTGCATAGAACGTTACCGGGTCAGGCAATCCATCAGGATAGCCGGCTTCGGCAAGTAATGCTTTTGCTTTTTCCAGATCGTAAGCGTAGTCCTCAATACTGTCGTTATATCCCCAAAGCGTTGGCGGCATTGGGTTCACAGCAGGCTGGGCCTGTCCGGCAAAGAAAGCATCGATAATGCCCTGTTTGTTTACCGCATGGTTGAGGGCTTGTCTTACTTTCACGTTATCAAACGGTTTTTTCTTAAAGTTGAAGCCGATGTATGCCACGTTAAATGGTGGACGCTCGATCTTTTGCAGCTCGCTATTTCCCTCAAGGATGGACAGATCGTCCGGGTTCAGGTCTTCCATGATATCAATCTCGCCGTTTTGCAGCGCATTGAAGCGAGCCGTGTTATCCGGTATGGAACGCACAATCACCTTGTTCAGCTTCGGCAATCCCTCTTTCCAATAATTCGGATTCTTCTCCAGGGTGATGGAGTCGTTTCGCTTCCACTCTTTGAATACAAATGGGCCTGTGCCTACTGGCTCGCTCTTGAAATTCTCCTTTTTCTCCTGAATCGCGGTTGGACTCGCAATGCCAAATGGCGTCATCGCAATGTTTTGCAGGAAAGGCGCTTGTGGCTGGTTCAGGGTGAACTCGACCGTTGTCTCGTCAATCGCCTTTACTTCCTTGATCACACGTGCATCCTCTGGACCAAACATAGAGTCATAATAGTCGAAGGAATCTCCCTCGAATTTATATTCACTAGCAGGATCACTCCATCGGTTGAAGTTGAACACCACAGCCTCTGCGTTGAAGTCGGTACCATCGTGGAATTTCACGCCGGACTTCAGCTTGAAGTCATACTTGAGTCCATCCGCCGAAATCTCCCAGCTCTCAGCCAGTCCAGGGACAACTTCGGTTCCACCTTCTTTGTAGTCCAGCAATGAGTCGAATACCTGATGTCCAATCTTCAGCGACTCCCCATCTGTAATGATTGCCGGGTCCAATGCCACGGAATCTCCGCCGCGTCCCATAATCATCGTATCCTGTGCTGCCACTTCTGCCGGAGGCTCACTACCTTCCGCCGGAGCGGGGGAATTGCCTGTACCCTCGTTACTGGCGCTGGAGCAGCCCGATAGAATCAACACTGTGCTCATGGCCATTGCCATGACCCCGGATAACCACTTTTTTCTCATTCGCATACGTACAACACCCTTCCCTGTCTCATAATGTGTGTGATACCGGCGTGAAAAAACTCCAATGATTGCAATCGATCGGTTTGGTGCTTTGTATCATATGAAAGGCTTTAAATGCCTTTGATACCTGTAATGTGAATCTGAATAAGTTAAAGCGTGTATATGAAATGTAAAACGGGATGTAACCGTACACATTTTGTTAGATTTTTTGGGGTGATGTGACGATTTATAAAAACTGTTGTTGTTGCGTAATAATTGAACTTAGGTCAATAAACAGCAGTAGAATGGTACCGACTTGGTGGCGACCAAATATGGCTGTTTTAGAGAGAACGGTAGTGTCTCCTGGTATGAAGTTTTCTTGGAGTTAGGTCATCATGGCTAAAGTGTAATTGGCAAAAATCTAATGGTGGCGATTAGCTGGAACACAAAGTAGGTAAACAGAACATTTTAGTGGTTTCTCAAACAGGTTGGATTGTGTCATAACGTTGTGAGATTGATCTAGAGATGTTGGATTTTACAACAGGGAGACATTACAATAACTTTTCATGTTAAAGTCTTGTCATGATGAGGAGGATTGTGTAAATAAACAGTAGTGAAAATCGATTTCGTGTAACTTACTTTACATCACATTCATCAATTAGACAAGAGATTTACGGACATAAGTCTTCAACTTTATTATATATGTTAATATCATTTACATAAACCACAAAAAAGGAACACCATTCGACAAAATGCGTCGTGTGTCCCTTGTTGTGTTCCCTCTTTTAAAACCGGGTCCAACGTATATTATAAGTTAGATCAGCTTATTTTTTGAATAAACCTCTGCGGTACATGACCGTAATAAAACGGTAAAAATCATAACTCGCCCCACTATCGATGCTGAACAATGGATTTTTGGTGTCATATGCCAGTGCTGCGTCAACGGCTGCTTTTGCCCAGACTGGAACTTCCATCTGCTGGCGCGCCTGCAGTTTATCGACCTGGGATTTCAACGCATCAAACGCTGCTTTCTCTTCGGTTGTCATCGGTTCGCCCCCTTTCGGTGGTTCGGTTGGATTCGTGGGATTGGTCGGTTCGGATGGCTCTGGCGGCTTAGGTGTTGCTGTTGCATATCTTGCTTTCAATTCCGCTGCCGATCCTTCAAACTCGTTCATATCCACGTTGCCGCTGATCCCGTTCACCTTGCCCGAGTCCGTATACTGCCAGAACGTCCATCGTTTCCAGGCCGGCTGGTCATCCGGTACACGTGTGTTGCTGTAACGCGCAATCCATAGATCGTATGAGCTTATCGAAGGTTCAAAATTGCCGGCAAATGAATTGCCCGTGTATATGATCGGTTTCACACCCGTGAGACGTTGCAATTCCGTTAAAAAAGCCTTGGCTACCGTGTTGATCTGAGCTTTGCTCAGGTTACCCGGATTATTCTCGTAGTCCATGACAGGAGGTAATTGTAGTGCCTTGGCTCCTCCTACTTTTTGCAATGTCGTAGCATAATGCGCCGCTTCAGCCTTGGCACCATCGGTTGTCGTTGCGCGGAAAAAGTGGTACGTTCCGACCAGCATGCCTGCCGCCAGTGCCCCAGTTACGTTTTTTTGGAAATTTGGGTCGGTGTACGTCTGCCCTTCGGTGGCCTTGATGAACACAAATGTCATGTCGCTTGCCTTCACTTTGGCCCAATCGATTGTGCCCTGATATCGGGAGACGTCAATGCCCTGCGTGTTGCCCGAGCTTCTGGTTTGCATGCATCTCACATCCTTTATGCGGCAAATTGCCGTTTGTATCCGCATTTTGCATCATTCGATTCAAACGCTCCGGGTACAAGTATAGACAGACTAAAGCATTCTGATCTATACATTGCTGATGGAAAGTTGCTCTCTGGATTGATGCAAAATGCTCTTATAGTTAATGCTTGGGGATCAGGGGTTGCTTGTGTGCGTGTCCCTGATTGTTGATGAAAGCCAAGTTCGGATGGCTATAGATTACGTCGGTTTTGCTATTTGGGTAAGATAAGATTAGGTGCTGCTTGGTCAGTCTGTTTCGAATTCTATGTCGGTGCTATCTAACTTCTATTGGTAATCTATTGGATTTCCATTAACTAACTAAGGAAAAAATACCGAGTCGGTACGTGACCGTTCCAGATACGGATCGTTCTTCCGATCGCTGTTGTCTCCAAATTTTCTTGATTCATTTTCTTAAAGGTTAGAAATTCGGAGACAAAGGCGACCGCTACCGCTTCTTCAGAATCGATTCCGTCTCCTTCACTACTTGTAGCTAATTGGATCGGACTCTCAATTCGAATATTGCTCTATCTCTTGCTACTAGGCACATTTAAATGAATGCTAAGTCCTTACTTCATTTCATCTCTGGTCTGTTGATCAGTGTCCTCATGTTCTGACTGTACAAAAGATTCTTTGGAATCAGGAGTATAGTTACCGGGAATACCCCCGTCTCCGCCCTTACCCTTGAGCACTTCAATGGCCTGCCGGATCGCAGGCGGAATTGGTGCACCCAATTTACCGCCATTTTCAATAATGGACAACAGCTCATTCGCGATATAAAAAAAGGCGACCGCATCCCTGAACAAATGTCCGTCTCCCAGAACACCGTCCACCAGATGAGCCACCGATACCATTGCAAATATAAATACCTTTCTTGCGATGCCGAACATACCGACATTACTTTCCAGTTTTCCAGTCATACCCGCGCCCGCGATGCCTGTTAGGTAATCGAGGATGACGAATACTAAGAGTACACCTAGCACTCCTGACCAGCCGCCGAAGAAGTACGTTGCCGAACTGCTCATTAGCGCAATTCCCCATTTCCATAGGGTCTCCCATCGTTCCATAGTTTCACCTCCTTTGGCATTAGATATTGGATACCTTAATAGTTTACAGCGCTAATTCTATTCTAATGTCGTTTTGGATATAATAACCTATTTTATAATTTTTCTAATGAAGTCCGACTTTGTAACCATACCACATCCATAATCACCGCACCTATCATCTCCATCATTGCAGCACTACATCAGCTCCTGATATGTCAGCAATTACCCAAACAAAGACGAATAGGAATCCCCCTTCATCTGACCTGGAAATATAAAAATCCCCCAGACCACTCCCACTCCAGAGGGCATAATAAAAGCGCACCACTTGGGTACGCTTGTTAAGCAGATGTTGTGCCGTTGACGACTTCCGTCACGACTACTTTTAAGTTAAACAATGCTGGCACCTGATCGACCTTATACACTCCTGTCATCACAAGACCGACCCACACTTTCACCAAACCGCTATCTTTAGTGTATGTCATAGTTGTTCACCTCCCCCATGACTGTTGCAAGAACCAAACTCAATTCAGCCACGGCTTGCTTTAATTCGGTGTTTTCTTCCTTCATACGCCCATTCTCAGCGGCCAATTCGGCAATTTGAGACGTGAACGAAACCCCTGGCGGTTGTGGTTCTTCGTCACCTTTGGGCGGATATTCAAATAGCGGTTCCAATGTCTCCGGATCGACACGAGCAATCAATCCACCCTCAGCACGATCCAGGCTGTATGCAACATGTTCAAGCTGGATCATGCCCACACTTTCGGGTACTTTATCAGCCAAGGCTTGATACAATTTAAAGTCTTGTTCTCTTGTCGTTTCAACTACGATTCCGGCACTTTCCGGTGTAATTTGAATTACGTTCCCGGATTGCAAGTCGTAGTATATCTTCATTCCGATTTTATTTTTCGGCTCTTGCTCGTTCATTTTCCCACTACCTTTCATTAGTATTATCGGAGAGCGATTCTTCCCCTCGATCCTCTATATCTATATATTATGGCTTGCACAATACCAACACCGTCTCCGATTTTCTTTGTTTACATTGATACAGTCCAATGAGAATCCCATTTCGTTATAATACTTTGTGTCGTCCCGGAATTGTTTGTTGAAACTATGGCTTCCAAGTATAATTCGGTTGACACATCCATATCTTCCGAAATACTGCCTGTCTGTACTTGAAATGCGGCTGTACTTTGAGCAGTTAGTTGCGAGCCTGATAATGCATAAACCACAGTGAAGTATCTTCGCTTCAAGTCAATGATTATAGACAAAATACATAGGTAACCGGAACCTCCAGTGGTGATTAGATTCCGATTGGAATTTTTGCTCCTAAGATTAAAGCCAACTACA
Organism: Paenibacillus sp. NPDC057886; assembly: GCF_042796655.1. NCBI lineage: Bacteria > Bacillati > Bacillota > Bacilli > Caryophanales > Paenibacillaceae > Paenibacillus > Paenibacillus sp. NPDC057886. The sequence goes on along the minus strand of NZ_JBHVMZ010000003.1, from coordinate 405,677 downwards.
ATTGCAGGCACAGGAGTATATATATATGGCAATGTCACGTTTTGTACATCTGGCGTAGATGATATAAGTGTTGTACCTGCTGGGAATGTAGCTAATCTCCTCATGATACCTTGTTGATTAACGGATAGATTGTGAGTGGTTTGCGGTAAATATATGCTTTGAGATAGATATTGACCTTGTTCCAGCGGACCATCCAACCCGTAATTATCCAATAAGTAATTATCCATTAGCGGCATTTATTGCACCACCTTTTTGGCTACTATTCCGAATAACGTGCCAGATCCGGAGATTACATTTGCGGTAATCGTTTGCCCTTTTATTAAAAAGAAGTTTGGCATAGGAACTACCAATGTGTCATATGGCTTAATTAATTGTCTGTACATCAAAGCAAAACCGTTTGCCTGGACTACGACTTCTGTAGATGTTGAAGACGGATTGGTAATTATTAAGGACTTTATTAGTCGGTCATTGCTTGCGTCAGGATTTAAGATGGCTGAAGAAGGTACACTTAAGACTCCATTGCTCTTAATGTAAGGGAACTCCGAAGCAATATAATCAACTTCTATTCCACTTATTTGAGAAATCATATTCCCCCCCGGGCAATGGAGTTGTATAGATTCTCCCGGAAGCAAGAATATGTTCAAATCGTTCAATAATAGAGTCTTAAACGACTTAACAACATGATCATACCCAACGGTAATTCCTCCAATTATCATCCTAAATGTGCGGTCGGTTCCGTTGGCTAGACTGCTTAAAAAAATTGATTTTATTACAGTATATTTTCCTTGAGGAGCAGTATACACGCTTGTAGCCGACGTTGGTAGTACTGCCTGATATAATAATTTTATAATGTCTGCCATTAGCTAATCGGCCCCCAAACGTTTCGTTTTGGTGTTTGCAATTCCCAAGGGTTCCAATCAGCATTCATTTTCACCCTTTGATATGTTCTTGTCCCTCCTGGATAATTCGCTTGTGTCAATCTTTGCAAAGTCCAAGTTAAACCAGAATAATTCCGTGTCAACACTTCCACATGGTACGCCCCGCCATTATTGTTAGGACCATTAATGAAACCAGATATAAAGTAAAACCCAGTATTCAATAACGTATTCAAGTCAACCGACCCGGTCAGATTGGTAACAAAACCTTCGTCACTGGTAAGTTTGTATTTTTGCCACGCTTTATCATCCACGTATTGTTGAGCCGCTAATCTAGCATCACTGAGCGCCTTTTCAGTAGGTGCAAGTTTTTCAGAGTCACCATCAATTTTATTGGATAACTGGACCTTCCCTTTCTGCGTCAATGACGCATCAGGAATATCCATCTTGCTCACCGCTTCACGAAGCGTATCCAAATCCGCTTGAGTAGCAACCCCCGCATCAATCTTCTCAAAAATCCCATTAATACTCTCCCGGGTTACGTTCTCATTCCCCAAGGGAAGAGGCAATTTTAGTCGATTCGTTTCTTTTGGCATTACGCCCACACCTCCAGTTCATTCCACGTCAGGGACGCGGCGTCCAGATCATCCCAGGTCATCTGTTTGTTGTCCAGATCATCCCAGATCAAATAGCGATACTCATATTCCACGGCCATATGGGCCGGCTTCAGTTCATCAATTGCACGTTTGAGATCATCGATATTGGGCGGAATGCCCATCGTATCCACAAAACTTACCGTAAAGCTCCACGCTTCCGGCTGAAACGTTACATCTACCTTGCCCCCGGCATACGCCTCAGCCACGTTTGCAACCAATCTCCCCGAAAACTTTCCCGCACCACGCAGCTTTGATTCCACCACGGCACGCCGCTGTTCCACAGGTTTGAGACGATCCGTCTCAATACCGAGCTCCTGCTCCCAGAAATCCAAGCCCCACGTCGCCGTGCGGACAAAGAACTGATCCAATGTCTCATCCAGCGCCTGATACAGCAGATCCATCTCGGTTCCTTTGGACTGCATATCGGCCTGCATAACGCGGGAAGTCTCATAATAACTTGGCAAATACGAGAACAGCTCCATCCCTTTCTCACTCGTCAGTCCAACATTTACAGCAGAAGGAGCACTCATGCTCGGTCCCCTCCCTTCCTTTCACTTCGACGTTCGTAGCATCTCCCAACCTGCCTTCAACTCCACACTCCCAAACTACTTCATCATCCACCATCTTCACTGCGCTACTCATGCACATCCACCGTCCCCAGCACCGCCACCTGACTCGCCGTCATCTCGATATTCTGGTCGCTCACACCATTCACGGTCAGTTCCGAATAGTCGATAATCGGCGGAATGTCGAGCAGGATGGCCGCAATACGGGTATAGCGCACAAGTGGATCGGCAAAAGCCAACTGCTTCAGATACGCAGTCACCCCGCGTTCAATCAACGCCCGTACATCTGCCAACGTCGCATCGCTTGCCAGGGTCAGCTTCACCTGAATGTTCATCGGTACTTCCTCTGCTGGCATCACGGTCACCACCGGGCCAGCTGGTGCAACGCCTTCACCCTGTCCATCCTGCGTCGGGTCCACGTATTTCTGCACAGCCGCTACCAGATCGCTCCCCGCCGCACGTTTGTCCGTATCCAGCAAATACAATCCCACCGTACCCGGCCCTTGCCATAACGGAATAACCCGCGTTGCACCAACACCTGGTACTTCACTGGCCCATTGCACATATTGCGATTTGTTGCCGCTTGTTCCCTGATTGCGGACTTTGGCATAAAAGCGTTCCAGCAGCGCCGTATCTGCCTCGATATCTGCACCGCCTTTGATCACCTCAACGTTGTTTACAGAGGTAACGCCACTCACAGGTGTGGAAAGCACGGTCACGGTGCCCGCAGGCACATTGCTTTCTTTTCCGGCAACGAGCGCCCGCACGCCAACACTACCCAGACCATCTCCTCCCATCTCCACACGACCAACAGTTTCATATTCCAGCGAAGCCTCACCGGAGATTTCATCCGCCAAAGTCGCCACAACCGTACCCGCTGGCACCACTTTACCTGGCGTACCAGCAAATTTCACTGTACCCTGTGCAACCACCGCTGCCCGGCGCGTAATGCCATGCTCTCCTGCCCGCAGATTCAGCTCTTCCGAACGAAAATTCGGATCACTGCTCGCCGCAGTACTGGCAAATCCGCGCCGCAGCAACTCCTGTGCCCAAAGCGCCGCCTCGGACAGCATAAACGCAACCGGAGCCTCCGCATCCCACAGGAACGAACCCTCCGACTTGTCCAGATCCACGGGCAGACGATCTAGCATACGCTGCATAATCTGTTCCTCCGTCTGGTCCTCCAAATAACTCGGAATCTCAGCCATCCCGTCAGATCACCTCACTTTCCAAAATAAACATCTCTTCCTGCACACTCGCCACCCGGCACGAGAACATGCACTGCTCCCGATTCCAATCAAACGTAAACTGGTCTACCGAATCCGTGCGTGGATCAGCCAGCAGCGTCTCCGTAACCATCCGGGTAATCTCACTTTCCATCACTCCACGGCTGTCACCCTGACCCACCAACTCATCCAGCTCTGATCCATAGTTTCGGGAGTAAATCACATGTCTGTACCGCGGCGTCTTCACCGCCTTGATGCACCACTGTACCCAGGCCTCATGCGCACCTGCCGCAGCTACTTTGCCACTTGGAGTCAGCACAAAATCCCCCGCATCGTAATCGAATCGCCAGCTCCGTCCAAATCTGACCTCTTCCGAAGCCATCCCCGACAGATCTTCCTCATCTCCCCATACCACACCCGTTTCCGGGAACAAACTAGGCATTCCCACTCACCACCTTACACAGCACCACAATGTCGTTACCGCCATTCACCCGCATCGCCAGCACTCGGTCCCCAGCCTTCAAGCCTTTATCCAAAGACCAAACCGCTTCTTCCACTTCCTCTTCTTGCAAAAGAAACCTTCCCGTGCTCGTCGTTCCGCCGTTCGCCACGTCAGGTATACCGGAAATCGCACCAGCAGCCTCGCGCTCCGGCAACCCAAGCGTGCCCGGTAACTCGGCCACGAGATAATCCTGTACTTCGTGCTTGAAATCATCCAGCTTCACGCCGGATGAAGTCATCGTACCCAGTACCGCGCCCATGCCGCTCACGGCCTGACGAGTATGCGTACTCATCGCACCCCGCATGACCTCGGCAAAATGCCCGTACGGATCTTCTTTATTCAAGATAAACCCTCCTTTTCACCATCTCGACCGTGCCGAGCTCCAACGTCATCGTTCCAGGTCCAGCAGACAGATCACGGCTAACCGACATGACGATCAGTTTCAGCCCTTTGAGCAGCACTGCGTCTCCGGCACGAATCGTATTCACATCTGGTGCAGATACGGTAAAGGTCTCCTGAATACCGGTCAAACGGCTTTTCGCCAGCTTCTTGGCAGCAGTCGCTGTTTTGACCTGATCGTCCTCGATCAGCTTTTGCAGTGTTCCCAGTTCTGCTACACCATCCTGCTCAATCGCGAGCACTTTGGAAGGAACCTCTTTACCGCTGCTGGACTCCGAGGCCGCCATCACTTTAACTTTCGTGACCGCGCCTTCGAGCGTACGCATCTGGGTCAGATCGATCAGCCGATCCAGTTCGTGCACCTTTGCATTACTGCCCACCTTGAACAGCTGCAACCCGCCCGGCGTCATCCGCGGATGATACATATCCCCACCAGACTTCACCGTTTCCTTTAGATCGGCAAACATCATCGAAAAAATCGTCTGCGACCGATACACCGCTTTGCTTAGCTTTGTTTTGGTATCCGGCAGCGCGGCGTATGGGATTTTCCATTCCTTGGCGTACGTTTTGAGTCGCTGTGTGGCAGTCTGGTCTTTGGGCAGCAGGAACTCATCCTCTGATTTTTCCAGATAAATCATCCGGTCGTAGACAGTCAGGGACAGTCGCTTGGTGCCACTGTTCGAGCTTTCCACTTCCCAGATGACCGCAGGGTGCAGCAGGTGAACCATGGATTTTTCGCCAAAAGGAATCCCGCTGATCCGCACCGCCATGCCTGGTGAGATCGCAGGCAGACCTGAAGATGCAGACACCGCCAGCCGGATGTTGGCCTGATAGGCAATCTGGTCGAGCGAGTCCTTCAACGTAATCGTCTCCACCAGCTTGGTGATGTCATATTTGTCGTCCACAATGACCTTGTAGGTCATGGCATCACCAGCTTTTGTCCTAGCTTGATCCGGTTCGGATCACTGCCGATGGTCTTCGTGTTGAGCTTATAAATCTCGTTCCATTTGGAACTGCTGCCCAGCTCAAGCTTTGCTATTTTGGACAGGGAATCACCGGATTTGACGGTGTATGTCTTGCTGTTCGTTTTTAGATCAGTACGAGAACCCGATTTGCTTGCTGATGTGGCACCGCCAACCTTCTCCACTTTGGAATCCCGCCACGTTCGCAGCGTAATGTCAAAGTAAATATCCCCGCTCTCTCCGCCCCGGAAGGTCGTATTGTGAGAGATCAGATACACCGGCACGTTCACCCCCGTGTTGGTAATGATGAAGCGCAGCGGCTTCTTCGATATCAGAAACGTATTCAGCATGTTCATCGCTACACGCGGATCAGGCAAAGGCTCGTACATGCAATAGGACGCATCATATTCTTTGGGAAAAAAAGAAGAGAAGGTGATCTCCTTCACCTTCTCCCCTTGCGCAAAATCAAACTCGCCATGCTCCAGCATATTAATCGTTTCGTACCCTTTGGATCGGGAGATCGTCAGTTCTTCCGGTTTCACCGGAAATTGAAACTTCGTTTTCCCATCGATCAGGGTAAATTCCATTTTGACACCTTCCACGTTATCTTTAAATACAGTCATGACAGGCCTCCTTTCTGCTTAGGCCATAATCGTTTTGCGGTTCTCCATCGCACGGCGCACTTCACCTGCAAATCTCATTCCAACCTGATGTGAGATGGCATCGTAATCAATGGCATTTTCACGGACGGTCACCTGCACAGCCCCTTGAGGCACATTGACGGTAATCTGGTTGGTCGTCTCGGTTTTGAAATCCTTTAGGTAACCGGACAGACTGCTCATCTGGTCTTCAGAAATTTGTACCGTCATCGTGGACGATTTTCCATTGGCATTCGTCGGAGATCCGTTACCGAGCGCCATGGCTTGTGTCTGCATCACGCTTGTTCCCATGAATCCTGCTGCCGTAGGTTGGCCTCCCTTGCTGTTCATATAAGCCATTGGCCCGGTTGCAGTAAGCGCAGCTGGGATATAGGGAGGTGGCATCGCCGGGCCTGTCGGCACTGGAGTCGGTTCAGCCACCGTTGCTGCCGAGACCGTCTTTTCTTCTTTTTTGGAACCAAAACCGAAGAAACTGGATATGCCATCGGTGATGTTCTTCGTTTTCTCAGAAACGTAATCCGCTGCACCCGACAATGCATTACCTACTCCTTCAGTAGCGGTAGACATAAAGCTACCAATATCCTTCGCCTTGTCTCCAATCCAGCCCCCTGCTGCACTTCCAGCCCAACCACCGACAGCACCACCAACCCATGTTCCTATGCCTGGTAAAAGAACACTACCGATGGCGCTACCAATCGCAGTACCTGCTGTGCCGCCAATCATGGAACCCACCGCTCGGCCCCGCTCCTCAGGAGGTGCGGACGCTATATTCGCTACATCAGCGAGCATGCTGATTGGTCCAAGCAATTTCCCCGCTCCCTTAGCAAGCCCTCCGCTCAGTTTTCCGAACATGCCATTGCCCGAGAAGAGGTTAGACATTGCCATGGGAGAACTCGACATGATGCCAGAGTACAAATTGGATTTTCCGCCTCCGCCAAACCTTCTGTTTCTCGCAACATTTTTGGCTTCATTAACAGCACGATCTGAAGTATCTGTACTGATCGGACTTTGCGTTGGGACAGGAGTTGCTGTTGATGATCGATACCTTCCACCGCCTCGTCCACCTACTCTCCTTGGGGGAGTTTCACTCGGGTTGGCATTACTAGATCTTGAACTGTTACGAGTTTGGCTTTTACCTTTTGGGCCTTTACTTGGGTTACTTGCCTTATCTTTTTTAGATTTTCCACCGAACATTTTTTTTGCTTTTTCACCAATGTCTGTCAGATTATTCACAAAGTCCGTAATTTCGTAAAGGTGTTCATACCACTTTTTATCTTCTTCTTTAGCCACATTATTAATGGTTGTATTATGACTCCCGATCACAACTGACATGGACGATGCACTCGCCGGATTCATCTTGCCCATCGCCATTTCAACCCTTTGCTTCACCTCAACCGATACCGTTCCTGATGCCTTCACCACCTGGTTCCTGAAGCTGTTCAGTTTCACTAGGGCGCGATCAAGTGCCGGACTTAGTTGGTCATCCAATCCAATCTTGGGTGTAATCCGCAGTCTGCTCAATCGCACAGCTGTACTATAAATGCTCTCCAGCCTGCGCCCGGTTGTTCTCAGCTCATTGTTCACCTTGATCAAGCTCTGATAACGAACTCTGCCCAGACGTTCCGTCGAGCGCTGGATCTGATCCAAATACCGGATGGTCGTCCGCATTTCCGTATTGGATTTGGATAAACCCACAATCATTTCTGCCATTTCTTTCACCCCCTGTCTGATTTAATTATCGATTCATTTGCGAGGTGATCGCTGCCATTTCCTCTTCCGAGAAAGCAATCAACAGCGAACGCTCACCGCGTGGCAAAGACCAGAATTCTCCGGGCCGTAGATGATGACGAACCCACATGTGATATAAGAACGTAGTCATCCCGCCGGAGTGAATCAGTTTTTTAGGTCTTCAATCTCCACACCGAAGCCGGACAGCTCCAGTACCTTGTCGCCAACGGCATCCAACTCACCCGCGAGCAGCATACGGCGAACTGCTTGTTCGCCACCGGACAGCTTCATGCGACCTGTGATGCGGTTGTCTCCCCAACCGGACAGTTCGAGTCCGCGCACATTCATCTTAACCGTGGCTTCGGAAATCAGCAGCGCGTTAAAGGTCTCGGTATCCACCTTTTCCTCGGTGCGGCCTTTGACCGTTTTGCGAATCGTACAGCGTTCGCGGATCTGATCCACTTTCGAGGACGTCAATCCACGCAGGGTCAGCAACAGATCCAAACGTTGAATGCGTACATTCTCTTCCGGCAAACGTTCTGCTGCTTCAAACAACTGATCCAAAATTTGTTCTTCAGACATATTCTCGTTCATACTCATGGGGTGCGATCTCCTTCTCATTTCACAATTGGGTTAATACATCTCCATATGCAGGGACAACAAAGAGACCGAGAGTTTCTCGGCCTGCATGTGTATCCCATTCTGTTAAGTCTCGTTGCCCGTACTCCTGATCAGACAGGCTTCGTTACGAGGTCTTTCCGAAGTTCGAAGTCATTCCATCCTTAGTTCGCAACAATCGGGTTCAACAATTCAAATCCTTCAAATGTAAAACTTGTTTCCTCCGGTACTTCCTCACCCGCTGTCCAGTTGGCAAGTTGGATTTTGTCCACCATGCAACCTTTCAACAAGACACTCTCATGTCCATAAGATTCTGGGTCGTTCAGCTTCGAGATAATCTGAAACTTGGTGAAGCCGCGCTGAATCATGTCCGAAGTGACTTTGTACCCCGTCATCGTACCTGTTCCTTTTTTCGCACCATTCTTGTGTACTTTCCAGTCATTGCCAACCAGATTCAACTCACGCTTCTCAATTTCTACGCTGGCCTCCAGCTTATTAATATTTGTCTGCCACACACCATCGATATGCAGCTGACCATGGGTACCGAGAATTACTCTTGACGCATCCAACATGACAATTCCTCCTTGAGATTAGAAATATCGTACATACCATCCGTTCAACGAACAGTAGTTTCTTTTAAAACACCATTTTCTTCTACACGCCTGACTTATTGCACGTAAAACGTTCCAAACAACTGCTCCATCACATCCGTCAGCTTCACATTCCATTGCAGGAATACCTGATCCGCCTCTGGCTTGAGGATCGGTGCAGCACCATAATACGCCGGGTCGAGAACGACATCGTACCCCTCAGCTTCAATGACATTGCTCTGTGCGAGCAGCGCCAGATAGGCCTTCATTGCACCGATCAGCGCTTGGCGTCCTTCTTCCGTATTGTTCACTTTGCCGATATACGTATCTTCAGCAGAGCGCTGCAAGTCCGTATTGATCGCATCCATCACACGAATCGAACGGATTTTTTTCCAAGCATTATTTTGCCCTGCAGCAGGGGATACAAGTGTATTCACTCCGCGCAGCGCCTTCACCTGACGTCCATCGTGGAAGAAAATAAATACGCCATTCTGTACCGCCTGCTCCTGTTCTGCACGAGTCCAGCGACGCGTCACGTCATCGAACGGTGAAGGTGCGTATGTTGTGGATTCATTCAGACGTTGTCCGGCAATCAGGCCCGCGACATAAGCAGACGTTTCCGCGGAGCTGTAGAACGCATCTCCCAGACGCACACCCGTACCAACATTGATTACACCCTCATGATTCAACGTGAGTGAACGTGCAGAAGCCTTCTGTGCTGCTGTTGCGGAAGTATCATCCGCCGTAGTGCCGCCGAATACAGCCATCACAGGTTTACCCTCACTGCGTACACGTTTCACCCAAGCTGCAAAGCTCGCCAGCAAAGGCGCATCCGCCGCATGATCCAGTGCCAATACGTCGAATTGTTCGCCTTCCAGCGCGCCCTGCACGCTAATATACTCCGCATTGGTCAATCCATCGTTGCCACTTGCACCACCTTTGAACGCTGCTCCCGCAACGGTTGCAACAACACCTGTACCATCGCCAATCGCCTGAGCGTTAATCCAGATGTTGCTGTCATCCGCGTTGATCTCTTTCGCCAGCGACGCTGCCGAAATATCCGCAGTCAGCAGTGCATAGAGCATCCGGTTGCCTTCAAACAACCGTACTTCATGCTTCGTATTATCAATGACTCCCGGCTGAATAGTGACGTAGAACCCGTTCCCCCGGTCACCCGGATACTTGGCGTCCAGCTGCAGCACGGCTGCATCACTGCTGTCTTTCAGCGTAAGCGTTGCTGCTTTTGCCGATTCTCCGGCTACCCGATAAGCGAGCAGCTTTTTCGGTCCACCCAGCAGGGCGAGTTTCAATGAGGTATAGGCTGTCCCGTTATCCAGAGCATGCGCCGAGAAAATACGCTCAATTGCAGCTTCACTGCCCACTTCCACAAAAGTACCTACCGGACCCCAGTTTGCCTTAATCGGCACAACAACCGTTCCGCGATTACCAGCCTGAATAGCTGAAGACGCTGCCGCCTGAAAATTCATATATAAGCCCGGAAGTACCGGACGATTCGTTTGCTCCCAAGTTCCGCCTGCCATTATCCCTTCACCTTCGCTTTCATAAATTGGTTGATTCGTCCCTTCGCTTCCTCAATGGAAAACGTCTCTTGCGCTGCTTCGTACAGCGCACCGTACAGCACCTCTGCCTTAACGGCAAAGAGGGCTTCGGCATGATTCATCAGCTCGGCCCGCGTATACTGCGGGGCAGCCTGTTTGTTTTTTTTCACAGAGCTTGCCATTACCATCTCACCTCATCTGTTGGACTGCTGAATTCGTTGAACCTGATCTTGACACTATCTTTTTGATCTATGAATTTTTGTCCCTATGACCCTATAAACCTATTCATTTTCGAACCTATGAACCTATGAATTTGATGCTAAAGCAACTTTCTCATCTGGAACCCCATCAAGAGTTCCTCCAGGTTAACGTTTACTCTACCTTCACTCTATCCCTTTGCTATGGTGAATCTCGCGAATCAATGGCACTTCCGTACCCGGACGGCGAATACGCTGCTGCAACGTCAGACGAATCTGTCCGTTCAAGTAGGCGTCTGCCTGCAAGTCGGCAGAAACTTCATCCACCGTCACATATCGCGTACCGTCTGTATCCGTCAAAGCAATACGGGTCTGCACAGCCAGTTGTTCAACCAGATGTGTGACCGTTTGACGGACATCTGCCACATTCGCAGACAGCACATGCCCAATCCATTGCTTACGAATCTCCAACGCCGAAGTCCCCGCAACAGTTGTACTGCATCCCGTCAATCGCCACAGTATAGATCTGGCCCTATAACCTCCAGGCCAGACATCCCCATATATGGACCATTCCTGTCCAAGCTGAGTTCGTGTCCAGCCATGAAGTGCAGCCATCCACGAATCTGCTGTTTCAGCCTGAGTGTATTCCACCGTTTCCGGAACATACACCCCAAACCGCAGGCTGCGCGTAACCAGTCCAGAACTGGCGTCCACACGATCACAATCCGAAGAACCCAGATAGATACAGGTAAATGCCCCGCCCTCTTCATCCTCCAGCCTGACCTGATGCAGTCCTTCCATCAGCTCTGCTGACCATGCCTCCACTTGTTCAGCACCTCCATCCTTGGGGCGTGCATATGGAGAGATTTTGATGATCCTCCTATACCCCGCCCAAGCAGATTTCGGCACTTCTTCTGCAAAAGCAATCACGGCACAGGGTCCGGCTAACACCTCTCCCGGTGCAGGAATATCCTGTACTCGGCCATTCCATGCCGGGACAAGAGCCTCCAGCTTCTGCTTCAGCGTTCGCCTGATGACGTTGCTCACTTGCCCTGTGCCTGCCGTGTTGTTTAACCCACTACTCATAGACACATTCATTTCGCCCCCTTCAGCTGCAAGTTTTTGCTATCTGCACGCATTGTGCAGCGACAATGTTGCAGCAGCGAATTCCCCCTTTAACTCAGCCTCTGCGTATCTACCGGCGCGAAAGCTGGACACCATTCACCGCAACAAAAAGACCGGCCCCTTGTGGCCGGTCTGTACATTAGCGTATGTGCTTTCGGTGTGTGTCCTTGCTATTGATCCGATAATACAATCTTACACCCTTTCATCCCTAGCGCGGATGGTGATTCGTACGACTTCGGTGCGATTAAGGGTGGAAAAAAGACGACTCAGCGCGTCTCATACCATTAACACCCTATTTCAGCGTAACCTTCGGATTCAACGTGATCTCAAACGCACGTCCCCAGATGAAATCGGGATTCGCATATTCCAGCAGCGCATTGCAATACTCCGCATAAGCTGCTTCGCCATTACACATTTGCTTTATCGCTACGTTCCCTTGAGCAAAAGCTGTTTTGTTCGCCAGTGCCGTGGTATAGGTCTGCATCAGATCCCTGAGTAAAGTCTGCAGATGAGCGTAATCTTCTTCGGAGTTGAAGAGTAACATGTTCTGATCCGCAAGGGTTGCCACATTGGTATACAGCGCATGCGCTCTGGAATATGTGCGGATATCTGCAATCGCTACTGCTTTATAGTAGTAATCTTTTAGGAAACGTTTGAACAACAATGACCCCTGTGCATTCATGGCATCTCTCAACGCATGGGCATGTGTTTCAGTTGTAATCAGAGCATAACGGGATTGTCCCATACCCACAGCCATACCGATTTTGTTCCCCGGCGTATTCCATGCACTGTAACCCAGAACCCGGCCCGTATACGGACTGTTCAGGAGTGCTTCGGCTACATCGACGTTGGCCGGACCTTTTCCTACAAAATCAATCAACACCGAAGGAAGACCCTTCTCACTATTACTCGTCAATTGCGCCACAGCCGCCTGCACCTGATCCAGCGCCGTAATGGCAATAATCTCAATGTCCACCGGTTTTTTACCCGGTTTTCCTGGCTGACGGTTCGTCATGCGATCCAGCTCAGACGCCATGTCAAACGAAGAAGCTTCATCGACAGATGTAACACTCGTCAATTCATTTCCATTGTCCACATCGGAAGTTGTATCCGTTGCCACATCAGGTGCCGGGTAAGGGGAATCCGCCACAACCACACCACCTACAATATCCACATGGCGCACCACATTCTCGTGAACGTTCATATATTCGTAGGCATTGATAATCGTGGAACCATGAGGGCCGAAATATTTTACTGCATAACGCGCCTTCTTCCCACCACGAAGCAATTGGTTAGCCATGCGTGCCACCAGAGCGTGACCCAGGCCATCCGCGTCTGGAAGGATGATCGCCCGATCCGGATTTTGTCCATCCGTCCCACCGAGCCATTCATTGATCCTTGCTTCCACATAATTGATCTCATTAATCTGAACGCCTTGCGTATTCGCATCGTCGACTCCTACGGCGAGGAAGTCAATATATCCTTTGCGAGCAAGCTTATCCAGAATGTACAGATTCGTTTTGAATTTATGTTGTCTGGTGTTGTAGTACTGTTCTTTATTAAAATACGTCGTTTCCCCATATTCCGTAGACTCTGGAGAAAGGTTGTACCCGTTCACAATATCCTCGAATGCCGTAAAGGACTGGCGTGGCCGCTGCATCAGTGCACGTGACTCGTTGTAGGCATCCAATGCGAGACCATCTGCAAATGAGGTGGTAGCGAGTCGCATAATGGTATCCATCACAAACACCGGTTTGCGTGGATATTTCCCTTTAACTGCTTTGATCACATCGAGCAAACGGGTGGTGTCATGATCGTAATCAGGATAAGTGCCACCTCCATCTTCACGAAGCTGACGACTGCCAATCAGACCACCGTAAGCCAGCATATCCGAAGAAATGATGAAGCCATCCACTTTAGCGGCATTTTTCAAAATGAAATCATGAATGTTGGACGGTTTCCCATACGTAGGCGTAGACGTTCCAAGCAATGTGGTGCCTTCTACCGTTTTTTCGGAATCCAGACGATTTTGAATGTCATCCAGGTGCGGTGTAATGATATGGATACCGGCTGCTTTTCCTTGTACAACGACGTCATCCAGATTCGCTGGACGATCATCCAGTGGAACATACAATACTGTTTTCATTTCCTAAAACCTCCTGTTAGATAAGTTGAACTAGAGATGTTACACCTTGTCACTGCGATTGCAGTACCATCTTCCGATCACTCTTATCCCCAGATTTTTTTGATCCCCTAGTTCAAGGGGAAAATCCGGTGCTAAAGGCGAACACTACGCTTCTTCAGATTAGTTCTGCACTCTCCGTTTTGGTGTAAAAGTTAAATTCAACTTATAAAGATATATTCAATCTTTATTTAGTACCCGATCAGAGCAAGGGTGCAATCACCGTATACAAAAAAACGGCCCCTTGGCCGGTCTGTACATTAGCGTATGTGCTTATCGGGATATGTCACTTGCTACTGATCCGATAATATCATCTTACTTGTTAAAATCGGTCGCGCTGATGGTTATCCGTATGGATTACGTCTATTTGTTGTTGCTCTCACGGCGGTTAAACGTCGGTTTCTTGCAGAGACTTCTGTCGGATAACCCAACAAATACATTCCTGATGCTGTTTATATGATATAAGCAGCCTTTCTAACCCTATCTACAATAAAGGATGGATACGATCATGAAAAAAAAGCTCTGGTTCTATCTGTGGATCACTATTATCAGTTATATGGCTGGCCCCATTATGTATGCTTTGATAATGTACACCTTTTATCAGGAAACAGATGTTGTAACTTCATCACTCATTGGATGGACCGCTGCAACATTCTCATCCGTTGGTATCCTGTTTATTCTGGTCACAGTCATTCTGCTTCGAGTGCTCCACATCTATTATTTCTGGCTGCAAACTCTGCTTTTCGAGTTACTTTTCCTTGTACTCGTCTATATGACCACTGTTCTTCTTGGGGCTGGCAACACAGGGCTGCCCTCGCTGTCCTTTCCATTTACGCCCGAAGGCATTCCCTTGTGGCTGTTCTGGGGGAGTATTGCACTTATGAGTTCCTGGGGAATATGGACAGCGCGTCAGCCCATACGAAAATCACCATACATGCTGGCGTCCACAGTCATTCTGATCCTGTTTATCCTTGAAATTTGGCTCCTTTAAAATAATAAAAAAGGAGCACAGCCTTCTCAGGCTGTGCTCTCTTAAAAGTATTTTTTCTCACGCGATAATATAGCGGAAGTTTTCCCAGCTTTCCGGAACCGAATTTCCGTTTCTGGCATGATGGTAGAAGCTAAATGGAAATTTGAACACATGACCTCCATGCCAATCGCGGGAACGTCTGTCCGTGAGCCAATATTCCAGTTCATGTGGAAGTGCAACAGAGCGTTCTGCACGAATCAATGGCAGTCGATCGACTGGAGATTGCAGCGTTGGCATCTCCTGTTCAACATCCACATCCCGGCTCAGTCGCAGCGCCTTGACCATCGTTAGAAAAGGTGGAATGCCTTTGTGGAACAAAGCAGGATAATCCAGTTCATATAATATGTTAAGCGCGTGCCCGTAGGTTAGCATGTGGCCGATCAGATCATGATGTGCTTCTGCCTGATAGATGGTACGGAATGCGCCAAGCTCATCCAGAATCAACCGGGACAATTGTTCCGGTCGTTCTATATCAGGGAATCCGTCTGCCTCATTTAACTTCAAGCTGCGAATTTCTTTCACAGTCGTGTTTACCCAGGATCTACCTGGAATGGTTCGCTCAAAAGAATCAATAAGCTCAACCATCTGATTCATGTCATGCTCCGTACCCCAACCATCCAGTTCCCGAATGGCTTTCAGACTGAGGGCACCATAGATGGCCTGATGGCCAACCCAGTGCAGCTCTCCGATGGTTCGATCCAGCGCTGCCGTAATACGCGCTTCGGCCTCTTCTCTGGGCAAAACCTCTCCCTTCAGGGAGTTCAAGCCATCGTTCAATCCGTGCTGGCGAAGCATGGCTTTCGCCTCAGCCGTAACACTGCCCGCCGCAAGGGCAGTGAGACGATTTTCCCTCACCCAAAAATAAGCCGCAATAGCTCCCGCCCCATAATGGGCGTGCCACAAATCTCCTGTACGCTCCCGACTGGACACAATTATGGCCAGCCCTTCTTCCAACAAACGTCGATCCAACATGCCACCACCCTTCATCGATGCGAACCCTGATACACACACGACCAGCAACAGTTTTTTAGCAAAACACTCTTTTTAAAGCGTTTACTTCTATAAGATGATTCAAATGGTGCACATATGACCGTTTTGCCTGCTGTTCCGCGCATTTTAGCCGATCCGAAGTCTGCCAACATCACGAATGGACACTTCCAGCGGATATATGTTTGCTTTTTGCTCGGAAAAGAACCAGGTTCCCTCCTTCTTCACCACAATAAACAAACCGTTCACATCCCCTATAGGGGCAAAGGTATCGCTAATCGTCCTCCATCGTTTCAATCCCATCTGCTCAAGTTCATCTACCGCAGAAAGCACATCTTCCGTGACAAGTCCCACCTCACACACCTGCAGCAGATCCTTCTCCGAAAAGGGGCGATCACTCCCGTTATGAACGGTATGATGAGCAATCAGCTCCAGAATGTTACCGACAGGATCTTCGAAATAAAGCGAATTCGAGTTCCAACTGGTTGAATAAGTCTCATCATCACCTTCATGCCTGCTTAGACGGACACGTGCCGCTGCCCATGCTTTGGCCTCCTGAAAACGATTTGCTGGAATCATCCAGGCGAAGTGGTAAAACGGATTCTGATCTGCTTCACTTCGCATGAATATCATTTTCGTTAAACCAATCTGCAGCGTGAAGGAATGATCGGACTCTTCCGCCATGTTCAACCCCAGAGTGTTGATATAAAAGTGCTTGATGTCTTCCAATCGTGCTGTATATAATTGGACTTCTTCAAAAATCATGCTGTGTCCCCCTTCACCCGACCGTGCATCTTCTCCCACTCACTCCAAGGCACCATGCCGAGTTCCGGCTTCGCTTCATCCGGGAGCATCGATATGAATTCCAGGGAATGACCATCGGGATCGGTAAAATACACGGACACAGCTGGCATCCAACCAAATACATACAACTCGCCAATATCATCATCCAGAAAGTTATGCGTCTTGATCCCTTTATCCTCCAGATAAGTGACAGCTTGCTTCATATCCTCCAATGATACCTGAAAAGCAAAATGCTGTCGCTGCACCTCGGAAGGGTCCTTTTGCCACAATCCGAGCATCGCGTTGCCTTCACCGCCAATCCAGTAAAAGGAGTTCCCACGTTCCTTCTGCCCATAAGCGTGCTGCAATCCAACGATCTGTTCATAAAAATGATGGGATCTCTCCAGATCCGTTACGTTCAGATGCGTCTCAAATATGCCTTTAATCATGATGAAAACCTCTTTTCTCTCTCTTTATCTATGGTTAGCATCCAGTTACACTACTTCCCTCTCTTAACTTGCAGATGGTTTCCGTACTGAAGTCAACGTCTCGGAAAGGTGCAAAAATGAACCAAGCACGCGTTTGATTCGGTCTTCAATGTCCTGACTGCCTTCAAATTCTTCGTATCCGTCAAACGTTGCTTCAAACCGTCTCCGCTGCGCACCACCAATGGAAATCCACTCCTGCGCGTTAATCCCGTGCAAATTGCGAATGATCGCCTGCAGCTGCAAAAGCGAACTTACTCCCACCGCACCTCCTGCTGAGCTGATGGACAATACCGGTTTACCACTGAAATGAGCCTGGCTCAGGTGATCCAATGCATTTTTGAGTACACCGCTGATGCTGCCGTGATACTCTGGTGTAGATAGAATAATGGCATCTGCTGCGAGCATACGTGTGTTCAGGTCGGCGAGGTTCTGATCATCGCTCTGTTTTTCATCCGGTGCATAGAATGGGAGCGGTGTCTGATATAAATCGAACAAGCTGGCTTCATGCCCCTGACCGCTGATTACCTCCACGGCATATTCCCCTAAACGTGTACTGGTTGCATTTTTCCGATTACTGCCTGCCAAAATGATGATATTCATCTATGTCACTCTCCTTCGATTTTATATAAACATTTCATCTCTTCGTTTCAACTTTCTCTACCCTCATCTTACCTTGCTTCCACCTCGGAATCGTCGGCAGATAGACTTAACTTGCAGCACAAAAAAACTCAACCTTTGGGTTGAGTTTCTACGACTTTAGTCTGAGAATATCGGAAGATGGATCAGACGACCCAACCATTTCTTACAGCATGAAGCGCAGCTTGCGTGCGGTCCGCCAGTCCCAATTTGTCCAGGAGATGACTGACATGCGTTTTCACCGTTTTCTCGGTAATGATTAGTTTTATGGCAATCTCTTTATTACTCAATCCTTGTGCGATCAGCCCCAGAACCTCTCGTTCCCGACGGGTGAGCATGTCCGGTCCCTGAGAAGTTTCTTGTGCCAGCCCAACCCGCTCTTGCTCTGGAAGCCGAGTAGAGGTATGAGGATTGGCACGCCCTTCATTCATCGACAGTTCAGACGAAGCCATCACATGCATTAATTGTCCTGCTGCCGCTGGATGAAGTTCTACCTGACCTGCATGCACATTGCGGATGGCAACGGCAAGATCCTCTGGCTCAATATCTTTCAGCAGATATCCCTTCACTCCAGCGCGTACGGCTGGTACTACATGATCCTGATCCGAAAAGGACGTAAGTACGATGATACGAATTCCAGGCAAGATCGAACGAAGCCTTCTCGCCGTCTCGATCCCGTCAAGCACTGGCATATGCAGATCCATTAACACCACATCCGGATGCAGTTGTTCTGCTTGTTCCAGTGCTTCCTGTCCGTTCGACGCTTCTCCGACGACCTCCATATCTGGCTGTGTGGACAAAAAAACGTGCAACCCTCGCCTCACCATTGCATGATCGTCAGCGAGTAAAATCGTAATCGGCATGTCTGCTTCCCCCTGATTTTATACAGATTCGGACGGAAGTGGAATGACTACCGTTACCGATGTTCCCTTACGGGATGAACTCACAAGTTCAAGTCTGCCGCCCAGCGACTGGGCCCGCTCCCTCATGATGGACAGACCAAGTGAACTGGCAGGTAAAGCCTCACGCCTTTTGGCTCCACCTTTCCCACGATCTGTAACGGTTAATACCGCTTCCTGGTCGCTTAGCTGGAGAGCTATCTCAGCGGAAGGGACTCCCGCATGTTTACGTACATTATTCAGCGCTTCCTGTCCAATACGCCATAATCCTTCCTCGATACTTTGAGGCAAAGAGCGCATACCTGTCCGATGTACAACGACCTGCAATCCCTGTCCTGTACCATATTCCTGCAATGCACTAAGCAGACCAGACTCCAAACCCGCCGGACGAAGCTGCATAATCAAGGCACGCATTTCCTTCAATGCTTCCTGCGACAAGGAACGTATATCCTTCATCGCTTCCGCGGCCGGATGCAGCTGTAGTGATCCGGATAACATGCTCTCCGCACCTTTCGCTGTCAGGGACAGGGAGAACAAAATTTGATTTACCGAATCATGCAAATCTCGAGCCAGTCGGTTTCGTTCCTCCAGTCGGGTTAATTCCCGGCGTTTGTATACCAGCCTCAGACTTTCCCACGAGGCTGTAATATGTTCAGCGAGTGCATCGAAAACCTCACGATCTGCCTGAAGGAAGCCATTGGCCGAGCCCAATCCAACCACCAGTACTGCCGTTTCGCCAGGAGAACTTAATGGGATGGAAGCAGCCAAGCCCGAAGCCAAAACAGACATAGGGAGCCGGGTATTGCACATTGTCGAAACGTCTTGGATCTCCTTTGCTGACAATACCATAGCCCGATGAGAATCAATTACACGGAGCATACGAGTATCCACCTCTGGCGAGAGTCGGGATTGTGTCATCATCTCGGACTTGCCATGAGAATGAGCCGCCTGTACCATAAAGCTTCCGTTCTTCTGTGATAACAGCGCGGCAAAAGGCCAGTCGTAATGATGCCGGAGCAGCTTTACAACCGTCTTAGCCATATCATCTCCACTGTTGCAATCGTTGACCGCCACGCCCAGCGAACGGCTGAACTCTCCCAGCCTGACATACAGATCCGCTCGCCTTTGCTCTGCGCTATATAATCGCATCCGCTCCATTGCACTGCCTATCTGATAAGCTACAGCCTGCAAAAGCGCCAGCTCACTATCACTAAAATGCTCTTTCCCTGGCGCAGCAACATTCAGCAGTCCCAGCATCTTCTCCCCCGAGCGGAGCGGAACCGTTGCATGATGGGTGATGTCATGGGTATCTCCCCATTGATGATCGACGGCATCCTCCAGACGTTTGCAATTAATAATATTGACGGCATTATCCAATCTCCCGTCCCGGAATCGATTCACGCACCAGCAAGACCCGCAGCGCATCGGCTCCTTGTCATGATGCAGCAGAGCAGGAGGCAGACTGTAATCAGCAATACAAGAGTACTCTCCCTGAGTATTGATCAGGAACACCCAGCCCGTCGTCAATCCCGTCAGTTCCATCAGTTTGCCGAGTACCGTATCCAGCATCAGATTCAGGTCGTTGGATGTGTTGAGCGTTTCCGCGATCGTCTTCAGTGTATACATCTCCTGCATTCCGGCTTGTTCCGTCATGCGGATTCCTCTCCTTTGACTGATCCTTAGTGTTGTTTTCAATTATTGTATACAATCGTCGAAGGATATAAAAGGATGAACTTCTTGCTTCACATCTAGCCCAGCTTCTGTCGCTCTTTGCGAGATGCAGATAAAGGCTCCATATTAATCAGACCACGGTCCGACAGAGCCAGCGCCATTTTATAGAAAGCACGCGTCCGAATCTTCGTATACGTATCCTTGCTGACAGGCGGATCAAACACATGGTTATACACTTTATAGTCAAATACATCATCATCCTTCAGATAACGTTCGCTGACAAGTACACGTTCCTTCTCGCTCAGCCGAGATACCACAAAATCAATCGTATCGCAGTACGCCTGACGTGCGCGCTGCACATCCACATTATAGATTGCCGTTCTGGCGGTGGAATCCCCGGTCACATTCGTTGCACCATGGAAACGCTCAGCGTAACTCGCCGTCACCATTACCTCTCTTTCTTCAAAAGCAATCGTTTTATAAATCCGGTATTTTTCCAGCGCAGCTTCAACAGCAGTCTGTGTTTTGCGTCGGTCCAATTCGGGCAGCATCAGTTCCATATTCATTCTCCTCCTTTAACATTCGTTACAGAATGAAAGTCTAGTAGCTTCGCATGTTCCACTCCGATGACAGAAAAATCTTACGATCGCTGTTATCCCCAGATTTTTTTTGATTATATTTTCTAATGTAAAAATCTAGTGATGGCCTATGCTTTCGATGTAGCTTTCTTGCAGAAAGCTTTTAGGCGAGCGCTTCGCTTCTCCAGCTTTTTTCTGTCCTCTTCGTTTGCGTAACTTAAAGTTCATTCTATAAAAGTTAAACTCGCATTCATCTCATCTTTATTAGAGTTATCCAGTTCTCTGAAATAGTAACGGCATTTTTCAAGTTTTTCCTGTTGCCTTTTGGAATCAACCAAAGTCAGCTATGAAGCAGGAATATTCCATTTTCCCCATCATCCAACTTGTCTCAACTTTACATTTCGTTCGCATATTGTTCGTATTTCTATTTGAGGATACCACTTTCTGGGGATAGACGTAAACCTTCATTTTGGGTCGTTTTAACTATAAAATAAAACCCTCGCTCTCATTTCCTTTACCTTTTGGCATAATTATTTCATATCCCTTTACCTAATGGTATATATACGATATAGTACAGATAATTAAAGATCCTCGTATAAGTCATTTGATTTTTATAAAGAAGCTACTCCGTTTTGGACGATGGGCTAGAAGTATGGTCACGCGCATACGTAGTGAAGGAGACGGAATCGATTCTGAAGAAGCGAAGCGTTCGCCTTTATCCCCGGATTTCTCCCTTTAGAAAATGAAATAGGAAATCCGGGGATAACAGCGATCAAAAGAACGATCCGAATCCGGAACGGGCATAGAACGCACATCTACCTCCCCCTTCCAACTGTCTTCTTTATAATTCAAGCACTTGTACGAATCAAAGGAGTGGCATGAATTGTGGAGCACGCTTTTGGTCCTTATCTGAAACAACTGCGCGAGCAACAGGGATACAGCATCAATCAGCTCGCCGAAGCAGCAGGAATCAGCAACTCGCAAATTTCACGCATTGAGAATGGGGTTCGCGGTGTTCCCAAGCCTGCTACCATCCGCAAAATCTCCGACGCACTCTCGGTTCCCTACGCGAATATGATGAAACAGGCTGGATATCTGGAAGCCGCAAATACAACAAGTGGACTCCATGACGCTCCAGAATGGGCAACTTACAAGGACCGTCGAGACTTCAAAAGGATGCTCGAGGACGAGGATGATCTGATGTTTGACGGCATCCCGCTGGATGATGAGGATAAGAAACGAATCAAGGATGTCCTGACAGGTCTGTTCTGGGAAGCCAAACAGATGAACAAACGCAAAAAAACGAACGATCCGGACAAGCGCCCATGAAGCATTTCAAGCTGAACAAAATAAAGCAGCAGGTGAGATGATATGGATGACATTGTAACAAAGCTGATTCGAAAACACCGGACAAACTGCCCTTTCAGCATTGCCAGAGCCATTGGAATACAGATCCGGTTCACCAATCTGGGCAAGTCTACCAAAGGACTGTATTTCCGAAAGCTCCGTCGCAGATTTATCGTCATTCACAATGATTTACCGCCGGAATGGCAGCGTTTCGTGTGTGCCCATGAACTTGGACATGACCGATTGCACAAAGGCATAAACCGGTTCTTTCTGGAGGAACACTCCTATTTTGCCCCAGGCAAGCTGGAAAGACAGGCCAATCGTTTTGCCATACAGCTTCTAACTTCAGGGGTGATGCCTGAGCCGGATGAATCACTGGAGAAATTTTGTTTACGTACTGGACTGCCACGTGAAGTGCAGCATTTTTTTTAGTCTTTTTAAGAACGTATGTTCCTTTTGAATGAAGTTCTCTCTCATTCTTCCACTATGAAAATCAGATGTCACTTTCAGGTTACCTATTTTTACGTGAATCACGAGATTTCCTAATAATAGTCTGGTAAAATACAACATGAGTTGTGCAAACGCTCAGGTAGATTATTATTTTTGGGAGGTTACTGATTCATATGAAAATCTGGAAGACTTATGTTTCACTTGTGCTAACGCTCTGTCTGCTGTTTGGCAGTGTAGGCATTGCCGCTGCTGCAACGGATACTACTCCGGGCACAGGTAAGCACATTACTATTCTACATACGAATGACACGCACGCACGCGCAGTTGAGTCCTCACCTGCGATGGGTTTCGCCAAAGTTGCTGGAATTGCGGACAAATACCGTAGCGAAAACCCAAATACCCTCTTGCTGGATGCCGGAGATGCAGTGCATGGTACAACCTTTGCTACACTCGTTAACGGTGAGAGCATTGTCAAAGTAATGAACGAAATCGGTTATCAGGCGATTGTACCGGGTAACCACGAATTCAACTACGGTTCCGAGCGCCTCATCGAACTTGCGGATATGATGAACTTCCCCATGCTCAGTGCCAATGTGAAAAAGAAAGACGGAACTCGTCTCTTCGATCCTTACCTCATTAAAGAAGTAGACGGCGTGAAGATTGGTATCATTGCGCTGACTACACCGGAAACGATGTACAAAACGAATCCGAAAAATGTGGAAGGTCTTGATATTACAGACCCAACTGCGGAAGCCAAAGTGCTCGTGAACGAAATTCGCAGCAAAGTAGATGTTGTTGTTGTATTGGGACACCTTGGACAAGACGCGTCCAGCACCGATACTAGCTTTAAAGTTGTAAAAGAAGTGCCTGGCATTGATGTATTCATCGACGGTCACAGCCATACAGTTCTGCAAGATGGACTTGTATCCGATAACGGAACATTGATCGCCAGCGCTGGAGAGTATACAAACTTTGTAGGCGTGATCGACCTGTGGGTTGATGGCGGCAAAGTAACGAAAAAACAAGCAACTCTGATTGATGAAACTGAAGCAAAAAACATCAAACCGAATGAGAAAGTTGCCGCATTGGTGAACTCCATTCAGAAAGAACAAGAACCCATTCTGAAAGAAGAAGTAGCCAATACAGCGATTCTGCTGGATGGCAAACGTGAACAAGTACGCGCAGGTGAAACTAACCTGGGTGACCTGCTGGCAGATGCCATCCGTGACATCAGCAAAGCCGACATCGCACTCACAAACGGTGGCGGTATTCGTTCTTCCATTGAAAAAGGTATCGTAACTAAAGGGGATATTATTACTGTACTTCCTTTTGGTAATCAGGTTGTAACGCTTGAAGTAAAAGGCTCTGATGTACTCGCAGCCCTTGAAAATGGTGTCGGATCTTATCCGGAACCAAGTGGTGGATTCCCACAAGTATCCGGCATGACATTCAGCATTGATTCTTCCGCTGCAAAAGGTAGTCGTGTACACTCCGTCATGATCGGAGATAAAGCTCTTGATCCGAAAGCAACGTACACAATGGCTACGAATGATTTCACTGCTGTTGGTGGTGACGAGTACACGATGTTTACGAAATACACAACGTCAGGCATGTACGGAGCCATGGATGAAGCGTTGATCGGATACATGCAAAAACTGGGCGCTGTAGAAATCAAAACAGACGGCCGAATCAAGGAAGCAAAAGCTCCTGCGGTTGAACCGGAAGCACCGGTAACGGAAACACCAGCACCAACTACACCGAAACCAGAGACTCCAAAACCAGAAACACCGACGAAACCGACGCCAAGCAAACCAGCTCCAGCCAAAGTGCATGTTGTAAAATCCGGAGATTCCCTGTATTCCATCTCCAAACAATACGGTACAACTTGGCAAGCTCTGCAAAAGCTGAATAAGATCAAAAATCCACACTGGATTTATCCAGGTCAACAATTGAAACTGCCTGCAGCCTCTTAAGTTCAGAGACGAGCAGATAGTTTAATTCAAAGAAAGGGTGTCCCTAGCCATAACCGGCTGATGGACACCCTTTCTATTTTACCAATCAATCACATCAATAAACGGTTACCTAACGATGTTCGACACTCCCGTTTACCTGAACATAGCTTTGCTGCAAAAAATAAATCCCAGGATGCACTCTGAGAAATCACTTTATTGCTTGTCTCCAACCGCGGACTATAGAAGAAATCCCCATAATTGCCACTCTCATGCGGATATTTCACATTTGAATCGACATGCTTTTCGTCCACCTTTTGCATATTTGCACATGCACACGTTACGGGTACACCACGTCTGAAGCTCTTATGGACAAACCTGTTGTATACAGAATACAATTTTTCAATTTCTAGTTACTTTGTATGATAATACGCAAATATTGTTGCATCCTTATATGACTATAGCCCTCTTTTTAACGCTTTAACCCGTTACATAACCACAAACATCTCTTACCGCATAATATCCGGACCTATTATACATCGTTCTATTATATAGAGACACGTAGCATAGTTCCATAAGGATGAGTGTTTTTTAATTCCGGACTATAGCTGTTCCTTCACCTGACTTACAGCCTCTTGTGCTGTCATACTGATCCGTTTGGATTCACCTTGTGCTGCAAGAACATGCGATCCAAATTCCACCTGTCCATCTGCCGCACCTCGACCAATTACAATCTGGACAGGCAAACCAATCAATTCCGAATCCTTGAACTTCACTCCTGGCCGTTCATCACGATCATCGATCAGTACGCTGTATCCGGCATCTACTAGTTGTTGTTCCAGTTCCAGCGTGAGCTCGCGTTGCTGCTCATCCTTCCAGCTCATTGGAATCAGATGTACATGATAAGGTGCGATGACTGCTGGCCAACGGATGCCATCCTCTCTGGCATATTGTTCAGCAATAGCGGCCATCAGACGAGACACACCGATACCGTAACAACCCATTACAGGTGCGCACTGCCGACCATTGCGATCCAGGAAGGATGCTCCCATAGCGTCACTGTACTTGGTTCCCAGTTTGAAGATATGCCCCACTTCTATTCCTTTTGTGAATACAAGCGATTCTCCACAGGTTGGGCAGCCGTCGCCTTCAGCAGCGAAACGGATTCGATCTACTTTGTCCAAAGCAAAATCTTTACCCGGAACTACATTCGAATAGTGTACATCGACTTCATTCGCTCCTGTAATGGCACGTTCCATTGCAGCTACATCCGCATCTACTACAATCGGCAGATCCAGTCCAATAGGACCCAGGAAGCCTACAGTTAATTTCGGATGACTCGCAAGGGCAGTTTCATCAGCCAGAATCAGCTCCTTTGCACCCAATACCTGCTTCAGCGCAATATCATTCACTTCATGATCCCCACGAACAAGTGCAGCGACCAGTTGACCATCAGCCTGATAAAGCAATGTTTTGATCATATGCTGGGCATCCTCACCCACAAAGGCGCTTAACTCATTGATCGTACGTACTCCTGGCGTTTGGATACGAACCAAGGTATCCCCTTCGGCTTTCACATCAGCTTTATCAACCGAATTTAGGTCAGCAGAAGTATCTGCTGGTCCTGAATGATTAGCAGAAGATTCAGAAGTCTGATATCCTGCCTTCTCCAGATTTGCGGCATATCCACAATGCTTGCAGGTTACAATCGTATCTTCTCCCACATCGGCAAGTGCCATGAATTCATGGGTCTCCCCCTGACCACCAATGGTGCCTGCATCGGCTTCCACTCGAATATATTCGAGTCCACAACGCTCCAAAATGCGTGAATATGCGGTATTCATCGCCTGATAGGTGCGATCCAGCTCTTCCCAATCGGAAGCAAAAGAGTACGCATCCTTCATGATAAACTCCCGTCCACGCAGCAATCCAAATCTTGGACGACGTTCATCTCTGAATTTGGTTCCAATCTGATAAAGTGTAAACGGCAGCTTCCGATAGGAATTCACCTCGTCACGAGCCAGTGCAGTCACAACTTCTTCATGGGTTGGGCCCAGGGCGAATTCTCTTGCATGGCGGTCCTTCAGACGCATAAGCTCAGGGCCATACTGCGTATATCTTCCGGATTCTTCCCATAGCTCAGCCGGCTGCATAATGGGCAGCAGTACTTCCTGACATCCTGCACGGTCCATTTCTTCCCGAACGATACGCTCGACATTCAGCAAGATACGACGCCCCAATGGGAGGTAACTGTATATCCCTGCTGCGAGTTGGCGAATCATACCCGAGCGCAATAACCAACGATGTCCTGCTGCATCTGCCTCTGCTGGTGCTTCACGTAATGTTGGAACAAGCATTTCACTTTGACGCATCTTGTTACACCCCTTATCCTTCTGATCGTTATTGTAAATCAGGTTATAAACAGCAAAAAAACACATTCGTCAAGGGACGAATGTGTCGTGGTACCACCCTTATTTAACTGCACTTTGCCGGCTGACCTGACTTCAAATCATCAAGGCATTCGCTATAAAACCGGTTCTCCGTTTGCAACCTATGCAAAACGTGAACACGCAGTCCTTCAGGGCATAACGGGCCCATCCGGCGAAGGTTACAGGCCGTTCGGGCCTTCTCCTCCGCAGCTCGCGAGGTAGGAATAACGAAACAGCAACAGAAACCTTGCACTAAGTGGTTTCCTCTCTGATGAAGCTGGCTAACGTAATTGTGTCCTCGTTGATCGCTGTTATCATTTTGATCACCATAGTGTATTTACAAGAGATTGTCAACCACGCTGTTGCCAGCTTTACGTTAAAATGAATTGCTGAGCGATGGCTGACATGGCCGTGCGTTCCCTGTAATATAGAGAAATAGAAACCATGTATTAATTGATAAAGGAGTTTGTCCTATGCCATATATTATTTACGATCTTGAATTCACAGTAAGTCGCAATACACGTTACTCTTCTGAAATTATAGATATTGGTGCCGTCAAAGTAACGGAAGGTGCGAACGGTCTGTACGTATCGGACACGTTCCACACTTATGTTCGTCCATCCAATAAATCGGTGCTGTCCGCCGATACGATTCAGTTTACGGGTATTACGCAGAAAGACATCGACGCAGCCCCTCTTTTTCCGGAAGCGCTGAATCAATTTATTGCCTGGATGGGAAATGAAACCTATTACATGTGCTCCTGGGGACCGGATGACCGCACCAAACTGATCTCTCATTGTCGCACTCATCAGCTCGATGTAGCCTGGATCACCAACCACAATGATCTTCAGCAACAATGGTCGCGCACGGTGCGCAAAGAAGGAAAGTTTCGTCAGCTTGGACTCGCTCAGGCTCTTGAACTGTGCGGTATTGAATTTGATGGTACCCAGCACCGCGCTTTGGATGATGCCATTAATACAGCCAAAGTATTCATGCATCAATTTGAACAATTCAACCTGGAAACGAATTGCGCCGCAGATGATGAGGGCATCACATCCAAAGTGGTCTATTCCAGCAGTGCAGAAGATGACGAGAAGGATTCCCCTTTCGGTAACCTTGCACACCTGTTTAAAACCAAAGAATAATTGAATACGACTGCATGTTGAACAAAGGCAGACCAGCCATGATTTGCACTGAAGTTCAGTTGTAGATCTCCCTCCAACGTTCCAGACGTTCTTTCATCATGAGGCGGTATTTCTCAGGTTCCAGAATTTCGGCATCGGGTCCATATTGAGATAACCAGGTTATAAACCCTTGCTCATCACTCAATATGGCCTCAAACAACAACGTGCCTTCCGGTTCGATCGTCAAGATGGGGCGTGCAAAAAACTGTTCCTGCATGACACGCTCCACAGCTTGCGGCGAAAATCTGATCTTGAATGCAGTCCACTCCGTACTGCCGCTAAGTTCCCGTGGCGTACGGAAGTGAGATTGTAAAAGGTAATCATCTTTGCGGAACGTGCGTGGCAAAATTCGAACCCTGTGCAAACGATTCACTTGAAATATTCTAAGTTTCTCTGACAAGTGACAATACCCCAATAGATCAAATCGGTATTCACGAGGAATAAGACAGTAGGGATCCATTCGCATAATCCCCTTTTTACCTTGAAACAGATATTCTCCTTCAATAGTGTTCTGGGAAATCCCGGCCTGAAGCAACGTCACCAGTGAATGATTCAAAATTTCGGTACTTTCATTTTGCCAAGCAGATGTACCGACTTTGAACAACCCGCTAATTTGCTCAGACCATTCCACTCGCTCTGTTTTGTTTTTCTGACTCGAAGCAACCACTTTCTCATACGCGCTCTCAAAAGCAGGCTTCAGCAACGGACGAATATTATGCATGACTTCTGCCAGGTGCATAAAGGCTTGAGCTTCTTCATCAGACCAATTCAGCGGATACATGGCAAAATGGCTGATAAACATGTATCCTCTCCCGTGTCCCATATTGGCGATAGGGATATGCATTGCACTGAGGGCCTCCATGTCGCGGTATATCGTCCTTTCCGTTGTCTCGCACCGCTCGGCAAGCTCACGGGCCAGAATACCCGGCTTGGCCTGCACAAGAGTTATAATGCGCATTAATCGGATCAGTCGGTCTGTCATTTTGCCGGACCCTCCACGATGTTGTTTCAATAAATTCGATACAACTCCATCCATTTTTTTATTATTATGTTGTTTAGTACATTCGACTTATTCCTTGACTTCACCTTCAAAAAATTATGTAGATACATTCCTTTCCATACCAACATCCCTAGTTCTTTATCCCTATTCACCTAACATCGTTTTTCCGCGATTATGAACCTTGGAATTAAAAGTAATCCCGTAATGGTGCCGAAGTTTCTCCAAAATTTCGGCTTCCGCATAATAATCCAGATCTTGTCTGCGAGCCGCTTCAATTAACAGTGCATCTGCATGACGACGCAGCATGTCACTGCCCTCTTGTGTACGACCTCTTTCATAAGCGCGCAAAGCTTGTTTAATCAGAGGAACGGTTTCGTTTAATTTGATCGTCTTCTCTACCTTGGGATCTTCCGGCTGGCGCAGCATGCCCAGATGACTGGTGTACTGAATATACAACTGTTCTCTTCGCAGCAGCACTCTCTGGCTTTGTTTCAATTTTCGCGTACTCCAATAAGCAGAACATACGGCACTTTTCCCCGATACACGAGGTCCCATGGCGAATTCGAGTAAGATTTGTTTACTCTCTCCCTTATACACATCTCCTAGTCTTAGAACCCAACCGATATCCGTTTCTTTGGAACGACAGCCATAGATACCCTTGAGCTGAATTCCAAATTCTGGTTTGAGCAAAAGTTCCAAGTCTCTCGACACAATTTTGGGTGCTATTTTCCTGAGTCTTTTGGCAGGGGCTCCGTTACGCCACTCTACCATCATATATACGGGGTCCGCTCCCCCTGTCGGTATGGCCTCTCTATTCCACGAATAAGATACTTCAAAGACTGAGTTCACTGGTAGTCTCTCCCCCGATTTATATGTATTATCTTCTAAGTTATCAGGGTAAATGGACACTATATTGTCACGGAACATATGTTCGCAGGAAATTTTTCCATAATATTAGTTTCTCGCCCCTAAATCCGTGAAATTACGACAATAAACGACGAAAAAGCTTGGCAGTATGCCAAGCTTTTAGACCACTTTTATATGACAAGTCCTAACTTAAATCGTAGAAGTATTCAATCCCATTTTGTGTGAATTTTGTATAGAATCAGGTTCTGTGATTGGAGCATAAGTAATACTGTCGATAATCAATTCACGCCCAATCGGCTCACCATTTACAGTAATCATAATCGTTTTGGTTGTTGCAGCTTGTTTAGTTGTGTACATATGTTTCTACTCCTTCGTATTCACGATCTTCATAAAAATCGGATATATTGATTTCACTCATTAAATTACAAATTTCGTTAATATGAATAGCAGGCACACGGAACTGAAGTAAAAGAATGAGGTCAAGACCGTCCGGAGTGCTCCCTGTCCTTCTATTACCCCGACGTTCTTAAAATTAAACAGTTGTCCACATGTATTGATTTATTCTCAAATAGGGTAATTAAAACTACATCATCTTGAACCCATTGTCCCGGTTTTGACGTATAATGTAAGAGCCGTATTTCAACAAATAACGACGAAATCGACAAACGATTATGTAACCGAAAGAAGGTGCCATTCATGCCAAAATCCATTCAGGGTTATTTCATTCGGGTGTTATTCACCACATGTGTATTGTTTACTGTTTCTTTGACTTCAACAGTCAGTGCAGCAAATGCCAATATATTCTCCGATATCTATAGTGGTTGGGAACGAGTCTCCGAGCTTCCTGGAGAAGTGAACGCCTTGCAGGAAAGCTATAAACAGACACTGGAGCAATTGAATCAGACCTCTACGCAATTGGGACAAGCCCAGGCGAATGTCGAAGCATTCAAGGCCCAGAACGAGTTGCTGCTGGCGCAAAACGAAAAACTGACCGACATGGTGAGCAAGCTGCAAAATGATCAGGATGCCAAAACGGCAACTGCCAAACGCATTCAAACGATGATTATCACAGCCGTTTCACTCATATTGGGATACTTCATTCTGATTCGGGTGATGCGCTGGGGAATGCGTCGCCGTTCAGGCCGAGTATAAAAGAACAGGAGCAACCGCATGCACATACACCTGAATAATGCCGAAGCTGGCGGAGCCGGACAAGTGGTCACGTTCTCGTTGATCCAGGACGACCGCCTGCATATCCTCCACCCCCAGCAAATTGTCGCTTTTCGCGGCCCAAGCAGCAGTCGCAATGATAAATTTATGAATATTTCAGGTATCTATCGCAAAAAAAAGCTGATCAAATCCGAAATTACCGGCCCTTGTCAATTTGTGGCCGCCCTGCCTCCCGGATTCACCATGAAGGAAGTTGAACTGAGCGAGAACAGCGATCTGCTGTACGACTTCCGCCACCTTTTTTTCTACGCTGACGGCGTCACGATGCATACCAAAATTCAGAAAATCAAAAACATGCTGATTACCCGGGATGCCGTGAAAATGAAGTTTTCTGGTAAAGGCAAAATTGGATTGCTGACACAAGGTCAGGTCTGCCAGCAGGAACTGCACCCTACTGCACCACTATACGTGGATGCAGGCAGCATTATCGCCTATCCCGAGAACGCGCAGCTTGAACTTACCGTATATGGGAACAACCTTGCCAGCCAGCATATGAACTACCATTGGAAGATGACAGGACATGGCTCTGTACTCTTTCAGGCCGGACGTGAAAACCATAGACTGGAACAGGATATGAATGATGAAGGCTTATTTAAGCGCATTCTGAAGGAAGTCATTCCTTTTGGAAATGTATTGATCAAATAAGTCCAGATGACATTCGGCTCGGTTTTAAATGGGTTCTCATGGAAAGCATGCTCACTATCCTAGAATTGTGTTATACTGTATCGGACAATTGAAGAAGAAAATCCATGCCTAAGGCATGGGAGAGGTTCGCGAACTCCCTCTATAAGACTCGACCTTCATTAAGGTCAAAATAGTCTTGCGTACATTTTGGTAACAACGTACGTAAAAAACTAAGGACACTAGATCGTGCCTGCTTTTTTGAAGCAGCCTGCGAGAAGGTGTGTTTTTTGATGGATGCCAGTTCATGAACTTCTCTGTTCTTCCGACACTCTGTGCCTATGTGCATGGATTGATCTTAAGAAGATGGAGAGGTTTTTTTATGTTGAACGAAGAAAAAGCAGTCGTTGTATTCAGCGGTGGTCAGGACAGTACGACTTGTTTGTTCTGGGCCAAACAGCAATTTGCCGAGGTTGAGGTGGTTACCTTCGATTACGGCCAGCGTCACAAGCTGGAGATTGAATGCGCCGCAGAGATCGCTCGCGATCTGGGTGTACAGCAAACGGTACTGGACATGAGTTTGTTAAACCAGCTCGCACCCAATGCACTCACCCGTACGGATGTGGAGATTACACATGAAGAAGGCGAATTGCCAAGTACGTTTGTCGATGGGCGGAATCTGCTGTTCCTCAGTTTTGCGGCCATTATGGCGAAGCAAAAAGGGGCTCGTCACCTCGTCACAGGTGTATGCGAAACGGATTTCAGCGGTTACCCGGATTGTCGGGATTCGTTTGTGAAATCGATGAATGTTACGCTGAATCTGTCCATGGACTACCCGTTTGTCATTCACACCCCACTGATGTGGCTGGACAAAGCCCAGACATGGAAAATGGCGGATGATCTTGGAGCCTTCGATTATGTACGCGAACGTACACTGACCTGTTATAACGGGATTATCGGCGATGGCTGCGGAGAATGTCCTGCCTGCAAACTGCGCAAAGCCGGGCTGGATCGTTATGTGGAGCAACGCACTCATTCTGCTTCAGCTGGAACTGCGGGAGCGGACGTACGATGAGAGAGCCGGGAACATTCCGTATTGTGGAGCGGTTGCAGCGGATTGGGGAAGATATTCTTCCTGCACAGCTTCGCTATCATCGCAAACGTGTGCTGGTCAGCAAGGAGTTTACGTTTGACGCGGCACATCACCTGCAT
Organism: Paenibacillus sp. NPDC057886; assembly: GCF_042796655.1. NCBI lineage: Bacteria > Bacillati > Bacillota > Bacilli > Caryophanales > Paenibacillaceae > Paenibacillus > Paenibacillus sp. NPDC057886. The sequence continues at coordinate 372,472 of NZ_JBHVMZ010000003.1, read as the reverse complement.
TGTTATGAAGGCAAGTGCAAGAACTTGCACGGGCATACGTATAAAGTTGTTTTTGGCATTAGCGGTTATCCGGGTGAGACCGGACTGACAGTTGATTTTGGACATATCAAGGATATATGGAAAACACAAATTGAAGGGTATCTGGATCATCAGTATTTGAACGAAACCCTTCCCCTCATGAACACGACAGCTGAAAATATGGTCGTCTGGTTGTTCGAGCAGATGGAACATGCCTTGCAGACCGAACCGTATGCCACACTGACCGAAGGTGGTCGAACAGAGTTTGTCCGCTTATACGAGACACCGACCAGTTACGCCGAGGCCAGACGGGAGTGGATGATTGATGAGTAGTGTGGAACGGGGCAAAGAGGCACGGATTCCTGTGATGGAGATTTTTGGCCCTACGGTTCAAGGTGAAGGTATGGTTATTGGGCAGAAAACGATGTTCGTCCGCACCGCGGGCTGCGATTATCGCTGCTCCTGGTGTGACTCGGCCTTTACCTGGGACGGCAGCGGCAAGGACCTAATTCGGATGATTACGCCGGAGGACGTGTGGGAGGAATTGCGCCGCGTTGGCGGCTCGCGCTTCTCCCATGTGACCATCTCAGGCGGCAACCCTGCCCTGCTCGCTTCGCTGGGCGGATTGGTTAAGCTGCTTCGGGAGAACGGCATCCGCACCGCGGTAGAAACGCAGGGCTCCCGTTGGCAGTCTTGGCTGGCGGACATTGACGAAGTCACCGTCTCGCCCAAGCCTCCCAGCTCAGGCATGAACACCGACTGGGCTGTGCTGGATGATCTGATCGGCCGACTGGCTGCTCGCCCGGTGGAACGAAGCCACAGTCTGAAGATCGTAATTTTCGATGAGACAGACTTGGACTATGCCCGCCGTGTGCATGCACGGTATCCGGGCACGGATTTATTTTTGCAGACCGGGAACCCGGATGTCACTTCTGCCGACACCCCAGATCTGGCGTCTTCGTTGCTTGCCCGTTATGAGTGGCTGATTGACCAAGTCAGTGCATCCGATGATCTCAACGACGTTCGTGTGCTGCCACAGCTGCATACCCTTGTGTGGGGCAACAAACGCGGCGTCTGATGGGCTATATGGGCGGAATGGGCAGCATGATGTAATTTTGGGAACATGCAGAGGCTAAGATGGCCTATCATATATACCGGTAAGCTTCGTGCAGCGCCGGAACTAAAGGAGCGTTTACGAATCATGAGACAACCTGATGAAATGCAAGATTTGACGTTGCTGGGTAACCAGGCCGTAAAATATACGTTTGAATATGATCCGGGAATTCTGGAAAACTTCGATAACAAACACCCGTACCGGGATTATTTTGTCAAATTCAACTGCCCGGAGTTCACCAGCCTGTGCCCGATTACAGGTCAGCCGGACTTTGCTACCATTTATATCAGCTACATCCCTGATGTGAAAATGGTGGAGAGCAAGTCACTTAAGCTGTACCTATTCAGCTTCCGCAACCATGGAGATTTCCACGAGGATTGTGTCAACATTATCATGAACGACCTGATCAAGCTGATGGACCCACGCTTCATTGAAGTGTGGGGTAAATTCACGCCGCGTGGCGGCATTTCCATCGACCCGTATACCAACTACGGCAAACCAGGTACGAAGTACGAACAAATGGCTGAGCACCGCATGATGAATCATGATATGTATACAGAAACGATTGATAATCGTTAATCGATAGTTCATCTATCCTGCTATGTATAAAATAAAATCATAAAATGCACAAAAGCCGGACTCTTCAATCTGAAGAAGTTCGGCTCTTTGTTTTTAGTATGTTAGATGCGTTATTTCATTACTTTCAACTGAATGTTATCTGCTTTGTAAATCACGCTAACTTTGACATGGCTAGACAGACCGGAAACTTCCACCGAAGAGAACGTTCCGACCCGTTTATCAAATGTCACAATCGTAGCGTTATCGTCAGGAACGTATCCATCTGTGAAATTCAGGTGCAATTTGCCACCAAGCGTTGCTGTTTTCGTGATGTTAAGTACATCGGTTTTATCTGCAAGGTTCAGTTCAAGCGTTCCTTTGGAGGATTGTGTAAAGTTTCCACCGATTACGAATTGCCCCTTCACATCCTCGGCAACCGTTCCTCCATTGTTGGTTACACTCGCTTTACCAAAGGCCGTTTTCGATCCACCCTCGAGGGTTCCCTGATCAACCTGTGTGCCGCCTGTATACGTGTTATTGCCTTGCAGCGTCAATGTTCCTGTGCCCTTCTTCGTCAGCTTTCCTTCACCAGAGATATTATTGCGCCATTGATCTTTGGCATTGAAACCACCTTTGGCCGCATCCATAGTAACTGTAACGTTACCGTTAAAGGCACCATAACCATCTGCTGCGGCAAACAGATTCAGACGCCCCCAGCCTTCTGCGTCATCCAGTACCGGATAACCGGACGGCAATCCTGTTGTAGCCAACACTTCACGACGCTGTGTATCGTTGAGGTAAGGCTGGCGGGTTTCAAGTAACACTTCCGCACCTTTTGGCACAATCATTGGCTCTGTTTTTGAACCGATTTGTTTAAATCCAAACGTTAAACGTTCGGTATATTCTTTTTTATTAGCTGCGTAGTCGCTGTATTCATCTGTTGCAGTGCCCTTGTCGGATAACAATACGCTATGTGCTTCCTCATACGCCGCCTGCTTCAATTCAGCATTAGCTGGGTCTGACAAAATGGCCGCGGATAAAGCCGTTGCCAGCACCCGCCCACCAATGACATCCAAGGGGGAATGCATTCCTGCGATAACACGGCTCTCCCCAAGCTCGGAAGCACGAGTCAGCAGTTCCTGATAACGCTCAGGTGTCGCGTAAGCAAAAGCAAAGGCGCTAAGGAAAGCGGCATTGGTATGACCACTCGGAAATCCTCCGTCTTTCTCCGCATCAGCATTTTGTACAGGGAGGAGCGTGTTGACAACAAGTGAGTTGTCTACCCAGCGAAACGGCCGCGGGTAACTAAAATATGTTTTGGATGGATTGGTGGAAGAGTAGTCTCCACGCAGGGTGTTAACCAGGCTCACCATTTTACCAAGACTCGAATCAGGGTTACCTGCATTGTTGCCCTCATCACTATATTTTGTAGTCAATGCGTCGGCAGCAACATCCTTGATTGTTGTGTTGGCTTCCGCTTTGGAGCGATATGTATCTGCATAGGGTCCGAAACCATCAATAACACTATAGCTCTGACTTCTGCGGTCATCCAGATAGGCTGATTCGGCCTCACTCGCCGTGCGGCGCATGTACGTGTTGAATACTTTGCGAATATTAAGGTCGAGCACGCTTGCATTCAGTTTGGTTCCTGTGTCCCAGGTTTCCCCCGTTTTCCATAACTGCGAGAAGCCCGAGAGCACGCCAAGAGCCGGATTGGACTCCGGTGTTTGGTTATCCGCTTTATTATTTTTGTACGTGTCCACAAAATATCCCCATGCTGGTGCCGGTGCAGGCGATACGTCTGTAGAAGCTGCCGCACTTGCGTAACTGCCTCCCACAGAAGTTAGTAGCAAGGGTACAGCCAGTAGAGCAACGGATGCCTGTTTCTTGAGTGATTTCATTTTTCTGATCAATCCTCTCTAGTCTTCTTGAAACCTACGAATGCTTAATCTAGTCACGATACAATAGGTTGTACGATAAAAAGCATAGCTTAGCTTTGTTAAATGGAGAGCAGTATTATGTTAAATGTGGAAAAGAACTATTAATAACGTATTCCGAAGAGTATATGAAAATACCCATTTTTGTAATAGTTATGTAGTATATTCATTTATTCCGTGCAATCCCATATCCGAACGCGGGCGTTAATTTCATCTGTTCCCCTTGTCGCCCCTTAAAATCTATCCTATTATGTAACAATATGCTTAGGCACATCACATCATCAGGCGCTGATCCCTCGTGACCGCGACCAAAGGAGAACTGTACATGTCCATGCAAAATTCATTATCCAAAGACGCCGCTGCGCGCTCGAAAGCTCCACCCGGATTGGATGCCCAAGGTACCGTTTACCGGATCTTAATTGCCATCAGTCTGGTTCATTTGTTCAATGATTCGATCCAATCTGTAATTCCAGCTATTTTTCCAATTCTGAAAGACTCCATGCATCTCACGTATACGCAGATCGGATGGATTTCGTTTGCTATTAACTTTACTGCGTCCATTATGCAGCCTGTTGTAGGCTGGTTTGCTGATAAAAAACCGACGCCCTCCATTCTGCCCATCGGCATGGGCTTTACGTTCACCGGCATGCTATTGCTTGCCTTCGCCGACAGTTATATGGCTGTCCTGATCTCCGTCATCTTTGTTGGTCTCGGTTCGGCGGCATTCCATCCGGAGGGTTCACGGGTATCCCATATGGCTGCAGGGCCTCGTCGGGGTCTGGCTCAGTCGATCTTCCAGGTGGGTGGTAACGCCGGTCAGTCTCTGGCTCCATTGCTTACCAGATGGATTTTCATCCCGTTTGGGTTGTTCGGCGCCATCGGATTCACGGGCATTGCTGCTGCGGGGATCGCAGTCCAAATCTATATCGCTCGCTGGTATGGACGCATGCTGCAATCGGGAGGGTATTTGCGTAGACAGGCGGCAGCCCGTCGTGCACCCAATCCGGCATTACGTAAAAAGATTGCTGCTGCCATAACTATTTTGATTCTGCTCGTCTTTGTCCGTTCGTGGTATGTCGCTTCGATCGGCAGCTTCTATGCGTTTAACCTGAAGGATACATTCAACTTGTCCACAGAGGACGCACAGATCTATATCTTCCTGTTCCTGGCGGCAGGGGCTCTTGGTACGTTCTTTGGTGGTCCACTGGCGGACCGCTTCGGTAAACGCAACATGATCTTCCTGTCGATGGCCGGAGCCGCTCCACTGGCGCTGCTGCTGCCTTACGCCAATCTGTTCTGGACAGCCGTATTGCTGAGCATTATTGGTTTCATCATGTTGTCCAGCTTCTCGGTGACCGTTGTATATGCCCAAATGCTGATTCCAGGCAAAATTGGAACCGTTTCTGGCCTGATCACTGGTCTGGCATTTGGTATGGGCGGTTTGGGGGCACTCGTGCTGGGGAACTGGATCGACGTGTTCGGCGTATCTCCAGTCATGCAAATGTGCAGCTTCCTGCCACTAATCGGTATCTTCACCTTCCTACTTCCATCGGATAAGTTGCTCAACCGTTGGGCGGAAGAGAACGGTAGCGAAGAATAAAGATAAGATTGGTTTTAGTTTTGCACTTTCTGTAGTGGTCTGAAATTCAGCTCACTAGCCAAGATAGACTCACTTCAAAACGGGTTCCTGCCTCAATCTGTGTTTACAACAGACGGCAGGAACCCTTTATTTATATGGTGTATTACTTTAAGCTACTTCAAACGCTGAAGAATCAGCCGCTTTTTATATAACATTTTTCCGGCTTCGGCAACATCACGAATCGTATTTTTGTTACTCACCGAACCGAATACCATGCCGGCAATCGGAATGAGCTGGAACAGCTTTTTCCAACCAAAAGATTCGCTGTAGGAATTAAAAACCTCCCGCCAGCCCTGCATCTGAGAAATAACCTCAACCTGCTTGTCCGGATTATCGTAATCGGCGAGTTCATCAATAATCGCTTTCTTGCCCACAATATCGGCGGAGGAGAATTGCAGACATTTGACGATAAATATGCGCTCTTGGGGTTCGTCGGGATCATATCCGTAACATAGCGCCATCTCCTGCAGCACCTTCAGGGAAAGCCCCATCACCATCGGAATATCCGCCGCAATCGTTACAATGCCTCCAATGCCTGTTGCGGCCCCTTGTGCGGCAGCAAACCTCGTTCGACTGTTCGTAATGCTATCAGCAGTGCGATCCAGTACTTCAAGCGGTAAACCTTCCACACTGTGGATTTTCGTCGTATCTTTTGTCTCTCCATCCTGTTCATCGTAAGAGGTATCGGCCTTCATGGAATAACCGGATTTGATCGCTTCCTCTTGGAGCAGCTCCGCCACCTTCTTTTTCTGAACGAGAAATTTTCCGCCATTCTGCACATACTGACCGACTTCGTTCAGCGAGTCTCCAATCTTCTGTTTCAGCGCTTTGGGCATCACTTTATCCAGCATGGCAAATGGCAAACGTCCAATTTTGTCCCAAATAAACAAGTCCTTTTGCCCTTTTTCCCATTTTAAAATCTGTTCCAGCTCCCGGTCCAATGTCTCGCGCGAATCCATATATGGCCTCCTAATGTTATGTGTATAGTGAATTGTATACTCCTCATACGCAGAGTTCTGGGGATGGTTGCTTCTATGCAGACCACCATAGTCATCTTCAAGTCTCCCCTCTCAATGTGTACATAAGCAAAAGCCCCTAATCAGCATGGCTCGCTGACTAAGGGCTTACTATATTAAAACTTTAGCAGTATTATTATTTCGCTTCAGCCGCAGCCTTCCCATCTGGAACAGGGACTCCAAAGTCAGGCGTGCCATCTTCGTTCCAGCGAATGACCTGCGCGCGGGCATGGCGGTTTGGATCGTAGAGAGGATCTCCCTCAATGTCCTTGTAGTTTCGTGCGTGATAGATCAGAATATCCGTTTTGCCGTCTGGAGATACCGTAAAGCTGTTATGACCCGGACCATATTGACCATTCGCTTCACACGTTTGGAATACCGGCTTAGGCGATTTCACCCAGCTCGCTGGATCAAGCAAGTCGGCGTCTTCATCCGCAGTGAGCAAACCCATACAATAATTATAGTCGGTCGCACTCGCAGAGTAGCCAATGAAGATCCGCCCATTGCGATGCAGTACTGCTGCCCCTTCATTTACCTTGAAGCCGATGATCTCCCAATCAAATTCAGGTGTCGCGATCATCACCTGTTCTCCACGCAGTGTCCACGGATTTTCCATTTCGGAAATGTACAGGTTCGAGTTACCTACAATGGCTGGATCTTTCTGCGCCCAGACCAGATAACGGATTCCCTTATGCTCAAAAGTCGTTTCATCCAGTGCAAACGTCTCCCAGCGCGTATGAATTTGTCCTTTTTCTACCCATTCACCTTCCAGTGGATTCGCAGAATCATTCTCCAATACATACATCCGGTGGTCGAAAAGACCTTCGTTGGTCTCGCTCGTGTGGGCAGCAGCGTAGTATATGTACCATTTGCCATCGATAAAATGGATTTCGGGCGCCCAGATGTTGGCACTCATCGGTCCTGTATCATGTTTGTACCATGCCGTTACGGGCTCGGCATCTCTCAACTCTTCCAAAGTCAGTGCACGGCGGATCTCAATCCGGTCAAAGGCTGGCACGGAAGCAGAGAAATAATAGTAACCATCTGTATGACGGTACACCCACGGATCAGCACGCTGCTCCAAGATGGGATTGGTAAATGTAATGGAATCAGTCATGGGAATGCTCCCCTCAAATGTGTGTGTATGGCTCGGAGTAAGATTTGTAGCCTTTGAGCGAAAAACGTAAAACCTATGCTGGTGCACCACGGACGCTTCGGGGGTGGTAAGGCCTTGTCGCTCTCTTGTCCTCCGATTTCCTTTCACACCGCTCTTGGCGGTTGAAATCGGATGCCAAAGACGCTCCTTTGGCTCCTTCCTCCCCCTACGCTGCTTGTGCACCTTAAAAGCAACAGCTTCGCTCTAACCGCGCTCGCTGAACCAAATCCAAACTCCGAGCCATCGGTGTGGCTCGGTCTATGGGTCGACCGCTTCGCTCGGTCGACTCCACCTAACTTCGAGCCATATCTATGGCTCGCTATTCCTCCGCGGCGCTGATCTGCTTGCCCCAGACGGCAATGCCGCGGTCGTTCAGGCCCGTAACCACAAGCGCAGGCTGGCTTCGCTCCCAGTCCCAGGATGGGAGCAGCTTGAGCTCTTCTGTGGAAGCTCCGCCCCACGGGCTTTCTTTCCACTCCAACGTCAGTGTTTGTTTGCCATCAAACGTCCATTTGCCTGAACCGTTTTCGCTTTTGATTTTGCCGCTGCCTTGCAAGGTGTAAGGCACTGCCTGCACCTGTCCGTCCACCGACGGATCAACAGCCAGGCCTTCCCACTCCCCGGCGATCATCGACTTCGGAATGTCCTGTGCGTACTCACCTGCATAACGTTCTGGTGACACAACAGGCCATCCGTCCTTGGTCCACAGCATTTTACGTACATGCAGATACGGCCAGTTTTTATCTGTCTCGCCTCTCGCATGATGCACGATATAATAATCGTCGCCATCTTGAAGGACCGAGTTATGCCCAGGTGCAACCCAGCCCTCACCTTCGGTGAAGCGGTAGCCGCCCAGAATTTTGGTTCCGACTTCATATTGAGGCAGGTGCTCCGTATCCAGCATGTTCATGCCATTTACGTCCGTGTAGGGGCCTGTAATGGAATCAGCGCGGGCTACACGTACGTTATAATCTTCGAATAAGGAATCATATGAGACGAAGAGATAATACTTTTTAAACTCCGGGTTATACACAATATATGGACCCTCCACCGCACCTTCTTCCGTAGCACGATCGCGGGCGGCAATGCGGGTACCATACCCCTCCTCCTTGAACTTTCCGGTTTCCGGATCGAGAGGTGCAATGTATATTCCGTCGAAAAAGGACCCGTAGACCATCCATGAATTGCCTTCGGCATCCAATACCGGATTGGCATCAATGGCATTTAACTTATCCTTTTCGTTCTCGGATGTTTTAACAACCAACCCTTCATCTGTCCAAGGGCCTTCCGGGGACGAGGATGTCTGCAAACCAATAGCCGAACGTGTACTGCCAAAGGTCGAAGCCGAATAATACATCCGGTAGGTGTCGCCAACCTGAATCACATCCGGTGCCCACAGATTTACTGCCCCAGTCCAATCGAGGGCTTCCTTCGGAATACCCGGCAAAGCCTGACCTACCCATGACCAGTTGATCAGATCATCCGATTTGCGTACCATGACGCCGGGTTTCGCTTCCCCTGCTACACGAACGTCTGTGGAATAGACGTAATATCCCTGATCTGTTTTGATAATGGCCGGGTCATGTGCATTGTTCACCGTCCAACGGGATTCGTCGTCCAGAATGGAGGTGTCATACAATGGAGTATCTTGGGGAGCATCCGGAAAAACTGGTGGGGAAACGGCTTCCCCCACTCCATTTCCAGAACAGCCTGTAGCTCCAACCAACAGCAGCAGCAACATGGAAACAACAACTCCTTTTCCTGAATTTGTCCACCTGCGGAATGCTCTCCGCTGATTCATCCTTTCACTCCAGAGATCGCTACCGATTCAATAATCTGCTTCTGGAAGATCAGGAAGATAATTAATACCGGCAACAGCGCAACAATAGACGCCGCCATAATGAGCGGATAATCCGTCTGGATTGCATACGTGGCATTGAAGTTCGCAATGACGAGCTGCAAGGTCTGTTTTTCAGGTGAATTCAGATAAATAATCGGTGCCAGATAATCATTCCAGATGCCCATGAACCAGAGAATCAGTTGAGCTGCAATCGCCGGTTTAATGAGCGGGAACGTAATGCTCGAGTACAGTCGGAAATAGGAGCTGCCATCAATTTTCGCTGCTTCAATAATGGCATCAGGCACACTAAGCAGGTATTGACGAAGGAAGAAGATCATGACAACATTACCAAATAATCCTGGAACGATCAGCGGTAACAGCGTGTCCACCCAGCCCAGCTTCGAGAACATGATGAATTGCGGAATCATGACTGTCGGATACGGAATCATCATGGATGCAAGCAAAGCAAGAAACAGTTTATTTTTATGCGGAAATCTCAATTTGGCAAAAGCAAAGGCAGCGATACTGGACGTAAACGTCCCGACAACGGTAACACTTACCGCCACGATCAAGCTGTTTTTGATCCCGCTGAGTAGCGGACCTGCTTCCCAGATTTCCTTATACTTTCCGAATTGGAACACTTCAGGTATCCACACGGGCGGAAGTGCGAACACATCCTGTTTCTCCTTCACGGAAGTAGACAACATCCAGATCAGTGGTGCAATCATCGCAATAGCACCAATCGCCAAAACGATAAAAATGATAGAGTTCGTTAATCTCCTCTTTTGACTGTAAGACATCTCCGGTTCACTCCTTTCCTAGACCATTAATCCCCATCATAGGCTGATTTTTCGTTCATTTTGAATTGCACCAAGGTAATGACAAAAATGAAAATACCAAGAATCATGGCCATTGCAGAGGCATAACCCATTTGCAGGTTACTGAAGGCTTTCTGCCAGATGTAGAAGACAATTGATGCGGATGAATATTCAGGACCACCCGTAGGCGTCATAATGTTCATTTCGGTAAAGATTTGGGAACCACCAATAATATTCGTAACAACGAGGAAAAAGGTAACCGGCTTCACCATCGGCCAGGTAATGTTGCGGAAGATCTGAAACCCGTTCGCTCCATCCAGCTCAGCGGCTTCGTAATAGGTACGTGATACACTTTGCAATGCAGCCAGGTACAATAACATCGTGTATCCCAGGCCTTTCCACACCGTCATAATTATCAGGGCCGGTTTAACCGTGTTTTTGTTTGCGAGCCAGTTAGGGCCTTCAATCCCGAACAGATCAAGGAATTGGTTTACTAATCCGTAATCCCCGTTGTACGCCCAGTTCCACATGATCGACACCGCTGCGAGGGAAGAAATGACCGGAATATAATAGATCACACGGAACGTCGTTGTGCCGGGAATTTTACGATTCAGACCCATCGCCAGCAGCAAGGCAAGCAACAAACCAATCGGGATACCCAGCATCAGATAAAAGGTGTTGAACATCGCTTTGTAAAACAGATCATCCGTGAGCAAATCCTTAAAATTGGCTAAACCGATAAAGTTCATCTGTCCCAAGCCATCCCAATCCGTAAACGAACCGTACAAGGAATAAAGGAAAGGGAACAGGACAAAGATCAGCAAACCAAGAACCGGAGGCAAAATAAACAAATATCCGTACAGCCTCTCTTTGCGATACAAACTAGATTTTGTAATCACTGCGCTCACCCCTGTTTCTAATATCAGCATGTTGCATGAATCGATGGATGCCTGCTTGCTTGATCAATTCATGCAACATGCCCGCATGGAATCCAAAATGATGCCAGCAGCGTGATAGCAGGCTGCTGGCACCGCCTTTTTTTGAACACGGAATTCACTACTCTATCCATTCTGCGTAGGCTGCTTCTCTCTAGAACCTACCCTTCAATCTTTTCATTCACAGTTCAGCACTTTACAAAATGCTTATTTCTGAGATTTCTTCTCTTGCTCTACCGCTTTGTCCAACAGTTTTTGCATTTTGGGCTGCTGCTGCTTCACATAATCTGCAGCTGTAATCTTGCCATCCAACACCGGCTGAATGTCGGTGAAGAACAGGTCATACCACTCCGCATTGTACGTGTAGTTACCTGGCAGAGCACGGCCGTAATCTTCTACGATATCAATGAATTCCTGTTTGTTGGCAGGTTTCGTTGAAGTATCCTTGGCCCATTCATCTGCCATATCAAGCAGATTAGGAATCTGTACTTTGGCATCCACTAGTTGCTGCATGCCTTCCTTCGAAGCTGTGAGGTAATTAACCAATGCTGCAGCTTCTTCCGGATGTTTCGTTTTGGCCGATACACCGATACCCAGGGAACCGATCCACGTCGCTGATTTTCCGGTAGAGCCCGCAGGGAAAGGCAGCAAATCATACTCGAAAGGCAGTTTCTCGAATGTACTCATATCCCACGGACCTACAGGGAAGAAGGCCATTTCCCCTTTCATCCAGCGTTGATACGTATCCAATGTTTGCGCTTCCTCAATGGAAGGCGTGATTTTGTATTTGTTTTGCATGTCCGCAAAGAATTGAAGTGCTTCCGCGAATTTCGGATCATCAATGGTTACCTTCGTTTTGCTCTCATCCAGCCAGTCTGCACCATTGCTCCATACAAAGGACTGCAACGCCCACTGTACGTTAAAGCCCGTACCAAATACGTCCGGTTTACCATCGCCATTCGTATCCTTGGTCGCTTGCTGGTTGACTTGGATGAATTCTTCCCATGTGTATGGCTTGTCCTTGTCAGGGAATGGGATGCCCTCTTTTTCAAATAACGTCTTGTTATAACCGAGTGCAAACGGACCCAAATCTTTCGGCATGCCGTAGATATCGCCCTGACCTGCCATTTTGCCATCATAGCGATACAAGTCCATACCATATTTCCAGATGTTGTCCAGATCTACGTCCGCATTATTTTCAATGTAAGGTGTCAGGTTCATCAGTACATTGCTGTTTACATAAGCTTTCACATCGCCAGGGTTAAAATAAAACACGTCCGGCAAGCTGTTGCCTGTAATGGCAGCTCTCAATTTTGTTGCGTATTGATCCGCAGCTGTTACGATAATTTTGACTTTGACGCCGGGATGCTCTTCTTCGAATTTCTTAACCACTGCTTGATATGCCTTCTGTTCATCCGTGCCACCCCGGAACATGAATGTCAATTCCTTGTCCCCGCTTGATCCGCTGCTTCCTCCGCAGCCCGCAAACACGAGTGCACTTACCAGCATTAGAAGCATAAGTGTGACCAATCTTTTTTTCTTTACCATCTGAACCCCTCCTGATCTGGATTTGTAACCGTATTCAATTCAGTAAAATAAGATTTCTGTTGTTAAATTTATCAAACCCAGATCACTTTAGTCAATACTTTATTAAAACATTTTATATTTATTTAAAATAAACTAGTAGGTTGGCCATCCGCTGGAATCCCACAGCAAGTCGTTAATTAGCAATTTCGGATTGCCATTATCATCGGCATCGTACGCGTGGCGCGCAATCACATTACCGTTATACACATCCTGACCGCCGGGTCCCTTCCACTTGGCATTCCCCGAATCCAATAGGGTTCCTCCGCCATTCAACATGTTCACGCCGTTTTTGTCCACATACGGACCTGTTATACTCGTTGAACGACCATAGACCATTTTGTACGTGCTGTTCACGCCCTGGCAGCAAGAATCAATCGAGGCAAACAAGTAATAATAACCATTCCGGTACACAATACTTGGAGCTTCAATGGCTCCGCCATTATTCGGACGCGCCGCAATGGAGGATATGCTTCCGGTCGGTTTCATCGTGGTTTTGTCGAGTTTCACAATCTTCAGGCCGCTCCAGAAAGAACCGAAAGCCAGCCAGGGGTTGCCTGAGGCATCGATGACCAGATTCGGATCAATGGCGTTGTAGTTATTGGCAGATGTAGTCTGAAGCACCAGCCCCTCATCCTTCCACTGCCCCGCACCTATGCTGTTCGCAGATGCAAGACCAATTGCGGATCTATTCGAGCCAAAGGTAGAAATGGAATAATACAGCCACACTTTACCGTTATATTGCTCAATATCAGGTGCCCATACGTCCAAACCGCTCTGTCCCGGAACGGCAGTGGCCCACCAGGAAGGTTTGCTCAGAAAGATTTGTGGAACACGATACCAGGATGACCCGTTATCCGATTTCAGTACCTGAATGCCCGGACCGGTTGAAAAGGTGTACCATGAGCTTCCCTCTTTGATGATGGAAGGATCGTGGACTGCAATATCTCCGGTCAAATTCCAGAATGCTGCGAATGCCCGAGATTGACCCGCCAGTAGCAATACAAGTACAAGCAGTGCGGGTAATGCCCAACGTTTCTTTCTGAATCCTGTCATTCCTTTGAACTTCTCCAAATCGAATTCCACCTCTCCTGATCAAATAGTTAATTTGGTTCATGAAGTATTAAATCAATTTAGGTATACTAGGATTATAAAAGCGGTTACATCGCAATTCAATGGTATATTTCAAATATATATGAATTGATTTAAGTTATTTTTTAAAGTAAATATTCAACGATTTATGAATAATACGCTCATTTATGCTATGTATACAAGGGATTTGGCTTCCTTTTCTCCGCCCTTCCCTTCCATCGGGTAATCATTTATAATTATTTGAAATAAAACATATAAATGTGCAGAAGCCCATGATTCAGAAGGGCTTTGTTCAGAACGGGGAAAGGAACTCCACCTATGATTTATATTAAAGATCTAATGTCGGGTGTGAATATTTTCAAGGCGCTCAGTTCGGAAATACGGATTCAGATCATTGAACTGCTGGCGAAGAACCAAAGTCTTAATCTCAATGATCTTGCAACCAAACTTGGACTGAGCAACGGCGCCATCACCATGCATATCAAAAAGTTGGAAGAAAGCGGATTGATTGAGATCAATACTGCGGTTGGCAAACACGGAATTCAGAAGATTTGTTATCTCAATGAGGAAAAACTAATGGTGGACCTGCGTTCACAGGAAATTAATAACCGGTACGAGGTTGAAATTCAGGTAGGTCATTACAGCGATTATCAGGCAGCCCCTACATGTGGTCTCGCTACCCGCGACAGCATCGTCGGTGAGTTCGATGATCCACGCTACTTTGCTGATCCGCTGCGAATTGATGCGGAGATGATCTGGCTGGCTGAAGGTTATCTGGAGTATCGGATTCCTAACTATCTCAAGCCCAATCAGACGTTTAGCGAAATTCAGCTGTCGATGGAACTGGGTTCGGAGGCACCGGGCTTTTGCGACAATTACCCTTCGGATATTTATTTCTACGTCAACGGGATTGAGATTGGGTGCTGGACGAGTCCAGGTGATTTCGGCAATACACGCGGTACATTCAACCCGGACTGGTGGCCGCCCCATCTCAATCAATACGGAATGCTCAAACTAATCCGCATTACGCAGGAAGGCAGCTACATCGATGGATGCCGCATTTCGGACGTAACGTTGGACGAAATCGGACTGGATTACAAAAGCGATATCCACTTTCGTATTGCCGTGACAGATGGACCTTTGAACAAGCGGGGATTGACGATCTTTGGCAAGAATTTCGGCAACTACGGGCAAAACCTGCTTGCCCGTGTACTCTATAATGTGCAAGAGGAATAGGTCACAAATAAACCGTGTTATAACTTAAAAAATCAACAAATAGCCGCCAAGCGAAAGCATGGCGGCTAATATTCATTTCTGTTACTTAACCTCGCCCAGACGCTCTGCAAGACGGTCCCAGGTTTCCGTGATTCCCTGCAACATTCCCATATCCATGACCGTTTGGAGTGCCTCTGCGGATACATATTCAGAGCGGTTGACGATCTTCGTCTTGCCGTCGAAGTCAATAAATTGCATCGTCACCTCAGTTGACGGCAGGCTCTCATCCGTATTCCCATCGGCATCAGAGAAGTAATCCGTGTATACAATCAACTCAGGCTCAACAATGTCCTTATACACAGCTTTCCCCCAGGATTCCATACCGTAAAAATCACCCTGGTTCTTATCCTCACATTTCATGCAGTAATGCCAAACGCCGCCTGGCCGAAAATCTACGTTACAGACGGGAATCGACCAACCTCTCGGTCCCCACCAGCGCTGAAGATGTTCCGATTCCTTGAACATGCTGAACACGAGCTCACGAGGTGCGTCAAAAACACGCTCAAGTACAAGTACCTGTTCATTTTCCACTCTCGAAACCATTCCGTTGTTTAACATTATAATTCCTCCTTATGAATTAAGAATACTTATGGTTTGTCTTTCTTATTTTGCAGTTCACGCAAATAATGATCCAAATTGTCAAAACGTTCTTCCATGACGCTCTGAAACGACTGCACCCAGGCATCCAATGTTTGAAAAGGTTCGGGACGGAGCTTGTAGATCCTGCGGTTGGCTTCGGCCTTTACCTCTAAAATGCCGTTATCACTGAGCACTTTCAAATGCTTCGAAGCTTGAGGCTGGCGTAATCCCAGCCGTTCAGCAATTTCCCCCACCGTAAGAGGACCATCACGCAATAGTTCGACGATATGCATACGATTCGGTTCAGCCAAAGCGCCCAGCAAGGTCATGTCCATACCCGGATTGTGTCCTGACATGCCTTTCACCTCATTCAGTTATAGTGTATCGGTAGAATTTCATCTCCTTCACCAAAATGTTCTTCTTCCTGATATCCAAAGTATACTCCATAAAGAATATTCCTGTAAAGGAATATTCTTTATGGAGTCCTACCTTTATCTTTATTGAATAATTCAAATGGAACTTACACAGGCTATTTGAATTTTATTGACAATCTGTAATAATAATCACCATGTTACGAAATGGAATAACAGGTGGGGATTATATATGAAATTGGAGCGATTGATCTCAATCATCTTCAAGCTACTGAATCATGAAGTGTTGTCTGCCTCTAGGCTTGCCGAAGAGTTTCAAGTTTCCCAAAGGACCATCTATCGGGATATCGATGCCATCTGTGCTGCTGGCTTCCCAGTCATATCGTTTCAAGGACATAAGGGCGGATATGGCATGATGGACGGATACAAAATGGATAAAAGCTTGCTCGGTTCGTACGATGTCGATTCCCTGATCACCGTAATTAGCAGTCTCTCCACCGTGTTTGAAGACACGCGAGCGCAAGGGACGATTGAAAGACTGAAAACAGTTGGAACGCAGCAGCAAACGTCAAGTCTAGAGGTTAATCTTGAAACTCATCGAACGAATCCGGATGTACTTCGTGATTTACGCACGGGCATTACCGAGCGTAAAGTCATCTCTTTTGAATACATCAATACAAAAAATGAACGTACGACCCGTGGTTTGGAACCGGTGAGACTTCATTTTAAATATCGAAACTGGTACGTTTATGGATTTTGCCGAACACGACAGGATTATCGGGAGTTTCGACTATCCCGGATGATGAATGTGTCCCTGACAGAGGAATCCTTTCAGCCTCATCTCGATGTGCCAAAAGAGGTTGTTTTGTCTAACAGGGAATGGAAAAATGAGGTTCGTGATGTGGTGTTTCGAGTGAGCCCGGAGGCGTTGGCAGAGGCCATGGATCATTTTCACGAAGCGGATAAACAATTTCATGACGATGGAAGTATGACGATGCGCATCTCGGTTTATCAACCGCTGGAAGCGAGATGGCTTTGCTCTTTTCTACTGAGCTTGGGTAGTGGGGTTAAAGTCCTTGAACCTCTTGAACTGCGAGGAATCATAAAAGAACAACTTCAAAGCGCACTCCAACTTTATGAGGAAGTATGACAGTCTGTTGTCATACTTCTTTTTTTATAATCATTTTATAAACAATCACATCCATAACCATTCCAAAGGAGACGATACAAATGAACCATCCAGAACAAATGTATAACTACCACACATGGGCCAACCAAACGATCTTGGGAAGAATCAAGGAACTCCCGTCCTCTGTGCTGAGTCAGGAAGTAAACAGCTCGTTCCCAACCCTCGCACATGCTCTTAACCATATCTATGTGGTTGATAAGACGTGGTATCTGGTTTTGACCGGGATGGATATGCGAGAAGCGCTGCAAACATGTATGCCGTTAAATGAAAACATCCTGGATTCAGCAGATGAATACATCCATCTGTTTGCCCAGTTATCGGACGAATACAAAGAATGGTTCCAAAGCCAAGATGATCTCGAGCAAACGATCCTGCTCGACAATCCATATGCAAGAATCCGCCAAACCCGCCTTTCGGAAATTGTGCTGCAACTGGTCAATCACGGGACCTATCACAGAGGCAATGTGTCTACCATGTTGCATCAGTTAGGTCACGCATCCATCATGAACGACTATGCCCTTTTTTGGTACCAGGAACCCGCTACAGTATAGAGAAAATGGATGATATTTCATCGATGGAAATTGAAGGAACATCGAGGGAAGATTTGAGAATTTGGTTGCAGGAGCATGGACGTCTTCTTGATTATTAAAATGCGCTAGAACCACTGAATCGAATGATCAAAATGCTGAAGTTTGTCATTGCAACGCAAAACAGGACCTCCCTAATCAGGTGATCCTGTTTTTTTGTATTCGGCCTCACTATCGTTTT
The DNA here is from genome assembly GCF_042796655.1 of Paenibacillus sp. NPDC057886. Classification (NCBI taxonomy): domain Bacteria; kingdom Bacillati; phylum Bacillota; class Bacilli; order Caryophanales; family Paenibacillaceae; genus Paenibacillus; species Paenibacillus sp. NPDC057886. The sequence goes on along the minus strand of NZ_JBHVMZ010000003.1, from coordinate 354,583 downwards.
ACATGCTCCGGGGCAGACACCATATTGGCTTCTCCCCAATCACACATCATATTTAATAGTGGCATGAGTGAACGCCCCCGTTCCGATAATGAATATTCAACTTTGGGATCCAAAGCCGGTATCTTTTGGCGCCATGCCAGTTGGAACACAAGTTCCTCTCACACTCACCCTCCTTCCGTCCATCACACCACAGTGGAATGTTATAGAGATTGCCTGTACGTTTTGGGAGACATGCCATACGCCTTTGTGAACTGGCGGGTAAAATAATTACTGTCGTTAAACCCGCATTTATAAGAAATTTCCGTAATGGACAGGTTCCCGTGTTTTAAGAGATTGCATGCCTTTTCCAGACGCAGCTTCTGCAAATAGGAGATCGGTGTCATCTGATAATAGGATCGAAAGATCCGGTTCAGATGCCTTACCGAAACATTCGATTTACCTGCAATCTCTTCCAAGGACACGGGTTCCAAATAATGATCCTCAATATAAGAAATGGCATTCGCCAGATGCATCAAATTATTGCCTTCTATGGCCTTCTCCTGTGTATCATAATGCCTCGACAGATAGACAACCAACTCCGTAAAACGGGAGATCAGCATTGTCTGATACCCTTGCTGCTTACTTTTATACTCCTCAATCATAACCGAAATCAGCAATTCAACATATTCCAGGCTGGGGATAGGTAAAGCCAGTTTACTCGGATAAGAGTGAAGATTACGATAAAACGGTTCCAAAACAAACAGTGCCTGAAAGCCATTGGATTTCCTCAGATCCGGTCCAGTCGAAGCGAGCATCTCCGGTCTGAACATAATATTGCATATCTGAAAATCATAGGGGTCTTTGTATGCATGCGGCGTGTCCCCATTGATCACGAATACATTTCCCTTCTTGATAAATGATTCCTCAGTGTTGACGATATGCGTGGCATTCCCATTCAGTACGATCACGAGTTCAGAAAAATCAACATGCCTATGAAGTTCCATGTCTTCGTCGTGTCCGCCGTATTGAATAAAAAATGGAAATTCGTGGTCTGAAGTAAACCACCTCAAATATGCATTACTCAAAAGATCCCCCTCCGCGAACATTGTTGGGCTGAATGTCTATATCATGCTACTCCAGGACCGAAAAATCAAGGTTTGTCGATCTCTGAGCCGATATAATTCCTCTTGTAACTGTAGAAGAACCTGACATCTAAGGGGGTGCAGTTGGTTAGAGATTACATCATACCGTTAATCTGTCGAGTGCATGTTTCTCATCACCATTTTGTAAACGCATTCAATTCTATAGAGGCTTCTTTTAGCGGGCTCTATACGTAACATGCGTCAGAAAGTCTCTCAGACCAATTATATGGATCATATCAGGGGGTTAATATGACTAAACTATCGAGAAAGATTCCAAAATGTTCTGTCGCACTTGCACTCTCGTTAAGCTTGCTGGCAGGATGCAGTAGTGGCAATGACAGCTTGGAAAGCAATGAAGAGAATGCCAGTGAAACTTCGCCGATGACGTTGACTTTCTTCGGAGCAGATTCCAACGCAAATTGGAATAAGATGCAGGATGATGTCGGCAAGGAGATTACCAAGCAGACAGGCATCACACTGGATGCCGAATTCGCAGTATCGGACCCCTCGCAGAGACTGGCACTGATCGCAGCAAGTGGTGATTACCCTGATCTGATTAGTCCCAAGGGGGATTTGGGCAAATTGGTTGATGCAGGAGCAATGCTGGACCTTACCGATTTGATCGATCAACATGCGCCAAACATCAAGAAGCTCTTCGGTGACCAAATCAAACGTCTGCGCTACAGTAACGATGACCCCTCCATCTATGTCATTCCTACCTATTCCGCCATAGACGGAGTCAGCTTTGTGGCAGGCGCAGGTTTCGAGCTTCAGCATCGTGCTGTGAAGGAAGCCGGGTATCCACAGATCAATACACTGCAAGATTATGAAAATGTCATTCGATCCTATCTGGAGAAGCACCCTACCGATGAGAACGGCAACAAAAATATCGGAATGACATTGAACGCTGATGACTGGCATATTCAAATTACCGTGACAAATCCTGCAGCTGAGACCACTGGTAAATCTGGTGATGGAGAGTACTACATTGATCCGGAAACGCATGAAGCAACTTACCATTTCCGCACGGAAGGTGAGAAAGAGTACTTCCAATGGCTTAACCATATGTATAATACCGGGTTGCTTGATCAGGAATCTTTTGTTCAGAAAAACGATCAATATCTGGCCAAAGTCGCTTCTGGTCGCGTCATTGGTCTGATCGATGCAGACTGGGGCTACTCCGATGGAGAGAAGGCGCTGAAGGCTGCAGGAAAAAATGATCAAACCTATGGACATTATTCAGTCACACTGTCTGACCAGTACAAGGATAACCGACATCAGTCCACTGGGTTCATGGCTGGCTGGGGAGTAGGCATAACTGAAAGCGCAGAGGATCCGGTCCGAGCCATTAAATTTCTGGATTTCCTCGCTTCCGAAGAAGGCCAGATCCTCAACTATTGGGGCATAGAAGGCAAGCAATATACCGTAGAGGATGGTAAGCGTGTTGTGCCTGCGGATGTGCAGCAGCGCATTATCAATGACAATATCGCCTTTACCAGAGAATCCGGCGTAGGCCTTTACACCAATATTGGTGGTCATTACGGGGATGGTGTGAAGGATTCCACTGGCAATTATTATACTAAGAACTTCCCGGAACAGATTATTGAGAATTACACGGATGCAGAGAAAGAGACCCTTAAAGCTTATGATGCAACGACCTGGATGGATCTGTTTCCAAACGAGAAGGATTTCCCGGTAAAACCATGGGGAGCGGTATGGAATTTATCTGTGCCTAGTGAAGATGAAATCAACATTATAGCTAACAAGGTGAAGGACATTACATGGAAGCAGATTCCACAGGCCGTTATGGCCAAACCGGAAGAATTCGATGCCCTCTGGAATGACTATCAGCAAAAGCTTATTGATGCAGGTGTCGAAAAAATGGAGCAGGGATTCACCAAATACGTCCAGGATCGCATTAAACTCTGGAATGAATAGGAGCACTACATGATGAACTACACCAATCCCGTGATTCCGGGCTTCTATCCAGATCCCAGCATCTGTCGGGTAGACGAAGATTATTACCTCGTAACCAGCACATTTGAATATTTCCCAGGTGTACCTCTTTTTCACAGCAAAGATCTTGTGAATTGGCACCAGATCGGCCATGTTCTCACTTCTGCCGAACAACTTCCACTCGCCAAAGCGGGCAGTTCCGGCGGCATTTATGCACCGACCCTACGCCACCATGATGACTGGTTCTACATGATAACTACCAATGTAAGCGGAGGCGGCAACTTCTATGTACGAAGCAAGCAACCTGAAGGACCTTGGTCCGATCCCATTTTTGTTGCCCAGGACGGTATAGACCCCTCCCTATTCTTTGATGATGATGGTCGTATTTACTTTCAATCCGCCTGTAATGGTGATGCAGGAGAAGGAATTTATCAATGTGAGATCGACATCTTGACGGGTAACAAGCTGACAGAGAGCCAATTCATTTGGAGAGGAACCGGCGGTGCTGCACCTGAGGCCCCTCACTTGTACAAGATAAATGGCCTCTATTATCTAATGATTGCTGAAGGGGGAACGGAATACGGGCATATGGAAACCATTGCGCGAAGCACTGATCCGTATGGGCCATTCGATCCCTGCCCTCACAATCCAATCCTGTCGAACCGAAGCATGAAAAGCAGTATTCACGCCACTGGACATGCTGATCTGGTGCAAGCCCATGACGGGAGCTGGTGGGCGGTATGCCTGGGAATTCGCCCTGCTGCCTACCCCATGCGGCATCACTTGGGGCGTGAGACATTCCTCGCACCCGTGACGTGGACGAATGACGGATGGCCGATAATCGGTCATGACGGACATATTGAGCCCGTCATGACCGGACCGCAGCTGCCTGAAGTTCATTGGCCTCACAAGGCAATCCGGGATGATTTCGATGTATCCATACTGGACCTGGACTGGATCTTTCTGCGAAATCCGGATCCTGACAGTTGGTCACTCACAGAACACCCGGGCCATCTTGTTCTGCGAGGGAACCCCATGTCTCTCAATGATGGCAGAAACCCCGCCTTTATCGGTCGTCGCTTGAGCCATTTCTTATGCAGCATGGCTGCCAAACTGAGCTTTGAACCAACGCATGATGGCGACGAAGCGGGATTGACCGTCTACATGAATGAGAAATATCATTATGATCTGGCTATAACGCGGGTCGACGGTCACAAAAAAATGATATTCCGGCGAACGGTTGGTTCTTTAAGAACAGAGGTAATTCGGGATTGTGGAGCTGGACCTGCAATATTACAGATTCAGGCCCAGCGTGATATGTTCACATTCTCCGTACAGCAAGGTTCAACAGCTGCCGCTGTCCTCGGCTCAGGCGAAACCCATCTGCTCTCTACTGAAGTGGCGGGTGGCTTCACAGGAGTCATCATTGCCATGTATGCCTACAGTCCATCGGGAGAAGGTGCACCCAGCCTGTTCGATTGGTTTGATTATGAACCGCTGGATTAAATAATGGTTTGATCTAACACGTTTAATGTAAAAAACAAAATATACTCTCTATTATCATTATCCCCTTCAAGTAGATACTCTTTGAAAAGCCTTGTGTGGTAACATAAGGAAAGGAGTGAACTTGAAGGGGATTTTACTATGGTTACATACATCGATTCTCTCAAGAAACGTTCTGCATGACTTCCCTTAAATTTCAGAAAAGATCCATTGATTTATTAGAGAAGTTCTCCTAGTATTTTTAGTAGGTACACCCAATAGCTCGGCATCATGGCAACAGCTTTACTGTCTTTATGAGAGCGCTATCGCTGCAGCTCTAAAGAAAAACGGGAGGTTGCAGATATGAAATGGAATCACTTCAAGTCCAAGCTTCTGCTTAAGTACACACTATCCTATATCTCCATTTTCCTTATACCTCTTGTTATATTAACTATTATTATTTATCACAATGCTGTGGACACGCTCCGTTCAGAGATTGAACAGACCAATGTCAATCAATTGACCCAAGCAAAAACGGTCATTGATGACCGCATGAAGGAATTACAGGACATCGCATTTCGTATCGCCTACGATGAGCAGCTAACGCGGTATTGGACCCATCATCCCTATTATAGCCGGGAATCGATTGGTGCCTTGGTCAAATACAAAGCCACCAGTTCCATTATCGATGAACTATTCCTGTTCTTCCGCGGAGATGAGAGCATCTACTCGTCCCAGGGCTCTGAGAACCTGGATGTATTCACTGGCCGCTACAAATTTAACACCTGGAACGAAACGGACATGATCCGGGATTTGAATAACGTTCAGTTTCCTACGATCAGACCGGCAGAGCAAGTCGTTCAAGGAACCAAAATACCCAATTCCATGCTGGCCTACCTTGTACCGATTGCGCCTAACAATACGCCCGCCCACGGCACTGTCATGTACCTGATTCACGAGTCCAATCTGACCGGATTGATTGATTCCATTCTCAGCGACTACCATGGGATGACTTATATTTTCGATAATTATGGGCAGGTGCTGGCCGCCAATTATAAGGGGGAAACCATTACCGAACAGGAAGTCAAATCTCTGTTTGCACTTGAGCCGGGAACGCACAGTCTCTCCTTAAATCAAGAACCGCATTCGGTTGTATCCGTCAAATCAGACGCTGGCTGGACTTATGTAACCGCTATGCCAAGCAATCAATTTTTTAGCCGAATCGTCCATATTCGTACCTTTATTGTTCTTGTTTTCTCCTTCGTGGTGGTGATGGGCACGTTCCTCGCCATTATGTTGGCCCGAAGACAATATCATCCGATTTCAGACTTGATGGAGTTCATTCGTTTAAAGAATCATCCTGAACCTGCCACAACCAGCAACGAGCTGGAATGGATTAAGAAAACGCTGCATGATTACAGCCAGCGCGTGGACCTTCAGGAGCCCTACGCTCGGAATCATATTCTGCTCATGCTACTGAAGCATGGACATACCGGAGAGCTCCCCTCTGAGTTTACGGACAATCTCGGCATACGCTTTAACCGATCCCATTACTTTGTCATGACCTTGGGCTTGGAAATGCACGCTTTTCCCAGCGGAGATCATCCCGAACAGCGTACTGCCATGCAGTTGATCAACGATATGGAACTGCCGGAGTTGTCTGCTTATGCTTATGGCGTGGAGCTTCCGCAGCCAGACCAAATGGCCCTCATCGTCGGATTTGATGCCGAAATTGGCCATGAATCTAACTTGAATGCTCGTATGGAGTCTATTGTTGAATCACTTCAATCGATGGTAACAGAGCACGTCGGAGTAGCTCCCGCGATCGGGATCGGTAACAGCTACAGTTCTCCATTGCAGCTGAACCAATCCTACATCGAGGCATCAACCGCGCTGGAAGCATCCATGCTGCACGGACAAGGCAGCAGCACCTTCTTCAACGCCCTTTCCGGTTCCGGTGCACAGGATTCTTCCTTCTGGGTAGCTAAGGATGTGATGCTGAAGCTGGTTCAGAGCTTGAAACAAGGTAGTTACGATGTGGCGGTTCAGATGGTATCGACCGCGTTGGATACCCTGAAATCCGAAATGCCGTCTGTACCGCTGCTGCGCTGCATCTGCTTTGATATTCTGAATACAATGCTCAAAACGGCCTCGGAGCTCGGCATTCATCACGTGGTTAATCAACTTCCAAGGATCACTTCCTATGACTCGCTGGAGGACTTGGAGAAAAAACTGACAGGTCTCGCCGCCGAAATCTGCGCTCATGTCGAGGCGAAGAGTGAGACAGCAGAAAGCTCCCTCATGGATGAGATCGTTGCTTATATTGATGCCAATTTCTCGGATTATGACCTCAGCCTGGGTACGATTTCATCTAAATTCACGATCTCTTCATCGTATTTCAGCCGTTCCTTCAAAGAGAAGATCGGTATGAACTTTACCCAATACATCTGGCAGAAACGGATGGATGAAGTCATCCGGCTGCTGCTGCATACAACCGATCCGTTAAAAGATATCATCACGCGCGTCGGTTACTTGGATACACCGAACTTCATCCGCAGATTCAAGAAAGAGACGGGTTACACACCCGGACAGTACCGCAAAATGCATCGTCCCAACGGCTCCGCTGATTCCCCGGATGATGACGACGAGGAGTGTATCGGATAAAGGCTTCGAACGACGTCGTTAAGGAATGCATCGGATAACCGATTCACCGAATAAATACGAAAACCTCCCTTTTACCGTATGATTAAGGGGAGGTTTTCGTATTTTCAAGTTCACTTTTCGAGAGATCTGAACGACCTCGTACGCCGAGCTTCTTCTATTTTGCAGCCGAAATACCTTGAAGCCCTTGATGGATCGCACCCAACAGACGGCGGGTCGGATCACAGCTGTATTCCCAGAACATGATCCCGGCCAGGCCTTGGTCCTTCACGTAATCGCATTTGCACCGAATCGACTCTTCATCATCATAAGATATTAGCGTGGACCCGTTAAACAGGAACGGCGCACAGGCTTCCTCATCCCAATAACGGATGTAACCATTCTTATTGATGTACTTGGCTTCCAGCTCAGCAAATGCCGGACCATAGCCGCCTGTACTACCGGCCATTTGGTGAAGGCCGTGATTTCGGTCAGGAACCTCAGTCCAGATCCGGGAGTAAAACGCAGCGCCGATAACAATCTTCTCCTTCGGAACGCCGGCGCGAACGAACAGGTTCACAGAAGCATCTGTACTAATTCGGAAAAGATCTCCGGTTGGCGTATACAGATTCGTATGATGTCCGGTCAGAACCTGAAAACCGCCGCGCATATCATAGGTCATCAACTGCACAAAATCCAGGTACTGCTGCACCTCAGCCATCTCTGTACCGTCGACGTAGTATTGATCAGCCCCTGCCGCAATCGTGAGCAGATAATGACGGCCATCCTCGGCGCCCTTGGCATCCAGTGTCTCCCGGATCGCCTTGAGAAGTAAGGTGAAGTTCCTTTTATCTTCAGGACTTGATGCGATACCGGCTTCACCGTAACAAGGGTACTCCCAGTCCAGATCAATTCCGTCAAAAGGGTACTCCTCCAGCACCCGGACCGCCGATGCGGCCATGCTGTCCCTGCCCGCCTGAGTTGAGGCGGCTTCAGAGAAACCACCCGCGCTCCATCCGCCAACGGACAGCAGCACCGTTAGACTCGGATGCTCCCGCTTAATATTCCGGATAACCTCTCCGTTTTTTAAATGCTCGGTGGTGATTTCATCATTCTTGACATGACCGAAGGCTACATTCAGATGTGTTAACTTCAACAGATCCTCATGCGACATGTCAGGAAGAACAGAATCGACGACATAACCAGCAGCAATATATTTCGTCATCCTCTTCACTCCGATCCATTCAATGATTGAGATATCGCAGCAGCAATCTGCAGAGCTTCCTTGCCTGTACCAATCTTGTACCCGGAGGCCGAATATCGGATTTGATCCTGATTATCCAGCACGAACAGATGCGGATAGCCCGCTTCGTGAGCGGCAGGTTTCGAAATGAAACCGGACAAGGACTCATAGCTTGAATCCCGTACAAAAATCGTGCGTACCGGCAGCTTCGGATAACCCCCAGAGTCAAAGGAGGCGTTCCATTCTGTATCTCCGATCACCAGCACGATTGGCACGCCCAGCTTATCCAGCGGCTCAGCCAGCTCACACAGCTCACGAATCAGATGCTTGGTCGGTTCCCGTTCTGGTTCAATCCATGCAGCAATGGCCCCCTCTGATCCCAGAAGATCCTCCAGTACCACCTCTGAACCATCCAGACGAGTCAGCTCACTGCCAGTTGCCAGTTTGCCCAGTACAGGGATGTCTACCACCGTCTCCCGATAAGTCAGTACTACCTCCGTAGTGTCTCCAGCGCGAACGGCGCAGTAAATGAAGCGGACTCTTACCGTTCCATCTTTCAAACGGATGCCAGTCGTTAAGCGATAAGCTCCCGGTTTAACCTCAAATGGATCGCTATAGACATCGGTGTGGCCATCCGGATAAATCAGCGTTTTGTACACGCCATCTTCCAGACGAGCCAACGAGAAATTCTCCGCATAGGATGCTGACGGCGCATCCTCCCGAGCCTCTGAATCCTTGAGAAGATGCAGCATTCCCCAGCTTGAGCTGTCCTCATTTCGAGAAGAGGTACGACTGAACACCGCATCCTCCCAGCCCTTTTCACTCTGGTACTGCGGTTTCTGCTCACTCGGATGTAATCGGGCCGGAATCCCCAAACTGCGGCACACAGCGACAAACAGAATATCCAGCGAGTGTGGATCTCCCTTCATCAGGCTGTAAGTACCTACAGGGTTTCCCTTGCCTCTCAGGTTAGGGAGATCCTCATAATACGTATAGCCCTGTTCCAGATTGCAGGCAAGCTTCGCAGGATCTTCCCTGAACGCCGCTGCTTCTTCCTCGGAATAAGCATTCAGGAATACGGATCGATAAGGCACCACCATTTCATAGGAGACCCGTGGGCACAGGATGTACTTCACGAACGTCCCTTCTGCCCATTGTCCACGCTGCGAAAGTGCACCTATAAGATGATCGTCCAGCGTTGGCCGAAAGGTATCAATTAAGTCTTTTTCATTCATCGACTCCAGCAACCGTAGTGGCCATTCGCCAAATTCACCGGAACGTTCCTCTAGGAAAGCTGCGATTTCCTGGCTGTTACCCCTTGCCTTCTGTAGAATATCCCATACCCGTTCCGGAGGCAGTCCAGCCGAATGAGCCAATGCAAACGCCTCTTCCTCACTCAGGAATGTATCCTCATATCCACTCCGGATCTTCGTGCCTTCCTCCAAGCGGCGGTTGTGATCCCGGATCTTATCTTCCGGTAACAAATTCACGACTTCCCCCTCTCCTTCCGGAGGAGGAACCATATCAAAATCCACGATCCCTGATGGCTGCTCAGACGAGTCCAACACTAGCTCAACATAATCGCCGTCCTGAGCTTTGAATAGAATTTCACCCCACTTGCCACCACTAACCGCACGAATTACTAGGTCGCCATGACCTGTCTTAAAGGAGGCATCTCCTTGTGCGTCCGTCTTGATTTCGGCGATGGGATAAAATTCAGCACTATTGTACAGCTCAAAGCGGACACTCGCTTCAGGCACGGGCTCACCCTGCTCATTTATTACCTTCACGCCGATGGTGTGTGCTGGCGCGTAGTTCTCCAGCAAATTGATCTCCGTATACCCCTTCTCGGAGAGCGTTATATCCTCCGGTCCCGGATAGTCGGCAAAAATCCTCGTATTAATCAACATGGCCCTGCGTGCTGGTGGGGTGAACCACCCTTGATTCAATCCGACTTCCGGCTCGCATGCCCCAATGTAATACCATTGGCCGTCTGCCCAAGCTTCCACCCATGCATGATTGCTATCACAGTGAGCCCAGCGCGGTGTGTAGACCTGACGGGCAGGTATGCCGATGCTACGGAGAGCGGCTACCGCCAGCGTGGACTCCTCGCCGCATCGACCGCGGGCATTCCGAATCATCGTCAGCGGCGAGATTGTTCGCAGATCGCTGCCAATATAAGTCGCTTTCTCATGACACCAGTAATTGGTCTCCAGAATGGCATCCGCCATGGATAACTTCGCTGTCCGTTCAGCCAATTCATCAAATATAATGCCGCGGAAATCCTCAATATTCTCTGTATTGATTCGATAGGGAAGCACAAAATGCAGAAACAGATGATCTGGTACGCGCTCCCCCCAAGGCACACGCTTGCGAATGTCCAGTGCCCGACGCACATGACTGAGGAACAATTCCCCATCATAATCAGCCAGGTCGTTCACCGGCATGTAGGCATACACATATTTCAAAGCCCATGCTTCTTCTTCAGTTAATGGCTGCTGAAACACATGAAACAGTTTATCTTTGCGGGCATCCGCAAAGTTTAACTTCTCCTGGAACTTCTGCTCGATCCGCTCTAAGGACTGTGCATCCATCGAGAACACCAAGGTTTGGCTGGTCATCGCTAGCTCACTCCTTCCACAGCTTTCCGTCTTCCCGAATACAGATTAAGATAGTGCCGTCCGAGGAAGGCGTACTAATCTGGAATAGGCTACGGGTCGTTTCAATTACAGGCTGGCAAATCAATGATTCCTCACCCATAAGTAACTTCACATCTTGTGTAAATTCACCATGAGCTTCAAAATAATTGCGTTCACGGTAATAGAGTCTGCGAAGCTCCCATTTGATTCGTTCGTCTTCTGGCAGCTCAAAGGACTGATCCATTCCGTCATCCGAGAATACGACATATCCCCATAGCTCCGGATAATGCATGTTGATAATACCCATTGGCGACCAGACCCAGTTGTCCTCCGGATAAGGTTTGCCTGTATCCGGATTCAGCACCTTGCGGTACTCACCATCCTGCACCTCAGTCTGCCATTCCACCCGTGAGAAGTTGACACGCCAGAACTCACCCGGTGCAGGAGGACGGTTGCCTTCTGCACATTCCTTTAGGCTGGTCCAGGGAATCGCGACCTCGACGCTCCATTTCCGGTTATCGGCGCCAGGTGTATTCAGCTCCCCATCGATATGTACAGCCGTCTTGAGACCGCTGATATCCCAACCGTTGACCGGAGGTCCACCATCCCGATATGGCTTCACCAATAACAGGTCCCATACCGTATTCAGCGCATTGATCTCGAACTCATAATATTGATGGGTATCCCCGTCGGGATCGATAAAAATCTCAAAATCATTGTCATAGAAAATAACGGAATCCCGCTCGGTCAATGTAGCCCATATCTGATCTTCAATCAGTTCGGCAGCAAAGTAGAAATAGTCGTCATCCCACAGCATTTTTACCCGAGTCTGTTTTCCGGGTTTCGGACGAAGATCCCCTTCGATATCCACGAAATCATCCGTCCAATCAGCAGCATTCCAGAATGCCTTGTCTACGCGGCCGTCCAGCACCAGCGGTTCCTGCGCACGCTTGCATATATAATGTTTGGGAGCATACTCAATCCTTGGCTCAGGTACTCCACTTTGGTTCATATCGCTCTCTCTCCGCTTCATGAGGGAGGGCATGCATCTAGCGGCGCATGCCCTCCCGTAATATTAGTTATGGGTAACAACGGCTCCTGAGCCGCCGTACATTTCCAGTTCCTCATCGAATTCGAGCTTAAGAACCGTCACCTGCTCATGTGTGTCCTCCGGGGTCATTTTGATCCACGTTGTCCCCGGGATATTGAACCAAGGCACACCTCCATGGATCTCATGGTTAAGTTCTTTGCCCGAATGCAGCACGGTAATCTTCTTGATCTTATTGCATAGTCCCTTGATGCATACATTCTCTTTTGGCTCGTCATAAACAAACAGGTACAATGTCTTTCTGTCCTCGGATACGGTGCTTCCCCCCAGATAATAGCGAGGCATAATGCCTTCACCCGTTCCGAATACAGCCTCTTCATGGGTTCGGATCCACGCTCCCAGCCCAAGCAGAATATCCTCTTGCCTCTCATCGATGGTGCCATCCTCGCGCGGACCGATATCCAGCAGCATGTTGCCCCCCATTGAAATACAGTCACAGAACATCCGAATGATCTGATTTAACGATTTGTATTTATGGTCTGTTGGCACATAGCCCCAAGATGTGTTGATCGTGGTGCAGAACTCCCATGGCCCCTCCGGTCTTGTGATCGGAATGCCTTGCTCCGGCGTCTTATAGTCCCCATAACCCTGAAGGCGGGAGTTAATGATGATATCCGGGTTAAAAGATTGCAGGTAATGCTTGAACTCCGGGAGATTCCACTGCTCGGCACTTCGCTCCCAGTCCCCATCGAACCACAACAGATCCACTTTTCCGTAATTCATCAAGATCTCCCGCAGCTGGTGGTTATTGAACTCAAGGAATTTCTTCCATTTCTCCTGATCCTGAACCCCATCCACAGGACTTGAATGCCGATTGACACTGCTGAGATCCTCCGGTACCTTTCCACCTTCATACACGCTAGGATAATCCGGGTGCGACCAATCAATCAGCGAAAAGTACATCCCCAGATGAATGCCCTTCTCCCGAATTGCTTCCGCATATTCCCTCACGAGATCCCGATTGGCTGGTGTCTGCTTAACGACATTGAGGTCACTATACTGCGTATCCCACAGAGCGACACCATCATGATGCTTTGTTGTCAGTACAGCATATCGGGCTCCCGATTTCTCAATCAAGTCTGCCCACTTCTCCGCATTAAACTTCGATGCCGTAAAGCCGTCCAGCTGCTTCATGTACTCTTCGTAGGAGATCCTTCCATTATAGAAGGACCACGATTCCGAAACCCCGTCCACAGCATAGATACCATAGTGGATGAATATTCCCAGTTTGGCCTCTTCAAACCATTTCTGCATCCTTGTTCACACCTCTTTCTGGAGTCCTTCTTCTTATTGACCTGTGTTCCAGCGATCGTAGGCCCCTTGATACAGTTCAACGATACGGTCGCTGCCCATTTTTTTGATCTGCGCAATATACTTATCCCAGTTCTCAAGCGGCTCTTGGCCTGTTACGAACTTCGCTTCCATCTGCTTGACGTACGTATCCAGATCAGATAATAAAGCGGTCGCTTCGCTTTGCTCTTCATTTGTTAAATAAACGTTAGGGAACGGTGATTTTCCGATGGGTACCAACTTCTCTTGATTCTGCTGGTCAAGCCATTCGTCAAATTCAGTGCGAAGACCTTTCGCTATGTCCGGATCATTAATGCCCGGTGTCAAAATGCCATAGTTCGGTGTGATTTTACCGCGATATTCCTCACGATCCCCGCCGCCAGGAACAGGCAGCCACTCTTTTACGAGATTTTCCTTGTCTTTGAATTTCCACAGCAGACCTTCAGGACCTTGATTGAACAGGGTCGCCCCATCATAGCTGTACATATAGTCGATCCAACGCATAGTTGCCTCAGGGGACGGGTTGCTGCTAGTAATAGCAAAGGTACCACGTGCCGATATGCCTGGGTGTTTACCGTATACAGGTGAGTCTGCGATCTCACTCTTCACGGGTGTCATCAGCGGATGCTTCGTGCTAGGCTCGCCGCCGAGTGTGAAGTATGGATGGTAGTCATTGAACAGCGCAAGCTTGTTGCTTTCGCCTTTTGCTTTTTTCTGATCGCCGGTTTGCGAGAAGGTCTCATGATCCAGCAAATCTTCCTTCCACAAACGGTTCATGAACGTCAGATAACCTTTGTAGCCTTCTTCTTGGTAAGGATAGTGGACTTTTCCATCCTTATCCGCATAGATTCCTTCGTTGTACATTCCCCAGAATCCGAAGAAAAACATACGAAGATCGTCCAGTTTTACAGAAGTAAGCGGAATTTCATCCTGTTGTCCGTTGCCGTTAGGATCTTCTTCCTTAACACGCTTCAGGTACGTATATAATTCCTCCGTAGTCTTAGGCTCCTCTACATTAAGTGCCTTTAGGAATTCCCCGTTGTACCACATCGGGCCTCTGTACCACACGGCAGCCGTATCGATAAATGGCAGTGCATACATATGTCCGTCAGGCGTTGTAAATGATTTGCGAACATCCGGGTTTTCGTCGAGAATCTTCTTAATATTCGGGGCATAGCCCTCATCAATGTATTTTTCCAGCGGGATCAGAATGCCTTGAGTCCCATAAGTAACCTGCTCAGCTGACTTGAGATCCGCAGCATAGAACATATCCGGTAAATCGCCGCTCGCGAATACCAGGTTTTTCTTTGTTTCAAAGCTGTCGATCGGAGAAAGCTGGTATTCCAGCTTGATGCCTGACAATTTCTCCATCTCTTGCAGGGCCGGCATCGTATTCCAGTCGGCTACGCCTGCATCCTGGGACATGACCTTTAACGTAAGCGGTTTGTCCACAATCGGGAATCCTTCTTTTTTGACCCCTTCGACATTTGAAGTCGCAGAACCTCCATCTTCATTGGAACCACAAGCTGCAAGCAATGCTGCGGATAGGGTGAGGCAGAGTACAATGGATGAAGCCTTGCGAAGCTTTTTCATGACGACAACTCCCCTTTTTTAGTGTGGATTATGGTTTAAGATCATCCCTTAACGGAACCGATCATAACACCCTGCACAAAGTAACGCTGAAGGAATGGATAAATCGCAATCACAGGTAAAGTCGAAACGATAATGACGGCATATTTGACCAGCGCAGCAATTTCCGCTTTGGAATTCATCGCCGTTGCTGAAGAGGTATCGATAGCTCCCCCGCCCTGTGCTGCCATCTCCTGAAGTACCAGGATTTGGCGCAGAAAGAGCTGCAGCGGATACTTCGAGGAATCATTTAAATAGATCATGGCACTGAAATAGCTGTTCCAATGTCCGACTCCGTAAAAGAGCGCCATCACGGCAATGATCGGCATGGAGAGCGGAAGCACAATTCGGATGAACAACCGGGTGTTGGTACATCCGTCGATATGGGCCGCTTCCTGCAGCTCCTTGGGAATGGTCGATTGGAAGAACGTACGGCATACGATAATATTCCAGATGGATGCAGCTCCTGGCAGAATAAGCGCCCACATGCTGTTCACCATCCCAAGATCCTTAACCAGCAAGTAGCTCGGGACAAGCCCTCCGCTGAAAAACATCGTTACCATAAACATCGCCATGAAGAATCCGCGTCCCACAAAATCAGAGCGGCTGAGCGCGTAGGCTGCCGGAAGAGTGACCATCAGGTTGACGAGTGTACCTACAACGGTATAGATGATCGTATTTTTGTACCCGATCCAGATGTTGGTGTTCTCAAACACGCGGGCATAACCTTCAAACGTAATTCCTTTGGGTAATAGCCACATCTCACCGGAGCTTACAAATTTGGGATCACTGATTGAGGCGCTAATGATATATAACAGCGGGTAAAGCACAATGACGAGCGCTATCGTCAGATAGATGTAGTTGCACCATAAGAATAATTTATCGCTTCTGCTTTCCTTAACCGCGGATGACATGTGTTTTCCCCTCCTTTTACCACAAGCTGTTTTCACTGGTGCGACGTGCAATTTGGTTCACCGTAATCAGCAGAATCGCATTAACTACCGAGTTGAACAATCCTACAGCTGTTGAGAAACTGTACTGCGCATCGACCAGACCGGACCGATAGACAAATGTCGAGATGACATCGGATGAACCCATGTTCAACGGATTTTGCAGCAGTAAAATTTTCTCGAATCCGACGCCCAGAATACTGCCCATATTCAGAATTAACAAAATGGTGATGGTAGGGATGATCGCTGGAATGTTAATATGCAGAATCCGTTTAAACCGGCTCGCACCATCCACCACGGCAGCTTCATGCAGTTGCGGGTCCACACCCGAGAGGGCTGCAAGGTATATAATGGTGCCCCAGCCTGCACTCTGCCAGACACCCGAGAGTACGTACACCGTCTTGAACCACGCAGGGTCCGTCAGAAATTGAGGTGCCTGAAATCCAAGAGCCTCCACCAAATTGACAATCATACCTGACGAAGGAGACAAGAAGGTGATAATCATACCTGACATTACAACGACCGAAATAAAATGCGGTGCATACGTGACCGTCTGAACGGTACGTTTGAAGAAGGAGTCCTTTACTTCATTGAAGGCTAACGCCAGAATGATGGGCAGCGGAAAACCTATAGCCAGCTCATACAAGCTGATGCTGAGGGTATTCCATAACAAATCCCAGAAATAATACGAATTAAAAAAGCGGATAAAATGATCGAAACCAACCCACGGGCTTCCCGTAACGCCAAGCGTTGGGATAAAGTTTTTGAATGCGATTTGTATGCCGTACATCGGCCCGTAATGGAAAATCAGAAAGTATAGAAATGCTGGCGCGATAAACAGATACAACTCCCAGTTTCGAATCATCCTTCTCCCTAATTTATTTTTCTTGCGGTTCGGAATCGTGTGCACCGATAGGTTTTGCGACAAGGCGGACTTCCCTTCTGGCTGCATCAGTTGTTTCCTCCTTTTCTTAATGAAAATCCGTCCGTTTTGTAAGAAGAGCGAAACACTCCTGTTCAAATGTAAGGAATGAGTCCCGGACCACATTTCTATCATGTGAGGCTCTTGCTCCCCCCCATTTGGTAACGCTTACATACTGAGTTTATGAATCATTTCCGAATCCGTAAATATGCTATTTCGATCTTCACTCTTAAAAACACCGAAAGTACTGTTAAAACAGGGGTTTACGCTTTTGGTTCCAGCTTGTCATTGTCATTTTGGAGAAGTAAAACATGTGGAATTTGACCCATTTCCCTCTTGAAGTTGTCGTTTGGAGTAGCTTCGCATGAATTTGAGAGATGTCAAATCTGAATAAAAGTTGAGAAACAGACCTTAAAGTCAAAACCTACATATGCTTAGGAAAGAGGTATTCCACGTATGCAGGTTGCATCATGGATTCAAATCGGTTAGACAGGTCGCAAGGTCTTAGCATACATAGTGCATTGCCATCTTGAATGTAATAGAGGTTCCTCTTCATTGCTGCTGTGTTTCGTCCTCCTCCTCATGCATTTGTCCTTCCAATGTCTTTCCGGTCTGCTCTCGTAATGGGTGAGGCTTACCTTTTCTCTCTTGATGCTTAGGGAAAGTGATAAGGATAGATTTAATTCAATCACATAAATGTAATATTATCTATCATATATTCCCCACCTGCTTCAAGCTCCCTCATTGCTTGGCTTTATTCTATGAGTTCCTTCCCGACTCCGTAAATATGTCGTTTTTATCCTTGACCACAAGGCACATAAACGCAGATAAACACTGGGTTTATCTGCGTTTATGTGTTGATTTTGCACATGACATGGCAACTCAGATTTATTAAATATTTCGATAAAAAACAAAAAAAGAGCTGTTTCCTTAGGAAGGAACAGCTTTATAGTCGATGAAAATATCAATTTCACACCTTATAAATGACAATATACGCGTCAGTTAATATACCATTAATCAACTATATATTTCACAATAAGTCATTTAATTTAACTTAACATGAAAAAAAACAAAAACACCATGCCACCTGATTTAGAAGAGCTAAGATCACTTGGAGGAAATTTTTAATTGATTTTAAATTGTAGAGCAGGTTTATATTTTTTGTTTCTCCACCATTTCGTAAAAAATCCCCTTTCGAGATAACAATTCATCCGGACTGCCCTGCTCTACAATTCGGCCCTTTTCGACTACCAGGATACTATCAGCATTCTTCACGGTTGAGAGCCTGTGTGCAATGACCAGAATAGTTTGATTCCCCTTTAAGTTTAACAATGTATCATTCAAGTCACTCTCCGTCATGGCATCCAGAGCAGAGGTGTACTCATCCAGCATGAGGATACGGGATTCATTCATGAATGCCCTGGCTAACAAAATCCGTTGGATTTCTCCACCAGAAAGGTTCTCTCCATGGCTCTCGACCTGCCTGTCAAATTGCTCAGGCATGGCTTCAACAAATGTTTTAACATGCGCAATTTCAACAGCAGTATTAAATCTGAGCCACATCTCTTCATCCATCTCTTCCTTTTGAAGCGGATAAATAATATTTTCCATAATGGACATATTCCACAGTACTCCCTTTTGCGGAGTGTAGCCCACATATTTTCTCAGTTCATGAATATTCAGTTCCTTGATCGGAATCCCGTCTGTTAATATCTCCCCTTCATCCGGCTCCATATACCTGTGGATGAGTTCAAAAATGGTAGATTTCCCTGAGCCACTTAATCCAACAATACCAACGAAAGCTCCTGGCTTAATATCCAGATTGAAATTCGAAATACCAAAAGAGTCGTCTCTCGCATACCGATACGATACATTTCTCAGTTGAAGCTGGGGTATTCGGGTATAATCAGGAACTTTAGCTCCTGATTCGGTCTTCTCCAATTCAAGGATTTCATTCAGGTTATCCACAATCACCTTCATGCGGCTCATATCGATATTCAACGTAAATAGCGACTTGAAAATGCCGTATAACCTTGGAAGAATCACAATAAATGCCAGCAAGGTGCCTGGTGAGATTTGGCCTTTCAGGATCAGGTACAGACTATAGCCATAAATGATCCCCGTAATCAAGGAAATGACCGTATCAGCAACAAGGTTTAATACCATATGGTGAAAAACCCGGGATTGCTTTGAAACCTTCCAGGCTTGATCGTTCCAGTCGCTCCATCGCTTTTTTTCAGCCTGTTGGCCGTTAGACATATGAACCGCTTTCAAATTATAAAAGAAATCATTCAAATAACTTATTCCCTTTTCCAAAATGCCATAATACCGCTTATCCAGCCTCTCCGTCTTGCTCCTGAATCGCTTGAAGCCATACATAAATACAGGAAATGAAATCAGGGCCACTAACGTAAGTTCAACACTCATGGAAAACATGATCCACAAGGTAGCAATCAATAAAATGGTATTGGATACAATCGACATGATGGTGTCTACCACAAAAATTTCACAAAGCATCCCCACTTGTGAGGTGATCCGGTTAATGATTTCTCCTCTTCCGATTTTGTCCACATTTCTGGGACGGATCTGAAGCAACTGAGAAAATAATCGCAGGCGAAGATTTTTGGATAATTGGTTCCCCAATTCGTTGTTATAATAAGAGGTTACGCTGTTCAAAGCGGCATACACAATGGGAACGAGAATGAGCAGCATAATATAAAATGTAGCCGTTCCCATCTGCTTTCCAGGTAAGATATCATCAAATAAACCTTTAAATAGGAGTGGTTGGGCAATAGAGACTAATGAAGCTGAAATATTAAACAATAAAATAAAAAAAATGGTTTTTTTACTTTTATGTAAGATCTCAATAATCACTGTCCGCGTTGGATTCATAGGCCAGCAAAACCTCCTTTAATGGGCGTACAGCACATAATAATGATCACTAACATCATTGAAGTCATTCGCCGGTTTACCAGAAACCTCAACCCAAGCATGAAACATAAAAGTGAGTGATCCTCGTTTTTTAGGTTTGGCAATGATTAGTTTAGCTTCAATACCTAAATAGAGCAGCGCTGAATATAGACATACAGATCTCTCTAGGCAATTACCTGTTTCACCATAAAGTCTCCCAAAAAATCTGTAGAACCAAACTAACATCATTGAAAAATCCAGTAAACTATCATTACTAATGTCATTTTCCATCTTTTTTGTTTTGTTTATTGTTTTGGTTAGTTGTAGTGTACTTTGTAGTCCTTTAGTTTTGTATATTTTCAAAGTTCTCAAATAAACAATTAAAGACAAAATAATCAAAAAATTCTTTCTGAGAATTAGGGTGTAATTGGGCTGACTTTTTTTCGTTATCATGTAAGATATATTTTTGAAATCATTTTTCATGATTCCACCTCATAACTTCACCAAGTTTTTTTATATTACATAATTTTTTATATCTGATTAAGTAACCATGAGAGTAATTACTTACTAATTTCCACAACATGAATTTCTTCTTAGTATATAAGCTTGGAATTGAAGTATGGAATTCCAATAACGCTTTCAAATGCCCAGTTATATTCAATTCTGTAATTTCGGTGTCTTTCACAGAAATATCTTTCTTTAGAAAATAACTTTTTCTGAGTCTAAGCGAATTCGTTATGGAGTCAGGTTCATCAATAACATATACTTTTTTTTCATTCTCAATAATCATTCGATTTTTCTTATTTTCTATTTCTTCTATATTTATATTCAAAGCGGATTTTATATATCCCTCGCCTGTATTGAAAGGGATAACTTTTATAGTCTCTCCTTCTATTGAAAAGGCAAAGGTGTCATCTGAGATTTTATTCATATCCTCATATTGATTGGATATGAGTCTAGAAATCGTACTTTTACCTGCCCCAGATTGTCCGAAAATCACATGAACTTCATTATTCTCTCTAATTACAGCTCCATGACCAATTAATAGATCATAATATGGCGAAATTAATGAAACTGGATCTAATATGAGTAAATGAAATAATGATCTTGGTTCAATCATTTCATAAACGAACCAATGCACCTCTTGTTTGACTACATTGATATTTCCACTGAAACCAAAACCCTCGACATAGTATTCTTCTAAATTTCTATTATAATAATAACAAGCATTCATTAGCTCAATTTTACTGTACATTTCCAGGTCTAGCTTAGGTTCTTTTTGTTTTTTTTCTATGAAGCTTATTTTGATTTTGCATTGAACATCAATTGAATTGGTCGTATTATAGATAAGGAACTTATGGATAAATTCTTCATAAAAAGTATTGTTTATAATAATACATAAATTCATACCACCAATTTTTTTATATATCACATCACTCACCGCTCTCGCAAATTAATGATATTCTTTGCAACTCCTCGATCATTTCTAAGATATCTTGTTTCAACTCATCTCTATCAACAATATATATCTTCAACAAATCATCAATGACCTCTTCTATATCACTTGATTCCAACAATTGTTCTATAATTGCAGTGGAAGATGCATTATTGTACACATATTTCCCCGAGTTCAAATCAATAAAATAGCTGTCTGTATCTGTCTTCTCAAAAAGAACATTCTCATTTAATTGAATTATCATTAAATTCTCTCCTTTACGAATACTCGATTCCACTTTTTCTCAATTGACATATCCACAACTCAATCATTGCGGATATGAGTATAGTTCCTGCATTTAACTCTAACAAATCTCTGTTTTTAAATACTCTTTGTATATTTTCATAATCTATAATCTCTTTCTCTAGTAAAAATGATTCTTTAAATATGTTTAATATCTTCTCTTTCTTAGCTTCAACATATTTATACGTTACCTCTTCAAAATTGGATTTAGATATTCTTGAATACACTTCGTGAGGCAATTCATTTAAATATGCTGCTCTTAAGATGGGTTTACTAATATCCTTACCTTGAAAAGGAAAACGTTTATATATATCCTGCACACTATTTGCAAATGAATGGACTTTCCGATCGATAAAGGGAGAGAAATGTATAATATCATTGGGGTAAAACACTTCATAATCAAGAGTTAAATATTGTAAGTTAAAGTTGTTATATGGATTCCCTATATAAGTAGATATATGCTGTTTTGATTTCTCCGTGAATATATCTATTCCTCTGGAATCCACTCCACTAAACTTCAAACTCTGATTTGAATTAGAGTCACTCCAAAAATAATTATAATAAGGAACACCTAAACCATGTAAGAACAAATGTAATTTTTCTCTCAGATTCAAGTGAGTTGTCTTGGGTCTTATTTTGTATGTATCGAATAAACTGTCTGCCATAAGACCACTTATTATGCATGTGTTTTTGTTAAAACTAGCAAGATTTATTGCACTTATCCACCAAGAAGTCAAACAATGATTAGAGGGAAGTTTAAATGAACTACACATATCAAGCATATCAATCTGCTCAAACTCACCTACATCTATGAAATTCTCATTAAATAAATGCATATCCTTAATCTTTTTTACATATTTAAAATCATTGCATGAGGTATATTTGTTTGAACCCCATGTATACGTAAACATACGATTCAAATCATAACTCCCTCCGTGGAGAGCACCTACTACTGCTGAAGAATCAATTCCTCCACTTAACATCAAACCTGGTGAATTATAATGTTTTATCTTAGAAAATAATGATTCAGAAAATATCTCCTTAAAGCTTAGTATTAGATCATTTATATTTCTGCCACTACTCATTTGATCTAAAAAGTCAAATGTTTCAATCGAAATTCCATCTTTATTGAAAGTTAAAAATTCACCTTCTTTAAGCATACTTATTCTTTTAAAAGGAAGTACATTTTCTCCCCAACATAATGCTGATAAGGCTGTCTCATCAAATTCAAGACAACTCACTAAATCCATATATGAAGTAGAAAAATATAATGTTCTTTCCGTGACAATATAAAAGATGTTTTTGGGAGAATGTATGGTTCTGAACAAAATAAGAGACTCTTCTTCCACAAGTCCACCTGCAAACTGACCATCAATAGCACTAATGCAATTTAATTTGTTCTCTTTCAACGCACTTTTCAAAAGTTTGATTATATTTATTTCCTCATCGTTTTCCTCCCATATGTACCCTGCCAAAAACAATCCATCATTATTAGGACTAGCCTCTGAAAGTTTACCTTTTGTGATAATTTGGTATATTTCATTACGCCGAGGAGATAAAAATTCTCCATTAATATAATCTACGTATATCAAATCATTTTCAGCATTATCAATATTAAATGATCCTTTAAATCCAAAGTAGTCTTTCGAAAGTTTTAAATTATTTATTAAGAACTCCTCCCTACTTTTTTAAGGAGACCGTATATAAACGGCCTCCTTATTTTTGCTTAAAGATAAGTATTAAGCCATTCTTGAGTAGCCCCAACCATCACCGTTGTTATTTCCTCCAGAGCCAGTTAATTCTGTAATACATCCCAGTACCACAATTGCTGGTTTCTCATATTTCAACATTTTTATCACCTCCTTTCTGTGAAACATATTTTATGAGATACTATTAAGCACAGTTAGGGGAATAACAGTCGATAGAGGACCATCGCCCCATCGAGTAACGCAGATAATAATTCCAGAATTAATTTTTAAAGGGGGTAATAGCATATTTATTGGTACACTTAAAACTACTGAATATTCTTCTTTTTCATCATACAATTCGACCTTACAACCTCTAACTAATTCTTCAATTATGAAGCAATTCTCATCTAAAGATACACAACACCTTTTTCCTTCAATTGTTATTTCGAAAACATCAGTTGTGTTTGTTATCGGTTTATTTAATAACGTTATTTTTATATTCAATAAACCATTATCTTTCTCTAAGTGAACTAATTTTACATTTGAAATTCCGTGAGAATTATAATTAAATTTATTGGGAATTATTGTTCTCTTATTCTCAAATAAATTAAATGTCTCTGAACGAAGCAGACGGGTAATATCACTTGGATCAGAATATATATATTCATGAGAATCTGTAGGCAAATACATTGTTCCATTCCAGAATAAAAACTTAGGGTAGCATATTTGTTCATCTATAAATGATTCAAGTAAGTAATTGTTGAATAATTCTTTTAATAAGTGGGCAACAAATGACACGGAAAGACGTCTCTCTCCATTTGTTATTGTTATAAACTGACTCATTTGAAAAGTTGGATGTCTAATCAATTCCATAACATCAAGTAAATCTGCTATTATTATTCCAGATGAAAAGTGAGATTGTGAATTAACATAGTCTCTGAATATCTCCGCACATAGTATCAGCACTTGGTAATTAATTGCTGGGACTCTCAGACCTAAATTAGAATAGTCTGAAAAAGAGTGTCGCCCAAGCTCCACGTAATCCACAGAGTATTCCTCCATTTTAGTGAATGACTCAAAAAGTATAGTGCTTTCTGTTCGTTTTGCTTTCATAGCTTTGTTGATAATACTCTCAGAATATTTTAATATCGGGATATATTTATGAATATCAATAAGAATGTCTCCTCTAACCATCAAAGAATGCTCGTGTTTACTTGTTTCATTCATTTCATCTTTCTCAAACCCCATCTCTGTCAGTACACTTTCCAAAAGAATAAAATCAGAATAAATAATATCTATGTCATTACTTCTTTTTATTGTGCGAAGATCTCCTGTTATTCCATATATAGAGGCTCCTTTAATTACTATTGGTAGCTCATTATATCCTCTAAGTTTGAAACTGTCGGAAAGTTCTCTTAAAACGAGAACCTGTTTTTCAAACTTCATTCTAGTTTTATTTCTAATAGATTCTAAATCGTTAAAAAATACGTAATCAAGATTTTCAAAATTATTTTTTTTGAAATAGTCCTTATCGATTCGACACTCGAGTTTATGAAGCGCTATTAGCTGGATCAACATTTTATTTATTAAGCGATAATTAATGCTTTGTTGATCTCTTCCGACAGTAAGTTTCTCAAAAAATGTAGATAATAGTTTACTTAACAATTCGATTTGCGTATTTCTAATTTCCAAATCACCAACCTCCCAGTTCCTTGATTAAAATGAATATCGTAAATGAGCTTTATTTGCTAAGACACTTACTTTAGAATTTCAATACTATTGGGACCATTTTCTTTGCTAAGGGACTACTAAAAGTCATCTTAACTTATTTAATAAGTAAATATAACCTGTCAAATAATAGAATATTACCTGTGTTATTATAGAATAATTAGATACACTTTTGATTCCAAAGCAAAACCCACTTTATCCATGCATGCATGGATAAAGTGGGTCTCTGAGGTTAGAATGACTTCTATATTAGTAAGTCATCGCACTGATTTTATTTTTCAGAAGGCTGTGCTTCTGCAGTGTATCCTGTTGGAATGTCTGTCTCAGCAGTTACATCGGTAATAACCATTGGATACATCATGTCCGGGTCAGGTTGGATAATAGTATACAGCACAATGGCACGTCCATCCTTCTCCAGTTTCACATCTTCAATCTTCAATCCATAACCAGGGTGAGGCATTTGCGCGGTCAGTTTGACTTTTACCGTCTTGTCATCCACTTTGGTTGATGTCACGGTAGGAACAATCCCCTGTTGGCCTTCGCCTGGATTCGTTGGAGTCGGTTCTGTCGATCCGCCATTGCCGTGCTTATCTACAAATTCAAGTGCATTGAAGATCATGCTTGCAGCCTCCATACGGGTAAGCGACTGATCTGGACGGAAGTTTCCGTCCTTATCCAGTTCAATGATGTCCATGTTCAGCAGGTTCTGGACCGCAGATTTGGCGTCCTTACCGATTTTATTTTCGTCCTTAATATCATTATACAGCATAATCACCGGATATTCTCCGGTTGTATTAATCCCTTCAAGGAGCAAAATGGCAAACTGCTCACGAGTCATTTTGGCCTGTGGATTCAACTCCACCGGAATGGACAAACCATTCTGTGTTGCAGCCTGAACTGCATCGGCGTACCAGGTCGTTGGACTAATTTTATTTTGTGCCGAAGCGGCAGCGTATTCATTTTTCAGACCAAAAGCGTTCACGATCAGTTGAACACCCTGTGGCTCGGACAATGCGAGATCCGGACGAAATAGATCCGCCGTTACTCCATTAACAACACCCTTGGAATGTAACGAGTCCACAATCGTTTTTTGTCCTTCATCTCTCACATCCGAAAAAGCAAGTACCGATGCACCTCCTGCCGTCAAAGACACGCAGAGCGCAAGCGTTGCAGCCAATCCTTTTTTATGTTTCATTTCTTGGCACCTCCATATTTAGTAAACCCAATTTTTGACCTCTTCAATCCTACAGACGGGAGACCCTCCGGAAATGTTTCAGTAAAATCGACATTTGGTGAATAAATGACGGAAATACTGCATATATCCCTTTTCCTGTGGGCGCTGGTCTGCTTTCTTCCCATTATGCTTGCTTGCTTCGTTGACATCCTTATCGATTAGCGCAAAAATAAGAATAGAGAATTCTATCGAATGACGGATAAACAGCAAACCGGATCGCATAAAGTAAGAGGGCACGACGCGCTATTATCAGGTGTCGGCCCTTTTCTTGACTCCGCTTCCGAACCAACTTCCACCCTGAACAAAGGAGAACAAATCTTATGTCCAAGAAAGGATTACTACGAGGCTATGTTATTGCCAACTGGCCCGTATATCTGTTCGCTGTACTACTGATTATTGCCTCCAATGTGGGTCAGGCGTCCTTGCCTCGAATTCTGGGCAGCTTCACAGATCAGCTCATGCAGAACACACTTCAGATGAATACGGTCATCCGGTACAGTCTTTCGCTTTTGGCTATTGCGATCGCTTATAATCTGCTGTTCGGTACCGGGCAATTCATGATCATGAAGCTTGGACGCCGCTTCGAATTCATGACACGCGAGCGCATTTTCGGCAAGTTTTCCGAACTTAGCGAGTACTATTTTTCCAAACAGGGAAATGGGAAACTGCTCAGTTACGTCATGAATGATGTCACCTCTGTACGTGAAGCCATCTCCAACGGCGTCACCATGATGACCAATGCAACATTTCTATTATTATCCTGCATCGTGATGATGCTGCTCAGCGGAATTCCGATGAAACTTATTCTGATCAGTATTGTGCCTTTGCTGGCCATTCCCTTTCTGGTCGTTTTTTTCGGTCCGCGAATTCGCAAGCGCTCTCGTGATGTGCAGGATGCTCTTGCAACGATGACGGAATCCGCAGAAGAACAGCTGGGTGGTATTCGTGTAACCAAAACTTTTGCCATTGAAGACAGCGCCCGTGAACGATTTGGGATCACAGTAGATGCAATCAAAAGCAAGCAGCTGAGGCTCGTTCGTCTGTCCTCTCTATTTCAGGCCCTGCTACCGCTGCTGGGTGCCATTTCACTGGTTGTCTCCCTGCTTGTCGGCGGAATATTGACGATGCAAAATTCCATTACGCTCGGAAGTTTTGTTGCATTGACGTTATATTTGCGGATCATCATGGGGCCGCTTCAACAAATCGGTAATGTGATCAATACCATGCAGCGTTCCGGAGCATCACTGGAGCGGGTAAATGATCTGTTGATGGAAGTGCCTGATGTACGCGAGCTTCCCAATGCAACAAATCTCAAAGCCGTGAACAACATTACAATTGAGAATCTGTCCTTCTCTTATCCCGGCAGTTCATCCCCTGCGCTCAAAAACATCAGTCTGAACATCCAGACAGGACGAACCGTGGGCATTGTGGGCAAAACAGGTTCTGGTAAAAGTACCTTTGTGAAGCTATTGCTGCGTACATATGAGCCGCCTGAAGGCACGATCCGCATTAACGGCACCGACATTCGGCAGCTGTCGCTGGAAAGTCTGCGATCCCGTATTGCCTATGTACCGCAGGATGGGTTCCTGTTCAGTACAACCATTCGGGACAACATCGCTTTTAGCGACCGCGAGGTTCCGCTGGACACCGTAGAGCACAGTGCACGACAAGCGATGATATACGAAAACATTATCCGGTTCCCCGATCGGTTCGATACCCTGCTGGGTGAACGTGGACTCACGTTGTCTGGCGGTCAGCGTCAGCGCACCAGTCTGGCCCGGGGGTTGATCAAAAAAGCTCAGGTGCTCATTCTGGATGACAGTATGAGTGCTGTGGATGCCGTTACCGAAAGCGGCATTCTGCGCAGCCTGCGTGAGATCGGCAAAGGCAAAACAACGCTGATCATCTCACACCGGATTAGTGCGGTCCGTCATGCCGACGAAATTATCGTTCTGGATGAAGGCCGAATCGCTGAGCAAGGAACGCATGCAGGGCTTATGGCCGCAAAAGGGTTATATGCTGCAACCTATCGTTTGCAGGAGGAGGGATTACATCATGACTGACCGTAACGCTGAAGTTCGTTCAGATGCGGGAGCACAAGCACCGTCAGGGCATGGATCCGGTTCCGATGCAGGCGCAGACCAGAGTAAGCGTACTTCCTTCAAAGCGATGATGTCCTACGCCCAACCCCATAAATGGGCCTTTGCGGGGATCTTTCTCTGTTCGCTGCTAGGTATTTCCGCCGATCTGCTTCAGCCTTATCTGGTGAAGATCGCGATCGATGATCATCTGGCAATTGGCCAGACCAGTGTAGGTTTTCTTGTCCAGTTGGCAGCCATCTTTTTGGGGCTGGCTGTAATCAGCTTTATTTTTACCTATGTACAAAACAATCTGCTGCAACATGTCGGACAGAACATCGTCTCTCGCATCCGGAAGGACCTGTTCAAGCATATCTCCAAAATGTCGATGTCTTTCTTCGATCGCTTCCATATCGGCAGTCTGGTGACGAATGTATCCAGTGATACGGAAACGATCAGCAGTTTCTTCACCCAGGTACTGCTTAGTCTCATCCGGGATGGCATGATGCTGGTGCTCATTATCGTCTTTATGTTCCAGCTCGATCCGGTACTCGCAGGGTACTCCCTCATCGTGTTGCCCGTGATCGCCATCGTTGCCATATTATTTCGGAGCCAACTGCGCAGGGCTTATCAGAATGCCCGAACTCGTCTCTCCCGTTTGATTGCGTTCACGGCAGAGAACCTGTCCGGCATGTTTTTGATCCAAGCCTTCCATCAGGAAGAAGAGCAGAAGAAAAGATTCACGGAACAGAACCAACTTCACCTGAAGGCCAATATCACACAAGCCCGTTCCAATGTTATATTCAACCGGACGTTTGATATCCTTGGCAATGCGGCGCTCGTAATGATGGTCTGGCTTGGAGGACGTGCCGTGCTGGGTGAATCATTGCAGGTGGGTGTGCTCTATGCGTTTATCAGTTACATCCGTCAGTTCTTCCAGCCGATTAACCAGATCACCATGCAGTGGAACACATTCCAGTCAACAACCGTATCCATGGATCGGATCTGGAACATTCTGAGTACCCGTCCGGAAGTCGCTGACCCGAAACCCGGGACCGCCTCCACACTTGAACCACGGAACGTGATGGGACAGATTGATTTTAATGATGTATCGTTCGGCTATCGGGCAGACCGCCCCCTGATTCAGCATATGAATCTGCACCTCTATCCGGGGGAAATGGTGGGTATTGTAGGCACTACAGGAGCTGGAAAGAGCACTCTGATCTCCCTGCTCAATCGCTTTTACGATGTGAATCAGGGCAGCATTGAAATCGATGGAATAGACATTCGTCATTTCCCGCAGGCCAATCTGCATCGAATCGTTGGTCTGATCCAGCAGGAACCATTCCTATTCTCGGGCTCCATTATTGACAATGTACGAATGTTCCGCGAGGATATTACAAGGGAGCAGGCTATTCAGGCCTGTCGATTCGTCGGAGCACATGCGATGATTTCACGTTTGCCGCAAGGGTATGATACACGTCTTTCCGAACGCGGAAGCGGTCTGTCCGCCGGAGAGCGTCAACTGATATCGTTTGCCCGGATTGTGGTCTTTCAGCCCCGAGTGCTCATCCTGGATGAAGCAACCGCGAATCTGGATTCGCATACCGAACAATTGGTACAACAGGCGCTGGAATCTGTCTCACAGGGAAGAACAACGATTGTCATCGCGCATCGTCTATCTACGGTTATGCATGCAGATCGGATTCTCGTTATGGAGAATGGTGAGATTGTCGAGGAAGGCTCACATCAGAAGTTGATTGATGCTGAAGGGGTATATGCTGATCTTTACACCCACGCGCGTGAAGCAGGTAACGATTCAGCTATTTCTGGATAGCTCATCGAACCAAGTGGGGTTAAATAAACGTTGAACGTGCCGCTCTGCGATGCAGGCGGCATGTTTGGTATATTTTCTGGGAAATGATGATTAGGAGGCGTACGTATGAAACCTGAATTATATAAGTTAGAAGAGTCAGGGCTTGAGCATAGGCAGATTGCCTACCGCCGTTTCACGGCAATATGGAAAGGAGCACTATGTCTTCTGTTCTTGCTGTTATGTGTCACCCTGTTATGGATCATCTATGACGATCACGCTGGACAACTGGAGACATTGTATTATTCCATCGCAGCTATTCTTGGCATGTGGTTTATCGGGCCTTTATTTTTTATGTTTCTGTCCCGGGCAATCGCGAGTTCCCCCGTGTTATTATCCTGGAATGATGAAGGACTTCACACCCTTAAACGGACCATTCCCTGGAATGAGATTCGTAAAATTGAGCTTGGCTCGCCCGCCATCAGCAAATGGATATTGTCTGCTTCCCCCATGATTGCCCTGTATTTGAAAGACGGCACCCGGCGTCATATCCAGACCGATCATTTGCTAACCAAAAAAGAGCTCAGTCGATCTATAGTCCTTCTGCAGGAGACACTGCGCGAGAAACAGCAACAGGACATCTGAATATGGCCCAATTCATTCCGACTTTTCGATACCAACAGACAGGTTCATTCTATAATTTCCATAAGGCAAAATGGCTTCGAGCAAACTTCCAAGCTGCTCCATGGTTCCTGTGCGTACGATCATCAGATAGCAACCCTCTCCGCTGACACGGTGAACCTCAACAATGTCTTCACGTGCAGTCATAAATTCACGGAAGGCGGCATGCCTGTCGCCGGAATTCAGAAAAATCGTTACAAATGCCTGCAGGCCCAAGCCGAGGTGTTCCGGGTTCCATTTTACCGTATACCCTTCAATAACACCCAGATCATGCAGCTTGCGTACTCTCGCACCTACAGCCTGTCCGGTCAGATGTACCTCTTCGCCGATCTCTTTGTGAGAACGTTTGGAGTCCCGAATCAGGCTTTTCAGTATACGTATATCTGTATC
Organism: Paenibacillus sp. NPDC057886; assembly: GCF_042796655.1. Classification (NCBI taxonomy): domain Bacteria; kingdom Bacillati; phylum Bacillota; class Bacilli; order Caryophanales; family Paenibacillaceae; genus Paenibacillus; species Paenibacillus sp. NPDC057886. The sequence continues at coordinate 323,343 of NZ_JBHVMZ010000003.1, read as the reverse complement.
ATCGATCGTTTCATTCATCTATTTTGCAATCCTTTCAACTTGAAATTAAAGTGGTCTGTTTTCTTTCAGTGTGTTATTTACGCCGATAAACGGGTTGTATAACATATAGGATAATAACATTAATTCCCGAAGGAGTGCAGGTTCAATGAAAATTCAATTGATACGTAATGCTACATTATGGTTGGAATATGGGGGTCTGAATATACTGGTTGATCCCATGTTGATGGATAAAGAAGTGATGCCTGCTTTTCCGAACACGCCCAATGAATTACGCAATCCAAGAGTCTCCTTACCTGAGACGGAAACGGATTATGTGAATCCGGATCTGGTGATTGTAACGCATACCCACCCCGATCACTGGGATGAAGCAGCAGCGAAGCAGCTCCGCAAGGATGTACCTCTGCTGTGCCAGCCAGGAGATGAAGCCGTATTCACAGGAGCCGGATTTACCAACGTTACCTCCGTGGACGAGAAACATGAATATCATTCCGTACGTTTCGCCCGCACTTCAGGACATCACGGAACCGGGGAAATCGGCGAACGTATGGGCAAGGTGTCTGGTTTTGTATTGGAAGCTGACGGAGAACCTGTCTCCTATATCGCAGGGGATACCATCTGGTGTGAAGAGCCCGCCGAGGCCATCCGTCAATATCAGCCTGAGGTAATTGTGGTGAATGCTGGCGGTGCCCGCTTCCTACAAGGGGATCCGATCACGATGGACGGGCCTGACGTAGCTGCCGTGAAACGCCATGCACCGGATGCTCATCTCATCGCTGTGCATATGGATGCCATTAACCATTGCATGATGTCCCGCGTGGACCTCGCCAGTTATCTGGCATCCGAACAATTGGAAGGACAGGTGCTCATTCCACGCGATGGCGAGAGCTTTGTGTTTGGACCGGATACTGAGTTGAAATAAAGTTCATTGATGCGATGAGTGACTTTTAACAAACGGAGTATACTCTAGTAGTTCTCTTCATGGAACACGAAAAAAGCTGGATGCGATTCGTTCGCATCCAGCTTTTATTTGCATTTTTAGTTGAGGAACACAGCGATCCGAAGATAGTTCCGCCATCTGGGTACCCTGTAGAATCCTGAATGATTCCTCGACTCATTTCACCTATTATTGAACTTTCAATCGGATCACGTTCCACGATGCTTTGGCCAGGCTTGCCGTGATCAGTGTATCTGATACTTCTGCATCACCACGATTATGCGGAGCGACGCGATTCGGCTGTGCTGCGGTATTGGCTGCTTTTAGATCATCACTTTCCAGCACAATATGCTCAATCAACTGGCACTTCCCAAAGCTGCGCAGATCCACTTCAAGCGGAAGTGATTCATCCAAATGACGGTTTACAGCGAAAACAGTTACTTCACCCTGCTCCTCGTTATGCACCGCAATGCCCTCCAGATAAGGAACATCCGTAATTTGTTTGGTGTCATATTTCGGGGACTGGATCAACGGCACAAGTGCTGTTCCACGTCCGAACACGGAAGCATGCATGAACGGATAGAAGATCGTCTGTCTCCATGCAGCACCACCATTATCCGTCATGATTGGAGCGATAACGTTGACGAGTTGTGCCAGACACGCCATTTTGACACGGTCCGCATGTTTCAGCATGCTGATCAGCATACAGCCCACAAGCAGTGCATCTTCATGGTTATATACGTCCTCCAACTGTGGCGGAGCAATCTGCCATGGGTCCATCTTCTTGTCACTTTCATTGGAGTGATACCAGACGTTCCATTCATCAAAGGACAGGAACATGGTCTTCTTGCTGCGCTTCTTCGCTTTGATATAATCACAGGTCGCTTTTACCGTCTCAATAAAACGATCCATCTCAAGAGAGCGCGCAAGGAAAGTTGCCGTATCCTGCTCAGCATTACCGTAATACTGGTGGAGCGACAGATATTCAACATGATCATACGTATGATCCAGCACCGTTGCCTCCCATTCCGGGAAGGATGGCATACCTAGGGATGAACTTCCGCAAGCGACCAGCTCAATCGTTGGATCAGTCCACTTCATCACTTTTGCCGCTTCAAGTGCAATCCGTCCATACTCTTCTGCTGTTTTGTGACCAATCTGCCACGGACCGTCCATTTCATTGCCAAGACACCAGGTTTTGATGGCATGGGGCTCTTTGTATCCATGTTTAATGCGCAAATCACTATAGTAGGAACCTTCAGGATGATTGCTGTACTCCACGATGTTGCGGGCTGCGTCTACACCCCGTGTTCCCAAGTTGACGGCCATCATCACTTCCGAATTCGCCTGTTTGGACCAATCCACAAATTCGTTGAACCCGAATTCATTGGTCTCGATTGTTCTCCAAGCCAATTCCAGTCTGCGCTTACGCTCTGACACAGGCCCAACCGAATCCTCCCAATTGTAACCGGATACAAAGTTACCGCCAGGATACCGCACAATCGGAACCTGTAGCTCCTTAACCATCTCCAGCACATCTCCACGGAATCCCGCTTCATTCGCAGTAGGATGACCCGGCTCATATATTCCACCATATACGGCACGTCCCAGATGTTCAATAAATGAACCGTATAAACGTTTATCAACCACGCCAATTGTGAAATCCTTGTCTACAGTCATTTTTGCTTTTTCCATCGTGAAGTTCAGCTCCCTAAGATTAATATAAAAATTAATTGATAATCTATGGATCAACGTTCATATTTATATTAAAATCGATTATGGCACCAATTTCAACCTGAATTTTGCAAAATGTTATTCTTTTGACTGGATTTATGTTTAACTTAATTCTATAAATCAAAAATGGAGGAACAGATGTGATCAGAGCAAATACCGATGCAGAATGGCTGCCCCTATACGAGGCACTCGCGAGTGAAGTCCGTCTGCAGATTATCAGGCTTGTCGCGGAGACCCCAATGAACGTGAAGGACATTGCCGCATCACTCGGCCTGAGCAGCGCAATTGTAACCATGCATGTTCGCAAACTTCAGGATGTGGGCATTATTCAGTCGAAAATGATTCGCAAGGATGGCGGCACGCACAAAATGAACAGCCTGGCCGTCGACTGGATTGGCATCTCCATGCCACAGGAAACGGGAGCTTCCCGCAAGCTTCATGAAGTGGCAATCCCTGTCGGGCATTACACCCATTTTGATGTGTATCCAACATGTGGTCTGGCTACATCCAATCAGGTCATTGGACAATATGATGATCCACGCTATTTTCTGGATCCCGAGCGGATGCATGCCCATATTCTCTGGTTTGGACGTGGCTTCGTGGAATACAAAATTCCAAACTATATCTTGTCAGGCCAACAGATCAGTGCCATTGAATTGTCACTTGAGATAGGTTCAGAGGCCCCTTCGGTCAATCCAAACTGGCCTTCGGATATTACCTTCATGCTCAACGGAATACGACTCGGTGAATGGACAAGTCCTGGAGACTCGGGAAATGGACGAGGCATGTTCACCCCGGAATGGTGGAGCGACAGTGTCAATCAATATGGCATGCTCAAGGTGCTGCGGATCACCCATGAGGGCACATTTATTGATGGACAGCATATGTCCGAAATTACGCTTGCGGATATTCCCGTGGAACGCAACCAGTGGACATTACGCCTCTCCGTGGAGGAAGATGCGCAGCATGTGGGCGGGCTGACGTTGTATGGCCAAGGATTCGGCAACTATGACCAGGATATTCTTTTCCGGCTTTATTACCAGGACTAATAAACAACAGAAAGAACCTTCTATCCCCCGTATAAGCAGAGATGGAAGGTTCTATAGATTTTTATAGATGTTCTGAATTAATACGTGAGCAAGGATTTAGAGCGCACTTCCACCAAATAGGAACCTGTACTCCCAGTGTTTGCCGGAGATGTCGCTAATCGTCACACCGCCACCAGCGTTGGAATAAGTGTGCAGTATTTTGCCGTCACCCAGATAAATTCCCGTGTGGGTAATCGTAGCAGTAGATTTGTTCACACTAGAGTACGATGAAGCCGAACTGCCTTTGTAGGACATAAAGTACATCAGGTCACCGCGCTTCAGATTTTTCCAATTGGTCTGAACGGTACCGTTGGCTTTCACATAAGCACCTTGTTTACGCGAATCGGATGGAAGCTTGATTCCGAGCGCATCAATAAATGCCTGGCGGACAAAGCTCGAACAATCGAACGTAGCCGTACTGTTACGACTTGCGCCAAACTCATAAGGCGTCCCCCAATATTTCATACCGGCAGCTATGACTTTCTCCACAGAAGCACTGCCTGTAACAGAACTTCCTGTTGTCGTGTTGCCTTTCACAGCTTGTGTATATTTTGAAGAAGAAGATATGTATCCTGTCCGGTTACCGGAGTCCGTAACTTTATACCAGCCTGATCCGGATTTTTGCAGTACCGTAACAGTCTCTCCTTTTGGCACCAAACGAACAATGCTTGCGGAAGAAGATGGTGATGTACGCAAATTTACTCCCCAGATGACTTTAACTTTTGAATTTTCAACTGCGGCTGCCGATGCAGGTGTCGTTAATGCTCCTGTTGTCAGACTTCCCATCAGCATCGTTGCTGTTACACTTGCGGTAATGATCTTGCTTTTCCAGTTCATGATGTCGTGTTCCCCCTGATGTTACAGAATTTTAACCTGGCCTCATTCGCCGGGCTTGCCCCATTGTAAAACGGGCTGTCCATAACGATCATCAGTCCAAAGTCCTGTATTCGATCAGGCAGGATTGAGCACTAAGAATCAGGGAAACCTCTTACACCAGTTGGCTAAAACTACCGCAAATCTCTTCTTTTTCAAAGGTTAATTTATTGTAACTATTTGATACGCTTCGTTTTACGTAGAAAAGAGGTCTAAGCCGCGCATCACTTAGGACATGCGTCATATGACCTACATTTTAATGTTTAAAATCTATATTTGGTAAACATTACTATGGTTCACTTCCCGATTATGAGTACCTGTAATCCTAAAATCATGACGCAAAAAGCCGGAGATCTCTCCCCGGCTATACTCTGTTTCAATATGAATCGATTATGGCTCGATACCCCATGCGTTGACTCCGCCAATATAAGCGGTCACTTTGTTCCAGGCGCTGAAGGCCGTTTTGGTCGCATAGAAAGAATAGTCATTGGTCTGATCAAAATTCGTCCAGTTGTTCTTCGAGAAACGCCCCTGGATAATTCCCGTCTCCGCCCCCGCAGCCAGACTGCCTGCCCCGGATTTGAAACCAATCTCCAGATACGTATCCGCTGTCCCTTTAGCCGGATCTACCGTCACAAAGTGAGCTTCAATGTTGGCGCTGCCAATCTGAGCGTAATCACACCAGAAACTCAGATCGGATGCACTATCCTTCGTAAAGTAATACCGCAGTTTCACCTGGCTCAGATCCACTGCTGTCGTGCCTGTGTTCTTGATATTGAACTGCGGGGTCACCGCATTGCCTGACGTCCCTGAACCGCCATTGCGGTATTGCACCTCGAGTGCACCTGTTGTTACAGGAGGCGCTGTTGGTGTCACCGTCACTACATTGGACAAGGTCTGGCCGCTTGTATTCACTGCCACCACTCGGTAATTGTATTCGGTACCGTTCACTGCCGTGGTATCAGTGTAAGTCAGTGCCGTCAGACCTGTAGCCAGATCGGCGTAGACTCCACCTGCAACCGAACGTTGTACCTTGTAACTTGCAGCTCCGGTCGATGCGGTCCAAGTCAGCGCAGCCTGATTATTGCCTGCCGTTCCCGTAAGGGTTAACACCCCCGGTATGGATGTTCCCGCTTGTGGTATTGCAGAGGCCTGAGCAGAAGGTGCAGATTCACCTGCCGTATTCACTGCGGTTACCACATAATAGTACGTTTTGCCATTGGTCAGTCCTGTATCCGTGAGAGTCGAACCGGTAACGTCTGTCGCTACGGAAGTATACGGGCCACCGTTCACCTCTGCACGTTTTACCGTGTAAGAAGTGGCACCCGTGGATGCGGTCCAGTTCAGAACAACCTGCTCACTGCCTGCTGCAGCTGTCAGACCAGCTGGAGCTCCCGGCACCTGAACTCCTGGACTTCCGGCATCACCCAGGAGACGATCATATTCGCCATACGCGGTAGCCATATCCACCTGTGACCAAAAACGGTGATACGTAAAGGTTGGTGCGCCATTTTCCCATTTTTTCGTTGTTGGATTATAAGACGTTTTGTACAGATTATCCAGATAAGCCCATGCCGGATCTTGCTTGATGGCCGGACGCAGGTCAGAGTAGCCAATGTATACCCCATTTCCCCCTTTGGCTGGATCGGAAGGTACACCTGCCGTGCCCGGAATTGTGTTGCCTTGACCGAAGGTTCCCGTCCAGTTCGCCGGGATGTAAATTTCTTTGGCGAAGAAACGGAAGTAGTCTTTACGAACTTCTTCGGTCACGATCCCCACACCATCATTGTAATCCCATGCTGTATTCAGCAGCTTCTCGGCCATATCTTTGGCTTCCTGTCCTTTGGCACTGAGTACGCCGCCTTCTGCTTGAGTCCCCGCAGCAAAGAACGTCAGGGCTTTGATATAGCTCCCCAGCACACCTGTATCCTGAGCAGGATCTTTGGTAACCACATGGAAATTAGGATTGTTCGTAAAGGAACTGAACCCATCCCATTTATCCGGTTGCCCCTGCCATTCCTGGCTGCCTGGAATCCAGAATTCACCCGGTGCAGGTGTAGTGGCAACCTGTGCATTGGTACCGCCAAGAATCCGTTGACCTGCTGCATTCAGATAATATCCTTGTGCATCCGTCACCGGACGCTCATCGACGAATACATAATCCTTGGCCCAGTCGACCCACTTGGTAATGACTGTTTTGGCCATCTGGAAGTTCTCAGAGCTAAGGTCCCCGCTCTCGGCAAGAATGTAATACATCTCAGCTATACGTTCCAGCGACCAGGCCTGAAAACCAAACCATGTGTTGGAGTCTGGGTCACGATACACGGGAGCTTCCTGATAAGCCATGTCGTAGAACGTACTGGTTCCAGTAGGATAAGCTTTGTAGGAGCCATCAAAACTGTTCGTCGCTCCCCCGCCAATCGCTCCTTCGTGAGACTGTAGCCAAGTGTAGAACTCCAGTTGGCGCTTCAACGATGCATTCCAATCTGCCTTGGCTGTTGTCGATTTTGGAATCAGGCCGCCTGCCGGATCAGATAAGGCATACGCTGCCACTGGATTCTGGTAAGCCTGATGTGTATGACTGGCTCCAATCCGCCATGCCCAGTTCCCACCCTCGCCAAGGCCGCCGCCCCATGAGGTATACCATGCCATTAGATACATATTAGAGTCTTTGCCTGTACCAGCAGTTGGTGTACCGTTCTTGGCACTTCCGATCTTCTGGAAGTATTTGTCGTGCATCCCATAGCGCAGATAGTCACCCATCTTCTTCGCTTTGTCCAGATACGCTGTATTGGTATAGCCCATCTCCTTCGCCCAATACAATACCTGTACCGCACGTGCGTCAGCATCCGTTGCGTTGGTATAACGCCACTGGGCTGCCGGTGCCTGGGTCTCCTTGGTGAACAGGCTCATGAAACCTTCGCCCGTTTTGCCAAACGTTTTATTGTCCTGGGATGGATGAGGGATGGCCTCCCACACAGACTCCTGCTCTCCACGTTGGAACGTATTCACGTAAGCCGCTGTATGATTCGGATTCAGCAGATTACCATACCCGTACCAGTTATCCACATCGAGCAGCCAGTGCATCAGGTACGTCTGATTGTTGCCGTAGGACGCTTTCAGTTCGGCATCAAGCGGGTCTTTTCCGGCTGCATATTGACCGTTAATGGCAGAAGGATATTGATCGGGAAAAGGTTTTTCGGCTGCATAGGTGGCCGGGCTGTTTGGATTGTAATAACTCATCGTAGGCTGCTCTTCTTTGCCGTCACCTTCATTGACAGGGATGATGTATTTCTCCATGCTGTCCCAAGCGGCTTCCAGTTTGGACCAATCACCCGTATAGTGACCGTACATCGTTTCCAGCCAGAGCCAGTAACTGTATGCCTCGGATGTCGTCATGTGCCCATAATCCGGTGCCTCGCTCATCAGCGTTTCAATGGAGTGATAAGGAATGCCCTCTGGAGAAAAATAACCGTTCGCCGGGTCCTTCAGTTGATCATACAATTGCAAAAATCGAGCTTCGTTTATTCCGTCCGCCGGAGCATCAATGGTCTGCTCTTCGGCATAAGCCGTTTGGGGACCTGCCCACAAACCGGTATACCCAGTTAGCATAACGGTCCCTGCTAGCATGGCAGACAAACTTTTTTTCGCAGCTGATTTCAACATGTACTTACCTCCCTGGAATGGTGAAATTCAATTTGAATTACTGTGGGTCTGCCCATGCTGTTGAACTCCCTATTAGGTTATGGCTCAACGCCCCAGACTTTCAGACCTCCCTGAAACGCAGTTACCTGATTCCATGCCGTAAAAGCCGTCTTGGTTGCATCATAGGAATAGTCGTTGCTCTGATCGAAATTGCTCCAATTGTTCTTGGAAAAGCGCCCCTGAATCACGCCCGTCTCCGCTCCGGCAGCCAGGCTGCCAGCCCCGGATTTGAAGCTGATCTCCAGAACCGTATCCGCTGTACCCTTTGCCGGAGTCAGCGTGACAAATTTGCCTTCAATATTGGCCGTGCCGATCTGGGCATAATCACACCAGAAGGTCAGATCCCCTGTACCATCCTTGGTAAAATAATATCGGAGCTTCACGGTACTCAGATCAACCGCCTGAGTCCCTGTGTTTTTTAGATTAAACTGCGGAGTCACCGCATTGCCGGAAGCACCTGACCCTCCATTACGATACTGCACCTCAAGCGTGCCCGTCGTTGCCGGAGGCGCACTCGGTATCAACGTCACGATATTGGACAACGTCTGTCCGCTCGCATTCACGGCGGCGATTCGATAACTGTACGCCGTGCCATTTGCCGCTGTTGCATCGATGTAATTCAACACTGCCAATCCAGTTGCCACATCGGCATATGCACCACCCCCAACGGAGCGCTGTACCTTATAAGTCACAGCTTCCGTTGCTGCCGTCCAGGTCAGAATCGACTGGGCATTGCCTGCTGCACCGCTTAACGTCATTGCGCCAGGCAACGATGTTCCAGCCTGCGGCGTGGCAGAGGCTTGTGAAGATTCGGGCGATTCTCCGGCCGAATTAACAGCCGTCACCACATAGTAATAGGTCTTCCCGTTCGTGAGACCGGTGTTCGTGTATGTCAATCCATGTACACCTGTAGCTACAGAAGTATATGGACCTCCATTCACCTCGGCACGCTTCACGGTGTACGATTCTGCACCAGGTGATGCTACCCAGTTCAGGATGATCTGAGCATTCCCTGATACAGCCTGCACCCCCGAAGGAGCAATAGGCGTGACGACCGGTGTTACACCGGGTTCCTGACCGTATATCCGTATTCCCGCATCGTAGACTGGGAGATATACGCTCTTCGCCACATTGCCTGTGCCCAAGCCTTGGAATGAATGATCATTATTTGCATTCCAGGCGCCTTGCGGGCCGGTAATACGGAACTGGACCTCTTTGCGATAATGTCCTTCCCCGCCTGGATATATCTTGGTTCCGGTAAAGTCCGCAGTAACCGCGTAGATTCGTTTCGCTGCATCAACCACAATCGGTTGGGATACAGTAGCTCCCTCGGCGTATGCGGTTGTAACATGGACATCGGAAACGGTATAACCTGCAGCGTAAACTTCACTCAGATCCAGGAAATAGCGAAAAGACAACTTATCCCCCATCCGCGCAGGCCAGCCGGAACGATTGTTCAGTTGAGCCTTGATTTCCGTGTAATTGGAACCGGATGCCTTCACGGCAGCTTCAACAAAGAACTCATCCGTCTTCACTTCCGGAGCCGGAAAATTCGCGATGGGCTGATCATTCTGGCCGAATAACAGATTCATCTTGGCTAACGTGCCTGTAAAGCCTGCATTGTAATCGGTTGCCACCTCATTGCTGACATAGTCTCCAATGGAATCGGTATAGGCATCCGTTGCATCCGGTCCACCAACCATTGCTCCATACAACGTGTGACGGTGCTCTGAAGGTACATTTTCATTGTTCGCCCATGAACTGTGGGAGGTCCGGTGATGTGGGTGCTTAGGCGGATTCTGACCATAACCGACCACATAACTGCTCTGGCGAGGATTATCCCCCAGAATGTAGTTCATTTGAGAGACGGCAAAGTCCTGATACCTTGCTTTCTTCACAGGATCACTGACCCAGTCGGAATACACAAAAGCAATAAAAGATGCATTCGCTGCATAACGGAGTGATCCCCATGTATCAAGCCAGGCAAGCCCGCCCGGTGTATACTTGATTCTTTGTCCATTCGTGCCTACAGACCAATAATCCAGATTACGCTCCGTTGATTGAATGAACCGCGTCGCTTCTGGCATGTTCATACTCGACGTAATGCGAGCCAGCAGAATCTGGGCTCCGTAATGCTTGTCATCCCAGCCTTGGGTCCATGTATAAGCCCAGTTCCCGTTCTGTCCATCCGCCTGCCACAGATTTGCCGTAGCAATCGCTTTGGACAAGTAAGCGCTATCATTTGTCGCCATATATAACCATGTTGCAGCCCACGCGAGTTCATCATAGTAACCTGTCCATGAATTGTAGAACGATTGGGCATCTGTAATGCAATCAGAATATTTGCCTCGATACGTATCCGCGAAGCTGTACAGTTCTTTGGCATGCTGGAGCAGTTTGTTGGCATAAGCCGGGTCACTGTCCCGGAACACAATGGATGAAGAAGCCAGTGCCGCTGCGGTTTCTCCCGCAAGTTCACTTCCCGGACAGGATGCATCGATTTTATAAGCAGGACGGTTCATCTGCATTACTTCAGCCGGCCCCCACCAAGCATGATCTGTATTGCCCGCTCCAACCTGTCCCCATAATTCATTTGGTTTCGTATGCGCTTTCACAAAATAGTCTGTGACCCATCTCAAGTTATCTTTAATCTCCTGCAGTTGTCCTGCCTGCTCGTATCCCTCGCGGTATTCCACAACAGACCAAGCTAACATCGTAGCTGAATAGGCCATGGGCAGACCAAATTTCACATGATCTCCAGCATCGTACCACCCTCCGGTCAAATCAACCCCAACATCCGCTCCATCATTTAATCCGGAATCACCACGCCATTCCACCCGATTGTCTTCCGGCAATTTCCCTGAACGCTGTGTTTCATAGAAATAAATCGCCTTCTGCAATGCTTCCGCATAGTTATGATTTCCGGCAGCCGCATCTGCCTTGCCAGTCCATGCCTGTATAGATGTACTTCCTGCCAGTAGCCCTGCCGATAACGCGAGAATAGCGATTCGTCTCCACCAGCTTCCCTTCATCTTCAACCATTCATCTCCTTTTACCATAATCGTCCCATAATTTTCCAATTACACTGATGTAGTGACCCGCTCCCTTCTATGGTGTGACTCCATGTATTTCCACCATTAATTACCATTATAGCCTTTTACTTCAGTTGAAATATCAGCGCTGATGACTTCTGAATTAACATTGTTGTGACATGTTCGGTTGCGGATATGACAAAAAAAACCGCTCCTCATATCGCATAAACAGCGATATGAGAAACAGTCCTCATGTTCCGTATAATCCATGCTACAGGCTGAATTATGATCATGCCATTATCCAGTCTGAACATCCTGTCTTTTGGTACGTTTACACTCTGAATTTGTTGATTTGCTCCTGCAATTCTTCTGCCATTTTGGACAAAGAGCCTGCTGACGAAGCAATCTCTTCCATCGAAGCCAGCTGCTGCTGGGTTGCGGCAGATACATTATGCACCCCACCTGCTGCTTCTCCAGCAATGTTGGAGATCTGATCCACATACCCTACAACTTCATTCGAACTTGCTGACATTTCCTCCGAACCTGCAGATACTTCCTGGATTTCACCAGCAACCTTGTTCACTGCATTCGAAATCTGTTCAAATGCTTGTCCCGCCGCGGTTACAATCTCAATTCCTGCCTCTGTTTCATTGCTGTTCACTTTCACAGCTTGCACGGCATGATCTGTATCCTTCTGAATCAATTGCACGAGATCCGTAATTTTTTGAGCAGATTCAGAGGATTCCTCGGCCAGCTTGCGTACTTCTCCAGCAACAACAGCGAAACCTCGGCCATGCTCTCCCGCTCTTGCCGCTTCAATCGCTGCATTTAATGCAAGAAGGTTGGTCTGACGGGCAATATTGTTGATAACCTCGGTAATGGTACCAATCTCTGCGGAACGTTCTCCCAGCCCTGTAACCAGTTCTGTCAGTGATGCAATGGAATTGCGAACAGATCCCATCTGTTCAACAGCCTGCTGAATAATCATATTCCCTTCGGCAGACTGATTCGCTGCATCAACGGCAGATACGGATACACTTTGAGCAAGCTCAGCAATTTGTTCCGTACCAAGAGACATCTCACTCATCGCCTGTGAAGAACGTTTCACCATATCTACTTGATCAGATGTACCAACAGCCAATTCCTCAACCGTCTCGGAAATCTGTTCCGACGCTCTTGTATTCTGCTCTGCACTCGCGAGAAGTTCTTCCGAGGAAGCGGCTACCTGTTCCGATGTCATCGATACGGATTGAATCATCTCCCGCAGGTTGCCAGTCATCACATTGAAGGAATCGGCCAGCGTTCCCAGCTCATCCTTGTTCTTGAGAACAATCTTCTCACTGGTCAGATCCCCATCTGCAATCAACATCGCTGCTGCATTCATCTTCTGAATTGGACGTGAGATGATACTTGCAATGAAGAAGGCAATAAACATGGCAATCAGGAAAGCAACAATGGTGACTCCCAAAATAATATTAAATGCTTTTTCGGCCAGTTCAACCGATGCATTCGTAGCCGAATCTGACCCTTTATTACCTAATGTAATCAACTTGGAAATGGTATCATTTGCGGTATACCACAATGGATATGCCTCGGAATGCAGTTTACTTGCATCATCATAATTATTGGCTTTACCCAGTTCAATGAATGCAGGCATTTTTGCCAGATATGCATCATAATTGGTGCTGAATTCTTTATACATCTGTTTTGCCTCGTCGCTGCCTTTAATGAGTGCTTCAAGTTGTTTCCGTTCATCCACAATTTTGTCCAAAAGTTGAGTAAGCGCACCATCCAACTTATTGACTTCATTAGCGTCCTGCTCAACGATAACAGCAAGCGCAAGACGTTCCACATCGGACACATCGCCATTCATCATACCCAAAAGGGATACACTCGGCATCCATGACTTATCAATCTCATCTGCTTTGCTGGACATTCCATGAATTTGAGTCAACGCATAAATGCTGACAAAAGCCAGCAGTGCCACCACAATCAGAAATCCGGTCAGTAATTTCATTCGAATTGTTAATCTCAATTTCCCCATCACGCTTCCCCGCGCCTCTTTCATGTTCCCCACTCCTCAACTAATACATATTTATAGTATATCGACACCTATCGTCATGAATTGTAGATGTCGGAATTCGATTTTCGTAAATTTCAGTTAACTTCGAAATAAACACAAAAAAAAGCCTCAAGTCTTTGGCTCACCAAAAACCTAAAGCTCTCGTTTCCGAAACTTCTCTTCCGATCCCTACCATATTTATACTTTTTTAACGGAAAATCCGCCGATGAATGTTAATGAAGAAATCGGGAATCGACTTCGTATAGTTACGCGTAGCAATCAAGATTACACTGACCAGGCTACCCAGAATAAATCCGCCCAGAATATCCCCAGGATAATGTACACCTACATAGACACGCGAGACTCCTGTCAGCACAGCAAGCAACAACATCCATCCTCCGAAGCGACGCCCGATAAAAAACGAAGCTGCAGCTAGCGCGAATACAAAGGAAGCATGTTTACTTGGAAAAGATGGATCTGGCACATGCGGAACCAGTTGATTCACCGTACCTTCCACGAACGGCCTTGGATGACCTACCACAGGTGAAATTCCCCATTTTGCCAGACCAAGTGCTATTATCGAGGCTACACAAGCATAAAACACAATTCGCTGCTTCGACGGATCGCCAAGAAACCACACAATCACAAGCAGTCCTATCATAACCCAAACCGCATATTCAGCTGATGTAATCATAAACCAGTCCAGAAACGGAATTCGGTCTGCAAACTGGTTGATCCAATTAAATACAGATTGATTCATAACAGTCGTTTAATACCTCCATTACACAAAACACGATTATTTTTTACATAATAAATATACACTAACTATTTGTCAAACATGTCGCCTGGTAACCGAACTTTCGAAATCAAAGAGGACATTTCTCTTACTTTTTGTTAAACTAGTTTGGGTTACATAATAGTTCATTCATAGAAAGGTGAAGATTATGCTTAAGAAATGGTTATGGGGAACATCCCTAACCCTGGCACTTGCCTTAGCCGGTGTCATTGTATATTACGGATACTCGATCGTTCATTTTGCCAATAGCATCTCAACCGCTTCCGAGACCTCCTCTTCTGACGCAAACCAAAATACGGACACCCCAACCACTCCTGTTCCCAAATGGGAAGGGAAGGAACGAGTTAACATTTTGCTGCTTGGAGGTGACACCAGAGGGGATGATGCCGGCCGTTCAGATTCGGTCATGGTCGCTTCCATTGATCCGGTATCCAAGAAAGCCCATCTCTTCTCTGTTCTGCGGGATACATATGTTGACATTCCGGGACATGGCAAGAGCAGACTCAACGCAGCCTTCTCTTACGGCGGAGCGGAATTAACCAAACAAACGGTCGGTGACTTGCTCGGCATCCCTATTCAACACTACGTGTACACCGATTTTATCGGATTCATGGCGCTAGTTGATGCTTTGGACGGGATCGATATTGATGTGGAGAAAGATATGTATTATACCAGCAAAGCAGATAAACATATGTACGATATTGACCTCAAAAAAGGACTTCAGCATATGGACGGCAAGACGGCCCTCCAATATGTCCGATTCCGGCACGATGCCACATCAGACTTTACGCGTACCGAACGGCAGCGGATTTTCATGACTGAACTGGCCAAGAAGATGCAAAGTACGACTTCGCTCTTCAAAATTCCTGAAATATTGGAAGCCGTTGCTCCATATATCGAGACAGACCTCAGTCCAACACAAATGTTAAAATTGGCTTCGCTTGGATTCGATATTAACGTAAATGAAATCGATAAACAGCAGATCCCTCCTAACAAGTTGCTAACCAATGAGCTTGCAGGATCTGCCCAGGTACTCGGTGTTAATAAACCGAAACTCCAAGCATATATTCAGAATTTGTTTGAGGAAGATGCCAAATCTTCAGAGGACGAATCAACCAAAGTACAAAACTTAAACTAAATTGAATGAAAACAAAAAGAAGCAAGTATAGCAATCATATTTTGATTCAAAAGACGGCTGCGGCCGTCTTTTTTTATACCTATTTTCCCCATTTAATGCAGCCTTAATGTTCAGCAGGTACCCTTAAATGATGAATTCCGGTTACACGAAGGAGGAATACACGTGAATAAACCGCGAATCGTGGAATGGACACAACTGCGCGGCCTTGCATTTCTCGCCATTGTAATGCAGCATAACATCGCGGAATATATATATCGCACCGATATTGAACAACCTGATTCCGTCATGCTGACCATGATTTATCATCTGACTCGTTTTGGTACGCCCACATTCGTCTTTTTGTCTGGTGTAATGCTGTTCTATCATCATAATCACACCAAACCGGATTACCCCCGGTTTATCCGTAAACGGTTTGGAGATATCTATGTGCCCTTTGTGGTATGGACGTTCATCTATTGGTTGTTTGTCCGGATATTCACCCCCAATTTCTGGCTTTCCGGTATTCCGGACTTCCGGAGTCTTGTTCGTGAACTGTTCCTCCCCCAGACGGGATATCATCTGTGGTTTGTGATTATGGTGTTTCAGTTCTATATTCTGTTTCCTCTGTTTCTTGCGGGAGCAAAGTTCATTCAGAGACGTATTGAAAAAGTTACACGCTTCACCCCAATGCAATCCGTCATCACGCTGATTCTCATTGGGATGGCATTATACACTTTGCTTGTGAAATGGTCCTACTACGATATGGGCGGGTGGACAGCTTCCTTACCCCAACCCTGGTCGGGTTTGCTGCAATATCGCTCCTATTCATGGGTTATGTACTGGTTTTACTTTTTGCTGGGCGCTGTCTGTGCCTGGTCAGTGGATAGCTGGAGGAGTTGGACCGCAAAGGTATTACCCTGGATGGTCTGTCTGTTTATAGGAATGTTTATCTGGCTTGGATATGACGTGCTGCGGGGATCAGGGGATGTCGTTAACCTGAATATCTCGACCTATCTGAAGCCCACGACATTCATCATCATCATAGCTCAGATGTTCATGTTCTATGGGTTCCTCGTACTGCTGCGAGGCAAAGATACACCATTTCAGCGTCTCCTGACGTGGATTGGCCGATATTCTTTCGGTGGCTATCTGGTTCATGCACTGGTTATCTACTGCATCGCGTATATTACCCGGCCACTTACACTAACCGGATGGCATCTACCGGTTACACTGCTTTCGTTTCTTGTCACCGTGGCAACATCTCTTGCAATTAGCTGGGGACTTTCCCAGCTTCCTGGTTCTCGCTTCACCATCGGATTACAACGAAAAAAACGCCTAGGTCCCCGTTTGCATGATGCTGTTTCTGTGGGCAGAACAAGTTCACCCGAGCGCAATCCGTCAGCCAGCACAAATCGCAGTCCGGAAACCAGCTAATCCTAGTTGAATATAGAAGAAGCGTCTCCCTACGTGGAAGACGCTCTTTTTCACTTCACTTCTGTAGAAGCGGATCGTCCGGGTACAGGTTCGTGAGGACCAGGAGCTTGATGTGCATTGCCCTTCTGGTTAACGAACCTTTTCAGGTCACCCGTCAACTGCTCCTTCAGCTTGTCTACCAGTTGCGTTTCACTGATGCCTTTTGCCTGAGCAATCTCAGCCAGTGATTTCCCACTCTGAAGCTGCTGATGGAGCTGCTCGGGAGTGATGCCAATAAAGCGGGCAATAGCCCCCTTGTCCATCATCGGACGTCTGTTGCCATGGTGTGCGAACTCACGTCTTAACTCCCGCAGTGGTGTGTTGATTACCTTCTTCAGCTTGGTATCCATACCTGCTTTGGCTGCTGCTGCCTGCTCTTTCGTGAGACAGCCTTCTTCTGCTGCTTTATCCAATCGTTGAGAGAGCGAAGGCTTCAACTTCTCCAACAATTGTGCTTCACTAAGTCCCTTGCGTTCTTTGGCAATCTGAGTCAACGTCTTGCCAAGCTCCATCTGTTCCTTTAAATCGCGGAGCCCAATACCGAGCAGATCTGCGGTCTCTCCAATCATAAACAGGCCATGACCTGCTTGCATGCATGGCTTGGTCTGGTTTGTGGAGGAGGATGGTGTCACAACTTGATCTTCAACAGATCCATTAGGATCAGCGGATGCCGTATATCCGGTTGATGCTGTTATAAATACGGCTGCCAGTCCGGCTGCCATCCATTTTTTCCATCTGTATTTCATTTCGCTTCTTCCTTTCATATGTCAAAATCCTGTGCTCTCTTAGTTTGAGCCTAACTTCCGCTTTTTTATGCCATAAAAATACAAAATGTCATTGTTTTTTTCACAATTCATCACAAAACCTCCTATTTTTTTCAATTCATTTCCGGTATACTGAAAGTAACTTCATGATCTAGTTGAATAGTCCTTAATTACTTTATTATGGGAAGGGCGTAACCAAACGATGCGGAGAGAATGGTTTGATCCGTTTAGATCCGATGTGGAGGTGGTGTTCGCTGCAGCAGAGCAGCTGGTACAGAAATACCCTGAACCAATGTCAGAACATGGACTAGAACAACTTCATTTGGTCAATCCTTTGTTACGAGATTCGGGTCACAGCTACATTGGCTACATTATTCCATTGTGGATGCAACTGTCGGATGGTCTACCTCCAGAAAAGGCACACAAACTGAGTACTGCCTGTCTCCTGCATATGCTATATTTTCTGAATCAGGATGAAGTTATGGACGAACAGCCAGAAGATGTGACACTGAAATTATCACTGGGTAATCTTTACTACGTGGATGCGATCTGTGCCTATTCAGAGCTATTCAGCCTTTCTTCCCCGTTCTGGACGTATTTCAGACAGTATGTGGAGGATTGGGCCATGAGCGTCACCGGTGAAAACTCCATTGATTATTTCAAGAGAAGCCCGCTATTAATCGCCCAAAAAGCCGCCCCACTTCAGCTTGGAGCTGCTGGCTCACTGCTTCTTTTGGAACAGAAGCATCGCATTACTCCGATATGTTCTGCCGTCAACATTGCTCTGATGACTCTCCAGATGACAGATGACTTCACAGACACCAAACAAGATGCTGTGCATGGAAATTACAACAGCTTCCTCTCTCACATATCCGCAGCACTGGAACACAACTACCCGGCTCATCCTGTAAGCGAACGTGTACATGATAATGTATACAACACTCAATTCATGAACTCCTATGTAGACATTGCTCAACAATATAACATCAGACTAACATCTTCTAACTCGGGGATTTCGCATCTCGAAGCGTTTAATTCTTACTTATGCGGCATTCTGGGACAAACTGTTCAGGACATTGAACAACACAAAAAAATGCTTTTTCAAGGCGGGTTTCATTACTGGATCAGCGAGAAACAACATTTGTCCTAATCACAAAAGAAGAGCTGGTACAGTTGAATTTTAAATATGAAGGGAATGTTGACGATGATGGTATCAGAGAAAACGTTGCACGAGGATATTATTGAAAAGGCCTGGACCGATGAGAACTTCAGACAACAACTGCACTCCAACCCGAAGCAAGCGCTTCGTGAAGCATTTGGCATTGATATTCCGGAACACATTCAAGTCCGTACCGTTGAAGAACAACAGAACGACTACGTTCTTGTGATTCCGCCCAATCCATCCAAAGTGGATTATGATGTAAATTGCGGACCGTGGAGAAGCTAAACGGATTAGATTGTATATGTGATTGAACGACACAAGGGGTAGCGAACAAAAAAGCCAATTGTACACTTCTGCCGCTCGTCATTCGACGAACGCGGCAAAAGATACAACGGCTTCTGTTCCTACCCCTTTTGTGCTTGTAAAGCTGATCTGACCATGCATGGCTTCAACGATTCGGAAGGTAACCATCATGCCGAGGCCAGTCCCCTTAATTTTGTTTGAGAAATAAGGCTCCCCCAGCCGGACCAGCGCTTCCTCATCCATGCCCTCGCCGTTATCTCTAACATGTACCTTGATGATCCCATCCTGGGCATAAGCCCAAATATCAATCTGACCCTGTCCTTGCAAAGCTTCAATACTGTTCTTAATAATATTAATAAAAGCCTGTTTGAACTTGGAAGAGTTCCCTCTAATCCATAGATCTGGCGGAATGTCAGTTGTTATTTTGCCACCTTCCAGATTAGCCATCGGTACAAGAATACCTTCGATATGATTAAATTCATCCGCGATATTCAGAGAGACAATATGATCGAACTCCGGTTTGGCAAACGTTAGGAAGTCGGTAATAATGCCGGAAGCGCGATCAAGCTCCTCCAGAGCAATCCGCACATACCCCTTGTTTTTGTTGTCTTCCTGCTCTGTCATGAGCTGAAGGAATCCTCGTGTCACCTGCAGCGGATTACGAACCTCATGAGCAACCGACGCCGCCAGTTCGCTAATGATTTCCATTTTCTCGGATCGCTGCAATTCATTATTGAACAATTCCAACTCTTTCGAGTATTCAAGCACTTTGGTATGTTTTTCAGCAAATCGGCTTCCCAGTATGGCAATAAGTGAGATAATAAAAGCAACCATGGACCATTTCCACCATATCAGATGATATGTTCCATTACGCTGGTAATACCACAGTAGTTCAGCAACACTGATTAAGGCAAATGTGCCGAATCCCGTAGCTAGCAAAAGAGCTTCCCGGCTCCGTTGAAACGCTTTGGAGATGGTGCCGATCATCAAGATGCTCAACAGGATTACGAGAACGAATCCAATCACGTTCTGAACCAACAAACTGTAGAGCATGTCCCATTGACCGCCCGAAATAAAATCAATCAACAGGGCAGCCACAGCTACTACAGAATAGATGAATTGAAATTTTCTTAGTTTCGTAAAGATGCCATAACGTCCTGGTCCGATAATTTGTTCAAAAAAATAACAGAGTGCAGGCATGCCCATCAGCATAGCCAGGTCAAACAATATGGAATAGAGATTACCGTAAACCTGGTAGAACGTATATAAAAACTGTGAATAGGTGATAATCATCGTTCCGATTGAACCCATCACGATACATAACGAAATCCACAACCCTTTATGGAATTTGCCCAGGAAAAATGTGCAACTTAGCATCGTTAGAGCCGTGAATACAAAGGTCGCTCCCAATATCACATCAAGCAGTCCATTGTGAATATACTTTTCCTGTAATGTAGCATAAGGCCCAACCTGAACCGTTCCGTAGATGCCAAGTCTGCCTTTTTCATTCTCGGACCATATATACAGTTTCCCACCTGAATTCTCACTCGATAAGGGTAACAACACAGCGTTGTTATCATAATTGTAATGATAATTCTCATACACCTTACGATCGTCCAGATAGATCACAATGTGGTTCCCTTTAATATTCTCAAAACGGATTGCCGAGCTATCTTCGTTTATTTTAGGAATGGTCACGCGAGTCCACATTGAACCTGAAGGGGCTTCTACGCTGCTATATTCCAGCTTTTCTGCACCTTGCTTCTCCCAGATCTCCTCCGAACCTTGAACCTCACTGATGAATCCCTGATCGTGTACGTTCCCCCATTTTACTTCCCATCCCGTAATGGATACAGGTCTGTCAACCTCTCCTGCAGTCGCTGAGACGAAGTCATGCGGCAAGCAGAGAATATTCAACATACTTATCCATAAGATGATGATAGCTTTGGGCACATTTTTCATTCACAGCACCTCAAAGTTCTTATTTTCTCTATCCTCAAGTTCTCTCATTTATCATTTCGCCACAGTTTAACGTGTCACCTTCTTGTAGGAAAATGAAAATTCACATTTTAGTAGATTTATAGTTTTATTTCCATTTTATTGATAGATTCCGAGTGTTTTCTCCATTATCCGCGCAGGTCTTCGAACTGGTTCTCAATCATTTCGCGCTCTTTCTGTTCAATCTTCGTACGATATTCCAACCACTGCTCTGTTTCCTCATCGTCATAGATCGTCCATATATCCGAGAAAAGATAATCCCGCAACTGTACAATCTGTCCTGACCATATCCCGCCTACCCAGAACAGCCCGTCCGGACGACGTATAACGGTACGGGAAAACCCGGGCGTAGACGCTTTTTGCCCGATTCGGATGTGAGTGATCATATTTCCCAGCGTATACCAATCCAATTGGAATCCCTCCCTCATATATCCATGTTTCATCATATCATAGGCCAAAGATGAAAAGCTGTAAAACTGATCTCTGCGATTCAATCGTCCCTTCCGGGTGTAATGTTCCTCAAAGCAAACACTTACCATTGAGGAGTGATTCAAATGAATGAGCCACACAGAACGGTAGAGGTAGAACATAAGGATGTCCAACACAAATCGGATTCAAGTATGGTCGCTTCCACGTTTATCAAATATGCGGCTTATATCATTATTTTCTTTGGATTTCTGTACTTTCTGGTCAAATATGTATTCCCCAAATTTTAAAGCATATAAGTTGACTCTGTAATCCGTACATTGTTCACTTTCATCTTATATTCATATTTGGGAAACATAAGGGAATCATAATGGGTGCGAGATTACAACGTTAACCCTTTGGGTAACTACGAATAAGAACCTTTTCAAGATAACTGCTCAATTAAATAAACAACCATTAAATGTAATCCACTAAAAGGGAGTGCTACTTATGTCAGACAGACCGATTAGCAATGAAGAAAGCGAACGCTACTACGACCGTTATCAAAGGTCCCGTGATATTCCACTAGAAACCGAAGTCCCTCAAGGTGACATAGACACTTTTGATGAAGTTACGGGAAAACGTATCGATACTGATAATACAGTAAATCTGCCCCTTGTAACGGCTACAGAAGAACCGGAGTTGGAGTCACGGACAGCGGAGCCTTCACTCGAATCCGTACCTGATGCTGATCTTATCCAACCGAATAGTCCGGTTGATCCTGCCGCACCCGACCCCAATGCTCTTCACGGGACGGACCTGCTAAACGGCGCTGGGGCAGATGCAAAACCGGAGGACGATATTCCACCACGGCGTTAATCCTCTTGTCACAGCCTGAATTAGGAGGTGCAGACATAATGAAAGATGATCACAAGCGACAAGTACATGAGCCCGATAATTTGGTAACCGAACGGGATATTGATCCGAATTTTGGATTGTTCACGGAAGATTCCTTTCCGGAAGCCCTAACGGATGAAGATCAGCTTGATGCTGTTGAACATGCAATTCCGAAGGAGAACGTTGAAGTTCGCCGAAAAGATTCATCCTCGGGTGAGTAGGAACGCATTACAGATTCATTAAGGATATAGGAAACCTCTTTGCTGAGAGGTTTCTTTTTTCTTTAATTTTCCTAATAATATAGACTGTATCCTGAAAAAGAGATGGCTACCGTATCCGTACGGTACCATCCCTCTCTCTTCTATCCGATTAGCCATTTACCGTTTTCACGTTCTTGATTACTTCGCCAAAGGTTTGCCCGATCCCGGCAACTTCTGCTCCAGTCGGGACCACTTCGCCACAACGGCGGTAATCAGCAGCGCAACTCCATTGATGATAAAAATCCAGCGAATCGGCAACCAGCCACCCAGAACACCACCGATAATCGGCCCGGCCATCGTACCGATCTGGGAAGCCGACTGATTCAGGCTGAATGCTCTTCCCCGGAAGCCAGGTTCAGTCACTTGTACAATCATCGCATTAATCGCCGGGAACACCGCAGCAAAGAACAATCCATACACAAAACGCAGTATGCCGAATCCAATATAACCTGTAGTGAAAAACTGCAGGAGGTTTCCAATTGCCCCACCAACGAGGCCAATGATCAATACTTTGCCATACCCGATTCGCGAACCGATCTTACCCCAGCGTGGCGCCATAATGACCGTAGCTACACCAACCGCAGAGAAAATAATGCCCGAGCTGAGAGAAGCACGATCGGGCTGAATGCCCATTTCCATCACGTATACGGTCAATAATGGCTCCAGAATCATCACGGAGAAGGTACATATGCCCATCATGCCAAGCACCGTAATAAACAATCGATTGGCCCTGGCTTCACGGATGTCATCCATCACATGAGAACGTGCCTTGTTCCGGTTGAAGTTCTCTTCTTTGACCCAGAAGGTTGCGATCAACGCCGAGATCAATACTACGATGCTGGAAAATAAAAACGCATTCCGGTTCCCATAATAGTGGCTTACGACCCCACCAATTAATGGACCGATAATACCTCCTGTTGCCCCGGCCGTAGACATGATACCGAGTGCATACCCTGTCTTCTCTTCCGGTGTGTTGGTACCGACGAGTGCAATCGCCGCCGGAACAAACCCCGCGAGCAACCCCTGAAACAAACGAACCACAATTAGCGAATAGGGGTCCTGCACAAAATAATTGATCAAATACAAAACCGCAAGGCTGTATCCCGACCGGATCAGCATTGGCTTGCGCCCGTATTTGTCAGCCAGTGATCCCCAGAAGGGAGACACCAGCGCACTTGCCAGAAATGTGATGCCAAAGGCAAGCCCTGACCAGAACTCAAGGTGATTACGAACACCCAGATCGCCACTCAGAAACAAAGGCAGAAATGGGATGGAGATTGAATAAGCGGTGCTGCAGAAAAACACACCAATCCACAAAATCACCAGATTACGCTTCCACGAGAAGTCCATATACCCGCACGCCCTTTCCGTTACTGACGCCGGGACTGCCGTGTATTGGAGCGGACGGAACAGACCCGTACGTCCCTGACTGCGGAAGCATTTTCCTTATTTTACACCTCTGTAAGCATTTACACCATCCCTTATCGTCCATAATATCCTGCCTTGCATTGCCATCTTGTCCGCAAAAACGGTATGATAGTTGAGGGATTATCCGAAAATAATTCTGACTAAACATATTATGCAGAGATGCAAGGGGGAACGTTCTCATGTCTTTTCGGTGGAAAAAAACAACAGCTGTGTCGCTGGTTCTAGCGATGCTGCTTATCGTCATTAGTGGTTGTGGACGCCCTTCAAGCAGTGCGACGGAAACACCAGTCCCAGCTGCACCCGAAGGGCCAAATCCAGTGGCCACAATTGAAATGCAAGACGGTCAGAAAATCGTCATTGAGCTATATCCCGAAATTGCGCCCAATACCGTGTACAATTTCATCTCATTGGCGAATAAGGGTTTCTATGACGGTCTGATCTTTCACCGTGTCATCCCAGGCTTCATGATTCAGGGTGGTGATCCAAACGGCGATGGTTCGGGCGGCCCAGGATATACAATTAAAGGTGAGTTTACATCTAATGGTCACAAAAACCATCTGAATCATACGCGTGGGGTGATCTCCATGGCGCGTAAATCTGATAATTTGGATTCCGCAGGCTCCCAGTTTTTCATCATGTTAGCGGATGCTGATTACCTGGATAACGCGTATGCCACCTTTGGCAAAGTGACAGATGGCATGGACGTCGTTGACGGCATTGCGGCTCAACAAATAGGCGAACAAGACAAACCAGTTACCGATCAGGTCATGAAAAAAGTCACTGTCGACACTCACGGTCTGGAATATCCAGAACCGGTAAAAATGCCGTAACCTTACCTTTCGAACGGATTATAGTTATCCATCTTGATTCACAACCTGTAAGACAAACAAAAGCTCTGTCCTGCGTGTTCACGCAAGGCAGAGCTTTATTCAATGTTAACGTTTACATAAATAACTTTATAAAAAATGCCTTCTTCTGGCACAACTCTATATGCAGCAGCTCTGCAACCCGCTGATCTCAATACATCCATCCCATCAAACGCAACCAACCGATGATCGCAATCCATAGCGGACAGCTGAAAGCAACACCCCATGCAAGCCCTCTCAGTAAACTACGGTTTACTTCCACGAACAACGACTCCTTTCTCCAGGGAATAGTCGCAGTATCGGTAATAATATATGAATTTATACCCGTTTTCATTCGTCACGTCCCCCCCTATATCCTGCTTTTGTTCCGCAGTTTCATGGAATGGGTTCAGTGAACCTGATATAATATGAATACTAAACGATAATGGAAGTTGATTCATGTTTTTGAGAGGAGATTATTCCATGGCAAAATCCAAAAAACACACCCCTGCTCCCAAAGCAGCACAGGATAAACCGACCACACTAAAGGATCTGCTGAGCAGTGATGTGCTAGAGAAACTGAAAGCTCAGGCTGATGAAGCCAAGGCTGCCGAGGCTGACCGCAAAGAGCAAGAGCGCCTGCAGGCGGAAGAAGTTCGTAAAGCTGAACAGAAGCGGAAAGATAATGATTTTGAGTACCTGTTGAACAACAGTTCGATGGACTGGAAGAAACATAAGTAACTTTGCAGCAATCAGATCATCATGATATCTAAATTACTGATACAGGGCCGTGTAACGGTCCTGTTTTTTTGTATTGGCATATGATTCATCACTCTTTAGTCGGGTATGTAGAGATAGAGAGTATACTGACAATCCATACGAAACGGAGGGATCAGGGTGACTGAACAACGTTTGCAAGGGAAAGTTGCGATTGTAACCGGAGGTGGCTCAGGAATTGGTCAGGCAACAGCTATTCGTTTTGCTGAGCATGGGGCCAAAGTGTTCATGCTGGACCGGACCCCGGAGAATGCAGAGAAAACCAAACAGACGATTGAGAATACAGGCGGAGAAGCCCACGTCATTGAATGTGATATATCCAAACCGGACAATGTGCAGAAAGCAATCAATCAGGTGGCAGAGCAATCTGGACAGCTCGATATTGTATTTGCCAATGCAGGCATCAACGGCACAATGGCTCCCATTGAAACGATGGAACCTGAGGACTGGGATCAGACGATGGGCATCAATATGCGCGGTACGTTCGCAACTGTGAAGTACGCCATACCCCATTTGAAAGACCGCGGAGGAAGCATTATTATTACGAGTTCCATTAACGGTAACCGTGTATTCTCTGGCATAGGGTTCTCTGCATACGCTTCCAGTAAAGCAGGTCAGACGGCTTTTACAAAGATGGCTGCATTGGAACTGGCCCGTTACAAGATTCGTGTCAACGCTGTCTGCCCAGGAGCCATAGACACAAACATCGATGACAATACCTATCCTTCGGTCGATCTGAAAGAAGTACAAATCCCGGTTAAATTTCCGGAAGGCCACGAACACCCGCTCAAAGGTGAACCCGGAACGTCGAAGCAGGTGGCCAATCTGGTGCTCTTCCTCGCTTCCGATGAATCTTCCCATGTGACCGGTACCCGGATCTACGTGGATGGAGCGGAATCTTTGCTTCGTGGATAAAAATTAGAAACATATCCCTGTAAAGTTAACAGCCAAACATCCCGCAAACGGTCTGAATATCCAGACTGCTGCGGGATGTTTGGTTTGAAATATAACTTTATAGAAGAACGAAGAACAGACTCCGTTGCTTACCCATTGGTTTTTGGATGAAATTTTAACTAGAGCGCAGAACTCTTTCCTCTCTTCACTCGATTATTCAGCCGCTCCGGAATGGCAAAGAGCAGGATGTACATCAGGGAGAACATCACTACGGCCAACACCTCTTCCCCAAGAATGTACAAGGGATAAGGGCCCAACATGTCGAGCACTGACGGCGTATCGGGTTTGTGTCTCAGGAACATATAATTGGCATCAAGCAGGACGTCCACACCATATACGACCAACGCAGCCACATTCACAAATATCATTGAACCCAACACAGATCTCCAGCTTGGACGAAGCTGTTCCACCCAAGTCATATAGAGCAACGCCAGAATAATACAAGCGTGAGCCGTAAAAAATTGAATGAAACGAAAATGTGCATAAGCATAACCGAGATTAGGCGTTACGATTGCCATCAAGGCTCCTGCTATTCCTGCGAACAGCAATGCAGAATGCAGCAATCGGCTGCGTGTCAATAATAGCAGCGCCGATAACAATAGTGACAGACTGCATAGCTCCAGTGGCAATGAAGTTTGCAGACTCCACACATCCCCATATACATACCAGAGCTGAAGCACAATTTCACAGCCAAACATGACACATGCCATCGTCATTCGAATGGTACGGCGTATATTGGATGACAATGAACACAGCCAATTCCGAAACAGGAACATCAATATAATTAATGCAGCAATAAGGCTAATCGCCCATAGGTGCGAAGTGGAAAACAGCATAAACGGTTCTGCATCATAAGGGTCTAACCACTGAGGATAAGCCATGCGCCTCTTCTCTCCTTCTCATTACAGAAACACAATATATCTCTTTAATGTTAACTTTTTCATTTTGGCATTGAATGAGCAGACTGTCCAGATGGAATTCTAAATTAGGATTGTATTTTAAATATCTTTATGTTAAGATAAATTCAACAACAAAACACACTAAAAGTTAGTAACTTTCTTAACGGAAATATTATAAAACAGCATATATGTTCTTCTAAACATTTACACGATAACGGAGAGGACAGAAATAAACTGAAGAAGCGAAGCGTTCGCCTTTATCCCCGGATTTTCCCCTTTGAAAAGAGGAATCAAAAAATCTGGGGATAACAGCGATCGGAAGGTTGTTCTGTCATCGGAGTGCCAGTGTAAATACTCATTAGTTGAACATATATAACCAGGAGGAATTTATAATGCAAATCAAAGGACTTCACCATGTATCTGCACTGACTGCACACGCCGCTGAGAATTATCGGTTCTACACCAACGTCATGGGATTGCGATTGATCAAAAAAACAGTCAACCAGGATGATGTTTCAGTCTACCACCTCTTCTATGGAGATGAAAAAGGGAATCCCGGTACTGAACTTACCTTCTTTGAAATTCCAATGGCCGGACAGACACGCGAAGGCGTGAACAGTATCTCAGCAACGTCACTTCGTGTTCCTAGCGATGCAGCCCTTGCGTACTGGCAACAGCGTTTTGACGAATTCGATGTTCCTCATGGAGAAATCACCGAACGTGGGGGGCGCGCTACTCTCTCGTTTACGGACTTTGAAGGACAACGTCTGATTCTGGTTTCTGATGAACATAATACAGGTGTTGCAGGGGGTAAACCTTGGGATCAGAGCCCTGTGCCTGCCGAGTATGGTATTGTGGGCTTAGGTCCAATCCATCTTACGGTTAAGGCTGCCTCCCTTACCGCTCCAGTTCTTACCGATCTGCTCGGCTTCCGTCAAAAAGGGACCTATCCTGCTTTTGTTGCAGGCCAACCCGATGTACTCGTCTTCGAATCCGGTGAAGGTGGCAGCGGCTCCGAGGTGCATGTCGAAGAACGAAATGACCTTACCCAAGAACGCCCTGGACGAGGCAGTGTGCACCATGTTGCCTTCCGCGTCGATAATGAAGAAGAACTGAAACAATGGGTAGAACGGGTTCATAATTTCCGATTCCCGAATTCCGGTTTCGTAGACCGTTTCTACTTCCGCTCCCTGTACTTCCGTGAAGCTAATGGCATTCTGTTCGAGCTGGCAACCGATGGTCCCGGCTTCGACACGGATGAAGAACTGGCTTATCTTGGAGAGTCCCTGGCATTGCCTCCATTCCTTGAAGGTCGCCGTGCAGAGATTGAAGCGAATCTCAAACCGCTCGATACCGTAATTCGCTAACCAGATCATACGTCCCAAAAGAACAAAAAAAACGATTATCGCTATGCCAGTTCGGAATAACCGTCCGGCGATGCATAGGCGATAATCGTTTTTAATATCTCATTTATTTTTTGGTTAAATATGAGGTCGTCAATGGAACAAACAGAGAGGAGCCCGGGGCCTCATCAACGATTTCAACAAAGATGAAATCCGTGTCTGCAACATCCACTTCTACCCCAATCAAACCGTCTTCAGGGGCAAGCGATACTGTCTTGAGCGTTGTATTGTTCTCGTCCATAATCTCAAGCTTCTGTGAACCGCCAAGAACAGCCAGATCGAGATGCAGCTTGGCATACTTTTTCTGGGTCATGACTTGGAAGCTCTTGCCTTGCTTGGCTGTGTCGGTATGCAGGTATACATCTTTGTAATCTTTGCCTTTGTACGCCGTTTCGGCCGGATCCTTGGTATGCCAATCCGAGGTCCCCAAGGCTGTAGTTCCGAGCGAGCTTAATGTCAGCTTGCTGGTTTCGGATGGTGGTGTAGATCCATTACTGCTGCCAATGTTAACGGATGATGTTGCGCTGTCATACATAATTTCCGTACCGAGCAGCGTGCCGACTGCACGCACTGGCAAATAGGTCGTT
Organism: Paenibacillus sp. NPDC057886; assembly: GCF_042796655.1. Taxonomy (NCBI): domain Bacteria; kingdom Bacillati; phylum Bacillota; class Bacilli; order Caryophanales; family Paenibacillaceae; genus Paenibacillus; species Paenibacillus sp. NPDC057886. Next base: position 293,847 of record NZ_JBHVMZ010000003.1, on the reverse strand, counting down.
CCGTTGTAAGTAATCGGCAATACCGTTTTGCCATTGGCATCTTTGGCTGTTACCGTTGTCCCATTTAATTTCAAAGATATCTTGCTGTTCAAATACGCTTTGATCGGTTCCAGACCCGTTGCTGCAAGTGCCCCAGTGCCGATGCCGAGTGTTAGTGTAGCCACCATTAAACCCAATACGACCTTCTTCTTCATTAATGATCCCTCCTGAAAGTGAAACTATGAAATAGATAAGTTCCATCCTTTATACATTTAAACGACTAAAGTGTTTGTGTCAACCATTTCATGGAAAATCCCCGGAATATAATGTGATTTTGGATAGCACAAAGCGAGGCTAAAGGTATATCATTTTTTTCAGCCTCACTCGTTTCCCAGTGTCATTAAGACAGTGGGGATATTTTTTTTGTCATAGCTGCCCGCAATTCCGCTCTTTTCTAATTACTCGATTCAATCAAAAGATTCATAGTACTCATCCTCATACTCTTCCGTGCTGTACCCCAAATCCACTGCTTGCCACTCGCCATCCTTAAAGTCATAGGCAAAGTTCAGATCACCGTCATATAAACCCATACCATATGCACCGGATGCCGACACAACCAACTTGCCGTTCTCCACACTGTAATAAACAACACCGCCGAACTTGAGTTCCTCGTTATACACTCCCTCGCTTGTGTCTTCCTCCATCAGAGAGGGCTCTGCATGAACACCATCAACGGTAACGTTGATCGTCACCTGCCCTGGCGTAACACTGACTTTCGAATTCACATGCTGCTTCACAATCTCATCCAGTGATTGCATCTTCATCTCTTCCAGCGTCTCTGGATCGATAATATGTGCCTCACCCAGATAAATGCCTGTTCCATGACCTGCTGTAAACAACACAACAATCTCCTTCTTGCCATCTCCATTCAGATCCAATTCGTGCACTTCGGGTTTGTAGGATCCGCCTTCTCCCTGCCATTTGCTGAATTCTCGTGTTTTGCCGTTCACTTCTAGCACCATTCCGTTATATATATAACCTGACCCTTCGACTTTCATGGGGTATAGTCTTACGTTCTCATTTTCCGGAGCAACCGAAACGTATTCTCCCTTAACAGGGATCGATTCCTTCGTTGTATACGCCGCTTCATTCATTGTTTCTATATTGGAGGCCACGACCGCTGAGGTCTGGCTGGATTGATCATCTATGTTAAGCTGTTTTTGCGATTCATTCATGGTTCTGGCAGACGAAGTTGTACTAATCGTAGCTACCGCCAAAATAATCATCAGCAGGATACCTGTCCAAGTTTTCAATATGCTGGGCTCCTTAATCTGTAGTGGAATACTACCATTATATCTTCATTTATCGCCCAAGCGTTGCGAATTTGTTAATGTTTCATAAAAAAATCTTTACATATTTCAGTTTTTACGAAAGAACGTTCGGCTTTAACCATAATAAGCAAAAAAACACCCCGGAAACAGCTCAAGGCTGCATCCGAAATGCTTTCGTTTTGTCCATTAATCGATCTGTTAACTGTCTCAGCTCTTCAGCCGAGGACGAAATTTCCTGCATGATTGCTGTCTCTTCATGTGCCGCATCCATAATCCGTCTCGCCTCATCCGAGAACGATCCGGCTTTCCCCTGAATCTTTTTCACGTGACCATGCGTCTGTTCCACACGACTGGTCTGTTCTCCAATTTTGGATCCGATTTCATGAGCACCCTTCATAAACACTTCTACCGTACCTGTAAGCTCCTGCAACGTCTGATCAACCGAGACCGTTCGCTCGGATTCGTTAACAACCAAGCCGTGCTGTTCATGAATCAGTTGAGCTGTATCCTTGATCCGCTGCTGTACGCGGCTAATCAGCTCATTAATCCGATGCACCGATTGTTTGCTCTCGTCTGCCAGCTTGCGAATTTGCTGAGCCACGACAGCAAAACCCGATCCCTCTTCTCCCGCACGCGCAGCCTCAATGGAAGCATTCAGGGCAAGCAGCCCTGTTTCCTCTGCAATGTTTTTGACGGACTGAGTGATGGCTTCAATATCCGAGGCCTCCTTCTCAAGCAGCACCATAATGTCACGCGAACGATTGTGGGACTCCGTCAGCTCGTCCATTCCTTTCATCAAAGAAGAGAAGGTTTGCTTCGTATGATCTACCGAACGTTCCATCTGGCCGGACATCTCTGTCATGCCGATCGACTGACTGTGCATACGCTGGAAATCGTTCAACATCTCATCCGCTGTAATCAACGACTGATGTGAAGTCATCTTCTGCTCTTCCACACCCACAGCAATATGATCGACCGCATCAGACATCATCTCGATCTGCTCGGCTGCCTGGGCGATTGCTTCACTAAGTGACTGGGCGTTCTGTGAGGTTGTACGTGTACTATCTGTAATATCGTTTACAATACTTCTCAGATTGAAAACCATTACGCGAAAAGCATCATATAATACAGTAATTTCATCCTGTGTGCGCCGCTCAGGAACTTCGGCCGTCAAATCCCCCGACGAGATTTGTTGTGCCGCACGGGACAAATGTACAATTGGACGAGTCAACCACCGGGAGGCAAACCAGCCTAGGATGGCATTCCAGCATACGCCCATGATGAGTACGATAGAGATATACAGCCAGCTTGGCATGGAGAACGAGAGCCAGTCCTGAAGGAAAAATATAAAAAAGCCGCTAGTTCCGTACGTAATCAGTGAAATCAGTACCAAACCTGCGACGGTTTTTGCGCCTAAAGTCCATTTCATATTCACACCTCATAGTCCTTTTTTCCTATTTTACCAATAGATAACCAAATAACATGTGATTTAGATCACTGAAAACGACAAATCCACCACCCATCTTCTTCTTCATGCATGACTTCTCCACGAAGTGGAGCATAATTGATAAGACGAGTTTTAACTAACTGAACCTTTAATCTGCCAAAGTGATATCCTTAATTTAAATTATTTATCGGCAAGAAGGGTGAAATGATTTAGCTTGGCATCCATTTTGCTTAAATGATATACTGAGTGCGCTTCGGCATTGCCGGAGCTGACCTATTTTTGGATGCCACTGGAGGCGAACGAAATGTCTACAATGTCCACAAGGACGGAGAAAGATTTTATTGGCGAAAAAGAAATCCCTGCTTATGCTTATTACGGAATACAGACGGTTCGGGCTGTAGAGAACTTCCCGATTACCGGCGTTCCTGTACACCGGGAGCTGATTACAGCTCTGGCTGCGGTGAAAAAGGCTGCGGCAATCACGAATATGGAGCTGAAGATGCTACCACGCAAAATTGGCGATGTCATCGTCATGGCTGCTGAAGAAATGATGAAAGGCCATCATCTGGATCATTTTATTGTTGACTCCATTCAGGGCGGTGCAGGCACCTCCATGAATATGAATATGAACGAAATTCTGGCCAATCGCGGACTGGAACTGTTATTGCAGAACAAGGGTGACTACTTCCACTGTAACCCAAATAACCATGTGAACATGTCCCAATCCACCAATGACGTGATTCCAACTGCACTGCGTATTGCTGCATATCAGTTGTCTGAAACGTTGCTGGATACGATGAAACGTCTGCAGGATGCGTTCCGCAAAAAAGAACAGGAATTTAACGATGTAGTCAAGGTAGGTCGGACACATCTTCAGGATGCCGTGCCTATTCGTCTTGGACAAGAGTTCGGTGCCTATGCGCGCGTGATCGGACGTGATATCGAGCGTCTTGAGTTCGCAAATCGTCGCCTGCTCACCATTAACTTGGGTGCGACGGCTGTAGGTACAGGCCTCAATGCCAAACCGGAATACATCGTCAAGGTAACGGAGCATCTGTCCGATGTGACAGGATTGAATTTGCAAACGGCCGAGGATCTTGTGGATGCCACACAGAATACGGATGCCTATCTGGAATTGTCGGCTGCACTGAAAGTATGTGCTGTCAGTCTGTCCAAAATCTGTAACGATATTCGCATGATGGCTTCCGGTCCACGTGCAGGATTCAATGAGCTGCGTCTTCCACCGCGTCAGCCAGGTTCGTCCATTATGCCGGGCAAAGTGAATCCGGTTATGGCGGAAGTGATCAATCAGGTATCCTTCCAGGTTATGGGGAATGACCATACGATCTGCATGGCCTGTGAAGCTGGTCAATTCGAATTGAATGTCATGGGCCCCGTTATTGCGTTCAACTTGCTGCAATCGCTGAAAATCATGAATAATGGCATCGACGTCTTCACTCGTTATGCTGTTGAAGAGATGGAAGCAAACCGTGAGCGTTGTGCATTAATCATGAAGCAGAGCTTTAGTGTAATTACAGCGCTTAATCCTCATCTGGGCTATGATGTGGCAGCCTCCATTGTGAAGGAAGCACTGAAGACCGGAAACACCTTGCAGGAGATTATTCTGGAACGGGGTCTACTGACACCGGAAGAACTGGAAGAAATTTTGCACCCCGAGCAGATGACTACTCCTGGTATTGCAGGTGAGCACTTCCTGCGTAATATGGAACGGTTGTAAGCTGTTTAAGTTCTACTAATGAATATTTACACTGACACTCCGATGACAGAACAACCTTCTGATCGCTGTTAAATCGGAACGAACAACCCCCGCAGACCGTTACCACGGCTCGCGGGGGTTGTTTGTTTCTCAGTTATGTTTTGTGACTGAACCACAGGGTCATTTTCCCCAGCGCTTCCGTTCAAGCGAAGGCAAAATTTGAAGCTCTTCCCTGTATTTCGCAACCGTTCTACGGGAGATAACGATGCCTTCATTCGCGAGTAATGCCGTGAGTTGGCTATCCGAGTATGGGCGTTCCGCCCGTTCAGAACGAATCAGCTCTTTCAGTCGGAGCTTCACCGCCGGCGCAGAGGCCATTTCTCCGTTCGTTGTTTCCAGACCTGATGCAAAAAAAGCCTTGAGTTCAAACACTCCATACGGTGTCTGAACATATTTGCCGTTGACTGCACGGCTCACCGTAGACTCATGCATGCCGATGGCCTCGGCAATAACTGCCAGATTGAGCGGCTTCAAACCCGCAGGTCCTTCGCGCAGAAAAGGTTCCTGTTCACTCATGATCGCAGCCAGGACACGCATCAGAGTTCGACGACGCATACGCACGCTGCGAATGATCGCTCTCGCCTCAGCTGCCCGGCCTGACCAGACCTCGTCTGCATCAATCTCACTGATCCAGCGGCAGCAGGCCTCGTTCAGGGACACCCGCGGCACACTCACTGAATTCAACCGTAAAGAAAGCTCATCATTTCTTATCTGCACAACAGCATCCGGAATAATATAATGTGGCCGTTCCATACACCCGATGGATCGGCAAGGTTTCGGGTCCAGACCAGCAATATAATCATAGGCTGCCTGAGCCTGCTGTGACGAAATCCCCAGTCTTGTTCCTGCTCTGCCTGGATGGAAACGAACCAACTCCTCCAGACCTTCCTCCACCATATGCTCCGCATGCTGGTTAGCTAATGGATCACGCCTAATCTGAAGCAACAAACATTCACGCAAGTTGCGTGCTCCCACACCTGCCGGGTCCAATGATTGGAGAATGTCCAGGGCCGCTTCAGCTTCCTGCATCGATACACCTCTTGCCGATACAACCTCAGTCAATTCCATTGTCAGATAGCCATCATCGTTGACACAGCCAGCCAAATATACAGCTGTTGTCTCCATTGCAGGCGGAAGATTTTGCAACCGAAGCTGAGATATCAACAGAAGTTCAAGTGTAGGTTCGGCCCCTTTTATCTGTAACAGCGGATCATAAAAGGAGAACCTCTCCTGATTCAATCGTCGGGGAAGACGGGTGCGCAGGGCAGAGGTTTCTTCAAGCTCAAGCACCGGATTTTCATCCGCGGCTTCCTGCAAATAACGAGCCAATTCCTGACCCGATAAGGTCAGCAGATGAATGGATTGCTTCATCTCCGGCGTAATGGATAATCGAATACGCCCCTCCTGCACCAACTGAATTCCTAACATCCGTCTCCCCCCTTAAGTGCTGCTCAAGCTACTCCAGTATACTGACGAACAAAGACTATTTTCAGGAAATGATAGCATAAAAACCAAGCGATTGTCAGCGGGCCCAAACCCCATTTTTCAACTAATATTTCTCCGATACCAGCTTCGCTTGGGTGAACAGCAGCAAGTAGTCTCTTCCCCCTGCCTTGGAATCCGTTCCCGACATGTTAAATCCACCAAATGGATGTGTACCCACCAGTGCACCTGTGCATTTACGGTTAAAGTATAAATTCCCCGCAAAAAATTCCCGTCTGGCTTGTTCCAGATGTTCGCGATTGCGAGAGATCACCGCACCTGTCAGTCCATAATCGGTATTATTGGCAATATCCAGTGCATCCCCGAAGGATTCTGCCTTGATAAAGGCCAGCACCGGTCCAAAAATCTCTTCCTGTGAAATCCGTGCTTGCGGGTCCACATCGGCAATAATGGTCGGTTCAATGAAATAACCTGCCTCGTTCCCTGTACCACCACCGAGCACAAGGCGTCCTTCACCCTTGCCTATTTCAATATATTCTGTGATCTTGGCATACGCCTTGTCATCAATAACAGGACCTACCTGACTTCCGACTTCAAGCGGACTGCCAATGCTCAGTTGCTTGGTTCGTTCAATCACTTTTTGCAATACCTCGTCATATACATCTTTATGAATAATGGCGCGGGAACACGCGGAGCACTTCTGTCCCGAGAAACCGAACGCGGAAGCCGTGATCGATTCCGCAGCCAATTCCAGATCACTGTCGCTATCTACAACAATTGAATCCTTGCCACCCATTTCAGCAATCACCCGTTTAATCCATTTCTGCCCCGGCGCAGTGCGTGCTGCACGTTCATTAATCCGCAGACCGACATCTCTGGAGCCTGTGAAGCTGACAAAGCGGGTGAGCGCATGGTCCACCAGATAATCGCCAACCTCACTGCCCGGTCCTGGCAAATAGTTCACTACGCCATCCGGCACACCCACTTCTGCAAGCAGCTCCATGAATTTGGCGGCAATAACCGGAGTTGAACTGGCTGGCTTCAATACAACTGTGTTGCCGGATACCAATGCAGCAGAAGTCATGCCCGCCATAATCGCGAGCGGGAAGTTCCACGGTGGAATCACAATCCCCACACCAAGCGGAATATAACTCAATTCATTATCTTCACCTGCAATTCGTGTGAGCGGCTGTGGTTCACTCAGACGCTGCATCTCACGGGCATAAAACTCCATAAAATCAATAGCTTCGGCTGTGTCCGCATCCGCTTCTGGCCATGTTTTGCCTGCTTCGTACACCATCCATGCGGAGAATTCATGCTTACGACGTCGCATGAGCGCCGCTGCTTTGTACAAATAACGGGCACGTTCATTCGGGTCCGTATGCTTCCAGGTGCGGAATGTTTTCGCAGCCGTTTGGATTGCCTGCTCGGCAAGCTCTTGATCCGCCTGATAGATCGTCCCGACGATCTGTTTTTTGTAGGCAGGATTTACGGAGGATAATGTGCGGCTGCTCGTTATTTTTTGCCCCCCGATAATAATAGAGTATTCCTGGCCGAGTTCAGCCTCCACCTTGCGCAACGCGTTCTCAAAAGCTTCCCGGTTGGCCGGGACTGCAAAGGATGTGAATGGTTCGTTAACAAAAGGGATATTCATGAATGATTCCTCCTTCAGATGTGGGGGTTCGCTGGTTGGTTGCCTGAGTTGCCATGCATTTTACTCATCACCCAATATATGTAGCAAGATCCGTGCCAACTCCGGTTGAAAAATGAATTTTCTAAAAAAAATAATTTTAAAAAAATTACCGACCGGTTTCTTTATGCAGAACAACCTTGGCATGATTTTTGCTTGATAACTTTGTTATAAAGAAACATGATCCATAAGGAGGAACCCCGATGAGTATCGGAACGGAAATGTACCGTAAAACGCTGCTGACTGTCGCAGGTAATAAAGCTGTGGAGAATCTCTCCATCAAATACGGCAAAAAGCTGGCTGGCAAGTTTATCGCAGGCAACACACTGGAAGAAGCTCTCGAAGAGATTCGGGTACTCAACAACAAAGGCATTATGGCTACATTGGATCATCTGGGCGAGGGTATTACCCATTTAAGAGAAGCCGCATTGTACCGGGATGAGTATATACGTCTGGTTGAAGGCATTGCCCGTCAGGGTGCCGACTCCAATGTCTCGCTAAAACCAACTCAAATGGGACTCGCGCTGGACCCTGAGGAAGGTTATCGAAATATACGTGCCGTTGCCACCCAAGCGAAGCTGCATCATCTGTTTGTGCGGATCGATATGGAGGATAGCCCGTTTACCCAAGCGACTTTGGATATTGTACGCCGTTTACACTCGGAGGGGCTGGATAATACAGGTACGGTACTTCAAGCTTACTTGCATCGAACCGTGGAAGATACACGTGATATGATTCGGGAAGGAATCCGGCTGCGTCTGGTCAAAGGTGCTTACAAGGAACCTGCATCCGTAGCTTATCAGAACACTTCAGAAGTCATTGATCAATTCAAAACGATGATTCGCAATCATCTCGATCAGGGTGTATACACTGCGGTTGCTTCACATGATGACCACATTATTTCCTGGACCAAGCAATACGCGAAGGATCGGGGAATTTCCCCGGATGCGTTTGAATTTCAAATGTTGTACGGCTTGCGTATGGGCGAACAGGAACGCCTGGCCAGAGAAGGATACCGCATTCGTTGTTACGTGCCCTATGGAACCATGTGGTACCCGTACTACACACGCCGTCTGGCCGAGAAACCAGCAAATCTCTGGATGGTGGTCAAAAACATGTTCAGATAATTCCCCGGCTGGATTCAATGATCTAAAACACAACGATAAGAACAAAAAACCATGCTGCCACTTTCTTTCAGGGCACATGGTTTTTTCTGTACTGCATAGCATCCCAGAGCATCCAGCTTTTCTTCTCTCCGACTCACCTCTTAATGTCTAAAAAATGAGCATCCCCAATTTAAAATGTATACTTTTCTGGACACTATCCTTTTGTGTTCTTGCGTGAACTTCGCTCATTCCGAGCCTAATTGTTTGGAACCTACCAGGCAACGGGCGTCTGCAATGTCAGTTTTAATAACTCATAACTTACTCAAAAAACGGATCACACCATATAAATTAGCAATTATTCCTAAACCGAAAAAATGAAAGCGCATAATAAAAATAAATAATTGATACTTCTCCCTTCTACACCGACAACATGTATGCTTCATGTCAAAAAATATATACATACTTCATTTGGAAGGCTATAATATGGGTAAACATCATTCCCCCAATCATTTCATTTGCAGACCACTTGTTAGTAACTCGTGGAACAGGTGTAGTTTCCGAAAGTTATGCTCTAGCTGAGGTGATACCGATGAAACATTTACTTCCAGATTTGATGACCTTATTACGTACAGATATGAGTATCCTGGATTCAGGTCTCTCCATGACCATCATCCCTTCCTCTACAGAGTTGACAGAGGCATTACCGCTATTCAACACAAGTCCTTATCTGTTAATTCAGGATGATGGACCTCTATTGGGTTATATCGCTGTATCCGATGTTCTGCAAGAAATGATGCATGCCCATCGGCTTATGGAAGCTTATTTTGAGACAACACTGGAGACGGCAGGCTCAGCTCTGACATTGATTAATGAAGAAGCAAAGGTGACCTACTGGACATCGGGTGCAGAGCATGTTTTTTCCATTAAAAAAGGAGATATCATTGGGAAACCGGCAGCCGATTTCTTTCCCCCGGATCGCCTTCAATCGCTCAAAACGTTATATACAGGGGAAAGCGTATATCGAAAGCAGCACCAGCCAAGGCCCGATCTATTCGCCCTGATTAATGCACGGCCGGTGCAACTCGATGGACGTATTGTAGGCGCGGTTGCCGCCGAAGTGGATATAACAACCGAAATTCGTCTGCATCAAGAGTTATTACATATGACATCCAAAGTCCAGCATCTGGAGAAAGCCGTTGCCCGTCTGCGCCCGGATTCCGATCCGTTTGCCAGAATCAAGGGTAGCAGTCCAGTAATCAACCAGTGTCTGGAGACTATTCGCAAGATCAGTACCACCTCAGCTACCGTGCTCATTCTTGGAGAAAGTGGAACGGGTAAGGAGCTATTCGCCAAAGCCATTCACGACCTGCGTGAACCGCAGACGGCGCCGTTTATCGCCATTAACTGTGGAGCTATACCTGGTTCATTATTTGAGAGTGAGTTATTTGGCTACGAGAAGGGAGCATTTTCTGGGGCTGATCCCAAAGGAAAAAAAGGGAAAATCGAACTGGCCGAAGGCGGCACGCTCTTTTTGGATGAAATAGGTGAAATGCCGCTTGAGCTTCAGGTGAAGCTATTGCGTGTATTGCAGGAGAAAAGTTACTTCCCTGTCGGTGGAACACGCATTAAACAGGCAGGCTGCCGGATTATCGCCGCAACCAACCAGAATCTGCTGGGCATGATTGCCCGCAATGAGTTCCGGGAAGATCTCTACTATCGACTGAATGTCATTAATCTCGTCATTCCTCCCCTGCGTATGCGCAAGGAAGATATTTACGAGTTGACACAGACCTTCCTGCAAGAGTTTTCCTTGCTCTATAATCGTCATATTGAACTGGTTCCTCCAGAGGTGTTCAAGCTGTTATTCCAGTATGACTGGCCGGGTAATGTACGGGAATTAAGAAATGTGATTGAGCGAATCACCATTCTCACCACGGATGGCGAGGTCAAGCCCGAATATCTGCCCGACACCTTCATTCCATCCATGGATCAGGCACAATCCATTTTGCACGAGACGGTACAGCTTCATTCACAGTCTGGCCTGGAATCGGGCTCGTCTCCTTTTCCCGGCAGCACGGGCACATCTGTTTCAACACATGGAGGAGAACAAGAGGATTCTACTTCCACCCTATCCTATCAGGAGCAGGTGGACGCCTATGAGTCGGAACTCCTGCTGCAATATCTGAAAGCCGCCGGGGGCAACAAAAGAACGCTCGCCCGGCAGCTCGGCATATCCAGAGCAACGCTCTATAACCGCATGAAGAGGCTCGGTCTATGACCAGCCTCTTCTTGTCGTTATAATGAATGTTACATAGAATGGTTAAGCCTCGATGAAGAAGGTTGGTTGTAGCACATGGAGATACAGAATCACATGATGTTGTGGAATCACGCTTCCTTCAACATATTTGATATCCGCCGCGTGGTAGTCCAGGCTGGTCAGACTTTGCGATCTTATGTCTTGCCAGCCAGTGTCTTTATCATGTCTGTCCGCGGAAGTGCTCAGATTGTACTCGATGAGACATCACACAATACACGACGTTTTCAGATATTCCATGCGGGTAAAGGAAGCATTCTGAACGTGGAAGCCGGACAAGAAGGGTTCGAATATTATTGCGTTTATTATAAAGCAAAACTTTCACTGCCAGCTCATAGCGAACTTGCAGCACTTGCTGAACGTCTGCGCCCTTTCCACGCTACCTACAGCCTGATCCCTGCGGAACCCGTTATACTTTACCGCTGTTTGACGGACATGCATAAGGAATGGAGCAAGACCGAAGTGCTGGGACATTTGCGTGCCAAGACCCTGCTTTTTCAATTCATCACTGAAGTGTTGAATCAGATGCAAACTCAAGGTACACGTTCTCAGAAACGCGATCTGGCTGCGCAAATTATCACGATTATTCAGTCTCGATACGCCGAAGCCATTACGCTGGAATTACTATCAGAAAATCTGAATTACAGCGTTCCGCATCTCTCCTCTTATTTTAAAAGCCGGACCGGACTCAGCCCGATTGATTACCTTATTAAAGTACGAATTGATAAAACGGCAGCGCTGCTGCTGGAGACGGATGCCACGTTAAAAGAGATTGCATCCAGCGTCGGTTATCAGGACCCCTACTATCTGGGTAGGCTGTTCAAAAAGTACAAAGGCGTCTCCCCCTCTCATTTCAGAGCAGAGCATAGAGGGACCCAACTAGAAGATAGTCCCTCCACAACCATGAGATTATCCATTGGCCCTCCAAAAACCCTCAGCTATACTGTTGTAGATGATAATGATTATCAACGAGTTGGGGATGGAGAGGACGAATTGAACATGTACAGAGGATCAAGACCACCAATTACGGCGGTATTATTGCTTAGCTTTATGCTGTTGATCAGCGCTTGCGGGACAGAGGCTACAGGTAACAGCTCCTCAGGAGCAGCAGGGAATGCGACAACTCCGACCAGTACCAAGCAAGGACAAGCTGCGGGAACTACAACTGCCGAGCAGCCGCAGACCAAAACCGTATCCACGGTTACAGGAGATATTGAAGTACCATTGCAGCCCAACCGAATTGTAGCGGGTGAATACCTGGGCAGCCTGATCGCTCTGGGTGTAACTCCTGTCGGAACATCAAGTCACCACATTGCGAACCCTTACCTGCATGATGCGTTGAAAGACGTGGAGGATCTGGGAGATGGCAACGGCAACTTGGAGAAGATTGCTGCCATGGAGCCGGATCTGATTATTATGGATGATATGTACGCTGAAATGAATGAGCAGCTAACTAAAATTGCCCCGACCGTAATCGTACCCTATGCCTCATTCAAAACCGTGCATGAAGAAGTCAGCTATTTCGGCGAGCTACTGGGTAAGCAAGAGGAAGCAAAGGCATGGCTTGCTGATTATGACCGCCGTACAGCCGCAGCGAAAGAACGAGTGCTCCAGGTTATCCCTGCCGACAGCACATTCTCCATTCTGGAATATATGGGGAAAGATATTTCAACCGTTGGCGCCAACTATGGCAAGGGCGGACCAGTAATATACAATGTGCTTGGTTTCAAACCTCCAGCTGAGGTAATCGCTGAATTAACCGATCCAGGCTGGGCAAGTCTTTCCACTGAAGTTTTGCCTAAATATGCAGGGGATTATATCGTTCTGACGACAGATAACCAGACGATGGAAGATCTAAAAGCCGACCCCATCTGGGGAGGATTGGACGCCGTCAAAACTGATCATGTGTATATCTGGGGTGCCGATCGCTCCTGGTATTGGGACCCTATTGCCATTCTCACCCAAACGGAAGAGCTGGCCAATTGGTTAGTGGAAACGAAGCGTTAATGCTTAAATTCCACTAACCAATCGCTTCATGGACCCTGGATCTCATAGTCATCTGATTAGTATTGACTCCATCAAAAAAACACGCAGGACTGGCTCGGTTGGCCGGTTACTGTGTGTTTTTTCTGTCTCGCTATAGCACTCTTGCCAGTCGAACCAAAGCGGCTCGCAGATGCCGATAGAATGTCGCCCGGCTCATCGAGCATGCCTGTGCTGCGGCAGTTGGATTGCCAGCATGTGTCCAATAGGCCGCATATAACAGCAGCTGATCCTGCTGGGAGATACCATGAATACGACCCTCCAGCAAATCCAGTATGTGCGTCTGTAGATGAATTCCATCCGTCATGCCGTTCACTCGCGCTGCGTACTCATGCAATTCTCCGGGAGAGTGCAGATGAGTCAGCATTTTGCGCACCTCCTGTTCGGACCAGGGTTCCCGACTCACACCACCAGATGTCCCCTGTTGTAACCCGCTGCTCTTTATATCCGGACCCAAAAGGGACATCACCCAGTCACCGAATTGACCACTACGCAAATCCAGATCCAGCACATATGCCTGATCTTCATACAGGTCACATAAACGAGTACGTGCTCTTTTACTTCGAAAACCAATGCTCTGCAAAAACAGCTTCAGATACGGATTGGTTGCGATCAATATGACCCTGGCCCCTTCTCCTAGTAGTGACAACCGATCCAGCGACATATAACCCACAAGTTCTTCACGTTTGTAACCTGGCACATCATCCCTTGCCGCAGCGAGTACCGCAAAGTGAGTATCCGTCTGGTCCGGATCGCAATCCAGCTCTTCCGGTGTGAAGCATTCCTGCATTTCGGCCGGAAAATAGTTGGTCAACATCCCGCTGCTCTCCCTATGCACGAGCACCGTAATGAACATCGCGATCGGATCGCCCTCCTTGTCACGCATCAATACAATCCCCTCAGGATAACGTTGTGCAAGTTCGTCTAAAAAAGCAGGATAAGACGACGCCTGCCAGGGCTCTACACTATATTCACACCACTGTTGGAGCAATCTGTGCAACGCCGGCAAGTCTTCTGCTCGCATCACTTCCATGGGAGAAAACAGTGAATCCGCCGATACATCAGCATACTTCCGGTGCTGGAGCATGGATTCCTGACACAAAAGTAGCATTTTCCTCGTAATCTGGCGCCTCTCATGCGGACCAGCTTGTTCATGGAGCGGCTTCAGTAGCCTTGCAATTCGCACACGCATGGCTTGCACACGCTGGGGCTCACGTTGGCGGAAATCGCGAAGCAGATGTAATCTGGCCATATCATGCAGCGCCAGACCATTGGGGCCTGAACGGATGAACGACATACGCCTCAGGACGTTATATTCCTCAAGCGTCACCTCTGTTTGCAGCACGGAAGCCAACAATTCCTGATTCGCTGTTTCCAGCAGCGTTAATACCTCGACCATCGGGTGCAGGCGGGGCAGCGTCAATTCAAGCAGCAGCCTGGCACTAATCATTTGTGACAATTCGTTCCAATCGGAAATGGGTACATTCCTTCGCTGATCCGCAGCCTCCACAGCAAGCGCCAGCCCCAGCGGATGTCCATCCGTCATACGCGCAATTGTCCCCGCCATACTCCTGTTCAATGATCCTGCCACCGCAATATATTCGGACACTTCTTCACCCGTAAAATGTTGAAGAGGCATCTGCACGAGGCGCTGTCGCAACCTTGGATGTGTCCGCCATGCTGAAGCAGGCTCAGGTCTTGAGGCTAGAATAATAAGCACACCAAATAACGGGAGCTTGGATACGAAGACTTCCATAAACCAACTTTCCAGAAGAGCCAGCTCTTCATAATTATCCACAGCAAGGACCAGGCGCCTTTTTACTGAAGTCTCACTCAATAGGCTCAACGGCCGCGGGTTACCATCACTCCCCATTGTCTCAAGTCCCAATGTAGAGGAGAGATACTCCAAAAAGACCGACGGTGTAGAGCCGCAGGATCTACCATCCATCCATATGGCAGTTGCCCCCTGATTTCGAGCAACGGACAACATCTCGGACAGCAAGGATGATTTACCGATCCCTCCCATACCCGTAACTGAAAAAATGGTTAAAGGTGCTTCCGGATTGCTGAGCCATCGGTCCAACATCATCAGTTCCTTGGCTCGACCCACGAAACGTTTTCCATGACCATAGTGGCTGTCGTATTGAACCTCACTACTGTTTTCCATCTGTGTCCTCCGTACTAGATACTGGTACTTTCCATATACCTTATTTTCTCACAAGTTGAGACTATATTGAGACGCACAGTTACATGTGGAGTGATAAAATCTAGATAAAAGCCAAATTATAGTAAAATATACAAAACAGCTGTATGCAAACGTTTAACACAGGGTACATACATCTTTCATGCCGCTGTTCAACATATTCGCCATTCCGCTAATCGAGCACACCAATCAAGTGGGCATCTACCCATTTCGAACTTCATGCTTCCCTTTCAAAACCTATACAGCCCGATATTCCAGGAAAGGCGGATTTGTGTGAGAAAAAACCTCGATATCTGTAATCTGAGCGGACAACTAGGAATCAACCGTGAACGACTTGATGAATGGTTGCGTCAAACCGTTGTTTCATCCAAAAAGATGGAGACGGGAACTCTTCCGGAGCGCAGCTCTTCGCCATATCGCTTGGCCGCCCCCACCTCGTTATCCCTTGCACCTTCCTCAGGCCAACCCAAACTGTTTCGCGGCCGCCGTCCGGATTCTGGCACCACCGTATTACCGAGAGCATTACGACACGCTCGTCGCATCAGTAAAAATTGCTAGACTGTGCATGTCTTTCAATAATGCACAGTCTGACTGTCTTCCAGCCTGATACATCAAGACGGAAAATCCTGTTCCTCCTCGATCATGGCATGAGCAAGCAGCGCCATCTCCAGGCAGATTCTTCTTTCCTGATCCATAAAATCAGGTCCCATCAATTCTTCTAACTTCTCCAATCTATTGTACAAGGTTTGCCGATGTATGAACAATTGAGCAGCAGCATCCCGTTTGGAACCGAAGTTTTGCAGAAAGGCATCCAAGGTATCCACCAGCCTTAGATGATGTGTCCGATCATATTCAATTAGAACGCCCAGATGGTCATTTACAAAAGGCTGCAGAAACGATTGGGGCAATGCTTTTAGCATTTGATATATACCCATACGTTCGTAAAAATGAATATGTTCCAGCCGATCTACGGATCGTGAAACTTCAATGACCTGATACGCTTCCCGCAGACTGTCCGGCATGCCTGTTAAACGGTTACGCACCTTGCCAAATCCGGCATGAATCGTAACCTGCTTCAGGTTGCGACTCGCAAATCTCTTTACATCACCAATAATGCCTTCAAGTGATTTTACCAGTTGATTTCGTGTGGATGCCTTGCTCTCTTCCTTCGCACAGCATACATATACCTGATTATTTTTCAGCATGATGAGGCTGGCCAGATTGTTCTTTTTGAGCAAGGAACGCAGCAGAACCAGAATATCCTGATGGTTGGTTTCCATTCGTTCACGGCCGATGCCTTTCAGACGGTGCTCCATCTCAATTACCCCGCCTGCAAACCAGTACTGTCCCTTCACCAGCAGACGGAGGCCCATTCGGGTCTGCGCCTGCTCCTCATGAAGAATGTTACCGTTCATCAGATCCTGGATCAGCTCATTCTGGTTGCGTACCATCTTCTCCTCCAGAAACTGAGAGCGCAGAGTTAGTGCCGCCGCTGCCTTCGCTGTATAATCGAGCAACAGTTTGAGATACTCGACGGGTGCTGAAGGATGTACAACCATGCCGACAGCGGAAAAAACCTGACCAAAACATACAACAGGGAGACACAGTAACGCCTGTTCCTCATCCAAGTGGAACCATAACTCGGTGTCTGAATCATTGAGATCCAGATGCTCAACCTCCTGTTCGTACCATGTGTAGATCGCTTGCTGTGTCTCCGAAGGCAGCTCCGGCACAAAACTGCCCGGTTCCATGGATGAAATATACACAACCGGTTTGGCTGCGTATTCATGCAGAAGGTTCAGCACAGCCGACATGTCTGTACTCTGTAATGTTCGCTGCTGAAGCTGGCGGGAATAGGTTTCTAGGCTCTTCAGCAGCTGGTGCTGATGATTAATAAGCAAAGCGTGGATATCTTGCGTGATCTCAACAAAACGGACCGGTTGCTCAAACACGATAAGCGGGAATTGATGCCTGTCAGCCAGTTCAATCAACTCTTCGGGAATGCCATGAATGCTCGTGCCAAACTCCACGCAGAGCCCCGCAGCCTCGCTCCGAATTAACTGGAGCAGATATTCTTCACGCCCTTCTTCCGATTGAAGCCATAGTCCGGTGGATAAAATAAGATCATGGGGGCTTACAAATGGAGAAACTTTGGTAATCTCCAACACATGAACCCATCCGACCTGACGTGATGTTCCATCTTCCCCCGCAGCAAGCCGGGCTTTGGCAAAGACGGGACGAGCCAGAATATCCTTTATCGTAAACACGCGGTCATTTCTCAATATCGATCCCTCATAGTGTCATTTTTTCTTACATTATAAGCGATGGACAAATGTCCTGAATAGTCTTTTCTCGACATTATGTTGATTCAATTCTTCAAAACATAGACATGAGGTAAGGTGCAAAACCATGATCCAGGTCATAAACTTGTAGTATAAGCTAACAACCATTAAATGGACGAGGTGCATGGCGATGAGAATCGGAATTCCGAAAGAAATCAAAAACAATGAAAACCGTGTAGCAATGACCCCAGCCGGAGCTGCTGATTTTGTCAGAGCCGGACATCAGGTAATGATAGAACGTGGCTCAGGACTCGGCAGTGGATTCACAGACAGCGAATATCAATCGGCCGGAGCAGATCTTCGGGATACAGCTGCACCCGTATGGGCAGAGGCAGATATGATCATCAAGGTCAAAGAACCCCTTGCCAGTGAATATGCCTATTTTCGTCCTGGCTTGATTCTCTTCACCTACTTGCACCTCGCAGCGGAACCCGCACTGGCAAAGGCATTGATTGAAAGCCGGGTAACTGCCATTGCGTATGAGACACTGGAGGTCAACGGTACGCTGCCTCTGCTTACCCCGATGAGTGAAGTTGCCGGACGAATGTCGGCTCAGATTGGAGCGCAGCTGCTGGAGAAAACGGAAGGTGGCAAAGGCATTCTGTTATCCGGCGTACCCGGCGTAAGCCGTGGCAAGGTCGTCGTAATTGGTGGCGGGACGGTGGGCACGAATGCCGCCAAAATCGCGATTGGTCTGGGTGCGGATGTGACCATCCTCGATTTGAATCTGAATCGTCTGCGCCAGCTGGATGATATTTTGGGTAATCAGATTCATACGCTGGTGTCCAGTCCATCCAATATTGCGTCGGCTGTTGCGGCTGCCGACCTGCTGATCTGTGCGGTGCTGATTCCAGGCGCCAAAGCGCCCACCCTTGTCAGCGAGCAAATGGTTACCACCATGGCACCCGGTTCGGTCATTGTGGATGTGGCGATTGATCAGGGCGGAATTGTGGAGACCATTGATCATATCACCACTCATGATGAACCGACCTATGTGAAGCATGGTGTGGTGCATTACGCGGTAGCGAACATGCCAGGCGCGGTGCCGCGCACGTCTACGGTGGCGCTGACCAACGCCACCATGCCTTATGCGCTGCAGCTGGCGAACCACGGTGCAGCCGC
The DNA here is from genome assembly GCF_042796655.1 of Paenibacillus sp. NPDC057886. Taxonomy (NCBI): domain Bacteria; kingdom Bacillati; phylum Bacillota; class Bacilli; order Caryophanales; family Paenibacillaceae; genus Paenibacillus; species Paenibacillus sp. NPDC057886. The sequence goes on along the minus strand of NZ_JBHVMZ010000003.1, from coordinate 275,050 downwards.
CGCCATCCGCGGCAGTTCGTCCATTCGCAGCGCGGTGAACGTGCTGAATGGACATATCACGTATGAGGCGGTTGCCCGGGATCTCGGGCATGCCTATGTTCCCGCAGGACAGGCGCTGGAGAATACCGCCGCAGTCCAGTAATCTGGATATGACCGTTCCACCTGGCGCCTTGTCGCCGGCCTGTGGAACGTAATAGAAGCGCCAGTCCGGGCAGATCCTGTCCAGGCTGGCGCTTCTTGTTTTATTTTTACATGTAAAAGAAAAAGATGATTAGTTCAGAATTAATGTGGATCTATACTACTCGTTCACTGCACACCTCGCGGAAATTACAGTCCCGGCAAGCACGGTGCGAAGGCATTGGCGTGAAATACGAAACGTCCTTGGGACGGTTGTAATACTCATCATCCACACAGGAGCGCATCTCCGCAATATACCGCCCCACGTTCTCCTCCACCTTCAGAATATCCTCTTCCGTTGCCGTAAACTCTCGGTGTGTCCCGGTTAACAGGTACTCCACCCGCAGCTCAATCTGCTCCAGCGGAACCCGGTAATGCTCCCTCACATAGGATGCGTACAGCATCAACTGATCCGAGAAGTCATCCTCCTTGCCCGTTTTCCAGTCCACAATGACGATGTTGCCGTTGCTGCGACGATATAACAAGTCCATCTTCACATACACACGCGTATCGTGCAGCATCATGGTATCCCATTTCTCGATCTCCAGAATATTCGTACTCGCACGGGACAGGTCCTCCCATGTGAGCGTCTGGTACAGATTGCTGACACAGGCCGAGGCCCGTTCTTTGATCGTGGCAATCCGGTCATTCAACGTGTCATCCCCGTAATACATCTCGGACAACATCACCCGGTTCTTCGGGTCAAGCCGCCACTGATCCTGATCCATTGATTCCACATACGCCTGATTCAGCAGCTTTCGCATCGTCAGTTCCAGAAAGTGTTCACGAGGTTTATCCTTGCCTTCTTCCCTGCTGCGTACCGCCGATTCACACATCCGATGCGCGAGGTCACCGAATACGAGGTATAGATTACTGAGCTGCTTCAACCGATACAGACGTACCTGCATCTCGTCAGCCGACTCTGCCTTCCAGCCGTTATGGGCTCCATAATAATGATAATAATATTTGCGCAGGCACTCATCGAACATACTCGCCCGCGACTGCGAATAAGACCACTGCGGGTATTGTGCCATAAGATATTCTGCCTTTCTGTATGCCGGATCTGCATGAGATCCCTTAATGCTCACAGTATATAGGAAAGGGCAAAAACGCCGCAAGCACTCTTCCGTTATTTTCTTCTAACCGCAACCGTTTCCGATTCAATGCGTAACGTTTATATAGTAACATCACCAAAAGATGAAATTACAGAGCAGAACGCATACTATACTAAAAGAGTACAGGATTTTGCAGTTAGACAGATGAATTGTACAGGCATATCCTAAAAGGAGGCACCACCCATGAATCGACCGGATTGGTTCCAGGCGGAAGAAGCATTACAACAAATCCAAGTCATCGGAAGCGACCGGAATGAGCTCGTGAACATCATTGGCCATGTAGAAGGACTCCATTGTATTGGCACAGGAACGGATGCGGCGGTATTTACGTATGACGGCTTGCCGCAGTATGCCTTCAAGATGTACTCAGATCATGCCCTGGACAAACTGGAAAATGAAAAACAGGTATATGAGCAGCTCAAAGGCCTGCCCTATTTCCCCACCTATTACGGCAGCGGACGGAATATTCTTGTGATCAGTTTTGAAGCGGGAGATACCTTGCTCGAATGTCTGGAAAAAGGAATCCCGGTCCCCGAGCAGGTCATGCTTGATGTGGACGAAGCGCGTGAGGCAGTACGTAACCGTGGCCTAAACCCACGGGACATTCACCTGAAAAATGTAATTCTCCAGAATGGACGCGGGAAAGTCATCGACGTATCGGAGTATATTCAGGACGGCAACGATAATCGCTGGGAACATCTCGTCTGGGCCTATCACAACATTTATCCACGGATCAAAGGTACGCCCATATCCCCACGCATGCTGCAAACGATCAAATGGGGATACAATCAACTGGATCAGGCCAATATCAAGTTGGACGACCTCTCAAAAAAAGCTAATCGATTATTCTCCAAATTCATGAAATAAGCATCTTCATAAACAGATCAAATACGTTCTGATATCTGATATTCATAAAATAATCCGGATTACTCGCGCATCTCTGGCGGTGATCCGGATTTTTGTTTGTACCATATTGAGGCAAGGTTTTCCTATTTTAACCGCCCTTGCGAGGGTGTCATCCCCTTGTATTGTTTATACAGCTTCGTAAAATAGTTGGCGTTATCACAGCCAACCTGGGCAGCGATCTCGGTAATGGTCAGGCTGCTCTCCTGCAGCAGCTGTTCGGCTTTCGTCATTCGGCACCCGTTCACATATTCCACAAAAGTGCGGCCAGTCAGTTTTTTGAACATTTTGCAAAAATGATACGTATTCAGCCCCACCTGGCCGGCTGCCTCGGTAACAGACATTTTCCCTGTCGGCTCCGCTTCAATCTGCTCAATCAAATGTTTGAATCGTTCCCGATTGGGAAAATACGATCCCGTTGTTCTATCAGGAAGTTGGTGTGGCATAAATGTTCGGGCAAGCAGAGTGAACAAGGCATGTAGCTTGGACTTCACAACCAGTTGGTAGGCCAGCGGCTGTGAGGCCATCTCCTCGATGGCTTCATCCAACAGGGAGTAATAACCTTGACAAGCTGTGTCGTGCTCCGCCGGTTTTACCGGGAATCTTACCTTGCCTTCCAGATATGGCGCAACATATTTCAAGTGAACGGGATCATGGGTAAAATCATGAAATAATGCACTGTTGAGCACAACCGAATCATAGTGGCTATCCCCTTCCTCCAGAGCATAACCGACATGCAGCGCCCCTCCAGGAATGATAATGACCTCACCTGCTTGAGCCACATAGGGCCTGCTGTCGATATGAAACAGGGCACTGCCCTTCCGCATAAAAATCAGTTCAAAGTGTTCATGCCAGTGCAAGTACAGAATGCATTCTTCTGTTTTCATTCCCCAACAGCGATTCTGGAACAGCTGAAATGGATGAGATTTATGGTCAATGCGGGTATTTTCGTGAAGCGCTTTCAGATCCAGCACGCTGTCTCCTCCCTTCCCCACAAGATCAGACTAATATTGCACAAGATTGTATAGAGCCATCCGGCAGATGCACGGCTATAATGAGTGTGTCACGAAGTACTATAAGCCAATATTGGAGTGAAATACAACCATGAATAATCCGTTACGCATAGGCACCCTCGTAGGTGGACACGACGCAGTCCGCGTCATTCCACAGATCATGAAACATGGCTTCGAATCCTTCAATCTGACCTTCTGGCAAACGACTGGTGATCTGGACCTCGCCGAAACAGCCAAACGTGTCCGTGAAATCGTGGACGAACAGGGAATTGTCATCTCTGCAGTAAGTGTGTTTGGTAATCCGCTCACTGGAGCCGGGGATAATGCCGATACATTGGCCAGTTGGGAACGGGTGATTGACCATGCCCAGCTCTTCGGAGCGGATATCGTCTCCGGGTTCACCGGACGACTGACCGATCAACCAATTGACCAATCGATTCCACGGTTCAAGGAAGTGTTTGGAGAACTGGCACGCCGGGCAGCAGACCGGGGTGTACGCATTGCTTTTGAAAACTGTGATATGGGTGGTACATGGCAGACGGGCGACTGGAACATCGCACATAATCCAACGGCCTGGGAGATGATGTTCGATGCGGTTCCCGATGAAAACATCGGATTGGAATGGGAGCCGTGCCATCAAATGTCCAGCCTGATCGACCCGATTCCTCAGCTGCGCAAGTGGGCATCTAAAGTGTTCCATGTGCATGGCAAAGATGCCACCATTGCCTGGGACATCGTCAAAGAATATGGCGTGCACGGCCCACGTGAATTTGTCTGGCACCGTACGCCCGGCTTCGGGGATACCAACTGGTCCGACATCATTACGATTCTGCGCCAAAACGGGTATCAGGGAACGATCGATATTGAAGGCTGGCATGATCCTGTCTACAAAGATGAACTCGAAATGACCGGACAGGTGCACGCACTAAGATATTTGAAACAATGTCGTGGTGGAGACTTTGTTCCCAATCCGGTATAAAAATGGGATTAAGATTGTGTTACATGATGTCCATTGCACAAGCATAGAAAATGAAAAACATAAGGAGATGATAGGATGAGTCATCCTTATCGGGTAGTTGTGGCAGGCTGTGGGTCCATGTCCAATACCTGGGTTGATTACGCCATGCAAAGACCGGACACGGAAATTGTAGGGCTTGTCGATCTGTATGAACAGACTGCCGCCGCACTCGCTGCACGGCACGGCCTTTCCTGTCCAACGTTTACGGATATCAGTGAGGCCATTCGAGCAACTGATGCCAATATCGTATTTGATGTCACCATTCCAGCGAGCCATCACGGCATTGCCATGACGGCGTTACAACAAGGATGTCATGTATTTGGCGAAAAACCTCTGGCGGAATCCTTCTCTGACTGTGAAGATATTGTTCAGACTGCACGCCGTACGGGCAATATTCAGGCTGTGATGCAAAATCGTCGTTTCGATCCGCGCATTCGCGCGTATCGGCAGTTGATTTCCGACGGAACGATTGGTCAGGTCGGTTTTGCAGGGGCAGATTTCTTCCTTGGACCCCATTTTGGAGGATTCCGTGACCTGATGGATAGTCCACTGCTGCTGGATATGGCGATTCACACCTTCGACCAGGCACGATATATTCTCGGTGCCAATCCGGTCTCAGTGTACTGCCACGAATTCAATCCTCCGGGGTCATGGTATAAAGGAAATGCCATGGCGTTATGTATCTTCGAAATGTCCGATGGCTCCGTGTTTAACTATCGCGGGTCCTGGTGCACAGAAGGTGTGCCTACTTCATGGGAAGCATCCTGGCGCGTAACCGGAGAAAAAGGAACCGCCATCTGGGACGGACATGATGACATTTATGCTGAAGTTGTCTCGGCGCAGCATCTGGATGCGGAAGGCAAACCGTCCTTTTTCCAACCGTGTGAGCGGATTGAAGGGCAACAGCCTGTCATGGAGAAAACGGGACATCACGGCTGCCTCGAAGACATGTTCGCAGCGCTGAAATCCGGGCACCTGCCTGAGACCGATTGCAGTGACAACCAGTTCAGTATGGCCATGGTACTCGCATCCCTGGAAAGCGCACGTACAGGTCAAAAGGTGTACATTGCGGATCTGCTGAAGACTGTATAGTGTTGAGTTCTTCATTTCATAACAACCAAGCCCAAACTGCGAATCTTCTGCAGTTTGGGCTTGGTTGTTAAACATTGCTGCTTCCAATATAAAGTGAAATTAATTTTTACACGAGAACGGAGAGTGCAGAACCAATCTGGAGAAGCGGAACACTCGCCTTTATCACAAAAAAATCCGGGGATAACAGCGATCGAAAGATGGTACTGCAATCGGAGTGCCCGAGTGTAACATGATTTATTTCATCTATTCTGTAGAATATCATCTATATTATATTTCGTAGTTCACGGTTACCACCTTCTCTTGAACTCCAAAAATATATTTAGCAACTTCAAGATGTGCAGGATGTGCAAGATAAGCATTAAAATCCTCTTTTGAATTAAATTGTGCCACCATCGCTATATCATAAGAGATTTGAGTGTGAGTAAAGTCCACCCCAACCGATAAATCCTTCAGATGTTCAATTTTGCCCTTCATTCCCAGCAGCTTGTTTTTTACGTTGTTTATTGTTTCTTCATTGCGGTTCTTAAGCTTAGTTACAAAAACATGTGTAATCATAATATACCCTCCAGTAAGTGAGCTCTAATTGCCAGACAATATGTCAAGCCATTCCTTAAGCAGTGCAGTTTCGGAAGCTCTTAGAGCAGAAATTTGGACTTTGGATAATTCATGCCGTAAAGTAGAAGCGGCCTCTACGATTTGTGGTGAGACCAACTGATCATCGTATGAGGGGGCGAGCCCAATTAAGATCGAGATCAGCATGTCGCGGGTAATGGAGACCAGAGGATGGTGAATGTTGCTGTTCGAGCGGATGAGATGAAACGTTAGCCCTGTCGCGACCGACTCTAAAAGATCGGTTGATACGTTGATCGGTAACCGCAGCCGGCCGACATCTTCAATATGACGCATGAACTCCATTACCTCCGAGCGGGCGGTAGCGGCGGCTGGTGACACCGTGTGTGTGGATGCCCGACAGTACATCAGATCATACAGCGCCGGATTATCCAGTCCAAAAGTGATATGCATATCCCATAACTTTTTAAAGTCGGCAATGAGGTCACCTGTATGTTCAATCTTTCTTTTTTGAGCGAGGTACTGATCAAATGCCTCCTTAACCACAGCATGTAATAAAGCCTCTTTATCGTCAAAGTAATGATACAGCGTCGGTGCTTTTACTCCTGCGGCTTCGCATACCTCGCGGTTTGAAATGTCACCGGCTGGTGAAGCGGCCAGCAACTGGGCTGTAGATTTCAGAATTCTTGTACGCGTCTCGTTGGGCCGTTCATTTCGCATTAGCTTAATCACCCCTATTCTTGATAAGAAGTAAAGAAAAGAAGCTCATTTCATATATCGATGATATACAATTAACATATATTAGTCAACTGCCGATATTATTTCATCTATATCCTTTTATAGAATTCCTTTTTTCATTGCTTTATACACAAGCTGCGAGAATAGGCTGTTCGACCAGGCAAACCACGGCCTAGTGAACGTATTCGGATCATCGGAATGAAAACCTTCATGCATATACCCGGTACCTGCATCCGTATTCTCCAGCAGCTCAATCATCTCCAGCATTTCCTTGTCGTTGTCTGCGGTCAGGCCCTGCATGGACAGCGCCATGTGCCAAATGTATCCGGGCGGAGTATGAGGGCTGCCGATGCCTTTGGCTACTTGTCCTTCATAATAGAACGGGTTTTCCTTGCTTAAAATAAAGCGGCGTGTATTCTGGTACACGATGTCCTCGGTGGAAGCATACTCCAAATACGGAATCGACATAAGTCCCGGCGTACCTGCATCATCCATTAGGCAAAAGTTGCCGTAACCATCCGTCTCATAGGCATAGATCTGCCCATACTCAGGGTGACGGTAAGTACCGTATAAGGAAATACCATGTCGTATTTCTTCTTCCAGATGAGCCATCTCGCTGACGAGCTTCTCATCCCTGAAAACCCACCTTGCAATCTCCCCCATTTGGCGTAAAGTCACCACTGCAAACATATTCGCCGGAATATTATAATGAAAATCACATGCATCATCACTGGGGCGGAAACCGGACCAGATCATCCCGGTATAGTTTACTGGCATCCCCAATCCTTCGTTGCGGAGTGTATCATGGGCTGGGCAATTCCGGCGCATGAATCGATATGGGGACTGCTCACCATGGCGCTGCTCCGTTTTCCACAGACTTACTACGCTCTGCATCACCTTCTTGAAACGCTCATCAAATATATCCGTCAATTCCGTCTCCCGCCAATATGCATAGGCAAGCCGCATGGAGAAACAGAGTGAATCCAGTTCAAACTTGCGTTCCCACACCCAAGGCGACATCTGCGTCTCATCATTCGCATCCCAGTGCCATCCATTAGCCGTTTCGTTGAACGCATTGGCATAGATATCGATGTCCGCATAGAACGTATGCCGTTTGATCAGCCCCCCAATGATCCGTTGCAACTGTTCGTCTTCCTTCGCGAGCGGAACGTAGTGCATCACCTGCTCCACTGAATCACGCAGCCACATTGCCGGGATATCTCCTGTAATAACAAAGGTTGTCCCATCATCCAACAACTTTGTCGTCGTTTCCAGTGTGTTGGGGAAACAGTTACGGAACTGTGCCAGCAATCTGGGTCTATGTTGCAGCCGTTCCTCGGCCTCGGTGAGAATGTTCTGCACAGCTTGCGGTAATTCCAGATGAGGCATGGGGATTTTCGGTAATCTGAACTGTTCCATGGATGTCGTCTCCTTTGAGATGAAGTTTTCCAAAATGTTTTCATGGTTCCATTCGCAGATTTCAATCAGTTGTTATTTTCGTTATGATAATTTATAATAACATTATTATTTGTAAGTGTACTTTGCCGGAAGGTGATCGTCAATTCATAACGGACGGGTCATCGAAAAAATAAATTCGATCCTATCTTGTATATGTAAATTGAACTGGCTCGTTGGATTGAAGCAAATTGTTTACATATGAAGGAGTAATGAAATGTCACGTAAAGTATCCATCCAGTCGCTGGCTGACCAGCTTGGATTATCCAAATATGCCGTCTCCCGCGCACTCAGCGGCAAGACAGGCGTCAGTGAAGCGACTCGTGCCCGTGTGCTTGAGTTAGCTCGTGCCCTGGGATATCGCCAGGGCACCCCAGGGAGCAGCACTGTGCCTACCGGAATCAATGAAGATCAATCTGAGCCGCCGTTTGCCCTTATCTGCATGAATCAGCTCAACCGGGGGGAACCCCACTACTGGCAGCGCGTCCTCTCCGGCATGATCTCTGCCTGTAATGAAAGAGGATGGCATCATGCCATTGTATCTCCCTCTCTGGGAGTCGCTGATGAACACACGCCTCCAGAACGGGCAATTGCTCCCCACTTGGACTGGGAAAGGTGTGCCGGGGTCATCGCCATGGGCGCTTTCCCCCATGCGGTCTTGCAACGACTGGCTCAGACAGGTCGTCCCATTGTGCTCGTGGATCATCAGGAGCCTCTGTTGAACTGTGATACCATCAGCCATGATAACCTGGAAGCAGGCATTACTGTAGCAAGATATTTAATGTCGATGCAATGCCGCCGCATTGGTCTGATTACGGATGATGGCCGGGCGGCCAGCTTTGCACAGCGGAAGATCGGCATCGAACTGGCTTTGAACCATTTTCACGCAGACAGCAGTCGTATGACCACGTTCAGAGAATGGAATATTCCTTATGAGAATGGGGAATGGATCAATCAATTGGCTGCTACAATCAAAAACATGCCCGCTGACGAACGACCCGATGCGTGGATTGGCGTCAATGATGATATCGCCTTGCAGTGGATGAATAAGTTGCAGGAAATGGGTTTCTCCACACCCGGGGATTGCCTTGTCATCGGTATCGACAATGTGCATGCCGCCGCTACATCGTCCCCGCCTCTGACCACTGTCAACCTGTGCAAAGAGGAACTCGGTCAGCGTGCGATCGAAGCTTTGCAGCGCAGGATTGAACGCCCAGGTACACCGAAGGAAACGGTTATGTTATCCACATCCCTTATTCCACGGGAATCGGCGTAACTCAATGTGGGTAAGCTCCTTAGCGTCAGTACAACTTAACTTTTGAATACCAAAAAGGCCCGCATGTTATTATGCGGGGCCTTTCTTCCCTATCTACTCATTCATACCAAGCTCCGTTCCGTTCTTGGCAGAGAATACTCTTCTTGACTGTTATTTTTGCCAAGGAAGGCTTGTGTACGACGGAAGATCCACTTCCCAATTCACACCACGGTACTCTCGGTTAACTACCGTTCTTTTTAAGGTGAATTTCGTTCCATCTTCTTTGTAAAAACCACGGATGATCAATTTCAGTTTATCGGCAACGTATTCACCGTTACTATTGGGCTGGTCTGGATAACCAACCACTTCAACAGGGTATTCTGTTCCTTCCGAATCTACTGCCACCCAGCTATCACCCACGAAAGCATTTCGGAACGTCCCTGTTCCATTAAGAACAAGTGAATATCCTTTATTCACATTACTCTTCTGAAGATTAGATGATTCCGGAACAGGCTTATAATCAAAATCATCAAATAGTATCTTATCGCCAAGCTGTTCAAATTCTACAAATGTATAAAAATTGGTGTCCTTCCGTCTTTTGTCCAGATTCACTTCTACCGACTTCTCTTCCCTCACCGGGATGGTGTAGCCTTCCAGGACAAAATGAATCTTCTTCGCATCCACCGTAACAAAAGCAGGGTCCCATGTCTCCGATAACTTCAATGGACCACCATCCATTAATCCACTCATATCTCGGAGCCGGAATTTGGCTTGGCGGCCATTGGGTCTACTCCCGTTGAATATTCGATACTCATTCGTTTCAGGAATTTCGATGTGATACATCAAGTCCATATCATCCGCCCAATTCTCTCCGACTTTGGCACGCAGTTGATCATCCAAACTGATGTTCATATCAAGGCGGGTTCCATTTGGTGTACGTACAAGCTGTGTCATATCCAGTTTTAAGCCCTCTGGAGTGGTGTAGGTGTTGTTCATGGGAGCCTCAACAGCCATTAATTTGGCTTTGGTCATATCGATGTTGAATTGGAAGCTCCAATCCACCGTTGTATTACTTGCTGTAATTTCTCCAGTATTAACATTATAATAATCAGGGATTTTTAAATAACTTAATTCTCCCCGCACAAATACGTGATCTGGAATATCATCATTCAGCTGGAATACAAACCTTTGATAATTCCAACTGCTAAGCCTCGTATCTACCACCATGGAAGCAACTCTGTTCCCTTTTTCATCTGTAACATGAATTCTTCCCGCCTCCGGATAAACAACCGGTATCGTGCTGCCTTCAGGGTTGCTTTGTTCTGTTATAATAATAATTTGTGAACGATCCACTAGGACATCGCTAATCTTAAGCGTATACCCCTGATCTACAATTTGAATATTCGGGTTAATTACAAGATCAAGTGGTTTCAGACGTTTGTAATCGTCCGTCAGATAACCAGATCTTATCTCTTCTGGTACAGGTATGTCGGGAAGCCGCTGATTTACGGCATTTACCGTGGGTTGTTTGGATTTTGCTGTGTGATCAAAAGCAAACCATGCCCCTCCCACAAGAATCACAACTGCCGCCGCTGCGATTCCCGTACGGCGCATCCAATGGGATTTGGGGGCCTTTTTCGTAAACGGATTCCCGTCTTCTGCGTTTTCCATGGACACCCCTTCCAGTTTCCGCATCACCTCAAGCGTAAAGTCCGCATCCGGTTCTTCACGGAACAAATGCTGTTCCCACAATCGATCCTCATCATTTGGAATAGGCTTCATACGTCGATAAACCTCCTTTGCGCTCCATTTGTTTCTTCAACGTTTTCTTCCCTCGATAAAGTGCATTACGCACTTGTGCGGCACTCATGTCCGTGATATCTGCAATCTCTTCGTAGCTCAGCTCATTCGTATATTTAAGCAGCAGCACAAGCCGATACGATTCTGGCAGTTGGTCCATCTGGCGATATATTTCACGCTGCATCTCCTTATGCAGCACATGTTTCTCTGGCGTTTCACCATTGGTTTGTTCCAAACCCGTATGAACAGCGGTCATCACAGGTTTCTGTTGCCGCATAAAATCCCGCATCCGATTCACAGCAATGGTGTATACCCATGACGAGAAACTGCTTCCTTCCCTTCGTGTCGGAAGATAGCGGTAAATCCGGAGAAACGTATCCTGAGCGAGATCCTGTGCATCCTGATGACTCGCACCCATTCCGCGCAAAATGCCGAATACTTTATTTTTATATCGATCCACGAGCACAGCAAATAGCTGTTTGTCCCCCGCGATAATACGCTGAATGAGCTCCTCCTCTGGTATCTGTTGAGTCATGTAATCCCCCTTCTCTACAGCTTCCATGCATGGTTCTGTACTATATAGACGGAAGCCGCTCCCGAAACCTCTCACTTTATCCAAAAAAAAGAATTCGCGTCACTCGGTAAAAGCCGAATGGGCGAACTCTGCATACCAATATATTGTTATTGTTACTGCACATTCTCTACAGGTTTCGTGGTGAATTTTCTGGCATCCTGAATCACTCATTCCGTCGCAGCCGCTTATCTCTCAATCTGCCCTGTTCTTCTCCGATACAAAATCGGCAAGCTGTGAATAGATCGCCACGATCTCATCCATTGACATACGCACGAGTCCGCTGGATGACGGGGCTACAAACTCGTGAATTTCCTTGACAACCGGGTCGTCCTGGAACCCCCACTCCGCTTTGGCACGCTGGCTGTACTGGGTGTATACCCCTTTCCCGACAAAACAGGCGATGTCCGGTCGGTATTCCTCCAGCTTTTGCCGTAAAATTTGCCGTCCCTCTGCATATTCTTTCTTTGTAATATCCTCCATGCCTCTTGTTGGCCGGGCTACAATATTCGTAAATCCATACCCGAGCTTCAGCAGCTCCCCATCTTCTTGTGCATCATATAAACGAGGGGTCAATCCAGAGCGTTCAAGAATGCGCCAGAAACGGTTTCCTTTATAAGCATAATGATGACCCGTCTCTCCAGACGTGATGCTGGGATTGAATCCGATAAATAATATCGATAAACCATAATCCAGATGATCTGGAATCATAATAAAAAGCCCCCTTATCTTTTTTAGTCATTTACATCTTTCATCTGTGTATAAAATGATATAATGGTTGAAGTATTTTCGAAATCGGACTGAAATTTTCATGAAAAAGGAAGCTGAACTGATGATTGCAGACATCATGCTTGAAGTCGTCCTGCCCGTCTTTCTTCTGATTGCCGTCGGGTCCTGGATGCAAAAGGTGTTCAAGTTGGACTTGTACACCCTCGCCAAAATCAATTTCTATTGTATTACCCCCGCAGCCGTCTTTATGAGCATGTATCACTCCGATATGTCGGGGGAATTGCTCGGAACTGTCACGCTTTTTTACGCCTTATATGTAATTATTCTCTATATTGTGGGGTCTGTGTTTGCACGCTCGCTTCGCATGAACAAAGGCATGAAGGCCGCCTTCAACAACAGCATCATGCTGGACAACGCAGGCAATTATGGTCTGCCCATCAACTCCCTGGTATTCCGTGGCGATCCACTGGCCTCTTCCATCCAGGCACTGGTCATGTCTTTACAGGCATTGCTGACTTTCACTTATGGTGTGCTGTCCATTCAGGGTGCGAAGCTCAAGGGCAATTACCGTGCGGTGATCATTGGATTTCTAAAAATGCCCGTTCCTTATGCGTTGTTGCTCGGCATTTTGTTTCATATGGGGAATATTCCACTGCCCACTTTCCTGTCCATGCCGCTGACTTACGCGCAGCAAAGTATGGTCGCTGTAGCACTCTTGACACTCGGCGCCCAAATTGTAAAATATCCAATCCGCCTGTATCGTCTTGATGTGTATATTAGCACATTTCTGCGTTTGCTGATTGGCCCGGCCATCGGGATTTCCATTGTGCTACTGCTCGGTTTGCAAGGTATCGCCGCTCAGGCCCTTATTATCGCATCCGGTATGCCTACCGGAGTCAATGCGTCCATTCTGGCCGAGGAGTACGATAACGAGCCAGACTTTGCTGCCCAGACGGTTCTGATCTCAACGTTGCTTAACATCATTACGATTACCGCACTGATTTCGTTTGCGAAGAGGTTCTGACCTCATACGCAAAAATAACTAGTCCACTCTCCTCAACGGAGCTGTGGGCTTTATTTGGTCTGAGGAGAAGTCAGCACAAAGCCGGCACAACCAAAAAAGTCCAAACACAGCCGTCTCCGGATGAGCTTGAACTTCTTTTGTTACCTGCATATTCGATCTGATCAAGTCCATTATATGATTGACCAGCCCTAAGAAAACTAAGATTCACATGTCGTCCGTTCAGGGAACTTGCCACCTTCTCTGAACAAACATCGAACCAATCGCTGTGCGGCCCGATTAAAATAAAAACTTGGACTGACACCCTCCACCTGAACAGGCTCCAGCTCTTTCACACTTTCCTTGACCTTATTCATTTCAATGAGTCCCATCTTCCGCTCATTCGGTCCGAATCGATAAATAACCTTTTCATCGTCTTCCGTCTGTTTCACCAGCAGAATCATTGACGCCATGCAGGTTACCCCCTATCGTTACGTTGTGAGATTCCAATGACCACTTGCTTACTATTAATTATTACCCAGAATGGATTGGAAACATATAGGGCTTTAGTTATTTATATTAACGTTAAAACTCCTAATTTTAATTATCTTGAATGAAACATTTTGACGAAAAATAACAAAAACAGGCTTGGATATACCAAACCTGCCCTATTACCTTGCATCCAAAGGAATCAGAAGTCTCATACTTCACCGATTCTGTTACAAACGTGGGTCCACCGGTTCAGACCCCTGATGTGCAAATACGCACGAACTCGAACTTTAATCGTCAGGTTGTCGCCCAGACCTCTTGCAGTGCAAAACGGAAAATCCGGTCCAATTCTTCATATTGAATAATCTGTTCATTCTGCAGTTGGGAGGCCAGTTGTTCAAAATGCTCGATCTTCTCTGCCAAAAAAGCCTGTATCGCAGGTAGTTGCGGTTCCAGGTCGAGTTCCTCGCCTGCCTTTTTCCGGCGCAGCAGTTCATGGATTTCCGTATAGAGCGGCGTGCTCTGAGGAACAAGCTCTTGAACCAGCTCTTCGAATGCCATCGGCGGCATCGCATCATAACGTTCGATCCAGCCACAGGCGAGCAGTGGGCGCAGCACATAGAAGTACTTTTTGATCTTCACCTGTTCACCCTGCAAATAATCCCGAAAGTTTCCCTTCGCCATGTTCAGATAATGGTACATACAGGACTTTGGTGAGAAGGTCAAAGGCGACAGTGCACGAATATGCTCTGCCACGCTGTACGGCTCGTCATACTGAATCGGGGATTGCAGCCACTCCAGCAGTGGTGGATTCGACTTGCGAAACAGCTTCAAGGCTTTACGTAAATCCCAACCATTTATATCAAGCTGATCACTGATCGGGCGTTCGATAACATCCCTTTTATCCTCAATGGACAAGTACCATTCCAGCGGTCTCACATACAGAAAACGAACATCATAATCGCTGTCCTGTGAAGGGAAACCCCATGCCCGGCTGCCCGATTCACAGGCATAGATGATCCGTACCTGCTCCTCCTGTTCAATCTGTTTCAGCTGCTCTCTAATCGTATCTCTCGTTTCTTCATGAACATGAGTCATCTCCGTTGCCCCCACATTTTCCAATTTAAATCTCTATCTCTCTCACTCGGTTCGCAAGTGTATCATATCCCGCTATAGTCTCAGCAATATACGTCAATACCGTTTCACTCCAGCCATAGATATAAAAGGTTTTGCCATCCCGTGGCGGTACCATTGCCTGCTGATAAGGTGCAATATCCACGATAAATGCTTTCAGGTCCGGATTCATCATCCGGCGATAACGTTCAAGCTCAACATATAATGGACTGCCTTCGTTCTGCTGTTCATCGGTGATCATAATGATCTGATCCACTTTTTCTCCAATATCCCGAAGCTCTCGGACAGGCCGTCCCGTGTCGGTTCCACCTTGTGCGCGAATCCGATGAGCTTGGGAAAGGATGCTTTCATCCATCTTGGGACGAGCATCCTCAACCATGTGGTCGAATAACCAGAACAGCGAGTTGCCTCGTGTTTGTTTATAAAGTGCCAGTGCCAGCACCGAACCGATCCGCAAATAATCCCCTTGCATGGAACCGGAGCGATCCAGGAAAATGGCGGTTCTTCCCAGCAGCGATGGCAGGTTGCCAATCGATAGCTCCACCGCTTCCCGCAAAGCAGAGCGCAGCTCTTCTCTTGCGATCATTTCATACGCACTGGCGAAGCGGAAAGGCAAGATGCGCGACTTACTCAGGGATTCTGCATCCGTAAGACGGCCCGTTACGTAATCGATATTTTTCGATTTTTCAAAAACTCCCGCCCGATCCATCGCATTCAGATGACGTAACAAGGCAAAGGTCGGCATCTGGGACATCAACGCCTCCCATACCGTACGTGTCGGCTGCATGATCGATGTGACCACCGAATACGGCAGTTTGCCTTTTTCGATCAGATGCATCCGACTTGCCGGGTTGGGGGTAGCCTTCAGTTTTTCTAGCGCCTGCAACTGCGGCAGGTCCGTAAGATCCACCTCATGTCCTCGCAAATAACGGAACAAGGCTTGTTGCTTCATATCTGTCGGCTTGGGGTGTGCTGTAGCGATCATATCGCCCAGACTGTATCCACGTCCGCGCCCGTTGTATTTGATTGCCCAATATTCAGTAATACCGTTCAAAAATTGACTCACCTGACGCTTCACCACTCGCCCGCCCTGTCCCCGACCCGTTCCTCTTAGAATCGTCAGAAAATCGGCCAAGTCAGCCGGTGTCTGTACAACCTTGGAGAATACCTTCGCAAACTGATCCGGGTTCACCTTGGACAAGAGTGCCAGCCCGTATAGAGGCTGTAACCGCATCAACCCTTCATTACGAGCATAGACCAGCGCCCGCGCCATAAACCCTGCATCGACCTCAGCCATCTCCTGATGACTGACCATCGCATCATCCATCAGTTGCTGTGTATCTGCATAAAACGTATTGTTCAATGTATTGGTCATTAACATCTGTATATATTGTTCCTCCACCAATCGCTCATAGGCGCCATAGCCTTCATGATTACGTGTAGTTGGCTGAGGTTGATTAAATAATTGTTTCGCTCTGCTCATCACTCATGACCTCCCGGTGTGAGTCTATTTACTGGGGTTCCATAATAAAATGTTCCGAGGAAAAAGGTGGGAAGGTATAATACCCGCTCTACCGCTGAGCTACACCGCCATGAACGGCGGCGATTGGATTCGAACCAACGACCTGGTCGATTAACAGTCGAAGTAACCCTCCCTGGCGCCTCGGAACCTTGATCCGCCGAGCTTGTTGCTGCCCCGCTTCACAACCTTATTATGCCTCACACATTTGCACGGGAACATGGCGAAAGTATGGCGACGAATCAATTTCATAACTCATTAAATTATCGTTTTGTAACGATTGAAGCAGCTAAAGGTATTATGAAATTGATTCGACCTCCATAAGTTTAAAATGAAACCAGCCACTCATCCTGATACAATGAAGGGATAATAGTAAATGGGAAGATCCCAAATGTTTCTATATAACGCAGAATTATTCTGCCAACATAGTCATCCACTATACCCGCCTGACTCCAGGCCACCAAGGAGTGAATGCTCATGGCTAAAGAAAGCTTTGACAAAGAAATTCAATTTCTGCGCATGTTGTCTCTGACAAGTGGTGCGTACAACCGTAAACAGTATGCCGAACGGCTCGGCATATCCGTACATACTTTTGATAAAACACAGCGCAGATTAAAAGAAATTATGCAGACCGTCGCGGACCAACGCTCAGGCTCCGAACAAAACAAAGAAATGGCGGATCTCGTACGCTTCCAGTATGGGGAGTCTGCTGAGCCTATGCTGCTCTTCCTCTTTCGCGCCAAGTCGATGAAAGAGACTGAAGTTCAACGACTTTCCGTTCTTTTGCATACCCTGCAAGATCAGGCTTTAACCGCTATGGAATTGCTGGATGCCTGCTGCGCTGAACTTCCGGAGGAACTGGCGCTGCCTGACGAAAAGACAATCCGCTCAGATCTGAAGTATCTGGAAGAAGTCGGGGTGATCCGCAAGGAACCCGGCGGCAGGCCTTATCGTTACCTTTTGCAGCAGGACGTACTTACGGGGCTAACCGTGGAAGAACAGCTGGAGCTGTATGATTTTGTGGATATTATGGCAAACACCCAGGTTCCGTCCGTACAGGGATATTTATTGCGCGACAGTCTCAAAAAAGCCATTGCCGCAAGCTATCCGCAGGAAGAAGCCACCGAGCCATTTATATACAAGTACCACTATTATTCACGCATTCTGGACGAAGCACATCTGTTCACTCTGCTTAGTGCGATTCGTCAGCGAAAACATGTACAGTTTCTGTATTATTCACCCAAAAAACCGTCCAGCTACAGTTCACAGAATACGAATCCACGTTTTGAACGGGAAGCAGGCGGACGATCCAACCGGATCGTACCGCTTGAAGTTGTCTATGACCATCAGTATGGCCGCTGGTATGTTATTGGATATCAGGGACGCCGAGGCTTTGTAAAATTCCGCATGGAAGGCATTACACAGCTCGAGGAACAGGATTCAATTGAAGAACAATATATGCTCGAATTGAAACAACAGTGGGCCGAGATCAGCCGCTTCAGCTGGTTGGTGGATACGGGGAACACCGTGACGGTTCAAGCCCGATTCTTCCATCCTCAGGACAACCAGCGTAACTTCATTCTGGATCGGGTTCGTTTGCAAGGCCAATGGGGAACGATTACGCCCGAAACGGAACATACCTTTCTGTATGAAATTCAGGTCAATGGTACCACCGAGATTAAGCCGTGGCTTCGGAGCTTTGGCTCAAGCTGCGAGGTGATCGCTCCACAGAGGCTGCGTCAGGAGATGATTAAGGAATGGAAGGAGATTGCGCAATATTATGAATTTGTTCGAGAAGATGTTCAACTACCAGATGATGACGAGATTGAATGAAACCGGACTGTTCACCTGGACATCCCAGGAACGAGCCTGGCTGCGCATGATGCTGAATCACCCTGCCGCACCAGAAGCGCTGCACCCTGATACGTTGCACAAAATGCATGACATGCTGGATTCAGAGCAGGATCTGGACCTTCAGGATTACCTGACCGAAAAAGCCAAAAGTGAAGAAAACAGTGTCTTTCACCCGCTGCTCAAACCTTTACGGCAGATGATTTTGCATCATCAAGGGTTTCGTTTGACAGGGCGTGTACGCAATGGACGAATCAGCCAGGATCAGTTTGGATTTCCCTACAAGCTCGAGTATTCCATGGTCAAAAAAGAATGGTACGTGCTCTGGTATGCTCCACTCTACAGCAAACTGATGTCAACCAAGCTGCACAGCATCATTGCCGTTGAACCTCAACCGCTTCAACCGGAGACCGCTTCGCAATACGCTGGCAAAATCGCGATTTTAACGGAGAAACGGAAGACGACCGTGACAATCGAAGTGCTGCCAGAGTTCAATCAGGAATTGTCGCGAATTCTGTATGCCTTCTCCTGCTTCGAGAAGCAGGTCGAATTTGTGGAAGCACAACAGATGTACCGCATTGAACTGACCATTCCGCGGAATGAGATGGATTATGTGTTGTCCAAAATGCGTTTTCTGGGCAAACGGGTACGGATTGCAGACAATGCTGCACTTCGGGAGCGAATGTCCGAGACAGCCGCCAAAGTATTGGCACGCTATGCGGAAACCGAGCCTGAAGTACAGCCTGAAAGGACTTCTGGAGGAGTGCGCAGCCACCACGGCGAGGAACCTATTGTAAAGACGGAAGGCAGTGATTCTGCATAGCTCATGTTAGTTGTGATTCGTTAAACGTCCGACTTATGCAAATGGGGACGAATAGCGTGTGTTCGTTTCATTAGAATAAAATAATACAACAAGGGCTGTCCCCCGTTATGTTAACGACCTAAGGGACAGCCTCTTTGTTCATATTTTCTGTCTAAGCGCCACTACCGGCAGCCGAATTCCTTCTTTTATTAATCGCATGCACACCCATCACAACCGCAATCAATTCATACGTATCCAGATGTTCTGATTGGTTGTCTAACACAAATGCGCCTGAACCGAACCAGCCACTTGTACGCCTGAAGCTTGCCACGATTTTGCCGCCCATCCCGGTGATATCATATTCCTGTGAAAACGCCGGAGCGGAGACATCATACACACCACGCGGTCCTGCATCGTACTCATACTTTTTACTGAAAAAGCTTATTCTCGTCCGTAACACACCCCGCTCCCTTCCATCGGCTGAAGTCACATCCCAACGGTTACTTAACATGCGGAATTTACCACTGCAAATGAGTCCCGAGTTATCGAATACATCAAGCGATGAACCAAAGGCACTTTTCAAATCGAGATGACCTGCCTGTTCCTGTTTATGGTTAATAATCTCGGTGTACCCCGCATTAAAGAAATTATCTCTGAAATAAAGTTCCATGGAATCCCTCCCTTACAAGAAATAAACCTTCTCCCTTATTGCAAAACGACATATATCCCTATTTACGTATAAGAACTGGGAATTGCTTCAAATAAAAAAATCTGCCAGCTAAACTTCAGCTGACAGAATCTTAACTTAGACTTCGACTTTTCTATTATTCAGATATACGGCAACGCCAACCAAAATCACAGCCACGATGATTTCAAAGATGACACTCGCCCACGTTCCATCTGACCAAATGATTCGATTGGACATAATGGAGAGCCCTGTACTTTTTTCCGTTACCTGAAATAATTCATCCGGGTTAAATCGACCCGAGAAGATGATATTCTCCAACCAGCTAATGAGATTGATTAGTACGAAAAATGCGACGATACTAATCCACGGTCCTGTTTTAAAACGGAAGCTGCCTCCAATCGAAATGGAGAGGAAGATGATTATGATACAGAACAAAGCTACCCACCAGAAAAACAACAGCAACGAAACAATCTCCGAAAGATGAATACCCGAATCGTTAATGTAGCTGGTAAAGTTAATCCCTGTGTGTGTTGCACTGTAAATAAAGTAGTGAATGGTGGCTACCGCCAGTAAACCCAGCCCGCAAAGTGTTCCGAATATGATCGGAGACAAGACGTGAGACAGCCCTGTTACCGGCACAAGACGGCGGTTGAACGAACGGATATTGGCTCTGTATGTCTTGATCATTTTCACATAAATGGCCACACCTGCTCCGACATATGCAATCACACCTATAAGACTCCCTGTTACTTCAGAAAAAAACAATGCCAGCCCAATTTGAACGATAATCAATACGGCCAGGCCAGCCAACAATGTATTCCAATTCCTTCTAAAGTCATACTTCAGCAGTGTCATCATTCCGCATAGACCTCCTTGAACATTTCATCCACACTTTTACCGTACTTGAGACGCAGTGTCTCCACTTCTTCCCGCATCACCAATTCACCTTCACGGATGAAGATCACTTCATCAAAAATTCGTTCAATATCCGTTACGAGATGTGTAGAGATGATCAGACTGCTGTCTTCATCATAGAACTTCACAATTGCATCCAAAATTTTGCCCCGGGCAACCGGGTCTACCCCGCCAATCGGTTCATCGAGCAGATAGAGACGAGCTTTACGGGAAAGAGCCAGTGTTAATTGCAGTCGTTCATTCATACCTTTCGACAAATGTCTTACCTTTTCTCCCTCTCCAAGCTTCATGAAATCAAGTATCTCTCTTGCTTTCTCTTGATCAAAATCAGCGTAGAAATCGCGGTAATACGCAATCGCGTCCCTTACCTTCATCCAATTCTCGGTCAACGGGCGGTCCGGCATAAAGGATACCAGTGACTTCGTTTCCAAGCCAACCGCTTTTCCCGTGACACGAACATCTCCACTGCTGGGGTGCAGAAGCCCTGCAACCAGTTTCATCAAAGTGCTTTTACCGCTGCCGTTACTGCCCAGCAGACCTACAATTCGGCCTGGTGCGATATCAAGCGTGATGTCATGTAGTGCTTTCTTGCCGCCATACGTTTTGCTCACATGGTTCAGCTCAAGAATATTACTCATTCACTGTTCCTCCTCTTCCATCACGATGCGATGATTGCTTTCCTTCTGCAACGGCATCCGCCACGATATTTACAATATCCTGTTCTTCGATGCCCAGCTCCTGCATTCCTGTAAGAAAACGCTCCAGCAATTCACCAGCCATCTCTTTTTTGATCGTCATAATTTTCGACTCCTCACTTGTCACGTATCGGCCCAGACCTCGCTTGGTTTCAACCACTTCTTCCCGCTCCAACTCCTGAAATGTTCGCTGTACTGTATTGGGATTGATCTGTAATTCGGCCGCGAGCTCACGAACCGAAGGAATTTTATCGCCTGCCTTAAGTGTTCCGGTCACAATCTGTCTTTTGATGTACTGCATAATCTGCAGGTAGATTGGCAAGTTGTTGTCAAATTCGATGCTCACAATGTCCTCGCTCCTCTCTGTATCTGTGTGTTAGTTACATAGTACACTAGTGATTTGTTGTTGTAAAGCCCATTTATTTAAATTGTCTCTTAATGCAAAAAAGAGCAGATCCGCAGATCTGCTCTTGATTCTTCCAACAACGTTCATTGTATGATGTAATCGGTATGACAAGACGTTTTTTCTATACAATATCCAAAGGCATTTTACCCTTAGGTGCAGGGAATACCTCATTCAACCTTACAATCTCATCTTGGGTCAAAATAATGTCCATCGCCGCAGCATTCTCGGCAACATGATTCAGCTGTACAGCTTTCGGAATCGCCAGTATGTCTCCATCCCTGATAACCCAGGATAACGCAATTTGCGAGGGACTGACTCCTCGATTCTTGGCAATCTCACAGATGACTGAATGCTCCAGCAATTCTTTACGAAGCCTGCCACCTTGGGCCAGTGGACAATATGCCATCACAGGAATACGGCGTTCCCTCAACCAGGGAAGAAGCTCGTATTCTATACCACGAGAAGCTGCATGATACAGCACTTGATTCACTGCACAATGCTGACCAGCTGGAATGTTCCATAGCTCCTGCATGTCCTCTGTGTCCAGATTCGAGACACCCCAGCGCAGAATTTTGCCTGATAGTTTCAACCGTTCCATGGCTTCGACAGTCTCTTCCAACGGCACACCTCCACGCCAGTGCAGCAAATACAGATCCAAGCGGTCTGTACCCAGACGCGAAAGGCTGCGCTCACAAGCGGTGATCATCTGCTTCCGATCCGCATGATGGGGATACACTTTGGATACCAGGAATACGTCATCCCTACAGTCTGCTATCGCCTCACCAGTGACCTCTTCTGCCCCGCCTTCTGCGTACATCTCTGCCGTATCTATCACTGTCATTCCACGTTCAATACCATAACGCAGTGCCTGAACTTCCTCTCTCCGACTGGATTGCTTCTCACCCATGTACCATGTTCCCTGTCCGATTGCAGGCAATGATGTCCCATCGGGTAGCTGGATCGTACGCGTCTGATTTCCTTGTTTCATCTGTACTCCTCCAATCTGACAATGTTCCTCGTTATTTATTCGCCCCTTCATTCGATCGCTTCCAACGCTCCACCATCATGATATACAACTGATCTAGTGGTAACGTGAGGCTGTTCTGGGCAATGCTTACCGTAGCATCGACCAGGCTGCTGTTTACCGTCATTAATTTGCGCTTCATCCCATTCTGACGATCCAGAAAGGCTTTCTCGTCCCACAATTTAACCCCAATCATCTGCTGTCCCATGAATTCATACATAAAAATATTCTCAACATCTTTCCAGGCAATTAGCCCTCCCGATGTGTAAGAAGATGAATCCGCAAACCCATGCTCATCGACAACAAAGGAAGGTTCCTTCTTAATCATCTTCACCAGGCTGTAGCAGAGACATAGCCCAAAAAACAAAATGGAGAACAAACCTATAACGGAAGAAATGGTGGATCCCTTGGCTGAAGAATCATCAAACATCAAAAAAAATCCGGCTGCTACAAAAAGTGCCGCCCCCACTGTAAGCCATGCCATTCGTTTCCGGCTAGGGTATTCCAGGTGCTGTTGATCATAGGATGTGGACAAAATGATGCTCCTCCTTCATGGTGACTGAGACAAGAATGATCTATATAAACGGGGTACAGCTCATTAAATAAGCTGGATTACCAAATATACTTAAATAGCATTGTTCATTAAACAGATTCAACTGACATTAAACATCATTTTCAGACAGCATTTCGTCCATTTCATGACTATTCAACATTAGGATTCGTCATACTTCCAATAATTCCTTTTCGTCACAGGTGATATTGTTAAGAAATAGGAGTACGTCCGTTCAGAATCGTGTTGTCCTGCCTCATGCTTTCCGTTAATATAAATGGAAAGGTTAGGAAATTAAAACATTCTGAAATCGTGGTGGGAGGACAAACAATGAATAGTCTGCGCGGCATAACATCGGAAGATCTTTTTCAGATTACATGGGTTAATGATCCAACTCCGTCTCCTCAGGGTGGACAACTGGTATATGTAAGCCGTAAAACAAATGAAGCACGAGACGGTTATTCTTCTCACCTGAGACTCCTTAACCTGGAGAACCAGAAGGACAGACCTTTCACATCCGGAGATAAGGATCACGCTCCTGCTTGGTCGCCGGATGGCTCACAGCTTGCTTTTTTACGAGAGCATGAGGGCAAAACACAAGTGTGGCTGATCGCCTCAGATGGTGGAGAAGCACAGCAAATCAGTTATTTGAAGCATGGCGTCAGCTCTCTGCTCTGGTCACCGGATGGGCTCACTTTACTTGTTAAATCATCTGTGGACATGAGTGAAAAAGACGAAGATGAAACTGAAGACATAGATAAAAAACTGCTGCAAGAACTTGTCGTGGATCGAATTCGAATGAAATCTGACAGCGGTGGACTGTGGAATGGTAGACGAACCCATCTCTTCCGTGTTCCAATCGAAGGCGGAGAGGCGATCCCTGTAACTACAGGTCATTATGACGTTGGGGACTATGCGTGGTCGCCGGACGGAGAGTCTATTGCCTGGATCGCTCAGTTTCCGGAAGAGGGCGAGCAACATAACGATTACACTCTGACGAACCATGTGTATCGTGCCAAGTCTGACGGATCTGACGTGCAGCAGTTGACCCCGGAAGGATACTCTTTCGGCCGGCTGACGTACGCTCCTGATGGACAATCCCTTGCATTGCTTGCCAGCGACCGCTCCTATGAAAATGCTACGTTGGTCAAGCTCTACACCCTTCCGATTTCAGGCGGCAAACCCGTATGTCTGAGCAAGGATTGGGATGTACAGATCAATCACAGCCTCGTTGGTGATATGCGCTCACACTTAACCAATACGGGTCCGGTATTCAGTCGTGATGGTTCATCCATTCTCTGTCTTGCTACTATTGAAGGCAGTGTCCGGATTGCCCGATTTGCACGGGACGGCAGTCATGCCGAATACATCTTGCCAGTTGAGAAAGAGTTCTATCAATTTGCTGAGCTGGAAAATGGACAGATCGTGGCTGCCGTAGCAGACGTACTTAGTCCTGGTGATCTCTTTCTGTATACTCAACCTGATGAAGTTGGGGCCGAGCCTATACAATTGACCCATAGCAATCCTCAACTGGATGAAGAAATTCAACTTAGCACACCAGAAACCTTCTGGTTCGATTCCTCTGACGGCCTGCGACTGCAAGGCTGGATGCTGAAACCGGCTGGCATGGTGGAAGGAGTCAAAGTCCCAACCATCCTTGAGATTCATGGCGGTCCACATATGATGTATGGGTTTACGTTTATGCATGAGTTCCAGATTCTCGCAGCACAGGGATACGCTGTTGTATATATCAATCCACGAGGTGGGCTCGGATACGGGCAGCAATTCGTGAATGCCTGCCGAGGTGACTATGGCGGAGGGGATTATCGTGATCTGATGGAAGCCATCGATTATGCGTTGTCCCGATACCCGTTTATCGACGAGTCCCGACTTGGCGTCACTGGCGGCAGCTATGGTGGCTTTATGACCAACTGGATCGTTGGACATACCGACCGTTTCAAGGCAGCCGTCACTCAGCGTTCCATCTCTAACTGGCTCTCGTTCTACGGGGTCAGTGATATTGGATTCTTTTTCACGGAGGACCAGATTGGCGGTAATGCCTGGGATGACACCGAGAAGTTATGGAAACACTCCCCGCTTGCATACGTGGGTAACGTCAATACTCCACTGCTGATTTTGCATGGTGAGCAGGATCTGCGTTGTCCAATTGAACAGGCTGAACAACTGTATGTTGCCTTGAAACGACGCAAACAGACCACTCGGTTCGTTCGTTTCCCGGGAGCCAATCACGAGTTGTCCCGCGGAGGTCACCCGCACTTAAGAGTACGTCGTCTGGAGCATATTGCCGGATGGTTCAATGAGCACCTGTAACGCCATCTTAAGATCATGTGATATGAAATAAAAATAACTTCTTCCTTCTTCTCATGTTCGCTTGATCGAGAAGTATCCAGGATCAACAAAACCACCAGTAGAAGCGGTCATACTCATGACCCTCTTTGGTGGTTTTTACTGTTTGGACGTTTGGAAATGGGACAATTACTGCGTCAGTATACCTTGGTTTATTTTATGAAATCATGGCTATGAGTACTTGTTACTGCTCCCTTACTCTTCTCCCCACACAATGGTCACTTCGTTAACATCCTTGTTACTTGTAGAAGTGGAACCTGTAATGGATACGGCGAATTTGCCTTCTTCACGGCCAGCAATGCCGAATCCATCCACCTTTACGTCTTGCGCGTATTCAGTAAAGTCTTTGTTCTGGTAATAGTCTTTGTAGGATGTCCCTACCGCGAGCAGCGTTTCTTTTGTTGTATATGTAAAGACGATTTTGTTCTTGCCGCCGTCTACACTAGACTCAATCAGGCTAATTGTCTTGGCATCCGTTGGTAAAGGGAAATCAACTGGTAAATACTTGGCCTTCACACTCTCAGCCTGTTTGTTTTTATCTGTTGATGTTGTTGAAGTCGAATCGCTGTTGCTTATGGAACTGGACCCACTGGAGGAGCTTTTGGAACCGATGCTTACTTTATTGGTTTTCGAATCATACGTTACTTCCGTGTTCAACGCATCTGCAATGGAACGAACCGGCAGATAAGTACTGCCTTGATATGTAATGGGGGCGAGCTTCTTGCCCTGGTCACCTGTCGGTGTGAACTTCTGCCCGTTCACTTCAATGCCTAACCCATGGTTTAAATAAGCCTTGATGGTTTCCAATTGCGTTCCTGCATATGCCCCTGCTGATCCCGTTAGCACCATACCGAAGACACCAGCGGTTAACATCCACTTTTTATTTTTCATCCAAAATCCCTCCTGATTGTTTTTATTATCGAAAATATATGTACGGTTGCTGCTTCGTTGTTAAACCAAAGGTTGGGATCATAATACCATCTGGCGAGAGCTTGTACATGATTTAAGAGGAAAACAGGACCAGCGGCGCACAAAATTAGTCGTTTCATTATTTTGCTTTACGCACACTCGAATCATTGTTATTACATGAACAAAGTCCTTGATGTAGCCTCATACAAAATGGAATTCATCTGCTGGTTACAAGTTGCGAAATCACCGAATTTATTAGATAATAATCTGTCGATTGTAGTCGAAGGAACGGATTTCAAGGGGGATTTATGCAATGAACAATCATAGTACATTTGACGAGCCGATTAACCGGCTCACCACCGGATCAGAGAAATGGGACGCGCTTGAAGAAATCTTTGGCGTTGCAGATGCGCTCCCCATGTGGGTTGCTGATATGGATTTCGCTGCTCCGCCGTCGGTCATTCAAGCGTTGAAGACTCGAATGGAACACGGTATTTTTGGCTATACGGTGCGAACAGATGCGTATCACGCAGCCCTAACGGGATGGATGGAGCGACGTCACAACTGGAGCATTAACGATGAATGGGTTGTATTCACCCCAGGTATTGTGCCAGCACTCAGCATTGCTGTACAACGGTTCACCGAACCGGGTGATGCGGTAGTGATTCAGACGCCGGTATATGCTCCCTTCTATGATGTGGTACGTGGTCAGGGCAGAGAACTGATGACCAATCCATTGGTGGAGAACGATGGACATTACTCCATGGATTTGGAGCATCTGGAATCCTGCCTGAAGAAGGGTCGGGTCAAAATGCTAATTCTGTGCAGTCCTCACAACCCGGTTGGACGGGTATGGACTCATGAAGAACTTCAAAACCTTGCTGCACTCTGCGTGCAATACAATGTACTCATCGTTTCGGATGAGATTCATGCCGATCTGGTCCACCAACGCGGTGCCCATACACCGCTTGCTCTTATTTCCGAAGCTGTCGCTGATCTCAGCATCATTTGCACAGCACCAAGCAAAACGTTCAACATTCCAGGTCTCTGCACCTCCAATATCATCATTCCAAATGCCAAGCTGCGGGAATCATTCATGCAGGGCGTCAAAACAATGGGACTTGCCAACATCAGCACGTTGGGAGCAGTGGCAGCCGAAGCGGCTTACAACGAGGCTGAAGAATGGCTGGATGACTGTCTTGATTATATCCGCGGAAATATGGAATACGTGCAGGAGTACGTCGCGGAGCATATGCGGCAAATCGGAATCCGGCTTCCAGAAGCAACTTACCTGCTGTGGATGGATTTCCGGAAGCTGAATATACCGCATGCGCAACTGTGTACGATGCTGCTCAAGGAAGCGGGACTCGCCTTCAATGATGGAAGTATCTTCGGAGCGGAAGGTACAGGATTCATGCGCATCAATGTCGCCTGCCCACGTTCAACGGTGGAAGAAGCCATGCGCAGATTGTCTGCGCTGGTGGGCAGGCTGTCAGACAATTAAGTTGAATGGACGTTAAAGTAAATTAAAGACACTAACGAATCGGTTACACCTTATTCCGAAGTTTAACTTGAGATGAGAAGACTAACGAACTTCAGCCACTTTATTAACATTGCATAGCAAAAATCGGTGAAAATACAGGCATTACGGGCATATAAGGTGTCTACATTCCTTCCAGCACCGAAACTGTAGAAATTTGTCTAATAGCACGCGCTCGGTTCGTTAAAGCATTGAGTTCGTTAAAATCGCAAAAGGGGCTGTCCCTGTAGTCATATCCATGATTAATGTTCATAATGGACTACCCGGACACCCCTTTTATATTGGAAAACTGTTTATGCCCCGTAAGCTATGAAGTTGGCATCTGCACAATCCGATCGCATAACCTGTCCAGTAACTCCCGATCATGGCTGATGATCAGCAGTCCCAGGCTGCGCTGACGCGAAATATTCATCACCGTATGCCAGATCTGTGCCTGTGTGATCGCATCCAGCATGGTGGTCATCTCATCCGCAATTACGTAACGAGTTGCTGTGCCGAGAGCGCGTGCAACGCAGAATCGTTGCAATTCTCCGCCTGACAACTCACCGGGCCTGCGATCCAGCCAATTCGTCTGGATACCCAAGTCATTGAGCAGCTCCTGATCCTCAATCGCCGCTTCCTTCAGCACACGACGCATCCGCCAGCGTGGATTCACTGCTTTCTCCGGATGCTGGAATACAAGTTGAACCGGACAGACTCCGGCTTTGGGAAGCGGCTTCCCATCCAGCAGCACTTGACCTGCCAGCGGCTCCACATACCCTGCAAGGATACGCCCAAGACTTGTTTTTCCACAGCCACTGGGCCCCCACAAGCCAACGACCTCCCCCTGCTGTATTTTCATATTTATATTCTGAAATATCCAAGCGTCTTTACCATAACGATAACCTGTCTTTCTAGCCTCAAGTGGCATGAATACACCTCACTTCCCCGCCTCGGACCTTGCGCATCTCAGGACGTTCGTTCGTGCAAGCCGCGGTCGCTCCGATGCAGCGTGGTGCAAATGAGCATCCTTCTACCCGTTGCCGGCCTGCTACAGGCTGGGTACCAGAAAGAGGTTGAAATTCATTTTGCGGCAACGCGTTCCAGAGCGCCTTCGTGTATGGATGTCGTAACCGTTCGCCCTTACCTGTAAAATCACAAGCCTGCGCCGTCTCTACATTGGAGCCTGCGTAAAAGACGGATATGCGATCTGCTGCCGTCAAGGCAGTCGTAATATCATGGGTAATCCAAAGGATGCCGACGCCTTCATTGGCCAGTTGACGAAAATGCTTCATCGTTTCAGCCAGCACTTCGGGATGGATGCCAGGTGTAGGCTCATCTGCAATAATGAGTTTCGGAGCACCGGAGGTCGCCGTTGCCATCAACACCCGCCGAGCCATACCACCTGACAACTCAAACGGATATTTGCCCGACGTGCCCTGAGGCAATCCATAACGTCCCGTCAGTTCCTGCTCTGCCTTCTGCATCGTGGATCGATGCTTCGATCCGTGCGTACCTCCTGAATTTTGACTTACGGGTTGAACTTGCCTGCCTACCTTCAACAACGGGTCCAAATAACTGACTGATTGCGGAATATACACCAGTTCATCTCCACGCAGATGAAGCTGCCGGTTCATGGTCAAGGGTTCGTCTGCATAGCTAATCCGACCTTCTATCGTCGCATTGACAGGAAGAATGCCCATGATTGCCTGCGCCAGCACACTTTTGCCTGATCCACTTGCCCCTACGACGGCGACAATCTCCCCTTCATTGACAGACAGGCTCAGATTCTGTATAACATGGGTCTCCTCGTGCCCAAACCATCCCCGAGCACGCCGGAACGAAACCGATACTCCCTCCACTTCTAGAAGAGCCATGTTACCCTACCTCCCTTGAACTGCCGGTTCCCGTTAAAGTCTTCAGACTACCACCCAGCACATCAAACGCACGAACGATCAACAACAATGCGAGTCCTGGGAAAAAGGCCAGCCACCACATACCTGCCGACAAATACCTCATCGACTCCGATAAAATAATTCCAATGGCTGGCTGCTGCGGCGACAGCCCCAGCCCCAGAAACGTAATCGCTGCCTCATGCAGAATCGCATGAGGGAAGATCAGCAGCACTCCCACGAACAGCTGTGGGATCAGATGGGGCATCATATGCTGCACAGCAATACGTAATCGAGATTGACCCAATCTGCGTGAGATGTGAATATACTCTGCTGATCTCAGCTGAATCATCTCTGCCCGTACAATCCGGGCCAGATTCGGCCAATGGGTCAGGGCAATGGCTAACGCCACCCCAGGTAAACCTCCACCGAACACAAAGGCCAACATCACCAGCGATACCAAGTGAGGAACACTCAGGAAGAGGTCAATGATCCATGAAATGACCCGGTCCGCCGCCTTCCCTGAAGCAGCAGCAAGACCCAGCAACAGCGCGATAAGTCCACCGCCGCAAGCCGCGAGTAACCCTACCTGAATGCTTGTTGCCAATCCTTTTAATGTGCGCATAAACATATCTCTCCCAAGCCAATCCGTACCAAAAGGATGTGCCCAGGCCGGAGCCAGATTCCGATCCATCAAGGAGGTCAGCGTCGATTCTGCGGGAAGCAGTCTGCCAGTCAGCCACACGATGGCAATCCAGATTACGCCCAGGCTGCCCCAGATGAGCGCCCATTTACGTGGATTGCGGAAAGGAGGATTAAGGTAACGAGGATTGCTGCCACTTGAATTATCTTTTCCACCGTGAATACGTGGATGTACTGACCTCCAATTTCTCTTGTTCCCCGCCTCACTTTTGGCAGAGTTAACTTTCAGATGCTGTGCTGTCTGAGGCGCAGGCCGGGATGGACGTTCCATTGTCTGTTTCATCCTATCGTCTCCTCCTTCATGCGCGGATCAATGATACGATAAAGAATGTCGGCAATCATATTGCCTGTAAACACAAATATCGCACTGCACAAAACAAGTCCCAGCAGCAGCGGCACATCACCGCGCAATCCCGCCTGAACCGTGGCTTGCCCTAGTCCGGGATAGGAAAATACTTGCTCCGCCAACACAGCCCCACCGAACAATTCACTAAATGAAACAAATTGCAGCGTCAAAGCTGGCAGTACCACATGCCTGAACCCATGACGACGAAACAGTTGAACACCTCGCTCACCTCGTGCCCTCGCAAAAAGAATATAATCCGAGTCCAGCACATCCACGAGCTTTTGCCGGGTATGTAAGGCAATAGCGGCTACGCCCGTCAGACTCAACGTCAGCGCAGGCAGAATCATGTGTATGGCCCGATCTCCCCATGTCACTTGATCTGCTGCCATGCCCGCAGGTACACCAAGTCCAATTGGCAGCCAGCCAAGCCATACACCGAATACCATGAGTAGTAACAGCGCGATCCAGAATACCGGCGTGGAAGCCAGTGTGTAACAGTACCAACAGATCAGACGATCCAACCGCGAATCCCGTCTCATAGCAGCAACGACACCCAGACCGAATCCAATCAGACCGGATAACACCCATGCCACCGCCATAAGAGCGACAGAATTCATGAATCGTTCCTGGATGATGTCCGCAACCGGCTGCCTATAGATCATCGATGTTCCCAGATCGCCCTTAACTAGTGCCTGTCCCCAAGTAAATAGTCGTTCTACGGGTGAATCATTGAGCCCCCAACGTTCTTCAATAAGACTGCGTTGCTCTGCGCTCACCCTGATCATATCTCCACCAATGTAGGCCTCCACCGGGTCCACTGGAGAGAACTGCATTAATATAAAAGACACCACGCTGACTCCTGCCAGCAAAGATAAAAGCCGCAGCAATTTAAATCCGACAAATCTGGCCCATCCCATCCTGTCCATCCAATCTCTCCCCAATTCAGGCTAAAGCTACCGCAGAGTGTCTATTTCGAATCTTCATCCCAGGACCATTCTTCCAGGTTGGATGTCACCGGCCACCCATGACCATGTGGATGAATCTGCTGTTCACCGATATTTAGACCATTCTTCACCAGATACAGATGATCAATGTTCACCAGCCATGCCCATGGCGCATCGCCCTGGTAACTGAATCCTGTCGATCCATCCCACTCCGCTTTCTGCCAGAAGGGCAGTGCCTCTTCTTCCGTTGTCGCTTGCAGAGCCTGTTGCATCCAGTGGTCCACGGTTGGATTACTGTACAATCCCGTGTTGTAATATCCTTCGCCTTTATGAGTACTGCTGTAGAGATTGTAGGTTTCAAGCGGATCATGACTTCCCCAGCCGAATAATACGGCATTGGTGTAGGCCAGCTTTTTCGTTTCTTCCCGGCTCTTTCCCTCTACATTGACCTTGATCCCTGCCTGGGCTACCATATCCGCAGCAGCCAGTGCCAGAGATTGTCTCGTTAGATCCCCTGCAAAATAAAGCAGATTGAACTCGGCCTTTGTGCCGTTCTTCTCCACAATTCCGTCACCATCTGTATCCCCCCAGCCGCCATCAGCCAGAATCTGCTTCGCTTCATCCGGATTCGCATCTGCAAATATAGAACCCGGATTGCTCCAAGGCAGATCATCACTGACCGAGTAAGCTGGACGACCATGCCCCTCCAGTACTCCTTCTACCAAAGCAGTCCGATCAATCGCAACATTCACCGCCTTGCGAATGGAGATGTCGGAGGTAACATCATTGCCTGCCGGCAGGCCGTCACCAGACTTAGCGCCTAAGGGCTGCATCGGGAACATGATGCCCCGGTTATCAACTGTTTTTACCGATTCCAGCTTCATGCTGCTTACCTGCTGCTTACTGAATGCCGCCGGGATAGCCGCGATATCGACTGTACCGGCCTTCGCCGCCGCAAAGGCTGCATCTTCATCCAGATAGAGGAACGTCAGTTTATGGAATGTGGACTTTTTCCCGTAATATTGTTCGTTCGCCTCGACGATCGCCTGCTGGCCCTTATCCCACTGCACCAGCTTGTATGGACCAGATCCAACCGGATGCTCGGCATAATCAGGACCATAGGCGTGCTCAGGCACAATACCGAGTGTAGTCAGAAGACTGATAAACGTGGACTGAGGCGACTTTAATGTAAAGACGACAGTTGTCGCATCCGGGGCTTCCACATCCGCCATATTGGTCAAATCGATGACAGAACCGCTCTTGGCAGCCGTCTCAAACGTAAACCTGACATCTTCGGCTGTCAGTGGCTCACCATCGGAGAACTTTACATCATCCCGGAGTGTGACGGTCCAAGTCAGCCCATCTTCACTGACGGAATGATCTGTCGCCAGTTCATTGACCAGTTGAAGCTTGGCATCCCTTTTCAGCAAAGTGCTCTGAAAGAGCGGCGAACCGTACTGTCCCCACCCCGTAGTGGGATCAAATCCGCCTTCCGGTTCCGCGCCAACGGCCAGCACCAATTCGTCTTTGGGAATAGAAGCCGCCTGATGAACGCTCTCTATTGTTGAGGATGTACCCTGTGTACATCCCGACAGCCCAACTGTACATATAAGTAAAATGCCTAATCCCGTTCTAACCGATCGTTTCCCCCATGAAAATCCGCGCATCTACGTTGTTCCCCCTAAATTTTTTCTATTCAACCCAATTCCGTGTTACTTTTTTTGAAAATTGTAGCACAAATCAGTTTTGTTGTGTCAACAAACTTGACTTCAAAATCCATTTATTTTCATTTAAAGGGAATTTAAACGAGATCAACAGAGGGAACGGTAGATGATCCACTGTTTGAAGTGAGGTATTATAACAAAATAAAAAAACAACAGATTATCGGTATTGGACCAATAATCTGTTGTTCTAAATTCAGGCTACGAGCAAGGCCAGTTAAAGCCAATGGATTGGTTATTAAAATGTTAAAGTTAATCCGTTGAAGAATCAGGATGATGGTGATGACTTTATTAATTTTGACTGTGATCATGATTGTGACGACTGTGGTGGCTTGCCATTTTGTTGAGCTCATTCACATACGTTACGGACAGCTCTGCATACAGTACTCCTTTTTGAACCTGGATCTGCTGATGCAGATGACGCAAACGTCCTAAGTTGCCCCGC
Source organism: Paenibacillus sp. NPDC057886 (assembly GCF_042796655.1). NCBI lineage: Bacteria > Bacillati > Bacillota > Bacilli > Caryophanales > Paenibacillaceae > Paenibacillus > Paenibacillus sp. NPDC057886. The sequence goes on along the minus strand of NZ_JBHVMZ010000003.1, from coordinate 240,696 downwards.
ACCGCAATCACCTCCAGACACTGATCATGGTTCAGGTGTACATGCATATTGGAGATGATGTCGTGATGTGCCTCGTGCTGCAGCTCCATTAACCGAATAGGGAGATCACTAATATGGTGGTCATACACCATCACAATCGTTCCAGCTACATCCTGCTCGGAATGCAATGCAGAAGGCTCCAGCAATGTTTTACGGACCAAATCACGGAAAGCTTCCGAACGGTTTTTGTATCCCTGCTCTTCGATATAGCTGTCAAACTGTTCGATCAGAGGCGTGGGAAATGCCACACCGAACCGGGTCAAATCTTCTTTGTCTGCCATTCATATCCTCCTGCCACCTCGTTTGCTTCGAGTGTACCACAGTCCTGTCTTCTCATCGACTATACTGTTGTTTCTCGGTAGTGGCAAAAAGGATAATGTAACTCGCTTTTATTTAGGTCTCTTGGTCAGTTCCTGTCTGACTTTGGCGTAGGTAGCACTTACCTTCTGTTCCAGTGTATAGAGATGCTGTTTGGAGCCTGCCCATTTCTCTGCCGCTGCGGCTAAGGAGTTCAACGAGCTTAATACACGTGATGACTGGCCTAGCTTTGCACTCTGTTTGAACTGCTGTAACGCGTTTGAATATCGCTCTCTCGACAGGCTCGCCTGTTTTTTGCCCGTTTGAATCTGCTTCTTCACCGGATCGGCTCCAGCCAGTAGAGTACGCAACCGTTTCACTTCTGTGCTCTTTCGTTTGCGGGCTTCGGCAAGCTCCTTTTTCTTGAAACGAATGTCTTCTCGGGCAAGCTGAACAACTGGTTTCAACGTATCCGCTTGGGTGCGAATAGCCGCACTCCATTCCTTGTTTTTGATCGCTTTGGCGGCATCGAGCTGCCTATTCACTGAACTGTACAAGGCAAACAAAGACTCATACCGGGCCTCGGTTTGTTTTACCTTTTCGGTTAGACCTGCGATCTTTGCATCATCGATTTGCCTTATACTTACACGTAATTGTTCCAGATCCTTGGTATTGGCGGCATGAATGGTCTTTGTCTTTTGTTCCCAAGTCTGTTCCTGCGTCGTCCAGTTTCCAACGTTCTCGTACGCTCGTTGCAGAGACAACTTGGTCTGCGAATCGGCCTTGCTCAGCACGGTTTCCCACGCCTTCTGGGCTGTTACACCAAGCTCAGGGCCCGCTGCTTCAGCAGCGGAGGAATAATAAATCACACTCATACTAAAAATGATGATGAGTCCCAGGCTCATACGCGTCCATACGTTAGCGCGAAGGTTAGGGCGTGCCGTGTATCGGTTGCTCATGAAACTATGATTTCTCATGCTCCTCATATGGGATTGGTTCATAATCTTTTGCTTGTCATCATTCCCCTCATTTAAGCGACTTTGCCTCGCTTGCACTGAACATGAACAATGACCCACCTGATGACTTGCATTATCCTCCAAAATTCCAGTTTGCATTCTCTTCTGCTCCTTTCCATGTGAATTGATAGTTAGAACCTGCTGGATGTTCTGTGCGGTGAATCGATTACGATCCCTGATGAACACACTGGCAAAAAGACAAAAAAAGCACCCGCAAGTCAGGCATATTGCCTGCTCTTACGGGTGCTTCCCTCATAAGCTGTTCCATATGGGATTCGCCGAAATGATCATCATATCGAATCGAATCATTACCTTTTTCTAATATATTCCATACTTGTATTCTGGTCAAGTCAGATAGAGAAATCAGCATGTTTACCGGGAGAACCCTTCCCGCTTGCAGATTATTTTACTGTCCGACCAGGATGGCTTTCATCTCATCTGTCAGGTCTTCTTCTTTCAGGATCATGTAAATATTCTCCCCTTGGGTAACATTCAATTTGATCTGATAGATGGTATCTCTCTCTGTTTGATAACCGGACCGTTGACGCTTGAGTAATTGGCTGATAATTTTTTTATTTTTGGTTGCGATCTGTTTATTGCCAGTAGCATTCCCGTCCACATACTCCGACTGAGGATAGAGCAACTGAGAATTCCCGGGACTGTTGACCTCTTGCTTCACAAACTGCGCGGAAGCCACCTCATCTACTGAAAATTCCAGTTGTTCGTATAATTTGTTTTCTTTCAGCCAATCCAATACCCGATCATAGCTTGGTTTGATCTCAAAATTCCACATCTCTTTAGGCTGAAAAGGATCATTCGATGAAGAATCCTGATTCATTTCCGCAAATGCAAAAGACTGCCACGGGGAACGTTGCTCCTCGTATGTCTGGTCCATAATGTCCTGCCTCAGCAATTCCTTGAACTCACGAACTTGCTGCGGATTACTGATATATACCTTCAGATATGGACTAATGGTTGAGCGAATTCCAATACTCAGCGCGTCCTCTTCCAGCTTATACGTATCATATGCAACTCTTTTGTAGTCCTGAGTCTGTTTCAAAGTCATCAATTCCTGACGGAACTCAGCTTCGGGAATGTAGTATTTGCGTTTTATCACCTTGCCGTTATCCAGCTTGTAATTAATAAACACATACTCGTCATTACGCATGCCTGGATTGATGGGATCATCCAGCAAAGACAAATCAGAATCCACGATCTTCTGATGAAGAGCAATAACGGCTTTCATATATTCAGAATCACTTGAATAGAAAGGACCATCATCCATTTTCAATGAGACACCGTTAGTATAAGTGTATCTCTCTCCACCAAGCTTGATACTGTTAACCTTGTTCAACTCAGGCACTCGTGCAGCATATCCATTCCAACTGGCAACAGGAACGTACAAAATCAATCCGGCCACGATACCATATAAAGCAAACTTGGGCAGGAGCTTGCTGCTCCAGATCAGCCACGTCTTGCGAATAATCATCTCGGCAACAATATAACCAACAACTCCACCGAGGATATATCCGAAGATTCCCCACCCCGATGATCCTCTTGGAGCAATAATGGTGAAGTAGGCTCCGCCAATTAAAACCAGCGTAAACATTAAACCAAATCGGAATATGGGTTTAACAAGCGTAAACGTCACCGCTTGGGTAGCAGATTCCACCTGTCTCTTCGCATAGAATACGTAAGACAACAGGATGAACAACAATGTCAATATGGAATAAATAATGAGTTCCCAACCGATCACAGGAGCTCCACTAATCGAACCCATACGAAGAACTAAAGATATTTTTTCTGCATTTCGCCCAACATCATCGTACGGATATCCAAGCAGGTAATGTTGAAGATGCAAGGAAAAAATGAACCATACAACAACAGGCAACAGTAGGAGTGCGTACACGGTGAGTCCCTGCAACACGGACTGTCCAATGCACATGCCTACCACCACAGTCAGCATGAACATAAACAGCGAGTAAATGCTCATACTGAGGCCCCACATCCAGATTGAACTACCTCCGAATATAAATGCGGGTTGATCCAAAACGGCCCAAATCCAGCCTGTAATGGCAGTCGTTATCCAGATCGGAAGCAGTATCATAATAAATCCTGTCAACAAATTAACGGTTAACAGATGTTTGCGACGCAGCGGCAAACTGTGGAACAGATCCGAAGGTGCACCGGATTGCACATACCGGAACAGAAAAATCCCCGCAGCTACCGGGAACGTAATGGCAAACAGAATTTGTACTTCCCCATTCGCCTGGAACAAACTCGTAATCTGCTTTGGTACTTCCCGGTACTCTGTACCGATATAGAGCGGTAGCGAAAACAGAAGCGTAATCAAGTACAAGATGCCAATCCATCCATGCTGCCTGAAATTTTGGAACAGGATGCCCCGGTTACAGAACAATCGGTTGAATATCATATCCTGCATCCTCCATTTCATAGATAAATATTTCTTCCAACGTCAGCGGCAGCACATCCAGCAGATAGGGATCAAATGCACGGAATCGTTCCGTCACAGCCTCGCGATTACCTTTCACAATAAACAGGGATACACTTCCCCGCTTCTCCTCATGCAAAATATTCACCTGCTCATCCATTGCCGTGGCATGATCAGGATGGCGGAAAGCAACCTGAATTTTATGTGTATCAGCCTTCAGATCATCCAGGTCTTTCTCTACGATAATCCGGCCTTTGTGCATAATGGCAACATGGTCACACAGGTCTTCAATCTCGCGCAAATTGTGAGACGAGATCAGAATCGTCACCTGACGCTCCGCTGCTTCCTGGAACAGCAGATTCTTGATCTGCTGCCTCATGACCGGATCAAGCCCATCAATCGGCTCATCCATGAGCAGCACTTCAGGCATACAGCTGAGCCCAAGCCAAACGGCTGCCTGACGGCGCATACCTTTGGACATGCGATGCAGTTTACGTTTGACATCCAGTTTAAAAACACTGCCGAGCTGTACGAAGCGTTCCTCATTCCAGCGCGGATATACCGAACGATAGAAGGCAGCCATCTGATGGATGGACGATTGCGGGAAAAAGTATGGCGCATCTGCCATAAAAATGGTACGTCCTTTGAGGTCCATATTTTCATAAATTTCTTGTCCTTCGATGCGAACCGTTCCGCTATCCTGACGATAGATGCCTGCCAGTATTTTGAGCAGCGACGTTTTGCCTGCCCCGTTGGAACCGAGTAAACCGTAGATCGATCCCTTATGTACTTGCATCGTGACGCCATCAACGGCTTTTTCCTGTTCAAATGCCTTAATGACCTGATTCAGCTCAATCATGAGGCTCCCCCTTCTCTATACGGGCCATCGCTTCCTCAAATAAAAGCGTCATATCGGCTTTGCTCAAACCGGAATATGAAGCTTCCGCAATCAGCTTCACCAGAGCGGCTCTAATTTCATCTCTCATGGCTGCATTCGGATGTTCCACGGACGATGATACGAAGCTCCCTTTTCCCTGCAATGAATAGATATAGCCTTCACGTTCAAGTTCCCGGTACGCCTTCTGAATCGTATTCGGATTAACCGTGAGCTGCCCGGACAGTGTGCGAACGGAAGGAAGCTGCTCATCGGGTTGGAGAACACCGTACACGATCATTTCTTTGATTTTGTCCACTAGTTGCTCATAGATCGCCTTACGGCTGCGTACATCCAATTCGAACATCCCGCACCTCCTCTCTATAAAAGTTGTAATACCCTATTGATGAATGATGACTGTATATTGAAGTGTATGTATCCAACACTAAGGTGTATTAACTGCACTACTATTATTAATACAGTTAATACAGATTGTCAACCATTTACTTTGACTTCTTATATAATTCGCGTTAGGTTTATATATATGATTAAATTGACATATAGACAGATAGAAATAGATTAGTCTGTTATATAAAAGGCGTAATTTCGGGGTTCAGTCTGGTTCGGGCGGGTTGCTACTGTTCGTTAAATCGCTTATCCGGCTAAATACGTTCAAAGCTTGTTCTGATCTTTCCCCTTCCGTTATGATGGAGAAGAACGTTGTGCACGTTCACTGGTACACTTGCTCGCTTCGCTCGTTGTCTGTACAGTTGTCCCACCGTCTGGCCTATGCGTACATATTTTATAGATGGCTTTTATAACCTCATAAGGGAGAATCCGGGATGAATGAACAGAAACAGAATGATTCTATAGAACGTAATCGCCCAGCAACTACAAGCATAGCAAGTAGCGTAGAAACAAACTCGACATCCACAGCTTCGACACAGCGTGTATTAATCGTAACCGCTGTTGATGCGGAAAAAGAGGCTGTACTGCGCGGCCTGGGTGACCAAGCTGCGCATTTTGATGTGATCGCTGCGGGCGTAGGCCCTGCCTCGGCCGCAGCAGGAACCGCTGCCGCGCTGGCCTTTGCCTCAGCAGCGGCTGGCGCACCTGCGCTGGCGCAAGGCTCCGCCGCGCCAAGCGAACCCGATGCGGCACAGGCATCTGCCGCATCCTCAAGGCCGGGCCCCCTTGCCGGGACCGGACTGACCCCAGCGTACACGCTGGTGGTCAGTGCCGGCATCGGCGGCGGGTTCCCCGGCCGGGCGGACGTCGGCTCCCTCGTGGTGGCCGACGCCATGGTTGCCGCCGATCTGGGCTCGCAGACGCCAGACGGCTTCCTCAGCGTGGACGAGCTCGGCTTCGGCTCGTCCCGCGTGGCGGCGGACGCAGTGCTTGCCGCGCGCCTGCGCCATGAGCTGCAGCGGGCAGGGCTCGCTGTCAGCGGAGGCACGGCGGTCACCGTATCCACGGCGACCGGAACGGCCGAGACGGCCGCGGAGCTGCTGCGCCGCGTGCCGGATGCCGCCGCCGAAGGCATGGAAGGCTTCGGCGTGGCAACCGCAGCCCAGCAGTTCGGCGTGCCAGCACTCGAACTGCGGGCTATATCCAACGCGGTCGGTCCACGCGACCGCGACTCCTGGCGCATCAAGGACGCCCTGGATGCGCTCCAGGCTGCAAGTTCCATTTTACGGGAGGTACTTACATCATGAAAATTGCATTTTCCCCTTGTCCCAACGATACATTTATCTTTCACGCATGGGTGCATGGACTGATTCCAGGTGCACCTGAGCTTGAAGTCCGTTACGCAGACATCGATATTACCAACGGTCTTGCGGCTAATCCGGATGGACCAGATACGCCTGAGGTCATGAAAATTTCTTATGCAGCACTGCCTTATGTGCTGAATGAATATGCGCTTTTGCCTGCGGGCGGTGCACTTGGCAGAGGATGTGGTCCACTGGTTCTGACCGCTAACGGCACAACCGATCCCGCCTATCTCTCAGGACGGCGAATTGCCGTGCCGAGCGAACGTTCGACAGCCTACCTGTTATTCCGCCTCTGGGCAGCTCAAAATGTTCCCGGTGGGGTAGGCGAGATTGTCGTTATGCCATTCGACCAGATTATGCCTGCTGTACGGGACGGCAAGATCGATGCCGGCTTGGTTATCCATGAAGCACGCTTCACGTATCAGAACTACGATCTCAAGCTTATGACAGATCTCGGTAACTGGTGGGAAAGTGACACAGGCCTGCCAATCCCGCTTGGAGCAATCATCGCCCGTCGTAACCTGGATGCTCACGCTCTTGCAGGTTGGGCACGTGCCTCGGTAGAATACGCTTGGGCGCATCCGGATGAGTCCAAAGCATACGTCATGGAACATGCACAAGAGATGGACCCTGATGTAACTGCGCAGCATATCGGCCTGTACGTTAACGAATTCAGCGCCAACCTGGGCGATGACGGGTATGGTGCAATTACAGCGTTGCTTGGACGAGCGATGAAAGAAGGACTTGTTCCCGAGTTTGATCTGGATTTATTGCGGATCTAATTCGCCAAAAATGAATACAACACATTCATGAGGATATGACCCAATTTCGTTTCCCATTTTACCGTTGCGCACCACCGCGTGCTATGACCTGCTTGACCCAGGCGCTAACGAATCGGTAACACCTTATTAAGAAGAAATGAGCGGAATGGCAATACTAACGAACTTCAGTCACGTTATTCCGATAAATCTTAGCGAAATAACGCTTCTGGGATTCGTTAGATCATACGAAGGGCAGTCCTATAAAGTCATCTTCATGACAATAGGACTGCCCTTTTTAATTTATTTCAACAACAAACCGAACCTATACACGATGATGATCCAAACACTCAGCATGTTGATCTCACCACGTATCAGATCTAACAACTCAGCGGATCTGACCAATCATCCATCCACTTTAAAATCATCGTTCTTCTTACAATGGTCTGAACTCCATTACTCCGCCACGACAGTGCGAATCATAACCCGCAAAGCATTCAGCATCATGGGGATAGGAAGTGACGGCACGGAAGGCTGAAGCACAGCCATCTCCGTTGAAGCTGGAAAATGTACAAAACCGGCACGAATCGGAAGCTGATTCAATCGAATATGATCCAGCACCCGGTACATCGTATTATTGCAAATATACGTGCCTGCGGTATTGGACACCGCCGCCGGGAGGCCTGCTGCCCCCATGTTATTCACCATCGCACGAATCGGCAATGTGGAGAACAGACCGTCCGGGCTGCCTTCCACTATGAGCTCGTCCACAGGATGCTGGCCCTGGTTGTCTGCATAAGAGCCGGGAGGAATGTCTTTGACATTAATGGCAATCCGTTCAGGCGTAATGGCCGTCCTGCCTTTGGCCAGCCCACAGGCGATGACAACATCCGGTCGCCAGGATTCCATCTCTGCAATCAGCAGATCCGCACATTCATCGAAGTGCACAGGCAGCAGCACTGTCTTCAGCTCCGCTCCCTCCATCACTTCATGTGCAAGCGCCTCCATCAGCTCTCCCGTCGGATTCACCGCATCCCCGCCAAAAGGTTCAAATCCGGAGATCAGAATTTTCACCATTGCTTTTCCACTCCTGTCTATTTACTCGGATTTGTACCGCAGGCCCCACTGCCCACGAATCGTGTCCATCAACTTCATAATTTCCAGTGATTCGTCCAGTTGGATCGTTCTGCTCTCCGTGCGTCCTTCCAGAATGCAGCGCCCTGCTTCCTCCGCTTCAAACGCGTATCCAATACAAGTCCGGTCATCAGTAAACTTCTCGGGTTCGTCCTGACCGTTTACGTGCAGATCGGCTTCTTTGCCTGCCAGGAAAAACGGTAAACGAATGAACCCCTCTGTGCCATATATGACCGCCTCGTTACTCAAGTTAAGACGAATGGCCCCATTCAGCGATGCAGAACGACCTTCGGAATAAGACAACAGTACAGAGAACTGTTCATCCACGCCTGTCTGCCCAATGTTCGCCGTACTCCACACATGCTGAGGCTGCTCGCCAAAAATCATGGACGCAAAGGAGATCGGATACACACCCGCATCCAGCAAAGCACCCCCACCCAGCTCGGGATTAAGCAACCTGCCTTCCGGCTCCCAGCCTACACGGAAACCAAAATCTGCTTTGACCAGACGAACCTCGCCGATTCTTCCTTCTGCAATCCATGCTCTGGCCTGGGTGATCGGCGGCAGAAAGCGTGTCCACATGCCTTCCATGAGAAAAAGCTTGCGCTCACGCGCCTTCTCCACCAGTTGCTCCAGCTGACGGGCATTCATCGTAAACGGTTTCTCACAGAGTACCGCTTTGCCCGCTTCCAGACAGGCAAGTACATTTTCCTTATGTAACGGATGCGGTGTTGCCACATAAATAATATCCACTTCAGGGTCCTGCAGCATTTCATCATATGAACCGTAAGCGCGTTCAAAACCGTATTCAGCTGCAAACTTCTCTGCACTACCCGCAGTTCGTGAACCCACCGCCGCTTTTACGGCGTTCCCGGCATGCTCCAAATCCCGCGCGAACTGGGATGCAATCCATCCTGTGCCCATAATGCCCCAATTCACTTTGTCCCGTCCAACAACTTTCGTCATATTAAAGCCTCCCCTGATATCAACATATTTTAAAAAGATCACGATCTTGATTAGGCCAACACGGAGTCTTCTTTATTTTACCAAAAATAATCGCTTGCGTCAGACCGGTTTCATCTTACACATTTCAACGCTTTATATTCAATGAACTAAATTTCATGCCTATATTCAATGAACTAAGTTCAAAGTTCCAAATGAGATTCACTCTCATTTCAATTTTTTTCGTATTTTTGCTAAGATGATTGCAGATCACGGATGAAAGGACGACCCGACTTTGTCCATACTTTTAACCATTGATAAACTAGTGAAACGTATCGGTTTAACCGAGCAGCATATTTTATTTGAACATGTGAACGCGGTTGTTGATCAGGGAGAGCGTATTGCGATACTCGGAGCATCCGGCCAAGGGAAAAGCACATTGCTTCGCATTCTTGCCCTGCTGGATATTCCTGATGAAGGAGACCTGATCTGGAAAGGAATTTCTTATCGGGATTCAGACCCTCGTATCTGGCGCATGCGCATGACTTATGTCGCACAACAGGCTGTCATGCTGGCAGGCAGTGTGGAAGACAATCTGAAAACGGTGCACCTGCTTCATCGACAACCTTATGATCAGGACCTCGCCCGACGCCTTCTTGCGGGGATGGGATTGGAGAATCTTGATATTCATAAGCGTGCCATCGACCTCTCTGGTGGGGAGAAACAGCGCATAGCCCTGATCCGTTCCATGATGCTTCGTCCTGAAGTCTTGCTGCTGGATGAAGTGACTGCTTCCCTGGATCGGACCAACGCCCGCCTGGTGGAAGAGCAATTGACCCGCTGGAGCCAGCAGGAAGGCACTTCCCTCATCTGGGTTACCCATGATCAGGAACAGGCACAATCATTCAGTACAACCACCTGGTTTATGGGTAATCAGACACTGCTGGAGCGCCAGCCGACAGCTCATTTTTTTGACAATCCGGCTACTGACCTGGCCAGACAATTCATTATGCACCATGCCCCTGCGGCAGAATAAGGAGAAATCATGTCACTCATCGCTCTGAGTTTTACCATTATATTTGTGATGTTCACCATGCTCATCTCTGTCTGGCAGAAGCTTGATCTGGAAAAGGATATCGCCATAGGCACTGTTCGTTCCGCTGTACAGCTGCTGCTTGTCGGCTATGTACTTCAATTTATTTTCAACTCGGACCACCCCGCTCTCATCATTGCCATTGTCGGATTCATGATTACAGTAGCCTCCATTAATGCCGGCAAACGCGGAAAAGGACTTCGCTGGATTTCCTTTTATATTGCGGCTGCAATTACAGTAACGGAGCTGCTCATGATGGGGCTGTTGTTAGGACTGGGTATTGTAGAGCCTACTCCCCAATACATTATTCCATTGAGTGGGATGACCATCGGTAATGCCATGGTGGTGTCCGGACTGTTCCTGAATCAGATGAAACGCGAAGTCGAATCCTCCAAAGGTGAGATTGAATCCCTGCTTGCACTGGGCGCAACGCCAAGACGTGCTTTTCAGGACGTATTGAAACGTTCCGTAAAATCCAGCATGATCCCCACGATTGATGGCATGAAAACGGTAGGACTCGTACAGCTTCCTGGCATGATGACAGGCATGATTATTGCGGGTGCCGATCCGGTTGAGGCCGTTCGTTACCAGATTCTGATCGTGTTTGCTTTTACAAGCTCAGCCGCCATTACCAGCATCCTGCTCAGCCTGATGACGTACCGACAGTGGTTCACATCGGATATGCGGCTGCGCTCGCTATAACACATCAACCCCGCCAGGAAAGGAGGTCACACGATGTTAACCCATCCCAGCACCAATAATAACCGGCATGCCACCCACATGTTGACCCAACCAGATCAGCCGAAACACGCTGATGAATCCATGACACGAACGGAAATGGATGCTTTTCTGAACGATGCGTTGCTCGAACTGTGTCAGGCAGAGCTGGTTACCGGGAATACGCATTGGCAATGGAGTCAGACCGAGCTCCCTCACCATACCTTTGTGTACATGCACAAATTCACGGGCAAGCTGGTGGCGAACGGTATCGAATCCCTCGTCACCCGCAAATCCGCCTTCCTGTGTACTCCGGGAACTTCCCTGGAGCTTTACTCTGATACTAACAATGAGATTGAACTGTATATCATTCATTTCGATCTGTTTCGGGTTGCTGAGAAAACGGAAGAACGGCGAATATATGAGCGAGAGCTTGGTTCACCTGTAACAGGATGGATTCAGGGCCCTTACTATGGGATACAGCGAATTGCTGCACAATTAACAACCGAAGCTTCACAGACCAGCCTGAAAGTACAGCTGCTTCTGACCGATCTGCTTCATACGCTCTGGCCGCAGGAAGATCAGGCGGATGCGGAAGGACAGGACGAGCCTGAACAGTGGCTCAGATCAACCTTGCAGTACATGCGGGAAAACTATATGAACGAAATCAAGCTCGAGAAGCTGGCCGAACTGGCCGGCATGCATCCGTCGTATTATTCACAGCTGTTCAAGAGCCGGATGCAGAAAAATCCAATCGAATATATCACTCATTTACGAATGAATCGGGCCAAGGAACTGCTCATGACTTCAGAACTGCGTATTCGTGATATCGCCCGTCAGGTAGGCTATCGGGACGAATTCTATTTCAGCCGCCGGTTCAGGAACCATGCCGGTTATGCGCCAACTTCCTATGCCAAGCAGGTACATCGAAATATCGTCTCACTCTCCTATCCATACACCGATCACCTGATGACACTTGGCATCACACCATGTGCGGCTCAGATCCAGGGCCATCTGCCCCATGTTCCCAAATCGTTGACGCTGCCGTTCCATGCCTATGAACCCTGGGAACAGGGACGCCAGGCATTCCTTGATGTGAATCCCGACTTGATTTTGACCAAGGACAACGCAGCCGCTAAAGCGATGGAGCATATCGGAGATGTCGCTCCAATCATCACCATCCCTTGGAATCAGACAGACGTGTTCGGTCATTTGCAGAGAATTGCCTCTATCGTGGATCGTAATCAAGCTGCGAAGGATTGGCTGGATCGGCATGAGCGCAAAGCAGAACGGGCTCGAAAAAAGGTCAAGGAGACAGCAGGTCAGGTCACCGTCGCTGTCTGTACCTTAACTGCAAAAGGACCGCGTATGTACAGCAATCGCAACTTCGGTCATGTATTTTACCGCAGCCTGCAACTGGCTGCTCCTGATCGAATTCAGAGGGAACTCGCGGGCAAACCTGTCGGTGTGGGATTCAACTGGATGTCTTTCACTCCTGGAGAATGGGATGGATTGGAAGCGGATGTGCTCCTGATTGCGGTTACGTCCATGCATGAACGTGCCGTTATGTTACAGCAGATTACTGCTGATCCGTTGTGGAAAAACTACCCTGCGGTAAAAGCTGGACGTATTCATGTCATAGACTGGAATTCATGGGTGGTATACGCTCCATATTCCATCAACATCCAGCTCGATGAAGCGCTCTCTATGTTGACGAACAAAGCTGCATTTCTGTAATCTAAAAAATGTCCATCTCTATAATCTTAATTTATGCCATGTACGGGCCTGAATTAAGATTTTATAATGTTCACTAATTGATAATGATAATCAATAACAACAGCAATGCGTTGTTGGTACCAAAGGAGTGACCCGCATTCAACATCCGGGACTGTCACAACGTCCGTCCAAATCACGAAAATCCGCAGTGACGGTCGGCCTGATGTTTTTGGCGGCCATTGCCGCACTGCTGCTTAGTATGTTTGTCGCCATTTCTCTTGGTGCCAAGGGGCTAACACTGGAGACCGTATGGACTGCCATATTTCAGTACAACCCGGCTTTGACACCACATCAGATTATTCACGAGCTACGGCTGCCACGTGTCATTGCTGCGGCTGTCATTGGTGCCGCCTTTGCTGTGGCCGGAGCGCTCATGCAGGGAATCACACGTAATCCGCTGGCAGACACCGGCATTCTGGGGATCAATGCAGGCGCTACCTTTGTCGTAGCGCTCAGCTTTGCCTTCTGGCCGGGATTGCCTTATGGCTGGATTATGTTCCTGTCATTTGCAGGGGCTGTGCTCGGCACTCTGCTTATTTTCCTGCTGGGTATGGCGGCACCCGGAGGTCTAACGTCCATCAGGCTTACCGTTGCGGGTGCTGTTATTGCAGCCATGCTAAGTTCGCTCAGCACCGGTGTCGCCATATACTTTGACTTAAGTCAGGATTTGGCCTTCTGGTATGCGGGTGGTTTCGGAGGGATTGAATGGCGGCATCTGAAATTGATTCTGCCTGTTCTGCTGGTTACTCTCGTGCTCACTTTGCCCATGGCCCGCCGGATCTCCCTCATGTCGCTTGGAGAAGAAGTTGCGATTAATCTCGGAATCAATCTCCGCTGGACCAGGCTGTTTGCCTTGACGGCGGTTGTTGTGCTGGCTGGCGTATCCGTTTCTGCTGTAGGCTCGATCGGCTTTGTTGGACTGGTCATTCCACACATTTCTCGCAAATGGGTTGGCGTGGATTATCGACTCATCATTCCGATGTCCTCGCTGCTCGGAGCCGTCTTGCTGGTGCTCGCCGATCTGGGATCACGCATTGTGAACCCGCCTCAGGAACTGGCAGTAGGCATTATGGTCGCCTTTGTCGGTGTACCCTTCTTCCTCTATCTGGCCCGTAAAGAACGGAGGGCCCTATAGCGATGAACACCAATGCACCTTCACGAAGCAAACGTTCCATAGCGGTCAGCGTTACGCTGCTCTGTATCGCCTGTGCCGTTATCGTTATCAGCCTCAACTCGGGAACAATTCGCCTGTCACCAATATCCGTGCTTCACACCCTGCTTGGCTATGGTACGCCGGATGATCAGATTGTTTTGTTCGACTATCGACTGCCACGCATCCTGGTTACTGTACTCGCCGGAGCAGGACTCGGTGTCGCCGGTGCTGCACTGCAAGGCATTACACGCAATCCATTGGCCGATCCGGGCATCCTCGGATTGCATGCAGGAGCGGCTTTTGGATTGATGGTATTTGTAAGCTTCTCCCATTCCATGAACGGCTCGGTGGCCTTGCTGATTCCATTGTTTGCTTTTGCAGGCAGTGTCGCCGCGGCGCTGATTATCATGCTGTTATCCTATGACCGACATAATGGAGTATCCCCCATTAAGCTTATTCTGGTGGGCATTGCCGTAGCAGCCGGTTTCCATGCTCTGACGCTCTATCTATCACTGCGTTTGGATGAAGATACCTATTCCTTCGCCGCTCGCTGGCTTGCTGGCAGCGTCTGGGGCAGAGATTGGGTTCATGTCCAGGCGTTGCTTCCATGGATTGTGCTGTGCATCTCGTACATATGGAGCCGATCCAAAACGCTGGATGCCTTTAATCTGGGAGATGCTGCCGCAACCAGTATTGGTACACCCGTCAGATCCCAACGTGTTATCTTGCTATTGTGCACGGTGGCCTTGTCTGCCGTCAGTGTGTCTATGGCTGGCGGGATCGGATTCATTGGTCTGGCGGCGCCACATCTGGCCCGCAGACTGGTTGGCCCGATGCATCGCCATCTGATCCCAGCCGCCGGACTCATCGGCATGGTGATCCTGGTTGCCGCTGATACGGTTGGGCGAACGATCTTTCAGCCTAATTCCATTCCGGCAGGCGTTGTGGTCGCGGCGATAGGCGCACCTTACTTTTTATACCTGCTGGTGCGAACCAAGTAATGGCCTTATCGGAACAATTCGAATAATTTCACCGTTATACCCAACTTAAAAACGACATCCATGAGATGTTCAAGGAGATTGAGATTACCCATGTTAAAGAAAAACCCTATGCTCTTCATGAGCATCTGTCTAGTGCTTGTACTCGCAGCCTGCGGGAACGCCAATAATTCATCCTCCGCTTCGGAAGGTTCTACTACGGACACATCGAACACTACACAGGACACCAATTCCGCTTCCGGAGAACAACGCATCGCATCCATGTCGATCCATCTGACCAATGACCTGCTGTCTCTCGGCATTACACCGGTTGGTTCGGTGATCGGGGGGGAAGCCAAAGCCTTCCTGTCCCATGTTGCTGACCGTCTTCAAAATACAACACCGCTCGGTCCCGTCAAGGACCCGGACATGGAAGCCTTGCTTGCCCTGAAACCGGATGTCATCTACCTGGACGAAGAATTCTCCGGTGATGATATTGCCAAATTTGAGAAAATCGCCCCTGTACACGTCTTCAATCTGGATGATGGCACTTGGCGCGACCACCTGAAGGACATTGGTAAACTGGTCAACCGCGAGAAAGAAGCAGAGCAATACATTCAGGATTATGCGACTGAAACGGAAGAAGTGAAATCCCTGATCCACGATACAATCGGTGACGGCACCGTAATGGCTATCCGTGTTACCGCCAAAGAATTGCGTGTGTTCAGTACACGCCGTCCAATGGGCCCGATTTTGTATGAAGATCTGGGGTTAACTCCAGCTAAAGGCATTGAGGAATTCGATTCGTCCAAACCCTATCAAGTTGTTTCACGTGAAGTGCTGCCAGACTTTGATGCAGATGCGATCTTCGTTGTTGTGAACTCGGATGATGAAGCCCAGAACATGTTCAAAGAACTGCAAAACAATCCGATCTGGCAAGGACTGAAGGCTGTCAAAGCAGACCATGTCTACCCAATCGGTGCTCAACCTTGGCTGGACTATTCTTCAATCGGCAATAAAATGGCCATGGATGAAGCCAAAGAAATGTTTTCTAAGAAATAAAATGATCCTTAAACACAACATATAAGTAAACACCAAAAAACCTCTCTTTGTAGATAGGAACAGCTAACACGCTCTCTCCATCCACTCAAAGCAGAGGTTTTTTTATATTCAAACTTGTATCGCTGTAGGTAAGTCCACCGACGGCATGGTATCACTCTCCCGCCAAACGATCCTCAAATGCCTTGTACGTTTTCTGTCCTGCTGTCCGGTCCAATACGGCAAATACGATTCGTTCAAAGGAATGCCTGAAGTTCTCTCCCACCAACACATCATGGAAATACTTCGCTACGTTCGCCGGATCATTTTTAAATACTCCGCAACCATATGCACCTAGTACAATGGTTCGATGTCCATGCAGCGCGGCCACGTCCAGAATATAGCGAATGCGCCCTTTCATGACGGACTCAATCTGCTGATCATCGGCATCTTTCCGCTCTCTCACCACTCCCGCATTTACAGCAGGCGCTGTAATAAATGCCGACAGATTATATTTATCGAGCAGCCGATCCTCGTCATCACGGATCACCGGAACAGCAGGCGAATAGATCATGTAATCCGAGTACATACAAGATCTCTGCTTGCGATTGTAATCATACATTTCGCCCATTTGGGCGATACATGGGTACAGTCCCGTAGCCCGGGCCAAGCTTTCCTCCTGTGCCTGACTGCCTCCCAGGAAGCCGCCGCCGGGGTTTTTCGCTGATGCAAAGTTCAGGCAAACGACATCTTCCCTTCCTTCATCCACAGAAAGACGTGAAGCCGCTGCGAGTGTGGTCTCGCCCGTCACCTCGATGCGAACGGCTGAAGCTTCAGCGGAAGGTTGTAACTGAACCATTTCTTTACTTCGCTTTTCTCGAAGAGCGATAAGCTCCATCGGGCGGTATAATACCGAATCTCGAATCGCTCGCTGTAAATCCGTACCAATCTGAACCCTGCGATCATCCCCGTTCACATATTCTCCTTCTTCCAGAATGGCCAGCGTTTGATGGGCGATTTGGGATCGTTTGGAACGTTGATTCGTGCTATTGAAGCCTGTTGTTTTACTGCGATTGTTGTTCTGAATATCGTTCTTATGTTGTTGGTCGTTCATCTTTATCACTTCCTATATTTTCTCTAAGACGGGTGAGGATCTCACCCAGCCAGTTGGTTCCCCGCCACGTTCTTCTATTGCGAATGCGCGGGTCTTCTTCCGCCAGTCCAACCCCCCAGATGCGGTCATCCGGGCTTGCCTCCACTAGGGTCGTTCCGCGGGTGGCGAGCAGCGTGGTCAGCAGTTGTTCGTTTTGGGTGAATTTGGCTTCGTTGCCTTCATAGACAATGCGTTTGCACTCCGCTTCCCATACCGTTTGGTCGAATCCTGCGACCTGTCTGCCCAGTTTTTTTTGTACAGAAGCGGAGCTTGCTCTCAGGATCTTGTCTGCAATGATCTGATCGCCGAACAGCAGTGCTTTCTGGTGCATCATATATTGCTCCGAACTGGTGTAGTGAACGCCATTCACGGTAAAATCCGCCGGGTGCCACTGTGAGAACGGAGACGCTGTGCGCCAGAAAAATGTAAACTTCTCCATTGATATTCCCTCCTAACTTTATGGGGCCAATCTTTCCGGGTTCAGTCTGTATAAACGGGATGGACGATGTCCGGCATTCCCTGTATACTCTCCCGTTTCAATGACCCAATCGGCGATTTTGCGCCGGAAAGCGGCAGCCAGCAGTTTTTTGCCACTGATGGTCTCGTATACTTTCTGGAGAGCAGTTAGTGTGAATGTCTCCGGCATCAGATTAAAAGCAATATCCGTATACTCCACCTTAGCCCGCAGACGTTCCAGCGCGTAATGAATAATCTTCGCATGATCAAACGCAATTCCTTGAACCTCATTCACCGTAAAATTGCTGCTGCGAACTCTGCCTTCCAACGTTTCCTTCGTCTCAATGACAGCCGACAATTCCTCTGTTCCATTGGTCAAAATCAACTGCACCCTGCGCTCCGTCACGCGTCCACGCTCATGGATATGGCGTTTCTCCTCCAGAAGCCGCTGCTCCATCCGGAACCAGTCCGCTTCGCTCGCATCATCGCCAGCCTGAAGTCGCAGTTCACTGCTGTCCACCAGCGCCATGTAGGAACAGCTGATTACACGTGTACGTGGATCACGATGCACATCGCCCCACGTATACAGCTGCTCCAGATAAATATCATCCAGTCCGGTTTCGGTGAACAGTTCCCGTCTAGCCGCATCTTCCAGCGATTCCTGCATGGAGACAAACCCACCCGGAAGAGCCCACTGCCCCATATAGGGATGACCGCCCCGACGGATCAGCAGCAACTGGAGCTCAGGTTCCGCAAGCTTGCGATAGTTCTCCTGCGCTTCACTTCGTATCGTAAATACCAACATGTCCACCGTTACGGAAGGGCATTCGTAATCGCCTGCGTCATAGGTTTCAAGAAACTGTTGTTCACTTATATTCACGTGATTCTGATGATCTGATGGATTTTGATCAGAATTACCTGCATGTGTCATTTCAAAAGACCCCATTCTGTTATTAACATTTTGTTATTAACAATAAGATAATAACAATCTAACATACCCTTATGGCCTGCGTCAATATTTACCATCTCCTCGTAAAAATTTCATTATGCAAGCTCACATATGCTTCCTCCGGATGTCAAAAATCACTTGACGATATGTCAAATGAAACTTATCATTTAGTTAGTCGACTAATTAAAAGGATGGAAGCGCTTATGAAATCAGATCGAAATGAACGGTTAATGGGCCAGTTATCAGAACTCGTCAAGCTACAGCGTTACAAGGTTCATGAGAAGCTTATCAACCACCCTGAGTTATATCCTGGGCAACCGCCGTTGCTGTTCCAGCTTGAACGGGAAGATGGTCAGACCCAGAAACATCTGGCCGAACAGCTTCGCCGCGCCCCTGCAACGGTAACGGTAATGCTGAAACGTATGGAAAGCTCCGGGTTTATACGACGTGAAGCCGACCCGAATGATCTGCGTAGTCTACGTGTCTACCTGACCGATCAGGGCCGTGATGCGCTTAAGGAACTGAGAGAAGTGTTCCAAGAGCTTGATCGCCAAGCCCAGAAAGATTTTACACCCGAGGAATCGCAGCTGATGTCAGCGCTCGCCCAGCGCATGGTTCAGAATCTGCGAGAATATTAAGTGAGGTTCTTCTGTCTGTATGAATATTAGCAACATGATAATTTCATATCGAATGAGGTGATTTTTCCCATTGTGGACGTTAAAACGATTCCTTACCCCTTATAAGTCAGCGGCTATTCTTGCTCCACTGCTCATGGTCCTTGAGGTTGCCATGGATCTGCTTCAACCTAAGCTGATGTCCAGCATTGTGGATGATGGTGTTCTTGCAGGGAACCTGTCCCACATCGTGACTACAGGTTTGTTTATGCTTCTTTTTGCATTAATCGGATGGGTTGGCGGTGCAGGATGTACGCTGTTTTCAAGTAAAGCTGCCGTTGGATACGGCACTGATCTGCGCCAGGAATTGTTTGATCATATCCAGAAGTTCTCGTTCCGTAATCTGGATACCTTCCAGGAGGGCTCGCTCATCACTCGCCTGACGAGTGATATTACCCAGATGCAGACCTTTGTACAGATGCTTCTGCGTATGTTTATCCGATCGCCGATGCTGATTATTGGCAGTATTATTATGGCGTTTACGATCAGTGTCAAACTGGCGCTCATTCTCATTTTGTCCGTGCCGATTCTGTTTATCATCTTATACATCCTGATATCCGCTTCCTATCCACTGTTCGCCAGCGTTCAGAACAAGCTCGATAAGGTGAACGCGGTTCTTCAGGAGAATCTTGCCGGCATTCGTGTTGTCAAAGCTTTTGCACGTGCACGTCAGGAGAAGAAGCGTTTCCAGCAAGCCAATGAAGATTATACCCATACGGCAGTGAAAGCATGGCGCATCGTATCGCTGAATACACCGGTATTAAGCCTGATGCTGAATGCAACCATTGTAGCAGTACTGTGGTTTGGAGGCTTTCAGGTGGTGGGAGGCGATATTGCCGCCGGGGATTTGATTGCTTTTATCAACTACGTAACCGTTGTACTCTCGTCGCTC
The DNA here is from genome assembly GCF_042796655.1 of Paenibacillus sp. NPDC057886. Classification (NCBI taxonomy): domain Bacteria; kingdom Bacillati; phylum Bacillota; class Bacilli; order Caryophanales; family Paenibacillaceae; genus Paenibacillus; species Paenibacillus sp. NPDC057886. Next base: position 220,534 of record NZ_JBHVMZ010000003.1, on the reverse strand, counting down.
ACTTCAATCGGCATGATGATGATGAGCTTCTCCCGCGCCAAAGTGTCTGCAACACGCATCAACGAGGTGCTTCACACCCAGCCTGATATCCAATCGGGAGATGATGTATCTCATAGAGGAGCAGGCCAGGTGGAATTCAGGGACGTCTATTTCCGCTATGATGGAGAACATACCCTCTCCGGAATTACACTGACGGCTCGGCCGGAAGAAAAAGTGGCTCTGCTCGGCTCTACAGGATCGGGCAAAACATCACTTGTACAGCTCATCCCCCGCTTGTATGATGCCTCTCAGGGTGAAGTGCTAGTGAATGGAGTGAACGTGCGTAACTGGGATCTCCAGGACCTTCGCAGCCGTGTGTCCATCGTATTACAGGAATCCATCCTGTTCAGTGGCAGCATTCGGGATAACATCTGCTTCGGCAGACCTGATGCAACGGAAGCTGAACTGCGTGCCGCTGCTCAAGCTGCCGCAGCTGATGATTTTATTATGAATCTAAAAGATGGATACGACACGGAGCTGGGTCAGCGCGGGGTCAATCTCTCGGGTGGGCAGAAACAGAGGATATCTATTGCCCGTGCCCTGCTCATGCAACCGGAGGTTCTGATTCTGGACGACAGCACCAGTGCCGTCGATCTGCGTACCGAAGCAAGCATTCAGAGGGCGCTGCATTCACTAATGAAAAACAGCACCACTTTCCTGATTGCACAACGGATATCTTCCGTGAAGGATGCAGACTGTATTTACGTGCTTGATGAAGGAGAGATCGTGGCAAGTGGTACACATGAGCATCTCATGGCCCATTCGTCACACTACCAATCCATCTATTATTCGCAGCAACGGAAGGAGAATGTTCAATTTGGCTAAAAACGCTTCTTCCTCCATCCATCAGACTGTTATTCCGCCGATCGGAAGACCTGGGCCACCCGGCCGAGGTCCGGTTCCCAAAGTAAGAGCCAAGAACGCCCGGCACGCCATCATTCGAGTGTGGTCATACATGGGACGTCATCGCAAAGGGGTTATCACGGCTCTGGTACTGACGGCTCTTGGAACGTTACTTAATCTGGCAGGACCTTATCTGCTCGGCCGTGCAGTCAATGAACATATCGTTCCCAAAATTACGGATGGTCTGCTGAAAGACTGCATGTTATTGCTGACCGTATACGTCCTCGGCTCGTTCATGATGTGGGCTCAATCCTATGTCATGATCGGTGTGTCCCAACTGACTGTGAAGGATTTGCGCCATGCTCTGTTTTCACGGCTGCAACAGCTGCCGATCAGCTTTTTTGACAAAAATCAGAGCGGTGATCTGATGAGCCGGGCTACCAATGATATCGATAACGTGTCCACGACGTTGAATCAAAGTGTAACCCAACTGATGTCCAGTGCCATTTTGCTGGTTGGCTCCCTGTCGATTATGCTAGCCCTGGATGTCCGTCTGACACTGCTCAGTCTGGTGACGGTTCCCCTGATTACGATCGCCACTCGGCTGATCGCTTCAAGAACACGCAAACATTTTACTGCCCAGCAAAAGTTACTTGGTGAGCTTAATGGCTACGCTCAGGAAACCATTGCCGGACAAAAGGTAGTCGCCGCCTATAACCGTCAGGAGCAGGCACACAACCATTTTCAGAACCTGAACGAGAAGCTTCGCACGTCCAGTACCCAGGCTCAAAGCGTATCCGGTCTGGTCGGGCCAACGATGAATGTCATGAACAATATTGGCTTTGCCATACTGGCAGCGGTAGGTGGATGGATGGCTTATCATGATCTGACGTCCATCGGGCTGATTGTGAGTTTCCTTGCTTACTCCCGCCAGATTGAGCGGCCCATCAATGATCTGGCGAACCAGTACAACCTGATTCAGGCAGCTATTGCAGGTGCTGAACGCGTATTCCACATTATTGATACACCAAGTGAATACGTAGAAGAACAGAAAAAACAACTGGAACAGATTCAGGGTAAAGTTGTATTTGAGGATGTATCCTTTGGGTATAACCCTGAGAGAGAAATTCTGAAAAAGGTCAGCTTCACCGCCAAGCCGGGCGAGATGATTGCACTGGTCGGACCGACTGGAGCGGGTAAAACAACCATCATCAACCTGCTACCGCGTTTTTACGAGATTACAGGCGGACGGATTACCATTGATGGCTGTGACATCTCCGAACTGGAGAAGGACCAGCTAAGGCGCGAGCTTGGCATTGTGTTACAGGATGCCTATCTTTTCTCTGGCACCATTCGTGACAATATTGCCTACGGCAAACCGGATGCAACGGACGAACAGATCCAGCAAGCGGCGAAGTTGGCAAATGCCCACTCCTTCATCCGCAAATTATCGCAGGGTTACGATACCCCGATCATTTCCGGTGGTAGCAATCTGAGTCAGGGACAGCGACAACTGTTAACCATCGCTCGTGCTATTCTTGCTGATCCCGCGATTCTTATTCTGGATGAAGCGACCAGCAGCATTGATACACGCACTGAAATGCAAATTCAGGAAGCGATGCGCACCTTGATGAAGAATCGCACCAGCTTCGTCATTGCCCACAGGCTGAGTACGATTCGTGAGGCTGATCAGATTCTGGTTATTGATGACGGCAAGATCGCCGAACGAGGCAGCCATGACGAGTTGATGCAGCAGCAAGGTTTCTACTATCAGTTGCATCAGGGTCAGCTTACCTGATTGGGGCCGGGTTTATTAATTGATTGAATGATTGAAACACAGAACCACAAACAAAAACGCCGCAAACGGGTTTTTCAGGAACCTGAATGCGGCGTTTTTGTTTGTTGGAATTATGCCCCCATAGGTAAATGAAGGGTGAACGTAGAGCCAATCCCCATTTCACTATGAACGGTGATTTTGCCATGATGGTCCTGAGCGATTTTCTGACAGAGTGCCAGTCCAAGCCCTGTACCTTCTTCCTTGGTTGTATAAAATGGATTAAAGATCGTTGTCAGCGAATTCTCCGGAATGCCGCTGCCCGTATCGGTAATCGAGATAAGCGCCTTTTCTCCATCATGTAACAGATCAATATGCACTTCACCAGGGTCTGCCATCGCTTCAAAAGCATTACGGATCAGATTAATCAGAACCTGTACGATCTTGTCCCGATCCATATTGACCACAACTGGCTCACCAGTCATTTTCAATGTAATCCGATGCCCCCGTGAAGCTGCATCCGATTCGGTTAACGACATGACTCGTTCAAGGCAGTGCTCCACTCGTTCAGGTTTCATGTGATTGGCATGCGGCTTGGAAAATTGTAAAAACTCAGCCGTCAGCTCTGTTACTCGTGTGATCTCTCCCATAATGACCTCATACCATGGTGCGATATTGAAGGCCTGTCCCCGTGAAAGCTGCAGGAATCCTCGAATGGCTGTCAGGGGGTTCCGAATTTCATGAGCCATACCCGCGGCCAGTTCACCAACAGCCCGGAGTCTTTCGGAACGGAAGACCTCCTCTCCGTTTTTTAACCATTTGCTGCGCTGCTGCTGAAACAACCTGTCCTCCGCCACCGTAATGAAATGTTGCAACGTCTCGGACATCCCCGGATATAGAGAAATACTATAGTTCACCTGCAACCCTCGCAACTCCCCTGACAGCAGGGATGTCATGCGTTCTTCGATATTTTGTACTTCAGGCAAAACGACAGCATACCGATCCCCCGCATACCGAGATACGCCATATGCATCTGCAAACTGTTTCGAAACACTCTCGCCTGTCGCTTTGATTACATGACTCCAGTTGTCTTCGACCTCTTTGTCAAACCCGTTGAAATTCTGAATGTTCATGATAATAAGCAAAAATGATCGCTGCTCGTCCGCCGTTTCCTTCAGTACGTTCATATATCCCTCGTAGTTTAGCAATCCGGTTAGCGGGTCGTGAAGAGTAAGAAAATGATTTTTCTCCCGAAGCCTGCGCTTCTCTGCTTCGCTGTTAATCAAGGTATGATACAAAAAGATGATGACAATTGCTGTTAACATGTCAAACAGGGACACCAGCAAATTATATGTATCTATCTTCACATACGAAAGCCTAATTACGGTATATTCAAACACAATCAACATTGAAATAGGTAACGTCTGCGTAACACGTTGTTTATCCTGTATCATCGACATGATGAGCAGGTAATACAACATATTACACCAGTTCAGTTCACTGAAATAATGGAATATGCCCAGAAAAATCCAATGGATGTTACGCAATCCCGGATACTGTTTTTCCTTGTATATACTTGCTACAAATAACGCACCAGCACATATCATTAACGCGAGATGGGGAGTAAGCCCTAGAAAATAAGAGGACAGCATAACAAGCAGACATCCTAGCGGGAAAATAACCATTTTCATCGTGTAACTCAGCAAACAGCCTCGCCCCCTTTGACATAATTCTCACATCCAGATCCTATTCACATGTATTATATAGGTTATGATTAGCTGATGTTGTCGATATTTGGAGGCTCGTCAAATTCACATGAATGTATAAATTTATAATTAGAATAGGACAAATGGTTTATAGGTAAATGCATATTGCGAAACAATCTTACATCACATTTCTCAGTACTGTGTTACAATACATTAATGGATTTATTTAGAATAAAACCTTGGTTATGGAGGGATAAGCATGATACAACAAAGAAAACCTTTGGGCATCGGGACACTTTCTCTGCTAGTGCTTGCAATGGGGTTGGCCTTTAATTTTCCCTGGGGCACAGAAAAGGTAAAGATCAGCCACCATTTGTTTAATCTACTGAACTTGCCTATTTATAGTAATGGAGACCAAGGACTTAACATCCCCTTCATAGTAGCTATAATCTTTTGGTTATCTTCCGTTTTGATCGCACGTAAATATCAAACGCACTATGGTACAAAGGTGGCCTACAAGGTCGGTGGTTTCATGCTGATCTTTAGCGTCATGATCTTTCCACTTTACGGTTTAATATGGGTTATATTCCATTAAAAGAGAAAAACAAGCATAAAGCCAGCCCCTGTCATTTCGGGAAGCTGGCTTTATGCTTCATTACTACACTTCTATTTTTTCGCCATATACTTGCGGATATCAAATGCCACCGCAGCCACAATAATCAACCCTTTAATAATCAGCTGCCAATAAGGACTTACACCGATAAAAGTCAGACCATAGTTGATGACTCCAAAGATCAGTACCCCTGCCATAACTCCGGGCACCGTACCAATACCACCCGCAGTGGAGACGCCACCCACTACACAGGCCGCAATAGCATCCAGCTCATACATATTACCGTAATTGTTCGTTGCCCCGCCCGTACGTGCGGCTTCCAGCACACCGCCCAGTCCATACAGTGCACCTGCAATGGCATACAACGCAATCAGGTTGCGTGCCACATGAATGCCGGACACATGAGCAGCCTGAATGTTGCCACCAATGGCATACATGTTCTTCCCGAGGCGGGTCTTGTTGAAGACGACCCAGCAGATCAGCGCAACCGCTACAGCAATCAATACGATATACGGAATCGAATAACCGCCGCCAAGATCAATGTAACCAGACCCAATAACGGTAAAATCAGGTCTCAGTCCACCAATGGGTTGTGACTGGTTGGGCTCCGTATCAAAATAAATCGAGTTCAAACCATATACCGCAACCATTGTGCCCAGTGTCGCGATAAAGGGTGGAACATGCAATTTGGCTACAATGATGCCATTCACCAGTCCTACTGCCAGTCCGGCAATAATCCCGACGACCATGGGCGCCCACACCCATAAATGTGGCAGATCGGGAAAGAACCGATTGGCATATTCGTCAATTTGCAGCATGGATGCCGATACAACAGCCGTTAGACCAACGACCCGTCCTGCCGACAAATCGACCCCGCCCGTTACCAGAATAAACGCCGCACCCAGCGCAATAATGGCCCGTGTGGAGGACTGTTGTAATATATCCCGAAGTGTAGAGAAAGCAAGAAAGTGCGGATCGGCAATGGCAATGCCAATGACGAGCAGGATCAGCACAATAAAGATCGCGCGCTGCGCCACATACTGCTTCACCTGATTGATAACTTGTGTATTCATGTGTTCCCTCCTGACTAAGCCATCCGCTGCTGTGCGGCAAGCCTCATAATATCCTGCTCCGTTGCCTCGGCTCCGTCCACGATTCCGGTAAGCCGTCCTTCGCTCATGACCATAATTCGATCCGACATCCCCAGCAGTTCGGGCATCTCCGAGCTGATCATAATAATGCTTTTGCCCTGACGGGCCAGTTCCGTAATAATGGTATAGATTTCAAATTTGGCACCTACATCAATCCCACGCGTCGGTTCATCAAGCAGTAGAATTTCCGGGTCAGTCAACAACCATCTAGCCAGGAGTACCTTCTGTTGATTACCACCAGATAGGTTTCGAATTAGCGTGTTAACTGAAGGCGTTTTAGTTCTAAACTTCTGAGTTTGCTCCCGTGCCTCATCTCGGCCTTTCTTCTCATCTAACAGACCAATCCGATTCCGGTAACGTCCGAGGCTCGCAATAATGGTATTTTCATATACAGACAACACTGGAAAAATTCCCGTGACTCTCCGCTCCTCGGTTAGCAGGGCAATGTTATGACGCTTTGCTGCGGCAGGTGACTTGATCTTTACCTTGCGTCCATGAATTGAGATCGTCCCTGAAGCAAGTCCGCGTAAGCCGAACAATGACTCAATTAATTCCGTCCGCTGTGCCCCAACAAGGCCGCCGATTCCAAGCACTTCACCTTTCTTCAATTCAAACGTCACATCACGGAACGAATTCGGCTGGCTGGAGGTTAAGCCTTCTGCCTTCAAAATCACTTCTCCAGGTACGTTCGTTCGTTCCGGGAACCGCTCATCCAGATCACGTCCAACCATGCGGGTAATAATCAGGTCGGTCGTTAAATCGGCAGCATCCCAGGTACCGACTACAAAACCATCCCGCATAATCGTGACCTCATCCGAGATCGTCAGAATTTCCTCCATCTTGTGCGAGATGTAGATAATAGATACCCCGCGACTGCGAAGCTGATTAATAATGGCGAAGAGCTGGTCCACTTCCTTGCCCGTGAGCGAGGACGTTGGTTCATCCATTACGATGACTTTGGATTGAAAAGAGACCGCTTTGGCAATTTCCATCGACTGTATTTTGGAAACGGATAAGGTTCCTGCCTGAGCCTTCGGATCAATGTCCAGATTCAGGTCCTTGAACAGGGCCAGTGTATCGGCATACATTCGTTTCTCATCCACCAACAACCCCCACATTGGAAACCGTCCCAGCCAGATGTTCTCCATCACCGGACGGTGTGGCACCGGATTCAGTTCCTGATGAATCATCGATATGCCATGCTGAAGCGCCGCTTTCGAACTCGGAATGTCCACCTCATTGCCGTCAATCCGAATCGTCCCTTCGTCCGGGCGATACATGCCGAATAGACATTTCATTAGCGTGGATTTGCCCGCTCCGTTCTCTCCCATCAGTGCATGAACCGTACCCGGCTTCACCTTCAATGTGACTTGACTCAGTGCCTGCACACCCGGAAATGCTTTGGATATTCCGTCCATCTCCAGCAGGTAAGGTGATTCCATCTTTCATCCTCCCCTTCCGTAAACCCGGCAAAAAAAGGACGCCATCTCATGACGGACGTCCCTGTTTGCTGCTGTTATTGGGCGTCGGCAATGTTGTCTTTCGTAATTTTTTTGTATGCAATCCAGACGTATTTGCCATCCGTAATGTCATAACCCGTGTTTTCCTTCGTTGGAGTCTCTCCCTTCGCGAGTACGGAAGCCAGTGCAACCGTTGCTGCGCCCTGGTTCTTGGCATCATTCAACACCGTGCCCAGCATCGTTCCGTCCTGAAGGGCCTGAATGGCCGGAGCAGTTGCATCCACACCGACAACCGGCATCGTTTTGCCGTCCTTGAAGTATCCGGCTGCTTTTAACGCTTCAATGGCTCCGAGTGCCATGTCATCATTGTTAGCCAATACCGCTTCAATTTTGTCTCCGTGGGAGGCAAGGAACGCCTGCATTTTCTCCTGGCCTTTGACCCGATCCCACATCGCCGTGTCTTCCGCCAGCGCTTCCACTTCAATACCGGCATCCTGAATTGCCTGTACGGAATATTTGGTCCGCAGCTCAGCATCCTGGTGGCCCGGCTCGCCTTTCAGCATGACGTATTGCAGCTTGCCGTCCCCGTTTTTATCTGCTTCCGGGTGAGCCTTCCAGTAGTCCACAATGAGCTGACCGGAGATCGTGCCGGACTCTTCCGCCTTGGCTCCAACGTAATACACTTTATCCCACTTGTTCATGTCCTCGGCAACCGGCTCACGGTTCAGAAAGACCACCGGAATGCTGGCCGCTTTGGCTTTATCAATAATGACACCTGCTGCGGTCCGGTCAACCGGATTCACGGCCATTGCGTTGTACTTCTTGGATACAAACAGATCGACTTTCTCATTCTGGGTCGGCTGTGCGTTCTGGCTATCCACGATATCGAGTGTGGCTTTACCTTCCGCTGCTGCGGTCATCGAATTCCGTACACCCGTCATGAACGTGTCATCAAACTTATAGATCGCCACGCCAATCTTCGGTGTTTCCGTTCCCGCCGCCTGACCTCCTGTGTCTGTCCCTGTACTTCCACCTGCACTGTCTCCGCCACTGCTGCATCCTGCCGCCGCAACCATACAAGCTGTAAGCAACAATGTCATCCACGTTTTCTTCATATCCTAATGACCTCCCCCAAGTTCATTCGGCTTTACCGATGTCTTTATTATGAAAGGGTTTACAATAAATTCGAATACAATATCTTCCTCTGTTTTATCGAAATCTTCCTCAATTGAGCCTTCACTGTACAAAAGGAAACAACAGCTTCTGATTATCCATCCAAAACATATTGTCCGTACTGACCAGCTTCGTTTCCAGCGTTACCCTGGCCTGTACCTGTTGATTGTTCAGCCGTGCAACAGCCTGATTTACACCAAGATAACCTGCGCTAAATCCGTTTTGTACAATCAAGTGCTGAATTCTGCCTTCCTGTAACTGCTCTAACTGCTGCTGTTCACTGCCGAATCCCACAATCTTCACCTTGTTTCCCCTGTTCTCGGACGTACGCCGATTCAGTTCATCCGCTGCCCCCAGAGAAGCAGGTTCCTGAAGGGCGATCAATCCGTCCACCTGCTGCTGGTCAAGCAGCTGCTTCGCCGCCTGCCAGCAACCATCCCGGGTGCTGCATACGGATTGGGTCTTCACAGTAATATCTGGATACTGAGCCAGTGATTCCACTACCCCTTGCTCCCGGTTAATCAGCACAGGATTTACAGGATCAGGACCAAGCAAAGCTACGCTACCTCGTCCTCCCAGAAGTACAGCCATGGCCTGACCCGCCTGCCTTCCAGCGTCAACGTTATCCATCGAGATAACACTTGTTATCCCTTTTACAGGAAACTCGTCATTCAGTAAAATTACGGGGATAACCACTCCGTTGACATCCTTAGTCTGTGCCTTCTGGATGATGTCACTTAGTGCTTTCTCACTCAAGGGATCGATCAACAGGGCCGTTGCTCCCTGCTCTAGTGCCAGCGATACTGCATCCACCTGGGCTTGTTCACGCTCGCTCAGTGGATAAGTCCCATTTTGCAAATGCTCTTGCTTGACCTTTCCTTGTCCTGCTGTGAAGTCAGGGTTAGATGGCGCGTAAGTTAATCCCTCGGAGGGAAAAGCCTCCACCGTAATCAGCTCCGCCCCCGCTTCTTTGGCAGCCGCTTCTGCCCCAAGGCGTATCGCTTCTGCGAGTTCTCCTGTTCCCGCTGGCGTAATCAGTGCAATACGCGGCGGCAATCCCGCCGGATCAGCGTTCGACATACCACACGCCATACATAACAACAGGCAGCAAGTTGCTGCTGTCATGCCTACATAACGAAGGATAAAGACTCTCATCCGTAGGAATTTCACGCGAGAGCGGATTTTTATTTTCATAGCCATATGACCGACCCATTCCGTTCTATTGATCTTATTCGTCTTCATGATCATCGTCCTCCTCTCGTTCCCATTGGATCGGAATCCGAATCCAGACGGTTGTGCCTTCTTCCAGCTCACTATCAAATTCAAGACCGTAAGCTTCACCATAATAGAGCTGAATCCGATCATGCACATTGCGTACAGCTACACCTGATCCTGCACCACTTTTCACGATAGGACTACCCATTAGAAGTTTCGACATCTGCTCTTCCGTCATGCCGACCCCATTATCCGTAATACGAAATACCAGCTTGTCATCCTCCTGGTATACACGAATCTCAATACAACCCTCGTCCATGTGATACTCAATGCCGTGCACGATCGCATTTTCAATGAGTGGCTGAAGCACCAGCTTAAGTGTCAAGCAGTCCAGCGTATCCTCATCCGCATTCATGCTAAAATTGAATTTTCGCTTAAACCTCATCTGCTGAATCGTCAGATAATGGTGGGCGTGCTCCAGTTCTTCCCTGACCGTAATAATCGTTTTGCCTTGACTGAGACTGATGCGAAACAATCGGGATAACGAAGTAATCATCGTAATGACTTCCTCATTCCGGCTCATACCCACCATACGCACGACTGAATTCAACGTGTTGTACAGGAAATGTGGATTGATCTGAGCCTGCAAAGCTTCCAGTTCGAGACGACGCTTCTGTTCCTGTTCATGAATGATTTCGCTCATCAAGGTACGGATTTTATAGACCATTAGGTTAAAACGACGGGATAAACGTTCCACTTCCAGCGGCCCTTCAATGGGTAACTCCACGTTAAAATCCCCTCGCTCCACGGCCTTCATCTTTCGTTCCATACGCCGGATCGGACGTGTCAGACTGGAAGAGAGAAACAGCGAGACGAGGATAACCAGTACCAGCACAACCAGAAGCACCCGAATCAAATATCCATTGACCTCCTGGCGGGTTGTCATAATCTCATCCAGATAAGCCACACCCACGATTTTCCATCCGATATTGGCGACAGACTTGACCGTATTCAACCTTTTCTGCCCATCCGCTTCATCTTCATAACTGCCGGTTGCAACCAGAGCCTGTTCAATATTTTCACTTTTGAGCCCCATGTACATCAATTGCTGCTGCGGATGGTAGACGATATTGCCAGCACTTTCGTCGATAATGTAGACGTATCCCCGCTGCCCCAGGCTGACCCGGCGGCTCAGTTCGTCCATTTGTTTGAAGTTGATATCCACCAGCAGAATGACCTGCCGATCCTGACCATTTTGGCGTACGGTAATGCCTTTGCTCATGGAAACGACCCATTTGTATGGGCCTGTGTACATGTTTTGGATATGAGGCAGTGAGAAACTAAGGTGATCCGGCACTCGGAGAGCAGATTGAAACCACCCTTGCTGTGTCACATGGGCACTCGGTTTTAATTCGGCTGAAGGTCTATTCTTGAGCAAATGCCCTGTAGAATCCAGCAAAGTAATGGAGATGATATCTTCGCGGCTGCTGAGCAGCGTGTCGAGCTGTTTATCTACCTGATCCCCTTCCCACGTACCATCACGCAGCATATGTTCTTCGATGGCTCGATACAGATGCGACATGCTGCGTACATAATCTTCCAGATTGTAACTGACCTGATCCACGATCTGTCTCGTCGTCAGCTCCGCACTTCGCTCCGCGGCCTGCGTGAATTTGTCATGCAGCAGCATCGCCATGATGGTTAGCACCAATACAATGAAGACAGAGAAGGACCACGTAATAATAAAGCGGATACTGCTGACTCTGGATGAACGTAGCCTGGACCGCAGCTTGAGCCAAAGGGATCTTAGCCATCCGGCAGACGTTCTCATCTGCTTGAGCCTTCACTAGCTGTTAGTGCAGTCTGTTTGCGATATTCTTTGGGCGAGATGCCGATATGTTTTTTGAAGCAAAAACTGAAATAATTCGGTTCCGCGAAGCCTACCTGCCCTGCAATTTCAAAAGACTTCATCTCCGTGGATCGAAGTAACTCCTTGGCCGCCTCCATCCGCATCTGCATCAGATATTGCAGGAAGGTAAGCTGTACTTCTTTTTTGAAAATGCCGCAAAAATAACCCGGGCTGATATGCAGATGCCCGCATACTTTCTGAATGGACAGATCCGGATCGGCGTAGTGTTCTTTGGTAAACGATAATGCCTGTTCCACAATATCCTTGTATACATGCTGCCTTCCGCTGGCAATGCGATGTTGAACGAGCAGACAAACCTCCCGCACCTTACCTTGTGCTTCGGACAATCCTGCCAAACGAAACAAATCGGCATACAACTGAAACCCTGCCCCAAAAATGTCCTCCATGGCCTCGCCCGATGCCTGCGCCGCCTTCCAAACGTTTGTTAAAACTTCAATCAGATACAGTTGAATGTCACTTCGCCCATGCTCCACCGTAATTTCCCGGAAAATGATCTCAAGTGCGTCCTCCAGCTCCGCCTGCGTGCCCGCCTTTAGACAACGAGTCAGTGTCTGCTGCTTCAACTCGTCAAAACGCAGTTTGCCCGCCGTCTGCCGCTCCACATCTGCAATATAAATGAGCGAATCGGTCCCCGGTACAAGCCGATAATCCAGTGCCAGTAGTGCATCCTCATAGGCATGCTTCACACCTGCCAGTGTGTTCACGATCGAGCCCGATCCAACAGTGGCAGGAATGCGCAGATAGTGATTAATGCTGCGCATTACATTTTCCAATGCCTGCTGCTGTCGTTTCTCCCCATCTTCTCCACCCCACCGATCTACATAGAGCAGTACAATCGTCTCCTGGTGCATAAAAGCATGTCCGGCCCCGTGTTCCGTCCATACCTCTGCAGCAATGTTCAGCGCAGCGAACTGTTTCAACTCCGCATCCTCGGATTGATCTCCGTCCATGTGCAGAGTCAATACGGATACACCATAGCGTTCACCGTGCAGATCCAGTCCGCATTGCTTTGCTTTGCCATGGATATATTCCGGTGATTTTTGCCGATGCAGCAAAGTTGCCATCAGATCCGCCTGTAACAGGGGCAGACTTGTATAATAATGGTCGCGCAGCTGTTGAACATCCTCTCGCTCGGCCACTTCATCTGCCATCTGCGCACGCAACCTTGTAAGCAGTTCTGTCAGGTGTCCCGCCGAGAAAGGCTTCAGTAAATATTCATCCACACTCAGCGAGACCGCTTGCCGGGCGTAGTCGAATTCATCATATCCAGTCAAAATCACCACTTTCACAAGCGGATTTCGCTCCCGCAACCTTTTGGCAAGTTCAAGTCCATCCATAAATGGCATGCTGATATCCGTTACCACAATATCCGGCTCCACACGCTCTGCCATCTCCAGTGCCTCCCGGCCATTCTCCGCCAGACCGACAATGCGCAGATCGAGTGCTTCCCAATCTACCTCTACAACCAACCCTTCGCGTACATCCTCTTCATCATCCACCAGCAATACCCGGTACACGTCAGATTCCTCCTTTATTTAACGGGCCTTAAGCCCAAGCAATAATGTATATGTCGAGATGATCCAAGGTTGCCATCATAATATACAATATAAATTTAATTATGTAACCGCTTACTTTTAAGGTGATAAGATTGATATAATGAGCGCTCACAAACCAAATATATGGTAAATTATTGAAAGGGGTTAATTATGAAATAGGATAGGAGTCTATTAACTGATGAATTACTTGAAATCTGGAATGATAACGACCGGTATTGCCGCAATATTAATCTGCAGCGGTGCAATCACGGAGACGATTCGGACCGATCGATTTGAAGCATCCACCGAGTCTTCACGCTGGGAGAAGCAACCTCAAGAACTTCAGGAGAAGTTAACAAAATCATGGAGCAGAGGAATAGAGGCGATACGTAACACGCTGAATGCGAATAGTGAAAATGAGAATATAACTGAATGGAAACTGTTTTACAGCTTGGAGGATTCATTAAACACCCTCCCCCATCAAGAGCACTCTTCCTTCATCACTGCCTATTATAGTAACGAACGAAGAACCATGCTGGAAAACAGGGATATCATGCCTGCCTTGCTTTTACATCCCGATCATACAAAGGCAATACTTTATTGGGAAAAGCATGATGGAACCTATGCCATTATTACATTAGAATCGCAAATCAATGCAAACAACAAACCCGAATGGGATGTCAGTCATTCTTGGATAACCAAACAGCCCTCATCCACTTGAAGTGGGTCAGGGCATTGATCCTATATCCATTCTTAATTCCTCATAAAGAGTTCTTCATATACTTTAATGCGGTTCCGTTTCTCCATTCTCTTCTGCTGATGAAGATAGATTGGCATTTAACCCCTTCACATAAATCATCGTCGTATCCGGATTGATATGTCCCATCATTTCTGCCAAGCGATGTAGTGGTGTATGCTCGGCCATAGCGTATCCGAACCGATGACGCAGATCATGGGAACTTAGCCCCTCCAGACCGGCTGTAGTCATCACCTTTTTGATCAAATGGCGCAGCGCCCTCTCCGTTAAGCGATCACTGGTTTTCTCGGAAGGAAACAGGTAAGGACTACCCGGCGCGAGGCCAGCCATGTACATTTTTAACAAAGCAATACATGTCATGTTCAGTGGAATTTTCCGTTGACCGTTTCGTTTATCGGCCCGTACGGTGAGCTGCCCGCTTCGTTTGCCCAATTCAATATCACCGGGAGCGAGATTGCATATCTCCATCGTTCGCATACCGGTATGAAACATGAGCGTAAGAATGGTCTGATCCCGAAGCGAGTTGCCGTTCTCGACCGCAGATATGAATGATCGTTCTTCCTCGGTGGTCATTCGGCGTGGGCTAACCTTGTCTTCCGGAATGAATTTCAAAGGTTTGGAAGGATCACTGTTGATCCTGGATTCCGATGCGGCCCACTTGAAAAAACGCTTCAATGTAATCAGTCTGCGATTAATGGTAGATGGCTTCAATTGCATCACCTTTTGTGAATCCTCCCGGTAACGGACCAATGTCGATGTATGCACGTCTTCGATACGAAATGTGAGCTCTTCACTCCGAGAATCGTTCCCCTTACACCATTCGGTAAAATGCTTCAAATCACTCGCATATTCTTTCAAGGTTTTGGGAGTCAATTCTCCCTGAATCGTAAGCATATGTATGAATTCCTGAACAACCATTTCCCCTTGTACGGAAGTACCAGATATCTTATCCATTAGAAAAAACCTCCAAATCTTGACTTATATTAGCGGACATGGTATTATCATATTAATCGATACATTAGCGGACATCAAGTCTGTGGGTTTGAATATACCTGATTAGCGTTGATTTCTAAATTAGCCTTTTCAAAATGGTCGTTTAAAAACTTATTTTTTGGAGGAACTACATGCAAACAGGTACAGTGAAATGGTTTAACGCGGACAAAGGATTTGGCTTTATCGAAACTGAAGAAGGAACAGACGTATTCGTTCATTTCAGTGCAATTCAAGGCGACGGTTTCAAAACATTGGATGAAGGACAACGCGTCCAATTTGAAGTAACTCAAGGTAACCGTGGTCCACAGGCTGAGAACGTTACTAAAGTTTAATTATATTAAAGCTGCCTTGTACAAGGCAGCTTTTTGTTTTATTACATGAGCATTTTGCATAAATTCAGAGAGCGTCTTTCATCCAAAAACGAAAAGCGAGGTATGACAAATGGACAAAGAACAATTGATCACAGAAGTAGCCAAAAACGGCGGATTTTCCAAAAAGAACGCTGAAAAGGCCGTAACGGTTGTGCTGGATTCGATTTTGGAAGCATTGAAAGAAGGCAAAGAGGTTCAACTGGTCGGATTCGGCAAATTTGAAGTGCGTAATCGTGAAGCACGTATGGGCAAAAGCCGTAGAACGGGTAAGGAAATTCAACTGCCAGCAGGTAAGGTTCCCGTATTCACAGCAGGATTAACCATGAAAGAAGCTTTAAACTAAACAGCAACAACAGGATTGGAAAAGAGGTTTTTATTCAAACACACAACGAACATTTTGATGTAAATGTCGTGTTTTCTACGGTTGATGACATCATTAACTTTTATTCCGGCAAGCAGACATACCAGAATAACGCGGAAGATCACACCCATTCAACACCCCCATCAACAGAGTCTGCACAGACGCCACAACCACCCACTCGCTAAAACGAACCTTTCATCTTGGACAATAAGAAGCCCTGTTCCGCTCAACACGGTCCAGGGCTTGATTTGTGTCAATCGAGCACCCAGGGAGAATGAATTTTGGGTACGTCATTGATTAATTGCTTGGTATAGGGATGCTCCGCATGGTGAATGACCTCCTCCGCTCTCCCTGCCTCCACCATTCGTCCATGCTCCATAATACAGATCGTGTCGCTCACATAATAAGCCAGACCCACGTCGTGCGTAATAAACACAATGGTCATTCGGTTCTCGTCGCGCAGCTTGAGCAGCATATCCAGAATCGTTGAACGCGAGCACGCGTCCACCATGGACGTCGGTTCATCGGCGATCAACACCTTAGGATGCAGCATGAAAATGCGGGCAATCATGAGCCGTTGCATCTGTCCACCGGACAGCTCAAACGGATATTTGTTGTATAACTCTTCGAACTTCAGGTTGACGAAGGAACAGGCTTCCTTCATTTTGGCATATTCCTCGTCCTTGTTCAGCTTCAGCCCCTGAAGTTTGATACAGTCCACCAGCAGCTTTTCCACCCGGTGAAATACGTTAAACGAAGAGAACGGGTCCTGGAAAATGGCCTGGATATCCTTCCAATAGGCTTTACGCTCACGATACCGCTTCAGTTGTCTGGGCTTGCCATCGTATTCGATCGCTCCACCCGTTTCCTTGAGCAAGCCCATGATCATTTTCGCAAGCGTCGTCTTGCCACTGCCACTCTCTCCGACAATGGAGATAATCTCCCCTTCATGAAAATCAAAGCTCACATCGTCCACCGCTGCCTTTTTGCGATTGCCTGTACCGTACACCTTGGTCAGATGGCGGCCGCTGATCAGCACCTTGCCCATCGCCATACACCTCACTCCTTTCAGGGAGCCTTGATCCGAGCCCATTACGCCCAGAAAGAATCATTTCATTGGTCTGCAGTATCGTCTGTGGCAGTTCGAATATCCCGGACTTCATCTTTATTTGAGCCTTTCTCCTCCTGAGTTTGTTCCCTCTCCAGGGACTCTTCGTTCATGCTCTCCTGCTCTACTTGACCGTCCTGCTCCTGTTCCTGCTCCCTGATCTGCTCCAGCATCTCCGGTGTCAGGAGACAGCGATATATGCGCCCATCGACATGAATGTTCTCGATTTTGCCCTGGCGGCACTCGTCGGTAACCAGTGTACAGCGCTCTGCAAAGCGGCAGCCTTCCGGCACATTCTTCAGATTCGGTGGTGCACCGGGAATGGCAGCCAGTTTGTGCTCCTTCATGCCCTCTTCCGGCACAATGATGGAGCCCATCAGTTTACGGGTGTACGGATGCAGCGGATTGAAAATCATCTGCTCTGCCGTGCCTCGTTCCACGATCTCCCCGGCATACATCACCATAATTTCGTCCGTGACATGGTACAACAGCGGCAGCTCATGCGTGATGAACACCAGTGATTTGATTACTTTGCGCTTCAACAAATCCTTCAACAGACGGATGACTGCCTTCTGAGAAGTTACGTCCAGAGCTGAAGTAGGTTCATCCGCTATGAGCACGTTGGGATTCAGAATCGTTGAGATGGCGATGACCGTTCGCTGCTTCATGCCGCCGGACAATTCATTGGGATACATATCCAGCACATCCGGCGACAGATTCAGGGATTGGAAGCGCTCCGCAGCCATTTTCCGCACCTCCGTCCGTTTCATCTGGGGACGATGCTCCTTCATGATGTCTTCAATAAACCTGATAATCCGCAGCGTTGGGTTCAGCGCATTCATGGCGGCCTGCGGAATATAAGCAATTTCTTTGCCCAGAATGCGGGAACGAAGCTGCTCTTTGTTCAGCTGCATAATATCGGTGCCATTAATCCGGATCGAACCACTGCCATAATGAAGCGGCGGGAAATAAAAGCCCATCAGGCTGAGCGCCAGCGTCGATTTGCCACAGCCCGATTCACCTGCAATGCCCAGCGTCTGCCCCTCTTTCAGCCCGAACTCCACCCCATCGACGGCAAAGACGTTCTCCTTGAGCCGGGTACGGTAATAGGTTTTGAGACCGCTGACCTGAAGTATAGGTTGGTTCATGGTCTTAGCTCCTTATTTTCGGATTGAAAATTTCGTCCATGCCCGTATTCATTAGATAAAGCGAGAAGGTAATGACGGCAATTGCCAGCGCCGCAGGAATGAAGGCCCACCACGCCCCTGCTACTGGCGCTTCAAACACCAGTGCCCAGTTCATCAGAATGCCGAGCGAGATCGTATTATACGGCCCCAGTCCCAGCATGGAGATGGAGGCTTCGGACAGAATGCCCGATGCCGTCTGGAGCACAAAGGCCATCACCACATAAGACGCGATATACGGCAAAATCTCATGGATAATGATACGCGGCGTACTGTGTCCCGAAATTTTCGCAATATGCACATGGTCCCGACTGCGCAGAGATGTCGTCTGGGCTCGCACAGCCCGGGCCGTCCAGGGCCAGCTGGTTATACCAATAATGATCGCCGTCACCAGGGAACTGCGTGAATCAATGCTAACGGAGATCAAGATCAGAATAATAAATGAAGGAATAACGATGAATATGTTGGTGATTGCTGTCAGAAAGTTATCCAGCATTCCCCCGATATATCCCGACACCAGGCCCATAACCAAACCGATAGCGGTCGCAAACACACCTGCAATCAGCCCCACACGTATGGATGTCTGGATGCCATACATCAATTCAAGAAAGATGTCCCGTCCAAAATTGTCCGATCCTAACAGCAATCCATCACCAGGTGGCTGGAATGCCATCGCAATCATCTCCAGGGGATCACTGCGATTAATGAGCGGGTAGATCGTAACCAAGAGCAGCATGCCGACAAAAGTCACCGCACCGATCATGAATTTGGGTGACTTCAGCAAAATAGAGATCGAATGCTTCATATCACTGTTCCTCCATTTGAGCGGCCTTGATGCGCGGGTCAATGAAACCGTAGATGACATCAATGGTAAAGTTCGCAAGCAATACAGCAATGGCAATTAACAGCGTACACCCCGAGATTAGTGGGTAATCCAGTTGCCTTATGGCCGTGAACAGCCATGTGCCGATGCCCGGATAACTGAAGACAATCTCACAGATGAGTGATCCGCCAACCATCGTACCGATGGAGAGCGCAAGTCCCGTAATTTGCGGCAGCATGGCGTTACGGAACACATAACGCGCAATTCGGCCGTCGCGAATACCCAGCAGTTTACTGTATAACACATAGTCTGAATTGAGCTCATAGATGGACATCTCCCGCATACCAATGGCCTGACCACCAATGGTCACGAGCACAATGGAGAGGAATGGCAAGGTATGGTGGCGAACCACGGACATGATGAAGTCGAAGCTCAGCTGCGGTACCATCTGGAAGTCATATCCCCCCGATAGCGGGAACCATTTCAGTGATAACGCAAAGACATACAGCATAATAATAGCCAGAGTAAAAAAAGGAATGGAATTGATAAACAACGCTACCGGAAACAGCACTTTATCAAAAACACCCTTCCGGTACGCCGCAATGGCGCCGAGCAAATTACCAATGATCCAGCCGACCAGGATGGCCGGAAGTTGAAGCCCCACCGTCCATGGGACGGCGGAGGCCAGAATGTCCGTCACAGGCTTCGGATACAGTCCAAAGGACGTGCCCAGATTGCCTGTGAACAGATTTTTCAAATAGATGCCGAATTGGGTCCATAGCGGCTGATCAATGCCGAATTCAACCGTAAACGTCTCATACACCCGCTTGATGGAATCCGAGTCGGTCATCCCTGACGTCATTTTGGAAGCGATCATGCTCACCGGGTTACCTTCAATCAGTCTTGGCAAAATAAAATTCAGTCCGATGGCGATGACCAGGGTCAGGCCGTACCAGAATATTTTTTTGGCGACATATCTGGAATAGGCATTCATAGGATTTAGCACCCCCGAGTTTAGCGGATAAGGGCCTTATGTCTGAAGTGGCGTGTCACTTCATCGTGTCCTGATTCAATATGAGTTCCTTAATTGTGGATCTGATACAATGCCTTGATACCCGCTCCGTCCATCGAGATTTGCGGCGGAATGTTGGTGCCATCTCCTTCGGTCGGGAAGCCTTTCCAGACCGATTCATTCACGGTGTCAAACACCCATGGTCTGTACATCAGCGGAATGGAAGGGATATCTTTCAGCCAGATGGTATTCAGTTCGGTGTACAGTGACTTCAGCTTTGCCTCGTCAGACACGGATGGAATCTCTTCAATAATGGCGTCTGCGCGGTCATTCTGGTAACGTCCCCAGTTCCAGAACGCCATCTCACCCATTGGGGCAACCCCTTTGGAGTACATGATCGTCATCGCACGATTCCACGGCTGACTTGGGCTGACCCCGCCCGCAGGTGTGTTCATGATGATATCGAATTTGCCAGTTTGCAGATCATTGGTCCATACCGGAGATTCCGGGAATTTGGTGCGAATCTCAATCCCTATGGCCTTGGCGCTCTGCGCTACGATCTCCAGGGCAGCGTTCCAGTCAGACCAGCCGTAAGGACATTCAACCTCGAAAGGTCCAAGGCGTGTACCGTTAAGAACACGGATGCCATCTTTGCCTTTCTTCGCTCCAATCTTGTCGAGCAGGGCGTTGGCTCCTTCAATATCCATCGTCCATTGCAACGACTTGATGGCATCTTGGTCAATATATTTGGACTCGGCGTCCGAGTTCAAGGTCAGGGACGGCTGCATTGGTGCGGAATATCCGCTCATGGCCAGCTCCGAGATTTTTTCATAGTTGATGCTCATGGCTATTGCACGGCGAACGTCAGCATTATCAAGTCCGGCTTTGGACAGATTGAAGAAAATGCTTGGCATGGAACCAGGCAGATAATACGGCGCATCCTTCAGATACGTTTTGACGGCCGCCCCGCCTTCCCACATCTTCCATACCTGAGGGATAAACTGCTGGGAGACGTCCACTTGCCCACTCTTAAACGCCAGATCACCTGCGGCATTATCCTTGTAGATCACATGGGTGATGTACTTCGGTGAAGGCAGCTTGCCGAACAATTTCTGTCCCCAGTAGTTATCGTCACGGACAATCGTAATTTTCTGGTCGTTGTAAAAGTGAAGTTTATATGCTCCGGTGCCCACCGGATTGTCATTAACCTCTTTGCGGATTGCGGTCAGATCATTATTGTTCTTCTTCTCGATCTCTTCCCAGATATGCTTCGGAAGCATCGGAATCAGTTCAATGCTGTCCAGTACGGTCAGCTTGTTAGGGTTATCAGGGTTCAGCTTAATTTCCACGGCCTGCGCTCCATCCGCTTTCACTTCACTGATGTAGGTCCAGAAGCTGCTCCAGTTGATATCGTATTTTTTGCCCAGTTCATAGGTATACACAACATCATCTGCCGTAAAAGCCGTTCCGTCGCTCCACTTCGCATCCGCATTCAACTCGATGCGCAGGGTGGTTTCATCCGTCCATTCATACGACTTGCCCAGGAGAGGTTCAAGACCGCCGTCCAGCTGATTCACCATGAACAGCGTCTCGTACACCAGTTCCCTGGAGTTGCCGTAATTCACAGGAAATGCGGGATTTCCGCTCAACAGATTGAAGTTGGTTGGTGGTCCCCATTGCAGCCCGTTGATATACAAGGTCTCATTACGTGGTGTCTCCTTGTTGGTCTGTGGTGCAGGTTCGTTCTGAGTTGTCGTGGTCGGCGTATCCACCGTCCCTTGTGGTTCACTTACTGATGGTGGCTGAACACTTTGGCATCCGGCAAACAATGTGACCGACATGAACAGAGCGACGAGCGGTGTGGCAGCTCTCTTAAATCGCATTCTGAACCCCTCCGTGAATTCATATTGATGTTATTGGAAGCGCTTACTTAAAGTTATTCTATGACTTATCTCATACCAAACATTCCATCTCTTTTCTCAATGTTGAGACAAATATTTATGGGGACATCCCAAATAACCAGCACCGCGTGGGTGAGCTGGTTACTAATATCGATATTTTCCAAATACTGCATACAAGACAGGGCTGTCCCATAAGTCATAAAAATGGCTGGGACAGCCCCGTTTTTCTATATTGAACGTTCATCAGCTAGACTTTGAAATATCTCGTCGACCAATTTATCGGTCTATACCACCGGGAATCCTATTCTCTGATTGTGATTTTTACACTGTTGAATTGGGCACTACCTTGGCTAACGAACAAGCCAAGCTTCCCTCGATGAATATCATACATTCTGGCGCTCATTGCAATTTGATCATCTACATACATTTCGCAGATCGTTCCGTCAATAAACACTTTGATTTCATAAGGATGATTGGGAACAAGCTGAACGGGACGTTCCAGTTCAACCTCATAAGGGAACGTTTTCCCGCCCTCTTCCGACTGCATTATCGCCCCCCGGAAGGTAATACGGTTTCGTTGCGGTTCCAATGTGAGATAATAGGCTGCATCCAAAATGTCTTCTGTTCGTAACATGAACCCAACACCTTGCGTTTCCCCGGAAAATGAGACGTGTGCAGATATCTTGCATTGATCAGGCAAATCCTCCTGGCTCGTGCAGCCGGCAAACCCATACGGAGACTCGCAGGAAAGCGAGCTATCCAAATGGATCCAATCTCCTGCAATTCCATTGAAATGTATAGGAAACCCATCCGTAAATGCAGCATCGACCGTTTCAGGTACCTTTACGCTGAGGTTGCCATCGGGACGCTGAACGATTTCATGCACGATCAGATTCCCGCCCCAGTCCCAAGTATCGTAATCCTTGCCAAGGGATTTCGGCGGATTCCAGCCGAATAAATCGTCATTTTTCGTTGGATTCCAACCGAACAGGTAGCGTTTCTGCCCGTCATCCACGGATTTGGCCGCATAGAAAGCCCGTCCGTCGAAAGTATCCTCCTTTGGGGTAATCCATGGGCCATCCAGGGAACGGCTCATCCGGTAAAAGGTCGCAAATCGCCCGGTATAAGAGGAGTAGATCAAATACCACCACTCCCCGATCCGAAACAAATCGGGGCATTCGTGAGCCCCTACGTGCAGATTCGGCGCGTACAGGGGCTCGCGGTACTCCCAAGCTTGAAGATCCTTGGATGACAGCAGTGCGGTACATCCTTTTCGATTGGTTGGCCCTTTCGCCATCGCTGCGAGCAGCATCCAGTATTGACCTTCCTCCTCATTCCAGAATACGAAGGGGTCACGCCAATCAGACAGTTCATAGATGCGGTCATCAGCCGCAAAGCTATCCTCAGGGATCGCTTCCCAAGTCTTGAAGTCTCTGCTGATCGCATGACATACCAGCTGCTTGCCTTCTGGAAATATGCAGTAGAACATATGATAGATACCGTCCACTTTCAGTATATGACCGGTGCCGCCTTCGATCTTGCAAGCTCCTTCTTCCCGATAATTCACGAAATCCTTCGTTCCGACAAGATGCCAGCCGTGGTCAAGGCCCTCACGATAGTTATCCCTCCATCCGTGAAGATAAAATAACTTAAACTCCCCGTCTTCATAATATGGAATAACGTCTCCGACCCAGGCGTTAGCCGGCCGGTAGAAAAACTCCCTCATCCTTCATCCCTCCTAATGGTTAAAGTAGCTAAGCGCTCATTCACCGGAACAGGCATGTACGCATCGCTTGTGCCTCGTTCCTGATACCAATAAACAGTGGCGGCATACAAACATTGATTATTTGGGCCCCATTGATTCCCTTTATATTTCTCAATAAATCCTTCGAAGGAGTCCATGAAGGGAACGTTGTCACAAATATGAAATCGGTTAACCGAGGTATGTCCGTTTGCATCCAACTCGATAAACGGCTGACTGGCGAAAGCACTGTCAAACATCGGGAATGGCGGCTCGGCCGCCCAGGCATAGCCAATATAGTCCTCGCTACCCGTTCCGAACGTAGACGGAAAGGATTCGCCATCCACGAAAAATTTCTCGTCTCCTTCTCCCCACCACCAATCAATCGTTTTTCGATCCCATCGCCCGTACCACCATGTTTCGGCTACCTCATCTGGTTTCTCCCAGGTATTATACACATGCAGATGAACGCCGCAGAACCTTCCCCGGCCTTTCGTCAGCAGCAGAGGCCAATCCGGCCAACGATCCCCGCCTTCCTTGAATCGGCCCGTATCCAGATCCAGATAATCATCCCGGTGCCATTTTGCATGAAAACGTAGGAGATCGTCCGTATGAGATGTCGTTAAGGGAGTATACCGGATATCAGCCGCTATCTCGCACGGTTCGACTCCATCATTTTCAATTTCGATCCTGGCGCCTTCCGAGAACGGCATGTACCAATAACTGTACATTTCATGTTCATTCATGCCCAGAGGCATGGCTCGGTACGGCTTGATCCCGGGTGCGCTTCCAAAAAAATCACCCAGTGGAGCCCATACGGAAGGAGCTTCTTCATTGTCCCATCTCATCGAGATGACCAACTGCCTGGTCAAGATCTGCTGCTGTTCCTCGCTCTTTCGTCCAAGGTCTGTCCTAATCCGGAACATGGAGATAGCGCCAGCCCCCTGTTTATCCAAAAGCACCGCTTTGCCGCCTGCCGGTACGGATACCGTAACGCTCTCGGCGGAGGACCCTTCCTTTTTCATAAAAGAGTACGTTCCCCTTTGCTGTAAAAACCGGTCTGCTTCGGCCAGTGCTATGGCACTCTCCTTGTCGATACTGCCGTCAAAAGAGGGCAGTTGGACTTCGGAAGGGAACGAGGTATACGTTATGTGATAATAGGCTCCCCAACCTTTATCCAGCAACACCTTGCAATGTTTTTGGAAGGGAATTGGGATGAAACTGTTTCTTCCCCGGGATAATGTAGGCAACAGATTCGGAAAATTGGATGGGGGTCCTTCCTGGTTGAATTTATCGAAATAATCCCGGAAGGGCTGATCGATCACGGGGGTGTCGGCGTGATCAATATAAATCCGGATATGCCCGTCCTCAGGAAGTGCAGACCAGAATCTCCAGATCACGCCGGGACCGTCAAGTTCCATGGCGACGATGCTTTCTCCTTCCTTACGAATGAAGCCTCCTCCATCATCATTGGCTCCCCAATTCTCGTATAAGCCCGTCTCGGCATTATAAATAGAGTTTCGGTCAAAACTTGAGAAGCACCCCGATTTTTCTCCAGCCTGCGGCGGTACCGCTAGCGATTCAAGATCATATAATCGCTTCACGAGGTCTTGATAGGTATGGAACTGCTGCTCCGTTCGATTCATGTCAGGCTCTCCTCTTACCAGTTATTTGTTAATCTTTTCAAGTCGGATTCTGCACCTTAACCGGTACATTAAAATCATCAACGTTAATATGTCCAAAGCCGCCTGTGGATTGATCAACCACCTTAATGTAAAGCTCCTGGCCGATATACTCCGACGCATCCCAAATCTTCCGTTGATACTCCTCATAATTGGTTGCTGTCTCTTTAAATAACGTTTTGCCGTCTGACGCCCGAACCAGCGCAACATAGAGCTTATCTATATCACGGCCGCCGCTGATAAGGAAGTTGATTTTGCCATTCCCGCCAAGGACGAAGTTTTGTGTTTTTAGCGTTCCCGTCAAGCTGTCACCCCCGGCTTCTTCATTAAAGCCCCATAAGTGATGGCCGCCCGGAATTTTATGCGACGGATTGAAATAAATCGTATCCCAGAAAAACTGGGCATCGGTTACATGGACATCCTGGAAAGCGTCTCCTTCCGTAATCCAGCCTGTCAAATCTCCTGTAGCAAAATCATGGTTAGGCAGCTCCGTAATATCGGTATACACGGAGTTGTCCCAGTTGTCAGGCACATCGACCGGAGCAGCCGGTTCACCCGTTAAAGCGTTCATCTCCCATACTTCCATCGACTTGACTGTAATATCGTTGTCGGCCCACACCTGCATGCCCAAGGAGTCATATCTGCCTACATAGACGCGGGTTGTCAGCTTTTTTTTGTAATTGGCAAAGGCTTCAACAACCGAACGGTCAAGGAAAATATGGAGCTTCAGGTTCTCTCCGTCCAAATCCACGTATCCGCCTTGAATGCCATCCACGCGTACATCCGGATCAATGCTGCTTTTTGTCCGATCTACATTAAAGGTCCCGTTTGTCTTGTCATAGTAAATCAGCGTTTCTTCCTGGCCATTATCGGAGCGCCGCACCTTGAGCCCAAATTTCTGGGCTTCGCCCGGATCAACTTCCATCACAACCTCCAGCATGTCGCCTTTGACATTCCGGATCAATTGATTGGCGGCAGCCAAATTTTTGTCCGAGAAATCAACCACCTTATCTCCTCGGAGACTCTGCAATTCTTGAATCGGTTCAATACGCAATTGATCATGCTCATCCAGGCTCAGTGAAACTGGCAATGCCAAATTATGCGCCCATCCGGCTTGGTATTCGGCTTGCGGCGTTCTTACATTTTGCACCATGGAGTAAACGACCGTTCTTCCGTCAGGTGTGACCATACCGCTCTCTGCGGTTAAATAGCCATCGCCCACATCCATTTTGGAGGGTGCCTCCTGGTCGGGAATAAATTTGAAGTGATCCCGGTCCCAGGTGCCTATCCAGTAAAAGACCTCAACATCTCTTTGCACATCGTTTGCTGGAGGCACTTGCTCCGGTTTCTCATGCGGATTAACCATGAAAATATACTTTTGCTTGCCCGTGCTATCCTTGCCTAACGGCAGCAATACTGGCAGTTCCCATACCGTACCGAGCTCCGGATAGAGGCTTCTGTCACTAACGTATAAAGGCCCCTTATACTCCCAGTTGTACATATCGTCGGACACATACACCAAAGCTGTGCCGCTGCTGAAGTCTTCAAGACCGGAGGTCACTAACTGATACCACTTATCTACCTCTTCGTCGTACCAGACGAACGGATCGCGGAACTCGTTATGGATGCCGTTCCCGTTCTGCTCCGTCACCGGATCAGGATATTTCACCCATTGTTCCAGATTGGGGTCGGACAAATCTGCCGGAGTCGCCAGCCCTGTTCTTTGATTCGGCGACAGGGAGTCATTGCCGGCAGTATAGAACAGAACAGGATTGCCGTCTCGATCATACGCTGCACTGCCTGACCATGCGCCGTCCGGATCAAGGGTGCCTGCTTCGGGGGCAAGAGCAGGCCTCACATTTCCCCAATGTACCATATCGTCACTCACCCAATGTCCCCAGTGGATTTGATGCCAGTATGGACCTTGCGGGTTATGTTGATAAAATAAATGGTATTTGCCGTTATAATAAATCGGTGCATGCGCTTCATTCATCCAGTTTTGCGGTGGCATCGCATGATACTGAGGACGGTGCTGATCACCGTCAAACACACTGGGGTCCTCATCAATATCGCCATTCGGAATTTCCGGGACCGAACCGCCGTGAAGCGACTTCACATTCTCATACTCAGCAAGGATCTCCTGATCAGTGAGGGCTTTGTTTTGCAGCTTCACTTCATCAATGAGTCCAGAGAACATATTGTAAGAAAACAACCCTGCCAACTCTACCGGTTTATTATGTTTACCAATAATCAGGTTTTCGGTAGAGGGTGTGATCGGAACGTTGACAGAGGTCGCCTCAGAAGCCACTTCCTGACCGTTCAGATACAACTTAATCATTCCGTCCTTTTTGTCGAACGTGGCCGCAACGTAATTCCATTTGTACTTTTCGAGTGGATGATCTTTTACCCATACCTGAATCCACTGGCCGCCAATCCCGACCTGTAGGGACCATGTGCCGTGCCGGTACATGCCAAGTGCGAAGCCTTCTGCCTTATCCTGATCGGACTGGTTCACGATTGCAGACAGCTTGTTTCCATCTCCCCATTCGTAGCTGCGCGGCGCGACCCAAGCTTCAAGCGTCAACGCATCACTTACAGGAACGGCATTCTTTGCATTGACCTCGATATCATTTGAGTATCCATCGAACAGCAGGGCGCCGCCTTTTACTCCGCGCGGAGTCCATCTCGGTTCCTTGGAGTCCATGTATCTGGCGTTGTTAAAAACATAGTTCACATCGTGTTCAATATTGCTTACTTCCTCAAGCACCTTTTTTCCTGCGCCTTCATCAAGACTCATGCGGAAAATGGTACCCGTACCATGAGCTTGAAAAGCATCAACGGAAATACGAGCTTGATTGGATTGATCGATAACCTTGATATAAAGCCGCTTGTTATAGTACTGCTGCATTTCCCAGGAAATCTTCTCATTCGCACTGACATCCCCGGTCTTCTCAAGCAACGTATCAGTACTGGCATCATATAATGCGACGTAGGCATTCTGCGGATTGACGATGTCCAAAACAATGAAGTTAATGGTCCCGGTTCCCTGAAGCGTGAAGGTGCTAGAGGTAATCGAGCCCTGTCCTTCCAAGGAGGATTTGGCAAAAAAGTTACCTTCTTTACCCGCTTGAGCTTCATTGTTCACTTGATAAGCGTTGCCTTCAACGGTCCAGCTCTCTAAATTTCCGGTTTCAAAGCTGGGATTCTGGATTTCAGTCGGCATAATGTTATCTGCCATAACTCCTTCTTCCGGTACGAGTTCATTGAAGGTGTGGAAGGCGTCCGCAAAGATTACTCCCCAATCCGCGTACCCATTATCGACGATCTCCACATACAGCTTCTTGCCGATATACTTGGAGAGATCGGCTTTATACTGCTCCATATTCGCGAGTCTCAAGCCCTGTGCCGGATCCGGGAACCCGGACTCGCTAAATTCGGTGTTGCCGTACCTGGCAATTAAGTCTCCCGTATCCACATTGATGATGTTCACGTACACTTGATCCGTATGCTTGCCTCCGCCCAGTCTGAAGGTAATCCAGCCTGTTCCGCCCAGCTCGAAGGTGCTGGAACGAAGCTTACCTGTCGCAGTCTCGTTATACTTCAATCCGTTTAAATGATAAGTGCCTTCCTGGTTATACGGGATTTGTTCGACCCAATAGGTTGTTTCGTCCGATACGCTGTTCGGACCAAACGCCTCGCCTTCTACAACCGTCCAGCCTGTTAAATTCCCGGTTTCAAAGCTGGGATTTTCGATTTGATAGCGTTTGAAATCCGGCTTGATATCCGTGGCGGTAATGCCTTCAGCCGGCTCGGATTCATGGTACATGAAGAAGGCATCCGCAAAGATCACGCCCCAATCCGAGGTTGCATTATCAACGATCTCCACATACAGCTCCTTGCCTAAATATTCGGAAAGATCCGCCTTATATTGCTCCATATTCGCAAGCCGCAAGCCCTGGTCGGGATTTGGGAAGCCAACGTCAGCGAAGGCGCTATTGCCATACCGGGCAATGACTTGCCCCGTCTTGGCTTCCACGATATTTACATATGCCTTGTTTGGATTTTTCGCACCGCCAAGCTTGAAGCTGATCCAGCCGCTGCCACCCAGCTCGAAGGTGCTGGAACGGAGAACGCCGGTTGCAGCCTCGTCATGCTTCCAGCCGTTTAGATGATAGTTCCCTTCCTGATTGTACGGGATTTGTTCCGCCCACCAAGTGGTTTCGTCCGATACGCTGTCCTGACCGAATGCTTGACCTCTGACAACCGTCCAGCCTGACATATCCCCGGTTTCGAAGCTTGGATTCTGGATTTGATAGACTGTATCCGTAACTGACAACCCCTCATCAGCCTTAGGAGTTAACGCCTCCCGAGCATTCACTCCAACTTCGGCTGCAGCCGATATTCCAGGAGCAACAAGCTGGAGAACCATTACCCATATGACCATTTTGGAGATCCAGGTTTTCCTTGTTATTACATTCCTCATTCAAGATCCTCCTCCATGATTTCATATTTAGAAAACATCGATACCGCATTTCGACATGCTCCCCCTGTAACAAGGATGAATAGTCATGAAGGAAGGAGAGAAAAGATAAATGTATATGTGAAGCGCTTCCAAACTGAAGAGTACAAATTTTTTGAGCTTTGCTCCTTTATCCAAAGGGTAAGGAGCGCCTAAGCGCTCTTTTTACCAAATGGATTTCATCTCCCATATATCCAGCGATTTAACCAACAATTCCCCATCTCCCCAGATCTCAATCCCCAAAGCATCTTTACGGCTTGGATACACCCTGGTCGTCAGACTTTTCAATCCGTTTGCATAGGCTTCGACCATGGAGCGGTCCAAATAAATATGAAGCTTTAAATTCTCCCCTAACAGCTCAAGCTTACCACCCTGGATCCCTCGGCACTTTTCTCCCGGATGAAGCGTCGTTTTCGTTCGATCGACCAAGAGCATCGATTGATTCCAGTCATAATACAGCAGGGTTTCTTCTTCGTTATCCGGCGTACACCGGACCTTGATGCCGAGTTGTTTGGCACTGCCAGGCTCCATCTCCAGTTGAATCTCAAGCATGTCTCCTTGTACATCCCTCAGTAGCATATTAGCCTCAGCCAATGATTTGTCCCGGAGCGATAACCGCTTGGCGCCACGCAAGGATTGGAGCTCTTCAATCGGCTCAATTCCCAGCCGTCCGTCATCCCTCAAATACACGCTTAACGGCAAGCCGCCATTATGAGCCCAGCCCGATTGATATTCCAGCTCGGACGTCCTGTCACCTTGCGCTATCGTAAACACAATCTTTCGGCCGGTCTTCGGATCAACCATTCCGCTCGGACCGGTAAAATGGAAATCACCGACGTCAATCAATTGCGGCTCCTCTTGATCGGGAATGAATGATAGATTTTGTTTGTCAAGCTTCCCGGTCCAATAGAATACCTCGACATCCGCTCCCTGTCCCACTGGACTCACCAATAGAAGATGCTTGTTCACTCCCTGCTTGTCGCTACCAAGGGGAAGAAGCACAGGAAGCTCCCAGATGGGTCCAAGATAAGGGAATTTCTGAATATCCGCTTTAAACAATGACCCTTTGTACGTCCAATTCAGCATATCCTGTGATGCAAATGCGAGCGCTGCTCCACCTTCGCCTTCGATTCCGGACCCGACCAAGGCAAACCATTCGTCATCGTCCTTCCACACGAATGGATCCCGGAAATCTCCGAATACGCCCATGCCCTTCTTCTGCACGATCAACGGCTCCGCATGTTTGACCCAGTGAACCAAATCCGGATCTCCATCCCGGGAATAGTTACTTCGGGCAAGCGCCACGCTCTGATTGGGCGAAGCATTGTCATTGCCCGCCGTAAAGAATAAGACAGGCAGGCCGTCTGCATCATATGTCGCGCTTCCCGACCAGATCCCGTCCGGTGCGAGCTGATCATTTTCAGGGGCTAATGCCACAGGAAGATCACGCCAATGCACCAGATCCTTACTTACCCAATGTCCCCAGTGGATCTGATGAAAAAACGGCCCAAGGGGGTTATGCTGATAGAATAAATGATAATTCCCGTCAAAATAGATCGGCGCATGAGGCTCGTTCATCCAATGAGCCGGCGGGCTGACATGATACTGCGGTCTATGCCGATCCGGCAGCAGTGGCGTCCGATCCAGCTTGATCTCATCATACGTTAATGTCGGATGGGCTCCTCCATAGACGGTTTCCAACACGTGTCGATAGGAAGCGACCACCTCTTCCTCGCTCAGGGCTCGATTATAAACCTTGAGTTCATCGAGGATACCGCTAAACATGTGAAGGCTGAATACTTCCGCCAGCAGGCTGCTGTGATTGTTTTTGCCGATGAGCAACTCCGTGTCCACCGCCTCGTCCAGGCGAGAACCGGGGGGCAGATCAGCCGAAGCGATTTCCCTGCCGTTTAAATACAGCTTCATTTCTCCTTGGGTCCCATCGAATACTGCATTCACGTAAGACCATTCATTCTTGGGCAGTTCCTGACCGTCCGGCGACCAAACTTCCTTCCAGTCCCCTCCTTCCAGCCCGACTTGAAAGGACCAGGAGCCATGACGGTACATCCCAAGCAGATACCCCTGCTTGCGATCCATGTTGTGGTGGTTCACAATGGCAGACAACTTGCCTTCAGAGCCCCATTCATAAGAGCGCGGTGCTACCCATACTCCAATACTTAGCGCTGATCGATACTTTTGCTTGCCGTTCGGTTCCCCCTCATTGACCGAATGGGCAATATAAGTCGAGTAACCATCGAAGAGGAGCCCGCCCCCCATAACTCCCTGTCTCCACTGCGGATCGCAGGATTCCGTAAACTCGGCTTGATTAAATACGTACTGAATATCATCCTGTACTTGAGATATGCTCTCCACAGCGCTGGCTCCGGTTCCCTCATCAAAGGCCCAATACATCATCAGCCGCTGACTGTCTGATGTTTGACTCACGCTTCATCCCTCCCTAATGTCTGCTCTGTGGTGCCATTGGGGATATGAATGGACTGAAGAGCATGGATATGAAGCGAGCTCAATACAACCTGCCCTGAATTCGTTCCTATTGAAATCCTATTCATCGTTGCATCCGGAAAAATTTGATCCGTCAGAACAACCAGGCCCTGATTCGCATACACTTCAACCGCATTGCGATCCAGCCAAATATGCAGCTTGATTTTCTCATTTTCCGGAACCAGCATGACCCCATGCTGGCATGCAAATGATGGATGAAAGTCAGTCATGCCCGATTTGAAACGGTCGATGAATAGCCATTGGCGCACAGGGTCATAGCCGATGATTGTCTCACTCTGCCCGGACGATTGCATTTTGATATGAACCTCGCCCGCAGTTCGAATATCGATGTCCGCTTCAATTTCCAGTAGATCATCCTTTGTCTTTATTATAAACGGGACCTCCTGCGTAACCGTGACATCAGACCAGCTTATCGACTCTTTCCGCAGCTGTTCTATTTCCCGGACAGGCATTTGGGTTAGCACGATGCCCTCGTCACGACTGGTCAGTGACAGGGCGCGAGGCAGAGTCATTACGCCTCTCCAGTCTCCGGTTGGAGTCTCGTTGGCATATTTCCAGTTGCTCATCCAACCGATGATCACGCGTCGTCCGTCTTGTTCATGCATATCCGCCCAGGTGACCCCTGCATAGTTGTCCCGACCGTGATCCAACCACATGATATGATCAGCCGAATTGTCGTTGATGAATGTATTTCCGTCGAACTCTCCGATAAAATATTGCGTGCGTGATCCTTCCGGAAAGGCAGGGTTATCCCCAATGCTAATGATAAGTACCCATTTGGAACGCCCACTTTCATCGATTGGCAATTTAAAGAGATCCGGGCATTCCCAAACGCCGTCATGCGAGCCTTCTTCTTGCCCGAATTCCCCTGTTAATGTCCATTCACGCAAATTTTCCGATCCATAAAACCGAGCATGATCTCCCGCTACAATGGTCATAACCCACCGCTCACTTTGTGCATGCCAGAACACTTTCGGGTCCCGGAAATCTACCAGATCAGGTTCGGCAAGAACCGGATTCCCCTCATATTTATGCCAGGTTCTTCCTTTATCGCTGCTGTAAGCCAAGCTTTGCCGCTGACGCGGCTGCCCGGTCTCTGGACAAGTATCCGCATGGGTAAAGATCGCAATCAATCCATGGGTACCCGCGAACAATCCGCTGCTGTTATTAAAGTCAACCACACAGCAACCAGAAAAAATGGCTCCATGCTCGTCTGGGAACAGAGCGATAGGTTCATGCTGCCAATGAATCAGATCATGGCTTACGGCATGGCCCCAGTGCATCGGCCCCCATTTATTACTATAGGGATGATGTTGATAAAACAGATGATATTCTCCCTCGTAATAGACTAATCCGTTCGGATCGTTCATCCAATGGGATGGAGGCGAAAAATGATATCCCGGTCTAAATCTCTCATCCATAAGCTGTTTATTTGACTCCATTATCTTATTAATTTCCTCAGTCTTCGGCATAGATTGAAGAGCCCCTTCCCGTCTTGTTAATTCCATGATCATCGATTTGATTAATTATTTGTTTAAACTTGCGTTATAACGATCCAGCCCATTTTGATAGATCTCCATCAATTCGTTCAATCCCATCTTATCCAGGTTCTTCACATAGCTGTCCCACTGCTCATCCACGCCGCCATCAACAATGAATTTTCCTCGCTGGGTATTTACATATTTAATCAATTCGGGCTCAATTCGATTGATTTTGTCCAGCTCCTCCGGCTCAAAGAAGATACTCGGGTAGTTTTCCTCTTCCATATAGGGATCGTAATATTTCTCCAAGTCTTTAACGCGCTGCTGGGCTCTAGGCTCCAGATCAACTACTTTTCCCAAATCTTCGATGGTAATGACGCCAGGGCCGCCTGCGCCTGGAGCCACTTTTTGACGGAATTCGCCCGCGGAAGTGCCCTCAGGAATCGGCAGGTTCACGAATTTCCCATTTTCGTCCTTCTTGAATACGACATCCAGCGGACCCCAGTGGATTTGAGCAGCCATGTACGGTTCATACTGCTGGTCGATCCAACGGATTGTGATTTCCGGATTCTGGTTCTCTTTAGTAATCACGAAAGCACCGCGTCCTGGACCGCCACCGTTGCCGCGACCGATCGATTGATCCCCGTCCGGTCCTTTGAGCGGGGACAGCAAAGCATAATCCTTGCTTCGCTCCGTTCCGACCACCTCATCGACTTCCCACCAGATATAGGAGCCGAGCGTTTCGATTGTTGTTTTCCCTTTGGCCAGATACTGAGCAGCATCCTGGGTGAACGATTCAGGATCAATCAAGCCCTGCTTATACCATTTTTCATTAAAATATTTCAACGCTTCCTTATATTCAGGCTGCGTAGCAGTAAAGATCACTTTTCCGTCCCGGACGACCCGATGTTCCATGTTATCTGGAAGTCCGAATGCTCCGAATATCCCAGCAATGTCCATACACCACTGCATATGCATAAAGCTCAGCGGAATTTCGTCGGCCTTGCCGTTACCGTTTGGATCCTGTGTTTTAAAGGCAACTAATGCTTCCGTATATTCATCCAGTGTCTGTGGCATTTTCAGCCCCAGCTTGTCGAGCCATTTTTTATTGATAACGTGAAAGAAGGGGTTCGTTCCAAGATTGTTCTCTTCCCAAGAAGGCAGTCCGTAAATATGCCCATCCGGTGCCGTGATCGAGGATTTGATGTCAGGCCTGCGTTCTAAAAGCGCTTTCAGGTTAGGCGCATATTGATCGATTAAATCCTCCAATGGAAGGATCGTTCCGTCTGTGCCGTAATTAACCAGCTCGTAATCCGAAAATCCGGCTCCATAAAAAGCGTCAGGCAAATCTCCACTGGCCAGCAACAAATTTTTCTTCTCGGTAAAGTCGGTATCCGGAATGTTCTCCCACTCGATCTTAACGTTGGTTTGCTCTTCCAGCTTCTTGAAAATTTCCATTTGAGAATACTCCGGTGCCAAAGCAGCTTTCGGGGATACCATCTTTAACGATACCGGTTCATTCACAATCGGAAGACCCGTTTTGTTAAAACTCGCAGCGGAATTTTCCGACTGATTCTTGGAATCTCCTGAACATCCACTCAGCGCAAAAGCTCCAGCAATCATAAGAATTCCCGCTCTTTTGAATACAGATTTCATCGTGCATAACCTCCCTCAAGATCATTCCACAAGTTGAATATCTTACCTTGTCTTACTCTATAGTGGTCTGGATGCAGATATATCGATTCTGCTGCACATCCCCCCTTTCAAGTACCATGACAACATCATCCCTTGATCGAGCCGATCATTACGCCTTTGACAAAGTACTTTTGCAGGAAAGGATACAAAATCAGCAGCGGCAGACTGGATACCATGATGACTCCATATTTAATCAGTTCCGTTACGCGCATCTTCGCTGCGTAGGATTCGACATCCACCATCATGCCGGAGTTTACTTGGTTCTGGACGAGAATATTGCGAAGCACCAGTTGAAGCGGATATTTGCTTTCGTCGTTCAAATAGATCAAAGCGTCAAAGAAACCATTCCAGAAGCCGACGACATGATACAGCACCATGACAGCTAAAATGGACTTGGATAAAGGCAACACAATACTCCAGAAAAATCTGGTGTTGGAACAACCGTCGATCGACGCTGCTTCCCTCATTTCATCCGGGATGGAGGACTGAAAGAAGGTCCTTACGATAATGACGTTCATTATGCCACCAGCACCCGGGATTACAAGCGCCCAGATCGTATTCAGCATGTGAAGATCCTTGATTAACAAATACGTCGGAATCAACCCGCCGCTAAAAAACATGGTGATCAGCAAAAACCACATGATGACCGACCTTCCAACCAGATCCTTCCGTGCTAACGGATAAGCTGCAAATACGGTAACCGCTACTCCGATCAAGGTTCCTACGCCAGCGTATAATATGGAGTTGGCATACCCGATCCATATGGAGGAGTCATTGAATATTCGTTCATAGCCGTCGAGCGTGAATCCCTTTGGTAATAACCATACTTCCCCAGAATAAATTAGATTGGGATCACTGAATGAAGCAATCAACACAAAATACAGCGGAAATAAAACAAGCAGCATAACTACGGTCAAGAAGAAATAGTTGATAGCGTCAAACCATGCGTCTCCTCTGGTTTTTCTCTTCAAAAATTGGTTCACAGTGAATCCCCCCTACCACAAACTGGTTTCCGTTAATTTTTTGGCGATCCGATTGACGATGACAATCAGGATGATATTGATGACAGAGTTAAACAGTCCGACCGCGGTAGAAAAGCTGTACTGCGCCTTCTGAATCCCCAATTCATATACATAGGTTGGAATAATATTGGAGGTGGCATAGTTCAGGTCACTTTGCATTAGAAATGCTTTCTCGAAACCAATGCTCATGACGTTCCCGAGTGCGAGAATGAGCAGGATGACAATGGTCGGCAAGATGGACGGAATGTCAACGTACCATACACGCTTCCATTTACTTGCTCCATCCACAATTGCGGCTTCATGCAGTTCGGGATTAACCCCGGCAAGGGCAGCCAGGTAAATAATTGTAGCGAAACCGGTCTCTTGCCATACCCCTGACAAAATGTACAAAGGACGAAACCAGCCTTCGTCAGCCATGAATAGAATGGGTTCTCCACCGAACCAGGTAATGATGTGGTTCACGATCCCGCTGTTTGGCGATAAAAAAACATGGAGCATACCGACGAGCACAACGGTAGAAATAAAGTGCGGCGCATAAATGACGGTCTGGATAAATTTCTTGTATCCTTTGCCCAGCATCTGATTCAGCATGATCGCGATAATAATTGGAGCCGGGAAGCTGAACACAAGCGATAGAAAACTGAGTGTTAGCGTATTTTTCATGATCGTCCAGAAGTTATAAGAATTGAAAAAATCAATAAAATGCCGGAAACCCACCCATTCGCTGCCCCAAATTCCCTGGCTTGGTGAAAAATCCTTAAATGCAATTTGTACTCCGTACATCGGGTAGTACTTGAACAGGAGGTAAACCAGAATGATCGGCAGCAGGAACAGGTACAGTTCATAGTTGCGTTTAATTCGACTCCAAGTTTTACGATTTTCTTTGATCAGGGTTTGTTCTCCCCCGGAATCTCGTGAAATCACCGTCATACTCCCTTTCTTCGTAAAATTTTTATTTTATGTTATTGAAACGTTTCCAATTTATATGAAGCGCTCTCATAATAATTGAAACGTTTCCAATTTAACATGAGAAAAACGTCACACGGCTAATCCACTGGTGAAGCGGCCGTGCTTCTGATGTTTTTCTAAACTAATTAAAGGGGTGAAGCCTTTTGTTCTCAGGAACCATCAAGTCGTTTCACCTTGTCTAAATATGACTGGAAGACGATAAACTTCCCGGTCCAATGTTTCCCCATCGATCTTTTTGTAGAGCAGCCTGATCGTCGTACGTGCCATCTCCTCTACAGGTTGTCTGATCGTTGACAATATTGGATGGAAATAAGGATGATCCTGAATGCCATCATATCCGATGACCTTTACATCCTCCGGAACGCTAATGCCCTGCCTGCCGGCTCTTTCTATATATTTGGCGGCGAACATATCCGTAATGGCAAAAATACCATCCACATCCCCATGCTCTTTTAGAAACTCACCATAATAGGCATCATCGTCCAAAACCGGGTCTGGCTTCTCGTATACAACGTAGTCAACCCCCATGGTTCTGGCTTCCTGAATGAAACCTTCTCTCCGATTCATGGTTTCACTGAAAACAGAAGTGACACTCCCCATAAAAGCCGGTTTTTTGGCTCCTGCTTTGACAAGTTCCCTTAACGCCAGACGCCCTCCTTCATAATTGTCCGACGTAACACATGTGATTTTCTTGTTGAAGTGTCTGTCGATACTGACAATCGGAATGTCATTGCTGACGTAATTTTCGATATCGTTGTACGTAATGCCGACAATACCCGCCACTTTGTTTTGCTGGAGCATATCAAGATAATATAATTCCTTTTCAGGTTTGCCACCGCTATTGCACAGCATGAGCTTGAAACCTTCCCGATCCAGCTCATCTTCAATGTAATAAGCCAGCTCGGAAAAAAAAGGATGCCAGATACTCGGGAGCAGCAGGGCTACCATCTTGGACTTCCGCATTTTGAAGTTTCGGGCAATCTCATTAGGGATATAATTCAACTCTTGTATGGCCTTCTCGACTTTTCTGCGTGTTGCGGGTTTAACGGCGCCCGAATTGTTAATAACACGGGACACGGTTCCCACAGCTACACCAGCTAAGCTGGCTACATCTTTAATACTTGACATCTAACCCCCCCGCCTATCTCTCTGATGGAATTCATAATAACACCTAATTGGAAACGTTTCAATATTTTTCGAAAACATTAAATCAACAATTTTATACCTCACACACTTTCGCACCCAAAGCTTCTAGAATGGCGTTCAGGGGCTTAGCGTGCAATGAGCATATGGAGTCCAAAATAAAACAAGCTGGCTCCATCAGGAACCAGCTATAGCCTCATTTTTTGCAAATCAATTCACGTACGCGTTCTCTACTTGCTCTTCAGAAGCTCACGCAATGTATGCGGATCATATGTAGAGACCAGTTGTTCCAAATGCGTGTCCAGCCACGCCTCATCCTGATCCCACCATTTCAGTTCCAGCAGCAAAGTAATGATCTCGTCGTCGAAGCGCTTTTTAATTGGCCTGGCCGGATTGCCACCCACAATGGTGTAAGGCTCGATGTCCTTGGTGACTGTCGCATTGGAAGCAACGATGGCACCGTCTCCAATGGTGACACCCGGCATGATGGATACATTTTGCCCAATCCAGACGTCGTTCCCCAATACAGTGTCTCCCTTAAAAGGCAGTTGATCCAGTGTAGGGGTTACTCTCTCCCAACCACCACCGAAAATATTAAAGGGATACGTCGTCATGCCCTCCATCCGGTGATTGGCACCATTCATAATGAATGTCACACCTTCGGCAATTGCACAAAACTTGCCGATCACCAGACGATCACCCAGGAAATCATAATGATGCTGAATACGGTCATAAAATTGCTCGGGTGGGCGACTATTGTCACTATAATACGTATAGTCACCGATCAGCACATTGGAGCGCGGCGGCAAATTTTGAATGTAACAAACGGTACGAATATGATCGTTAGGAAAAAGTTTTGTTTTATCGGGAGCCATATATGTTCCTCCTTTTCCCTCATTGTACCAGAAGTACAACCTTGTATATGAGCTAGCAAAGACAATTAAATTTTATCTCCCTATATAATAAAATAAGACATCACAACAAAAAACAAAATATGTAAAAACAAATATATTATTTACAAATAAATGTATAATTTTGTAATTTTTTTTGGTAATATTTAATAGTATTCTAATTATATAGGAGGTTTTTAAATGAAATTATCGCGTATTTTACCGAAAGTTGCGTCAGGTGCTTTAGCTTTAAGTTTATTATTCTCTGTTTCTCCAATTTTCGCTTCGGGTGTTCAGGACCTCACTCCTGATCAACTTAAAGTAATTGAAGCAGCAAACAATGCTACACTTAGTCAGGTGAACAAGGAGAATATTAGTGAAGACAATGTAAGCTCATTAGCGGCAGCTACTTCCTCTTATTCAGTAAAATTATCTAGAGGTAGTTTTCTAGCTTGGTCCGATGCGGTAGTAGATTGGACTGCAAACGCAACTCAGATTACAACGAGTAGCGGTAGCCAAGATTCAGGATTTGTATTTCCGAATACAGTGAGAAAAGGTGGTATCACTAAGCAAAGTTCTTCTGCTGCTTCTTACCATATCTATCTTTCTAAAACAACCATCGGAGCCGGAGTAGTCACTCCTTGGGGAGATGTAAACGTCTACGAGTCTGACTTTTCTGATTACATTAAAGTTTTCAAAGATGGAACAGCTACTAACTACTAAAATACTTATAACAACTGAAAACAACGGCCATTTACAATGGTCGTTGTTTTCAGTTATGAGAGGTGACAACTATGATAACTATATCTAAACTATCAAAAGAATATAAAAAACAAGTTGTTTTCAATAATATCGAATTACAAATTCCCGAAAATAAAATTACATTTATTTCGGGGCCAAATGGTTCTGGAAAAAGCACTTTATTAAAATGTCTTTTAAATCTCGAAAATTACCATGGGGAAATCAAATATAATGATCAACCTTTAGAAGAAGTTAGAGAAAAGGTATTGGTTGTTTATGATAACAGTCCCCTTTATCACAATTTAACAGGACTTCAAAATTTAGAATTGTTATCTAATCAAACATCTAGTATAAATGAAAAAAATCATAATATATTAATGCCACATTTTCTTAAACCAGAAATTCTCAAAAATAAAGTTAAATCTTATTCTTTGGGACAAAGAAAAAAATTAAGCCTAATGATAGCTTTGGTAACTAAGCCCAAATACTTATTTCTTGATGAAGCTTCCAATGGATTAGATCATGCTACTCTGATGGATCTCAAGATTATATTAGAAAAATTGTCAATAGATACCACAATCGTAGCAATAGGGCATCATTTCGAGTATTACACATCCATCATTGATGATTTAATCTTAATTCATGATCAATCTGCGATCCAAATCAAAGATTTCAAACTTCAAGAGGGGGAAGGATTGAATGACATCTACGAACGTTACATTAAATAGTACAAAAAAAGAACTGAAATATCAGTGGTATTCTCACATAATATGGATCACTGTAATTATCTCTGTCTTCATTTCTTTACTCAATATATATGGCTTAAAATCAAAGGCTACGAGTTCCTATGACCTATATGTTAAAACTTATAATTTGTATAAAGAAGAAGGTATGGATGTTGATAAAATGCTGGACATGCCAATAAATATCACTGGAACTGGTTCCGAACAAGTTGTGGATAATCCTGTACGTTTTCGTTTAGCTGAAGCAGGTGATGCTATAGGATTACTCAATAATAGGTCAATTATCACAAATACATTAGAATGGATGACATTTGTTTTTTTTCCAATTATTTTTGTAATCTATTCTATTTATCTGGCCTCTTATGATTATAAATATAAAACGATTAGAATAAAAGCAACTCAAATGCCTTCATCAAAATTAATCACTTCAAAATTACTCTCCTTATATTTAGGAGTTTTAATTATTTTTGTTACGACAACACTTGTTTCATTCATGGCAGGATATTTGTTCCACCAACAAATCATCAATGGAATTCCAAATGACATTTCAGCAAGATTTAATACTAGCCTGGATCATAACAACCTAATTGTTCAACTTTTATTCAGTTTAATGATAAGTCTTGTCTTTGCATCAATCGGTTTTCTACTGGGGATTTTATTTAAATCAGCACTTTTACCTGTCATTATATTTTTTGTATACGATTTTATAGTTCCTGTGCTTGGAAAATATGATATACGTAACATTATTTCTGTAGTAGCTCACGATATTTTCGAATTTAAAGGGAGATTCCAATTATTCAAACCAACCCCTGTTTCTGAAATAACCTCTTTTAGTATTTTAATTGCTGTCTTAGTATTATCTATTCTGTTATCCTACGTATGCTTTTCTCGGCAAAGTAAGTACAACATGTAAAATTTATTATTCCTTCTGTAGAAAAGCAGAGCAAAAAGGGATTCGATCTGACCATCGAATCCCTTTTCTCGTTCTTCGTAGAACAACGTTGCTCTACCGGAGAAAATTTCTTATTTGGATGTAAGTGTTACTTGTGCAGCCGTTTGATCCCAATCCACGGTCAGTCCCAGTCCTTCAGAGATGAAGCGTACCGGCACAAGTGTGCGACTGTTCTTGATGATGGCTGGTGCATCGATTTCGAGCGTTTCACCATTCACTGTAGCCGTGCTGCTTCCGATTTGGAGCACAAGCGTCTGGTCATTCAGAACGGCGGTTACGGTTTTCGCTGTTTTGTCCCAAGTTACTTCTGCACCCAAAGCTTCAAGGATGGCGTTCACGGGTACCATAACTCGTCCGCTTTGTTGCAATGGATCTTGATCCGGGAACGTAACTGATTTGCCATCCAGGGTTACAGTGATCGCTTTGTCTGTTGTTCCTGTTCCGTTATCCGTGCCTGTATCTTCTGAAGTCTCTGGCAAAGGCGTTACTTCGCGTCCAAGCTGCTCTTGCAGATTGGCAAGTCGGTTCAGGGCAAACGTCGTCAGCGATCCTGCTGCCATAGAGCCCATGCCACCGCCTCCGCCAAAGTTGCCGCCTGGACGTGTCTGGGTATTGCCTGTGCCGTCTGTTGTTCCTGTTCCCGTTGTGCCATCCAGTGGTGTCGTACCATCGGGAGGTGTCATGCCTTCAAAGCCTTCCGGAGGCGTCATGCCTTCCATGCCCTCCGGCGGTGTCATACCTTCGAATCCTTCTGGTGGTGTACCACCCATGCCACCCATACCGCCTGTTGCATCAGCGTTGGCAGAGTATGCGATGTTGGATTCAAACTGCTCTGTTGTGTAGAACTTCGTTGGATCTGCTTCTATATATGGACGAATGATGTCAGCCAGACCTGTGATGCGGTCCTGGATACCTTCCAGATAATCCGTCAACTCATTGACGTAGCTCAAGTATTTTTCCTTATACTCAGGCACGGCCAGCAGATTGTTGATCATCGGTACATTTTCCATGCTAATGCCCAGTACTGGCTCATCCACGGATACGTTTGTTGCGTTGGTGTTGGTCGTGGTTGTTCCTGTTGTTCCACGTCCGCCTCCACCCGAGTATCCATTAAAGGACATGTTAAAGTCCCACGGTACAACGGTGAACTTGCCATCGGCATCACTGTAGAGCATGTAGTTATGCCCTTTGTCACCGTTATAGCTGTCATAGTTGCCGAAGACCATGTTACCTGCGATATATTGAAGCGCGGAATCCACGTCCAACACGCTCTCGATATCGCCTTTTTCACCTTCTGGCATGTCATTCAGGGTCTTGATGAAGTTTTTGAGCTTAGTTTTATCCTTGTCCGTACCCAAGTCCTTCGTAATCGTGCTGTAGTCACTGCCTTCTTCATACTGGAGGTAGCTCTTCTCGTCGGTATCGTAGAGGACGCCTTCTTCGTAATCCTCACCATAGTTGCGCTCCAGATAGCTGTCATCCACTGCTTCAACACCCGTATAGAAACCAACCAATTCACCGTTGACATAGAGATTGACGTAGTTCGTCATCGGTGCATCCATGCCGATGCTGCGCAATGCTTCGTAATGCAAAACTTCACGCATGTAGGATGGGTCCGCGTAGTTGTTGTTCAGTACCATTTTGTCCAGTCCGAGAAGCGTCTGCGTTTTGTCATATTTGTCAAACTTCAGTCTGAAACTGTAACGGTCGGAATCTTCATTGGAGGCTACTGCCTTTAGTGTCAGGTTCCCCTTGGTAGAAAAACCGACGTTATCCAGCTTGTTCCCGTCCACCTCCACACTTACCTTCTTATAATCCTTATCCAGCGGGCTTTCGAGCATGCTCTTCCAGTCTGCATCATCAATCGTAACATTTACATCAATGACGTTGTCCGTTTGGAACAACGATTCATAGGCTTGCGTGACGCCTGTGCTGGTGCTTGTATCCTCTGCGGCAAACGCTGCGTTCGGGCTTCCTACCAGGGCAAAAGATGATGTTACCATCGTCACGGACAAGGCCGTTACTGCAACTTTACGTAGTAAACTATTCAAATGATGAATCCTCCTTCTTGGTTTCTGTTAAGCAACTTAGGCTTATGAAACCATGGTAGAGGACAAACCTTTAATGAATCTTAAATGTTCCGAAAACGTAATAAAACCAAACTTTCCGTCAACGACTCGTGACCCGAAATGCAAGATCGCTATTCATTTTACAGATTCAGCCTGGGACCTCTTCATGCAAGAACCATGGCTGGTTGTCGCAGCAGGCTTACCATGTTGCCACGATCCCGTCCGTGCGGGAATCGGTGCCACCGCAAAGTACTCCCGATTCGGGATTGCGCCAAACGATCTGTCCCCGGCCGAACGAACCGCTATCCAGGGCAAAGCGAACGTCATGACCAAGTCGGGCCAGCGCCTGCGCCGCTGAAGGCGGGAAGCCCGGCTCCACGACTACGTTCTTGCCTCCGATCCATTGCCAGCGCGGAGCGTCCAACGCTGCCTGCGGGTGAAGGTCGAAGTTAATCAGGTTCATGATCGCCTGCACATGCCCCTGCGGCTGCATCAATCCGCCCATCACGCCAAACGGGCCGATCGCCTCACGTCCCCCGCCGCGAGTGACGAAGCCCGGAATGATCGTATGGTAGGTCCGTTTGCCCGGCTCCAACCGGTTGGCGGCTGCGGGATCAAGCGAAAATCCGCACCCCCGGTTTTGCAGCGCGATGCCCGTGCCCGGGACAACC
Organism: Paenibacillus sp. NPDC057886; assembly: GCF_042796655.1. Classification (NCBI taxonomy): domain Bacteria; kingdom Bacillati; phylum Bacillota; class Bacilli; order Caryophanales; family Paenibacillaceae; genus Paenibacillus; species Paenibacillus sp. NPDC057886. The sequence continues at coordinate 175,744 of NZ_JBHVMZ010000003.1, read as the reverse complement.
AATCCCGAACCGAACTGCATGAAATTGCTCTGAATGAACGAAACCATGTTCCCCTCGCCATCGGCTGCCGCCAGATACACCGTTCCGCCCCGCGCGGGCTCGCCAGTCTCCGGCAAGCCCGCTTCCTTGCCGATCAGCGCTCTCCGCTCGACGGCATACCGGTCCGATAACAAAGTCTCCATGTTCGCCCGCATGTGCGACGGATCAGTGATGCAGTGCTTTCCGTCAGCAAAGGCAAGCTTGAGCGCCTCGATCTGCTTGTGGTACGTGTCCACCTCGCCCGAACCCAATCCTTCAAAGCCTTTCAGAATATTGAGGGCGAGAAGCGCCACCAGCCCCTGGCCATTGGGAGGAAGCTCCCATATTTCGTACCCTCGGTAACTGACTTGAATGGGCTGTACCCATTCCGGCGCAAACGCGGCCAAATCCTCCGTGCTCAGGTAACCTCCATTGCCCCGCACGAAATTCGCAATGCGCCCGGCCAATTCCCCGCAGTAGAACTCTTTGCTTCCGGACGAGGCAATCTGCCGAAGCGTGCGTGCATGGTCCGGCGAGCGCCACAATTCGCCTGCTCTTGGCGCCCGCCCTCCCGACGGGGCGAACGTGTCGAACCATGCAGCATACATTTCATCCTTGAACGCGGTGTTATACAGCTCGCAGGCACGTCCCCAATGTAGCGCCGCGGTCGGTGATACGGGGAAGCCCTCCTCGGCGTAGCCAATCGCGGGCGCCAGCACGTCCTCCAGGGACAACCGACCAAAGCGGGACAAAAGCTCCGCCCAGGCCGCCGGTGCCCCGGGTACGGTTACCGTAAGTGGACCGTACGTCGGCATCCGTTCATGCCCCGCTTCCTTCACCTTGTCGATGGATATGTCGCGAGGCGCAGGACCGCTGGCATTCAGCCCATAGAGGTTTCCATCACTCCACACGATGGCAAAAGCGTCGCCGCCAATCCCGTTGGAGCAAGGCTCCACCACGGTGAGCGCAGCCGCCGTTGCAATGGCGGCATCGATCGCGTTGCCTCCCCGCTTCAAGATATCCAGTCCCGCTTGCGCGGCCAAGGGCTGGGAAGTAGCCACCATGCCCCGATTGGCATAAGCGGGCGCTCGATAGGCGGGGTATGGATGATAATGGGGATCAAAATTCACCGACAGCCACTCCTTTACCTGTAATCTTCAGCATGGATCATTCCCCGAAAATGAACGAGCTGAGGTAGCGTTCGCCATTATCGGGCGCGATGCACAATACCTTTTTGCCCGCCCCCAGCCGGCGTGCCTCCCGCAGAGCCGCCCATACGGCCGCTCCCGACGAAGGACCGACCAGAATGCCCTCGAAGCGGGCAAGCTGCCGGGACATGTTCAGGGCATCCTCATCGGATACCTGGACGATTTCGTCATACACCTGCTGATTGATGACTGGCGGGATGAAGCCTGGACCGGCTCCGATCAGCTTGTGCGATCCCGGCTCTCCGCCCGACAGCACGGGGGAGCCCTTCGGCTCGATCACCATAATCCGTATGCCCGGCAGTCTCTCCCGCAGCACCTCTCCCGTACCGGTAATGGTCCCTCCCGTTCCGGCCGTGGCAATGAAGCTGTCCAGTTCCCCGTCCATCTGTTCGATGATTTCGATCGCCGTCGTCGTGCGATGAATTTCGGGATTGGCTGGATTCTCAAACTGCTGCGGCACGAAGCTGCCCGGAATCTGCCGTTGCAGCTCCAGTGCCTTGCGGATGGCTCCCGACATCCGTTCGTTGGTCGGCGTTAGCACAACCTCCGCCCCGTAAGCTTTCAGAATATGGATACGCTCCTTGTTCGCATTGCTGGGCATGGTGATAATCAACTGATATCCCTTGGCAGCCGCATTCATGGCCAGGCCGATGCCGGTATTGCCGCTTGTCGGCTCAATAATGGTTGCCCCAGGCTTGAGCCTTCCGTTTCGTTCGGCTTCGGCAATCAGATTGTAGGCGGCACGGTCCTTCAGACTGCCGCTGGGATTGAAATATTCAAGTTTAACGTATACTTCGGCATCACCCTCGCTTACCAGCCTGTTCAAACGTACTGCTGGCGTCTCGCCGATTAAGTCTGTAATCAGATTCACTTTTTTGGCTACCATGGTTCCCCCGTTCCCGTCCGGGATGTCCGGACCGGTTCATAAAATCTTGAAATCCGTGCTTACGTTCGCCGGCTCACTTCAACAAATACGGCTGCTCCGTGATGATAGACTGGTAATAAGGCTGGAAATTCAGCCATCCGAATTGCGCATCCGTACGCAAAGCAATCGCTTCGGCGTGGGATTCGGAGATCAGCAACGGCTTGCCCGCCGCTTCGGCCAACAGTTGGCCTTGGCTCGCCTTTTCGAAGGAAATGAACCAGTAAGCTGCCTCGTCTACCGTTTGGCCCAGCGAAAGAATGCCATGGTTTTTGAGCAGAAGGACCTTGTTATTGCCCACCGCTTGGGCCAGATTGTCCCCTTCCCCATGCTCGAAGCTATCGTATATCGCATGCCGGTTATGGAAGACGGCCGCTTCCGCCGTAAGCGGATCAAGCAACCGGCCGAACGAGGACCAAGTTCGCCCGTATATGGAATGCGTATGCGCAGCCGATACAATATGCGGATTATCCCGCAGAATCGGCAAGTGAAGCAAAATCCCGCCAGGATGCACGAGCCCGTGCCCCTCCACGATTTTGCCTTCGTAGTTCATCAGCACAAGATCGCTCGCTTTGATCAGGCCGAAGCTGAGTCCAAACGGATTCGTCCAATAATGGTCCGTCTTCTCGGGATCGCGAACGGAGGCATGTCCCATGACCCCTTCCTCATATCCCAGCTTGGCAAATACCCGAAAGGCAGCGGCAAGCCGCTCTTTCCGGTATTGCCGCTCATCCTCAACATGGGTAAAGCTCGGCTGCCGGTTAATCGTCCGTGCGTCAATGGTTATGGTCATGCCTGATCTCCTCCTTGGGTGTGATTATTCATGTACGGCGGCTTGCTTTCTGGCCAGCGCATACCGGTTCTCCGGAAACGAGATGCCCAGATTGCCGCGCAGCGTATCGGATTCGTATTCCGTCCGGAAGATGCCTCGTTCCTGGAGCAACGGAACCACCTGGTTCACGAAATTGCGCAGATTGCGGTGAGATCCCGCTAGAATGAAGCCATCCACAGCCCGCTCCTGGAAATAGTGCTGAAATTTGTCCGCGACATACTCGGGCGTGCCCACAAAATCGCCCCGGGGATTCGTTGCCCGGTATGCGAGCTGGCGCAGCGTCAGGTTCTCCTCCCTGGCGATGCGCAAATAGTACTCGGCCGTCGAGCGGAAGCTGTTCTGCCCGATATCGCCTAGTTCCGGCAACGGTTGATCCAGGTCAAACTGCGAAAAATCGAAGAAGCTGAAATACCGTCCCAGGTATTTCACGGCATACTCAACGTCAATGAATCGGTTTCCTTCTTCATATAAACGCTCGGCTTCTTCCGGGGTCGGAGCCACGATCGGGAAGATCATCGGGAACAACAACACTTCGTCAGGATTGCGCCCGTAAGCGGCGGCCCGATCCTTAATATCCCTGTAGGTATGCTGCGCCTTCTCCAGATCGGCATCCTCGAAGCTGGTGAACACCGCATCAGCATACTGGCCGGCCAAATCCCGGCCCGCTCCCGAGGCACCGGCCTGGAAAATAATCGGGTGACCCTGCTTCGATCGCTCCATATTAAGCGGTCCCTGCACTTTGAAAAACTCGCCTACGTGGTTCAGCGTATGCAATTTGTCGAGGTCAACGTACTCCCCGGTTTCCTTGTTGCGGGGAAACGCATCGTCCTCCCAGGAGTTCCACAGCCCTTTGACCACCTCGATGTATTCGGCTGCAATGCGGTAACGCAGCTCATGATCGTGCAGCTTGTCGTGCCCGTGGTTTCTGGCAACTCCTTCAAGCGCAGAGGTGACGGCGTTCCAGCCTGCCCGTCCCCCGCTGACGATATCCAGCGAAGCAAGCTGGCGCGCCGTGGTGAACGGCTCGCTGTACGATGTGGTGAAGGTACCCACAAGTCCAAGATTCGTAGTCACCGCCGAAACTGCCGACAAAGCGGTCATCGGTTCGAGCCGGCTCAGAAATGGAATCGTGGAATCCTTGGTGATATAAGCGGAATCGGCGATAAAACCGAAGTCGAATTTCCCCGCTTCCGCGATGCGGGCATACTCCTGATAGGCCTCGATGCTGGCTGCGCCATCGGCGCGCACATCGGGGTCCCTCCAGTGTCCCCCGCCCCCTTGCAGTCCGATGCCAAGCTTTAGCTGTCTCTTTTGTCCAGACATGGTCGATTCCCTCCTTATATATCGTACGATTATTCGGCGATCCATTCGTCAATGTCGAAATCACGCTTCGCCAGCTTCTCCTGAATGAGGAAATCCTTGGACGCCTTGATGCGCTCAATCCCTTCCGAGGACAATGGCTCCGACGGAAGCTGCCCGATCGGCTGGATCTCCTTAAGCGCCTCGATTGGCGTACCTGTGGTTTCCGAAACCCAGGCGTAGTATTCATCCGGTTTGGATCGGAGATCGTTGTACGATTTTTTCAGCGCTTCACGCCATACTTGCTGGAACCCCGGAAATTTCTCCAAGTAGTCCTCGGCGGCGTACACGACGCTGACGCTCAACAGGTTAGGATATTCCTTCGATTCGGCCAACAACGGGTAGCCTTCTTTGAGCAGTTTGTATGCAGAGTAGAAGCCGCTGCCGTAGGCATACGCATCGATCTCCCCGCGAATCAGCGCGGCCTCCGTATCCGGGATGCTGTTGATGTTGATGATCTCCACGTCGTTTTCAAGCCCTTTTTCATTAAGGTAACCGATCAGGAAGCGATACATCAGCGAGCCTTTGACCACGGCGACTTTTTTGCCCTTCAAATCCTCAACGGACTTAGGACCGTCTTTTCGACCGATCAAAATAGAGTTGACCTCGGTATTCGTAAAGTTGATAAGGCGTGTTTTCGCTCCGGATGAACGGGCCAACAGCGCCGGCGTGTCACCGGAATTGCCCACGTCCACACGTCCGGCAATGACCGATTCATTCAGGTCCGGCCCGGTCTGGAACGGCACCAGTTCCACCTTTTCTATGCCGTACTTCTTCTTCAGTTCCTCCTGGATGATTCCGGTGTGTAAACCCCAGCCTTCGATGCCGCCCGGTTTGTTCGTGCCCACGAAACCGTAGGTCAGCGCATCCACCGAAGCCTGCGAAGGCGCTGCGCTCTCCGTTCCGCTCCCGCTTGCGTTATCCTGACCTGCCGACGGAGTCGCCTTGTCGCTGCTGCAGGCCTGAAGCAGCAGGGCAAAGACCAGCAGCAGGCCGAGCCATCCTCCTTTTCGCTTTGTGCGCTTCATCAATGCCGTTGTTGTATTCATCGTTTTCTTCCCCCATATGATTGATGTGTGTTGTAAACGGTATAGCCACTACAATGCCTGTATCCATCGGAAGCCTGAGTCCGAAATCCGTCAGTTGCCGGTATAGCTGTCCCGCCAGCCCAGCAGCCTGCGTTCCACCGAAGCAACGAGAACGTCGATCAGCTTGCCCATCGCTGCAAAGATGATCACGCCCACAAAAATGATTTCCGGCTGGGAATTCGTCTGGGCGTGGCTCATCAGGAAACCGATTCCCGACTGCGAGCCGAGCAGTTCGGCCACGACCAGGCCGAGCCAGCCGTATGCGATGGACAACCGCAGGCCCGAGAGAATGCCCGGCATCGCCCCCGGAAGGACCAGTCTGGTAAAATGCCGGACTTTGCCGAAGGAAAGAACCTTCGTGACTTCGGAAAGCTTCTTGTCAATGCCCAAAATGCTTTGAACGGTGCTCATATATAATGGAAAAAACGCGCCGAAGGCTATAATGACGATCTTTGATGTCTCGCCAAAGCCAAACCACAAAATGATGATTGGGGCCGTAGCCAGGCTTGGCGTAAGGCGCAGCAATTGCAGCGACGGATCGATGATTTTGCTTGCCGTGCGGGACAAGCCGATCAGCCCGCCAAGCAACAGCGCCGCGAAAGCGCCATAAAACACGCCGATCGATGCACGGACCAGGCTATGCCCGATCTGTACGAAGAGCTCTCCCGTTGCCGCCAGCTGTGCAAACGCCTCTGCAATGGCCAGCGGGGACGGCAGAAGCAACGGACTGACTTGCCCCATGCTGCCGGCCCATTGCCAAACGATAAGGATCATGGCGGGCAGCAACGCTGCGATGAAAAAATGCTTTCCGAAAAGGCGTTGCTTCTCCTGGCCGCCTGGCCGCGCCGGGGTAATTCCCGTCCTGAATGCCTGCGCTTGCTCTTTCATGTATTTACTCCCTCCTCTCGAATGTCAATCTCTCCACGCCAGCAGCCGGCGTTCGGCAAGCAGCACGATCGCATCCGTGATCACGCCGAGAACCGTGAACAGCGCAATGCCGACAAAAACGGTCGGCGTGTCGCTCATGGCCCGGGCATCCATCATGACGAATCCCAGACCGGAACTGGCTCCCATCATTTCGGCAACAACCAGGCTCCCCCAGGCAATTGCCAGCGACAGCCTTACGCCGGTCACGATATTGGGCACGGAGGCCGGAAGAACCAGCCGCACAATCTGTTTGAAACGGCTGTAAGCCAGAACACGCGTCACTTCGAACAGTTTACGGTCCGTGTTCCGTATTCCCAAAAAGGTGTAAATATATAATGGAAAGAAGCAGCCTTTTGCGATCAGCAAAATTTTGGAGGTGTCGCCAATGCCGAACCACAGCACGAACAGGAAGGTGACCGAGATATGCGGAATCATGCGCACCATCTGGATCGTGGAATCCAGCAAACGCTCAACGCTGCGTGACAAGCCCACGAACAGCCCCAGCAGGAGGCCCAGCCCACCGCCCAGGAAAAATCCCGCCAGCATGCGGTATACGCTCGTTCCCAGGTTTTCCGCAAGCATGCCCGAATCCCACATCCAGACCAATGATTCCAAAATGACAAGCGGGGTCGGGAAGAGCAGCGGCGAGATCAGTTCCCGATCCCCGAGCCATTGCCAAAGCACGAGCACCGTGACAGGGAGGATTGAACCCCATGCCAGCGCGCTCAGCTTGTCCCGATAGGGCTTGCGTGCTCCGGCCGACCCGCTGGCAGTCGTTTGGCCCATTCCTTCCACCTTCCATTTCGACATATGCGCGTTAGCCGTTTCCTTGCTCATATGCCCGCTCCAGCTTCGCCGAAGGCAAGCTCGTCAATGCGTTCGAATTCATTAAGAACCTTGTAGCGGAATTCCTGAAAGCCTGCTGATGCCTTCTTGCGGGGATACGGTAAATCCACTGAAATGCGCCCACGGATCTCCCCTGGCCTGGGCTTCAGGATAACAATCCGGTTTCCCAGGAACACGGCTTCATCAATGTCGTGCGTGACAAAGATCATCGTCGTTCCGTTGTGTTCCCAAATATCCAGCAACACCTCCTGCATGTGCGCTCTCGTGAACGCATCCAGCGCTCCGAACGGTTCATCCAGCAGCAGGATGCGCGGATTGCGCAGCAATGCGCGAGCGATCGCTACGCGCTGGGCCATTCCGCCGGAAAGCGCCTTGGGGTACGCCTTTTCGAACCCTTTCAGCTTGACCAGTTCAATCAGTTCGTCCACCCGCCGGCGTACGTCCTTGTCTCCCAACGACAGGTCTGCCGCAATGTTCTTCTCGACCGTAAGCCAAGGAAACAAGCGCGGTTCCTGAAAAATGAAGCCTTTGTCGATGCCTGGTCCGGCGATCGGCTCACCGGCCAGCTTGACGCTGCCTTCGTAGCCACCGTCCAGTCCTGCAACGATGCGCAGCAGCGTGCTTTTGCCGCAGCCGCTCGGCCCGATAACGGTGACGAACTCCCCTTCCTTCACGTCCAGTTCAATGTGCCTGAGGGCTTGCACGGATTGTTGACCCGTTCGAAAGCTTTTGCTCAGCCCTTGGATTTCCAGCAATGCAGGTACTCCTCCCATACCAATCACTCCTCTACAATATTTAGGTTAAATGCGCAAAATCGAAAAAAGCACCTCAACGACAACAGGAAACCTTGCGGTTTTCCGTTTCGCCAAGCGTGCCTCTGTTTGTACAGTCAGCCGCATGCGTGTGAATTCATCCCATTTTCGACATTTAACCAAGTAAATAGGTAGGAATATATGAAAATTATTTAGTGTAATCTATCACCAAGCATTCCGGTTGTCAAGGTGTTTTTTTATGCACCCATACTATTCCAAAATACAGTCGGCTCACAACAATTCCGTTTGAATCGTTTGCAGGGATAGTAAATCCATGGGATGCGCAAACACGAAAAAGCCGGGGCAACAACGCAATTTGGCGCAAACGAACTTTTTTCGCCCCACATTGATGTCTCTTAATTACACTAACAGCTTCAGAAGAGCATCCTGATCCAACAGCTATACGACCAGGCTAAAATCACGACGGCCAAATGGTCCGAAGACCTTGATGTCAACAAGGTTCTGGACGCCGTTAACGAAAAGAGCTATTCCGGTTCCGTGCAAAAGGATTTGCGCGAATACCTGGATTACATCCGGGACATCTCGGCCGGACTGTGCACCCAGGATCAGGCATTGGTGGAAAGCGCCCGAGCCATGACTGAAATGTCCACCGCCGTGCAAACGATCGCCAGCAGCTCCGCCGACATGGCGGACAAAGCGCTCAGCCAGCTCTACCAAGGAAATGTCCGCCACCGCGGATGAACTGTCCGCGAGTGTCAGCAAGGCAGCGAATAGCAGGAAACAGATTCAGCAATCCGTCGAAGAACAGGAGGCCTTCATGCCTTCCATCGTCAGCGCCTTCGACGAGCTCTCTGCGGTGTCGCAGCAGCTGCAGGAGCTGATCCAACTTCCCACATACTGCGACAGAGCGTACCCGAGAATTAAATAGTTGATAGCCCAAAACCAAGACAGGAGTGAGATGAACACAAGCGTCTTGGTTTTGGGCTATTTATGTGGGAAATGGAATTTGGACATAGTTAAACCGCGCACTCCATACGGAGTGCGACGGCACAATTCGTCAATGCGCTGGGCTTTGCTGTTGACTTCAATCCACGCACTCCATACGGAGTGCGACTTAGATGTTCAGCAATACTCATTAATCCATCTTTATTTCAATCCACGCACTCCATACGGAGTGCGACACTGACGAAGCGGTTTCACCGAAACAGATTGCAGAATTTCAATCCACGCACTCCATACGGAGTGCGACACAGTGTTGGGCGTAGACGATTTCCAACTATCCATATTTCAATCCACGCACTCCATACGGAGTGCGACGCGCTCAATGAGGTTTTTACGCATGTCGGTGACGGATTTCAATCCACGCACTCCATACGGAGTGCGACTTTTCGTTTATCGGGTTATCGGACTTCTCGGAGGTATTTCAATCCACGCACTCCATACGGAGTGCGACATCACGCACTTGCATCCAATGCGTTCTCCAGGAGATTTCAATCCACGCACTCCATACGGAGTGCGACCAGGCCAGTTTCCATATTGTAGTGGACGAGAAGATTTCAATCCACGCACTCCATACGGAGTGCGACATGGACGCACAACGCCACAACTACATTGATGGCATATTTCAATCCACGCACTCCATACGGAGTGCGACTCAAGGACCTCGACGGTGTAACTGACGCTGAGGCCATTTCAATCCACGCACTCCATACGGAGTGCGACCTTCGGATGGGACGTAATGGAGCTGCTTGACGCGAAATTTCAATCCACGCACTCCATACGGAGTGCGACAAGAAGCGGGAATTAAATGCGCGTGACATGCTGACATTTCAATCCACGCACTCCATACGGAGTGCGACTATCCGCGACATTACGCAAAGTATGTCTCTTACGATTTCAATCCACGCACTCCATACGGAGTGCGACCTCGGTAAAACTGGTGATCTGAGACGCGGTATCATTTCAATCCACGCACTCCATACGGAGTGCGACGCCGTTCAGGTTACGGATGCTCGCGCGGTTTTTATCATTTCAATCCACGCACTCCATACGGAGTGCGACACCGGGGCGGACATCCTCAAGATGAACGGAAACAATTTCAATCCACGCACTCCATACGGAGTGCGACGATCGGCGTTGACCTCGTAACGTACGCGTTAATCGATTTCAATCCACGCACTCCATACGGAGTGCGACCTCAATCGGTTCAAGTACGCGGTAATCTCCGTCCAATTTCAATCCACGCACTCCATACGGAGTGCGACCCATTTCGCCTCGTCTCGCTTTGCCTGCGTTAAGATTTCAATCCACGCACTCCATACGGAGTGCGACAGCGAAAAAACACGTATCTCCAATAAGAGATGCGTTAAAATCGCGTATTTTCACCACTATCGTATGTCATTTCACTAATAATGGCAATCTACTTCATCCAAATCGTTGCCAAAAGGTCATGAATTCGATGTTTTCGACAAAATCTGAGGTGCGAATCCCCCAGGGATTTTATGTGAGCTTGGGGTTCGCACCTTCAACTATGATCCGCTATTCGGAAGGATTAATGATTTCTTGAATCGCATTGCATTTTTTAACCTGCTTGTCTGACCCCTTTTTCGCAGACATCACCCACGCCCCTAGACCCATCCAATACTGCTTCAACAAGCTGGCTGCAGGACTCCCCTCAAATTACATGGTAAGTTGAGGGAAATCCTTTAAGCCATCATCGGTTTTTCAATTTTTCAAGTTCCATCTCCAGATCAGCTATAAGATGATTCAAAAATCGAACGTTGCACGAAAAAGGGTTGAGTCATATCAGCGTTTAAGGAAAAATACTAACGTTTTCACAGATAAAATATTTGCACTGAACGGGTATTGTGTTTGCATGCATTGGTATTTTGCTGAACAAGGTTACAGAATAACGCTTGGTCAAGGTTCCGGCAGTATATTCGCTATGACCGAATGAACGTCACTCCAGCAATTATGATGCATCGACTTTCATTTGTAATCTCAAGTTTTCATTAGTCAACACTTTTAGCATAGGTACAAATAAACTTACATTTACCAAAGCAGATATCAGGAAGAAGGTCTGTACTCCGAACCACTGTGTAATAATACCCGCAAGTAAGGCACCCAGCGGAAGCATCCCCCAACCGACCAAGCGATACACGGCGTACACGCGTCCCAACAGTTCATTCGGTAATTCTCCGCCGCGTCCCGACTGGTAGTCGTACAGAATGATGTCCAGGCCAATCCGTCAATGAATACTCCCGCCACTTACCGACGCTTTCGCTTCGGTTAAACTGGGGGTTTCTGATGTCTCACCCCTTATTTCAGGATGCTTAACACCAGTGGAGTTGACACGTTGATGGTATTCCTGCCATCCAACCCCGCTATCCCATTCGTTCCGTTTGCCGATACGTTTGGGAATACTTTTCGCATGATGTTCGCAGCGCCGTTCACATCCGCATGAATCAAGCCCCTCGGACTCTGATATAACCCGCGATACACTCTTTTTCCGGAGAAGACCCGCTCACCTTTTTCGCCATATCGCGGCAGAGGGTCCTGATCCATGAAGCAGGCTTTCGAGGTGTAGGCTTCTTCCGTCAAGATGACCGCAATTCCCTGTTCAGCCGCTTTGTATCGGATCATCGAGACGAGCATCTGATGCGGGATGTGACAGAAGTTCTGGTTGTTGCGCCGTCCGAGCGTTGACGCTTGCTTCCATCCCTCGTTATGTCCGACGACAATCGTGCCGATCTGTTCCTTCACCGCCAGTTTGACGATGCAATGACTTGCCTTGTGGAACAAATCTTTGATCCTGCGATGGCGTTTTAGGTGCAAACGTTCCAAACGTCCGGACATGTGAGCGCCTTTACCCGGCTCTTTGCCCTGACGAAGAATGCCCGTATAATAAGCCTTCATCTTGTTGTAGTATTGATTCATTGCTTTGACGATCTTGCCCTTCACCACAATCGGCTGTGATCCGGTGGTGGTGACGATGGTTGCAAGATTGTCGACGCCAAGATCGATCGCCATTACGTTTTCATTCGATGTTTCTATCTTTTCGATCTGACACGCAAAGACCAACTCGACTACGTATTGACCATACCTCGGAACGACACGCACCTGCTTTAACTGCCCATAGGTACTTCCCAGTTTTCCGACGTTAAGCTGCAGCCGGGTCTTGGGAAACTTGAGATATTTCCGTTCTTTGATGATGCAATCCTGATTCGAGAACATCAGTTCTTTCACCTTGCCGCGAGCGTATCCTGGGATATGGGGCTTTCCACGATACTTCTCGGGATGGTTGCAATAGTCCCTCATGCTGGTGAAAAAGGCGGTCCAATTCTGAAACACAACCTTCATGATCCCTTGACTGCTTTGAGCTGAGAGCGCGCGGTAATCGGGTTGTTCCATCACTTTGAACAAGGCGTCCAAGAAGCGATAATGAACAAAGGGACTCTCCTGAGACGGCAGTTGGAAGGGTTGGGAACGATTTTTCTCGCTGAGTCGGCCATTCATGGCATCGATGTGCGCCGCAAGCGTATCCATCACGTTCTGTTGCAACGGCTGCAGCGGCTCATTGCGCCCAAAGGCGGTAAACACCTGACGAATATAAAAGTTGGTCGTATTGTAAAGGTTCTTGGCATCTTGACACGATTGATTCAGGTACGCAAACATCCGATGCCCGGGCTTAATCCACACTTGAAAAGTTCGGTATCGCTTCATCAAATTCGACATGTTCTCACCTCCTTCCAAGTTCAAAATGCGAATATATGTTCTATCTCATCATACCGCATTTGACCAGGAGAAGGAAGAATATCTTGTCAGAATCACAAGCAGTCGCCGATTCACCTCACCTCTTGTAGAAGTGGGAGTCCTCTCTGCGCAAATTGATAGATTTGCGCAGATCCGTTGATCCAGAGGCCAAATAGACGCGCTGGGCACCGGATAGCGTCAACATGGCGACTCCAGCGCATGCGCGATTTCGCGTAGCAGCTTCGGGTTGAATCCCGAGGGAAGCTCGCTGCTGGTTTGTCCGACTCGAACGATAAGAGACGGCGCAGCTTATTGAGTAATTAACAGGTTCGGAAAGCTAGCTTAAGAGCTTTATAGAACCCTAATTTACAGATGAGATCCGCCACTTGCATCAATCAATTGACCGGTTACCCAACGGCTGTCCGACGAGGCAAGAAAGGCAGCAATATCTGCAACATCTTCAGGCTCCCCCCACCTTTTGAAGGTTGAAAGACCGGCGGCAAATTTCTGTCCATTGGGATCTTGTAAAGTCCCGGCATTCATTTCTGTATTAATAATGCCAGGCTGGATGGCGTTCACCGTAATATTACGGCTCCCAAGTTGCTGGGCTAAGACGCGTGTAAGTGTGTCAATCGCCCCCTTTGACATGCTGTAGGAAAAAACACTAGGGGAGGCCACGCGTGTTACAAAAGAGGAGATATTGATGATACGACCTCCATCTTTCAGACGGGGCAAAGCTTGCTGAGTAACAAAAAGTGGTGCTTTGACATTAATGTTCATGACTTCGTCAAAAGATTCTTCCGTCGTCTCTTCTATGGTTACAATTTGACCGATTCCAGCATTATTGACAAGAATATCAAACCGATTATCGCCTGTACGGTCTCGAAGAACTTCATCCAATTTCACATATAAATAATGAATGCCATTAGGGGTACTTAAGTCAGCACTGATCGTGAATGCGGCACCTCCACTTTGCTCAATCTTATGAACTATTTCCTCTGCTTCATATTGTTTTTTTCCATAGTGTACTACGACTAATGCGCCCTCCTGTGCCAGGCGTAATGCAATGCCACGACCAATCCCCCGGCTTGCACCGGTTACTAAAGCGATTTTATCTTTCAACTTACCCATGCCTTCATCTCCTTGTTTGGAATTCATGTTTAGTTTTATCACAAGGTGATGTTTGAAATGTTGCTCTCTTATTCGGAAATCATGTTTGTCGTTAATGAGCCTATGGGAAACTAAACTCCCTCGAAATAATTCAGTTTCCTCACGTCTGTGATAGTAGAGCCAGAAGCCGGTATGATCCCAGTGCAGGATTTTGATCTTATCCAGCCTGCGGTTGCAGAACAAAAACAGTGCCGTGGAGAACGGGTTAAGCGCAAATTGCTCCTGTACGATTGCCGCAACCACGTCGCGAAGCCGCCCCGGTTCAAAACCGGAACGAACATCAATCCGAGCGACCTCGACTTGGATTGATGTTCGTTCCGGTTGCTGCGGCCTGACCAAGGGCTTTGTAGAGCCAGTATTTTAATTGATAAACGGTCAGGTTCTGCTCCGCACACCAAGCTTTCATCGTTTACCCACTGTTCTGATATGTCTGAATTCGTTCCGCCCATAACGCTTGTCATTCATCTCCATTCACAATCAATTCTTTCGTATGCGTGATGGATTTATTGTGACCGACTCTAATTGGTATGGACAGGTATGTTGGGTTTGACGTTTACGTTATTTCCGTAAGCGTCAAATACCACGCACTCCATACAGAGTGCGACTTGGTTTTACGTACGTATGGTAGACCCTGCATCACTTATTCCTGAAAGGACTCAATAAGCTGCTTACGTATAGTATGATCTTCCTCGGAGGTTTCCTGCTTCTGTTCATGGTGCTGCAATACATTCTGTTAAAGAAAACACTATCTCGATCAGCAGGCCTGATGCATGGGATTGTGGAAGTCAGCACCGGGAACCTGGATGTAACAATACAGACGGGTCGGGACGATCTGGGTGTTATCAATCAGAAATTCAATACGATGACTCGACGGATCAACGACACGATGTTTAAACTACAGACGACTTCTCATCATCTCTCGGACTCATCCAAGAAATTATTGGGCATTTCCGAGAAAAATAATGAGAACATTCAGATTATCAGTACCAATATGAGAGATATTTCCGGTGGACTTCGTTCCCAAGACCAAGCCACGGTGGAGAGTGCTCGCGCGATGACCGAAATGTCAACGGTTGTCCAGACGATTGCCAGCAGTTCGGCCGATGTGGCAGATGAAGCGCTAAGCATGGAGCAACGCTCCGGTGCAGTACAACATACGTCCGAGTCCACTCAGTCTTTGGAAAATAACTCGAATCAAATTAGCAACATTGTGAATATGATTACGGAAATTGCCGGACAAACCAATCTGCTGGCCCTCAATGCTTCGATTGAAGCGGCTCGTGCAGGTGAAGAAGGAAGAGGCTTCTCGGTTGTAGCAGGAGAAGTACGCAATCTGGCAGAGCAATCGCAGGAGTCAGCCAAGCAAATCCGCCAATTGATTGAAGAGATCCAGCGGGATATCATTCAATCGGCTGAGGCGATGCAACTAGGCTCTCAAGAAGTGAAGAAGGGCTTGCAGGTCACGCAAGAGACTGGCGTATTCTTTGAGAATATTTTGACTGCAACGAATAAAGTGGCGAGCCAAATTCAGGATATCTCCAGCTCTATCGAGGAAATATCCGCAAGCACACAAGAAATGTCCGCCACTGCGGAACTGATCTCGTTCTTCAAGGTTCGGGCGGAATAGTTTAGTCATGACTTGATCTCCAGCAATTTCTCGCTAAAAAAATAACTATTTTTCTATGTAAATTCAGCCTATAGTGGTTTTCCACACTATAGGCTGAATTTACTTGATATTAATGGGTGTCACTACCTCATCAGAAAGCCCTTCTATAGTTAGCTCTCCTAGATAAATTTATTTTCCTACATACTCATCCATAAAGCGATCTACTCTTTGGAAATATTCAGTGGGGTAGTGGTTGATCGCATCGATGTGCTCCGTATTTTTCGGATACCATACTTCTGCGTTTGGGTTATCCTTTAAGGACTCGTAAATCATTTCTGTATTTTTATAACTGATTTGCTGATCCCCAGTACCATGAATGAGCATAACCGGTTTGTCTTGCATCTTTTTCACCGCATCCATAGGTGAGATGGAATCCAGATCAATATCAAAGACCCATTTTGCCATCCACGTCGATGTATAACTGAATGGGAACGCAGGTAAACCTGAAAAGAAAGGCAGACCCTCTCTTAGAAATAAACCGGCATTACGAAACGGACTATCCGCAATTACGGCTTGGATGTCATCACTCTCACTTGCGGCCAGCAAAGAAGTGGCTGCCCCCATAGAAAAGCCGATAACTCCGATGTTGTCACCCGTTTGGCCTCTCGTTTTTAAATAGTCCACAGCTCCCAGCAAATCGTATTGTTCATTTTGACCCAGTGTAATCAAATCACCATCGGATTTACCTTGCGAGCTGAGATCAAATGCCAACACATTGTAGCCTTTCGGAATGAAATGCTCTACTAACTTTTGGGTCCGCCCTTTGACTAAACGATTGCTTGTATACCCATGGACGACAATAATTGTTTTATCGCTTGATTTACCACTAACATTTGCAGGAAAGAAAGAACCTCTAATCGTATTATCATTTTTCAAACTCTTGAACTCAACCTCTTCGTAAGGCGTTTTATTAATATTCAATTCGTAGCTGACATTGGTATCTCTAGGATGGTGCAACAACGTGTCTATTACTTTAAACGATATAAAAAATACAAGAGCCACCACAAGCAAGAGCACGATCCCCAGGCTCCAAAACATTATCTTCCGTTTTTTCACACGACCGTTGTTCAATGTCAGATCGGGTTGTAATGATGTTTGACTCATTTAGACTCCTCCAGTTTTTCTATAGGTGATACGGGTGCAAACAAATAAAAGGCATGCCCCTTCAGATTTTCCCACTCGGGATGATGAATAATACTTTCTCCAAGAGTTAAGGCCACTCCATTTAAGAAAGAGATATAAGCACGAGAGATCATTGCTGGAGAAAAGCTTTTGTTGAATTCTCCCCTTAACTGTCCCTTGGCATAGACATCTTCGATCGCATCCGTCATTACCTTAATACTTTCAAGGACCTTCTGTGTAAGTTCAGGGAACCTTATTCTTTGTCCTAAGACAGATTGAGCAAGCCGTAACTCATTTGTATAGAAATAGATATGGTTGAATTGTTCTTCCACCATGTCCTTAATCAATCCGCCCGGCGTCCCCTCTTGTTGTAGACAAGCAAGCGATTTGACCTGAATTTCAGCAAGCGGCTCAAGGACAGCTTCGAAGAATAAAGCTTCTTTACTAGGGAAATATTGAAAAATGGTTCCAGGAGTCACTCCCACATTCTTCGCAATGATAGCCGTTGTGGTATTTGAATATCCGCTTTCTGCGAACAGAACAACTGCTTCTTTTAGGATCCGTTTACGACGCTCCAGTCTTTTTTCTTCATTGATGGGTCTTGCCAAATGTATTCCCCTCTCTTTAAACTTAACTTTAGTTAATTAAATGATCAGTTAATTAATTAATAATATACCTTTAATGATGACTTATTTCAAGAGCAAATTTATCTACTTATGAGCAGGATGAAACTCAACAAATAAAAACAAGCCGGCGTGTAGCCCAACATGCGCCTCCGACTTGTTTTTATCAGGTTACTTTGGATGATGAGTTTACGTTTCTGCCTTCCTTTAATGTGGAGATAGTGGAACGATAACTCCATGTTGTCGTAGAAAATGGATTGCACAACAGAAGTCCTTGCAGAGGATCTGCAAGAGCTTTCGGTATGCCGGGACAGCAACCGTCAGTGCTTAGGTAAGAACTTTTATCACTTCAACAACAATCTTAGATTAATAAACTATGCTGCCCTTTAGCTGAGCGAAGGGCTGCCACGCGGCAGCCCTTTCGATGTTGAACTATAGTTCCCCCTGGGAGTTTAATACTCATAATACGGTGTTAACAAAATGTAGTGTATCTGCTCAGAGTGACACTCACCTTTATGACAGTACCTGTACTAAATGTGCGTACTTACATATTTATAGTACAATCTTTATACTCAATGAAGGAAATAAATAAATTTCTATATACCCGGAAATATAGAAACTTAAGAAAGAGGGATAATTATATGTCTAATGCTTGGAAAGTTTACTTATTAGCCGCTGTTAGCTTCTTGCTTGGAACATCCGAGTATATCATAGCAGGGATTCTCGACACAGTTGCAAGAGACGTTAATGTCTCCGTCGCTGCTGCTGGTCAGCTCATTACTGTTTTTTCACTCGCCTATGCTTTTGGAACACCTTTCCTTATCGCATTTACAGCACGAATGGAGCAGCGCAAGCTTTTAGTTTATTCACTTGGCGTATTTGTGATTGGAAATATTATCGCCGTAGTTTTACCTGGCTTTGAATTTCTTTTAGTCTCACGCGTTATTCTTGCACTAAGCATGGGAGTATTCGTTGTAACCTCCTTTACTGTCGCTACCAAGATGACTCCGCCTGATAAACAAGGAAGTGCAATTGCAACAATCCTTATGGGCTTTAGCACCTCGTTGATTATCGGTGTTCCGCTAGGCAGAGTTATTGCTTCCGCTTATGATTGGAGATTGATCTTCGGAGGAATCGGTACACTTAGTATTCTTGCGATGATCGTTATACTCTTAGTCATCCCACGCTCAAATGGCGATGAGTCGGTTCCCTTGCGCAAACAGCTTGCTTTAATTAAGCAACCGAAAATAATTGCAGCCCTAATGATCACTTTCTTATGGATTTCTGGTTATTCTACTGTCTACACCTACATTTCTCCCTTCCTACTGTCGATTACAGGGATGAGCAGTAAAACAGTTATCATTGCTTTATTCGCTTTCGGGATTGCCAGCTTATTCGGCTCAAAGCTTGGCGGCTATAGTACAGATAAATGGGGATTCCCTCGTACTTTATTTGTTAGTATGGTACTGCATGTAGTAGCCTTAGTTCTACTGTCATTATCAGCCCAATCGCCTGCTATCGTTTTCCTTGTGCTCATATTTTGGGCTCTCTCCGCTTGGTCAACAAGTCCAACTCAGCAATATCACTTAATGACGCTTGCTCCGGCGGC
This sequence comes from Paenibacillus sp. NPDC057886, assembly GCF_042796655.1. Taxonomy (NCBI): domain Bacteria; kingdom Bacillati; phylum Bacillota; class Bacilli; order Caryophanales; family Paenibacillaceae; genus Paenibacillus; species Paenibacillus sp. NPDC057886. The sequence continues at coordinate 156,829 of NZ_JBHVMZ010000003.1, read as the reverse complement.
TTCAGGCATTATGGTGAGTATGAATAGTTCAGTTTTACAGCTTGCTATGGGTGCTGGTGCAGGAATTGGAGGCGTTGTCGTGGAACAAGCTTCCTTAGCTTCGATTAGCTGGATTGGAGCAGCGGTTGTTGCCATCGCTGCAACAACCGTTATGGTATATTTACGAGTAACCCGCTCCAAAGCTCCACCAGAAATTAGGAAAGATATAAAAGAAACTAATATCTAAAAGGTTGGTGCTTAACCAGCTGCAAAAGCCAACGCGCACAAAATTGCTCAAGCGATCCAGTTGATTAACCGGCAATACGACCGTCCGCTCGTGATCAAGCAGCTTGCAAAGTCCGTAAACATGAGCACCTCGGCGTTTCATAAACATTTCAAGCTCGTCACTGCGTTGATCCCGTTGCAATACCAGAAAACGGTGCGTTCGCAAGTAGCACGGCGCTTAATGTTGAAGGAAACCTTGCCCGCCTGATACAGAAAATGAGCCGTCTGTAAGCGAATTGGAAAAAAGCACACTAAATTATTTGAGTTTTCTTGACAATCTGTAATAGTTAGCTTTATTAAGACTGCTATAAAAAAGAAGTATTTCCCTGTTCAGGAGATACTTCTTTGTAATATAAACAAAACAACTATGCCTACCGCTGTACAGCCTCCAGAGCTGGCGAAATGTTTTTCTCTCCCCACTCGCACATCATATTTAACAATGGAATGAGAGAAAGACCACTTTCAGATAATGAATATTCAACTTTTGGAGGTATTTGGGGAAATTCCTTGCGTATGATAAGCCCATCTGCCTCCAGCTCTTTTAACATGATACTTTGCGTTTTAAAGGAGATGGTACCGATACATCGCTTCAGCTCATTAAACCGCATTACCTTATTTTCAGACAGCCAATACATAATGATCATTTTATATTTACCGCCTATTAAGGACAACGTGTATCCAAAGCCAGTTTCGTTTAGTTTCACGCCAGTTGGAATAGTTTCGTGCACAAGTTACACTCTCCTTTTGGTAAGTATATGCTATAAATATACATACTTTATAATAATTCATTATGCAATCTTATTGAAAGGATGTAAATCGCTATAAAATTTGATATATCCTAAATTTGAATAAAGATAACCTTTTTGTTACTTCTTCGATATTCAATTCACAATGGAGAATCTAAATAACCCTCTATAACAATGTCTGAACTGGGTTTAACTGTCCTTTCCATTTTCAAATAAGCGACCTTCCCATAACTAAATAGTTTTTTAACTATGACAGCATAATTAACTAGCTCATAAGTGAATTCCATTTTTGCTCTAAGTCGTTGAGGTAGCCTGCGCTATTGCGATTAAATTTTTTGCGTAATATAACGCTGGTTAAACGCTGATCCCACAGTGCTTTTCGAGATTTATAGCGAGTAAAGCAAACTGAGCGCAGTCGTGAAATGACATTTCTGTAAACTTCATTTCCCATAATCTACTGTATACGTCGCTTTCTTATGAGAAGCGTGGATTGAAACAGAGTGGAAATAGCGGCTTAAATTTTGTAAGGGATGATTATGATGTACTGCAAACAAAAACCACCTTCGTTTTCCAAAAGGTGGCCCGCCATGATTATGATAATACTTTTCCAAAAGCATTAACCTCGATCTTTCCTTGTGAGGTTGGTGGAGAATATTTTTCACCTCTTAATAATCACTACAAGAGACCTGAGATAATTAACTACAGTAAGAGACAGCTACAACATTACCGTACTTGTCTGTTACATAAGATTCCGCTCGTCCACTTCCGCCACCCTTTGTAAGAGAAACAAAACTTCCAATATTCGTTATAACAGGCTTTGTATACACGTATCTTCCCCCTTTCTACTCCACGAACCTCACAAAATTAAATCAGATTACATTCTATAATCTTCATTAATTCAAAAGGTTTTTCCAATGTTCCATACTGAAGATATCCTAGTAATTTTTGGTACTGTCTATACTCCACAATTCCGAGTTCTACCAATCTGGAATGTTTCATTAGGAGGTTTAACTTCTCTTGTTTTTTATTTATATCATGCACTATTTGGGTAGAATGATCAGACTTCCCACGTCCAAGGTGATGCTGACTAAAGTAATTCGAGAAGGCTTTTCTTAGAATCACCTTAGTAGTTTCATTTCTTTTCATGTTCCCTGGCAGCGAAAAGCAAAAGTTTACTAAATCATAGTCCAAAAACGGATGCCTCGCATCCATATGATGAAGACCCTCCAAAGGTATATTCTGATGAAACAGCATGATATCTTCATATTCAAGTTGCCTTGGCAAAGGATAGATTCTAGGAAGATCACGGATTTTAGCTTTATGGTGAAGATCCCACTTTTTTTTAAATTGTTGAGTAAACAATCCTCGAAACAACGCATCGTCAAAGATATTATTCTTATATATCTGAAGTGGTTCATACAAATGGTCCCTATGGAACTAGAATAAAAAGTGGACACCCGTTAACGGACAGAAGGATAATAAGACTAACGGAGGTGTGTCCCCATGGGAGAACAGCGACAACGATATAACGAAGAATTCAAGAAACAAACGGTCAAATTCATCCAAGAGCAAACGAAGACACTTGGGGACTTGGCAGAAGAACTCAACATTCCGAAAAGTACGTTACATCAATGGATGAGCAAGTATCGTGAACTTAAAAACGAGCCTGCGGCTAGCGTGGATCGAGTGAAGGAACTGGAGGCAGAGCTCAAAGAGATGCGTCGGTTGCTTCAAGAGAAAGAACATACACTTGCAGATACACAAGAGGAACTGGCTATTGTAAAAAAAGCAGTGCACATCTTCAGCAAACCAAAGAGCTAAGATTTCAGTTTGTGGAAGACCATCGCTCCGAGTTTTCTTTGGAGAAGATGTGCGGAACCTTGCAAGTGTCACGGAGCGGATATTACAAGTGGCGGATGGACCGAACAAGCAAGCAGCAGCACCGGAGAGCCGAGGTCATGAAGCGTATTCGGTATCATTTTTACGACCACCAGATGCGGTGTGGAAGTCCTAAAATTACGTATCTGCTCCATCTGGAAGGGTATAGAATCACTTCACGTACCGTCAGTATATATATGCGTCAAATGAATCTTCGTTCTGTGGTAAGTTCCAAATATCGTGTCCAGACCACGGATTCCAATCATGACCATCCCATTGCACCGAATACGCTGAATCAGCAATTTAAAACGTCCAAACCGAATACCGTATGGGTCACCGACATCACCTACATTCCCTGCCGAGGAGGTCGTCTATATCTCGCCAGCGTTCTGGATTTGTGTACGCGTGAAATCGTAGGCTGGCGTCTGTACAACCATATGGAAACCCGTTTGTCCTAGATGCATTGCAGGATGCTTATAAGGCCAAACGCCCCGCTCTGGGCTTGCTCCACCACTCGGATCGTGGCTCTCAGTACACGTCAAAAGAATACGTAGAGCAACTGAAATCATATGGTATGGAATCGAGTATGAGCCGCCGAGGAAACTGTTACGATAACGCCTGTATCGAGTCATGGCACAGTATTTTAAAGAAAGAGCTTATTTACTGTAACCCTCGTTTTAAGACGCCGAAAGAGGCTTATACCGCCATCTACCAGTACATTGAGTTCTATTACAACCGCAAGCGAATGCATGGCGCGCTAGGTTATCTTTCCCCTGCTCGCTTTTTGATGAAATTTACGGACAAATCCGCGGCGTAAGTGTCTACTTTCTTGACATAGGTCCAGTTGGACCGGGACGAATATCGGGTCAGTACAAGTCACGTATACAAGCACTACAGTCACTTCAAATAGTGGGACTACATCAAACCTGACTTCCAGTATGTTAAACGCGCATAAGTACAATGGTAAAACGTACGGTACTTCGGATAATCCTTCCACAGGTATTACCAAATCAGTTAATACTACTGGATTCTAAGGGAAACATTTTCTCAACTTTTAACGTTTAAGTTAACGTAAACAATAATTTTCAAGGAGGAATCAAGATGAAACGATTTTTTTCATTATTGTTGATGTTAACTTTAGTTGTCGGTGTAGCGTCCGTTGCATCCGCTAAGGACCAACCTTTAAAGGATCGACCTTTCAAGGAGCGTGCGGCGTACACGTACAATCCTTCACTTAAAAAGGTGGAACTAAATATCACAAAAAACGACAAATTGACTACAACCACGTATAATTCAGTTTATGTTCCAGTGAAGGATATCTTCAAATCATCCGGAGCAACGATCAAATGGGATGGAAAGAAAAAAATAACTACAATTAAAAATCAAGACCAAGAATTGATTCTGAATTTTTCGGGTAAAAAAATTACAGCTGGTAATAATCAAGTTGTTTTCCCTCAAGAGTGGGTAAAATTAAATAAGGGAGTCTCAAGTATTGATGCATTTGTCTTAGCATATATTTTTGAAGTAGCTGCTGACGACTCTGATCAGGAAAGATTGGATTGGGAAGAAAAACTCAGTTTCTTGGATATCAAAGAAACAACCGGTCTTCCAGGATTAGATAAGTATATGCATGTATTTGTTGAGTTTAATGATTGATTAAATCGTATATTTTTCTTGTGCCTCTTTCGGTTATCACCGGGAGAGGCTTCTATTATTTCTAAGGATAATCAAATAATATCAAGTCTACTAATGATTTGTTTAATCTGAGTAGCAAGCAGAGTGTTGATAACGAGCTCTGTATTTACTCTTTAGATGCTAATAAAGATGCATTTACATAACCTAAAGGTCGGAAACTTCTTCCAGAAAATTATTGTTAAACGAATAATAGTATCTCATTCTTCTACTTTATATTATGATTTGAGTTTAGCCTCTTCTCCTCGTGTAGCCATTTTCAAAAATATCATCCAGAAAAAATAGTAGGACAAACGAATTTGCATGGTTGTATATAGTCGTCCCAATTTACCTACATAAGTGAGAAGGAAATCGGCAACTGGTATTGTCGGGGAATGACAATACCCCGGTTGATTCCCACGATTTCAATTCATCAAACAAAAAAGGATGATGAAAATGGCTGATGCAAAATCTAAACAAACAACATGGAACGGTATAACGGTAGACTACATCGAAGCAGATATGTCTACGATCCGAATTGAGGATTTGGGCGGCAAAAACTTGACTGCTTCGACCAAATATGGAATTAACGGCACTTTCTTTGATGACAGTACCAGCTATGTACACGGTATTGCAGTTACTTCTGCAGGTAACCCCGTAAGGAATTACGCTTCTACAAATGCAACATACAAACGTGGCACGCTGGTTTGTATGCGGCCGAATAATGGACTTTCTCAGGTCGCGTATGTATCAGTCATTAACAAAATTCCTGATCTCTCCATCCCAACAAGTTGGATTGATTGGGCTATCGGTGGCATTAGTCTCAAGCTTCAAGAAACCGTTTCGAGCGAAACTGCATCTTTAACTAGATCATTATTTCAATCCACGCACTCCATACAGAGTGCGACTTGAAAACAATGGGGTACAAGATCATGACGCTTGATATTTCAATCCACGCACTCCATACAGAGTGCGACCTGAGCATGTGCAGTCAGAACAATATGGATTCCGATTTCAATCCACGCACTCCATACAGAGTGCGACCTTGTGCTTCCTGTGCTTGTTGCTGGGCCTGCATATTTCAATCCACGCACTCCATACAGAGTGCGACCCGCCAATGTCGATCGGGTTTCCATCGGCATCAACATTTCAATCCACGCACTCCATACGGAGTGCGACTCCACTTTTTGCTTGGGTTCAACGACAACATGAATTTCAATCCACGCACTCCATACGGAGTGCGACAAATCTGACCGTAACAGCGGGTGGAGCAGACAGGATTTCAATCCACGCACTCCATACGGAGTGCGACGCGGATCGTTCTATAAATCCACCAAGTGGAAGAGATTTCAATCCACGCACTCCATACGGAGTGCGACGGACTGCCTTTTTCGTATACACCGCGTCCGTCTGAATTTCAATCCACGCACTCCATACGGAGTGCGACCAGTGACGGATTACGGGAATGCAGCTCACATGTTTATTTCAATCCACGCACTCCATACGGAGTGCGACTTGATGTTTCTGGTATTGATTCCGTTTGTTCATGTATTTCAATCCACGCACTCCATACGGAGTGCGACTAATAGAGTCCGGCCGCAATCCATCCGAGAACATGATTTCAATCCACGCACTCCATACGGAGTGCGACGGTGGAGCTGGGTCAGGTTGAATGTCTTCAACCGTATTTCAATCCACGCACTCCATACGGAGTGCGACTTGCAGCAGCCAGAACAGACCGTCCATAAGCTTTTTATTTCAATCCACGCACTCCATACGGAGTGCGACGGACAATAGCGATAGTGGATACAACTATAAACAATTTCAATCCACGCACTCCATACGGAGTGCGACTGCCCTCTACTACAGTCCAGAAGTACGCAGGTACAATTTCAATCCACGCACTCCATACGGAGTGCGACATCCGCCTATCGTCGCTTCATTAAACAACGGAAATATTTCAATCCACGCACTCCATACGGAGTGCGACCTTAGGAGTTACATACGTAAATGGAGAGTTTGAAATTTCAATCCACGCACTCCATACGGAGTGCGACCCCCATGCTACCTAGATGTTATCCTGAATTGTTGATTTCAATCCACGCACTCCATACGGAGTGCGACTACCCGCTGAAGACATTATTATGATTGATTTGTGATTTCAATCCATGCACTCCATACGGAGTGCGACTTTATATAAAACCCCTAATACTACTGACATTTTTAATTTCAATCCACGCACTCCATACGGAGTGCGACCAATACCAGTTCGCAGACTTGATCCGTGGGAAATGATTTCAATCCACGCACTCCATACGGAGTGCGACAAGTTCTCCATTCATTTCTTCGAGATCTCTTTCTGATTTCAATCCACGCACTCCATACGGAGTGCGACCGCTTCCGGCATACATTAAACCGTAAATCTAAAAATTTCAATCCACGCACTCCATACGGAGTGCGACCCCTGGTACTATGCCTTCATTCACCTTTCGTTTATTTCAATCCACGCACTCCATACGGAGTGCGACCTGTTGCAACTGTTGAAGAGCGTAGTTAAGACCATTTCAATCCACGCACTCCATACGGAGTGCGACGCCGGATATTCCATCCTAGCTGCATTCAGAGATAATTTCAATCCACGCACTCCATACGGAGTGCGACAATTATCCTAATAGGATAAGAGAGTTAAGAAAAAAATTTCAATCCACGCACTCCATACGGAGTGCGACCGCATCAACGGAAAAAGAATGCGCATGGTCGATCGATTTCAATCCACGCACTCCATACGGAGTGCGACCGCATTCTCGCTATTGGATTCAAACTCGTATGATAATTTCAATCCACGCACTCCATACGGAGTGCGACTAACATTTCTATTGTGTGTTCAAAGGCTTTGCCTATTTCAATCCACGCACTCCATACGGAGTGCGACAAAGCTTTAACACCTAATATTTCTCCCTTAAAGGGATTTCAATCCACGCACTCCATACGGAGTGCGACCTGAGCCTAAATTCTTAGTGAAAGGTCTTATTGCAATTTCAATCCACGCACTCCATACGGAGTGCGACCTTGCGTTGTTGATAAAGCATTTCCATTTGTTGTTATTTCAATCCACGCACTCCATACGGAGTGCGACTTGTAGATCCAAATAGCCTTTTAGCAGATTCAATTATTTCAATCCACGCACTCCATACGGAGTGCGACCGCATTCTCGCTATTGGATTCAAACTCGTATGATAATTTCAATCCACGCACTCCATACGGAGTGCGACTAACATTTCTATTGTGTGTTCAAAGGCTTTGCCTATTTCAATCCACGCACTCCATACGGAGTGCGACAAAGCTTTAACACCTAATATTTCTCCCTTAAAGGGATTTCAATCCACGCACTCCATACGGAGTGCGACCTGAGCCTAAATTCTTAGTGAAAGGTCTTATTGCAATTTCAATCCACGCACTCCATACGGAGTGCGACCTTGCGTTGTTGATAAAGCATTTCCATTTGTTGTTATTTCAATCCACGCACTCCATACGGAGTGCGACTTGTAGATCCAAATAGCCTTTTAGCAGATTCAATTATTTCAATCCACGCACTCCATACGGAGTGCGACCGTAAACTCCATTCAGCACCACTTTTGCGATTTTGATTTCAATCCACGCACTCCATACGGAGTGCGACTTTAGCCGCTGTAAAAGGCGGCCCTCCAATGGTATTTCAATCCACGCACTCCATACGGAGTGCGACGATCCCGATATCGTGGCAGGGCTGTTGGACAAAACATTTCAATCCACGCACTCCATACGGAGTGCGACGTTCTTATCGAGACTCACAACTGCCCCAAAATTTATTTCAATCCACGCACTCCATACGGAGTGCGACTATAATCGGCGGCTGATCTTGAAGATCATTTATAATTTCAATCCACGCACTCCATACGGAGTGCGACTGGGTTGCTTCATCTGTACATGCTTTACCTTTGAGATTTCAATCCACGCACTCCATACGGAGTGCGACCTATCAGACCTAGGAAAATGTTTCTAGAATTATTTATTTCAATCCACGCACTCCATACGGAGTGCGACAACGGCTTTGGGTTTGGATTTAGCAGGTCTACAAAATTTCAATCCACGCACTCCATACGGAGTGCGACTCCAATGCAATGCCCATATTGCGCATAATATAGTTATTTCAATCCACGCACTCCATACGGAGTGCGACCTATCCTGGCGGACCAAACGCTGGACGCTACAACTATTTCAATCCACGCACTCCATACGGAGTGCGACCGGATGCAAAAGTTTCGATAGACATTGCTGGGGTATTTCAATCCACGCACTCCATACGGAGTGCGACAATTGAGCTGCACAATGTCAGAAAGCAAATATAAATTTCAATCCACGCACTCCATACGGAGTGCGACTTTAAGCCTTCCATTGATCAGTACCAGGAGCGAATGATTTCAATCCACGCACTCCATACGGAGTGCGACGATCTGATTAAACAACCAATTCGAAATTGGGAGATTTCAATCCACGCACTCCATACGGAGTGCGACCCGATTGTTAAACCAGTCACACCATCAAAGGAGGATATTTCAATCCACGCACTCCATACGGAGTGCGACAGATTCGCGTATTATATGACGGTAAATATTACGTTATTTCAATCCACGCACTCCATACGGAGTGCGACCTCGCGATAAGCAAACGTACCTGGAATCGCCGGAAATTTCAATCCACGCACTCCATACGGAGTGCGACTATGCGCGATGAGGCGGTGCACGGCCAGTATATCGATTTCAATCCACGCACTCCATACGGAGTGCGACTGTGCTACGCGCTGGATTCTCTAGGCGTCAAAATCATTTCAATCCACGCACTCCATACGGAGTGCGACTGCGCAGTAGGATCGACCCATCATCCACGCGATATTTCAATCCACGCACTCCATACGGAGTGCGACTAATCGTGTTGCGTACGTCGAGCTCCGTAAATGTATTTCAATCCACGCACTCCATACGGAGTGCGACTCGTACATCGACGGAAACTATCTCCGCGCAGACGATTTCAATCCACGCACTCCATACGGAGTGCGACAGCGAAAAATAACGTAATACTCACATTTCCCGAGTAAATATTAACGTATTTTCGGTATTACCACTTCTTTAAAACCCATTATCAACCAATCTCTGCTATATATCATTGCCAAAAGGTCACAAAAATGACCTTTTCGACAAGTTTCGAGGTGCGAATCCCCCAGGAAAATCATGTGAGCTTGGCATTCGCACCTGCTATAGTATTAACGGATCACCCATATCATAGGAATCTTTGGCTCCCACATGTTGAACTTTACTTTTGTAATTATCGCCTAAGTTATAGAATCGAAGACTATCTGTATCCTTATCAATCAATTCTTCCAGTTCAAATCGTAAACGTCTAAACTGGCTAGCATCCAGTATACATTCAAACACCGAGTTTTGTACTCGCTGACCGTGATCCACACACTTTTTCGCTACTTTAGATAGCCTTCTTCGGCCTTCACTGTCTATCGTGCTTACATCATACGTAATCAAAATAAGCAATCATTACACCTACTTCCACAGAAACGGAGGATATTCATCCAAATCACCCCGTATATATCTTGCCAGTAGTAACGCTTGAGTATATGGTACAAGCCCCCAAGGTATTTTTTCATTCAAATACGGATGCATAATCTTCTCCTGTTTACGATCTTGCCACGCTTTTAACACTTTCTTTCGTGTATCATCATCCATAATCACTGCAAGATTTTCTTTTATATAAAATCCTTTATCGTTAACTACCTTTTTGTTAATGAGCGAAAGCACAAATCGATCTGCATACACGCCCCGAAGCTCCTCCATCATATCCAGTGCAAGAGAAGCTCTGCCAGGACGATCCCGGTGCAAAAAGCCGACATATGCATCAAGTCCGACAGATTCAAGTGCAGACTTCATATCATTAGCGAGCAAGGTATAGGCAAAGGATAATAACGCATTCACTTTATCTAAGGGAGGACGCCGACTGCGTCCGTAAAAGTAAAATGACTCCTTTTGCTGTAGTATCAGATCATCGAAAACGGAGTTATATTGAACAGCGGCAGAGCCTTCCAAGCCACGCAATACGTCCAATTGCTCTACCTCGCGTAACAGCTTCATCGTTTCGCCTAGCGACTCCGTAACCTTCTTCATTCGTTCCGTGTCGATGCGTAGGGCATAATCCCGTGTTGCTCGTTCCAAAATCCACTTGTTGTTATACAACTTTCCTGTAATCATATTACGAGCAACCCGCGCACTGCGCTCCTCACTGTCAGATATGCGGTACTGTTCTTTGCGAAGAACTACATTCCCTCGATCTTCACCAATAACCCGGGCTAGAAATCGTCCCGTCCGTGTCATAAAAGTCAGATTCACATTGCGTGACGCACAAGCCCCCATAAGAGCTGGACTGACTCCCGCATACCCGAACGTACACACGGCCTCCAGATTATGTAATGGATAACGGGCAAGAATATTGTCCTCCTGCTTAATCACAATATTTTCGCCATCCAGTGCAAGGTATGTATCTGGTAATGTCACAAATAAGGTGTTCAGCAGCTTTTTCATTCATTCAACCTGCTTTCGATATAACTTGAAACAGAGCGTTTGTTCAAGATATCAGGCACACATATATTGTTCAAAGAACAACTTAGGCAGTGTGGTCCTGCTTTGGCTTTGGGTGTATGGTTCCGTTCAAAATAATGTCTCATCTCTTGAATACTTGCCTTCACACGTTCCCGATCTGCCGCAGTAATAATGACTTCAACCCTATGTTTAATCTCGTCATAATAAAAATAGGCCTTGGGAATATCACATACGAGCATTTCTTCGAGACATAGAACTTGTGCTACCAATTGGGAGTGATCCGAATCATTTCGTTTGGGCTTCCCACGTTTGTATTCAACAGGATAAGGAAGGTATAACCCTTCCTCTCCTGCAAGTGGAACTCCAGATGGATCACGAATGAATTCAACCACATCACAGATGCCTGTGATCCCAAGTTCCCTCGATTGCACCGGAAGCGCACGAACCACCAGCTTATCGCCTCGTTTTTCACGAAGCGCTGGTTGATCTGCTTTTCGATGCAGATGATCTCCCTCAATGGTACGCACGTTGTCTTCCCACTGTTGTTCAATATGAATTAATGCCCACTGCCTTCTGCAAAAGTTAAAATGCTGAATACCCGAAAGCAGCAAATAATCCTCTTCGTTATAGTCCTTCATATTCTTGGACTGCCAAGCCTTCAAGTGGCACCACCGTATAGTTATAATCATCGTAGGACTTTGCTTCTGCTACGTCTGGCTTCAATTCAATTTGCAGAGAACGATGTACTTTCGCAGATGAATATTGCCCCATCTTGGAACTATGCTCCCACCAATACAGTTGGTGCACCTCCATACTACCGTCAGGACGGGCAGAGGACGTATCATTTTCAAATAAAGTTCTCAGTGATTCACGAATTTTCTTTGCGTCTTCATATGTAAAGCCGGTCTTCTCAGCCAGTTGCGTGTTGATACTGCCATAGAATACATACACTCCAAAATCTACTCGATGCTTCATACCCATCGTATCCGATCCTTTTTTGTCCGGATCTTTAGCCGTTGTGACTGAGTTTACACTCTTCGTAATCTGCATGCTGGAAATATCAATCCGATCCAAGCTTACAGCGGTATGGATGGATACCGGACCCCGAATACCGACAGATACGTCTGTGCCGCTAAAAGCAAATACTTGTCCAAAGCTGCGTACGTCAATCCAGGATTGACAAGCGGCTTCTGCATACAAATCCTTATTTGCCTTTTTACCTTTGGCATGCTCTTGTACATTCTCATTGGCATCCACACGATCTTTAATGGAGCGATGAGCATCATTGCGTTTTTCATCGGATTGCACCAGAATGGACTCCCCCATATCCTGAAGACGGTTACGAATTTTACGCTTGATACATACATCCGAAATTTCTCCAAAACCATCGTAGTTCTGACGAGGACGGTTTCCATTCAATGGATCACCATTCGGGTTGGCATTACGAACAGACAGCACAACAGCAAAATCGATTTTGTGATCAAGTGTACTCATTTAGTTATCCCCTTGTTCGTTCAATTGGTTTTCATCGTCATTATTAAGTACAGCTACGGCTTCTTTATCTTTCTTGCTTGTATACATATCACTTCGTTGGTTTGAATATCCGAGTAAGTAAAGACCAGTCAAAGGTTTATCATTAAATTCTTCAAACTTGATTCTATCTTTAATTTCTTCAATAAGTTTATTGTAGTAAAATGCCTTTCCACCCAAACGAACTAAATGAGGATGAAGACTCGCATGAATGATTTTCCACGTTCGTTGTGGGCGCTGCGAAAATACATTCATATACCGAACGGCATTTGTTGCTCTCCTATTTGCCCCTTCTGAACGACCTTTCTCCCGATCCAGTTCCCGCTCTTCGATAACATCGGCCACTGCAAGCAATCTGCCAAATAAATAGTTACGATCATTCGTTTCTGTATTTAAACTCAATCCATATCCCTCCCTTTCATAATGCTTTCTAACCAATGCGCAAGTAATGCTAAGTGTTTTCTCCCATTCCCAATTGTCCATGCCTACCGGGTTGGATGCACGATGAATCGAACTGCGAATGATATCCAGTGGAATCGGTCGTTCATCAATGATGCATGGAAGCATACGCTCCATTAATCCTTTGACCACCTTGTCACTGGCCCGTGGGCCATAGGCGGCAAAAGCGATATCTTTGGTTGCGGGGGCTCCGATAAAAGAGACAAGTTTGTCGTATTTATTTTTCCGATAACGATGCAACCAGTAACAGCTCTCATGCCAGGCTTGTATCCGGTCCAAATAGATGTTCTGATCCAACGTCCGGTAATACATAATTGACATACGACCTGGTGTAGCCGCATCCAGCGTCATAATCGTGACTTCATGACTGGATTGATAATCTCCATCATAACGATAACCATTAATCGCCTTCCGGATCTGCAAAGCAAATTCCTTATGCGTTCGGTCTCCACCAGCAAGCGCTGCCTCATCATCCGCATCGTCCCAAAAAATAAACGAGTCCTCCTGGGGCTCCGGCATATCCAGACGACTACTTCCCCACACTAGAAAAACCTTGCCATCCATCGTAGTTCCCTGCTTATCAATCAGCCACTTGAGAGCGTTATGCCCTTTCTGCGATGCTTCATAGCTGACTGTTGCTGCGTCACGACTGGTACGAAAACGCCCCCGATACGTAAATCCACTGGAGTCGTTGGCGGAGATCAACTTGGACTTGTCTCCTGAGTGACGTATGCGAGAAGCGTGTTTATCCGCAACTGGTAGGTAATCACCTGTCACGAAACAGATGTCCTTGTCCTGCAAACTCATCTCGTAAAACTGGATAAAAGATTGTTGTACCGAAGCATCACGCCACAATCTGGATTCGGGTTCTCCTGGGATATCTACAGCAAATCGAACAAATGCCCCACTCTGATCCGAAGCTATCACATTGAAAATGTCAGGCTTTTTCCCTTCTTGGTCGCCAGGCGCAGCTACCCACTTCTCCAATAGCTTTCCTCGACTATCCGCATGAAGTATCCCTCTGTCGACTAGATCAGCGATCAGTGTACCTTTGCTAACATAGTGAAGTACGCTCTGTACTTTAGGATGACTAAATGGAGATTCGCACCAAGCCTTCAGTTGGTTCAAATAATCTTGATACGGTGTTCCCTTGGCTTCTCCGCAGAACTGTGCGTAATCTCCCGCAACATAGGCCAATTTGTCAAAAAGCGGATAAGGTACAGGTGCACTCGTTCGGCTTGCAGAAGCTTCGGTGCAAGGAATAATCGTGCTACAATCGTTTTTATCAACTACGTAGGCGTTAACAATATTTCCTTTTCCGTTCAGATGCACTTCAATATGGGCGGTCTGAGTCGTATGAGAAACTGGAATCAGGGCATATTCTCGTCCATTTTTCTTCATTTCAAATTGCCCTACGACATCGGCATGATCATCATACGTTTTGCTTAAATTGGCCAACCAACTCATTCACTCACCTCATTTCCGAACCATTCTGAGTGCAAATCATCTACAGACTGCAAATTCCCAGAGCCAAACACTTTAGCTGTGCCTTCTCCCGTCTTACGCACTAAGGTACATTCATCTGGACGGATAAATTGAATCACACCATGCTGCATTTTCGCTTTCCACAGGCGAACCTCTCGCTCATTGTTTCCTGTTTCATCCGGGTAACTGATTCCATGTAGCATCGTGCCAAAATCAAGCTCACCAATATGATCATAGAAACTATCACCTTCACCAAACAGGCAAGGTTCAACGTAGCCCTGACATTCACGGGTTCCCAGAAAGATATCTCTTCGTCCACCAACCTGGACAGCTCGTTTGGCGATATTGTGGTGCTTGTGTTCATTCTGATCATGTATCAGATCTTCACGATGAGGATTAAATATAAAATGGGCCTTCACCTGATATCGAACATCTCTTAAATAGGTGTAATAGGCCAGTGTGTTGCCCCCGTTGTATTCAATCGGACGCATGCCCTTCGATTCCGTTTGAATTGGATTCATGATGCGGACTTCGTCTATAATCCAGATCAGCGTTGGCTTCCAGTAAATTGATTCCACGATCCCTTTGAGGGCTTGATATGTAGGAATCTGATAAGAGAATTTTTCTCCGCCAAGTTTCGTGAGTGGATCGGTGAATAGCGCATATTTTCCCGAAACCTCAAATTCGATTTGATTTCTCAACATTTCAGCTCCTTTCTATGGGGTATAGGAGGGAGAAACATGTATCATGAATCTCCCTCCTGTATGAATCCTATGATCAAATCATCATCGGTTCCCAAGCACCCTCACCCTTGGATTCCACGCCAAAATCATCGGAATATGCTGGTTCCCTCAATGCCAGGGCATGCCCATGCAAAAGGGGATATACATCTCCATTTCTCTCCAAGGCCCGAAGTTCTTGATCGTAAATATTCACCGTATACTGCTGAGCCTTGCGTAATAACTCACTCATTTCACCAGGTTCAATTTCTCCATTCAAGTCCAAAATCAATTCTTTTCCTTCTTCCCCATAAGGCACAATTACGGGCGTGGCGTTTGTGGAAATGGCTTCGAAATAATTCTCTGCCGTAGCTATAGCATAGTGATTCATAACCTCCGGCTTACAATCATACTTCTTCTTATAGGCATCCACGTAATAACGATTACGGTCCATCAGATCAAACAAGTTCTGTTCAAGCTTAGGAATGGGGTAATGCATTTTGTCTCCAATATCGTTAAAATAATATTCGAAATAACGGGACATTGCCTTTGAAGATAACAAGTCATCGCCGAGCGAACCCGGGTCATCCTTGAATTCCTGAAGCACACGTTCCGTCTTCTCGGCGCCAATTTGAATCTCAGGCAGATTCGTTAACACCTCATCCGATGAGCGAATGATGTACACATTGCGAACCTTATCTTTCCCGTGCCGATTACATCGCCCTGCCGCCTGAGCAATCGAATCCAAACCAGCCAAGGAACGAACTACACAATCAAAGCTGATATTCACACCCGCCTCAATAAGCTGTGTACTCACACAGATGATCCGTTCACCCTTTGCCAATCTCGGAATAACGCCATACTCCCCGGATAAAACCTCTTTGCGATGTGCTGCACACATATTGGTGCTCAGATGAACTACCTGAACGCCACTCTCTCTCAGCCATTCCACCTCAATCAACTGTTCAAACAGTTTACGGACGGCTGTTTTCGTGTTCAAAATGACCAGCACACTGTCCACTTCCCTCATCTGTTCCTGGACAAAGGAAGATACTTCCTCTGCGTCCCAACCCGAAGGTGAATCCCTCGTAAGGTCCTGTAAATCAACTCGTTTGAAGCTTCGCCCCACCTCATCTAAATTCTCAATAATCTCCGGCTGCTCCGAGAAATGCAGCTTGTACTTTACAAAATCCAATGCAGGCTGAGTCGCTGTACAGAGCAACAGGCTGGATCTCCCAATCACATTCAGGAAATTCAGTGCAGCATTAAAGAGGGAGATACAATGAACCGGAACCGACTGCACTTCATCAAATACAATGACTGCATTGGAAAGCTGGTGTAATCTGCGGACGTTTCGGGTTCCTTTGGCATAAAAGGTGTTCAAAAACTGAACCATCGTCGTAAAAATAATCGGCCGATCCCAATGATCACGGGCAAGCTTGAGATTCTTTTTGCGTAAATCCAGAGTTTCCCCTTCGTCGCCCTCATGGCGTTCGTCATCCTTGTCATCCACCACGTTGGAGTGATGTTCCAAAATCATGTCATCGTTTTTCAAAATACTGCGGATCTCAGCCGCATTTTGTTCAATGATGGTGGTGTAGGGAACGATATATATAATCCGTTGTTTGTTATGTTCAATGGCATGTCTTAGCGCGTAGCGCATACTAGCAAGCGTTTTTCCCCCGCCTGTTGGTATGGAAAGGGTGTACACTCCTGATGGACGATACGCAAATTGTTCGCATTGCCGGGACATTTCACGTCGCAATTGATTAATGGGTGTGTCTACTTTACTGCCGTGCTCAAGCTCGCTTAAATGTTGAGATAGTAATTCATAGCTTTGTTGAAAAAACAACTTGTAATCGATTTCTTCTGTCGATGTTTCGTTTTCTTCAAATCGTCTTGTATTGGTTCGATCCGCGTCAATCAGGCAGCTAAAGATATATTTAATAAGCAGCGCTCCCGCAATTCGTGGAAGTTTATTTTTATTGATGATCTGTATGTATTGTTGAAGCTCTTGGGTCGCTTGCTCAAACATATGGTCGAGTTGGTCTGGGGGATTGTGCTTGAGAAATTCTTCTTTCGCTTGCTCATATTGATCTAGTTCCCTGGAAATGACTCGCTCCATATAAGGTGAGGCTTTATCAGGTGATATATAATCTCTTAGACCCTGATGATGGGAGATAATACAATTGGCAATCCACTCCGCGGTGTACTTTGACTCAAGCGTTGTGCCACTTCCATGGTAAAGGCTGTGCAGTAGCTTGCCCCCAGCAGTCGAATGATCAACTGAACCTTTGCGAGGAGGGGCATCCGGGTTTGCGACAGCTTCCTGAATGTAGTTTCGAAAAAGATCTGTATTTTTGCCCATATCATGCAGAAGACCAGCAATGCCTGCCAAATATTTAACGCCGATCTTCTCTCCAGCCTGCTCCGCCCCTTGTTGAACCTCTATTAGATGATCCTGAACAGTTTGAATTTCTCCATCTTTTTGACGGATATGTGCAATAAAGGTCATTAAGCCTCGATTCCTTTCAGAAAAGGGATTCAAATCCGTTTCCCATACTCATTAATTGGGAAAATTACTTATATTAACCTTTCGACTTCAGACGACAAACTCCTTTTTTATTACCCAAAAAAATCCTTAGTTTCTACCCCTATCAAGTAGTGTTAAACTTGTTATATCATTGACTCGGATTCAGTTACAGAGTATAATATTGTTAGATAAAGTTAATTGACTCGCACATTGGTTCGACCTAATTAACTTTCCTATAAGGGAAACTTCATGTTAACTCGTACATTGGTCCGACCTAATATGAAGTTTCCCTTTTTGTATTGTCATATTGAAGTCCAATATTGGGTATACTATATATGTGGCCGCACATTGGTTCGACCACATTAAGGGAGCGTACAATGGTATGCTCCCTTAATTGTAATCACCTGTACTCCCATACTGTTGGGGACAAAGGAGCTATCCTTTTTTGATATAGTTCTATTAATTCTTTATTATTTGCTTTACGAGGCGCATATCCATATTGGAATCGAAAAAAGACAGTTGTAAGAAATACAATGATGTCGGCTAACTGTACTAACTGGCAATGGTGTGAATTCTGAAGGAAAGAGCTATTATATATACGATCGCTGGTCGTCTCCTGTCGGATAACTTGAATTAAGAGTTCTCTCTCTTCGTCGCGTCCGTTGTCAGGAATAACAACTCCTGTTTCATTCCTTTGAATGAGTTCCTTTTCTATTAATTGAATTAAATTACTCATTCCAAGCTGGTGCATGTTAGTAT
Organism: Paenibacillus sp. NPDC057886; assembly: GCF_042796655.1. Classification (NCBI taxonomy): domain Bacteria; kingdom Bacillati; phylum Bacillota; class Bacilli; order Caryophanales; family Paenibacillaceae; genus Paenibacillus; species Paenibacillus sp. NPDC057886. The sequence goes on along the minus strand of NZ_JBHVMZ010000003.1, from coordinate 138,144 downwards.
GACCTGTATCACCTGTATTTTGTTTATATGTATTTTTATTAATTACAGAGGCAAGCACTTTACCTCCATGTCGATCAATAAGCTCTAACATTTCTTCAGCGAGCTTAAACCGATCATTGATCGGAATTTTGGAATACAGATCGTCCCCATCAAAGAAAGACTTACTGTGTATTTCATACTTTTGAAAGAATGGTAACGTATTAACCTGTTTACTTGTCAATCCTTTTATCTCACCTTTAATTTGCAAAGCTGCTTTAAAGGACAGTGCTTCAAAATCACGTTCAAGACCTATAACACTGGTGTTAGGAACTAAAATCCCACCATAACAAACTACAGGTTGTTGTTGCATATCTCCAAATCCATTATTTCCAGACTCGTCTAAATAAAATCCATTTATCACATATTCCCCTCCTTGATTTCTTATAGGTTAGTGAAACCATATATTCTCTTAATTTTGTGCTATTTATGTACTTCACAATTTTAATAATAACTTGCGCATCCTCTTAAAGGATGCGCCTTTTGCAACAAAACTCCACAATGACAATTTAGCATTTTCAATCCACGCAATTCAGAGAAATGCGACTTAAATACAATTACAATATAGCAGAAGATTTAAATAATATCAAACCCATCCACACAAATAACTCACCATTCGCCTATTTCTCAATCACGGTTCGGATCAACCCTGAATCGAAGACTAGGCGCTAGTTTAACTCGTGGTTCCACCTCCGTTTGGCCATGCAAATCTTTTTTAAGAGTTCATTCTCTACTTGGAGCAGGTGAATCTTTTCTGTAATTTTTTTTACACATGGGTTGATCTTCATCCCTTGTCTCAAATCGTTGCATACAACAAAAATACCCCATAGAGAGACTTTTTTAAAGTGTCTCCTCTATAGGGTACAGTCTATACTTTGGATAGATTTTCTTTATTCAGTCGATTATTTGAAAATTAATGGCCAACGCCATGATTAAATAACTGCATTATACTCTCAATCGGGAGTGCTACTAACGTTGCCAAAACAATTGAATACAACATATTTAGAGCATTTCTTTTCTTCATCATAACATCCCCTCTAAGATAGATTTGTAAAAGCTAATCTGTGCATGTGTAGCCTGATCTCTGATTTTTTCAAAAAGCGCTACATATTTTATCTTATTATGATTAATCTTAGGAGATATTGCCAAACAATTGAGTAAGATATCGATTGCATCGGGATCATTATTACTTCGGGTATAATACAGCGCCAACTCAAAACTAAATTTAAGATAATATGAGATATCAATATCCGACATTACGGTAGTATCACCAATCGAACGATGTTCTTCAAATAGATACTCTAACTTCTTAATAGGTAAATTATTTAAACGATTGGCTTCAAGCAAAGTCAATAATCCAGATATAATCTCACCTTTTGACTTTTGAATGTAAGCCACGTATTCATCAAGCTTTGTAGCATTACCCTCAAGTAAATCCAAAACAATTAAATTGATTGTGGCTATATCGCTATAAAATTCTATTTCATTAAGTGTCTCTTGATTAGTCAATTTAATCCACTGGAAGTCACTGTATTGCAATACGCATTCCCGTGCTTTATCAAACTCTAGCAGTTTTTGATACGCTATTCCTTGCATCAAACGACTGTATCCAATGTAATATACTATTGCCCGCTGTGTATGTATTTCAACGATGTCCTGTTCCTTAGTCAACATTTGTAAATTATATATACGAAGTGATTCTTCATAAAGTGTTTCACCTAACTTAACGACCTCTCTCCAGTTGTCAAGACCATAAGCTATTCTGAGAAGTGTCACAGTCGAGTCTAATCCGTATCCATCATAATACCTCGACATACCCTTCCTCCTTATTTTACAATTAATAACATTATATTGATTTTTCTACCATAGGTCAAATCTATTGTTTAGCAAAAAACCTTAAAATATGCTGCATGAATAGAACATTTCTATACTCAATATTTTTTATTTCTCTAAAATAAAAAAATCCTACCCTCTTACCCATGCTTAGCATGAGAAAGGTAAGACTTTTTTAGGGATTCGATTTGCATTCCATAAGGAGGGCGACGTACAGCATCAACTTTATATTCGAAGCACAAGAATTTCAATCCACACACTCATATAGAGTGCGACTATTTCGCTCCGCTGGCTCAAGGGCTCGCCCTTGCATTTCAATCCACGCACTCATGTAGAGTGCGACAACTCTTGGACTGGTTCACTATCAATTTGCATTGTATTTCAATCCACGCACTCATGTAGAGTGCGACAGCAGAAAGTAACGTATATTCGTTTCAAAAAAGTATATTTTAACGTTATTCTGTCATTTCGTAATGATAATAAATTCATCTAATACAAATAATCCAATTAATTCAAGAATGATGTTGCGAAAAGGGGACAATAATAGCTTATTTGACAATTTTCGAGGTGCGAATCTCCTAGAGATTTTATGTGAGCTTAACATTCGCACCATTAAATAGAGCTTTTTACAGGTCTAATCTTTGTTACTTTAAGAATATTTATTTTCATAGTTCAACATCTAAAGAACCAAGGACAATATTCAATGTATTTGATCTCATTTTATAATGCTACTATGCCCATCGTATCATAATATAATATCAGTTTCTTATTGAAATCGATCAAGCTTCAAGTTCATATCAACACGTTCTGGAGTCCACAATAAGACATCCGTGAGAAATGTCAAAGCATTCATGCCACACAATCTATCTATGATTGAGTCTACCAATTCTTTTACATTTCCTTTGGTGTGTTCGGCGAGAATTATCCCTCCGGTATCTCCATTAATATATAAGTGATCTACGTGAGCAACTTTATGCACATGCCGCAGCCATAGCGTACCTTCGTCAAGGAAAAAGATATAACTTTCATTCATGACATATCCTTGGTAAATATAAAAATCCTGAACGTCATCAAAAGGACCTATCACTACAGAAGCTAATTCAATACGATCTGACATACTCAGGAACACCTCTTTTCATTAAATCGTTATCAAAATCTCATTATTTCTGTAACTTACTAGATTAGTATAATTATATGTTTGTTCCGTAGAGCCTCAGCAAAGCCTCACAATTTTCTAATATATCTACTTAAATCAAAGATCATTTTTCATGCATAGTAATCCTTCATTCTGAGATATCGCCTCCATATTACAAAAATAAATAAATTATTTTTAATGAACTAAAAGTTCGATTTACTATACATATAGTACAACAAGTTAGATTTTTATTCAATACCAATTTGTACAAAAAGTACGACTTCTTGTATTTATAGTCCATATTCAATAAAATACACGTATATACACACTTTTTCTTGGAGGGTTAATGATGGCATTAAAACCTAGCTATAAACCAATGGAGATAACTCTAATTAAAAAGGACAAGACTAAAACTTACCTGCGTACTCAACTAGGTATTTCACCTTCTACTCTAGCCAAAATGTCTAATGGAGAGTTTGTTGCACTAAGTGTGATTGCACGTATTTGCGAAGACCTACAATGTCGCATTGAAGAAGTTGTTGAATTTATAGAGGAGTAAATTTAAGTGGATATCTCAAATCTATACGATGCGAGAGACTATTCTTTTTAGTGAAATTGAAAAAAAGGAGTTTTGTTTGTGCGGGTTTACTTTATAGAGATTAACTTGCCTACATTTCACATTGATCTAAGATATTTAAAATCACATCCGATGCTCCTTTCCAATTAAGATAATTTGATGTTCATTCTTTACGAATTCAGATCATTACTTTTTGATAGCAGTAATTCATATTATCCTGATCTTGCACATATAATATCATTTCTTATAACTTTTGAATAAAAGAGCCTCTCTTAATTCTATTAAGGTTCAATCTCCCTCAAATATTAATCCCCACAATCGGGCGTTCAGTAATCGAAAAAGACAAGCTCACATCTATCACTTCGCACTCAACAGGTGGTTTATCTATACTGTGTACCAAAATTTTTAAACACACTAATTTTTTTCAAGGAATATAATTGGAACTCTAAACCTACAGCGCTGCATATAAGAACGATACCACGTTCAGGTATATCCATTGTATCCTCCAATTTCAACGTATACATTTTGGCCCCCTTTGTATATTTTCTATCTTCCTCCTGATCTACGCACTCCATGCGGAGTGCAACTCCAACGGATGGGTGCTCAGTTTGATCGTAACCAATTTCAATCCACACACTCCATACGGAGTGCGACCACGCGAATCTTGATGCTTTAAAATCCGAAAACATATTTCAATCCACGCACTCCATACGGAGTGCGACTACCACATTCTGAGTGTACATTGGGTTAGACAAATGATTTCAATCCACGCACTCCATACGGAGTGCGACTACGACGATGGCGATGATGACGTTCGACCTGGCGATTTCAATCCACGCACTCCATACGGAGTGCGACGCTATACAGAGTCTACGGTACCGGGTACCGCATATATTTCAATCCACGCACTCCATACGGAGTGCGACGCCCCGAACCCGGCGACTGACAAAGGATCGCTCCAATTTCAATCCACGCACTCCATACGGAGTGCGACCTCCTGATCGGTACCTGATTTAACGTTGGACGTGAGATTTCAATCCACGCACTCCATACGGAGTGCGACATGATGGATATATAAATGGCTGAGCTGGCATTTTTATTTCAATCCACGCACTCCATACGGAGTGCGACGTTTCGCTGCTTGTCTAGCTCAATAGGCACTTTATTTCAATCCACGCACTCCATACGGAGTGCGACACGTTTTGGCTTGTTCCTCGGAGTTGGCGATTACTATTTCAATCCACGCACTCCATACGGAGTGCGACCTTAGTTTTTCGAACAAAGAGACATATTTAATAATTTCAATCCACGCACTCCATACGGAGTGCGACTGTTCACCTCACTTATAGTTGTGTCATCCATAAAATTTCAATCCACGCACTCCATACGGAGTGCGACTCAATTTAACAATGAGTATGCAGCAGCGTCAGTAATTTCAATCCACGCACTCCATACGGAGTGCGACCATACTCAAGTCTGATGGCTTCATAGTTGATCACTATTTCAATCCACGCACTCCATACGGAGTGCGACTTTTTTGCTGTCCATCTCTTTAGTAACGGGAATAATTTCAATCCACGCACTCCATACGGAGTGCGACTGGATACCGTATATAAGAAAAACCTATAGTGAGAATTTCAATCCACGCACTCCATACGGAGTGCGACCAATCGCCTGCATCCATTGTCTTTCCACTATTACGATTTCAATCCACGCACTCCATACGGAGTGCGACGATAAATGCGTCTCTATCATCATTTTCACTTCTTTGATTTCAATCCACGCACTCCATACGGAGTGCGACAGTATGACTAACAAGCAGATTTAAATCACAGTAGCATTTCAATCCACGCACTCCATACGGAGTGCGACCTCGCTGTGTCTCAACACTTATCCCATCTTCAAGATTTCAATCCACGCACTCCATACGGAGTGCGACGATAGCGTCACTCTCCAGTGTGCCATCTTGTCAGAATTTCAATCCACGCACTCCATACGGAGTGCGACTGGAGCAATACCACCTGGCGTGTCCGCACTGCGATATTTCAATCCACGCACTCCATACGGAGTGCGACGCTAAAAAAAATTATGTGTTAAAGGCCTTGATAGATTTCAATCCACGCACTCCATACGGAGTGCGACTTGATAAACGCCTCGTAATATGCTGCATTTGGAATTTCAATCCACGCACTCCATACGGAGTGCGACTTCAACCACACAATGGACGCTTTGCGTTATGCGATGATTTCAATCCACGCACTCCATACGGAGTGCGACGTACAGCCATGAACGCTGAGAAAACAACGGCAGGTATTTCAATCCACGCACTCCATACGGAGTGCGACTGCAACGATGATCCTGCATCGGTTATCTATTACATATTTCAATCCACGCACTCCATACGGAGTGCGACCAAAGATATTGTAGTGTACGATCTCGGCTGGAAAATTTCAATCCACGCACTCCATACGGAGTGCGACGGTTTGCCTCTACACGGGATCAGAGGACAAAAACGATTTCAATCCACGCACTCCATACGGAGTGCGACATAAAGACGCATTCGCACTTGTAAGTTCAAGTGTATTTCAATCCACGCACTCCATACGGAGTGCGACCTGATGTCCTGCCATTGATTAAGACGGGTGAAGATATTTCAATCCACGCACTCCATACGGAGTGCGACGGCCGCGCAAATATTACTGGTATGGATGCAACGAATATTTCAATCCACGCACTCCATACGGAGTGCGACTAATTGCGAATCCGATACAACCATTGAGGATATGATTTCAATCCACGCACTCCATACGGAGTGCGACGTCACTTCGCTGGCGATGATCAAGGTTTCACCGAGATTTCAATCCACGCACTCCATACGGAGTGCGACTGTTATGGGGCGAGGGTCATCGACCTGATCAAGCGATTTCAATCCACGCACTCCATACGGAGTGCGACGAAGAGTTTCTTAATTCCCTGTCTTCCGATTCAATTTCAATCCACGCACTCCATACGGAGTGCGACGTTCCGATCCTACTGCTTCGCTGGAGGCACAGGCATTTCAATCCACGCACTCCATACGGAGTGCGACTAGGGGTCAGTGGTTCGAGCCCACTACAGATCATAATTTCAATCCACGCACTCCATACGGAGTGCGACCTGCATCTGTCGGGTCAGCGCACAAAAGAGACAATTTCAATCCACGCACTCCATACGGAGTGCGACCAGATGCACTTGACGGAGCAATCGCGCGGTTAGGGAATTTCAATCCACGCACTCCATACGGAGTGCGACGAGCGAAGACAAACGAAGGAGGTTACTTAGATGGCATTTCAATCCACGCACTCCATACGGAGTGCGACCGCGGCGGCGACCTCGTAGTTTATGCGCGGAAAGGATTTCAATCCACGCACTCCATACGGAGTGCGACGGCGAAGTCACCGGCGTCATTATCGCGGCCAAGACATTTCAATCCACGCACTCCATACGGAGTGCGACAACTATCGCAGGCACAACGATCACAGCCGGAGCAATTTCAATCCACGCACTCCATACGGAGTGCGACTTTAATCGGACAAGAGGTATCGGTCGAACTATTGATTTCAATCCACGCACTCCATACGGAGTGCGACTTATCGGCAAGCGGTCGAGGACTACATCCTGGAGAATTTCAATCCACGCACTCCATACGGAGTGCGACATTCCAATTTACGTAATTAATTGGACACATTTAGATTTCAATCCACGCACTCCATACGGAGTGCGACTTATACTACGGAGGTGTCAACGAGATGACAACGATTTCAATCCACGCACTCCATACGGAGTGCGACAGCGAAAAAACACGTATCTTAACGATCTGATCCGTCAAAAACACGTTTTTTCACTATTATTCTATGACTTTCCATATCATAATTCAATCTATTCCTATCTGTCTTTTGCCAAAAGGCAATAAAATACCCCTTTTCGACAAAATATGAGGTGCGAATCCCCCAGGGTTTTCATGTGAGCATTACATTCGCACCTGGCTGAGTCACATACCGATTCCCCTAAATAACCTTTTTCATCCCCCCATCCACACCATGACAAAGATCACATCCACTCTACCTGTTCGAGTGCTACAGTTATAAACGACCAATTGACCAAATTAGTAATTAAGTCAATTTCGAATTTACCCTTTAACATTCCATACAACAAGGAGGTGCTTATACCATGAGAACAATCGATCGAAGGCAGCAGGTCATTGACTCTGCTGAGAAATCGTTCGCGCTGTTTGGATACAAAGCCACCACAATGGAGCAAGTTGCGAGACTGGCCAACGTGGGAAAAGGTACGATCTATACATTTTTTGAGAACAAGGAAGAACTATTCGGAGAGATTCTCCACTCGATCATAGCTGATATGAGACAGATCACGGAAGAAACTGTACAGGACGACAATCCATTTCTTGAAAATGTACACCAGAGCATGGACGCTTTGCTGGAGTACAGGGAGGAACACGAGCTGTTGATTAAGCTGTTTCAGGAGGTGAATGAGTTCGGCACGCCTCAAGCGAAAGAAGGACTGCAGAAAGTAGAGACGGCCATTCTCGAATATCTGGAACGCCAAGTTCAGCGCGCCATGGAACTACAGCAGATTCGAGAGGATGATCCCAAACTGGTCTCTTTTGTCCTGCTGAAACTCTATGTCACCTTAACATCCGATTGGAACAAAGGGCATCCTTCGCTGCACAAGGAGCAAATCAAGGCTTTTGTAGGCCTCTTTCTCAAAAGTGGATTATCCCCTACATAAAGAAAGAAGTGTGCTGAATCCTTTATCGATTAGAGATAGATATAGCAACAGAGTCGCGTAATGATGGGGAGAGAACATGATGAAATCATTCACTGTATTTGGGCAGGATTTGAAATCCGCCTTCAAGAAACCAAAAGTATTTATTCCGATTCTTGTGGTGCTGTTCATTCCGGTACTGTATAGCGGTCTGTTCCTCAATGCGTTCTGGGACCCTTACGGCAAAATGAATGAACTGCCTGTCGCCGTGGTCAACACGGATCAGGGGGCAACCTACAATGACAAATCGCTGGAAGTCGGACAGAATCTAGTCGATGAATTGAAAAAGAGTGACGACTTCAACTGGCAATTCGTGACCCGAGAAGAAGCCGAAAAAGGCATGGAAGACAACACGTATTACATGACGATTGTTATTCCGGAGAATTTTTCTGCAAAAGCAACCACTCTGATGGATGACCATCCCGAGCCGGCAGAGCTGATCTATGAACCCAATGAAGGATACAACTTCCTAGCGGGTCAGATTGGCGGGACAGCGGTCAAACAGATCAAATCCAAAGTCTCTGCCAAAGTGACGGAATCGTATACCGAAACGTTGCTCGACCAGGTGGAGAAGATCTCTAGCGGTTTGGCGGATGCCGGAGATGGCGCAGGTCAGATCAACGAGGGTGCGGTTAAGCTAGATGAAGGTGCCTCCAAGCTTAAAGAGAACCTGTCTAAACTGGCCGATGGAACCAACAAACTCGAAACAGGTATTGCCCCGTTAAAGGAAGGCACGAGCACCTTGGCTCAAGGTATTGGTGAGCTTCATGCGGGAGCCAGCTCTCTTTCTAATGGTTTGTCCCAACTAGCGGCAGCAGGTACGAAGCTCGGTGACGGAGCAGCACAGGCTGAAGCTGGCGGCAAACAGTTACAGGCTGGTATTCAATCCACTAAGGAAGGAGCCGCAAAATTGGATGCCGGGCTGGCAGCAACCGAGGAAGGCAGCGCCAAGCTGACCGCGGGATTGCAGACTTCAGTCGGAGGCAGTGGCAAAGTAAGTGAAGGTGCCAAGGCCGTTGCACAAGGTCTTGCCCAATTAGCTGAGGCCAGTCCAGAGTTAGCTGCTAACCCGGCTGTACAGGAGTTGCTGGCAGCAAGCCAGGCTGTTGCTGCTGGTAGCGAACAGGTATATCAAGGCGGACAGCAATTGCTCGAAGGCAGCCAAAGCCTGCAAGCTGCGCAGCAACAGCTGCATCAAGGCAGCAGCCAGTTAGTGCAGGGTGAGCAGCAGCTTTTAGAAGGAGCAACGCAATTGTCTGCTGGACAGGTGCAGCTTGAAACAGGCCTTCAACAATTCAACTCCAAATTGGCCGAAGCAGCTGCTGGCGGAGCCAAACTTTCAGAGGGTTCGAGTCAATTAAACACAGGTGCAGGAAAACTGGTTGATGGGTTGAACCAACTTTCAGACGGAATCACCACCATTGCCGATGGTTCCCGCAAGCTGGATAACGGCGCAGGAGATTTAAAAGAAGGTACAGCCAAGTTGACCGACGGCTCTGGTGAGCTTGCCACCAAACTGAATGATGCCGCGGATCAAACGGGCAGTGTGAAAAAGACGGATGAACTCGTAACGATGTATGCAGAGCCCGTTCAAGTGGATGAACACAAACATAACGAAGTGCCCAACTATGGTACAGGATTCTCTCCATACTTTCTGTCATTGGGGCTGTTTGTCGGGGCATTGATTGCAACGCTGGTTGTACCAACACGCAGCAGCTCGGTTACCGATGCGAGTGGCTGGAATCGTTTTGTGAGCAGAACACTGGCTTTCACAATCATGAGTGCCGTGCAATCCCTGCTCGCTTCCTGGCTTGTCTTGTCTGGCTTGGGCCTAGAAGTTCAAAGCGTGCCTTTGTTCCTTTTATTCAGTTTCGTTACCAGCCTGACCTTCATGTACATCATTCAGGCTCTGGTTACTTGGTTGGAGAATCCCGGCCGCTTCCTGGCGATCCTGATGTTAATCTTTCAATTGACCACCAGTGCGGGTACATTCCCGTTGGAGCTCATTCCGAACTGGCTGAAAGGTTTCAATCCATGGCTGCCAATGACCTATTCAGTAACCGGGTATAAAGCTGTTATTTCGAGTGGACAGTTCAGTGTAGCATGGGATCAGATCGGTATTCTGTGCATCTTTGCGGTGATTGGTCTGGCGGCTACCTTTGCCTATTTCATGATGCATCGCACGAATGAGATTGAAGAAGTAAATAGTGAGGCAGTGCTTCACGTATAAGATGGAAAATAAAAAGCAAGGCATGTTATAAGCAACGTCCTCGCCACAACAACAGCGGGTGTTTGCTTATACACGGCCTTGCTTTTTTAGTGAAGAGACAAAAATGTAGATCGCCCTTCCTCATTCCTCGATCCTAATATGTAGAAGAAACCTCACCACTAGAGAATGCGGCAAATGCAACCAACAGGAACAAAATGATAATCGCATATATCGCCGTGCCAATGATGCCACAAACGAGACCAGCAATGGCGAGTCCTCTTCCCTGTTCCATGCGAAGCCTGATTTCCTTAAGAGAAATAGATGCAAATACGATAGCGACAATCCCAATCAGAAATCCCAAATATGGAATCATGATTGACAAAATTCCTAGGACAAGCGCTGCGATAGACTTGCTATTGGTTTTTGGTACTACATAAGGTGGTGGCGGAAGTGGATCGCTATAATAACGATCCACATCATTCTGACGTTGATCCAAAGGTAAATCCTCCCTGTTTGTTAAGTAGTCTTATTATACTTGATTCGCTGGAAAAATATGCTCCATTATTTGTAAATATTCCGATTTTTTTAAAAAAATAAAGAATATTTTGGAAAGAGAAATTTGAACAAAAATGGTAAACATAACGTCTATAAGTTGTAACCATATTTAAACCCTTTACCTTCTTTGGATGTGGGAAAATATAGATAAAAGGAGTTGTGCAAACAAAATGAAAAAATTGGTATTAGCCGAGCTTGCCTTGCTTTGTTTAATCACAGGATGTAATGGGGAAGATGAAATCCTTCCTGCTAATGTAACTGTAAATGAACAAAGTCCAACATCCCAGTCTGACACAGCCGAAACTAGTTCTCCAAGCTCCTTTAACCTAAGCTATGAAGAAGTTAACATGACACCACTCAATAAGATCAATCTTTCAAAGAACCGCACGATTATTACAAGCAAAATACTGGATCATGTAACCATAGAAATTTATCAATCAGATACAGATAAAGAAGGAATTTTGGCATCCCTTGTTAAAAATTTTAATAGCTATGATGTCGGTAAAATTGGTTATTCTGGAGCTAGTGAAGTGAGCGATTTCACTATTGATAGCGTTGATGTTCTATCTAAATCATATATAAAAATTACAGGTTCAGATGGTGCCAACAGCCCCATTACAGATTATATATCCACTGATTCCATGCCACCAAAACTTTTACGTATAGGTGCTCATACGGTTGAGGCTGATATTGATCAGGATGGAATTAAGGAAATTGTCGCTACTGAGGGTACGGCTGCTGAAACGACCATTTATAAGTTTGTGGATAAAAAGATTCAAGCAATGGATCTGAACAAAATCATGAATGCACCTGTAGTCATTTATGACTCCAAAACCAATACATTTCAAGCAGAAGTGACACAGGGTAACCTTTCCAGATGGAAAATTGAAGATGGAAAACTGCAGCACTTATCTTAAAAAGCCAAATGGCTTTTTTTGTTTTTTATATTGCGTAACGTTACGCTATATGATATTATATCTTTAGAAAGATTGTTTGTTACTTGATAGAGGGGACCTATCTCGGAACAAACGCCCCCATTCTTTCAATACAACTTTGGAGGAATAAAATTATGGCAAATACAGCGACAACTTCTCAAATTACCGGCGATATCTATGGGCTTTATATAAATGGTAAATATATTCTTGGAGATACTTTTTCTCGAGCAGACGCGATCAAAACTCGTTTAAACTATATTTTCTCGGATCCTAACCGTGATTTAGACTTTATCACTCCATCCTATGCTAATGGTGAATATGTCGTATCGTGTCCTCTTGTCCGCAAGAACACCGGACAAGTGACCTATTTATATGACACGAACAGTAGTGATGGGTGGAAACAGTACCCTGCTAAGCTTTATGAACCCACGAATTGGACCAACAGTGGAGGAATCGGTCAAACAGCTATTTTGACGGCTACAGGAGCCATCCCATGGCTTTATGCTCTTACAACTGCGAATGCTATTCGTGCAGCAGTTAACCCTAATTTCGCGAGTGCAGCAAATGATAATCCATTGAAACCATTAGTTGTGCCAAGTAATACGGGTATAAATGTTCAGAGCGTTGTTTCATCCAGTGCACATTGCGCATTTTATGGTCATCCATGCCAGGGAACTTCCGCTGGAACAACCTCCTCTTCCTGCTCAGGTTACAGTGATTTGACAGCATATCAAAATATTTTGAACGTTTCAGTTGGGAATGGAGAAGTGCTTCACCCCGTTGATCTGACTTGTGCAATAACATCTACAAACAGTTGGAGTACGACTTATAGAAACAAATTTATTAAGGTGACCAACCTATCCAACAATCAATCCATTATTGTAAGAGTAACAGATACAGCTCCCGCCAATAAGGGAGTGGAATTGACATATCGTGCCTGGGCTAGCATTGGCAAACCATCTGGATCAAACACAGTTAAAATTGAACTCATGGGTTCGTAATCATATCAAAGTATAGAATGTCAAATAAGATTACTGAACGCGAAACGAGCCTTAGAAGCGATTCTAAAGGCTCGTTTTTAACGTTTTTATAATAGAAACTTTTTTCAGTATTCAGACGCTCTAAAAATGAAAATACTCTTATTTTAAACCCAACTGCTTTCGACAAATTTTGAGGTGCGAATCCGCCAGGAATTTCAATGGAGATTGGCATTTGCACCAGCTTATATCCGGTGCAACAACCTTTACCCTTCTACTTCCACCCGCTGCAAAAACGTGCGCGTACGCTCCAGCTTGGCATTGCCGAAGATCTGCTCTGGAGGACCCGCCTCGGCGATTTCGCCGTTATCCATGAAGAAGACACGGTCCGCGACATCGCGGGCGAAGCTCATCTCATGGGTGACGATCATCATCGTCATATTCTCCTGTGCCAGCTGCTTGATGACGCGCAGCACTTCTCCTGTCAGCTCGGGATCGAGTGCCGAGGTCGGCTCGTCGAACAGCAGAATGTCGGGCTGCATCATCAGTGCGCGTGCAATCGCTACGCGCTGTTTCTGTCCACCGGACAGGTTGGCGGGATACGCATCCGCCTTGTCGGACAGCCCTACTTTACCGAGCAATTCCAGACTGCGCTGCCGGATGATCGCCGAGCTTTCTTTTTTCAACGTCTTCGGTGCCAGTTCCAGATTTGCCTGTACCGTCAGATGCGGAAACAGGTTGAAATGCTGAAAGACCATGCCCATGCGATCCGTAATCTTCCGGATATCCGCGGCACCTGCATACGATCCGTTCTCAGCCAGCGTCTGACCTTGAATGCGAATGGTGCCACCCGAAATATCCTCAAGATGAATCAGGCTGCGTAGCATCGTACTTTTACCCGAACCGGAAGGCCCGATCACAGCAATGACTTCACCCGGCTTCACGTTGAACGATACCTGCTTCAGCACATCAAGTGTACCGAATGATTTTCTTAATTGATTCACTTCTATAATATGTGTCATATGCAGACAGTCCTTTAATTGATGAGATTGGATAACTTCATAAACTTCTGTTCCGTGCGCTTTTACTCAAATATATAACGTTTCTCCAGTGCCTTGAAGAACAAGGTGAGTACCATGGTCATCAGCAAATACATAATAGCTGCAATCAGAAATGGTGTCAGACGGAAATCCCGGTTTACTGCGGCCTGTGCGTAATGCAGCAGCTCAGGTACAGCAACTGCATACAGCAACGCCGTATCTTTAATAAGGCTTATGGATTCATTTGCAGTGGCAGGTAACGCTACCCGAAACATCTGCGGGATGATGACTTTCGTCATCGTCTGCCATTTGCCTAGACCCAGTACCTGTGCAGCTTCATGTTGTCCTTTATCAATCGAGAGCAATCCACCTCTGAAAATCTCGGCAAAATACGCACCATAATTCAAAATAAAGGCCAGCGCTGCCGCCGTGAAACGGTCAAATACAAGATACTCCCCTACCCCTGGAAGCAGCGGCAGACCGAAGCAAAAGAACAACAGCTGAAGCATCAGCGGCGTTCCCCGCATCACATATACGTACGTATGAGCGATCCATGCCAACGGCTTGAATCGGCTTTTCATCAATAAGGTTACTCCAAATCCAAGTGGTACAGACACTATAATGGCCAGCAAAAATAAAAAGATCGTGGTCTGTGCCCCTTCAAGCATTGGCTTCATGACGCCCCATAGATATTCCCAACTCATCGTAATCGGCTCCTCTAATCTGTTAACCCCGCATTCCGCAGGAGACTTGCTCCATTTTGGAATCCGGGGTCATGTTGTTTACATATGTCAGGCAAGTGCCTGGACCTATTTCAAAACTTCATCTTCGCCAAACCATTTGGTGGAAATCTCGGCTGCTGTGCCATCGGCATTCAACTCATCCAATGCTTTTTGCAGCTGATTCAGCAGTTCCTCATTGCCTTTTTTCACACCAATGCCGTATTGTTCCGGAGCAAGGGATTCATCCAGCAGTTTGAACGTTCCCTCTTCCTTGGACATGTAATATCTCGCGACCACTTCGTCGATGATGACAGCATCCAAACGTTTGGTCTTGAGATCGGTCAGGGCCAGTACGTTGTCCGGGAATTCGGAAGCCTTCACTTTATCCTTCAGAGGACTTGCCGCGAGTGCATCTGCCGCAGAGGACAGGGCCTGCAAGCCTACATTTTTGCCATCCAGCTCATCCAGCTTCGTGATCGGGGAGTCCGCGAGTGTGACTGCAACCTGGCTGTTCTCCAGATACGGCTTCGTGAACAGCACTTTATCTTTCCGCTCATCCGTAATCGTGTACCCGTTCCAGATCAGGTCGATTCGGCCGCTGTTCAACTCCGATTCTTTGGAAGACCAGTCAATGGGCTGGAACGTAATCTCTTTCCCCATTTTCTCCGCTGCTGCTCTTGCGTAATCAATATCGAAACCTACAATTTCATTCTTGTCATCCCGGAAGCCCATTGGAGCAAATTTATCATCTATCCCCACAATAATGGCATTATCATCTTTGCTTCCCGAGCTGGAACATCCCGCAACAACAATCATGAATATGCTGATCAATAATAGAAATATCGCTTGTTTTCTCATCTCTCTAACCCCTCCATGTCTATAACCAAAACACAAACGCTTTAGTTCGTTACCACGTTATCAGAGTCTTATAATAACATAGCATAGGAGAAGAGTCGAGCCTCTTACCTTTTCCTTATCTTTGAATCAGCTTAATTGTCAACAATTTGTGAAAAAGCTTCTTTCACTTGTATGGGCTCCACCAGCTTTTTGCGTACCGTTGCATCCCACTCCTCCGGTCCCTGGAGGGTCTTCAGTTCCGTTCTGGCCCATCGCTGGGCAGCCTCACGGCTCAAAGTATATTGAACATTCTCAAATGAATAAAGCACATGCTCCAAATTATCAATCCACACAAAATTGGCGGCAGCGTTATATACAAGTATTCGTTCCAACGCTTCGGGCTTCATCTCGCTGGTATCCATCCTGTAATTGATCTGAGCCGTAAAAGTCTCTGGATACAACTGATACCCATTCAATTGCTCGCTTAGGGGCAGAGCTTGATTTAAATGGCTGAGATTGGAGAAGTCTCCCATATAAGCACTGCGATATTTCGCTAATGCCGCAAAATCATGGGTCAACGGATCTTGCTGCTCTGCTTCATACTGCGACTGCTTCGCCTCTATTCTCGGATTAACGATGCCCTCAACCACAATAACACCAAAAATACCGAGCATGACCAATGCAATAATCCATTTATTCTTTCCTGTCATATGACATCACCTACCTCATACTTGCCTACAATCCGATACGCCCTCTGCACGATCAAAGGAATAATAATACTTAATAAAGGTATGGCAAAAGCAATCGCGATTACCGCAAATTGATAGGGCCCCTCTACCTGTATCGGTCGGCTATACCAGATGTTGCTTCCAAATCGAAGCGCCGCCTGTGTACCCCATAACACAACGATGAGCCCTGCCCATAACCACCACACTCTGCGCGTCCATTGCAAGAACACAGGTGTTCGAATAACGGTGGTGTCCTCTGAATCAGCGGAAGTATTTTTATTTTTCAACATGTAAAACACATACGTTCCGGCCACGATCACACTTATGATCATAAGCAAATTGTTAATGGTTGCGCCCTGGACCATGACTCTCATTGGAATGGTGATGATCCAGGCGATAAGGCTATAGATCAAGGCAGACTGCAACACCGCCGTCCAATAAGGAACGCGTTGAACCCTGCGATGATCACTCATGATCTGCTCCATGCCAGCTACATGCTGAATGGCAGTCTGAAATGCCTGCTCCTCGTCCATACCCTGCTCCATATAATCTTCGATTCGTGCAGCGAGATTACTGTGAATCTCTTCTTTTAACTCTTGATTAGCCAATGTGCCCTGCCCATGATTGAACAGACGATTCACATGGCGGGTAATGCGAGCTTCCAATGTCATATCCCTTCATCTCCCTTTTCCCCGGAAATAATCATGCAGTCAATCAATGTTTTGGCTGCGTGCCAAGCGTGAACTTGCTGTTTATAAGCTTCCTGCCCCTGCGTTGTAATCCGGTAATATTTGCGTCGTCCTCCCTGGGTCTCTTCCCCCCAGTAGGATTCCACATATCCACTCTTCTCCAGCCTTTTCAGACTGGAATAGAGTGTCGGTTCCTTTAATTCAAACCGTTCTCCACTCTTGCGATAGATTTCCTTAATAATGCTATAGCCGTAGTTATCCTTCGGTATAAGTACACTCAGAATAATGGGGTCAATGTTGCCTCGAATTAGGTCACTGTTAATCGCTTGTTCATCCATCTGCCAGATTCACCGACTTTCTTCAATCCTGGGTATACTATAAGACATATTACTATGTCTGTAAAGGTAATATGTATCGCATGGTAAATATGCATTCCAATGAGCAACATTCTTCTCTTGTTCTTCGTCTGGAAGATATTAGGGAGGTGGATAAAATAAAATTCTTCATCACTATGAGAACGATAACTTCATTCGTGTTCCTTACAACATTGCTGATATTATCCGGCTGTAATTCTACTTCAATTAATGGTACAAACGAAACTGCCTCACTCCCACCGACAGTTGCAAAGGAAACCGAAATGGGATCAAAACAGGCTCAGGAACCGGAGCCCAACTTACCTCAGAAACTGCCTACGCCAACTATCCAGAGCGAAAGCGGCATCTCTATTCCAGCTGTACAGGGCAGTTATTGCTGGGGAGGTATATGTGCTGACTATGCTAGCCTAAATTTTGAAGACAAAAGTCCGGTCCAAGTTCTTGTCGGTGAGGAATTATCCATAGACATGGGCATAGACATCCCCCCGGATGTGATAAGTATTTCTGAATATGTGGACAACCGCAATCAACCCATTACTTCAACGGGTGGGACCTTCCAACTTCCCAAGGAACCAGGGACACATTATTACGGAGCATTTGTCCGCTGGTCTTCCCCTCAAGATTCACAGATCAGCCTGGGAGATACTTCTTTTACGTTTGTGGTTCGTGTCGTTGAGAAAGAATAGAACCAAACAGGGCCCCTCCAATACTGGAGAGGGCCCTGTCTACTCTTTATATCTCTTATTCATTGTTCTTAATTTTCAAATTCCGTTTATATCGCATTGCTGTACATCCTGCCTCTATCTATTGCTGCACTTTCTCGCGATCTTTCCCTTTATCCGATTCACCCGCATTTTTGTTGGCGGCGTCGCGATCCTGCTGCATCTCCTCAACGGTTTTCACTTTGAGACGTGCAGCACCTTCATATTCCTTCGTTGGAATCAGGTTGCCCGCAGCGAGTCTTGCTTCTGCCGCGGCAATCGCATCACCATATTGCGGCAACCACTCGGCTTGAGCGACCAGCATTTCGTCAACCATTTGCCAGATTTCTTTTGGATTACATACCGCACCCACGAGTGGGTCCATCATGAACGCCTGACGCAATAGTTTGTCGTCACCATGTACAGCAGCTTCAACCGCAAGCCGTTGTACGGAAATGCTCACGTTACACACGGCAGCCGGACCGAGCGGCAGATCGCCTACATGTGGCATCGAAATGCCGTTGCGGTCCACATATCCCGGTGCTTCGATAATCGCATCATCTGGTAGATTGGAGATCACACCATTATTGACGGTATTAAAGTGTCCGCGGTATACGCGTCCCGTCTCCAACCCTTCTATAATGTAGGAACCATGTTCCCCGCCTCGTTTTTCCGCAATAAATTGCATCGGCTCATCCTTCATCCAGTTCGGGAAATCAGTCTCAAACCAATTTCTACCCTCTGTACATACGCGCAAATATCCGCCTGTCTCACCATTAATCCAGTTGCCCAGATCAATCCAGTCCTTGATCTCTTCCGGACGTTTGCGGTACCAAGGTACATATTCGCTAAGGTGACCATTCGATTCCGTACTGTAATAACCAAATCGGCGCAGCATATCGATCCGCACTTTCTCGGTACGGCTATACTCCGGATGTTTCTCGAAGGCTTCGAGCAAATCGCCTGTAAGATCTTTACCTTCATGGGAAGCCTTGATATACCAGGTCTGATGATTAATACCGGCACATACAATATCCACTTCATTCATTTTCAGTCCAAACGCTTCCGCAATCTGGTGATGCCCGTGCTGTACGCCATGACATAGTCCGATCGTACGCACGCCACCGTACTTGTTGCAGGCCCATGTCAGCATAGCCATCGGGTTGGAATAATTGAGGAGCAGCACATCCGGTGCGCTTTGCTCACGAATATCTTTGCAGATGTCGAGCATTTCGGCAATTCCGCGCTGTCCGTACATGATCCCACCTGCACACAATGTATCGCCGACACATTGATCTACACCATATTTGAGCGGAATATCCACATCGGTTGCAAAAGCTTCCAACCCACCCACACGGATTGTACATAGTACATACTTCGCGTCCTTGAGCGCTTCTCTCCGGTCCGTTGTCGGCTGAATCTGAATATTCAGTCCATTCTCGCGGATATCCCGCTGACATAGCTCGGTAACCATGTCCAGATTGTGCTGATTGATATCACAGAACGCAATCTCAATATTGTTGAATTCCGGTACCGCGAGCAAATCCCGCAGCAACCCCCGTGTAAATCCGATACTGCCTGCCCCGATAAATGCCACTTTAAACGACATGCATAGTTCCTCCCGTAATCCGAGTATATTCGCCCCGGTTAATGATCTCACTTCATGAAATCATTGTAGCAACGGGTTGTAAGGAAGCGTTATCAAAATCATGACCTCTTCACAGCAAGGTTGTCAAAAATCCTCACTTTTACATCCACCGCGCCGTACTTTCCAGATAAACTGCACGATTTATTCTTCAGCGGGATAATGACTGACATGTCGCTCCATCGAGGAACGGAATTCAACCGGCGTTCGGCCAGTATATTTCTTGAATAACATATGAAAATATTGTCTGCTCCCCACGCCCACGTAATCGGAAATTTCGGAGATTGGAATATTTGTCTGTTGCAGCAGCATCTTCGCCTTTTCCATTCGTAGCATCGTGAGATAATCGGTAGGCGTGCGCTTTGTGTGCTGGCGAAAAATACGGTGCAAATAGCCTGGATGCAGATTCACCGCAGCCGCGATATCCTTCATTTGAATATTTCGATCCATATTGTGATGCATGAATTCAATCGTCCGTTTCACGTACAATTCCGTCTGATCCAGCGCACTTCGGTTGATTTCCCCGCGAAGTCTTGCGACCCGAACCAGCAGTTGGATAAACAACGTGCGTACCAGCGTCCCTTGTTCAGGCGACTTCAAATCACGGGCTTCGCGATGATGCGAGCGTTCCTCCGGCGGGATGATCCGCATGGTTGCAGAAGATCGTCCTTGCTCCATAAGTCCACGCTGATCCAGCTCCAGCACCAGGCTTTTCATAATATGGTACACCTCCTCCGGGTCAGGCAAAACCAGATAAGGCGAGGCTTGTGTTAGAAAAGCATGGACTTCTTCCTCTTCCAGCGCGAGCTGGCGAATGGAAGGCTGGCCTGGCTCTGATCTGGCAACTCCAAATTCCACATTCAGCATGCGGCACGGGACGCCATCTTTCACCAGCAGACGGTGTGGAACCCCCGCGTCCAGCAGAATGAACTGCCCTTTTTTCAATACTGCCTGTTCCGAGCTGCCATCCGGCATCTGTACATCGACCCGGCACATTCCCGAAATAATGTACATGATCTCGGTGGAGTCATGATCGTGATAGGACATCTGGTAGTTGTCCCATTGCTTGTAATAATATGCGTAGAAACGCGGTCCATAGTCCTCCATGCGCAGTTTCTCCTGAAACAGACTGCCTGTCCAATGTTTTGCTTCCAATGCCTGCACCTCCGTTGCTGCAACAATCCTCACTTTTCTCCATTGTAGCAAGTCTCGGCGATGTATAGCATCATGTAAATGAAAAACATTGCGATTATAAATTAGATAACTATATAATTAGTTGTAAATCTAATCAATTTGATTTTTATCCAATCTATAAGCGGGAGGTCTTGAGGGATGAAAACTACATTTTTTCTGGTGAGACATGGGGTCAAAGAAAAGCGCATCGGTGATGTTTCCATCACATCCGAAGGAGTAGTGCAAGCTAAGTCGACAGCACTTTATTTGGCTAACGTACCTGTCACCAAAATCATTGCAAGCTCACTTCGAAGGGCGATTGACACAGCGGCGCATATTGCTCTTCAAACAAACGTTACAGTGACGGAAGAACAGCGTCTGCGAGAACGCACCAACTGGGGTGACCTGCCTGAACAAACATTTGAAGAATTCATCGCAATGTGGGACCGATGCACAAGCGATCCAGACTACCTCCCACCCGTTGGCGACTCATCAAAGCAGGCAGGCGAACGCTTAGCCTCTTTCCTAACGGAATTGACGAATGTAGAGCCACCAGATAGCCATATCGTTATCGTTACTCATGGCGGGTTAATTACAGATTTTCTGGTAAACACATTCCCAGAGCATGAGCTTAACGTCTGGCATCCTGATTTTATCACGATGCAAAGTCAGTTGATTCCCGAATGCTCCATCACCACATTGATTCATGAAAACGGGAAGTACACCATTCAAGATTTTGCATCTGTTGAACATTTGAATTGATGATTCCGTCTGTTGTTTCGGTTTAGCCATATCAAAAAAAACTCCGGGTAACCTCCCGTACGCCTAAACGCACTGAGGTTACTCCAGAGCTTCACTATTTACGTTTCCCAATGGCATTTCCCATTTTCACTTCTCACCTATTAATTCTTATTTTCCACCTTTACCCGACTTGGGCGTGTGAAACTTCGGCAGCGTAACCTTCGACCAGTCGATATCCGATGCCATGTAGAAGGATGGATAAGACGGCTGATTGTATCCACTGTTCTGTCCGGCAATGCCGACACGATACATCGCGTCATGCATCAGCGTATACAGTTTACGATCGGTCTTCTCGGTACTCAGGTAGATGCGGATCGCCGAGCTGTCCTCGGTTCTCACCAGCATCTCTTCCCGCCAATCCCCGAAGATATCGGCTACGAGAGACGGCGTACCTTTGGTATAATTGTTGGTCAACGTTCCGGTTGCGGTCAGCAGCGTGCCCCGATTCCAATCCTTGATTGTAGGGGTGACATTGATGGCACCCTCCACGATTTGAGTGGTCATATCGGCAGCCCATCGAATATTCATATTGGTGCCGGGGGCTTTATCGCTTATTTTCTCACCGCTGGCTGTCCACAATCCTACAGCCCATGTCTCCAGCCCGCGGCGAGTCGGGTCCACATCACCGATCATGCCACGTCCGGTATCTTTGCCCGTGTACCCGCCATAGATTACTTCCCCAGTCTTTGCATCCCGCAGGGAATATCCGTATGGCGCCCAAGGACCACCCTCATGCACCATAAAGATCTCCAGTCCTGGACGATCCGGATCAATATCAGCTACATGAAGCGCATCCCCGTGGCCCAGACGTGCAATCGTTCCCGGAGTAGCACTCTCCGCAGGCATCAGGTCCTTGGAGCTGTACAGTACACTGCCATCATGATCAATCGTGGCCGAGCCGTACACGACCTCCTGTTTGCCGTCTCCATCCACATCAGCGACACTGAAATAGTGCGCGCCTTGCGTTGTAATCGAACCATACACTGGATCTGTACCATCCACCCCATGTGGGCCGTCATTGAACGGGTTCTTCATCGGTGTCCAGCCACTGTCCACCTTCCATTCACGCTTGAGCTTTTTGCCATCCCAGTTGTAGGCGACCATTGTCGAACGTGTGTAGTACCCGCGTGCAAAGATTGCTGACGGTTGCTTCCCGTCCAGATATGCCACGCCTGCCAGAAAACGATCTACACGGTTCGCCGGTTCAATACGCGCCATTGCGTAATCGCCCCACATCAACCCATCATCCTGCCGTCCCGGCTCATAAGGAATGGTCTCCAGCTCTTTGCCTGACTCTCCTTCAAACACCGTTACATACTCAGGCCCATCCACGATAAAGCCTTCGAACTTGCGCAGCTCATTCTTGTCACTCCGGCTTGGTGCATACACATCGATGAAGTAGTCTGCCAGGCTCTCAGCATCCTTCTGAGACAATGGATAACTATACTTTTTCTCAATTCCAAAAGCTTCCTCCAACGTAGCAGGCCAGTTGCCCTTCACGACCTCTTCATGTTTATGCCAGTTTTTGAACATATCCACGACATGATCATAGTAGCCATCTGCACTTAAACGGTAATCATCTTCGTTGGAGTAACCTGCCTTGCGATCCTGCTTCGGAAGGGTGATGTATTTCTCGGAAGTAACCTTTCCTTTTTTGTTATATTGAATAATCTTGGTTCCCGGAGCGGTCTTGAACATCATCTCGGCCTTGCCATCCCCGTCAAAATCATAAACGAGCATCTGTGTATAATGAGCACCCGAACGGATGTTAACCCCGAGATCGATCCGGTACAACAATTGTCCGTCCAGCGTGTAACAATCCACGTAAGTTTTACCGGTGTAGCCTTTTTGTGAGACATCCTTGGCGTTAGAAGGGTCCCATTTTACAAAAAACTCATACTGACCGTCCCCGTCCACATCGCCCACACTCATGTCATTCGCAGAATACGAGTAGGCTTCTCCTACTGGCGTCACACCATCAGCCGGTTTTTGCAAAGGAATATCGACGTAGCCGTTCGCCCAAGGTTTGACGGATGCACTGCGTTTGCTCTCCTTGCCCTTATTGCTTACCGCTGCCACTTCATAACGGGACGACAATTTGCCTGCGGCATCAACATAGTTGGTGCTGTCGGTGACCGTAGCAATCTTCTTGCCATCACGATACACGTTAAAATCTGTACCTGTCAGACCTTTATCGCTATACCCTGTGGCCTCGTCACCAAGCAATCTCCAACTGAGAAAAACACCCTCGGAAGTAGACGCCGCGACCAGACCGCGATCCAGATACTCAAGCTGAATGTCTTTCAAAGAACTACCTCCCTTATGTGACTGCACGCTGGCCTCAATCGCGCTGTTCTCACTGGAAGCTGCTGCTCCGCTCGCACCCGCTGTTCCCGCAACGAGCAAGGCAACGCTTAGTGCCGAAGACAGCATTTTGGCTGCAAGTGGCATACGCACCTTCCTGCGATTGGAGTGCATACCTGAAACCGATCCTTTATGTATCGGCGCTGTTGTTTTGGATTTCATCGACCTTCACTCTCCTTGTGACAAAATGGGTGATGCATATGGCTGTGCTTGGATCGTTGCGACATCCGTCAATCCATACAGAAAATCCATACAGACATTCATATCCTTCAAACTTTACTGAATGCGCTTACAAAATTTTAAAAGAATCATCCGCTTGAACAGACTTCTTCGACTCCGTCCCCCTTCCATTCTCTCTCCATCAGAGCAGCTTCATCCTGCCCATCGGGTACTATTATAGACATCCTACCTGCCGCGACATAGGCAAATATCCGTCCAAAACGATCAATATTCAGTGTTGTTGGAGGAGGGCTCAACAGGAAAATATGTACTAGAGGTTCTATAGAAAAGCCAATCCGGTTACTTTAAAACTCCCTCTATTATTGCAATAATATAAGAATACCTTATGAAGGCAGGGTGATTAAAAATGAGCTTCGAATTCTATATAGCAGCAGATCGTCCAATTCCCGAGATTAAACTTAAAGGACAAGAGGTTTTAAATGTAGAGGATATGATTCGTATGAATGTTCCAGATGGCCAGATTCCTTGGAAAGACATGAATGAAAATGCAAAGGTTCTATATGGTGATTTAGCAACGTCTAATCATTTTCACATAGAAAATGCTCCATATGCTTTAAAAATTCATGAGCAAGTATACTAATCTCAATCTTATTTATAAATTCGATGTTCCTCCAATAAATCTAACGAAGGAATTATATAATTATGTAACTACACTCAATAAAGAAATAAACTTGGAAATCTGGCATCTCTGGTTTGGCTATGACCAAGAAGATGAAATCATTACAAGCAAAAATTTGTCGCGTACCACTCTTACTCTCTCTGATTTTGAAGCCGTTCTTCATGAGAGTTGGTGCATAGCTATAAAAGCCGATTCCTGAAGCAGAAAACAACAACAGGGGACGTTCCCACAGTCATAAACATGACTTGAAAACGTCCCTGCTTCATGTGTTGAGCTACCTATTTAAGGCTCAATGCCCCAGACCAGGTTATCGCCTTTGTAGAGGGTCACCTTGTTCCAGTCCTGATAAGATGTTTTGGTTGGATCGTAGGAATAATCATTGGTTTCATCAAAGTTGCTCCAGTCCGTTTTGTACATACGAAGCTGGATATCCCCGGATTGTCCACCCGCCTGGATCGCGCCTGCTCCAGCAGTGAAGCTCAGCTCCACATAGGAATCGGTGAACGTGCGCTGGATGTTGGCACCGCCCACCTGAGCCCAGTCAATTGCAGAGTCCATCGCTGCGGTACCTTCTTTGGAGAAGTAATAACGGATTTTCAGATCACTCAGGTTTACAGCCGTGTTACCCACGTTTTTGATATTGAAATACGGTTTGATCTGATTATCTGCCGCGTTGGTATCTCCCGCACGATATTGCAGAACCAGATCACTCGTCGGAACAACTACACTTTGTGGTGTTGCGGAAGCTGCGGCAGAATTGGCACTTTCCCCGGCAGCGTTCGCAGCACTAACCACATAATGATAGGTCGTTCCATTGGTCAGACCTGTATTCGTGTAAGATGTGCCGCTCACGTTGGCAGCAACGGTCGTAAATGGACCCGATGCACTCAACGCTCGTTTCACGTTATAACCTGTCGCTCCTGCCGAAGCCGTCCAGGATAAGATGATTTGAGCATTGCCTGCCGTAGCTGTCAGCGCTGTTGGTGCAGCAGGGGCAGTTACGCCTGCTACTGGTACCGCACTTTTTACAGCCGAATTCGCACTCTCACCCGCAGCATTCACGGCACTAACCACATAATAGTAGGTTGTACCATTGA
This sequence comes from Paenibacillus sp. NPDC057886, assembly GCF_042796655.1. NCBI lineage: Bacteria > Bacillati > Bacillota > Bacilli > Caryophanales > Paenibacillaceae > Paenibacillus > Paenibacillus sp. NPDC057886. Next base: position 112,033 of record NZ_JBHVMZ010000003.1, on the reverse strand, counting down.
TCAGACCTGCGTTGGCATACGATGTGCCGGTCACGCCCGCTGCAACCGTAATGAATGGACCCGACGCGCTCAACGCCCTCTTCACGTTATAACTGGTCGCACCTGTGGAGTCTGTCCAGCTCAGGGAAACCTGTGCGTTGCCTGCTGTTGCAGACAGTGTTGCCGGAGCTGCTGGAGCTGTCGTTCCACCCCCTCCACCATTGCTGGCAGGAAGAACAGGGAATGAGTTTTGCACCAGCATAACGAATTGGTCATGGAACCAGTGACCTGACACCGGTGCGTTAGGCAGTGCACCCGTTAATACACCATCACGAGTTGTAAACGTTGGATCACACATCCGGTCGAAGCCTTTCCCTTCGTTGTTCGGAATCTCCGAGCTGGAGCCATCGGACTCCCCTGGAGGTTTGACCCATACATAGGCATCCAGATGTACTGGTCCTGGTGCTGCCTTAGGTGCTTCACCTATGCCTGCTCCGCTGTTGTTGCACCAGTTCCCCCGGTGATCCCGCTTATCCACACGCCCGGAGTTCACGTACGTGTTAATATCACTGCCTGTGGCAGACGTTGGACGGTTAACCCCGCCCCATCCATTGCGGCTGGTATCAATAAGGAAGCCCGTGCTGGCCGGCCATCCTGCTTGTACAAATCCGCTATACAGTGCCGCAGTGAAATCGGTTTCGTCAAAGTAAGGGTTCCACTCATAAAACTTGGAAGACTTGATCGGTTGTCCGCCAATGTTCAGATCCGGATTAGGCAGATTCGGTTCGTTCAGCGGTGTGCTGTTCGCCGTGTTCGTAATGAAGCCATCGGCGCTATTCAGACCTGCTGCTGTTCCTTGGACAACGTTGGTATACAGCGAGATTGCACCTGTACGGTTGTTATCCCAACCTAGCCAGCCGGAGTGACCAATATCCAGGTAGTTGTACACATTCGGAATGGCATGCAGCTTGTCCAAAGCGTATTTCACGCCAGCTTCATAGATGCCTGTTGAACTGGCCTGGGCACAGGCTGGTGTACTGAGATTGGTTACCAGATTGGGCAGACTGTCCGGCTCAATGATCGCGATGATACGAATGTCCTGATACTTGGGCTTTGCAAAAATATCGGCAATTACATTGATATAATCATTTTTATACGTCTGCAGGGCCACCTGTGTTAGTGGAAGTTCACCATTGGACGCAAGCGCATGACAATCCCGCCCAGGCAAGTTGTAGATAACGAATGAAGCGGTAATCGGAGTGCCTGCCTTTTTTTGTGCCAAGGCGGCATCCAGATGCTGCTCCACACTTTTGCGTCCGGCATTGTCTGCTCCTCCATTGATGGCGGCAATACGGTCGATCCAGACTGCCGTTGGATAGGATTTGACCGTTTCCATCTTGGCTTTTAACGAAGCATCACTGGTGAGAGCGATAGACGTATCCACGAGAGCGGAATAATCCTGGTTTAAATACGCCGTAGCTCCGATAAACGGATTATCCACATGCGCTTCAGCCGCCTGACTCACTCCTGGAGCCATGCCCGGGAAAATGCCCGCCGCGAGCAGCGTTGTTGCCAGCATTTGTTTTACACTTCTGCGAAGGACCTTTCCGCCTCTCGATAAGGTTTTCGATTTTGTCATTAGGGTTCCACCTTTCCTGTAATTGGATTGGGTATATACTCATGTCTGATCCTCTGTGTCGGCAAGATGCTATGCACGGTAGAGAACGTATGGATGAGCTGTAGGAACTTCACCTCCATGAATGTAGTTCAATTGGGACAAGCTAGTTCAACAATAATAAGGTGTGAAACAAGAAACAGAAATGGTGTCTTACACTGGGGTTAAGTGACAAAGCAAGGGGGATAACATCTGTAGGTGTATGCGGGTGATCTTTGGTGAACGGCTTTCAAGGCATTGCTCAAGCTCAAATAAAGTAAGCGCTTACTTTTAGAGGTTTTAAAAAAAGGCTTACCCTCGATACAAACCTCACATCGCGTGTCCACCTCCTTATGAATCGATTATACTCCATGTAAATATTACTGTAAATTGAATTTATTAAAATTTATTATATTTAATTCCATAAATCAGGCAGGAATTATGAGATGTGCCTCCCCAAGCCATAAGAAAGGCTCATCAGGGGCTTATTCCCCCTTAATGAGCTATTTCACTTGGCATATTCTCAAGCTCTCTTTTTATGGAAGGACTACAATATCTCCCGGTTTCAAACCGTTCAGTACTTCAGTCTTGTCATCTGTCTCCATGCCTGTTTGGATAGTCTGCTGTGCATATTGCCCGTTGCCTTGATCCAGCATGACATATGCCTTATCCTGATCACGCATGACTGCCAACGTGGGAACCACCGTAGCTTTCTCCTTGCGCAGCGTTTCAATCTTGCCCTCCAGACTTAATCCACCGATCAGCTTGGCGTTTGGCTTCAGATCAATGACAATATCGAATTGGGAAGGCTGCTTCAGATCTGCTTCCGTTCCCTTTTTGGCAAACTTGGAGATTTTGCTGACCTTTCCGGTTAACGGAACCTCCTTATTGCCCGTCATATGTACGCTTACAGGCATGCCAGTTTGAATTTTGAAAATGTCCTGCTCGCTAATGGTCGCCACAAATTGCAGTTTGCCCGTATCCACAATGGTACCTACATACTGACCTTCGCTCACCATACGTGTCTTGGTCTCCGTATCATTCATCATAAATACGCCGGATACCGGCGCATACACGGTGGATAAACCAATGACCGCTTTCTTGGCCTGAACCTCCTGCTCCTTCACAGCGATGGATTCCTTGTTCATTTCGTTGGTCAGTCGTTTTGTTTCCCGCTCCGCGAAAGCTTTCTTCCGTTCTTCTTCGGTAACCCCCAATTGCTCGGGACCCTCTCCCTGAGTAAGACCAATCTCATTTAATTGAGCTTCCAGCCTCGATTTCTCAATATCGGTTTCCAACTGCTGCACTTCCGATTGCAATGCTTTGGAATCAAGCGAGAACATGACAGCTCCCTTGCGAATGGGCTCCCCATTCTCCACATTCCACTGCTTTATCTTCGAGGCAAAAGGAGCGTACACATCCGTCTGTTTGGCATAAGCCGACTTACCTTTGACCTGAATTTCCTGCGTGATCGTCTCCTGTGTGACTTCAAATGTAATGGGCTGCGGGGCCTCGATGGGCGCTTCCGGTACCGGTTTATATTGTTGGTATAGAAAATATCCAGCGCCTACGAGCAGTCCGATCATGATGATTCTCTTTATCCATTTGCTTATTGCCGAGTTCTTCATTGCCGTATGTCCCTTCATTGAATCTGCTGTTGATTCTGTCTTATCTCTGCTGTATCTCTGCTTCATTTATGCCGATTTAATCACCTGCAACGCATTCGTACGCGAAGCACTAATCGCCGGATAGATTCCAGAGAGCACTCCGGTCAACACCGCAAACGCTATGCCAGCAGGCAGGGCCGACGTCTGAATAACCACTTGGAGAGGTGTGCTTGCCTCCATCGAGATTTGCCCTTGGAGCAGTCCATTCACTCCCTGGATGGCTCCGTAAGCGATGAAGACACCAACAATACCGCCCATTACTCCGAGTACTGCGGCTTCTGTAATGAACATTTGCCGGATCTGCCACAGATTAGCTCCCAGCACCTTCATGACGCCAATCTGTTTGCGGCGCTGATGCGTGGACATGATCATCGCGACAATAATGGACAGCGAAGCCAGCAGCATGACGAATATCCCAATGCCCATAGCGGCCTTCTGGTACATGCCGAGCTGTTCCTTCATCGCCTGCTCCTGATACAGATTACTGTCTGTCATCAGCGTCAGCTTCTTAATCTGCTCCTGCACCTGCGCCACATACTTTTTGTCCTCCACCTTCACGAGCGCCGAGTTCAACCGTCCTGCCGCCGCAGCCTGTGCCTGACTGCTCTGGAATTGTTCGGCGAGCATCCGGGCAGTTTCGAGGGAAACATAGATCTTTTTGTCATACATGGCATTATTCTCACTCATGCCACCAGGCACCTTAAGCACACCCGTCACTCGCAAAGGCGAGCTTATTTTGACTTTGGACGAATCATTCATGTCCTGATATTTCAGGTTAAACTGTGCCTGAAACAGCTCGGTTTGGGTAGACATCAACGCCATGTACTGCTGTAGAAACTCATCGTTAAACGAATCCTCCATGAGCTTGTTGTTCAGTTCGCGAATCACCTCGGCCTCCACAAGTCCGAAAGTTGCACCATGATTCGCAATAGCGGCTCCGCTAATTCCCGAGGCCCCGCCTTTGTCAAAACGGTAGCCGAAACGACTCAATGATCCAAGCTCTGTACCGATGACTTCTACATTGGAGCTTTTGCCATCCAAAGTAGCCATCTCCAGCATATCCAGCTTCAGCATCGGAGCGACAGCGACGACATGCGGAAGGCTGCCAATAATATCGACTTTGCGAGCCGTCAGCGCTCCGCGTTCAAAAGTGGACGTCTGTCCATTGCTTCCGGAACTGATTCCTTCATTGGGAGACACCGTAATCTCATCCATTTTGTAATTCTCGTTTAACGTTTTCTCACCATAGACCTGTACCGACTGCCCCACGCTTAATGCGATAATCATCGCCGCACAGCCGATGGACAGGCCAATCATGCACAGTAAAGTAACCACCTTCCTGCGCACAATCTGTCCCCATGCCATTCGCAACACATCCAGAACTCTCACAACCGCTCTCCTTGCTCTACTGCCTTGGACTGACCACTCTCCACCAAACATCCGTCCTGCAATGTAATGACAACCTGCATCTGCTCCGCCACTTCAGCCTCATGCGTGACAATAACGAATGTTGTATCCATCTCCCGATTCAGCTGTTGCAAAATGGAAATAATCTCTTCCTCCGTTCGCGTATCCAGGTTCCCGGTAGGCTCATCTGCGAATATGACGGACGGCTCTGTAATCAACGAACGCGCAATGCTGACGCGCTGCTGCTGCCCTCCCGATAGCTGGGAAGGGAATAATTCAGACTTGCCGACAAGGCCTACCTGTTCCAGCAGGTGCATCGCCTTTTGCTTACGCCATGATGGGCGAATGCCCTGAAATACGAGCGGCAGCTCTACATTTTCCCGAATCGTCAGGTTCGCCAGCAGCTCATACGCCTGAAAAATAAAGCCAATATGTGTCCGGCGAAATTCAGCCAGTCGGTTCTCACTCATTCGCACAATATCCTGATCTGCAATGAGGATCTTGCCTGTGTCCGGCTTCATCAGACCTGCCATCAGATGCAATAACGTCGACTTGCCTGAACCGGAGCTTCCCAGCAGTGCAACCATCTCACCCTTGCCCACGGATATGTTAATGTCCTGCAATACGGGAACAGTCCCTTGTGCATTGCGGAACGTGTGTGACACCTGTTCTACTCGCAGCATGAATCCGGCTTCCTCTCTCATCGATGTAATAGAGGTAATTATAGCCATCAGATGTATCGGTCCAATCTGGACTTGTATCCAATTTGTAAAATCATACTTTTACACCATTGGATTGAGATGCGATTGAAATGCGCTCTTTGAACTTATGCAATAATGCTCACATACAAAAAGAGCCCTATGGGTTTAGTCCTTACGTAGCGACTTTATTCCATAGGGCCCTAATGTCTGAGCATTCCATATTTACGGTTTTACCAAGCTCGGAAGCTAAACCGATATAACTCGCTTTTTTCCATGGAGCTCCCAACAACAAAAAGGTTGCTGTCATTCCATTTCAACTTGATAAAGTAATCGATATTCCGGTAGATAACTGTATCGGACCCCAGCTTGCGGTCATTCAGATAGGCAATGTGCACCTCATTCTTCTGTCCTTCGAGTGTCAGAAAATAGGCAATGCGGGACTCCTCCTCATCCAGATCGAAGCTCCAGATAGGCCCTTTGACTAGCAGCTCAAACTTCTTGGTAGCCGATCGATATCTGTACAATCCCTGTTCGTTGTTAATCATGCCCTGAATCAGCATGTCCCCATTCTTCAATACCTTAAACTGCTGTATATCCTGGGCAGGGGTGTATGCAGTGATTTCATTTTTATCGTTAAGAGAGAAGCTGTAGACGGCGTAATTTTCTTTCAGTTTGACCAGCACATACACCCGTGATAGATCCCGGCTGATCTCATATGAATACAGCATAATCAGGGTATCATCCGGACTTGAAATGTTGCTCGTCTGTGCGACCTTGGCAACTAACTCATCATAACTGTACAATTCATGTTTCTTTCCTGTATTCAGCTCCACCATGTTGAACACCAGATCATCATATCCGATGTAGGATTCATTGCCTACAAAGACACGTGAATAGGAGTTGTCATTCTTCAGCTTGCGATGTTCCCCAGATTTCAAATCATATTGATAGGTTGTCTTCTGTGCCTGAGTCGATCGGTACTGGGAATAAATAAGCTTGCTCTGATCCGGACTCAAGGTAATGCCATACTCTGTATTCGTAGCGATGTCTTTCAACCGATTATCATCCATGTGCAGTTGTGACAGCTTGATCCCGGTATAGGAACGATCCGGCCGATTCAATATCACGGTGTTGGGATCAGCTACCTCAAAATCATAAATGGCAAAGTCATTGGGCAGCTTGGTAGCCGACTCAATCTGAATTGTGCTGCTTGGCGGTGGGGCCAGGCGGCTGTTGAACTGTTTATCCGGCAGAATGACGGTTCTGGGCTTCGCATGTCCAATGCTGAACAGACTACCAATGCCAAAGATACCTCCGACAAATACAATCAGCAAACCGGATAACATAAGCATATCGCGATGTCTGCTCCAAAATCCTCGTTTCTTCATACGTCCCATTCTCCAGGCAGACTGATATTCACCTGCGTTCCCTTGTTTAATATACTTTTCATTTCCACCGTTCCCCCATGCTGCTCCACCGTGTTTTTCACTATGGACAAGCCCAGTCCAGCGCTTCCCTTCTCTGTCCTGTTCATCCCGTTATCCCGGTAAAAGGGTTCAAATACATGCTTCTGCGCTTCCTCCGGAATGCCTTCTCCTTCATCACGAATCAGTATGGCTACCGAATCTCCCAGCCGGAACGATTGGACCTGAATGATGGAATTCACATTCCCGTATTTGACCGAGTTATCCAGTACATTCAAAAAAACTTCCTTGAGCTTATTCCAGTCCCCCTGGACATACAGCAGCTCTTCCAGCTCATAGCGAATGCCAATATTGTACTTGCCCGCCTTGATGGACATGTCTTCGCAGGCTTCCCGAATAATATTCGATACATTCACCTGCTCAAAGCGATAGGTCTGAATCGGTGTGGACGATACGGTCACTTCCAGGATATCGGCAACCATGACGTTGAGACGTTGGCTCTCATTGATAATATATTTCAACCCTTTATCGAAGAACGCCTGATCCGTAAATCCATTATCCCGCAAAATCTGGGCATACCCCAGTATCGTGGTCAGCGGTGTCTTTAATTCATGGGTCACATTGTCAAAAAAAACCTTGTTGCGCGCCTGCAAATGCTTGACCTCATCCCGTTCTCTCTCAATCACATCAATCTGCTCCCTTACCCGATCAATCATGACCGTAAAGCTGGAAGCCAGCTCTCCAATCTCATCCTTCGTTGAGATGTGGATGTCTGCATTCAGGCTGCCTTGTGCAACTTCGGCTGAACGTTTCGTCAGCACACGAATGGGCTTCGTAATCTGGCGTGAAATAAAGACAGAGCCAATGAAAACAAACACAAAAATGACCGCTGCAAAGCCCTTGATGGTGTTCTGAAAGCGCAGATGCCGTTTGAACAGATCCGTGTAATCCCTTTCCAGCTGGATAATGCCAAGGATGCTCCCATCCGACAGCACAGGGAAGGACAGATTCCCTGTTACTCTGCCTTTGTCCACCACAGTTGTATAGGCGATCTTTGATTTCATGGCAGCCTGTAGATCAGAGGTTTGGGCGGCACCCGGCTTCCCCTCCGCACCCACGGTACTAAACGGGGTTCCATCCGATCGATACACCATGACCTTGCCGCCTACCGCGGATCCGATCTGTTCTGCGAGGTCCCGATTCCCTGTTCCCAGGGAGTCCTCACTAATCCGTTTATTATGAATCAGGAAGTATTGATTGAGCGCGATATCCAGATTTTTTTTGGATTGTACCATGTCCTCCTGCACTTCCCTGTACATGTTCTCCTCACCCACTTTATTCAAAATAATGAGCAAGGCCGAAAAACCGATAAATACGATGACCGAGAAAAGAACGACCATTTTGAACTGGATCGTCCACTTCATGTATGCACCTGAATATTCAGTTTGTACCCCACGCCGAAGACCGTCTCGATAAGTGAAATGCCCTGCTCCCCACTATCCAGCTTCTTGCGGATGCGCTGAATATGAATGTCTACCGTCCGGGTATCTCCGGGAAAATCAAATCCCCACACTTTATCCAGCAACTCAGACCTTGTATGTACCTTGCGGTGATGGTTGACCAAATACAGCAGCAGATCATACTCCTTATTGGTCAGTCCGGCGCGTTCCCCATCCTTCCAGACTTCACGCTCATCCTTGCGTATCTCAATGTGTCTGCCAAGCCGTACCACTTCATAGGACTGATTCTCCAGCGTCTCGCTGATTAGATCAATCCGGCGGAAAATGGCCCGAATACGCACAACCACCTCACGAATGTCGAATGGCTTGGTAATATAATCATCCGCCCCCAGCTCCATGCCGAGCACTTTGTCCAGCATATCGGACTTCGCCGTAATCATAATCACGGGAATCTTCGAATTCACCGATAGCTGTCTGCATACATCGAACCCGCTCATGTCGGGCAGCATCAGGTCGAGCAGGATCAAGTCTGGTCTGGACTCTCTGAGCAGATCCAGGCCCTCTCTGCCTGTTGCTGCTTCGGTCATCTCAAATCCTTCCTTGCGCAAAGAATAGGACAGGATGTCGCGAATGGACTCTTCGTCCTCAATAATCAAAATCTGTTTCGGTCTCATGATGAATCTTAATCTCCCTGCTCTATGAATTTCATCTGCCTTATATTTTGTATCTCTGCTCCAGGATTGAACAGAGGTTCACGGAAAATGTTACAACTCGGATACAAGTCTGGCGTCTTTGGAAACATCATCCCGATATACTATGGAACATAGAGAACAAACCAGACCGGAAAAGGCCAGATCGGTATCCAAAGGGGAAAACATCACGTGAACAAAACAACCATTCATGATGCTTATGTAAACTATAAATCAGAAGTGACACGGTATCTATCTCAAATCGTCAAAAATCAACAGGATGCAGAGGACCTCACGCAGGAGTGCTTCATTCGAATGATGAATGTATCGGCTGACATTCCGGAAGAACGTCTTCTCTACTACCTCAAAAGAATTGCCCGTAACCTCGCCATGGATACATTCCGCAAGCGAACCCGTACACTGAAGCGTGACAGTAAATTGGAGATGCAGACCTATCACTGTGATACATCCGAGTTGGAGATTTCCGAAGGTGTTAACGACCTTGTGTCGATCATTAACAATACAGAGCATCGCAAAATTCTTGAATTACGCGTGATTCATGGGTACAGCATCAAGGAAACCGCCCAGCTAATCAACCGCAGTGAAGGCATGATCAAATCCTCGGTATTTCATGCCGTCAATCGCATTCGGGCCAAAGTCATCTCATAAGAGATGGCTTTTTTCATGAGCAGGAATGACGTTGAAATCAACATCTGATGTTAGAAAGTATCAAAATTTGCTCTATGGAGCATGACAAAGGACTCATTTTTACAAAAGTCGATTTCGTTTTTACAAATTGTTATGACTATGTGAGATTTTGGTGTGTTAGAATATGGACGAACTCATGTTTCAACTAATATTTGGGAGGGATTTGGTTGGGTAAATTGACACGTATGCGAGGAGTATGGGTAAAATCACTCCTAGCATTGTCCATGGCATTGCCGCTTCAGATCGGATTGTGGAATGGAGATGCAACGGTTCAAGCCGAATGGGCAACAGACCCTGCACCGTTCATTCAGGCGAAGGTTGTTAACGGAAATGCTGGCAAGAAAGTATTGTTCGACAATACTCATGCACAGACAGCCGGAGCGGCTGACTGGGTCATTGACGGAGGCTTTTCTGACTTCGGCAATGCACTCGCGAATGATGGATATTATGTAAAGGAACTGCGCAAGACAACTCCTTTTACCTATGACGATCTGAAAGAATATAACGTGTTTGTCATTGCTGAACCCAATGTTCCCTTCAAAACGACAGAACAGGCAGCCATGAAAGAGTACGTAGAAAAAGGCGGCAGCATCTTCTTCATTGGAGATCACTACAATGCTGACCGTAACAAAAACCGCTGGGACGGTTCCGAAGCAATTAACGGTTATCGTCGTGGCGCATTCGAAGATCCAGCCAAAGGCATGAGCACAGAGGAGCGTAACTCTGAGGCTATGCAAAATGTAACCAGCACGGACTGGCTGTCCGATAATTTCGGAGTACGCTTCCGTTACAACGCATTAGGCGATATTAACGCTACTAACATTGTGCCTGCTGGACAGGCATTTGGCATTACGGAAGGTGTATCTGCTGTAGCCATGCACGCAGGGTCCACTCTTGCGATCACTGATCCAACCAAAGCCAAAGGTATTGTTTACCTGCCGAAAACGAATGCAGCTTGGCCGAACGCTGTTGACCAAGGCGTATACAACGGTGGTGGAGTTGAGGAAGGTCCTTATGTAGCCGTATCCAAGCTGGGTGCAGGTAAAGCAGCGTTTATCGGGGATTCCTCTCCGGTTGAAGATGCTTCACCGAAATACTTGCGCGAAGAGACTGGTGCTCGCAAAACAACGTATGATGGCTTCAAAGAAGTGGATGACGGCAAATTGCTGGTCAATACGGTTAACTGGCTTGCTAATCAAGAAAATTACACTAGCTTGACTCAAGTGAACGGACTCCAACTGGATAATGCAACAGCATTGCTTCCGTTCGAACAACCTGCGGCTTCCACTGAACCACAGGCTGAACCTTGGGCCGCACCAGCTGCCGGATACAAGTGGTACGATCGTTCCACGTTCAAAGCAGGTTCTTATGGTGGACCAGCTTCAAGCGCGAATGCTTCCTACAGCTTCGTAAAGCAGGACACCCTGCCTAATGCGGAGGATTTCCAAATCCGTGTGGTTGTAGAGAACATGCCTGCTAACACAACCGTTTCCGGTTACAGTGCAGGAATCTATCTGACTGGCGGAACGCAAGTAGCCATGATTCAGAATGAAAGTGGTACATGGCCGACTTCGTACGGTTATAGCTCCAACTTTAGCGTAACTTCCGACAGTAAAGGTCGCGCAATCAAGGACCTGAATGTCCGCATTAAATCAGGTACAACGGGCGCTGCCAGCCTGCGTCTGCGTCTGAACGGCAGCAACCTGATCACGACTGCAGTTACCGTCGGCAATGTTCCGGCTGAGCAGCTTCCGGAAGAAGAAGGACCCATCCCGGCAACAATCAGCATTGCTGATGCTCGCACCAAAGCAGCTGGTTCAACGGTTACGGTTGAGGGCGTAGTTACTACAGAGCCAGGTGCTTTTGGTGGACAATCCTTCTATCTTCAAGACACAACCGGCGGCCTTTATGTTTTCCAAAGCACTGGCGGCTTCCACGCTGGTGATGTGGTTAAAGTAACCGCAGCAACGGCGCTGTACAACAGTGAATTTGAGCTTACAGATATCGTAGCGATCGAGAAAACAGGTACAGCCTCCATTCCTGCTGCCCTTGAAGTTCCGGCAGTTACGGCTGCTAACCAGGGTCAACTCGTTCAATTGAAAGAAGTAACTGTTCAAAACATCATCAGTGCAACTCCGGCAGGTTCGTTTGAATTCGATGCGGTTGCAGCGGACGGAACAAGCACGCATGTACGTGTAGATACACGCACAGGTGTAACGCAAACATCCTTCCCTTATGCAGCAGGCGATAAAATCAGCGTGACCGGTGTTGCCGCTATTTTCAAAGATGTATTCCAATTGAAGCCTAGAAGCTTGAACGATTTCGTAAAAGTTGAGGAAGGCGGCGAAGAAGGACCTTCTACGCCAGCTGTTGGCGCACCAGGTAAACCGTCGCTTACATCCAACAATGGTTATAGCAATGGTCTGTCTGAAGGATCTTATACGGTTACGATGAACCTCTGGTGGGGTGACAATGGCACAAGCTATAAGCTGTATGAAGATGGCGTGCTGATTGACACACAAAAGCTGACAGACGCTACACCAGCGGCGCAATCGGCCCAAACTACGATTAATAGCAAAGCTAACGGTACTTATACCTATGTAGCTGAGCTGACGAACTCCAAGGGTACAACTCGCAGTGAAGTACTTACGGTACAAGTTGCGAATGCTGCCCCTGGCAAAGCAGTTCTCTCCCAAGACAATTGGGATGGGGACGGCAACTACAAAGTGACAATGAATCTGTGGTGGGGAACAAATGCAACAGAATACCGTCTCTATGAGAATGGTCAACTGATCGATACCAAAGCGCTGAACGCAGTAACACCTAATGCACAAAGCGCCGTGACAGATGTATCCGGTCACGCGAATGGAACGTACACGTATCGCGCCGAGCTGATCAATGCAGCGGGTGTGACAAGCACGGAAACGATTACAGTACAAGTAACGAAATCCGCTGTATCTTTGCCTGCAGCAAGCTAAGTCTCACTAAGGAATGCCTAACGTTTAACCAAGCATTGAAAAACCGAAGCAAGTTTGCCGGGACTCCAGGCACCTTGCTTCGGTTTTTTTCTGTTATTTTTCACTTAAGATCAGTTTCTCTTCAAAGTTGTTACCACTCATATCTTTCCACTCAATGACAATAGTCTGGTCTTCATTCCTACTAACCATTGAACCTTTTGTTCTCGTTATAGGGAACTCTATAGATTTCGAAGTTAAATCGCTCTCCTTTCTAATTATTCTTCCTTCATTAATGTTAATTTTATATTCTTTAATATCTTCCAAATTATCTTTTTTATAAAATATAGTATACTGTCCATTTTCTGCTCTTTCATTTGTTACTGTCGTATCTAGCTCCCCTCTCCAATGTTCACTCTCTCCCATCAGATTAATTCTTGTTTGCAATTTGGAACAACCCGTGAGAGACATGGCGACTATTAAAATAAGTATAGATATTGAGACCCATAATACGTGATTGATTTTTCTCACAATTTACCTCCATTACTAAATTTATAACTATACAGTATCATAAGATGAGTCTACTTCTAAAACAGTAATTTCATATAGGCTCAACATTTTGCTGATATTAACTTCCTATAAAATACAAAAAGCAGCACCTGCTATTGCATGGGCTGCTCTTCCGATAGATCAATAATGGATTGAAACATATCCATCATGTTCTTTATTTTATTCGTCTTTATTAGCAAGCAAACGTTACCCTTTCTTCCCTATACCAGCTTCTTGCGAATGTATCCCGAGATCAGATCAATGATCGTAATCATCACGATGATTCCCAGCAGGATAATCCCTACTCGCGGCCAGTTCCGTGTGCTGAGTGCAAAGATCAGCGGTGTACCGATCCCCCCTGCACCGATAACCCCCAGAATGGTTGCAGAACGCACATTAATCTCGAACCGATACAACGTGTAGTTAAGGAATCCAGGCAAAACCTGTGGCAGTACAGCAAACCACAGCTGCTGCATGCGAGTCGCTCCGGAAGCGAGCAACGCTTCAGAAGGACCATAATCAATATTTTCCACTTCGTCAGCAAACAGTTTGCCAAGCATCCCGATGGAGTGTAGTCCAAGGGCGAGTACACCCGCAAAGGAACCCGGACCCACCGCCTTGATAAACAGCAAAGCCATAATAATCTCCGGGAACGTACGGATAAAGCTGAGCACCATTTTGCCCGAACCCGATACAGGACGAAAGCTGCTCATATTTCGGGCAGACCAGAATGCAAACGGGATACACAGTACAGCAGAAATGACGGTACCCAGCACGGAGATCGCCAGCGTATCCAGCAATCCTCGCAGCAAATCTTCACCCTCAGGCAGATAAACAAAATCCCAATCCGGGGAGAAAACCCCGGCGATAATGGCCTTCATGATCTGACCAGCGGTTTCTTTCAACCCTGTAAAAGGTACACCGGCAAGTGCCCAAGCGTACACTAGGATAAGCAAGATTACAATGACCCAGCGAAGCGGGTTCTTCCGTGGTTTGCGCCGGATTACGCTTGTTTCATTTTTCATCATAACAATTTCTCCCGCAGCTTAGTACTTACATAATCAATGATCAGAACAATGACAAGGGTAAACAGAATGATTACACTCGTTTTGTCATATTCCAGGAATCCAAGTGTTGCTTCATAATACAGTCCGATGCCCCCAGCTCCAACCAATCCGAGAATCGCAGCGGCACGCACATTAATCTCAAAGGCATACAGCACATAGGAAGTAAACTGGGCGGCCAGTTGTGGCACCACGCCATAAACAATGAGTTGAATCCGGTTCATGCCGACAGCCGTCATCGCTTCAAGCGGTCCCTGATCAATCGTTTCCAGCGTTTCGTAGGTCAGCTTGGCAATCAGTCCCACCGAGAAGACGGCGAGTGCCAATATACCAGGGATCGGTCCCAGTCCAAACACAGCAACGAACAGCGCAGCCAGCAACAGGTCAGGCACAGTACGAATCAGGTTCAGTACAAAACGGGCCGGGTAGTAAATCCAGCGGCTGGGCATCAAGTTGCCTGCACAGATGATGGAGACCGGAATCGCGATGATCGCACCAATCGTTGTACCAATCAGAGCCATTCGAATGGTCTCCAGCATGCCCTGAACGATATTATCAAAGTAAGTCCACCGCGGAGGAAACATCTCCTTCAGCAGATCCAGCATGTTCGGGAAACCTTCAATCAGTTCGCTGAAGCTGGCATCAGTCTGTTTGGCACTTGCCCACAAAAGCAGCAGAATGATGACCAACGTGAGCAGATGTTTAGTGCGCCCCGGTGGTTTGGGACGGTGGATAGTCGAACCTGAGCCTGTGCCAGGACGCTTTCCCTTTCCTGATTCATTCTGCAATGATCCATCTATCGATACGTTTACGGGTTGCTTCATACCAGAACTTCTCCCCGCTGTTCCTGTACAGCCTGTTTATCCAGCAGCTCGTCTGCCAGAATAGGTCTGCCATAAATTTCTGCAAAACGCTCATCCGTTGCTTCGGATACCGGGCCATCAAACACCACTTCGCCGGCACGCAATCCAACAATACGGGTCGCATACTCTCTGGCTAGGTCAATAAAGTGAAGGTTAACAATCGTTGTAATACCGAGATCCTGGTTGATGCGTTTCAGATCATCCATAACCTGCTTCGTTGTTAGTGGATCGAGTGAAGCGACAGGTTCGTCTGCCAGAATGATTTTGGCTTCCTGTGCAAGCACTCGGGCTATTGCCACCCGTTGCTGCTGCCCACCGGACAACTGGTCCGCGCGGGAATAGGCTTTTTCCGCGATATTTACCCTTTCCAGTGCTCCAAATGCGAGTTCTGTATCTTCTTTTGGAAAACGACCCAGAATAGTACGCATTGTGGAATGATATCCCACGCGTCCAGCAAGCACGTTACGAAGCACACTGGAACGCTTCACGAGATTGAAGCTCTGGAAGATCATGCCGATATCCCGGCGAATCATGCGAAGTGATTTGCCATGAGCTTTCGTAATCGACTTGCCATTAATCAAAATCTCACCGTCACTGATATCATGAAGTCGGTTAATGGAACGCAGAAGCGTCGATTTTCCCGCACCAGACAGACCAACGACGGCAATGAATTCTCCTTGTTTAAATTTCAAATTGATATTATTCAGGCCCTTGGTGCCGTTAGCGTATGTTTTCGTTACATTGTGAAGCTCAATCATGGCAGTAATCCTTCTTTCATTAATATGGTATTTCGCAGGGTCACGCTGTAATGGGACAAGCCAGCGCAGCGTATGTCACGCTGAACTGGCCTGCCCGCTGATACGATGAAGTTATCCAATGAAAAGATAAGCAATGCAATGCGATTATTAACGATTTATTTTGACAGAAAACTACTCGGTTTTTACTTTTTCGTTGTATTGACGAACGATATCAAACTTGCTGTCATCAGACTCTACATAACCTTCGTGTGTGTAGATTTCTTTGATGATCTCGTGACCTTGTGGATCTTTACCGATGTCGATGAACGCTTGTTTGATTTTTGCTGTCCAATCTGCATTCATGTCTGTACGAACTGCGATCGTGTCGTTAGGAATCGGCTCAGTGAACGCCAGTACACGAGTATCTTCAAATACAGTCGGGTAGTCTTTCGCTACAGTGTTACGCGCATCTTGGAAAATCGCTGCGGCATCAACATCACCGTTCAGTACAGCAAGTACGCCTTGGTCATGGCCTTTAACCGTGATTGGCTGTACATCTTTCAAAGGATCAAGACCTCTGTCGAGCAACAATGCTGCCGGCCATACATAACCAGCGGAAGACGTTACGTTTTGGTAGGCAATTTTTTTACCTTTCAGTTCTTCAACGGATTGGATCGGTGAATCTTTCTTCACAATAATCATGGATTTATATGAATCTGCCAGTTCCTCAGTTGGAGCACCAGTCTCATCATTTACACCAAAACGTTGTGCCTGAAGAATAACTTCAGCTGCGCCTTTTTCTTTGGCAAGAACATAAGCCGTTGGAGGCAGGAAACCTACGTCCACTTTATTGGAAGCCATTGCTTCAATAATTGTGTTGTAGTCTGTGGATACGCTGACCTTCACCGGGATACCCAATTTGTCACCCAGCAGCTTCTCAAGCGGTTTTGCTTTTGCTTCGAGTGTATCTGCATTTTGTGATGGAACGAATTGTACAGTCAGCTCAGTCGGCACATAACCTTCAGCGGCTTTGTCTGTCTCTGCCGTGTCAGTACTGGATGAATTCGAGCTCGTATCAGCCCCGTTAGCCGAACCTGTTGTACTACTGTTAGACCCACAAGCACTTAGAAACAGAACCAAAATCAACAATGGTAAAAATAAAGCAGACTTCTTCAAGCGAACACCCTCCAAAGAGTTTCTATTTTTCATTACTTGTCTACTATAGTCGTCGAATATTACCGCGATGTGAAACGAAATTTGGAGTTTTGTAAAGTTTCCTGTCAGGCTGTCAGAGCAGCTTTGATCTGTTAGAATAGCCTCATTACGGTTGATAATACAAGTATAAATGGTGAATTCCCTTGTAATCTGCCGCCAGAATGACCAGTGATTTGATATGTTTAAACTTATATATTTAGAGGAGATTGTAAAATGACATCCATAACAACTACGTCAAGCTTCGACATCATGGTAACCAGTGACCTTCATGGGGCCATTCGTCCCATACATTACAATACCAATGCATATCGTCCAGCCGGACTTGCTTTGCTTGCTTCGCTGATCCGGCGTGAACGGGAGCGTTCACCCGAACTGCTGCTCGTGGATAATGGTGATCTGTTGCAGGGTTCCCCTTTGGCCTCATATGCTGCGTCCTTTGTTTCAGATCACGCAGTGCATCCCTTCATTAATGTTCTGAATGAACTGGGCTATGATGCAGCCGTGGTGGGCAATCACGAATTCAACTACGGTCAGGACTTGCTGCGTAAAGCAGTTCAAGATTCCCATTTCCCTTGGCTATCCGCAAATATTGTTAATGGAGGAAAGCCTGACGAAGAGGTACCACACATTGCACCTACTGGAGCAGCCATTCCCGCCTTCGGTCCTCCCTATCTGATCAAAACCTTGTCTTCAGGCGTTAAAATTGCTTTGCTGGGCGCAACGACGCACTATATCCCGAACTGGGAGCATCCGAAAAATATAGAAGGTTTACAGTTCCTTGATGCTATGGAGACTATTCGTGCTTGGGTTGACTATATTCGTGAACATGAACAGCCGGATGTGCTTGTGGTTAGTTATCATGGTGGTTTTGAGAGTGATCTGGAGACTGGCGAACCTGCCGAGCGGTTAACCGGAGAAAATCAGGCGTACGCCATCTGCCGTGACATTGAAGGAATTGACGTTCTGCTCACCGGACATCAACATCGTCAGCTTACCGCTGAAATACATGGTGTGACCGTGGTTCAGCCTGGATTTAGTGGGAACGGTGCAGGTCATGTATCCATTGAGTTGGACCGGTTATCGAATGGAAAGTGGCAGATTGCAGAAAAACAGGCTCGCTTGCTGCTCTTGCATGGAAATAGTGATGTACAGCCCGATGCGGCTGTTATGAAACTGACAGACGAGCTTGAAGCAAAAGCACAAGCATGGCTGGACCAGCCGATTGGCGAGGTGGCCGGAGACTTGTCCATTACCGATCCTGCCGCACTGCGGCTCGCAGCGCATCCCTTCATTGCTTTTGTACATCAGGTGCAGATGGAAGCAACGGGTGCTCAAATCTCCAATACGGCATTGCTCAGTGAAGAAGCTCGCGGATTCGGTTCCCTTATTACCGTTCGGGATGTGTTGTCCAATTTTATCTATCCCAACACACTAACGGTACTGGAGCTTCGTGGTCAGGACATTCGGGATGCGTTGGAGCAAACAGCGCGTTACTTTGAAGTCGAGGCTTCGGGCGAAGTAGTCGTCAATCCCGCTTACATGCAGCCGAAACCACAGCATTATAATTACGACATGTGGGCAGGCATCGAATATGAGCTGGATATCTCTAAACCTGTGGGAAGTCGTGTGGTGAAGCTGGAACGTGAAGGCATACCTGTTGCCATGGACGCGACATACTCTGTAGTGATGAATAGTTATCGTGCGGCAGGTGGTGGTGATTATGCGATGTATCCGGGCAAAAAGGTACTTCACGAAGGCGCCACGGATATGGCGGCACTGGTGGAGGATTATATTCGCAGGCATCAACCACTGACAGTGGAGCAGGCGAATAACTGGCAGGTTGTTGGATAGCTCTCTTTTTCAAAGACCCGTACTACTTCAGAAATGCAAAGAGCAGAACCCTCATCACAGGTTCTGCTCTTTCTATTATAATGAAACCAATGCCCCATGCTCATCCGCCGAGCGCATCTCGGCTTCAATTAACTCAAGCGTGCCTGTTGCACTCTCCGGTGTACATACAGATACAGGCTTACCTGCTTGAACAGACTGGATAAAATATTTCAGTTGGTGATAATATCCCGAGTCGGGTGACAGCTCAGCGACGAAACCGGGAGCATTGTTCGGATTTACTTTCAGCTCACCATTCTCAAAGACCAGATTCCCCTGCTCCAAATTAACGCGATACGTCATGGAGAAACCGTAGTCTCCCCCCAGCGTCCAGTCGGCTTGGGCATTCAGTACTTTTCCGTCAGGGTATACATAATTGGTGGACACGGTATCATAGCCGCTTCCCGGAATGACGTTACGAGCCAGCGTGGATACTTGATCCGGTTTGCCAAACAGCCAGTGGATGATATCCGCATCATGGATGTGCATATCTAATATGCAGCCACCGCTTTTCTCTCCATCCAAAAACCACTCTTGAGGCAAACCTGAACCCCTGAAGAAGTAACCTGCGTTTACCGCTCCATAACGGCCGTCTTCCACAACGGATTTCAGATAAGAATAGGCTGGCCAGAAACGTAAACATTGACCAATCATCAGTGTTTTCCCGGTCGCTTTGGCTGTCTGTGCCATCTTCCAGCCTTCCGCCGAATGGCGCGCAACCGGCTTCTCACACAGCACATGCATGCCCTTCTCCAGCAACGAACACGTTAGTTCAGCATGTAGTGGCGTAGGCAGCGTAATATCAATGATATCCAATTCCTCTTGCTCCAGCATCGCGTCGATGTTGTCATACAAACGATAAGGCGATAGATCATATACCTCTTGCTCTGTCGCCATATTGCCGGCTGCTTTACCGTTCTTCAGTTCCTCTATTCTCAGATCGCAGATGGCTACCAATTCCACAGGTTCCCCTTCTGAGGCAAGGCGTACATAGTTGTCAAAATGCATACGTCCCATAAACCCAAAACCGATCAATCCCACTTTTAACATGTTTCTACCTCCCAAATATTCATAGATTTATATTCGTATAAACGTTGTTAGCTGTATTTATTCCTGAGAACGTCCAAGAATAGCATCCATCGCTTTGGATGTATTGAATATGATCTGCTTCGAATGATGAGTGTATGGCGGAATCATCTCGGCAGTTACGTAGTTGTCGTAACCAATGGCCTGTAATGCCTGTATCACGGCCGGATAATTCACATCTCCAGCCAGCAGATCCACAAAACCGTGAAGCCCTCCCGCTTGACGGCGGTAATCCTTGAAATGCACCTTCTTAATCCGATGACCAAGAATACGCACCCACTGCTCCGGGTAACCGTTCTGCACCACATTGCCTACATCGAAATATGAACCTATATAATCTGAATTAAAAGAATCAATAAAGGTACGCAGCTCTAGCGGCGACACCAGAAATTTGTTCCATACGTTCTCAATGCCAATCGATACTCCGGCACTTTCCGCATACGGCAGCAGATGCGCAAGGGCTTCTTGTGCCCGCTCGTAGGCAACTTCATAATCCGTCACTTCGCTGTCTGGAATAAAGTCCACACCAACCGCACCCGGAATGACCAGAATGGTATCCACACCAAATGCCGCGGCAAGCTCCAGCTGTTTTTTACACACATCCAGTGCTTTTGTGCGAATATCCGGACGGGCGCTCGTCATCGGGTAATCCCAGTACAATCCGGTTGCAAGTCCCGCGATTTCGAGTCCGGCCTCTTCGAGACGTCCCTGAATATCACGAACCTCCTGATCTGTGGCAGACAGACTCAGCTCGCCTTCCCCATTAAGCGATAGCTCAATCCCCTCAAAGCCAGCTTGCTTCGCCGTCTGAATACAATCCGAAATGGAGGCATCTCCTGGAAACGACCATATGTTAATCCCTTTTTTCATGCCAATACCCTCCTTCAAAATATACAAACCTGTTCTTCATCAGTGCATAGCTATCCCAATTGAAAATGACCAAACCGGGCAGGCAAATGAAAGTTTACAGCCCCCGTGGGCTGCCATGCCTGATACTCCCGCTCTCCCTGCACATTCTCATCAATTCGGTAAATGTTGACCCTCCAGCATAACCCTTTATTCAGGGGCGACTTGAAGTTACTGGCGGGAATATGGATCAAATACACCCGATGGCCTTGAAAATCCACTTCTACAGCTGTTTGCAAACCCTCCAGCTGCCAGGTTACATCTGCCTTGAATTCGGAACCTTCGCCGTTATTGTGAATGAATGCATCAAATATTACGTTGTGCGGACTGATCTCCAGTTCGATGTAGTTCCTGCCATCGCCCTGTTCATCAATGAACAGTTCAACTACATCCTGCTCATACAATGGCTGATCCCTTTCCGTGAAGTCAGATACAACGTGATCATCCTGGCATACAAAGCGAATATGCAAGTATTCGGGACTCCAGCCAAAACGGACTTCCGTGGATTGATGAGGTGGTCTGCCTGTTACCGTGTCGACCAGTTCCACTGGAATACATCGTTCCCAATCCGCAGCCGAGGGGAATCCACTCTGTGCAACTGACCTGAGTGGTTCGCAGCAATAACTTGTGCTCCGTTCCACAGGGAGAGAGCGCATCTTAATCCTCTCCTTTTTTTAGCTTAATCCGTGATGTTGTCTCTCTCGTAAGAACATGTGATAATACATATATTATAAATAATTTACGTGATCATTTATTTAGGAGATAAAGAGATTATTTGCACAATTCCGTTCAGTTTTAACTAGATTTATTTGGGCCAATCTCATTGAAAAAGGAGATGGAATTCATGTCCCTCCAACAAGCGGTATATCCTCTGCAACGAACCGCCACTTACAAGGAATGGTCTCCCAACGTGCATTATGCTCAGTTCCAGAGCCTTCCTCCCGGCAAGCTGGCAAAGCGGCGTCTGTATGATTTTGAACTTCTGTACGTCTCTCAAGGTGAAGCTGCAACTTATATGAACGATAAACACCATATTTTGAAGGCGGGCCAGCTAATCCTGCTGCCTGCCGGGGTTTATCACCAGAATGAAGTCGTCTCCAGCCCGGAAGCACGTTTTATTGGCATTCATTTTGATTTCTTCAACGAATTGACCATTCTAACCGAGGCAGATATGGTTGTTAACGAAGAGACTGTTCTGCATCATAAATTCGCAGTGGAAGCTTGCGCAGAGGGCATGACGCCGCTATCTATCAACCCGGTGTATACCCCTTCTTCAGTGTCCGTGCAGCTTATGGAGCAATTGGTTCATGAATTTACGATGCGCCCACCGGGATATGAACTGGTATGCAAAGCCTTGATGCTTCAAATATTGACCCATCTGCTACGTTCATCCTGGCGAAGTTCACCACGCCATGAGTCGGTACACGGAGAGAAGCTGCTCGAACTCATGAAACGTATAGAGGTCGCCCCATCCGACCCGTGGACCAATTCGAGCATCGCCAAACAATTGAACCTGAGTGTGGATCACATGGCCAAATTGTTCAAACAGATTGCGGGCATGCCGCCCAATGAATATATTCAATCCGTCCGCCTGAGCGAGGCACGCAAGCTACTGCGGGAAACCGATCATTCCATTGAGACTGTGGGTGTACAAAGCGGTTACCCGGACATTCATTATTTCAGCCGCATGTTCCGCAAATATGAGGGCATTTCACCACGGGAATATCGGAAGTTGTCCAGAATGCTGTGAAAAAAAACGGTCATCTTCAGCTCGATAAGCGAAAGACGACCGTTTTTATATCTTCTATCCATATTTGATTCAATTTTTTTATTGATTCTCATTCTGCGCTAAAGCTTTTCGCCCATTCAGCGACCCTACGACTACTTTCTTCTTCGGATAAATCTTCAATTCGAGTCAGAATGGACCACCTTATTCCAAAAGGATCTACTATACTTCCAAATCGATCACCTGAAGCAAAGTTTATAATCGATTCCCTTACTTTGGCTCCTCTTGATACCGCGTTTTCAATTACTTCATCAACATTAATGACGTAAATCCCCAAAGAATAACATGCATTTTCTTCATCTGGCGGCAGGGACAACTGATATGCTGGATTCGCTGCTCCTAGCTGCAAAAAACCATTTCCAAAATCTAATTCCGCATGAACAATCATTCGATTTCCATTTCCATCAGAATGTTCAGTAATGTCCTTCACCCTTGCATTAAAAACATTTTTATAGAACTTTATTGCTTCAGTAGGATCTTTCACTGTTATAAACGGAGTAATAGAGGTAAC
The DNA here is from genome assembly GCF_042796655.1 of Paenibacillus sp. NPDC057886. NCBI lineage: Bacteria > Bacillati > Bacillota > Bacilli > Caryophanales > Paenibacillaceae > Paenibacillus > Paenibacillus sp. NPDC057886. The sequence goes on along the minus strand of NZ_JBHVMZ010000003.1, from coordinate 88,786 downwards.
GCCGTTGGGAGTACCATTCGTTGTATATTCACCAGATACTGCAGTGTATTTTGTGTTTTCAGTCATGTTTACCCACCTTTAAATGATTTTAATTTATTGATTTTAGGCTTATTTATCAAGTGATACCAATTACCCATCTCGGTAATCCCTGATTGTCATCATTATAAAATAACTACACTGACATCTACTGTCAGTGTAGTTATTAAAGTTGATAGTATTCCATTAGCTCGGACACAACCGCAACAAGTTTGTCCTTCAAACTCGGTGGTTCGATGACTTGAATGGATTTCCCGTAGGATAGGAGAAAATACGGGACATAGGTATGAAGTGATTTTTCCTCAAGTAAAAAGATGGCTTGATTTGAAGTCCGTTCTTTCAAATGGTGTCCCATAAACCAATGCAAGCATACGTCATCCAACGCCTCTGACCTTCCTGTGATAATTAACTGAATTAATCCATCCTTGTCCACTACATCAGGTAATAAATTTTGCATAAAAAATTCACGAGCTGAGAAAGCTTCGGAACGCTTAAATTTAATTTGAGTCCGCTTGATTTGTAGAATCCGCTCTGCCCGAAAACTGCGGATCTCATTCCTTAGATGGCAAAATGCAATTGTATACCACTTATTGTTCCAGTAAACCATTCCATAGGGGTCGATCATCCTATTCTCAGGTTGTTCTTTATGGCTTGCGCGATAATCGATTTCTACAGAGAAATCGTTTGCCACAGCCTGCTCCAATTCCATCAACACAGGCTGAATGGAAGGATCCCCCTTACGGTTGATAACATCAAATCCGGCTAAATGACGACTAAGTATACTTTCTTGTTCCTGATTCGAATACATTTTCAATTTTGATGTCGCATGGTCTAACGCCTCACTCAAAGGGTATCCCGCTTCTTTTGCAAAAACAGCAGCCTGAAGAAGCGCTTTTTTCTCTTCAATATCAAATAACAGTGGTGCTGTGATAAAAGTATTCAGTAAGCTATACCCGCCATTATGGCCTGCGTCTGAAATTATAGGCACTCCACTGGCACATAATGCATCAATATATCGATAAACGGTCCTTATATTTATTTCTAACTTTTCAGATATTTGTTTTGCAGTTATTTTGGTGCCTGAATTTAGCATCCATAGAATGGCCAACATATTATCGTTTTTTGGCATAACATAGCCCCTCAGCTTTATTAATTGTTAATCTCAACTGGTTATATCAACAGCCTTTTTAGTAAAAAAGAGAGTTCCCTCCGCCCATAACTGGACACGGGAACTCTTTTGTAGATAGCTATTATATTTTGCCATTGGAAGACTGGCGGAATATACAGCGGTACGGAACGATCATTTTGACAGCCACTTCATACGGATGATCCAGATAATCGAGCAGCTGTTTAACCGCGAACATGCCCATCTCCAGCTTGGGTACATGAATAGTTGATAACGGCGGAGAGGTGAATTCGGATATCTCAATATTATCTACACCAAAAAAGGCGATATCCTCCGGAATGCGGAGTCCCTGTTCGGTTGCAGCACGCATGGCCGCAATCGCCATCATATCACTGGCTGCAAAAATGGCTGTAGGTCTGTTCGCATTGTTGGTAAATGCCTGCTTGGTCAATTCATAACTCAGCGAAACATCCCATTTCACATCAATCACCCAGTCATTATCAATAGGTAAGCCCGCATCAGTCATTGCACGTCGATAACCAAGAAAACGTTTTTCCTCCAGAAAATCATTCTTAAATTCTGCTCCGCCAATGTAGGCAATGATCCGATGCCCTTGGGCAATCAAATGATTCGTTGCCTCCCTGGCCGCCTCTTCACGATCATAACCAACGACTGGAATGTCCGGGTCCGTGATATCCACACCCACAACAGTCCGCACATTGGCCTTGAGCCAGCGATAGGCTTCCGGATCAATCCGTTCCACCACAATCATGCCATCAATCTGATGTTCCTTCACCAGAGACTGCAGCTGCACGATATCCCCGTCGTTTTCGATGCTGTACACAAATTCCAGACGCATGCCCGCTTCAGCAAGCTGCTTTTCAATCCCTTCCATAATGACCGAAAAATAAGGACTGTTGTATTTATTTTGGGGAATGGCAACCACACAGCCGATCGCATATGTCGTTTTGGGCTGGACCTTTTTCTTCTTGGCCGGACGCTGTGAACGATAGCCCAATTCCTCAGCGGTGTCCCATATTTTTTTGCGGGTTTCATCGCTGACCGATCGATTGACATCGTTCTTCATCACACGTGAAACGGTAGAGATCGATACACCGACGCGGTCTGCAATATCCTTCAATTTTGCCATGTGAAGTCCCCACCTTTCCTCTAACTATGTATTTAAACCCCATTCGTATTGGGGCAATTTCATCTCAGCAAACACAAATTTGCGGCAAATATAATTTTATATTTCTCCTGCCCAGAAGTCAATGAAATGGTGCATAGGCGCAGTCTTTTATAAAATAATAGCGGCAGTCAGGGAGCTTGCTGTCCCCCATAACTGCCGCCAATTGTAACCCTTTTAAGAAAACTTATGAAGCTCTACTGCCTCTTTATCTGCTTATTGCATCTTGGAGGCCAAATCCTTAAGTGCTGCGTTCAGATCACCATCTCCGGCAAGTGGAAGTTTGAGCGATTGCTCACCATACGTCCAGACCAGATCGGTTTTCTTGGTTGTAAAGGGAGATACAATGCCATACTGCTGCGCATCCAGGAAGATTTTATTATCTTCGCCTACAGTAGCAATATAGGCATCCGCTGCGGCCTTGTTAGCCGGAATCGAATATCCTTGCTTCGCCAGTTCTGTCTGTCCTTCCGGACCTGCTAGCCAAGCGAGCAGCTTGTAAGCCGCCTCTTCATGCTTTGTATTGGAGCTGATTGCAAGACCTGCTGGCTGAACAACGGTTTGGTTGGTTTTGAATTTCGGCAAATAGGAGATGCCGTAATTCACGCCAGCCTCCTGGTAGTTGGTTGTATTCCAGCTTCCACCCGGATTCATCGCTACCTTGGATGTAGTAATCGCAAGGTTCACCTGTCCACCCAAGCCTTCAATCTGTGCAGGTGTGGTATTGATCTTTTTATTTTTGGTCAAGTCGATAAAATAGTTCAGCACTTCCATCGCTTCAGGTGTCTCAAGCGCAAGGGAACCATCGTCATTCACCAGCTTGGCACCGTTGGACCACAACTCCGGCTCCAGGAACCAATCCATCGTTGATCCTGGTGAAATGGACAAGCCCCACTGCACAATGTTACCTGCATCAAAACCCGCTTCGTCTGCGCTTTTCCCGTTCTTATCCAGCGTCAGCTTGGTTGCAATGTCGGTAATTTCGTCCCACGTTGGCTCAAGCGATGGAACGGGAGCTTTATGAGGATTCGTGGCTGCATTCTCAAAGATCGCTTTGTTGTAATACCATACGATGACGTTGGCATCGATCGGAAAGGATACTTGTTTGCCCTGATATTGGTGAAGACCCAGCAGACTTTTGTCCACATTGTTCAGATCAAACTGATTTTCTGCCAGCAAGCCGTCCAATTCCTTGAAAATGCCCAGCTCGGCGTATTTCTCCACGTATGCATAACTCGTTTTGAACACGTCCGGAAGTGTGCCCCCAGCTGCATTCGCTGTCAGTCCGTCCCAATAGCTGCCCCAATCCTTGCCTTCCAGTTTGACCTTAATATCGGTATTGGCCTTCATGAACTGATCCAGCAGTTCCTGTGTACGATGAAGCTCTTCTGCCGTCCCCCACTGGGAGTATGTGATCGTTACAGGTTCACTCTGGCTGCTGCCGGAACCAGAAGAGTCGGCATTTTCGGACGATCCCCCATTTCCACATCCACTGATCACCACCATTGTAGCAAGTACAAGTGCCCATACATTGAATAGCCGTTTACTTTTCGCTCTCATATACACAGCTCCCCTTTAAGTCATATCAATAAGTCCTGTTCACCTGAAAACCGGAAAGCAGGCAGCCACTCTACCCTTTGGTGCCCGTAAGCACCACCCCCTCGACGATATAACGTTGTGCAAACAGATACAGCAGACCGATAGGTACAATACTGATAAATGCACCCGCAGCGAGCGCCGGCAAATCCTGGCTCGTCTGACCAATCAGCAGCTGCAAGCCCACGCTCAGCGTGAACATTTCTGGGTTTTTGATATACAGGAACGGCCCCAGAAAATCGAGCCAGGAGTTCACAAAGGCAAAAATAATGGTCGTCATAATAATCGGTTTGGACAGTGGCATAATGACTCGCGCATATACCGTCCAGCGATTGCCGCCGTCGAGATATGTAGCCTCGTCCAGCTCCTGGGGAATAGTCATGAAAAACTGTCGGAACAGGAAGATATAATAGGCGCCTCCGAGCCAGGCTGGCACAATGAGCGGCAACCAGGTGTCAATCCAGTTCAGCTTGGAAAAAAGGACGTACGAGGGAATCATCATAATGGAAGGAGGAATCATTAAGGTAACCAGCACGACCGGGAACAGAATATTCCGATACTTGGTTGCAAAACGGGAGAAACCGTAAGCGACAAGTGAACTGGAAACCACCGCTCCCGCTGCAACAAAAAAGGAAATGATAAACGAATTTTGGATCCACTGCCACATCATCGGCTGCACAGCAAACAATCGTTCAAAGGCTTCCAGGCTGAATGTGTCCGGCAGAATAGTTGGAGGTACCTTGTAGGTTTCCGCTTTGGTTTTCAGCATGGTCGAGAGCATCCATACAAGAGGCCCTGCGAACAGCATTAATGCTGCGATCAGCAATGCATATTGGGACGCTTTTACCGCTATTTTTCGGCTGTTCATGTAACTCTCCTCCTATCGTTCTCCCTCGTAATACACAAAGCGGTTCGATACTTTCATCAGGATCAGGGTGACAAGCGAGATCACGGCGAACAGGAAAATCGACTGCGTCATCGCCATGCTGAATTTCAGATCGGTAAAGGCCGACTTGTAAATATTGTAGACAAACGTATAAGCAGAGTAGTTCGGACCACCCTTAGATAGCAGCAGTGCTTCCGTAAACATCTGAAAGTTATACATCGTCTGAATAATGATCACAAACAGGATGGAAGGACTGATCATCGGCAGCGTAATTTGGAAAAATCGGCGTATCCCGCTTGCACCGTCAATTGCAGCAGCTTCATACAAATGTCTGGGGACGTTTTTCAGTGCAGCCAAGAAGATCAGTACCCCGCTGCCGGAGATCCAGACTTGAAGCATGATGATGACCGGCTTGATTGTATGCTCCCCGCCAATCCAGTCGACTTTGCTTATACCGAGCGCGCCAAGTCCGGCGTTCAAGATGCCAAATTCGGAGTTGAACACCAGACGCCAGATAATGACCGTTGCCACAATGGGAACCAGGGTCGGTAAGTAAAAGAAGGTGCGGAACAAGGCAATACCTTTGACATTAAAATTAAGCAGCATTGCCAGAACGAGCATACCCGCCGTAACGATCGGAACACCGAATACAACGAAAAACATCGTGTTCATCAAGCTTTTCAAGAAGATGGGATCATCCATCATGTGCGTAAAATTATCAATGCCGACAAAGTTGAAGTTGGTCGCTCCCGGAAGCCTTGCATCCGTAAAGGCGTAGAAGACCGAGGTCCCGAAAGGAAACAGAAAAAAGGTGATAAATCCGATAATCCAAGGCAATATGAAGAGAAAAAACAGCAGTGTGTCATATTTTCTCAACCTGTTCATGATGACACCCCTCAGCCTGAAATTTCTTCTAAATAGACGTACCGTTCTTCCAAAATGGATTTCTCTGCCGCCAGGGCAATAAGCAACGCGTTACGACCAACCTGTGCACTCGCAAAAGGCTGTCTGCCTTCCTGTACACATTTCAGAAAATCAATGCGCTGGGTCTGTCCCCCCGTGTGTCCACCCATAATGGAATCGGACGTCACGTCAATCTCCAGATGGTCCTTCGTCCAGTCCTGCCCGCCAACGATATCAATCGTCTTGTCATTACGGGCCACCATCTGGCCGCCGTTCTCTCCGATCAGGCCAATCTCAAGCCCTTCTCCCATCAGATTGCGCGGTTTCAAATACATGCACAGGCCCAGATTGGCCTTGCTGCCGTTATCATAATCAATGGTGATAAATGCATGGTCGACGATGGAGGTATCCGAAATTTCTTTCGTCGGATAGTGACTGTATGAATTCTGAATTCGATTAGGCTCTCCTTGCTTCATGACATGCTGGCCTCCAGAGGCAAACACGCGGACAGGCTTCGCCTGGATCATCCAGTTGAAAATGTCGAAGTGATGACAATCCTTTTCTACAATCGCTCCCCCAGACTTGGTCTTGTCATAGAACCAATCCGCAGGTGGGAACGGGTCACGGAATTCCTTGCACCACATCAATTTCACGTCACCAAGACGTCCGTTCTCCAATTCCTTCTCCATTCGGCGATACAGATTTGAGTACCGATAAACCAATCCGATCTGCAATACCCGTCCCGAGGCTTCAGCCGCTTCTATAATGGCATCACAGTCCTCAATGGTATGGGCGACCGGTTTCTCCAGAAATACATGCTTGCCAGCTTCCAGAAAAGCGACTGCCACTTCACGATGCAAATAGTTCGGTACACTGATGACCACCGCATCCAAATCTTCCTTGGCAAGCAGCTCACGATAATCGCTAACTATGATTGGGTTGCTGTTCTTGAGTTCAGCCAGCGTACGTGCCACATTCGCCTCATTCATATCACAGATATAACGAACCTCACTATCTTCGAGCAAATCAAAACCAATGCAATGATGTGACCCCATGTCTCCTACACCGATAAAAGCCATTTTTATCTTCCCCATGCTTACACTCTCCGTTGCTCGTAAATTTGCGGCAAATGCCATGAAGCCAATTCGATGTTAAGAAATCTAACAGGACTGTGACTATGTAACGATAGTAAAATAGTTTTAATTTCTTGTCAATTGATTTTGGCTAAATTTTAAATTATTTTGCGGCAACATATTCGGCCTTAATTTTATATACTACTAAACAGTATACTTCTTTATTCATCATAAATTAAGCGTTTACATTTTTGTTTTATTATCATATACTTTAATTTGAATTCATTTTTATTTGCGGCAAAAAGTATATTCAAGTTATGATTACTCAGGTCCAAAATCCAATAAGACACTCTTATTCTCAATAGAAAACTCAATAAATTCTGGAAAAAAATCTGTTGAATCTCCTGTATCCATCCCCTATAATGCAATTTAGACGCGGAATCCAAGAACTGAAACACATTTTACATTTGCCGCAAAATAAAATTCCATCTTTTTATTTGTTTATTCCCCGATTACTACCATGACTCTCACATAAAACGTTAATATTCCGCCACTTCATGCGGATTAGAAAGGAGTTGAACTCTCCTAACTCTCCCCTCATAAAGAAATTCGGGGCGGGCAGAACGAGTTATCATTCAAAATCCATTATTCAGGAGGTATACCATGACAAGATTATTTGATAGAAGCAAGCGGAGCCTTGGACTGTTTTTGGCTTTTGTCCTCATGATTACCCTGCTCTTGCCTGCAGGAGCCTTCCCAAAGGCCTCTGCTGCAACCATCACCATTGATGGCAATGTCAGCGACTGGAGCAGCGTTAGTGCTCTCACCACCAATAGTGGCACTGCCCAGACGCTCAAAGTAACCAATGATGGAACCAACCTCTATCTGCTCGTTCAAGGTTCAGGTCTGAGTACAACGATGGGCAACTTCTGGATCAATACCGATAACAATACTGCAACTGGTTATCAGGCTGCGGGCTGGGGAGCTACAGGTGTGGAGTGGCTGCTTGAAAATACAGGGTTATACCGCTATGGCGGCAGCGGAACGGACTGGAGCTGGAACTTCAACAGCACGTTGACCAGCTCCCAATTCTATCGCAGCTCTTCCGTCATTGAGGTCGCTATTCCTCTCTCTACACTTCAAATTAGTGCAGGCAGCACGGTACGAGTTGGATATATCGACAACAGCTCGGATACGTCGAGACTGCCTGCGTCTGGACAAACACTGCCCGCTTACCTTCTGACCTCGGCTGGATCAGGTGGTGGTACAGGGAACAATACCGTGGTGAATCCCGTAGAGCTGGACAGCCCACTCAACAATCCATTTAAAGGCTGGGCGCCTTCAGCCAAGAGCACGACATATGCACAGCCACACAGGCTCGTATATGCCGGAGTAACCTGGAAGGAACTTGAGTCTACCAAAGGCACCTATGATTTTAGCGCGATTGAGGCTGCAAACAATTTTGCCTACTGGAAAAGTAAAGGCGTCAAAGTGGTGTTTCGCTTCATTCTGGACAGCCCGACAGGACAGGCTCACCGGGATATTCCCGACTGGCTTTACAATGACATGGTTGCCCGCGGAGAATCGCCCGGAACCGTATACAACGATACAACCGGAGGCATGGGTACTGGCAACAACATGGGCTTCTCTCCCAACTACAACTCCACCTATGTACAAGAACGGCACAAATTAGCCATTGAGGCCATTGCGGCAAGATACAATACCAATGATCGTCCGGTCGCCTTTGTCCAGATCGGTTCCCTCGGACACTGGGGTGAGTTCCATACCTGGCCTTATGTCGGACCAAATGGTGAAACCAATTACACCGGCGCTTTCCCTACCAATGACATCTCGAACAAGTATGTTCAGCATTATATTGATGCCTTTGCCGGCAAAGAGGACAAGATGCAGGTTCTGATCCGGCGCAGTATCGCCCTCGCCAAAACCAATAACAAAGGCATGGTCATGGGTATGTTTAACGATGTGTTTGGACATAAAGACAGCTTCGATGCCGATTGGGGCTGGTACACAGGCACTCAGAATGGCTATTGGGATGACATCGGTCAACAGCAGCCAGCACATGCAAACTTCTGGGAGACACGCATCTCCGGGGGTGAATTTTACGGGGGCGCTTCCGGCATGCTTGCAGCATTAACCACCGGTAGCGGATTTACGGAAACGTTGCGTCAAACGGAGCTAAGCAAACCAAGCTGGCTGGGACCGAATTCCCCTGCCTCGCTTCCTCTGAATCATGCATTACAGGCCAATATCGATGCACTCAAGAAACGAATGGGTTACCACTTTGTGGTGAAGGAAATCTCGCACCCATCCACGATTAGCGGAAGCACGTTTACCACAACGATTAAGGTGGAAAATAAAGGCGTGCAGCACTTCCCATTTGCCTGGCCGGTTGAAATCCAACTGCGCAGCGGCAATACAGTGGTCGCCAAGAAAACAACAACCGTTAATCTGACCACGTGGAAAACGGGTACCTACACCCTGACCGATTCCATTCCGGTCTCCGGTCTTGCTGCCGGAACCTATGATATCGCGATTGCGATCATTGACCCGGAAACGAATAAACCTGGCGTAGACTTTGCCAATACAAATAAATTGACCGACGGCTCGTTCAAGCTGAGCAGTGTAACGAAGTAAACGGCATGACATGAAAAGAGCAGGAATAAGGGCCACAGCGCCCTTCGTTCCTGCTCTTTCTTTTTTTTGGATGATAACTATCTATCAAATCAACCGAACACAACAATCAGTAAACCCCAGCAACTCTCCCCTATACGTGAGGCACAGGTGTCATTTGATTGCGTTCCATCAGAATCCATAATTCATCAACCAATTCTTCTGCGGAGTACGGTTCGGCTGAAGTAATCCACCATTCAATCATGCCAGCCAGCGCGGAAGCAAGGAATTGAAGCATAATCTCCTTGTTCCTTCCCTGATTGATGCCACTCATGTCGATTTGTTTATCCAGTCCTCTCAACAGAGCAGCTTGCAAGCGAGTTCGAAATGCCGGGACACTTTGATCAGCCAACACTGCACCATAGAATAGGGCATGTTCTTTCAGATACCGAAAACTGTGCAGCAGAGCTTCTTTGGAAGGAAATATGCCAGTGACTCCGCAGAAGAGACTGCTCTCGATCAGTTCCACCAAATGGGATTTTATACACTGATCCAACAAATCAAACTTGTCCATAAAATGCAAATAAACCGTTCCGCGACTTACATTGGCTCGCTCTGCAATTTGATTAATCGTGATTTGCTCGAAATTTTTTTCGGACAGCAGTTGAATAAAGGCCTCTATAATCGATTCACGTGATTTTTGTATTCTTCTGTCCATACTTACTCCTTTTATTATCGGATCTGAGATTGAACAAAACAGTGGATTGTGTTCAATATTATACACATTCAACTGTTTTAACAATTGTCGTCCAATCCCATTATAAGTACGATCATTATATTGAACGGCTGGGAACAAATCAACTGACAGCCAGCAATACCGAATGGAGGACTATGATGAAAGCAGTAGTGATAGAAAATTATGGAGGCTCGGAGGTTTTTGCGGAGCAGGAGCGCGATATACCACATATTAGTGATACACAGGTGCTCGTGGAGATGAAGGCGACCACAGTATCCTCAGCGGATCGACTGATTAGGAGCGGAACATTCAGGCATTTCATGCCCATTGAATTCCCTTATGTTCTTGGAGTCGATATAACTGGAATCGTCGTGGCCACAGGGAAAAAGGTTACTCGTGTACAAACCGGGGATCGCGTTATTGCGGTGTCTCGTACAGGAGGTGGTTACGCTGAACATGTCGCTGTGGAAGAATGCGATCTTGCTGTGATAACGGAGTCCCTTTCCGATGCAGAAGCTGCTTCGGTCTCTGCGTCCGGCATGACAGCCTGGCAAGCTTTATTTCACTATGGTAAACTGCAGCCGGGACAGCGTATTCTGATCCACGCCGGTGCAGGTGGCGTAGGACACATCGCCATACAATTAGCCAAACAACACGGCGCTTATGTGATCACCACGGCTCGGGCCCATAATCATTCATTTGTTCTTCAGCTCGGTGCCGACGAAGTGATTGATTATACAACAACCGACTTTGCTGAGACTTTGAGTCCTGTTGATGTCGTGCTGGATATGGTTCGTGACCCGGTTGTCGATAAAGTCACGGGAATCGGAGCAACAGAACTGAAAAATTACAGCATATTAAAGAATAATGGGACGTTCATTTCCCTTGTAAATCCGGCGATTGCGAAGCAACCTCTCATCCGTGGAATTGATGCCCAATTTGCCTTGATCAGCCCCAATGCCAACGACTGGGAAGCGTTTATCCAATGGATTCAGACGAATAAGCTCGATATACATGTAGACAACGTATTCCCCTTTACCCGCCAAGGTGTAGCCGAAGCTCATAAATATTACGACACCCGGAATATGAGAGGCAAATTAGTCATTCAGAGGGATATTATTACAGATAATCTATCTTCCATAGTTGCTCAAGAAACTGGGATGTCCGACTTGTAGCAGCAAAAAGAGCAAGTACTCGAACACTTTCAAGGTTCAGTTACTTGCTCTTTTTTATACTATTGTGCCTTGTTCCGCAGCTGACTGTAATACAGTTCGCTGTAGAAACCACCTTGTTCGAGCAATGCGTCATGCGAACCTTGCTCCAAGAGCTGACCATCCTTCAGTACAAGAATACGATCGGCTTGGCGGATTGTGTTCAGCCTGTGGGCAATGACAAAGCTGGTACGGCCTTGCATCAGGCGCTGCAGCCCTTCCTGGATTTTGATCTCCGTGACGGTATCGATACTGCTGGTCGCCTCGTCCAATACAAGGATGGACGGATCAGCCAGAATTGCCCGGGCAATCGCAAGCAGCTGCTTCTGTCCCTGACTGATGCCACTTCCGTCGGCCTGAAGCACTTTGTCATACCCATCCTTCATCCGTATGATGAACGAATGGGCATTCGCCAACCTCGAAGCAGCTTCCACCTCTTCGTCGGTCGCATCCAGACGGCCGAAACGGATATTTTCACGAATCGTGCCCTGGAACAGGAATGAATCTTGAAGAACAAATGCCATATGTGAGCGCAAATTCTCGCGCCGAATGGTCGTAATGTCACGCCCATCAACCGTTAGCGTACCGGCTGTAGGATCATAGAAGCGGGATAACAGCTGAATCAATGTTGTTTTCCCTGCCCCGGTCGGACCTACCAGAGCAATCATCTCACCCGGCTTCGCTTCAAAGTTAATTTCATGCAAAATATTACGTCCTTCATCGTATCCAAAGGATACCTTGTCGAAGCGTACGGCTCCCTCCACTCTGTCCAGAGACACCGCTGCACCTTCATCCTTCGCTTCCTCGTCCTCATCCAGCACCTCGAACACGCGCTCTGCCCCAGCAATCGCAGACAGCAACGTATTCCACTGGTTGGCCAGATCGTTGAGCGGCCGAGTAAACTGACGGGCATATTCTACGAAGATGATAATCACCCCAACTGTAACGGAACCTTGAATCGCCAAGATCCCGCCGATGCCTGCGACAATCGCAAAGCTCAGGTTGTTCAGACCATTCATCAGCTTAGGAATAAAACCGGAGATGGTCTGCGCCCAGAAACCGGACAACCGGATTTTCGTATTTCGTTCCTCAAAGCCTCGAATGACCCGCTCTTCCTGGGAGAACACCTTGATAATCTTCTGCCCGGACAAGGTTTCCTCAATGTACCCATTGAGTTCGCCGAGATTCCGCTGACGTTGTTTGAACAACGGCCCGGTTCTGCGCGTAATCCAGCGCATGCCAATAGCCATCAGTGGTACGACGATAAATGTAAGCAAGGTCAGCAGCGGACTTAACCAAAGCATCACGCCAAACGTTCCGATCAGTGTTAACACACTGGAGAAAATCTGGATGGCCGAGCTGTTCAGCGTACCGCTGACATTCTCAATGTCGTTGGTAACCCGGCTCATGATCTCCCCCTGCTGACGCTTGCCGAAGAATGGAATCGGCAGTTTGTGCAGATGGGAGAACAGATCATACCGCATGCGGAACACGGTCTCCTGTGCAATTTCAATCATCCATATATTTTGCAGCCATGACGTCAGGGAGAAGAGAACATAGACTGCCACCAGACCCAATAAAAATGTCGTCCAGCTGGAACTCGTTGCTTCTCCATCAATGAATTTATCCACAGCTACACCAACCATATACGGTCCAAGCAAAGCGAGTGCGGAACTGGCAAATACCATCAACAGCACCATCGTCAGCTTGACCTTGCGACGGGCCAGGTACGCCCAGATCCGGCCTAACGTACCGGACCAGTTCTTCGCCCGTGCCTTCGGCTTACGACCTCCACCTGCCTTCAACGTCTCGGGATCAATCGGCGGTGGGGGCTGACGGAAAGGTTCAATGAATGCTTTGAACATGTGGTGTACCCTCCCCGTATTGTGATTCATAGATTCGGCGATACAGTTCGGATGAATCCATCAGATCCTCATGTTTCCCCTGTCCAATCAGACGTCCATCGTCCAACAGCAGAATCAGATCGGCAGAGGTGGTTGAACTGATCTTCTGCGTGATGATAAACGTTGTACACGATAACTCTTCCAGTGCACCCAGCAGCCTTGCTTCCGTGGCTACATCGAGAGCACTTGTACTGTCATCCAGAATCAAGATGCTTGGACGACGAATCAATGCACGGGCAATCGAGAGCCGCTGCTTCTGTCCACCCGACAGATTCACTCCCCGCTGACCCAGTTGTGTATCGTAGCCATTCGGCAACTTCTCAATGGTCTCATGAATCTGGGCACGCCGTGCCGCTTCCTTAATCTCTTCAAGCGTTGCGTCCTCTCGGCCCCAGGCGATGTTATCCCGTACCGATCCGGTAAAAAGAACGACCTCCTGCGGCACATAACCGATAGCTCCGCGCAATGTGGAAATGTCCAACCGTTCTGCATCATTACCATCTATACGAACCTCGCCTTGATCTTCGGTATAGAGCCTTGGAATGAGCTGTACCAGTGAGGATTTGCCCGAGCCCGTCGCTCCCATGATGGCGATACGTTCACCTCGTTTGGCTGAGAATGTAATACCCTCCAGCACAGTAATTTCACTGCCCGGATAGCTGAATCCTACACCCCGAAAATCAACTGCACCCTGGATAACAGAATTCCCTTTCCCAGTTTGTGCAGAACGACCTGTGTTCATTGATTGAGCTGATTCCGAGACTTCCTCCGTGTCAAAAACTTCGTTAAGCCGCTGTGCCGAAGCACTCGCTCTGGAGAAGGTCACCAGAATCCAGGACAGTGCAGACATGGCGCCAATGGTGCGGAGCAGATAGTTAATGACTGCTACGACTTCACCCACGGTTGCACTCCCGGTAGTGATATCACGTCGTCCAAACCATAGCACGGCGATGATACAACCATTCATCATGAGCAGCATGAATGGCATCGTCGTCTCCGTCAGGCGCAGCGCGGAGATCGTGCCCTTCATCAGCTTGCCGCTATACCCGGCAAAGCGTTCAATCTCGTGGCCCATCCGGACGAAGACACGAATCAGCCGAATGCCTGTCAGATTTTCCTGGATGACTCCGTTGACGGCATCCAGTCTGCGCTGCACATTGCGGAACAGCAGCGCTGCCTTTTTGATCATCCAGATAACAACCACCAGCAGCACAGGCACCATCACCACGAGCAGCAGACCCAGCTTCGGATTCACCACGACCGCCATGATCATGCTGCCAATTACCACCAGCGGCACACGCGTCATGAATCGCAGACTCATAAACACCGTATCCTGCACCTGTGTGACGTCCCCGGTCAATCTGGTAATCAGGGATGAAGTGGCAAAACGGTTAAAGACCGCATAAGAGAACGCTTGCACTTTGTCATACAGCTTCTCCCGCAGATCGTAACCGAAGCCGAGACTCGCATGTGACGCAAAAAAGGAACTAGCAATACCCGCGGCAAACGCCACAATGGCGCTGCCCACGAGCACTCCGCCCCATAGCCAAACTACTGACAGATCTCCCTGCTGGATACCGTTATCAATGATCTTCGAGATCAAATAGGGTTGAGCCAATTCGACCGTCAATTCAATCAGCATCATGACCAGTGCTGCGATGGCGGCGACTCGATACTTCTTCAAGTAGTACAACAGCTTGATCATAACCATTCCTCCGGCCCGGAGCGTTTAATCTTCGTGACGATTTCGTATGTTCACGCAGCCAGCTCCGTTAGTCTCTTTCCATAACTCTATGTAAAATTTCACGTATCCAATACGCTTATTATATCGCATTTTGCACCATCAAATCGCTAATATCTTTCTTTCCTTCTCATTATTAACCTGAAATGGGCATGGGAGCATCGATCTATGATAAAAAACTGAGCAGCGTGCCCAAATTAGGAATGCAAATGGGTACAATGCGTATTGCCCCTTAGTAATGCATTATTTTGTTATCTTTGGCAACCCTATTAACCAACGTGGATATTCTGGAAATGGAGGCCCTGTGATGCCACAATTCATCCTGAACCATATACCCAAATGGGGAGTACTAATGGAAGTCTTTTTTCTTACGGCTGTTCCACTGCTCATTCTGCTCACCATCAGACAGATTAAAATATTTGATGGGGCTTACAGCCAAAGAAAACAAAAATTAGAGGAACTACAACGGGAAGACCAACGTGGACTCGACTCGGGCGATACGCGGACAGCATCAGATGAGGAAATGCTTTCTTTTACGGATGACTATCAACTTAACCTGGACAAATTCAGGAAATCTGCTCTGGATATGGATGATGTCAACGAGAGAACGATCTTTCTCCAAAATTTGAAAGCCAAAGGCGTCTTGTTTTTTGTGGACGGCCTTACCGACAAACCCGGACTCGACCAGAATATATTAAAGCCGCTTCTGGACTGGGCAAGTGAGCCCTTAACAGATGAACATATTAGAAATGAAAAGCTAGAGGATTACCTTGTGCAACAAGTCTTGTTGATTTCGGAGACCGAGTGGATCGTCGATGTCCATCAAGCATTACGAAAAGTCCTGTTCGGTTCCACCATGCTGTTAGTTGAAGGCATGCCAGGTGCCCTGCTGTTAGGAAGCTCTCGCGGCCAGACCCGTTCCGTGGAGGAACCCATCTCAGAAGCCGTTCTTCGCGGACCAAGAATCGGCTTCACCGAAACGTTAAGCGACAATACGGCCATGTTGCGCAGACACGGAGAAAATAAAAGCCTTGCCATGACGTCCTATCAAGTCGGTAAGCGGGTGCAAAAAAAGTTGATGGTTATATATTTCAAGGATATTGCCAATGAAGAGTTAGTGGCAGAGGTCAAACGGCGCATAAGAACCATTGACGTGGATGAAGTATTGGAGAACGGTTATGTGGAACAGCTCATCGAGGACAATTTTTTGAGTCCATTTGCCCAAATACAAAATACAGAACGCCCTGACCGGGTTATGAGTTCCTTGCTGGAAGGTCGAGTAGCCATATTGTTGGATGGTTCTTCCTATGCGCTGTTAATGCCCGTCACCTATGCCATGATGTTACAATCCCCGGAGGATTATTATGAACGATGGCTTCCTAGCTCGCTGATTCGCATCCTTCGTTTTGTCTGCACGTTTATTTCCCTTTTCGCTCCTGCCCTGTACATTTCATTTATTTCGTTTCATCCCGGCCTGATTCCAACCAAGTTGGTTGTTTCCATCATCGCCACAAGGCAAGGCGTTCCCTTCTCGACACTCATTGAGGCATTGATCATGGAAATCGCCATTGAAGTATTGCGTGAAGCAGGACTGCGACTTCCTAAACCTATCGGTCCAGCCATGGGAATCGTAGGTGGACTGATCATTGGACAGGCTGCGGTAAATGCAGGAATCGTCAGTCCCATTTTGGTCATTGTCGTTGCCGTGACAGCCATCTGTTCCTTTGCGACGCCAATGTACAGCGCAGGGTTATCCATGCGCCTGCTGCGTTTTCCAATTATGTTTAGCGCTGCGATGTTCGGATTGTATGGCGTAATCATGTCTTTTCTCTTCCTGGTCGTCCATATGCTCAAGCTGAAAAGCTTCGGCATTTCTTATGTCAATCTGGCCGTTCCCCAGTCCTTGAAAGACTGGAAAGACTATGTGATCCGTGTACCTCTGCAATTCATGAAATATCGTCCCGAGGTGCTTAAGCCCAAGGAATCCAAACGCAAAGATTAGATGGAAAGGAGCACTCCTGATGTCAGCCGGAATTCCTGAAACGAAACAGTTAACTACGTTACAGACGCTAGCGCTTATTCTTTGTTTCATGATTGGGGCGGAATTGTTTACCCTGCCAAGAGAGATAATTAGCAAAGTAAGCACTGCTGACGCTTGGATATCGGTTGTTCTGGGGGGCATATTCAGCCTCTGCACAGCTTGGATCATTATCTTGCTCGGCAAGCGATATCCGCATTTCACCTTCTATGAATACGTACAACAAATTACTGGTAAGCTTATCGGAAAAGGCATCGGGCTTGTCGTCGTTCTATATTACATTCATCTTGCCAGTTATGAGTTAAGGTCTATGGAAGAAATGGCTTCCTTCTATCTTCTGGAGGGGACACCAGGATGGGCAATATTGGCTTGGTTTGTCTGGATATCTCTGTACTTGTGCATGGAGGGTATCAGCACAATCGGGAGATTATGCCAGATTATTATTCCCCTATCCATAACCGTTCTCATTCTTATCTATCTTTTGGGATCTACCGCTTTCGATATGAATAATCTTCGCCCCCTCGTTGCCAAGGGATGGACACCGATCATGAAAGGCATTCCATCCACTACACTCGCCTTCAGCGGAAGCGAATGTTTCCTCTTCATATTAAGTCGGATGCAGGCTCCCAAGAAAGCAGCTAAAGTCATGAGCTGGGGGATCGGCCTTGCCATTATCTTTTATACGTCAGCCGTAATCATCTGTATTGGGGTATTTTCCCTGGACGGGGTTTTGACGCGCACCTGGCCTTTCTTCGATCTTGCCCGCAGCGTGGAATTCGAAGACCTCCTGCTGGAACGATTCGAATCCCTGCTCTTGGCTATCTGGGTATTGCAGATTTTTTCTACATTTACAATCATTTTCTATTCTGCTGCCTTAGGCGTTTCCCAAATTTTCAATTTATCCTACAGGATAAGCATGTTCCTGATTTTGCCGTTCATTTGCCTCATTTCCCAGTTGCCTAAAGACATTAACGAAGTTTTTGCTCTGGGAGCATACATGGGTAAGGCCAATCTGGTCTTGTTCTCATGCTTGCCTGTGCTGTTGCTTCTCATTTCACGTTGGCGGGTGAATTCTCCATGAAGAGTTGGAAGCGTTGCTTGAGATACACCTGCATGATTACATGTTACTTCCTGCTTGCTGGCTGCTGGAGCAGTTCCCCCATTGAGGAGAGGAATTTGGAAGCAGGCATTGCATTGGACGCGGTACCGCAGCAAACGGAGACGTCTGTCCGAGAAACCCAGCAACAACATCCGAAATATCAGATTCGAAGAACTGTTCAGTTCGTTCTTCCGAATACAGGGACCTCAGAAACCTCTTCACAGGGAAACCGATTCTACAATGAAGAGGAGCTTGGCGCTTCAATCATGGAAATGACAAGGGAATCCTATCTCAGCAATCAGTCTCCGGCAGGATTTCACCTTAAAACCATTGTCATTAGTTCGGAATTACTTCAAAAAGTTCCCCTTCAGGAACTATTGGATTTTTATTTGGCGGATAACGACATTCGACTGAGTATTCTGCTCTTAACAAGCACCGGTACAGCAAGCGATGTGTTCAAGGAAATGATATCGGGGAAAACACCCGCCTTCATGCTGAAAGATCTTTTTGACAACCGCAGCCACACCAATCGTCTCGTCAAGCCCGTAACTCTTGCCAAAGTGATCGGACCGCTAAAATCGAGGTCCAGCTTCTTGTTACCCAACGTCATCAGGATTAGGGAGGGAATCACACTGTCTGGTGCAGGGGTTATCAGGGGGGACACGCAAAAATATGCAGGATATCTGAATAAAATGGATGTAGAAGGATTGCAATGGATTACAGGAGATTTGACAGGTGGGATTGTAAAAGGTACCGATTCCCGTTCGCAACGGGATTTCGTCTATGAGATCAAATCGGCAAAAAGCAATATTCAGGCTCACGTTCATAAAAACGACATTTCGTTCCATGTGAAGATTTCATCGGTGGGTCGCCTTTCTGAAACCTTTGTTTCTGATGCAAATAAAATGAAGGATCAGACACTGCGCGAAGAAGCAGGTGTTGTTCAGGACAAGATCAAGGAGCTGGCACAACAAACGATATCCAAGATGAAAAAAATGCGGGTGGAGGTAGCACATATGGGCCAAGCCTTGCGAATTCAACACCCCGATATGTGGGAACAAGTGAAGGACCATTGGGATCAGGTCTTTGCAACCGTACCCGTGACCTTTGAGGTGAAGGTGGACATTGAAGATTTCGGAGCCTCTACGATGACCGCGAATTAATAATGCCCTCCAAAATCAAAACCAGCTAATAGTATGTCAAGTCAAGCTTTTGAAAAGCGTATACATTTGGTATAATGTAAGAAGTCATAGCAAATAAACCTCCATGAAAATGGAAGTTTATGGATTATTAAATTATAGAGTGTAGGGTTCCCCTTTCTTAAGCATAGCGTATACGTGATGGAGTAACTTGTTGGCGCAAGCGATCACGGCTACTTTATGGGGCTTTCCTTCACTCTTTTTTCTGTCATAATACTCCCTGAGCCGAGGGTTCAGTTCTCCTCGCAATCCGCACGTTACCGCTAAATACACCGCTCGTCGTAGTCGTTTGGAACCCCGTTTGGTGATCTTGTTTTGTGTGGCCACAAACTTCCCTGAACTGAAGACGCTTGGATCGATTCCGGCGTATGCCACCAGTTGTTTGGGATGATGGAACTGTGAGGCATCTCCGATTTCAGAAACAACAGCAGTGGCTAGCTTTGTTCCAACCCCAGGAATGGATTTCAGCAGTTGGACTTCGTCCAGAGTCTCGGACAGGTCCAGAATCACTTTTTCGAGTGCTGCAAGTTGTTCTTGGAATTCACGAACAAGAGCCAGCAGACTTCGCAGCGCCATCTCTAGGCCATAAGGAACCCGCTGCACGGGATTATTTGCGATTGCGATCTGTAGGGCTTCTACCTTGCGATTCATCCAAGCTTCAGAGCGTGAAGCCCGAGTGGCCACTCTCACAATATCCGCCCAAGCCTCTGGCGTCTGTGCCTTCACCCCTTCTGGAGTGAGACAAGCTTCCAGCAAATTCAATGATGTTTTGGAATATAAGTCTTTAAACACACCCTCGTAACTTGGAAAGATTTGATCGACAAGTGTACGCATATTCAGTTTAGCTTGAACATACAAGCTTGTAATAAACTCGTGTTCTCGACTTAAGAATTGTAAGTCCACTAGGGCTTCCTTTCGTCCAGGATGGGCAGGCCAGTTCTCTTGGTAGTACAGATCTCCTAAATGCCAGGCATCTGAGGCGTCCGTTTTGACTTTTCGCAATCCTGTTCTCCGTGCTCTCTGCGCCTGCAAAGGGTTAACGAGAATGACCTCATATCCAGCCTGTTGCAAATAGAGCACCAGCACACGATGATAATGTCCTGTAGGCTCTAAAATAACAGCTGGCTTGAGGGTCGTCTTCTGTTCTAAATCCTCCAAGAGTTGTTTCAGCTTTTCGAACCCTTTTGGGGTATGCAGAATGTCTTGGTTACGTCCATAAGGACTGTTCCGCCTAGTAAACGCTTGTACAACCGATTTTCCTTTAGCAACATCTACGCCAACAACAGGTTTCATCTTCTCCTCCTAATCTAAATTCGCCGGTATTCCCACCATGGTTCCTACTCCACAGCTTCGCTTGTGATACGAGGTCAGGGCCTCAACCAGCTCAAACATGGTAGAAGGGGGCGGTGGGAGAACTGTTTTTAGTACGAGGTTTATCCCCAGGGGCTGTCACGTTCTCCCGGCTGCCTCCATCGTAAAACAGCTATTAAAAAAGGCCAACCAGTAATTCTCTGGTTGACCCTATAATACGAAGGGGCTGTCTCAAAAGCTCTAAAAAAAACGTATCGGTTGGGAGCAATAACACTGATAGGTTCAAACGGGACGAAGCAGAGGTCTATTCTGCTTCGTCCCGTTTGCGTTTTTCCGTGATCGTAGCTTTCCTTTTTCAGTAGCCTCCTACAGCAGCATCGTATTCCGTTCAATATACACGTGATATCGTTCGTGAAACACATTCGCAAGCGGTATGAACAACAAATCATCCCAGGTATAGCGGAAAGTAAACCCATGTGGCCCGGTTTCCTTGGTGAAACTTTCCTGAAGGGCATCTTCGCGCAGCTGAAGCCGCAAATAGTCACTTTCTTCAGAGAGCGCAGCCAAAATGTACGGCCCATACGCAAGAGACACCAGTTCCTTCCGATCCGGTGCCGTTTCCAGGCGAAGCCTGCAGTCGAAGAAAAGCTTGATCTCGTCTCCATCCTGCCAATCCCGGCTGATGCACATATACCCTGTGGGGTCGTCAGTCATGTTGGCTTTCTGGCCGTTGATCTCCATGCGGCAGTCCGGCCCGGCCCAGTAAGGACGGCGAATCTTCAATGCAAAAGCCCCTGTCCCCTTCACCCGCAGCGTCGCTTTACCTGGATCGTGTCGCTCCGCGTCCAGCGTCAGCTTCACCTGCCGTTCCCGCCAATGGAGGGTTGAAGGAATGAACAAATTAACATAAAGCGAGGACTCATCGTAATGATAAATCGCCTCCGGATATTTAAAATGGTTCTCCAATCCGGTGCCATGGCAGCAGGTATTCCCCGCTACGTCAAAAGATTTTGTCCTGCCGGGCGCCAGCGGCATGAAATACGTACTCCCTCCCGTCGGTTGATGATCGCAGGAGGCCAATATATGATTAAACATCGTACGCTCGTAATAATCCATATATTCCGCTACAGAATAATATGCAAACAATTCCTTCGTCAGTTTCAGCATGTTGTACGAGGCGCAGGTTTCCGCGGTTCTGTCACTGAGACACTCTCCAATTCTGCCTGGCTGCCGGAACATTTCGCCTTCTCCCGTACCGCCGATCGAATAGATATGCGCGCCCGTAACGGCCTGCCAAAAAAAGCGGGACATGTCGTAATATTCCTTCTCTCCAGTAGCCTGGAATATTTTCAGGGCACCGATGACCTGAGGAATATGCTGGTTCGCATGGAGGCCACCGAGGGCGTCAATACCCGTGCGCAGCGGCACGAACAGACGATCGTTTTCAAACAGGTTTGCCGCCGCCAGATGTTCGGGTTTATGCGTTATGGAGTATAACTCGGCAAGCGATTCGTTCATGCCGCCAAATTCGCCGGCGATGTACATGCTCCACATGGTTTTGAGCACGCGGTTAGGGAGCCTGTTCAAACGGTGATATACCCAGTCGCCAAGCTGATCGGCGATCGTCAGCGCCGTAATGATTTCCATGTGGCGGTAGCAGTCCAGCAATCCGGCAAAAATCTTGTGCAGGGTGTAGTAAGGAGCCCATATTTCCGGATAGCGGGTAAACTTCTCCAACTGGTCAAACTGCTCCTCTGAGTAACCACTGAGGAAGCCGGCACGAAATCCGTCTTGGCCTGCAAAAGCCTGCTGACATTCTTCCAGCGAAGCGATCATGTACTCCGCCTTCCGCTTGATGTCCTCATCCCCCGAAGCCGCATAGCACAATGCCAGCGCGGACAGATAGTGTCCGGTCGTATGCCCCCTCAGCAAGCAGTCGGGCGAATCCCAACCGGTCATTTCCGGAGCTCCGCGCGTATCCAGTCCGGCGGCGGCTCGGAAATTATATAACATCTGGTCGTCATTGACCTTTTTCAAGAAGGCCAGGCTTCTGTCCTGAGCCGCTTTAAAGGCGGTTCCTTCCTTCAGCACCACCGCCTCAGCGGGAAAGCTGTGCACGGCAGGAGTGGTGTCCATCGTTTCCCGTTCCCGCTGCCCTGCTGCCGCCCAAACTTCCGCGCTTACCGGAATGGCTGTGTCTTTCAGGACCCCCTTAAACATGATGGGACCGGGCTCATCAACAATGTATTCCTCTCCCTGTTCCCAATCCACGGCATGGGAAATGATCTCGCCCTCAGCCGTTTCGACCACGGCGACCGCCGGCAAATAAAACGGTCTTCCCATTTCCTCTTTCAGGCGTATCGGATAGATCCGCGACGTCCGAATTTGATTCTCTTCCTCCAAAATGGTCACTTCATAGACTTTTTCCTTGATGCAATCGCCGTATCGAAACATCGCGCGCAGAGCAACCGTGCGTTTGCCGATGCCGTATTTCGGCCGGGTTACCGTACCGTCGTCATGGAGAAAACGGGAATCCCCTGATGTCCAGGTGATTTTTGAGCCGTATTTCCCTTCCCGAGGCAAGCGGAGATCGAATTCCACCGTGGCCAGATTTCCTAAATACAGCGTCTCCATATCCTTGATTACGATGCTTTCATCCTCTTTAACCAAACCCATGTCATGCCCCCTATTCGCTTGTGGATGTTCCAATCACCTTCCACTGCTGAATACCCGTGGAAGTCGCTTCCTTCGCCTTCATGGTTAGGCGGATTTTCGTCGTTGTCACCGGATCGAAGGAGGTCGCATTATACTGATCCGGAAGCACGCCATATTCGGAAGGATTCGATACCTCCACCCAATTGGTTCCCGTCCAATACTGGACGTAAAACGACGCTGGCAGATCGATCCCGTCCTGATCGTCAAACCAGTATACCTCGCTTGACGAGAGGCTAAACGGCCGGTCAAAATCATACTGCACCCACTGCTCGGTTCCACGGGTATCCCAGTTCCCATAGACCGGGTGCCCCCTGTCCGCCGAGCTTGTCGGCTCGTATTCGTCATTTAGTCCCACAAGGCTTTCCCAGGGCGAGACGTAGGAGGCTGTAACGGTTCCTTCAACCGCTACGTTCGGATTTACCGGACCCGGCGGTTCGACAACGGGCGGAGATGGTTTATCGGCGGCGAGCGCTGCGATCTCGTCTGCAAGCAGCGTACGCGAATAGAGCTTGATTTCATCGAGGCTTCCGGCAAAATAATGTTCGTTTGTCCCGGACTTTCCGATATACTTGTTCGCTCCATTCAGAAGGGATCGGATGCTGCCCGGATTCACATCCGAGGTCCTGGCCAGCTCATCCCCATCCAGGTAAAGAACAGCCGTGCTTCCGGATACGGTGACCGCTGCATGATGCCATTGTCCGGATGTTACGCCGCTGCCGGAAACGCTCACGGCTCCCGTCCCCTGTGGGCCCGGTGCCGTCAAGCGTAACGTTCCGCCATCTTCGATGGATAACGCCATAAATTTGCCTGCGGGTGAGCCAAAATCGAAAATGCGCGCGCTGGCTGCGCTTATATCAGGGCCACCGGAGGATGAGACACCCGGGCCTCCGGCAGCATTTACCCATGCGGAGAATGTGAAGTCTTGGGCTCCTTTCAAAATCCGATCCGGAAGTTTCATGTAGCTTGACGAGCCGTTCAGCCCCAATCCTCCGCCTCTTGCCCCGTCCGTCCGGGAAGCATGATAAACGGCGGCATCATGGCCCGCACCGGAATAATCCAGGGCGATACCGGAATCCTCGGCCTGTTCTTCATCAAATAAGTAATTTCCCGCCAGCTCTCCCTGACCGACGTTTAATGTGAATTCCTTTTGAACCGGGGCGCTCTTTTCGTCATAATCCCGGAGCTGTACCGTAAACCTGTAGCTGCCTTTGGCCCCACCAGATACTTTTCCCGCGATCTTGCCCGTAAAGCGGTCCAGCGTCAGTCCCTCCGGTAGCGTTCCCCCTGCAATATTCCAATCATAGAATGGGACCCCGCCTTCCGCTTGCAGCTTCAGCTCATAATTTTGTCCTGGCTTAGCATTGGGAACCGGAGTGTTTTTAATGGCCGGGCTAAGAAAAGGCGTCAGTGAACGATTCAATTTCCAGCCCGCTTGTTCCGCAATCAACAGCGTCAGTTTGGTCAGCATCCAGCGCTTGTTGTGAAAGAGATGCGTACGGCCGCCGTTCTGGCCGCTAATCCGGTCCCAGTATTGCGGTTCTCCAGGAATATGATACGTGTCATCCAGCGGAACAGGAACCCCTTGGTACGCGACGATATTGTCCGCCGTTCCTCCGCTCCGCTTATAGGCAGCCATCCCTCTCCAGCTGTGGGAAAATGCAAGCGCATGCCCGAATTCGTGCATGATGAGTCCGTACACGTCCGTAGAGGTGTCTGACATCTCCGTCAGGTACCATTTCTCATCATCCAGCGAGCTAAACGGCGTTGCAGTATCGTAAAAGTCCAAAATGGTGAGAAGCGAACGATGAATTCTGTCGGGAACCGTCACTCCGTTACGTTTATGATATTTCCCGTTGTCGGACGCTCCGCCAGTGGAATAAGGCTCGTTAAGCCCTCTGAGGTAGATCCACATTCCGTTGTAAGGCTCATTATTGGTCACGGAGATATGCCCGTCAAAATTATCCTGCGGCAGCCGTGTGACTTCCGAGTTCGCCGGGACGGTATCGAAGGGCTCCATATCAAAGAAGTAGAACCAATCCTTGATCGCCTGCTCGCTGGCGTTTCGGATCGCGGGATCGCTGAAATAAGGCTGGATCGTGTCATATCTGTAATCAAATTTCAGCGGCAGGCTCGGCTCTCTCTCATCATCCTGGTCCCATACGCGAATCGGGGTGGTTTGTTTTCGGACATTGCCATTTGCATCCGTGACCGTGAGTTCCAGCGTATAATGTTCAATTTCACCGTTGCCTCCGATTCGGTCGGGATGAACTTCGAGCAGAAAGTGCTTGCTTTCGCCGGTATTTTGAAACGTCAGCGTTTTTGCCGCCCCAGTCGCGCTCAACGTGCTCGGCCGGTCCATCATCAGGCGAGAGGTGCCTTTGGCCTTGATGTCAATCGTTAATGGATAAGCGGCCTCGTTTGGCGGAACAACGTTCAGTTTCACGTAAGGATTGGCGATGTATCCCTGCCAGTCTACCAGCTCGACGCCGTAATCGTTGAGCGTTCTTCCGAAAATGTCAATGATCTTCGCCTCGCTTTCGGTTGGTTCCGGATTCACGGGCTCGGCCGCGGCCGGGAATGCACATAAGGAAAACAACAGCGCAAAGCTCAGCGCCATAGATAACCATTTTTTCATGTTCATTCCTCCTCATTTCATTTCCTATATAATTGCTCTCTGGCATCCGAAATGCCTGAATGAAATTGGATCAAAGCAGCGGCTCGAATCCGGCGGACATGCTCCATCGCTTCAAGCAGGTTATGTTCCCAATCCTTCCCCAGCACTCCAGCATCCCGGCAAATGGCGGCCGCCGCAACACAGCCTTGAGCCATAGCGACCAGCGCGCTTTCGATTCCCGTAATATTGCCGGCGACGTACAGGCCCTCTACTGGCGTTCGCATATCCTCATTGTGCAGCGGAATATGGCCGCCCAGTTCCTTTGCATACACCAGGGGGCACCCGGCCACAGCGGCCAATTCCGCGAGTGGGGATAAACCGCCGGCAAGAGCCACAAAATCGACGTTTTCCTCCCGCTCGCTGCCCGGAATGATTTCACCTCTCCCGGTTACATCCGCCAGCGTCACGGATTCCACGTGATGTTCGCCGTTAATGGATATCGCGGAAGTGCGGAGCCGTAAAGGAATATCCCATATTTTAAGCCCGCCCCGCGGAAAAAAGCGGGATACCGCGCCCGCCAACCCAAGGCTCGCGCCAAGCTTTCCTCCGATTCTCATCAGCGGAGACGGTGCCAAATGAGCAAGGCCCAGCAGACGCTTCACCGCTTCTTTAGGCAGGGCTTCCTTACCGAATACGGAATTTCGTTCTGGCAGCACGATCCCGGCGAGCGAAATCCCGCTGACGGACAGCTCGCGAGCAATCGCCATGGCGAGCACGTTCACGCCGATGATTAGCCCGCGGTGTCCCGGCTTCACATAGTGCACATTGGCCATCACCTGGGCGGCCCCAATCGACATGACCCCTGGCAGCGTCCAGCCTGGCGTCGGCTGAGGAATTTCGGCGGCGCCGGTGGCGAGCAAAACCCTTGCAGCCGTGAACGATCCTCCCGCCGCTCTTACGACCCAGCGATGTTCAATCCGAAGCATGCTGTGAACGGAAACGCCACAGCGGATATCCACTCCCATGGCGCTGCATCTTTCTATCAGCTGTTCCGCAACCTGTCTTCCAACCCACCAGCTCCCTTTTTCCTCGTGGAACTGTCCCAGCATGCGCCCGCCCGGCTGCGGGAATTCATCCAGCACAGCTACGCTTAAGCCATGCTCGGCCGCCGTTGCGGCGGCCGATAATCCCGCCGGACCGGCTCCAACAATCAACAAGTCGAATGACGGAGCTGGGGTCATGGCAGCTTCCTCCCCGTAATTTCATTGGAAAGCTGCCGCCCTTCGGAAATGCGCATCCCCTCTTCGAGCGGGGTAAGGCAGGAGCGAACCTGCCCCCTCCCTTCCACGTTCAGCCGGCATTCCATGCAGTGGCCGATGGCGCAATACAGCCCGCGAGCGGTGCCGGACTCCTCGTGCCTGCGCAGTCTGCGAATCCCCGAGGCCAGCAGGGCCGCGGCAATCGGTTCGCCCTGAAGTCCGGAAAGTTTTCTGCCGTCAAACGTAAAGCTGACCGCTTCCTTCCCCCTCTTCAGCGGACCCAAAATCGGATGATTCGTAATCCGTTCCATTACGCCTCACCATTAGCCAGCTGGCCAAAGGTCACCGGCCGCACCGGAGGACGGTGGGGCAGCAGCTCCGGATCGGGGGGAGACTCCGGATTTTTGGCATGCACCCAGGTTTCGAGTAGATGCCTGCATATCCTGCCCTGGCAGGCTCCCATACCGGCCCGTGTTTTCATTTTTAGCTGCCTTGAAGTATGGCATCCTGACTCGTAGGCGGCCTCCAATTGAATGAGGGTTACTTCTTCGCATCGGCAAATGATCATGGAAAAGCGTTTCATGGGAAACCTCCTATCGATAAGAAATGGCGTATGTCTTAAGCTCGGTAAAGAAATCCAGTGCAGCCTGGCCCTGTTCGCGCGTATGGGAGCTTGACAGCTTCATGCCGCCAAACGGGGACTGATACTCAACACCCGCGGTTTCCTGATTGACACGGACCATTCCGGCCCGGGCCTCGTCCAGGAACCTGTGGGCATGCGATAAATTTTGAGTAAACAGCGAAGCGCTCAGCCCATAAATCGATTGATTGCACAAAGCCACCGCTTCGTCAAAGTCGGCCGCTTTCAGAACCATGGCGACGGGTCCGAATATTTCCTCCTGGATCAGGGGGTGTCCTGCGCTTACGCCAGCGGCCACGATCGGCCGGATATAATAACCCGCCTGATCTCCGGAGACCGGCGGACCTTGCGCCAGAATATCTGCTTGTTCGTTGGCCATACGCACATAAGACATCACGGTTTCGTACTGGCTTGCGGAAGCCACGGGACCAAGGTAAGCGTCGCTGTCAAGTGCCGGAGCCAGCTTGATTTTGGACAAGGCATGCGACAATTTCCTGATGAACGAATCGTAGATTCCTGACTCAACAATAATCCGGCTTGTTGCCGTACATTTTTGGCCCGCCGATCGAAACGCACCGCTGACAATGAGCGGCACAGCCGTTTCAAGATCGGCGTCGTTTAATACGACAGCAGCATTTTTGCCGCCCATTTCAGTCTGATATTTGATATTGCGCTTGGCGCAAATTTGGGCAATACCAAGGCCTGTGGACGTGGAGCCGGTAAAACTTACGGCATCCAAAGGAGTTTGCTCAAGCATCGCTTTACCGATCTGGCTGCCCTTGCCGATAACCAGATTGATGACGCCCGGCGGAAGCCCAGCTTCTTCAAAAAGTTCCGCCAGCCTGGTCGCGGTCAGCGATGCAAGCTCCGCCGGTTTCCATACCACTGTGTTTCCGCAAATCAGCGCGGGCGCTATTTTCCAGATCGGAATGGCAACGGGGAAGTTCCAGGGCGTAATGATGCCCGCCACGCCGAGAGAAACCTTTCTGGTGAATTGCAGCACATTCTGCTCGCTGGAAGGGATGACCTCCCCGTTCGCCCGGAGTCCCTCGGCGGCGTAATAACGCAGCAGATTCACCCCCCGCTTTACTTCCCCGCGCATTTCCGCAATCGGCTTCCCCATCTCCATGCTTGCGAGGTTAGCGACGTCATCTGATTTTGACTGCAGCAAATCCGCCATCCGTTCCAAATGACCGGCTCTGGCGGGGCCGCTCAAGCCGGACCAGGGGCCGTAAGCTTCACGCGCCGCCTGTTCCGCCTGAATGACTTGTGATGAATCTGATAAATGCAGCACCCCCACCTGCTCTTTGGTATTGGATGGGTTGATTACGGCGCACTCTCCCGCTGTCGGCTCTATCCATTCTCCCCCGATCCAGTTACGGCTGTTTTTCATTTGCGTTCCTCCTTTTGCAGGACTCATAATCAGCATTGTTGGTTAAGCTAAGGCTTCATGGCTGGTTTATTTCGCGCTTCACGGCAAACTCAAAAGCTTCTTTAATGGCGCTATAGTCGGCTGCCGGGAGTGGCAGGCGAGGCGGACGCGTCGGTCCTACAGGGAATCCGGCCAGTTCCATCATATATTTGATCGATTGGACAAGCTGCGGACTGGCATCAAAGTGGAACAAAGGGAGAAGATGGCGATATAGAACAGACGCCTCCCGAACTTTGCCCTGTCTCGCCAGATTGAATAGCTCCACTCCTTCCTTAGGTAGGGCATTCGGCACGCCCGAAATCCATCCCGTTGCTCCGCACAGCGCACCTTCCATAGCCAAATCGTCAACGCCGATCATCACTTCCAGATTCGTATGGGCCAAAATATCGTGCACGCGGCGGATGTCCCCGGAAAATTCCTTCACGGCCACGACATGTTCAAGCTCGGAAAGCCTGGAAAGCAGCTGGGGAGTCAAATCAACTTTGTAATCATGCGGGTTGTTGTAAACGATAATCGGCAAACCCACCTCATTCACCGCTTCATAATGAGCGATGACCTCAGACTCAAGCGGCTTGTAATTAATCGGTGGCAGTGCCATCACGCCGGCAGCTCCCGCATCCTTGGCATGCCGTACCCAATCTGCCACTTGCTTGGTGGAAGGCGCCGCGGAACCGACCACTACAGGCACTCGGCCTGCCGCGGTTTCGATGACCGTCTCCACAACCTTGGCCCGCTCCTCCTTCGTTAATGTCGCATACTCGCCTAATGATCCAGCCGGGATCAAACCGTTCACACCTTGTGAGATAAGGTCATCGCAAAGCTCCGCCAGACGTTTGTAATCAACCTCGTAATCCGCTGTAAACGGTGTGACAAGCGCGACATAAACCCCTTCAAATGTTGCCATATTGACATTTCTCCCTTCAGTGTTATCCATTTCAATATCAACCTCGATTCAGTAAAGAACAAAGCCTTCCGGCAGCGAGTCTGACGGATCGAGCAAGAAATTCATGAATCCCAGGATGTGAGCGGTTCCGGTGAGCCGAGGAATGACGGCTCTATACCCGTAAATGTCCTTTTCCCCTTCGATGCTTCCCACGATTCGCGCGCCAGTGATCCCTTCATAAACGATCTGCTGCCCCGGCTTCAGCGAACCACAGGAATGCAGGACCGCCATGTGAGCGCAGGTGCCAGCCCCTCCCGGCGACCGGTCAAGCTGCTCTCCGGCAAATGCAGCCGTGCAGCGATATGCGAGCTGGTTCGGGTTTCGGTCATCGCACGATGCATCTCCCCTTTGATAAAAAAAGACGCCGTGAATTCCGGATATCCAGTCCAGGTGCGGATGCTTCACCTCAAGCCGCCGTTCGATCTCCTCGCGGATCAGCCTGCCCCATTCACGCAGCTTCGGAAGGTTGAACACATCCCCGGCTCCCAAAGCTGACATATCGACCACAGCATAAAACTCACCGCCAAAAGCGACATCGACCCTTACCTCCATGCCTTGAACCTTCACCGCAAGCTGCTCGGCATAAACGAAGCTTGGGACATTCAAAAAAGAAACCGACCGGACTTCATGCCCGTCGAAATCGGCAAAGGCCTTGACCGTTCCGGCCGGGCAATCGATCAGAACGCCGTTGGCAGCGTCCGAAGCAGATAGCTGCCCCGTCGATGCCCATGCCGCAACGGCGGCGATGATTCCGTGGCCGCTGATGGCTGAAAGGCCTTCCTGGTTCAGGAATAACAATCCAAAGCTCGCTTCTGGCGTTGTCGGTGCCGTCACAATCGCTCCCGTCATCTCACGATGCCCTCGCGGTTCAGCCAGCAGCAGCTTTCTGACGGAATCGAAATGCCTTCTGAAAAATAAAGACTTCGCATGCTGAGAGGAGCCATTGATCTGAGGCACCCCCCCGGTGATGATCCGCAGCGGCTGACCGCAGGAATGCGTATCGAGTGCCGCATACCATTTCGTTGTTTCCATAATGCCGCCCTCCGGTAAAATTCATTAGAGCAGGAAAAATCCCTGACTCAACGGATCCTGGTCCTGATAAACAAACTGATGAAAGCCCGTAATCCACGCTGAACCGGATATTTCGGGGATGACTGCCGTCAAACCGCCCACGGTCGTTTCTTCCAAAACTTTTGCCTGGAACAAGGAGCCCACGATGCTTTCATGCACGAACTCCTCCCCCTTTTGCAGCTCCCCCTTGGCGTAAAGCACGGCAACTTTCGCAGAAGTTCCCGTGCCGCATGGAGAGCGGTCAATGCCGCCGGGGGGCACGACAACCGTATTCCGACAGTTGGCCGACGGCGAGACGGGGTCACTGTAAAACTCAATATGGGTGAGTCCGCGAATGACGGAAATTTCGGGATGTACCACCTCAATTTCGCGGTTGATTGCCTCCCGGATCTTGATCGCCAGCTCCACGATCTCCGAACCCCGTCCGGGGACGAGCGGCAGATGAAGCGGGCGCGCGTCCACAAGCCCGTAAAAATTGCCGCCATACGCAATATCAACGGAAATTACGCCAATGCCCTCAACGCGAACCCGTACATCCGATTGGTATAAAAAAGAAGCGATGTTTGTGAACGAAACCTTCTTCACCTTCCCGCTCTCCACCGTAAGCTTTGCTTTAACCAAACCTGCTGGCGTATCCAAATGGATGACGTCTTTGTTCCCGGTGTAAATCCCTCCTTCGATCAGCGCGGTGCATAGGCCGATCGTGTCGTGTCCGCACATTGGCAAATATCCACCGCTTTCAATAAAGACAACCCCGATGTCTGCACTTTTATTGCACGGCGGGGTCAAAATGCAGCCAGACATCACTTCGTGTCCCCTCGGCTCCAGCATCAGAGCCCGGCGAAAATGGTCGTAATGTTCGGACATGTACACCATCTTCTCGGTCATTGTGCGGCCGATCAGCTCGGGCGCTCCGCTTGTCACGGTCCGGGTGGGATTTCCCCCCGTGTGCGTGTCGATTGTGCTCACCAGCTTGGATATTCTCATGAGATTCCCCCCTGTCTGCCCGCCTCGTGACGGAAACGGTCATAACGCAGCCGCTCAATCGGAATGCAGGTCGCCGCTCCGTTCAGCATTTCGCTAATGACTTTTCCCGTAACGGCGGCCAGGCTGATGCCATCACCTTCGTGTCCGGCCGCTATGTAGAACCCGGGAATTTCATCAACGGCAGATACAATCGGCAGATGATCCGGTGTCCAGGGGCGCAATCCCGCGTAGGTTCGAAGCAGCGGAATCTGTTCCAGGACAGGGAAAAAGCGAATGGCCCTTTCGGCGATAAGCTGGATGACCTCCTGGTCCACGCGAGCGTCCATCCCTACAAATTGGCGGCTCGATCCAATCAGGAAATTTTGCGATGCGGTCGGTTCGAATACAAGCGCAATCCCGTATTGTTCAAATTTCGGGTCCACACTCCGCTTTCCGCCAAACTTGCTGATCAGGTAACCAAATTCCATCACCTTTCGCTTCCCGATGCTCTCCGAGCGGGAAGCGACCAGAATATGCCCTTTGCGGGGCTCGATCGGAATATCCAGCCCGACCATTTGTCCAATATGCTTCGACCATACCCCTGCAGCATTGATGACGGTCTGCGCATGAATCGTGCCGCCGGTGGTCTCTACCCCGCGGATTCTTCGCTTGGCATCAAGCATAATGGCCGTGACGGGTGTATGAACCCGCAGCCTGGCTCCATACCGGCGAGCGGCGGATGCCAGCGAATACGCTAGCAGCACCGGATTTACCGTGGAATCCGTTGCGCATTCTAAACCGCCGGGCAGATCTTCGGCCAGCTCCGGCCATTCGCTGCGCAGATCTTTTTGGTCGAGCATGCGGAATGGAAGGCCTGCCTCCCTCTGGCGTAAAACCCAGTTTTCGGCGGCAAGCATCTCCTCTTCCGTCTCGCAGACAAGGATGCTTCCGGGAGCGCGGTACTCAAATTCCTCATCGAGCTCCCGGGCCCATTCCGCCACAAGTTCCTGCGATTTTAAGGACATCTGGCTGTCAAAGCCGGGATCCTTGTCAATCGCAAGAATATTGCCGTCGCATTTGGAAGAGGTTCCTCCGGCGAGTTCTCCCCGCTCCACCACAACGACGTCCATACCTTGCCTCGCCGCATAATAAGCGATGGACATGCCGATAATCCCTCCGCCAATGACGACAACCTCCGCAGATTCAGCATTCATGGATTGATCCCTTGCCTCCCCTCTTACAGCACAATCAGTTCTTTATTCGATGTTGTCAGCACCTCAATGCCCGTATCGGTAACCAGAATGTTGTCTTCGATGCGGACGCCCCCAAAATCAGGCAGGTAGATGCCGGGTTCAACCGTCATAATCATGCCGGGCTCCAGTTTATCCTCCGTTTGTTGGGAAAACCGCATGGGCTCGTGAATCTCCAAACCGAAGGCATGGCCGAGACCATGCCCAAAATAATCCCCGTACCCGCGGCCGGAAATAAATTCTCTGGCCAACGAGTCACCCTCCTTCCCGGTCATTCCCGGTTTCAGCCCCTCCAAGACGGATTGGTTCGCTTCCAGCACGATCCGGTAAATCTCTCGATGGCGTTCGGTCGGTTTGCCGATAAAAACTGTGCGTGTCAAATCGGAACAGTATCCTTCGTAATTCGCGCCAAAATCCAGGGTCACGAATTCATCCATTCCGAGCGGCTTGTCGCTGGCTAATCCGTGCGGAAGCGCCGAGCGTGCTCCGGAAGCGACGATGATCGGGTACGCCGACGACACCGCGCCGTTTTTGCGCATGAAATATTCCAGCTCCGCCGCCACCTCCCTTTCGGTAACGCCAGGCTTCATTACACCCAGAATAAACGCAAAGGCCTTTTCCGTAATTTCGATTGCTTTCCGAATACACTGCTGCTCCCACTCGTCCTTAATGCCTCGCAGCTTTTCGATGACGTCCCCGGTTGGCGCTAGTTCGATGCCGGCAAACGTGCGCTCGTACGTTTCATAGTCGGCAAAGGGAACATGAAGTTTTTCAAATCCCATTTTCTTGACGCCGGCGGTGCTCAGTTTTTCGCGGATCAGCTCAAGCGGCTGGCCCCCATGCTGCACCACTTCAAATTCCTTGGCTTGCTGTCCCGCTTGGCGGACATAACGAAAATCGGTCACCAGCCACGCCTGACCCTGAGTAATTACAGCCCAACCGGCGGTGCCCGTAAAGCCGGTAACATATCTCCGGTTAAACGGACTGGAAATCAACAGTGCATCCATTCCCTGCCGCGCGATTGCTTCCCTTGCCTTTCTGAGTCGCTGAGCTTCCATATTTTTCACGCTCCCTCCGTATTGTGACAAAGCGAAATTGCTGCCTCTACAGCATGTTACGAAACTGAATTGAACTATATTCAATGATGTTGAATCAATGGTATGCCAACCCCTGAATTACCCTTTCATTCCAGTCAACGTAATCCCTTCGATAAAATAACGCTGGCCTATGAAAAAAACCACGATGACCGGTAAAATGACCACAGTCGAGGCCGCCATCAGAAGGTGCCACTGCGCACTGTGAAGCGACTGGAACATTTGCAGGCCTAATGCCAGCGTGAACTTTCTCTCCTCATTCAAGTACACCAGCGGTCCCATGAAGTCGTTCCAGGAATTCATAAAGGAAAACAATCCAATCACGATGAGGGGCGGTTTGGACAAAGGAATGATGATCCGGGTGAAAATCGTCCACGGGCCTGCCCCATCCACATATGCGGCTTCGTCCATGTCTTTCGGTATCGTGGAATAAAACTGCCGGAGCAAAAAGATATCGAAGGCAGAGCCTAACCATACCGGCAGAATCAGCGGAAAATAAGTATTGATCAGATCGGCAAACCTCCACCCGATAAAAGTAGGAATCAAGGTGACGGCGCTGGGAAGCATCATGCTGGCCAGCAGTAAGCCGAAGAAGAGGCGTCTTCCCGGCCATTCCAGCCTGGCGTAGCTATAGGCTCCAATCGAGCTGCTAAAGAGTGCTCCAAACAGACAGCTGATGGTAATGAACAACGTGTTGCGGAAAAACTGAAAAAAGTCGATGGTGGTCAGTGCCTCCACATAGTTTTGCAGCCGAAACGGCGAAGGAATCCACTTCGGCGGCATCTCAAAAATTTGCAGCGAATTCATCATCGAACTGCGTACCAGCCAAAACAGCGGGAGTAAACAGAATGCAGCTCCCCCAATGAGGAACAAATACACGATAATTTGCTGAATACGGCGGCTTTTCTTCACAGGGAGCTACACCTCGCTTTCATAGAATACCCAGGACTTCGATGTGCGGAAGAATATAACCGTAACCAAAAGGATGATGATAAAAAGAATCCACGCAATGGCGGAGGCTTGCCCCATTTCGCCAAACTGAAAGGCCTGCCGGTAAATATAGTAGTTATAAAACAGGCTGGCGTTATTGGGACCTCCCTGCGTCATAATCAGCGCCTCAGTAAACACCTGAAAGGCTCCGATTGACCCCATGATCAAATTAAAGAAGATAATTGGCGTCATCATGGGAATCGTAATATACCGGAATTTCCGGAGGGCGCCGGCACCGTCCACAGTGGCCGCCTCATACAAGGATCGTGGCACCCCTTGCAATCCCGCCAGGAAGATGATGATCGTGCTTCCCATCCCCCAAAGGCTCATCATCACAATCGAAGGCACCACCGTTTGTTCGGAATACAGCCAGTTGAGCGTGGGCAGATTCAACGCTTCAAGAAAGCTGTTGAACAATCCCAGATCGGGACTAAACAGCCAGAGCCAGATCATGGAAGAGGCGACCGCAGGCACAATGGACGGCAAATAAAAGATCGTGCGAAAGACAGATTTGCCGCGGATGAATTGCATGTTCAGCAAAAACGCGGCCATAAAGGAGAACACAAGGCCCAGTGGAACACGGAGAATCACGTATTTCAAGGTGACCCATAACGAGTTGTAAAAATAGGGATCCGTTCCATCAAAGAGCCGAATATAATTGGCGAGTCCGATAAATTTAGGTGTATTAACAATCCGGTAATCCGTAAAGCTGAGCAGTAAACTGGCGAGCATCGGCAGCATGACAAACAACATCAGTCCCAAAATGCTGGGTAGGGCAAACAGGATGCCCGCCATTGCGATCCGGCGTTTGTGTTGAATATGAATCCCCCCTATCTTCAATGAATATCGTTCACGTCATGAATAAACCGCGGTTTGCTGCTGCCGCCAGAAGAGGATCACCTTCCGTAATATCCCTCGATTAGCGGCAGTACTTTGGGCTCCACACCTTTTAGCGCCTCTTCCGCTTTTTGTTTGCCCGTCCACACCAAATCGAGTGCGGGCGTGACGAGTGCGTTGATCTTGTCCAGGTTCTTCACTTCAAAACCGGGCGTGCGAAATCCGTTTTCAATAGTTTGTTTCATAAAGGCTTCCGTGTAGCCTTCCGGATGCGCTTTGTTCCCTGCCGCCCATTTGTTGATCAGCTCGGGATTCGTGTACCACTCTTTCTTCAGCGGCATCCATAATCCACCCTCGATCAGTGGCAGCACCGATTCGGGGTCCGTCATATATTTATACAGCAGCCAAGCTTCTTCCGGATGCTTGGTAGATTTGAAAATGACTGTTGGCGCGCCGTCCAGCAGCGTGTTGCTTTCCTTCAGCTTTGGCAGTACCCCGACGCCGAGATTAAAATCCTGTTCTGCAAAGGCTTGAAGCGCCCAGTTGCCGGATACCGTCATGGCGACCTTTTTTGTCTGAAGCGCCGTGTCCGGCATGTTTTTGGTCTGCAGCGGAGTAGGGGAAACGTGATGTACATACATCAGATCCGCAAGCTTTTGAATCGCTTCAATCGCTTCCGGCCGGGCAAGCCCGAAGCCTTTTCCGTCCTCGGTCAGGAAGTTGCCTCCGTTGGAGACTACCGCCGCCATCATGTTATAAGGATCGTATTGAAGGCCGAATTGCCTGATTTTATCCGGGTTAAAATTCGGATCCAACGCATTTCTTCCTTGATCGTCCAGCGTTAATTTTTTGGCGTACTCCACAAACGTGTCCCAATCCCATGCTTTGTCTGCATCCGTTGGGGGCAGCTCGACCCCAGCTTCCAGCAGCAAATCCTTGTTGTACATAAGACCATAACCTTCGACGGCGGTACTCATCCCGATGATGTTGCCAGGATCGATTTCATACCATATCTGGTCCAGATAATCTTCCTTTTTAAATTCAGGGTCGTTCTCCATAAACGGTGTGAGGTTCAGCAATTTCCCGTCACGTCCCCAGCTCAGAGCCGCTCCCGATGATAAATAACCGAGATCCGGCGCAACGTTCCCTGCGACCATCGTGGTCATTTTGGTCAAATAATCCGCTGGTACATGCATCGGTTCCACCTGGATGCCGGTTTCCTGCTCAAAGCGCTCAAGCGCTTCTGTAACCGTCTTCTTTTCAATGGTGTCTCCCCAGAAGGAAAATTTGAGCGTGATCGGCTCCTTCTGACCGTTCTTGCCACCTTGGGCTTCGGGAGCGCTCCCGCTGTCCGAGCAGCCCGTCAGTAACAAGCTGATCGCCAAAGCAGACGATAAAACCACTCCTGCGAGACGTTTGGCTCTGTTCATATACGAAACCTCCATTCATTGGTTGATGGTTTGTATATTTATTGTAAAAAAAAACCGTTCCGAATAAAATTCCAACATATTTGTATAGGTGGAGTATTTTCACATGTTTGATACAGGAAGGTTGATTTTTACCGTTGTGCCCTGCTCTTCCACTGAAGTCAGGGTAACGCCATAACCGTC
Organism: Paenibacillus sp. NPDC057886; assembly: GCF_042796655.1. Taxonomy (NCBI): domain Bacteria; kingdom Bacillati; phylum Bacillota; class Bacilli; order Caryophanales; family Paenibacillaceae; genus Paenibacillus; species Paenibacillus sp. NPDC057886. Next base: position 50,689 of record NZ_JBHVMZ010000003.1, on the reverse strand, counting down.
TCCATAGATGAGTTTGATTCTTTTGTCCACATTCCGGATACCGATCGACTCGCGTTCAAGTTTTTCCAGCTCTTCTAATTTGCCGGGAGCGATGCCCGTGCCGTTATCCTCCACCGTAAAAAAACGCTCACCATCGGCCATCCATCCCCGGATGGTGATCCTTCCCCCGCTGTGCAAACGGGAAAATGCGTGAACGATCGCGTTTTCGACAAACGGCTGCAGGAACAGCTTGGGAACTTGGTATGCATACAGTTCAGGGGCAATGCAATAGTTGACGGTAAACCGATCTTCGAAACGCTGATTGGTAATGTAAATATAATGTTTCAGCCAGTTCAGGTCCTGGGCCAAATCGCCGATGTCCTGGCTGTTCTCGGAGGTATACTGCAACATCGAGGACAAGCTGACAATCATGCGGCTCAACTCTTTTTGGTCGTTTTCGAGCGCCGTCCAATTCATGATATTCAGCGTGTTGTACATAAAGTGGGGATTCAGCTGAATATTCAGCGACATGATCTTTGTTTCTTTTTCCCGCAGCTTGACTTTGTAATTCTCTTCAATCAAATTGTTGATTTTGACATTCATTTGATTAAATTTGTGGATTAACAGCCCCATTTCGTTGTAGGACTCCACGGGTATTCGCGTGTCGAATTCACCTTCGCCTGTTTTTTTGATTGCTTGAAGCAGCTGATGAATGGGCCTGGTAATGGAATTGGCAAAAATATACGCAAGCAGGAGCGAAATAAGCAGGAGGATAATGGCCAAGTAAAAGGTATACGATTTGATCTCCGGCAAAAAAGCCGACACCATCGCTTCTGGCGATATGGTGACACCCGAGATCCATCCCGTCACCTCAGACGTATCAAAACAAACGATGAGCGGCTTTCCATCCTGCGTCACCTTCAAGGTGCCGCTTTTCATCTCCGACATTTCATCCAGCCAAGCAGGATCGATGCCTGTCATTTCATGCTCCATGGACGTGCCCGCCACAGGCTGTCCGTCCGGGCTGACCACAAAAAAAGAAGCTCCGGCAGAAGGGAGCGTGTCGGCGAAGCGGGAATGATAGATTTCCGGCCGGTACACAACGGCCAGCATGGGAAGCTCGGCCTTTCCCTGCAGTTCGACGACTTCGCCGTTATTGATATTGAACAGCTTCAGCAAGCGGACGCCCGCCAACAGGCGAACATATTCGGGAGGCTTGGAGCGGCGGATATCCTGCTTAAACATCTGATCAAACGAGAAGGTCGGCACCCACTCCATGGCCCCTTCCCCCTGTATAGCAGCCTGGTACAATGCCGTTTGGTTGAAATTACTATACGGAATAAAAGCGGAGGCACCCGTGGGGCCAATGTTGGAATAACTGGTAATGAGATGTATAGAATACAGCTGCCCCAAGTCCGTAAAGTACGTGTTTAACGTCCGGCTAACCTTTTTCTCCATCGAGATCATGCTATATTCGTCTGCTGGGTTTGCATGCAGATACTGCTCATACAACGTTTGATCCGCGATGATGGCCAGACTGCTTTCTTCCACCTGCGCGAGCTCAGCGTCCATGATTTCATTATTTTGCTTTACGATGGAATACAGATTTTTCCTGGCAAATTCGGAAACAAATTCCCGGCTTGAATGAAAATACATCCAGCTCAGGATGCTGAGGGGGAGCGAAACGATGAGTGCATAGGTCAGGAAAAGCTTGAACCTGTAGCTGAGATCCTTAAAACGTAGCAATAGACAACGTCCTCTCAAATGACATCCCTTCCTTTTAGCGTGTAGCGGATAAATGGCGATATTCTTCGGGGCTTGTGCCAAACTCCTTGCGAAACAGACGAATGAAGTACTTTGCGTCCTTATATCCTACGCTCTCGGCAATTTGGTAAACCTTCTGGGAGGTCTGCAGCAGCAGGCCAGCGGCTGCCTTCATTCTGGTATGGGTGATGTACTGATGGACGGTCATGTGGGAATGCGTTTTGAATAGCATACAAAAATACGAGGAATTAAAATGAAATTTCGTTGCCAGCGTGCTCAGTGACAAATCGCCTTCGCCATAGTGCGTATCAATATAGGCTTTGCAGCTGTCGATAATGGACCCGGCTTTGCACTGCCGCCGTTGATCCATACGATCCGTCAGCTCGAAGATCCACTCCCGGGCCGCCTCTTTTAGTTCATCAACGGTATGACAGTGAAGCAAAGCTTCCTCATATGCAGTGCTATGTAAGGGCGCAAACCCTTTCTCCACTAAAAGGGAGATGATTTGATGGATCGAGGCGGCGAGAAAGTACTTCAATTTTTCCGGCTCGGGAAAGCCGTTTCCGGCATCCTGGCAAACAGCTGAATCCAGACAGGCTTCAATTTCCGGCTTGTTACCGGACAGAACTGCTCGGGTCAGCCCGTTTACTTCAAGCTTCACGACGGCAGGCGGGTCTCCATTATTCATCTGCTCGGCTTCATACAGCGCCCCTCCGCCTTTATAAAATCTGGCTTTGAGCGCATGGAAAGCCTGCTGGTAAGCTTGTTTGGCTTCTTGCCATTCGGCAAAATAACGTCCAAGGCCAAACGTTAATTCCGCTCCGTATGCCTGCAGGAAGTGTTGAATGACCTCCTGCAGCTTGACTTCAAAGCCGGCAGTCACCATGGAGGAAGAATCGGAGTTTATAATCAAGGCGGTGAGCATTTGTTCCTTCATGCAAAAAGTGCAGGAGAATCCCGATTCCTCCATCATCTTCAGCAGACTCCCTTTGAGGCTACTGAGCAGAAATTGATGGTCCTTCACCAAGCCAAAAACAGCGGTCAGCACGATCCCTCGCTTGAATTCCGGGAATGCGCTCTCTAATAATCGATAATCTTGATCAGATGGACATCCTTCCAACAGTTCGGAAAGTGCGGATTCTACGCATGCCAGACGTGCACTGCTGACTTTACGCTCCGCCTTTGCAAGCAGCGGCAGGATGTTCTGTTCTTCCACCGGCTTTAACAAATAATCACTGGCACCTAACTGGAGCGCACGCTGCGCATAAACAAAATCGGAATAAGCGCTTAATATGATGACGCTTTCACTTCCTCCGCGACGGGTCAGCTGTTCCATTAATTCCAGGCCGTTCATAACCGGCATCTGAATGTCCGTGAACACCAGATCCATCGGATGAACATTTAAATTTTGCAAAGCCTCCTCCCCGTCTCTGGCATGAAAAATGTTATACCCCGGTTTCAGAGCCTTCAGCATTCGGGACAGTCCTCTTCTGTGCTTCGGTTCATCATCCACAACCAAAATGTTTAACATGTTTCATCCCCTCTCCTAACCATTCGTGTCGGAGCAAAACACCGACAAATACTTGACTTCATCGGTCACCAGCATGTATTTATGGTTTTCCACCGAATCGAAATACAGGCTGTCACCGGCATTTAAAGTGTACTCTTCCTTCCCTACGTAATAAATCATTGTGCCTTCAAGCACATAGATAAATTCCTGCCCGACATGGGAAAAGGTCTTTTTGCCCGTTTTGCCTTTCTGTGCAACAAAGTAAAATGGCTGCATTAGTTTTTCCGGCCGTTCGGCCGCAATAGCGGAAAACACATACCCTCGATCCGTCTGGACCATGTTTTCCATACTCCTGGCTTTTGGCGTATACACCGTTCCGTTAAAATCGTTATCGTCCAGCAAAATAGAAATTTTGGTTCCAAGTGTGTCGGCAATCTTGATTAGCGTGCCGATCGGAGGAATCGTCTTCCCGTTTTCGATTTTGGACAACAAGCTTTTGGTAAATCCGCAAGCCATTGCGATGTCATCTTGACTCCGGTTTTGTTCTTTTCGGAGCTTTCGGATTTTGCTTCCCAGTTCCATTCCCATCGATCTCCTAACCAAGCGTCATTCAACATAGTTTAATCATATGAAACAACATCAAATCAAAATTGTCAATAAATATTAACAAATACATCTAGATAATTTAACATAGCTGTGATACAAATAATACCGGATCTTGGGTGGGCTCTAAAGGCTGCTTTCACAGCACAATGCGGGAACGACTGCGCAGCGAGGAAGGGTACGCCCTTTCGGTACGTTGCATGATCGAGCCCGAGAGTGTGTTTGGGCAAATGAAGAACAATCGGGGTTTTCGAAGGTTCCTGCTTCGCGGCTTGCAAAAAGTAAGCCTGAAGGTCGGGTGGCTTTGCCTTGTCCACAATCTGCTCAAGAAAGCCACGATCCGGAAAAACGCAAACGGGACGAAGCAGAATAGACCTCTGCTTCGTCCTGTTTGAACATATCAGTGTTATTGCTCCCAACCGTATGACAATGATTTTCACACCGTGTTGGAACGTCACTTAAGTACTCTATTTCTTAAAGTCCGCCTGCTGCTGTTCATAGATTTCATAGAAGTCATCCCAGACAAGTACATTGTCCTTTTCCTTGCTCCACCATTCTTTGTACCACGTTTCAATCTCCGGGCCACCACCCTGCTCCCACTTTTGCTCCGCTTCTGCAGCAGCCTGCTCTACCGTGTACTTACTGCCGCTAATAATGGAGCGAGTGAAAATATCATTAATAGCTGTCGTCACATTGGTAAGCTTCACCTGAAGTTCTTTGGGCAGCTGGGGCATATGTTCCGAATGGGTAACCCCTTCGCCCACCGGCAGATCGTTCATGTATACTTCCCGCGCTTCCTTGAAGAGACGAAGTCCTTCCTTCTGGGACGGGATTTCCTCATTGAACAGCATTTCGGTGTATCCACATTTGCCCTCTTCCAGGCGACTGTACAGCATCGCGTAATCTCCCGCCCAGCTCATTTCCTGTTTGTACTTTTCCTGATCAGATATGCGCGGGCAGCCCTGTTCGTTCAACGTATAATGAGTGCCTTCGAACCCGTTTTTGACCGTTCGGCCTGTCTCGGTTTTGGTCAGAAAATCGATATATTGAATGACGGCTTCCGGATTTTTGGCACGGGCATTCACGACCGCCGTCATCTGTACCGGGTTATTCCATACCATCGTATATTGACCCACCGATGTGGAAGGCAGGGCAATGACCTTCAGCTTGGCATCAGGTACATTTTGCATGAGCGTATCCAGTTCCTTGGCCGCAAATCCGGTATAATCGGACGTCATGGCGGCATACATGCCTATTTTCCCATTCAGGAAATCCTGCTTGGATTTAGCTCCATCCTTGTCAGTCAGAAAATCTTTGTCTACTACCCCCGCCTCAAACAATGCCCGCTTAAACGCCGTCGCTTCCTTCATGTGATTGGGCCCGACCACGATCTCCCCGTCCTCCACGTTAACCCAATTGGCATTGTACATGTAGCGGAACAATCCCGCAGTGTCACCAAACTGCAAACCTCCGATTCCAAAAGTATCATCTGCACCGTTCCCATCCGGGTCATTCTCTGTGAATGCCTTGGCGACCGCCAGCATCTCTGCTTCGTTCGTCGGCACCTTCAGGTTTAGCTTTTCCAGCCAATCTTCACGGATGAAAAAACTGGTCAGCGGAAATACCTCATTCATCCGGCCAACTTCATATAGCTTGCCATCGCTCTTGATCCCAGCCTTCTTTAACTGTGGATACTTCTCCATCAGCGCTTTATATTCCACACTGGAGTTCTCGATGAGGTCATCCAATGGCATCAGTTGTTTTTGATTAAATAACGTATTTCGAATAGGCGTTCCGAATTCAAAAATAACATCCGGCGCACTGCCCGAAGCGAACAGCACATTTAATTTGGACTGGGATTCCCAGCGGGGAACCGCCGTATATTTGACATTGGCCGGGCCGTTCTCATTGATCCACTTGGACCACATGTTATCCTCAATCGTTCCCATACCGCTTGGTACGGCGCCCCGATCATAGATCGTAGACGTTATATTACCACGCCCACCTTCCCCTTCAGCCTGCTCACTTCCATTTCCTCCTGAACACCCAGCCAGTATTCCGCCGATCAAGCCCAGAACAAGACCGGACTTCATCCATGCCTTGATGGATATCGTCATACGATCAGACCCTCTTTCTTATATAATGTGAAATGAAATAAGCGAATGGCTTGCAGCCTGCACTACCCTTTGATGGATCCCAGCATAACCCCTTTAACAAAGTACTTTTGCAAGAACGGATACACTGCCAGAATGGGAATGACCATCACGATTACGGCCGCTGCCCGGATGCCCTCTGGCGTCAGATTCGAAATCATCGTCGGATCGGTAAAATCCTGCACGTTCAGATTGGACATGATCATATTCTGAACCAGTACAGTCATGTTGTATTTGGAGGTATCGTTGATATAGATCATCACACTCATGAACGAATTCCAGTATCCTACACCATAGAACAGAGCAATGGTCGCCAGTAATGGTTTGGACAAAGGCAGCACGATTCGAAATAACAGACCGAGCTCTCCGCATCCATCAATGCGTGCAGCTTCGTCTACTTCCCCTGGCAAATTTTCAAAATAGGATCTCATAATCAGCATGTTATACGTACTCACCAGACCCGGTAGCCAAAGTGCACCATAGCTGTTCACAAGCCCGAGGTTCTGCACCACCAGATAAGTCGGAATCAATCCGCCGTTAAAAATCATCGTGAATACCATCGCCATCGTAAAAAACCTGCGGTGGTAAAAATGCCTGCGCGACAGCGGGTACGCCGCCATAATCGTAACAGCCATACTCAGTCCCGTACCGATTAACGTAATCTCGACACTGTTCCAGAACGCATTCAGGATCGGCGTCCCGGTCAATAGACTGTGATAGGAAAACCAGGTGAAGTCGACCGGCCATAGCCCTACTTTACCGGATACTACGGCTCTCGCATCACTCAACGACAAAGCCACAATATTCAGGAGGGGCAGGATACAGCTGATGGCGACCAATGTTAACAACACATAATTGATCATATAAAAGACTTGTTCTCCTCGTGTTTTTCTCACTCTGCTCCGCCTCCCTTACCACAAACCTTCGTTAAATCGACGTGCAATATAGTTGGCACAATAGATGAGAATAAAGGCGACCAGCGATTCAAATAATCCCATGGCCGTCGTCAGGCTGAACTGCGCTCCCTGAAGACCTGTGCGATAAATATACGTACTGATGACATCGGCTACCTCGTTCACGTTGGAGTTCTGAAGCATATATACCTGGTCAAATCCAACTTCCATTACGCGCCCCATTGACAGAATAAGCAGAAGAATAATGGTGGAGCGAATGCCCGGAAGGGTCACATGCCAGATCTGCCGCAGCTTGCTCGCTCCATCCATCTGTGCAGCTTCGTACTGGCTTGGGTCAATGGTCGTCAGTGCCGCCAGAAAAATAATCGCGTTAAAGCCCATGTCCTTCCAGATGCCTGACCCAACAAACACGGCGATCCAGGAGCCTTTGTTGTACATAAACGGATACGGCTCTCCCGTCCAAGCTTCCACCCATCGATTCACGATTCCGTTCTCCAGTGAAAATACGGTCATGATCATCATCGCGATGATGACCCACGAGAAGAAGTGCGGCATGTACACCACGGTCTGCACGGTCCGCTTAAACGCCATGTTTCTCACTTCATTCAGCATGATCGCCAGAATAATCGGGATGGGAAAACCCACGATAATGCTAAGCAGACTGAGAAATAAAGTATTGCGGATGATCTCCACTGTACGCGGATCACTGAACAGCGTCTGAAAATGTTGAAAGCCCACCCATGGACTGTTCCAGAGCCCGTCGTAGAAGTTATAATCCTTGAAGGCGATGACCAGCCCCCCGATCGGCGCATAACGAAAGATAAGATAAAACAGGATCACCGGAAGAAACATCAACAGTAACGGAATATTCGTCTTGAAACGGCGAAGCCGCTGCTGCCGAATTCTCTGCCTCACTTCGCTGTCAGGCGGTTCCAGTCCTGGCGGCCCTGCGGCCAGCTCTCTCTTCATGTTCATCACTCCTCTCTGCTGTGGATGTCTATAGTTGTATTTTAGATAAAAATGTAAGCGTAAACATTCGATATTCAACGATCCTTTTTTAAATTTCTACGCAAAATAACCCCACATCGTGGGGCTGTGTTTGGTAACGAGCATGGTATGAGAACAATCGTAACGATGGCAGATTCCATCCACCTCTATCCGTTGCTCTCAAGGCTCGGCTGCTTGCGAAATTCGCGGGGCGACAGCCCGGTTATCTGTTTGAACACGGTGGTAAAATAACTGGAGTTATCGAACCCGGTCTGTTCGGCGATGTCCGCCATGCTCTGCCGGGTGCTGTGCAGCAGCAGCTTCGCCTTATCGACTCTCCGCTTGCTGACGTACTGACTGAAGCCATGTCCGGTTTCTTTTTTGAACAGGTGACTGAGATAGTTGGGGGTCACGTGAACATGCGCGGCTGCCGCCTGAAGATTGCAATTGCTGGAATAGTTCATCTCGATGTACTGAAGGACCCGTGTGACCACATGATCCTGCTGTTCCTGCGTAAGCCGTACCAGCATACCAAGCCATTCTTCACTTTTGCAGCGTGCCCAAGCCATCACTTCCGATACCGTATGAACCCAGAGCAATGGATCTGGACCGAACTTGTCAACACCCGCAGACTGTTGTAGACGGAACTGCTGTACCAACAGATCGGTCATCACCTTCATGAGCAGCTGAATCTCGGCTTTACATTCAGGCAGAGGCATCCGGGAAGCTTTGCTGAACAGTTCCTCGATCCGTGCAGCCATTTGCGGCATCTGCTGGTTCAACAAGAGTGCTGCCAACTCATCTCGCAATCGATCCGATTTCTCCACTAGACTGTACTGTTCCCTAATTCGGTTATCGGATTGTCGCTGGCGGTAACGCTCATGCGCTTTACGCAGAACACGACAGGCCTCATCTAGTGAAAAGGGCTTGAGCAGAAACTCCATGGCGCCATAACGGATGGCGCGCTGTGCATATTCAAACTCCCGATAGCCAGTCAAAATAATGATCATAATGTCCTGACCACGATCATGGATCTGTTCTGCCAAGTCCAAGCCATCCATCACCGGCATGTTGATATCCGTAATAATCAGATCCGGTGTACAGCTACTTACGGCCTGTAGCGCTTCTTCTCCGTCAGCAGCTTCGCCAACCACTTCCCACCCGAGCGGATTGTTGGAAACCAGATGTATCAATCCTTGCCGAAACATCGCTTCATCATCGACTACGAGCATTCGTCCATTCAATGGATGTATTCTCCTCTCAGCATTTTATCTGTTCACGTCCAGCAACCTATTCTACCTGATAGGGCAAACGAAGCCGCACCAGCGTTCCCACTCCAGCAGTGGATTCGATCTGCACACCATAAGGCTCGCCATGAATCAGTTCGATCCGTCTAAGTACACTTCGCATACCAATGTGTTGACGCTCCTCCTCAGCGTGCGCCAAGGGTGCAAAAATACGATCCATCATGGATGGGTCCATCCCGCATCCGTTATCGGCTATCTCCAGGATAAGCATGTCCGATTCTGCTTCATTTCCCACGTACCGGAAGCCGCGAATCTCCAGACGACGATTGTCCCTTTTATCCGCAAAGGCATGTACAAACACATTCTCCACGATGGGTTGCAGCAGCAACCGAATAACCTGGCAACGGAGCAGTTCAGAAGGAACGGAAATCTCAATCGACAAGGCCTCCTGATACCGGGCCTGCTGAATCTGCAGGTAATGGTCAATCTGGGTCATCTCATCCTGTAGGGTAGTCAACCGCTGGACCGGCTCCAGTGTATATTGCAGCATCTCGGACAAGGCCGTAACCAGACGCGCCGACTTCTCATCTCCAAGCATATAGAACTTCCAGAAAAACATGCTTAATGTGTTATATAGAAAATGTGGATTCAACTGGGCCTGTATAGCCTTGAGCTCAGCTTGCTTTTCACTTAACTCGCGCTCATAGACTTCATGAATCAACGTATCGATCCGTGATGCCATCGCATTGAATCGCTCTCCGATGAAGCCCAGCTCATCCTGTGTCTGAATCTGAACGCGTGTATCAAATTGTCCGTCGCGCACTCTTTTCATCGCGTTAACCAGACTAGCCAGTGGACGCAACAGCCTGCGGCTGATGATGGTAATAATGATCCACGAACATAGAACCGTGGCTGCCGCAGAAAATACAGCTACCTTTACGATAATCTTGCCCTTGTGCTGAATCTGTGCCAAGGATACTTTGCTGATCAATGTGAACTTGGCTTTGTCCGACGTTTGTTTTGTATACAAATGAGCGGTTCCCTGCTCGTCCCTAATCTCGGTTGCCCCCATGCTTAGTTGTGTAAGCGGTGGTGGGTCCGCATCTTGATTATGAAACGCATATACCAGTTTCCCATCTGCATCCAACAAATACGCAGCAATATCTTCATTAAGACGTAGGTCCTTGAGATAGGATTCAAACAGAGAGGTATTAAAGAGGATTAACATGACTCCATACGTCTCCAGATCAACAGAACGCATTAAACGCCCTGCCAGAATCCAGTTGGATTTTTCCTCCTGAAGAAAAGCATCTGCATCCAGACGGTTCCATACATATTCTCCTCCCGTCCCTTCCAGCTTATGGACCATCTCAGCCAAATATGAAGGGTCCATCTGTTGAAACGATCCGGCAAACGTGCCGAGATTAAATATGTTCCCCTTCAGATCATAGATTCGAATTCCCATGATCTCCGGTGCATCTAGACGTACCTGATACAACTGGTCATCCAGTTCATCCTCCAGCTTCATCTGATCGTAGGAGGAAATGCCCGCAGCCTGCGCCTTGATTGCATTTTTCACGGACGGGTTCAACGTAATGTAGTCCGTCACTTTATACATGTCGTGTACTCTGGAGTCGAGTCTTGCAAGTACCTGTTCTGCGGTAAGACTATACTGGCGACTCACTTCTTCATTAAACAGCGAAATATGTATGCGATAAGTAATTAACCCCGTGATGCCTGATATCAATACAGTCGCCGCCGACAGGAACAAAATCAGTTTTGTTCTGAATTTAAAGCGTTTACATAATTGAATCCATCTCATCGCTCTTCGCACCTCACCCTTGTCCCGCACCACTTTATTCTTAAAAAAGATATCATACCCCTATGTAAAACAACAGAAAAACCCTGACCCGTATATCATAAGTTAAATACTGGGTGCATACGACAATGTGCCTGCATGCTCATGCTGCACTTCTGCCTGTTCTATTCTCACTTACGGTGAGAACAAAAAAACACGGTCATCCATGAAGGACAACCGTGTTGATATGTATGCTTAGTGTGCTGCATTATTCGTTTCAATTCATCGCGCATGGATGATGCAGCAGGTTCAGATTCCTCTTATTTGATGCCTTTGGCCTTCTCCATATGATCAGCCCGAATCTGGGGATCCGTGGAATTGACTGCGGACAACAAATTGTAGATCGCCTGTATATCCTGTTCTTTATACAACGTTTCGGGGACTTCGGTCTCAAGCCTTTCCGTTTTGCGCAGAATGGTCTCCACCAATTCATGATCATAGATAATCAGTTCATCCGAATTGACATACCGCACAGCGGGATCAACGCTGATCCGGCAGCGATTGGTGAAGGTCACCATGGAGACGAGACGAACTCGTTTATAATCGCCGAGGTGTGCCTGAATAGCCTCTACATGCCCCCGGTGTTGCATTAGTGGGTTATACATCTTGATTCGGCTGCTGCTGACTGTCCAGTTGGCTTCTCTTCGGCCGCCGCGGATCTCACCTGTGGTCAGGTTTCTTGTCTCAATCACGAAGATTCCCCGCGGACCGATGACAACATGATCAATCGATGAGTAACCCGAGCGAGACTTGGTATTGGCAACGAGCAAGTCGTTCAGAACTTTGTATTCACCCGGAAGACCATGCAGCTGCTGGGCAGTATTTGGTTCCTCTGGCTGACGGGTCCAATCTGCATCCGATTTCGTTTTGCGTCGACTGCGGACCCGTGTGGGAATAGGAGACGTTGACGGTAAAGATGAAGCGGAAGCTGTGATCTGGTTCGCGAGCTCTGGCTGTGACTTGAACAGAGACAGGATTTTTTTGAACATGGGCAAGCTCCGTTCTATGTAGTGTGGGTTTCGCACATCCATTATGTATACTTCTATTACTTATGTCGGATAAAGAGGGGCAAAAATAAAGGGAAGAGGAGCAAAAATCCATTGTTCAACTAAAGTATATACGATTCTTTAACCAATACTGTGACTTTAGACGCATACGAGAAGGGGGAATTTTTAAAAAAAACAGCGCATCCCTTTCTATATGAAGAAAAAGAACACGCTGTTGTCTTGGTTGTGACAATTAAGCCTGTAAATAATATGTGTAAAGCACCTGTGTACCCTTCTCATCCAGACCGTTGCTGGATATTTCCTGATACAAGGATTCGGCCAGCGCTAGCCCTGGCGTCTTCATGCCCATGGCTTTGGCTGATTCGAGAGCGATACCCATGTCTTTGATAAAATGTTTCACATAGAATCCAGGCTCATAATCGCCTGCGATCATGCGCGGACCGAGATTGCTAAGCGACCAGCTTCCAGCTGCACCGGTAGCGATGCTCTTCAGCACATTCTCCGCGTCCAGACCGGAAGTCTTGGCATAAGCGAGTGCCTCGCATACACCCATCATGCCTGAAGCAATGGCGATCTGGTTGCACATTTTGGTATGCTGTCCTGCTCCCGCCTTGCCTTGCAGCACAATATTGGTGCCCATTTGCTCGAACAGTGGACGAACCGCTTCAAAGGCCTCCGTACTACCGCCGACCATAATGGACAGTTTGGCATCCCGTGCTCCAATATCTCCACCGGAAACCGGTGCATCCAATGCATGCAGTCCTTTCGCTTCCGCGGCTTCATAGATCCGTGCAGCCAGCAGCGGACTGGATGTGGTCATATCAATCAGATACGAGCCCGGTTTGGCGTTCGCCACGAGACCATCTTCACCGAGATAAATCTCCTCGACATCTTTCGGATACCCCACCATCGTGATGATGACATCACACTCGGCTGCCAGTTTGCCTGGTGTGTCATGCCATACGGCACCTTCCTTCACGAGCGCTTCCGCTTTGGCGGCCGTGCGCGTATAGACATGCAGCGGGTAGCCTGCCTGCTGGATGTGACCTGCCATGCTTTTGCCCATCACGCCTGTACCGATAAAGCCAACTTTCATCTCTCCAGGTGCCTTCGTATTTGTCATCGTAGGTTTCCTCCTTATTTCTCTATCCTTCGAATGGAGCTTGTCTTCTAAACTTGCCATAACTGTATGTTAATGCTTTCTGTCTCTTCCGTCTATCTTGTTTCGACTTCTATTGTGCAAAAAGATAAAACAGGAATCGAAAATCCATTTCTTGTACAACCTAACGGAAACTTCCTTGAACGGAAAGGAGGATTCCCATGAGCCGTGAAAAGGGAGAAATCACGATATGGCTGTCCTTTTCCATCATTTTGTTAAGTGCAGGTCTCGTGTGCCATGTTCTGTCCATTCCGGCGATTCTGGATTATGCAGGCAGAGATGGTTGGCTATCGGTAGTGGCTGCTGCTCCTTTCTTTATGTTGTTTCTATGCATGATGTTCGTTATTATCCGGCGGGTACGCGGGCAGCGTTTGACTGACTGGATCACGCGGGAATTTGGTCCAATTCCTTCATGGATTTTCCGTATTACTGCCTCACTTATGCTGCTTGCACTTGGCTCACATACCTTATATGAAACAACCAACTGGACGGTATCCACCTATCTGCAATTTACCCCACCCTATGTGCTCGCAGGCGTGGGTGCACTGGTTGCTGCCTGGTCAGCTGCCAAAGGCATCCGTTCCATCGCCATGACTTCAAGTCTTCTGCTTCCCTTCGTAATCCTGCTTGGATATTTCGTGATGTCTGCCAACATGAAATACAAAGACTATGGCCAGTTGTTTCCCATCATGGAATATGGTTCAGGGCCTGTACTGAGCGGTATGATCTATTCGCTTGCCGGACTGATGGAAATCTGGATATTGATGCTGTTCCAACACGATATCAAAAGCAAAATTCGCTGGTGGCATCTTCTGCTGCTCGGGTTATTCATGCTCAGTATGGCGATTGGTCCAACGCTGGGAGCCATCGTTGAGTTCGGTCCGGAGGAAGCCGCGAAACAACGAAACAGCCCCTATGAGCAATGGAAGCTGGTGAATATCGGGAAATTGCTTCAGCACGTGGATTTCCTGTCCATCTATCAATGGCTGAGCGGTTCTTTTGCCAGAGTGGCTATCTCCATTTATCTTATCGTCGATCTGCTCGATTTTCGCAGACCAAAGAAAAGATACATTGCCGTTCTAATCGTCACCTTCATCATGTGCTCCATAGCTGTACAGTGGTGGAGAATTGATTACGTTGATTATTATGTAAACCATATTCAGTTTCCCATTATGCTGGCCTATGTATCCACGGTGACGGTCCTATTGACCCTCGCCGCATTCATACACAAAAAAGACAAGGAGGCTCCCGCTCATGCCGCTCACAACCACACCAAAGAAGAACCCCCATCTGGCTGAAGCTTTCCGAATCAATGAGCATAATCTGACGACGTTTTTTGCAGGTTCAGATGATGTGATTATCAGCAGCCATATGATTGGGGAGTCTCCGCAGCAGATTGTCATCGTGTATTGCAGCGGTATGGTCGACAGCAAATCCATATATGATATTATTCTTCCCGAATTGACGCGAACGTACGAGAGTACTCATTTTGTTCGTGCATCGGATATCGAGAAGTCCATCACCCTGCAATGGACAAGTATGGACTTACAGAACAATCCACTTGGAAAGGAACTCATGTCCCTGCGGGTGTTTGAGGGACATATGCTCATCTGCATTCCTTCCCTCCAGAAGATGTGGAGCATGGATATATCCAACATTCCTACCCGTACGCCCGATGAATCCACCACGGAAATATCCATCCGCGGTTCACGGGACGGCTTTATCGAACGACTGTCGGTCAATATTGCCTTAATTCGTACACGCCTGCGTACAGCAGAGTTGGCCTGTAATATTGAATTAATCGGTTCTCGCTCCGTGACCAAAGTCGCCCTGATGTATATCAAGAACATTGCCAATCCCGAACTGATTGATGATGTCAAGAATCGGCTGCGCAAAATCGACATAGAGCGCATTCTGACCGCCAATGAACTGGAGGAATTATTGTCCCCTTCCAAAATCACATTGTTTCCGGTAACCCATTACACGGGCAGGCCTGATTTTGCGGCGGAATGTCTTCTGAACGGACGTTTCATCCTTATCGTGGATGGCAATCCCAGTGTGATCATTGGACCCGTTAATTTGTTTCTGCTTCTCAAATCACCTGAGGATGCCAGCTTTCCTTTTCTTCCAGTGAATGTGGGTCGCATGCTGCGCTTTATCGGGCTATTGGTGACCGTATTCTTACCTGGTTTCTATATTGCACTGACTTCATTTCACATGGACCAGCTTCCCTTCCCCCTTGTAGCCACGATCTCGGTTGGGCGGATGGGCCTGCCTATGGAGTCTGGTGTGGAAATGTTTCTCATTATGCTTCTGATGGAGCTGTTCCGGGAAGCAGGGGTGAGACTTCCCAGCGCCATCGGACAGACGCTCACCGTTGTTGGCGGATTGATAATCGGGGATTCAGCCATTCGTGCAGGCATGGTTTCCCCGCTCATGATTGTCGTCATTGCCGTAACCGTAGTGGCCGGTGCAACGATTGTGAATCAGGTCATGACCAGCTCTGTTCTGATTCTGCGCTTTTTCTGTTTTGTACTGGGGGCATCCCTCGGCATATACGGGTTCATACTGTCCATTATCTTGTTCCTGATCTATCTGACCGATCTGAAATCGTTCGGTATTCCTTATCTGACACCCCTCAGTCCGCTTCATTTCAAACAGGCACTCGCCTCCATGTTCAAGTTGCCGAAGGGCTGGTTGAAACGCAGACCCGTATATCTGGAAACGCAGGAGCCACGCAAGGAAGGGAATGATCGATGAAGCGGCTTATACAACGATGGTTGCTCGGGCTGCTAAGTTTCTCTCTTTGTTTCGTGACTAGCGGGTGCTGGAGTGCCTATGAGATTCAACAGGTGGACTATGCCAAAGCGATCGGCATCGATTACAAGGACGGGTTGTACCATATGTATGTTCAAAGCATGGACTTTGCCAGTGTAGCCAAAAGTGACAGTTCAACCAAAACGGCGGAAAACCCGCCCGTATGGGTTGGACATGCATCAGGGAAAACATTGAATCTGGCAGTAAACGAACTGTTCCGAAGTTCCCAGCTTCATATCGCCTGGGGCCATGTCACAGCCATTGTCATGGCCGAAAATATCCTGACGAGCAAGCATATTAAGGAAGTGTTCGACATGCTTGGACGTTTCCCGGAATCACGTTATACAACCTGGGTATACGGTACTCGCGATCCATTGGAAAATATTCTGAGTGCCACGTCCATATTCAATATGTCGCCGCTGGACAGTATTCTGCATAACCCTCTTCCCTCATTCCTCGAAGAATCGCTGTTTCCTCCGGTGCTCAGTTTCAAACTCATTGCCACCCATAACGATGCGTCCACGACAACTTATCTGCCTTGCATCACTATGAACAAGGAACACTGGTCGCAGAACAAAAAGAATCATGAGCTGTTTATGATTGACGGCGCTTTTTTTGAAAGAACCGGGGATGATTTTGAATATTTGCCCCATAGCAAGCTTCCTGGATATCACTGGTTACTCAAGGATATGCGGCGTGCGCCATTGATTATTGAAAACAAAGGAACCATCTATGGTGTGCTCAGCGTCGGCTTGCCCAACATCAAGATTGTGCCTGTCATTCGTGGAAATGAGGTTTATTTCAACATCAATGCCAAGTACCTGACCGCCTTGTATGAATATCTCACCCCTGTTTCCTATGACGAGATGGTCCAATTCAGCGAGAAGACATTGCGGGATCAAATCTTGCAAACGTATCGCGAAGGTCTAAAACGTGGAGTCGATATCTATGGACTTCAGGAGAAGGTTTATCGCAAAAATCCAAGCCTGTGGCGCAAGCTGTCCAACAACGGCACAAAGATGATCCTTACGGAAGATTCCATTCAGAAGCTGAACATTCATATTACGATTCCATATACGGGTAAATTCCGTAGAAAAGTGTAGCCATAACAAATCCCCTGCCGTATGAAACGGACAAGGGGATTGTTTGATTGATGAGTAGATCGTATTACCAGCGTTATCGAGCCCTCGGATGTCCATCTGCATTTCCGTTATTGGCTGCTGAATTACGGCATACCACAACCTCCCTTGATCAGAGGGTTCGAGGATACCTGCCTCCACTTCCGCAGACGAAGAATTTGGCTCATAGCGGATAAGTAATCTGGTTATGTCCGAATTGTGGATATATCCGTATACAATATAGCTCATGTTGTCATTAGAATACTGATATCCCGTCAGACGATAAGATATTGGCCCATCTTTATTGTCCTCAAGGACACTTCCTGATTTTAATACTTCTGAAGACCACTTCCTATCCTGGATCAAGGCAGAAGCAATACCATCAGTTTGAGTGTCCTGATATAAAACCAAGTGAGTTCTTGAATCGACGGGTGCTACCACCCTCACCTGTTCAGCCCCTCTTTTCTTTAAAAGCTAAATTTCAATCCTAAGTAATCGACTATGATCCATGAAACAGGCCAGAGTAATGGAACATGAACAACCCAGTAAGGGGCTTTATATCGCCCGTTCTCGTAACTGATCCCACAATAAAAAATCGCGAATAATACACCTAAAGGATAGGTGAAAAGAATTTTAACCAATAGATCACGGGAAGTGTCATATGTGTGTGGATACGGTGCCGCCAAGGACATACCAAGTCCAAAAAGAGCCATAGGCCAAATGAACAAAGTAACTCCATACAAAACCAAAAATAATAATAAATAGTTGTATAACTTCTCATTCTTCCTCTTGCTCATATGCCCTCCTGATTGCCTGAACGTAATCGCCCAACGCGAATAATCTTTACCAAAAGATTCTACAGGATGGATATGGAAATATAAATAGTTTGTTCCTTATTGATTAATAAAATGACCTCCAACCGTACAGGTTAGGAGGTCATTAATGATGTTAAATTAACGTAGTTGTTAGATGAAGTTTTTTTGTAATAATTTCACTTTAAATTTATCCATTCATTATAAATCAATATCTACATACCCGAAATCACATGCCTACAAAAATAAGCTGAAAGTCTATACTTTCAATCTCAATAAGCTAAATATAATGGAATGCTTATAGGACGTTCTTACCAGTCCGATCTGAGATATGCCTAATTCTGGGAAAGAAATGAAGAAATTAAGCATGATTATGGATAATATAGCTCATACTACCTTCAGGAAAATATTGAAGGAGTGACAACATGAGGTTAAAAAGTATCTTCGCCATTGGAGCCGTGTTAGCTTACTCAACTCTGTTATGGGGCTGTGGCAATGGCACTGCGAATAATGTGCCTCCGCAGCAGAATAACTCGGTCCGATCGGAGAGTTGGAGCGATCCTAAACGACTGGAAGCCTCCCACCTAGAAGCGTTGGAACGGATGGAAAAAGATCATATTCATCGCATGGTTTCGCTGAATGCGAGCATGGATGAAGACAAAGTGATGACCACGCTTGAACGATCGAGCCAGAAGCTGGAGGAGATGAGACCACTCGCTGAAATGCTGCAACTCGAAGGGCATCCAGCCCTATTACAGCGAATCCAAGAGATGTCGGGTGATATCCAAGGATCCAAAACCGTGGTTGCTGAGATGAAAAAATTGCCTCAGGACGGTAAAATTAAGATTCAGTCTGAAAACTCCGATTCCTTGCACCACATTAGCAGTTTTCGCGATTACCACCAGTACATGCAAGAGAAGATTCAAACTTTGAACAAGGCGAAGTCAGCCACACATTAATCTGTATCGGCTACTCGGATGACGTTCCCCTAAATCAATGCATAAACAAAACAAACCATAATAGTTAGATGGGAAGGTTCATTCCTATCTAACTATTTTCTTGTGAAGAGGTATTATCGTACCCTGCTGCGATCCCTTCGATCTTCTCTGTCCGCTTCCTCCATTTTACGAATATATCGCTTCAGTTCTTCTTTATGAGCCTCGAGTTCAGTCAGCTTTGCAGATGCCCCATCCATAAATGACTGCATCTTATGTGTCAGTTCTGTTGCGGATGTACCGATCCAGTCTTGTTGCAATCGGCCATGAATGGAGCGCATTTTCTGTTCCTGCTGCATGAGCCGTTGCTGCAACTGCTCACATTGCTGAACAGCCCTTCTTAAATCAGACAAGGATACGGATATTCTGCCCATTTCTCATTTCCTCCTGTTAGTCCTTCTATGTAAAAATAAATTAGTGTTGGTCTGCGATTACAAAATCCTCTCTTTTACGTTCAATATATTCCGCAATTTCGCTGATGGATTCCTGATACCAACGATTGATCGCTTGCAGTGTTGCTGTTGCGTTATAGGCGATGGGAGTAAAGGACTGACTTTCGCTGGTAGATATATGTGTCTGAAACATCTGAATCGAAGCCTGGGCATCATTCGAGAAGCCACTCAAACTTAGCCTCATCTCCCTAGCAGCCTGCGCTAACTCTTCCGGTGTTAATTGAATCTTGCCCCCGCCCATTCCACTAACATTTCCTGTAGCCGCTGCGATCAACGGAGGAACAATGCCTGACATCAAATTGGAGAACGTGGCTAATGCTTCCTGATGTGCTGTCCATCTTGGAGAAATATCAATCGTTTCTCCAGTGCTCCGGTCTATTAGCCGGCCTTTCAGATTTCCATTCTCATCAAACTCATATTGAGCCATGGAATGATACCCCTTGCCTTCGTCCTTCGAGAATGAATCAAAAAATCTCATAATATCACCCACATGAAGCTTGTCCAGATCCACACCTACCCTAACGTCATGAACTAACATTGGTGAGCCTGCTCCCAGAGGCTGAAAAGGGACCTTTAACTGAAACTGAAATTTCCAGTTCTGATACATCGCATTAGCGGTGTCAAAGTCCTGACCTTTATACACGGTACTTCCTACGTGCCTGTCATATTCACTTATTCCCCCAGCCCCTACAGAATCATTGGGATGAACCACGTTAACCATTTTGTTATCAAAATGACCCTCATTCACCTTAGCCAAACTGACATCATCCAGGAGATTCGTTACACTAGGAGCACTATACGTCATCCCGGACACATCCTGACGTGCAGCTACATATTGAGCCAAACCGCCACCCAGGGAATGACCCGTCAATGAAATGTCTGAATCAGGGTACGCCACCTTCACCGCTTCATACAATTCCTCAGCTTGGTGAAACTGATTATTCTCCCAATCCATGTTATCCTTCATAAGCTTGAAGGGACTATTTTTAAATATATTATGGCGTTCTGGATCCGTGATTGCATCCTCAAGTCTTCTGGTTCTGCCACCTACGACATCGAAGGCGTCCGTCTCAATATCAGCTGCTTTTCCAATAATACCTTCAGGTTCAGTACCTCTATAGCCGATGATAACTTGATTTGTTTTGGGATTCTCAAGCACTACAGCATCAAATCCTGAATACGCACTATGCAGACTTGCACCCTTTGGTTCAACCGTTCTCCAATCCTTGTACTCATCCTTGTCCAAAATATCACTACGGCCTGCAGGAACATCCGTATATGCAAGCTCAGATATTTTTAAATATAATTCGTCAGTCATGTATTTATCCATCCTATTCACCCTTTCTTCTAGTTAACGGAAGTTGTATAATGCACATTATCAAACGACAACATTAGGAATATGAGGTGATTAATTGAAAAAATCAGGATTACTTTTTATATTAATGATCTGCGCCATATCATTCACTTTAGGAGGATGTATGTCCAACGAGAAAAAAGAGATTATCCAAAAAGCCCAGTTAGCAAGCCAAACCTATTTTAAAGAGAAGTATGGAATTGATGTTGAATTCACAGACCATAAGTTTATTCCCGCTGATTTATCCCATACCGTTTCTTTAACTGGATATGTGAAAGGCAACAAAGATCAGGAAATATTCACTATGGTCGATTATGATACCTATGAAGTAAAGACGGGTTCAGTACCTGACGAAATCAAGCCTCTTAAATAAACGAACTCAAGAGGATGAAATCTAGTGTATTGGTTCCTTATTACATAATTAAAGAGCCAAGTATATCTACAAGGCTCTCAGATAAAAAAATCGTATATGTTACTTTGAGTTCTTTGAGTTATGAAATGTACATAACAACTGAAAAATGAGTAAAAAGTCTTTATCCCGTTTGGGTAGTAGACAGTAGACTCATTCAAATGCATAGGCAGTTGTTACCAGAAATAAGATCACACTTTTGCGTTTATACGTGAGTAAAAAAGTCTAGCTTTATCCTAATGAAGTTATTAGGCAGTGACTGTACACATGTGATTCATAGATATGCCACTGCCCTCACTTTAGCATGCTATTCATTCAAAGTTATTTACCCTAATCATCCATGGTTCATTCCATCCACAAGGATACCCATATAAAAATGCTGAATAACACAACTGGCATAAGCGCCCCAGTGGCTAACATGATCCAAAGCGTTACTGGCCTTACATTCTGGAAGTATTGATCAAACCTGTGAAATCGTTCTTTCCGCCATTTGGAAAACTTGAGTTGCCTGATCATATGCTTCAACATTTTATGCCGCTGTTTCCCTTCTTCCACTTCTTCCAGCGCACGTCGCAACTCATCATACAAACGCGCCTCTTCCTGCTCAGCCAGTGTGGTTGTCGTCATTCTGCACTCCCTCCCTTACCTAATTAACACGGTAACGCGTCCAAAGTTTGGAATTTTATAAAGAAATGAACATAAGACTGCTCACGTTCCACAATCATCTTCACCAACTTCTGATCTGAAGTTTCTAAGAACAGGCCATTCCCTCAGAACAAGTCCGGATCGAGCTATCTTCCCTCGTGTGCTGCACAGCAAAAAGCGATCCTCTTCCATGACCAGCGTCAAGTTGGAGAACCGCTATAATGTACCGACTGATCCTATTCGGACGAGTTAAACATCGCAGTGTGTTACACCGACAAGATTAACCCACGTTTTCGATTAATGTGTTCAAACATACCGCACCCTGCGCACGCACATTAACCACAATAATTGGTGTATCTAACATGCCGTGCATCCATGACATATACTCCTCAACCTTTTCGTTAGGAAGAATCGTCAGAATGACCCCTGCGAATCCACCGCCGTGTATACGACAAGCGCCATCACCCAGATTTTGCAGATAATTTTCAGTTAACGCCAGTGCGATACCGATCTCCTGTTCCTTCACCGAGCCGCTCTGATATACATTCTGGAGCCACTTCCAGGAGGAGTTTCCGGATGCCGTAATTAGATTCAAGAAATCAGCAAAACGTCCTTCGCGCAAGGCCTGCACCTGGCCGTCCACCCGATTGTTTTCCTCCAAGAAATGCAGTGCGCGCAGCACCGCACGATCCCCTGCTGCTTCACGTACCTGCTTGAGATTGGCGTAGATCGCCTCAGCCGTAATTTCGCGGACATATTCACTGCCCAGCGCTTTAGCAACCGCTCTCATCTCATAAGGTACTGCAGCGTAATCCTCCGTCAGATCCGCGTGATTCCCACCTGTGTTCACGATGACCAATGAGTAACCGTTTTGTTGGAAATCCCATTGTACAGGCTCAATTACAGGCTCCGCCGGGTTCTCAAAATCAATCGCAATCAGACCACCATAGGCACAAGCCATCTGATCCAACAGACCCGATGGTTTGTTCCAATAGTGATTCTCCGCATACTGACCAATCTTAGACATGGTCACCACATCTAGCGTGCCCTCATTGTAGAAATGATTCAGAATCGTACAAATCAGCATCTCAAACGATGCCGACGAACTCAGCCCGGACGCCGAGAACACGTTACTGGAGATGTACGCCTGGAAGCCGCCCACCTTGTATCCAAACTTACCAAATCCCGCAGCCATACCACGAATCAAAGCCGTAGTGCCATCATCCTCCGCCTTCGGTGCCAACTCCGTGAGATCGATTACATATTTCTGATCATAACCTTCTGAATAAAAGGTAATCACCGAATCCGTCGTTGACGCAGCCACCGCAATCGTATCCAGCGTAATACTGCCCGCCAACACCTTGCCATGGTTATGATCCGTATGGTTGCCCCCAATTTCGCTACGTCCAGCCGCACTGAACAACTTGCTGCCCTCTTGTACGCCAAAATATTGTTCGAATGATTCATTGAGCTTCGTGTAACGTGCTGTCTGTTCTTCTAGTTGTTGCTGACCATACATTTGGGCAAGCAACGCTTGGCCTGAAGTGGATTGGATCAGTTCCAGTGGTTGTGTAGTCATTAAGAATCCTCCTATGGATATGTAGCATTTATTTTTCTGCCGTAGATGATGAACAATACGGGGAACGATTCACGCCCGTTTACTCTCCTATTATCTCAGCTTCGTTTCGGAAAAGGTAGGGTAGAATTGAAAGTTTGTAAGCGTTTTTTGAAGACATTTTATCTTATTTCAACAGGTTTAACTTCAATCTGATCAACAATAAATTCATTGTCGGCTTTATCGAAGGTATACGTGATATTGAAGTCACACACATATGTAGGAGATATACCAATAGAGCCTGGAAGACTTAATTTAATTTTGTTATTAACCAATGTATAAATAACTACACCGCCGAAAGCAAGCTCATCTTGATGGTAGTCTGGTGCTGGATCGAAATCATAATTGAAGTTATATTCTTGCCCTTCTGAATTCACTGTAATCCCTAATGTACCATCATCATTTTTAGATACACGAGATTCAATATGATCAGCAACAATATCCTCATAACGCTGTACTTTAATTTCAGATAAGTTATCAGAGTTAACGACATGAATTTCATAGTTATCCAAGCCTGTCCCTCGGCCAGTCTGAATGATTATTATAGCCTCTTCCTTACCATCACCCGTAAGATCAGTATAAAATAACTGCGGCTCCGTTCCCGAATGATGAGAGATGCTCCAATCAAAATCTTTTGTGCGCCCATTCATATCTAGAGTTACTCTTTCAATTGCATCTTCCGTTTCTTTAATTGCATAAAGTTTTACTTGTTCATCCTCAGAAGATCCGATTAATTTCAATTTTGAATTTGTTTCATGTTCCGGCTTCGTAATTACCTGCTTGGTGGGAGACTCTACCCGTTCCTGCAGTACAGAAACTAACGAATCTGATTGGCATCCTCCAAAAAGAACTGCACTCAACAACGTCAATGAAGCTATTTCTTTTATCAAATCCATGTCCCCTCTCATCTAATTAGCTAAAATTAATCCAATGAATTTAACCGAATTGTTACCTTCCTCGTTTCACGATCATTGGAATCAAACCAATCTTTAAGTACGTTATATTCGCTTGTTTCTAATGCTGCTGTTTCAATCGTGAAACGGTTATTGTCTATCCAATCATAAGAAATGATGGGCCAGGTCGGTTTCAACATGAATGCTTCTTCAAAATCAGTTGATGTATATGGGATGATTTCTAATTTTTTGAGATCCACGGCAACAAGGATTTGTCTCTTGACCAGACCGCCTTCATCATAAGCATACCGAATCAACACCTGCTGATAATCAGAGGAAAGTTTATAATCTTGTAAAATGCCCTCAGGCATCGGTAAGCTATGCGTCCCTCTATCATCAGTTTTCAAGAAAAGGGTAGAACAAGCTTTGATTCCACAGCCATACTTTAGCATCGAATATGTTTCCGAAGAAGGCACCTTCAATACCTCCAATTGTGTACGATCTATTTCAGTTTGAAAGTCCCATTCGTTCATCAGGTAGCGCTTATACTCTGGGACGTCGTTAAGAGATAATTGTAGGGTTGCTTCTTCATTCATGATTTCAATGATATTGGGTAATGAAGATGCTTGATTATGCATGCCTGTGGAATTGTTATCGTTATCATTTTTCACCTGATATGCGGGAGTTTCTAACCTATCAAACCATATTATAATTACCGCTGAAGTAACGAGTACAACAAACAGTAGCAAAAAAAACATTTTCTTTTTCATAGCACTCCTCTTTTGCGCATGGTTTCGATCCAGAACCAAATGGATTATACTACAAATATCTCCATTTTTGGTGTCGGATCGGTTTCAATGTTGTTTTCATGTGATAACCCATTATTCAGGTTAAGAGGTGAATCTATGAACGTTATTTTAAACAAAGAACCAGATAAACGTCGTATAAACGTAGCCATGCTTATGTATCTCATACTAATGTTTTTATTTTATGGCATTTATGTTTCCTTGGAATCCGATCGTATAGCTCAATCACGGCAGTGGACTTCCGGTGGTTCCATAAGCGAACAAGCTATCGAGTCAATGAGTCAACTGGGAAGATGGACGTCAATCACTGAATCGCTGTTTCTGGTTCTTTTCATACTCGTGATGATCATGATGATTACGCGGTACCGAAGAAATGTAAGAAGATTACTCCCTTTTGCCTTATGGAATGTCGCTTTGTTTGTTGGGGTTGGCGCGGTCAGTTTGGTTGGTTCACAAGTGACGTCAATTTCCATTGGCAATCTGGCACAACCAATCATCATACCCGCGTTTCTATTGGCTGCGTTGTTCATATATGTGTTGTGGGGATTAATGAAACGTGGATAACGTGCGGAAAGATTAAAATATTCAAAAACCTTTGATTATCTCCCAGGATGTCTGGAGAGCAATCAAAGGTTTTTTGTCTAAAATACATATATCAGTTTAACGTTAAGCTTCGTCGACATCGATCAGATACACCCGCTCTTGGAATCCACCCCGGGCCTCGGCTTTGTCCGCCCGTAGCTTATCCAGCTGCGCCGCATTCGCTCCATGCACCTCTGCCAGCGCTCGGATCACCTCCAACATGTCGGCCAGTTCTTCCAATGCTTCCTGATCGCTTGCTGCACTCATGTATTCCTCCGATTCTTCTTGCAGCTTTGTTCTTAGTTCTTGCTTATATTCCTCAGGGTCCAGAATGCGTGTGCGGCATTCCTTACCGCTGGATGTGATAATATGCGGAATTTTGTCCCGCACCAATTTGTTGTATGTAGGCATGTGGTATAACATCCTTTCTGCTATGAGAGCTTTCAAGCCTCGCGCCAGAATCTCCCTTTTTGCCATTATACCATTTGCCATGGAAGGAGATAGGTTGGTTTTGTAAAGTAGTGCAGACGATGTTGGTACAATAAAAGCCCATCTCTGCCCACAATTGAGTTGAAATGGGCTTTTGATTATACGTATTGTCCAATTGTTGGGCATCAAACTCTGGTTCAGAAGGATTCTAAGCCAACAGTTTTGAGACAATAACATTCGTATCCATCATTTCTTTATCAATCTCGACCAAGCAAGTGTCATCATCCATAGCTGGTTCATAACCGATTTTAACTTTCTCAATTGCATACTTCTTCTTAATATCAAGAATATACTCAATTAACTTCTGAGCTTTTAACGGTGCCTCTGAAGTTTCTCCTGTGAATAACTCCTCTTCAGGAAAATTGATAACGATATCTCCAGATTCCTCATCGAATGAAAATACAATCATCACGTCGTTAAGGGTATGACCCAAGCTAAGCTCAGACAACAAAAGATTCCCTGACCCCTTAGGAGAAAGAATCTCTTCAAGGCTCTCTATTTGCTGAAATTCAATATCGTTTTCACTACGGTTATCATAAAAGTGAGAACTTTTGATCTGATCCACCTGAATGTCCAAATCTTTCTTAATGAATCGATCCAAATTACTCTTGTTAAAATCAATCAAAATAATTTCTAAGTGTTCCACAGTCAAGACCCTCTTACATCATATAATCTTTTCATGTAATCCCACTGTGACATTAATTCGGTATTGTAGGTCGATACACTTGCTTATGTTCCAACTCAAACCACCTCTAACAGATACATACTTTCCCATATACACTCACCATTTCTGTTATGATGCAAAGTAATTACTCACGATCTCGGTTAATTTATCATTTCCAAGTTCGATGTTGGTCAAGTAGTATATAAAGAATTCATTGATATGTTCTTCATGAAACAAACTCAAATATCGGAATACAGCCAATAACATATCATCCTCATGATAACGATTTTCTTCTAGACTCGTTTTGGCAAACTGGATCATTTCGTTCGTAAACGTGTCACACTTCGTCCTGATTAACGTATTCAAGACAAAGTAAATCTCTTCCTCGTTGTTACTCTCCAGAATATCTTTGATCTCGATATCCTCTAATTCTTCAAGATATAATCTAGCCTTAGCTTGATTAAATGCCCGTAGAGCCTTGGGATCATCATTGTAAAACTCTTCCCAAAATGTCATGTAAGCAATCTCTCTTGGTAATCTGGCTGATGATTGATTAGGCTTATCTAAGATAGTCCAGTCACCATTTAGCTTATCTGAAACTACATTAAATAGTGTCGAATCATAGGGAACAACCCGCTTAGCATCATTTTCAATCCTGTAATACATATCTCCTGAAGGAGTAGACTCTATTTCAAATACGATATATTTTTGATCAAATGATAAATTGGTTTGTAATGCTAATGTATCTTTAAGCTGGACTCTCATCATCTCACTCCAATTATGTTAAAATCACCATCTATATCGATGATCCAAAACAAATCATCTTCGTCTGCCCTAAGCTTCTTGGGCTTAGATACTTTCAACTTTAAGTCAAAATTGCTTAATTCTCCAGTCCTTTGATTTTGATAGAAGTGAATTTCTCCTTTACCAAAGGGAGTCTCATACTGTTGTTTTGAAGTCATTTTTGCCCAATCCTCTATTTTGCTTCCGTCCCTTGTCAGAACGTTTCTAGCTTTTTCATCCCATAGATTCTCACCTCTAATGATAACCTCTGAATTGGACATCACATCTTTTTTAAGAAGTGATTGTTTGTATTGTGTATATTGGTGTACATCTTGTGCTCCCCATTTTCCTCCAGTTGGACCTGTCACTGTGGACGTTGAAGAATAACCTTCAGTTAATACTTTATGCTTAGACTTTGAAAACTTCAATCCTTCTTTCGGAACCTTATAGCCCCTAATATACATCCCCGTAAAAGCCAGCGCGATTTTACCAAATTGTAGACTGGCGATAGAAATCCCCGCTTGCCATACGGGTATAGCTTCTCCAGTTACGGGATGATACCCTTCCTTAAATGCGCTGATTTGTTCATCGTAAATATCCCCACCACTAGGCTCTGGTTGCTTCGGGCCACCTCTCATTTCCTCATAGGCACCGCCATTTTTCCAGTATTCAGAAAACTCCTTCTGCCCTGTCATTCCATTCCCTGCTTCACTGGCAGGCACGTAAACTCGAAATGTAGGGTTGTATACCATCCCACGTTGATCATCAGAGCTCTCTGTGGTTTTGTTCAGTGCTGTACTTGCAGCAATCTGCCCAACAATTGCTCCTAGACTCACCTGTTCCTGATCCGCTTGTTCGAATCTCTCGGCAATCGCCATGAGATCTTGGGATGACTTCACCATACCTTCCAGTGCTCGATCCAGTACAGGACGTGATTGCTGAAAATCATAGAAAAACCGTTCCTGTGTTGCTCCAGCCCACTGAGACTGGATAAACCCAATCCGTGCAGTCAGGTCATTTCGTATACCTTCCAACTGTTGCCTACCCTGCTCGATCTGCCTGGATACATGCAGCAGTTGCTCTGGTGTTACTTTAATTGTACTCATATCATTCCCCGCCGTTAAAAATAGGATTTCACCATGTTAGCAGAAGTTCTTTGTAAATACATCCATCCATTATCCTGATTTTCCCTTTCTCCAAATGAATACCTTTCAGTACTGATAATCCTCCAGTCCCATTCCTCGTGAAAAGAACTCCAGATCATCATGGCACGCCTCATATCAGAAATTACTCTGATGGATTATCATTCAATCGAGTGGCTAACTCCTCCAATATGTCTTCCGTTCGTTGAATAAGCTTTCCGATGTTATCAAGGTCTAAATATTCATCCTCTTGGCGTTCCTCTAAAGATGACATATGTTGCATCGTGCAGATGAACAAGGCAATATCCAGTCCGGGTTCAGTGTCCGTATTCACTAAAGGCAAGATTTCGTTCATCGTGAGTTCCTTAGGTGGATGCGCCGTATGATACTTATAGATATACAACGCCTTGATCATAGAGGCTAGAGCCCAATCGCAAAGAATCATGCAAGCTTGGAACTGATTGTGTTTACACATGATGGCAGCAAGTTTGATGTGATACTGAGCATGTTGGTGATAGTCCATTATTGTAGTATGTAGCATGTGGTAAGCAGGAGCATGTTTGGACTTGGCTGATATGAAGCTATCATGGTCTTGCGAACGTGGGGTAAAATCTACTTCGTGATTACAATGTGCTTCGGTAATGGACCAATTCCTTGCCATTGTCATCCCTCCAAAGAGTTAATACCAGTATTATACAATAAAATGATACTCGAAGATATAATTTTAATAAATTATACGATTTATACACTCGTGTTTAACCCCCAAAATCTTGTCTACACTTTTATATATAGGGGGTGCATAGTGTGGATGATAGAAAAATTTTGAAATTAGTCGGTGCACGAATTAAAGTTTTAAGGAAAGAGAAAGGATTATCTCAGGAGGCACTTGGAGAAAAAGGTGGATTTCATTTTACATATATTGGACAAGTTGAACGTGGAGAGAAAAACGTTTCTTTAATTAATCTTGGTAAAATTGCAGAGGCGTTGGATGTAAATGTTTCTCAACTTTTTGCTTATGTGAATGATGAAATTGAATTAACCGAGACGGATATTATGATTCAAGAAATAGTAGACATGCTGAGAGATGCATCTTCAGATAATATTCAATTATCTAGGAACATTCTAAAAGAGATATTAAAGAGTTACAGAACAAATTAAAAACAAAGGCAAAGCAACTGTTTAACTGGTTGCTTTGCCTTTGTTTTTAATTTGTTTTTCCGTCATTTTGACATACTCAGATAGCTTTCGTTTTTCTACAAGTAGGGTAGCTGCTACATCCCCAAAATTCCGCTCCAGCTTTATTCTTGCGTTTAACCATTGATGCACCACAACTGCAATTGATATTAGATACTGTTTTAGATGAAGATTGATCTTTCTTGGTTGTAGTAGTTTTTACTTTTCTATTGGAAGGCGTCCATTTTCCCCAACTGCGAAGCTTATTGTCTACTAAACCACCGTGCCAATAATCTACTTTGAATTGATCGGCTTCTTTTCTTGCTGGACCTGTAAGATCAGATGTGGTCACGATTAGAGACAAAATACAGTCATGATTCCTTTTCGCACCTACCAGCTCACGAACAGTCATTACTTGCACCTTATTATGATCGGCATAACATTTTGCTTGGACTGCTGTTTTTTCACCACGTTTATCCGTAATAACCAGATCTACTCCTCCATCTTTACCCCCAACGCCTACTTCTTTTACAGTATAACCATTGTCTCTAAAATAAAGTGTCAATAATCGCTCGAACTCTACTCCCGTCATTTTATCTAATGGTAATGTTAGAATCACTTCGTCAGATCTGCATGAAGAGGAAGCACGATTAAATTCAGTATTTACTGGCTTTTTTGTGGTTCTTTTCTTTGAGTTAGAGTTTCTTCGCTTTTTCTTTTTTTTAGAAGGTTGTAATAGTCCAGCAATAACGGATAATGTAACAACACCAATAACAAACCATATAATTTCTTTCATTGATTATTCTCCTTGAAATTTTATACTGATACATCTTTTATTCAGAATGCTTTCATGCTTTTGGCGATACAAAGTAATGTCTTTTCATTTTCTTCAAAGAAGTCTTCAGGAACTTTAACATAATAGTGGTACTCAATATCGTCATCAGACATCCAGGATACCTCAAGTACAACATTCCATCCTCATAACCAACCAACATATCTGCTCTTATTCCACTATCCAGCTTTAAACTTTGATATCTCATCGATTCTGAAACCAAAATTTCTATACCTTCAAAGTGCTGGCTTGCATACGCACGAATATCTACGTCTGGATTTCCCACGTATAGCTCCTTACCGTCACCATTATCTGACTCCTCCCCTGCTGTCCAATCAGCAGGATAAGTAATACTATAGCCAAATCTACTGTTTTGGTATGTGACCCATTCCATCTCGTTCTTCTCACTCACAGCATTTATATTAGTACCTGGCTCAGTTGTTATGGAGGTTTCATTGTTATTAACAGCTGTATTAGCTTCACAGCCTATAATTACAATTAACATCATCATTGTTAGTAAATACTTCATCCTCTAGATCCACTATCAAATAATATGTACAGTAACATTCCATCAAATTTGATTTATTGAAATCTAATGAAAAAGCGTTTCCCCAACCCCAAAATGGAGGCCTTTTCTGTCCCAAGCTCCATATTGAAAATAGAAACAAATATTAAATCCTGTTGTGTAGTGACACCTTTAATAACTGAACTACCAAACAAATTGATCCCAGCACTGACCCATTCATTATCCGACTCTTCTATTGAAGTGTTTACGACCCACTGGACAAAATCATCTTTAGTTGGGTTTGTCACGGCAAGCAAAATCAATAAAAATCCAATTACAATCCAAAATTTATAACTGTTTCTTTTGCTATTGGATGTATGTACTACATCATTTTCCACTTCATTACCTGCTTCTTGATTTATACTCTATACTTCTCTTTTTTATATGTCTAATAGACTGGTAAACTAAAGGATAATTAGTCTTATAGAATCATTATCTATCAAGAAACCACTTATTTCCACTATAAAATACAAATTCATACAAAAAAACCCGCTTTATATAGCAGGTCCATTCATTTCATTGTCAAACAATAAACTTATTCGATACCGCCACCATCTTCGCAGGCATCTCTTCCCTAAGCCGCCACACAAAACTCATCGGATCATTTCCCTCATGACTCACATAATCCGCTTCGCCCAGGAATACAAAAGGATAAGCTCTGCCCGGAACGCCTCGCAAGACAGTACCCTCTGTACACCTGTTCGATGCTGCTCAGTCCCTACTTCTCCGTCACAGCCCGGTGGAACGTGTAATAGAACATGATGGACATGCGCTGCTCATCGGCAGTAGTGGGTTCTTTCCCCTTTTCAATATAGTCGATTAGGAACGTCAGCCGGCTTCAGCCAACAGGCCGCGAAAATATCTTTTTCCCGTACGTCCGCCATAGAACTCATATAGTGTCATCCCGTAATTTTATCGTAGACCTTTTCTTCGAAACCTCATTCTCAAATATGGAGGAAGGCTTTAAACGATTTGAGGAATACAATAGTAGTATTGTCCGTAGAGATCTTTCTCGACGTCAAGATGCACAGACAGAGAAACATAGTTAGTCCAATGAGAAAAGTAAGATAAAACAGTTATCAGAGCAGTTTAAAGCAAGAGATTGAAACCACTCAATATTTGAATAATTGATCGACGGTCAATCTCTGACAGCTTTTAAAGAGATAATCTTGAGTCCCCCTTCAAACGCATAAATGTAATGAGATTAACAGCAATTTTTTTCCTAATTTATCCAAACAGTTAACCGCCATAATATGCCCCTCACACTTTTAATCAAAAAATTTTCCGGAAAAATAATAAGAACTAATTATTCACTATATTTTAGAAGTTATTATTTAATTAGTTTTTTGATAAGGAGATCTCGAGCTTCTATTAGCAAAACATTTTCTTCTTCAAGATTTTTAATTTTTTTTGATATAGGAATAATATTATTATTGTATTTTGATAAAATTGATTTTTCAGGTAGCACAACTTTCAGTTTAGACATCATTTCTTTAGATACCTCTTTAAATGTGGAGCCAGAAGAAATCCGTTCAATTTTTGACATTATCGATTGTAAGGTATAGTAAATAAATTCAGAACTGATTCCAGTTTTAGGGACTATTGATTTAAATCCTTGATTCGTTGTTATTGAATTATTAGCAATACACAAATATCCAATAGGGGCGCGAGAGCTCATTAAGACAGTTCCTTCAGGCATAATTTTAGCTGAACTATTCTTATAT
The DNA here is from genome assembly GCF_042796655.1 of Paenibacillus sp. NPDC057886. NCBI lineage: Bacteria > Bacillati > Bacillota > Bacilli > Caryophanales > Paenibacillaceae > Paenibacillus > Paenibacillus sp. NPDC057886. The sequence goes on along the minus strand of NZ_JBHVMZ010000003.1, from coordinate 17,638 downwards.
CCCTCATCCGATATATCTAATAATCCTCGTGAAATATACATATTTTTATTTATTGATAGATCTTTAGGAGTTATCCATGGTATTCCGTTGGAGGAAAAGTAACTTTTATTTTCTGTAGGTGGTGTACCTCCAGCAACTATTTCACCTAATGTAGTTATATTAGTAATACTCCAGTCTATAGGTATCATTTTACCTTCGACTAATTGCATTTCACCACCGTTATCTTTATATGGTAAACCATCATTATTTGGGAAGTTAAATTGCACAAACCATTTATAAAAATGAAGCTGGGAATATTCTTTAAGGTACTTTATTAGTGATTTATTGTTTTGGATTTTATAGTATATTGGATTAATTTGCTTAACAACTGATTCTTGTTCTTTTAATGATAAGTCACCAATATCAAATGAGCCAAGAAGCGATGTATACAGGTTTTTTTGAATACTACCTAACGCTCTACTTTCAAGTTTTGATTTATTCGATATAAGCCAATAAAACAAATACATTAAATTAACCTTTTCCTCGATTGGAGCTACGTTAATCACAGCTCTGTTCCCGCACATAAAATCCTTTAAAATACCGACTCTCCCAATTGTCCCTGATTTACTTACTGCTAAAGTATTAGGTTTGAAGAGCAACGCACTTTTCCCTGCACTCTCAAAACCAGCTTTTGAAAGTGTTCTTGATGTTTCGTAAAGATCTTCATCATTTAAATCAACCGCTCTAAGCCACTTTACTTCTCCATTAAAATATTTTAATTCCGATTGGGGAGGATTCACATAACCTTCTTGCATAATAGTACAATCTTTAATCAGCACATTTGTCACTCCAACACTTTTTAATTTCATCTGAAAGTATTTTGTTCTTATTAAATGAATCTTCTATTTTATTCTTCAACACTGCTAATCTGTCATCAATATCAAAATCTAATTGTTCTTCTTTCAACTCAACATACTGTCCGGCTTGTATTGAGTATCCGTTTCCCTTTATTTGTTCATTAGAAACAAGAACGGAAAATTCTGGTTCTTCTATTTTTTCTTTGAAAAATTTCACAATCTTATTTTTTTCATTTTCAGATAAAACCGTTCTTTGACCATCTTCAAGAGAAATCTTCGTACCTAATCTCGATGCATCAAGAAGAAACACTTTATCATCCGTTTTCGTTTTATCAATGAAAATAATACTCACAGATGTTCCAGTTGTCGCAAAAATATTAGAAGGCATATGAACCACTCCACGTAGCCAATTCTCTTTAATTATCTTCTCTCTGATTTTCTTTGGAATTCCAGAAGCCGCAGTAGTGAAACCTGTCGGAACAACAACTGATGCCTTACCTTTATCAGAAAGTGAAAATAAAACGTGTTGTAAAAATGATTCATAGATTGCCATGCTGTTTTTATCTTTTTTTGGTATATTTGGTAGTCCGGCAAAAAATCGATTGTGCTTATCAGCTTTAAGTGTTTCAATCATATTACTAAAGTCCATCTTGAAAGGAGGATTGCTTACAATGAAATCAAACTTCATAAGATCCTCACCATCTTTATGTTCAGGATTGGTTAATGTGTTTCCCTCTATAACATTATTTAAGGAATGAGCCAACTTATTTAATATTAAGTTAATGCGTAGAAATTGAGTGGATTTTTGGGAAATGTCCTGTGAGTATATTGAACATTTATCTGTGCCAATTCTACTTGCTAATGCAAGTAGTAACGTACCTGATCCTGCTGATGGATCATATAGGGATACATTGGTAACAGGTGTATCATTATAAAGAATTTCCGCCATAATATTTCCAGCAAATAACGGGGTGAAATATTCAGCATATTTACCAGAGTCCTTATTATAATCCTTAATAAGATACTCAAACACGCTGGAAAAATAATCAAATCCACCTTTATGAATATCTTTAAAAGAATAGCGGGCTAAGATATTGATTGCTCTTTTGGCAAGTTCAAGCTCTTTATTTTCATCACGGATGTAGGCGGAAAGTGGTTCGAATAATGGCTTTTTCTTACCAGAGGCTGTCTCAATATTATAAATATCCTTATTAAGATCATTGACATCGATAAATGCTTGATCAAATATTTCATGAAAGTTTTCTTCATTTTGTTGCTGATATAGATGATCGATCAAATGTTGTTCTCTCATTTTTGCTATTTCGATACCAGCAAAGTCCACAAATTCATCAAATGGTTCATCTTTTTCGATGCGATTTTCGAATTCAAAAAGTAGTTTGTCATTTAAAAATTTGTATGTAAACAACTCCGAAATAATTTTGTATTCATCCCCAGTATTACTTAATCCAAGTGATGTGCTCATAGCTTTTAACTCGTCAATCATTTTCTTCATCTGGTCCGAATAAACTTCAAAGCTCATGTTGTAGAATACCTCCTAAATAACCATATGATTATTAGTGTACCATCAACACATAAACTTAGCTATGAATGACATTAAGAATTTAATAGGTAAAATCCCCCTCGAAATAATACGAGGGGGATCTATTTTATCCGTGAATAAATTGATCGTCAACAAAGTATTCGGCGATTGATTCAACTTGGCGTAAGGACAATATTTTTCCATGCTTTTTAAATGCACGATGAATTGGTTTTCTTATTTGGTGCAAGACAACTACTTTTGTTGGTCTGTGTATATGTCCAACAAGAGTTTCCATATCTATGATTACATCAGATATTACTTGGTAGACTATACTGTCATTTAAATTCGCACCATAGTTCCGCAAGATTTTTTTGTGAATTCTCATACAAGAATCATTACCATTATATCTTGAGGTAAGACCGTTATTCTGGGCATTTAAAATAAGAATATCATTTAACAATAAATCAAGTTTTTCTATAACCTTCTTTGTTTTTTCTGTCGTATCTTTTTGGTCACGGAATGAGCGAATTATATCCTTATATCTCTTTTTCAGTTCGTAGAACTGAGGATCATTTTGATCAGTGTTTGCTGAAAAGGTATTTTGAATTCGATTTACTCTTTCAAGAATGTCATTCTCAGTTGTAAATTCCAAATCAATCTCTCCAGTTTTCAGAAACTCAACAATGAGATTAGTGAAATCAATTTCATTAAAATCGTCATCTTCATGCTCATCATCATCAAGATATCTTTCTAAAACTTTTAGATTAATACGATTTGAGACTTCATAAAAAGCCTTACTAATTCTGTCTATAGGGATTTTTGAAATGTCTTCGTGACTCATCCTTAACTCATTGTAGCACTCTCTATATTCTGATAAATCCGCTTTAATTTCTCTTAATTTTTTTTCACTCAAAGGTTGCAATTGAATTTGGAATGCTTCTAAATTATTTTCTATATTTCCCATATAATTAAAAAGCCTATTTTCAATTGATTGGATTTGTTCCTTTACTTTTTCAACATTTATGAATAGGTCTTCTACATCTTCACTATCATCTTCAATCATGTCTGATTTTAGCTCTTGAATGTATCTTCGATTGGTCTCTTCATATTCTTCAGTTATATCTACAAAATCAACAATGTAGCCATATTTCATTTTTTTATATGGACGGTTTACTCTTGCCAATGTTTGTAGTAACGAATGCTCTTTTATTTCCCTTAATAAGTACAATCTTTTTAAGCGCGGTGCATCGAATCCTGTAAGAAGCATATTAAATACAATTACGCCGTCATATTTACTTTCGATAATATTTTCTTCATTTTTATTACGTTTGCCTCTAAAATCCTCTTGCTTCTCCTTTTTTCCTTCCTCGTCATAAAGTATAAGTGCAGTTTTCAAGGTACTATTTTGACTAAACCATTCTTGAATAGCTCTTGCCTGTTCTGAAGATGTAGAAACAATCATAAAACCAAGGGTTTTATCTTTTTGAACATTTCTGAAGAGATTAAAATCCTCTACCATATACTCGCCCAGCTTCTTAATAAACATAGGCGATCTTGTTACTGCCTCCCAATCTTTAGAGGGAATTTTATCTTCATTCTTAACTCCCAATAAATTTTTAATGTCCTGTTTAAAATGCGTTGCAATATTTTCTTTTTTAATTTTCAGGGTATACCCGTCAGCGATCGACTTGTTATAATAGTATTTATGGATATAGTCGCTAAAAATATCCGTTGTCTTGAATTCTTCTTTTAAAATCGGAGTTCCAGTTAACCCAATAAAAATACCATTCGCATCAGAACCTAATAGATTCGCTAAAAAAGTCCCTTTGGGTTTATAACCTCGATGTACCTCGTCCAGAAAATAAATACGCTGAATGTTCTTGTTGATTTCGATTGGAGCCGTGGAATCTTCTGAAAACTTCTGAATATTTACTACATTCATAGTTTCAATATATTTACCTTCTTGAGAACCCGTGGACACAATGGTAGGCGACTTAATATTATCCCTAAAATCCTCACGAGAGTTTATATTAGCAATAGTTAATCCACGACTTACAAATTCAGTAGAAGCTTGGTGAAGTAGATCCAATCTATCAACAACAAAGTAAAACTTAGTGATTATATTATACTTTTGATAGTAATCCCTAAGTGCATTACTTAGAAAATAAGCGAGTGCAGTTTTTCCTGAACCCTGAGTATGCCATACAACTCCTCGCTTTAGGCCATTTCTGATTTTATTAATAAGTTCATCAATAGCAAATAATTGAGGGTAACGAATAATATGTTTATGTAGCCCATCTCTTGGGGAATCAACATAAACAATCCCATACCTAATAAAAAAAATTAACCTCTTTCTTGAAAAAATAGATGTAATAAATTTATTAACATGTGAATCTGGTTTTAGATTTGTTTCAAACTCAGCAGTTTCTTTAATTGACATGAGGTTATTATCTTTTAGAACTAAATCGATTAAATTCTCATCGATGTACTCAATAACCGGCAATTCATTTTCTTCTCTAAAATTGTTAAACGAAGACTTTGTTCCATTAGGTGAAGTATAGAAACTTCCCTGTAGTTTTATTCGAGCATTATCATCATATGGCATATTATTAGAGAAACCAAGAACTTGAAACTGATTAAAAAAAGGTATGAAATCCTCAATGTTAGATCTATATTTCATACGCTCAAATTCAGCTTGAATACCTTTCTGGTTATTTGGCTTCTTAACTTCAACAAAACCTAATGGAATTCCGTTTATAAGAATAGTGATATCAGGTCTGAATTCATCCCGCTCACCTCTAAATGTTAATTCAGAAACCACGCGAAAATCATTTTTTATTGGGTTTTTTAGATCAATTATTTTCAATGAGTTGAAGGCAAGCAATCTTTCAAAGAATGATTTTCCCTTATCTTTATTATTTTCTGTTAAATAAGTAATTTCCTTTATCAACTCTTTTATGGCGTTGTCGTCAAGTTCTTTATTGTTAATAGTATTTATGGATTGTTTAAATATCTCAATAAATATATTGTTCTTAGGGTCGATTTGAACATTTTTTTTACTTTGGTATGTATAACCGAGTCTCAAAAAGTGTAGTAACGCTGGAATTTTTACCCTTGAGTCTTCATTATGCTTCATTTTTTCTCCTGTCCGAAAATTTGATTATTACAACCACTTTAAAAAATTACAAGTTTCACTTCCTACTATTCAGGATTCGATACAAGTCGAGTATAAGTTAAATATGATCCAATGCTATAACCCCAAATGGTTATCCATTAGGGGAGGCATTGGTCATTAATTATTTCTTATATCGTTTATCGAATGCTTTCAAAATATCGAATACCAGATTTTGGATTATTTCAATTTCATCTAAGTCACGTTCAGATAACTTGAGCGAAATCATGTCAATTCGTTTTTCTTTTTCAAAATTATTTGTGTCCTTCCGCGTTTGGAAAACTTCCTCTGGAATAATATTTAGTGCACTTATAATTCGTTCCAAAGTATCAAGTGAAATGTTTTTTTCTCCTCTTTCAATTCCACCAATATAAGATTGAGGAAGTCCAACTTTTTCACCAAGCTGTTCTTGAGTCATCCCTCGGTTTTTTCTTAGATAACGGATACGTTCACCGACTATAGTCAACATATTCCCCAATATTTTCACCCCTCATATAAGAGTAGGCAATAAATGTGAATGCTAAAATACCCACATAGAATATATTTAATATTATAAATAGATTTTATAAGATCTAAAATAACGATAATCTTAACTAATGAAAGGAGTATCAACCAAATGAATGGGAATTCAGGTGTAATCAAGAATGTGGTGATAGGGAAATTGCGTGGAAAAGTGTTTTTTATCAAAGTTCATTTTCTGCAACATTACGTTCCCAAATCATATATGTAAAACCATACGATATGAATTCAAGTAAGGGGTATCAAAGCCCAGTAAACGTAAAACTAAACAAGCCAATCGATCCGATCCACTGTCACGATCTCCTTTTGCAACTCAAGTAACATACTCGGCTCGGACTTCGCACCTGTGAACAATGAGCTTTGGGAGATCGGCGTATCTGGACGAACGATTTTGGTATCCCGGACCGCACGAATGCTGTTCAGCTTGGAATACACATGGGTCAGCACTTCCCCCTGCTCATCCAGCTGCAATTCGTTGTACTCTTCATCACCCAGCGTATCTTTCAATGTAGCGATAATCTCATTACACGTTCGGATCTGTGCGAGTACTGCCGTACTATCTTCCGTCTGCTCTCGCACAATCTTCAGTGCCCGACGCGTCACCGCAGCCAAATACGTGGACAGCAGCTTGCGCGCCTCGCATCCAGCTTCTCGGTTCCAACGTTATACACATCCGGGTCAAGCGCCGAAATCTCCTGCCTGGTGATGGTGTTGATAAGCTGTTCATATATGCCTTGTTTCATGAAAATACCTCGTGTGAGTGTAGGATGGTTGTGGATGGGTCGTTATGTACATGAATAACTAAAAGTTCTTCTTCTATATTATCGTCCAACATGTGGAAGAATTCATTAGTTGTTTGGATAAATAGCAAAAAGCACCTCTACTTGTGGTCTGGTAGAAGTGCTTTACTTATTTGTTTTTTTTCATAGATGTGAATAACTTTAGACTCATTTACCATTAGAGAATAAATACCCTCACACAATTTTTTTACTGCACCACTCAGGGTCATATGGCATTTGACTTAATTTTAAAATATCGTCAGCGGTGTAATACCAATCAGCATCATCAAACCATAAATAATCTTCAACATTATCTTTAAAATACTCTACAACGAACCTATAAATAAATTCGTATTCATGATTTATATTTTCAATATCCATAGCCCAGAAGTAATTTTCGTCTTGAGTAAGCCAAGTGAAACTATCATATGAATTTTCTACAACTCTATTCACATTAAAAGAAAAATACCTAATACCCTCTTCATTCTCAGTATTCATTAACGTTACTTCATCTACCTCAGACAATGTACCTTCTGCAGAAAGAAAGTTGTTATCCGTATCAATATCAATTTTCAAATGAAAACTATGCATATCGGCTTTTTCGGCTGCATTATTAAAGTTCTTAAGTGTCTGTTCTGGAGAGTAATTTGTAATTTTTTTTAGAATTATTATTGAACTCACTTACTCATGACCTCCTTCAAATCATCTAACGAGCTTATTAATTTTATATCTAGATCGCTTAATTTTTTAACTAAATCCGCCTGAGTTTTGTTTTTCACAGTTACATCTTCAATATAGAAAATAACTTCTTTGTTATCAAAATTAAAATATTTATCATTAGATGGATTTGTTAACTTATCAAGTTGTTTTTCATCTAAAGCACTCAAGGACTTTTTAACCTCGATAATGTGAGAGTCTGTTAAAACATCTATATCTCCTGCCCTTTTTTTATTTTGCATTTTCAGTTCTATACCAGTGCCTTCTAGTCTTCCCGTTTCTTTTATTAGCTGCGCTACCTTTCCTTCTAGCACATCTCCTGCCCTTGTGCTTTTTAAATTTTTTTCAATAATAGCTTCTATGTCTTTAGTTCCTTGATTATTCCATGATATTTCATTACCGAATGGATTAGAATATATAGTTTTATTCCCTTCCATTCTTAACTTTAAATCATTAGTCCCTCCATTTCCCTTCCCATGCTCCGGCTTACCTCCACCCGATCCACCCAGATCGCTATGCTTATCATCCATCGAACGAAAGGCTTTGCCAAATAAAACATAGGCCAAGGCCTGGCCCGTCATCGTTCCACCGTAATACCCTGCTCCGCTCTCATCAATCTGCTTCTTCTGCTCATCCACAAATTGCTCTATATCAGACCTCGCCGTTCCCGTGCCCCAGGCTGCATCCCATGCGAATCCAATACCTCGTCCAACGTCAACCACTTTCCCCAAAGTCAGCCCATAGGCCACACTGGCGACCGTGCCGAATGGATCATAAAAGAGCGCCTCCGCCGTCTGACCCATTCCGGTTACTGTTTCTCCCACTGATTTATCTAGCAACCCCACACCGAAATTTCTTTTCAGCTCTTCAGGTATATATAGAGCAACCTCACCCGAACCATCCGCTGTTCTGAAATTCTTCGCTATAAAAATAAATTCATTCTGAATTTTATCCAAAAGACCCAGTGTAGCCGGGAACACTTCTTTCACCTGCATAAAATCCCAGAAGAAACGTTCCCCTGTCACGCCCGACCAATCGGATTGCAACAGGTATATGGATTTTTCCAGTTCCCTTACCATTCGTTCCAGTTCCAGCTTCTTTTGCTGAACCAACCGGGCTTTTTCCTCTAATACATCGGGATGTACCTCAATTCGTTGCATTCCGTATTCACCGCCAACCTGACCGTAGTATATGTACCTAAATTTTAACAAGTCAGAAAGGGAATTGGAATCAAACGGAGGATTCATTTTCTCCTCGATTATCCGGTAATTGGGCAACATCCCTTAGGCAGCTATTTTGCGCATTAGTGCATGAATACCTTGAGTCGACTGATGTCTTATACAAAAAAAAGAACGGCTTCTATCACAGATAGAAGCCGAACAAGATAATGATTCAGCATGATTCAGGTAAGCGTTAAGACACTACGAATTGTACGACAACTGGAGTTCCTCCATTTAGTGCGTCGCCTCCGGGAATCGTAATCGTGGTGGTTGTAACGGAGGATGTATCCGCCGTTTGCATAATGCCGTTAACGTAAAAATTGTAATAATTGAACGTAGCTGGAAATGCTGTTGCAGCTGTACCGGCGTCGTTTGTAAAAGCAGTCGCGGCAATCGCAAACGTTGCTCCGGTACCCGTTCCTTCACCAATGGTTGCAGCGAATCTTAAACTGTTCTGAAATGGTGTCACGAGTGGCATGGTTCTCACCTCCTACCTGACATAGTATATGTGGTAGATTCGAGAGTAGTGAAGGCGAAGTCACGAGGAGGTTTGACCAAATTCAGCCATTTGTTATATTGGCTGTTAGTTGAATTGTCTCAAAAATGATCGGCGTCCCTGCAAAGAGCACACCGCTTTGTGAAGGAAAAAACAACATGTCAGCACTTACGTCGTATGAGTTGCCGGGCTGGACGATCCCGTTTATATAAAGATTGTTGAAACTGGTAAGTCCTATTCCGGCAAATTCGGTTACGCTACCGCCTTCGTCATTTATGAATTCCCCGGCAGGGACCGTAACCGAGTCCGATAAATCCAGATCGGTGTCTGGAAAATAGAAGTAACGGTTTACCGTAGAAATAATCTGAATTCCGGGAACGCTACCCGGTGGGCCTTGCTCACCTGGAGGGCCCGGCAGGCCCTGCTCACCAGGGGGGCCTGCCGGGCCTTGCGCTCCGGAAAGCCCCGGCAGGCCTTGCTCACCTGGAGGGCCGGCGGGGCCTTGCGCTCCGGAAAGCCCCGGCAGGCCTTGCTCACCTGGAGGGCCGGCGGGGCCTTGTGCTCCGGGAAGACCCGGCAGGCCAGGCACTCCGGGAGGGCCGGCGAGGCCTTGCGCTCCGGGAGGGCCGGCGGGGCCTTGCGCTCCGGGAAGACCCGGCAGGCCCTGCTCGCCGGGAGGGCCGACGAGCCCCTGGGCTCCGGAAAATCCCGGTAGGCCGTGCTCGCCGGGAGGGCCGGCGGGACCTTTAACGCCTTGCTCCCCCACTAGACCTTGCATTCCGGGCGGTCCGACCGTCTCCGTTTCATGTTGTCTCACCGGAGCAAGCCGGGGCTCGGGCTCCGCAAATGCCGGGTTGACGCCAATCCCCCTCGGCAAAGCAATAACTTTTTTGTCCAAGATTATTTTCAGTTGTCTTATGGGACGCTGCGGTCGGAGGGAGCGGCGCTTTCTCCGGCAAGGTTTACGGATCATATGACATTTCCTGCGTTTTTCTGGGGATTTGTTTCTGCATTTTGGTGTTGGACGTCTGGACCTTAATTTGCTGGACGTAGCTATCCTCTTATTCAGATACCTCAAAACGGTCACTCTCCTTAGGCCAAGGCACACAGTGTGTATGCCCTATGTATATGTCATTCGCACATTCAGAGAGTGTGCGAATAACTATAGAGGAGGCCCAATAAAAAAAGACAGAGTTGCTCCTAATTTATAGGAGTCCGACATGAAGTGATCTACGCCGAGTAGGAGCGCCATACCTTCCACCGGAATGACTTTGTTCGGGATGGTGGTCAGCGTGATCCTGACGGTAATCTGATTGAACTGTCCAACAACACTTTATATGGATAAACCCTCGGCTTGTAATGTTTAGCTGGCAGCAAAACGATCCTGCAAAGCCTCGACTTCGCAGGATCGTTTTGGTTTACAGCATGAATAATTACATATCTCAAATATTTACGGTTAGATATCGCTCTCATAGCTTGGGAATAGGAAAGGAACTTCCTTCCTTCTCACAACCGGTTAACACGTAACCTGGTCCTGCTGTTTGTTCTTCACATTCTTCACAAATGTATTCCACTTATCCCTGTTCCGCATGCCTTCGAGAAACACAACGACATCCCCGCTTTGCTCCGCTTGCTCAGGGTTATGTGGCTCAATAATTTCCGGAAATGAATTCATGATTACTTGAGAATCCACTGTCTGATCATTTGCCTCACAGGCTGTTAACAACATTAAAACTAACGAAAGCGTGAGCAGTACTCTTTTCATCCAATCACCTCATGTTTACGACGCTAAAGGCTCCGTACATGTTACGTATTTGCTGTTAGAAAAAACTTAAACACACTCAGCACGGATCTTCAATATAAAGGAATTTTTATCATTTGTATGTAACTTCAACTCTACATAAAGTGTTTATATAGCAATGCATTATTCACGTCCATCTCATTCGAAAAAGAGGCGATACCCATGCGTTCGGTTAACCCATCCGATGATACAGCAAAAGAAAAACGACGCTCCACTTCACGCTTGAATCATAGACCCAATGGGAAAGGTAAATCATCCCGTCGATTCGCCATTGCAATGGCTGCCGCATTAGTTGCGTCAAGCCTGCTGATGGAGCTGACAGCTGAGCCAACGACTCACGCAGCCACTAACGTGCAGCAGTCCTCCAGTAACACATCCGCGCAATCGACTGCATCAAGCATTGAGAAGAAACTACATTATACCGCTGTAGAGGGAGCTAATTATTACACAATCGCCTTGAGAAGTGATGGGTCGGTCTGGACCTGGGGCCGTAATTTGTGGGGAGAGCTGGGTGTGAGCGAAAAGGTTCGATATCGTCATACATTTAGTCCAATCCGCATACCGGAACTATCCAATGTAATAGCCATTTCAGCTGCTGGTGGTGGAATCAACGCAGCTGTTCAGGCGGATGGAACCGTCTGGGAATGGGGTGCTGGTAAACTGCCCAGCAAAGTCGAAAGCATCAACTCTGCGAAGGATGTGGTGACTGGTTCTTTCACTGTTGCCCTTCTCCAGAACGGGACGGTCTGGTCATGGCAGCGCCCTGGCGCTCAAGGAATCGATTCTGATTTCGTACGTAAACCGTATGCAATCAGCGGACTGAAAGATATCATCCAGGTTGGATCTGTAGGTCTGCATGGATATGCTCTGAAGAAAGATGGCTCCGTATGGACGTGGAACGAGCCCGACGAACCCGGTAAAGTCCTGTCCAAACCTACCAAGATAAAAGGTTTGACCAACATATCTTCGATCACAAGTACAGATACATCCCTGCTTGCACTGGATAAGAACGGGAAAGTCTGGGGTTTGGACGAGAAAGGGAAAGCATTCTCTTTTCATTACGACTTCAAGGTGAAGAAGATGGATGGAAATACACAATATATGTTATTACTCACGACATCCGGTGAGGTGTACAGCTACGGAAGGAGCGTGAACGGCAAAGAAGGCAAAGTAAACCATCTATCCGGCATTACTGATATTTCAGCTGGTTATCACCACAGTCTTGCCTTATCTTCAGATGGAACCGTCTGGGGCTGGGGAAGTGATAAATACGAAGAAGCGGGTGCACCTGCAACATCATCAGGAGGCATGGTCTACAAACCCGTTCAAGCCAAGATGGGTACAGATGTATATCTGAACGGTGAGCTGTTCCAGTCAATGTATGCCGCTGTTGAAACGCCTAAGACCGTGCAACTGCCAATCAAAGCAATCGCCGCAGCACTCGGAGCAGAATTTGAGATTCATAAGGTGGAAGGTAGTCTGGACCACTATACGTTGAAATATGACAATCGGACAATCACCATCCTCCCTCACGAAACACAGTATGTTATAACTTCCGCAGATACGTCTGGGGAGCAAGTCATGCAGCTACCTGAACCCATAAATAATTACTCTGGAGCAACTACAGTGCCTTTTGAGGTATTACGTGGTTTGGGATTGAACGTTTCCTGGGATCCAGAGGAAGCTATGCTGACCATTGACGATGCTAATAAAAAAGAGTGACGGTTATCCGTCACTCTAATAACTAAGAAATCATCCACTCATAATGGTGCCGAGCAGATTGATTCAATTCCCTTAGATTAATAAATTTCTCCAAAAACAATCTAGTCTCACTCTTGTACCCCAATGTATAAAAAATCAAGAATCTCTCGTCTTCTGATAATTGCGCAAGCGCAATACGAGTGTAATTTGAATTTCTCAAATCTTCTTCTGTGTTTAGACCATACTGCTCAATCAATTCAAGTATGCAATAATAGTTATTAAGGTAATGTTTAATGTGCCGACCTTTAAGGCTAAGAAAATTTTCTATTGTTTTATTCAAATCACGCTTATGATTAGCACGTATCAATTCAGCATCGAGAAACTCTCGTAGTTTCTCAATGGCTCTTCTTCCCGCATAAGGTTTATCATTCATGGATTCGATTAAATTGTGATGGAGTTCGATCATTTTAAAAAAAGTGTTTTCAAAGCTTTGCTGGATCATTACATTTTTTTGTTGTTCTAATTGATCCCCATTACGAGCCACTTCCAAACGTTGCATCTCCAACTCTTTTCTTTGTAAACTCAACTCATATCTTTGGATGAAGAGAGTATACACTAATCCTCCAAAAGCAAAAGCAGAGAAAAGTGCATTGATTGCCCCAAACATATCGCCGAATGTTCCCCTATCTTCCCATTCCGAAATTGAATAATAAATAATTACTCCTGATAGAATCCAGATAATTAAAAATCCTAATAAAATTGCTTTAAAGTTCACAATAACATTCGGCTTGTCTTGTTTTTTAATTGAATCCAAATCTTCTAACATAAACTTTCTAACACTCGACTTAAGACGATTCATATGTATATTTTTCTCCTTTAGGTAAGTTTCTCAGGAAAATTATACATAACAACAAGCAATGTGACCATCCTGAACAAGGAGATTTACTTTGATCTGTATTCCTTGAATACCGACTGCAGACATCTAAAATTAAAAATCCCCTCCAGATCAACATCCTGTTCTTTACGAACAACGTTGACCTGAAGAGGCTTGAATAATTCATCACTATCCCTGAACTGCTATATCATGCGCCCTACTCGCCCTACTTCTCGAACCGGAACCAGCCAAAGTCAAACTGACTACCCGGCAGGAAGATAAAGGTCACCTTCTGCACACCTTTTACCTGCTCAAGCTCAAACACCCGCTCCTCATATCCATCGGACTGTGTGAACTCAACCAGCTGATTGCTCTGTCCGTCCTCACCTGCAAAGCGGATATGAATCGTATTTTTATCAATTGGCGAACGGCCATAGATCACAAGCTTCGACGTACCTTCTGCCGTGAAGTCCATGTTCTCAAACTCCAGCGACACATTGTTTCCGATCCCCTCAACATGATCGCCCTTGATCTTGAATGTATCCCCGTAGAGATGTTCACATGATGCAGCCGTATTCTGCTCGAATGCCCGGCTCTGGCGCTCGAATGAAAAGCCTTTGATATGAATCTTCTGCTTCAGTACAAAACAGATCGACGTAATCCCGCTCAGCCGCTTGGACAGATGATACGTCTCTTCCTGATACACATTCCATCTGGATTCTTTGTCATACACCACATCTGCCAGCAGTGTGCTTCCCTCTTCATCCGGCATGCCTTCCCAGATCTGAATAAAGTACTCTTCACTGGACAACGCAAAGATCGGAATCGTAATCGTGTCGGAGCCGTACGGCCCGAAGTCGATATTGCGGAAGCCCACATGTGTCTCTCCATCCCGGCTTGTCGCTACCCCACGTTCATTGCCGTTACCGACATCTCCTTTAGTGTAATCGTACAGTCCACCCGTAATGAAACCGTATGGATCTTTGTAAGCCGTGCCCAGACCTGTTGCCTTGAACTCCAGTTGGGAAATGAGTTTCGTTTTATCCGTACCGTTACTGCTCGTCGCGCGAAGTCGGAACTCCCCATCGCCCAGAGCGAATACGTTGACTTCCAGACCGTTGGCTTCGACCTTGGCAATGTTGGATTCGATCCCTGCATCGTTCACAACCGCCCACTCGATATCGCGATAGGATGTGTTCTCCGGATACAGCTTGGCGCTCACCGTCATCTGCTGTTTCGATGGATCGAATAGCTGTCCACCTTCGCTGATAATCTCGATTTTCCGCAAAGGAATCTCCTGCGCGCGTCCCGTCAGAACCGGACGTTCCGTATTACTCATTAGTACGGTTTGCTCCTGGCTTCCTGCGGTCCCGGAATCACCGAAGGTACGATCTCCTGCGCCTGCAACAGCTCGCGATTCGAACTCGGCAACTGCACTTTCCAATCCTTCCGAAGTCACCTCGATCTTCACCGTTCCCGATTCGTTCGTTGCCCCGATGATTGCCATCAGCTTGCCACTGAACAATCTTCTGCTAAGACCTTTGTATGGATCATAGTCCGTGCTGTCTCCGTTATCCAGACCCAACAGACGGCCTGCACCTGTCACCTGGACCTGCACGCGGTTGTTTGCATTTTGCACTGGATTGCCTGCTTCGTCTTCCACTTGGATTTTCACGAAAATAAGATCTGTACCATTCGCCTGCAACTGCTCCCGATCGGCTTGCAGACGAAGCTGCTTCGCATCTGTATAGGATCTCTGCACATCGATTGCGATAATGTTGCCATTTTCATCATAAGCGATGGCTTTGAGCTCGCCTTCTTCATATGGCACTTTCCACCAGCCTGCCAGCTGAGTTCCCTTCGCATGGTCGATATCATACGTGCCGATCGTCTTGCCATTCAGTTGCAATTCAATCTTCGGCGCATTACTGCACACGCGTACATCGATTAGCTGACCAGGGTTAAAATCCCAGTATGGGAACAGGTGAACCATCGGACTTTTCTTGTAATCGGTCCAGGCTGCTTGGTAGATGTAGTAGGAATCTTTCGGGAACGTTGCTGTATCCAGCTGTCCAAAATACGAATTCTTCGTATGATACGGTGTCGGCTCTCCAATATAATCAAATCCGGTCCACAGGAACTGCCCCAAGGAATACGGAGTATCCCGTTCCGCCAAAATGCAATATTCTGCGGACTTCGCGCCCCAGCTTGTCGTACTGTTACCCAAAGCCGAACACTGCTCGTCATCGTCTGCCAGTATGGATTGCTCGAACGGGAAGTGATAGATCCCACGGCTCTGCACCACAGACGACGTTTCACTACCATAGATAATCCAGTCCGGATGTTCTTCGTGATGTTTGTCGTAGTATTTTTCCGCGTAGTTATAGCCTGCGAGCTTCACGATATCGGCGCATTTTTGCGCGTTTTCCCACGGCATGTAGTTCGAACCGATGGTCACGCCTGCATTCCCTTTTGGATCGAATTCCAGTACATACTCCATCAGCATGCGAGTCACTTCCTGCCCCCGCTCATCTGCATGGGTATCATAAATTTCGTTACCGATACTCCACATGATCAGACTTGCATGGTTACGATCACGCTTCACCCAGCTCTTCACATCGGTATGTGCCCATTCCGGGAAAAATCTCGCATAGTCGTAAGGAGTCTTGGCTCTCTCCCACATATCGAACGCTTCCGAAACGATCAGCATACCCATCTCATCCGCAAGTTCCATGAACTCTTTGGCAGGCATGTTATGAGCGGTCCGAATGGCGTTAACGCCCATTTCTTTCAAAAGCACAAATCTTCTGCGCAGCGCCGTCAGGTTAAAAGCAGCCCCAAGCGCACCGAGATCATGGTGTTCACACACGCCGTTCAGCTTCATCTTGACCCCATTCAGGTGGAATCCTTCGCTCGCATCCAGCTTGATATCCCTGAAGCCAATCCGCTGTGTTACGGTCTCGATCGTCTCATAGCCCTGCTCACCTGTAGCTACTTGCAGTTCTGTTACCAGATCATACAGATTCGGTTCATCCGGGCTCCATAACTTCGGAAGATCGACCGTCAGCTGTTGGCTGTTGGACTGTATCTCTCCATGTCCGGTGTCTTTACCCGCTGTAACCGTAACGTCCGCTTTGCTGGTTACGATCTGCTTACCCTGATACCAAATCGTGTGCACAAGTTGTGCGTTCTGATTGAGACTTAGCTCCGTATCCACCTCAACCTGCCAATCTTCTGGTTGCTGCTGAATCGATACATAGGTACCGTCTGTGACGATATGATTCCGATCTCTCGTTTTGAGCCACACATTGCGGTAAATTCCGGCCCCGGAATACCATCTGCTGTTGGGACTCTGATGCACAACTTTGACTACAATTTCATTGTCACCTTCAACCAAAGCACTCGTGATCTCATGCTCAAAAGCCGAATAGCCGTACTTCCATTCCCCCACAAGCTGACCGTTTACATATACGGAAGAATCCATGTACACCCCGTCAAAACAAAGCAGAAGCTGCTGCTCATCCTTCGTATATGGGAATGTCTTGCGATACCATCCGATGCTGTCCTCATACAGTTCAAGCGTATTATAGATCAGCCAATCATGAGGAAGCTCTACCGGTTCAAACGTTAACCCCGCAGGCTCCGTAACCTCCAGCTTACTTTTGGCAAATTGCCATCCATCCGTAAAAAGCTTTTTCTGATTCATCTCAGCTCTCACTTTCTGTGTGTATTATGATTGCGGTTACAAACAAAAATAGACCATCTTCCGAAAACCTTTTCGAAAATAACTTGGTGAGACAATAACACTTCACCCGATTATACCATCTGACCGTCTCTATACGTCACTTTTTGAGCAGATTGAAGAAAAAAAAGGTCCCGCTTTAGATATAAATTGTACCCTCTGTAAAGGACATTTAAAAAAAAGGTTAGGCAACTTCTTTAAGCTGCTGTCTGTATTTTGCAGGCGGTAGCTTTTTTAAATT